>JANQKF010000033.1 GCA_028281285.1 Cyclobacteriaceae bacterium
CTCCAATAATAAAGGCGATAACGATGAATATATGTGTTGTTTCAACGAGTGTTGATATTAATGCAAGCAATGCTCCGGCAACTACTACAAAGATGGCAAGCACACGATACTCGGCACTTAGGAAGGCCAATGCACCCTCTCGGATGTATTTCGCCAGGTCTTGCATCTTTTGTTCTCCTGCGTCCTGCTTATTCACCCAACGGGCCTTTATCACCATCACAAGCAGACCGAGAAGTCCTAGCACTGGAACTGCATAAATAAGGTATTCCATGTTTTAATAATCTGTTTTGTAAAAGACGTGCAAAGATAAGGGATGAAACCTTAAAAATGAAGCTAATCGAAGGCTTAAAATTAAGATAATCCAGAGTTTATAAGTCCCTTATTATTAGGGGGTTAATTTGTTGTGAGACAGCTCACACAATGGTCTTGTGGATAAGAAATCTTTGTTGATGATAAATTCAGAACAAATTCTATAGTCAGATCAAAGGATATATTCCAAAAATTCCTTCTTGGTAGCTTCCTCCTTGAACTTACCATGAAACTGGGCGGTAACCGTGCTGCTGTTCACATCTTTGATGCCGCGTGATGAAACACAAAGGTGTTCGGCATCAATAACAACCGCAACGTCCTCAGTTCCCATTAATTCTATCAATTCTTTGGCAATTTGAACTGTTAGTCGCTCTTGCACTTGTGGGCGTTTCGCGTAGTATTCAACAATCCGATTGATTTTGGATAGTCCAATCACTTGCCCATTTGATATGTATGCCACATGAGCTTTTCCTATAATGGGCACAAAATGGTGCTCACAATTGGAATAGAACGTAATGTTCTTTTCCACAAGCATTTCATTGTATTGATACTTATTGTCAAAAAGGGCAACCTTAGGTTTGTTAGCAGGATTTAGTCCACTAAAGATTTCCTTGATGTACATCTTCGCAACACGTTTTGGAGTGCCCTTCAGGCTGTCATCGGTCAAATCCAGACCCATGATTTCCATGATGTCCCTGAATTTGTCCTCAATCAATTCCA
Organism: Cyclobacteriaceae bacterium; assembly: GCA_028281285.1. Taxonomy (GTDB): domain Bacteria; phylum Bacteroidota; class Bacteroidia; order Cytophagales; family Cyclobacteriaceae; genus Roseivirga. Next base: position 1,030 of record JANQKF010000033.1, read on the forward strand.
TCTTCAGGTTATCATCCATTTCAAAGGCATTCTCCTTTAGTGGAGTATCATAGGATGATCCGATATGTTCATCACCGATTTCTTCGATGGTCAAATTATCAAGCGGGGTACTCAACAAAGTTCCGTTCTGTTTCATAAAGTGTAATTTTCAGATCAAGATGATCTTCGATCTGCTCTCTCAAAATTGTATAGATCACCCTAACTATATTTTCAGCGGTAGGGTTTAGATTTTTGAATTCCTCAACATCCAGATTCAGATTTTTATGATCAAACTTGTTCGTGATATGCTCTTTGATCAAATCACTTAAAACCTTCATGTCATAGACATAGCCAGTTTCCGGATCAGGTTCTCCCGACACTCTGACGATCAACTCATAATTATGCCCATGGAAGTACTCGTTATTACACTTACCAAATACGGCCTCGTTTTTTTCTTTGGACCAATTAGGATTATGCAACCTATGAGCTGCATTAAAATGCTCTTTTCTGAATACGGCTACTTTCATAGTCAATAATTGAACACAATTTTCTCATGAAAGCCTTGCTTTCAATCTTATCCTTTATGTGTGCCTGAAATTAAATCTGAATGAAGTTAATCACCCGTAAGTTCTGAGTAGAAAGGATGTCTACCACGGACTCACTCAATCTAAAACCAAGATCGAACTAATTTTGTTCAATTTTGATTTTTTTTCTCTTCAAGTACCATATTCGCCTCCAAATACTCACTTGGTAATTTGCCAAAACGATTGTGGAATTGTTCGGAGAAATATCGACTAGAGGTAAAACCGACAGCTCTTGCTACATCTTTTACTTGGACATAAGTTTTTTGTTCCAGGTAAGTGCGTGCCATTGTTAGTCTTATCTCCTTAATGTAAGATACAGGAGTCAATCCGGTGATCTTTTTGAGGTTACGTTGAAATTGTCGTTCACTGAGTTCCAGTTTCTCAGCAATGGAGGCTACGTTGAAATCTACCTTATTCATGTTTTCCAAGGTGAGTTGACGTAACCTTGACAACCATTGGTCGGGTGATTCTGGGTGATCGACTTCCTCTGTGTCCTCTGCAGTTTCGGTTAATGCCAGCTCTCTTGCTTTCGCATTGCGTAAAAGGTTTCGAAGTCTTGCCTTTAATTCTTCACTAGAGAAAGGTTTCAACTGGTAATCGTCAACTCCCAGGGTAAAGGCTTCCAATTTGTCTTCTTCTGCCGAACGTGCAGTTAGCATGAGCAGAGGGATGTGCTTGGTTTTCTCATTGGACCTGACATGTTTTAGAAATTCCAAGCCATCCATTTCAGGCATCATCAAATCGGAGATAATCAGATCGGGTAACTTGTTGTCAGATAAATGGGCCAGTCCTTCCTTTCCATTATTGGCGACACTTACAGTATGATATTCGTGCAGGAGTTTTTTGATGTAGTCCTGCATATCCTTATTATCTTCCACAAGAAGAAGGCGAGTTTTACCCGGATCCAACTCTAGTTCTGTAAGCTCTTCATCGTACAATTGCTCATCGACAGATTCTGATTCTGTTGACTTTCGATGGTAGACATCCTTTGGGAGTTTCAAGGTGAAACTAGAGCCTTTTTCAATTTTGCTTTCTACTTCCAGACTTCCGTCCAATAATTGACTCAATTCCTTCGACATAGCTAATCCGATTCCAGTACCACCCTGGATAGCTTTGGTGGTGTCTTTGGTCTGGAAGAAACGTTCGAAAATATGAGGAAGGTCTTTTTCTGCAATACCAGAGCCTGTGTCCTTGATTTCGATGGTTAATTGCTCGGACATTTCGGTAACCAAGAGGGAGATATGCCCCCCTGCCGGGGTGAACTTGAATGCGTTGCTTAATAGATTCGTCAGGATTCTATCTACCAGGCGTTGATCGAGCAAAACCACCAAATCGTGATTTCCATGATATTGATAATCGTAATTGATCCGCTTGTAATCTGCCTGTGATAAGAAATTATTGAAGATAACCTCGAAGTATTCTTTGGCTAGAGTGGGCTGAGGTGTAATGGTCAGTTTCTTTGCGTCTAGCTTTGACAAGTCAAGAATCTCTTCAACCAAATTGGACATGCTATGACCATTTCTTTGAACCCGCTTTAATTCTTCTTCAACTTCTTGATTAAGCGAATGACCTCTTAAGAGGTTGGACACCGGTCCGAGAATAAGTGTAAGTGGTGTTCGTAGCTCGTGGGAGACATTGGCAAAAAACCTCGATTTAATTTTGTCCATCTCACGAAGTTCTTCGGCCTGTTCGCTGATCTGCTTGGTTCGAACTTTCACCTCTTTTTCCAACCTTTCCTGATTTCTCCTTAGTGTTTGAAGTCGGTACTGGAAAAAAGCATAGATGGCGATCAGGAGCAATACCCCAATAAGCAGGAAGAACCACCATCTCATGTAGATTGGACGAATGACATTGATCGGAATACTGACTTCACGAGACCATTGTCCATTTGGGCCTTGTCCCCTAAGATTCAGGGTGTAATCTCCATAGGGGAGTGCATTAATACGAAATGTGGGCTGATCAACATAATTCCAACCGGCATCCAATTCAGCGATTTGATAAGAGAAAGTGTTGAACTCGGAATCAACATAGTCCAGCAAGGAGAAATCCAGTTTAAAGCCCAATTCACTAGGATGAATGTCAATTCTATTCAAACGCAATAGTTCGGAAGTTTGGTCTTGGTAGGCCCCTGTCTTTTTGGATTGTTTTTCAAGATTCGTGAGTTTAATGTCCAGACTTTCCTCGGCATCCATAAAGTCCTTTGGATTGAACATGGTAACTCCATCCAAATTACCGAAGAATATTCTGCCGTCTTCCGTCTGAAAATATGAGCCTGTATTGAACTCTTCGTGTATCAAGCCATCACCTTGCAGATACGTGCTGACGCTATAGTCTGAAAGGGAAATACGCATAATCCCCCGGTTGCTGGATACCCACATGTATCCGAATTCGTCCTCAAAGGAGGCATAAACCACATTATCTGACAATCCCTCATTGATGGTTAATTGCAGGTATTCTCCAGATCGTGTATTAAGTCGTATGAGTCCGCCTCCTTTGGTTGAGAGCCATAGATAACCGTCAGTATCTTCCCTAATATGGCTGATCATATTGAATGGAAGATAATGGCCATCATCACCCTTGGAATGAAATCTTCTGAGTATCTCTCCATCCAGGCTTAATAGATATAAACCTGTAGCGGTTCCGATCCAAATACCTTCCTCATTTTCGTAAAAGGCAAGCACGGCCGAATGTTCAAGTTCAGGGTATTGCCCATAACCCTGAAAGTGCTCAATGGTACTATCGCTCGCATGCAAGTATGCTAAACCCGTGGATCGTCCAATCCAAAGTTTTTGGTTTCGGTCGATATGTGCCGACCATAGAATTTGAAGTACAGCTGGAGTCGAGTCATTCGCGTTTTGTTCTAATGCTCTCTCGCTATACGTATAGTCAGTAAACTTGTCAGTTTTGAAATCATAGCGTGCTACTCTTGTTCCTTCATCGGTGTACCAAAGATTACCTTGTAGATCTTCGATCAGGGCTAAGCGTTTTAGAAAAGCCAGATCTCCACCATTGTTGTAGAAGTCACCTGTTGGCCCAAAGTACTCACGGACCTGTTTGTTCAGGTCAATTCTAAAGGAGGGTCCTAAACCATTGGTATATAACCGATTGTCCCGATCTACAAACAGTCCGCGTGCTCCGTATCCATTGATGCCGAAAACACTAATGTCGGTGACATAATTCGTGAATTTAGATTTCTTCAAAGAGGCCATATGCACCCTTCCCTCATGATTAGCCCAGGAAGTTCCATTCCTATCAAATGCAAGAAATCTGGGCCAGGAGAAGAATGGGTCAGCCCTGTTGAATTTATAGATGCTATCCAGGTTAATATTATGTATTTTGAATCTAAACCCATGTTTGCTGTCTGTCCATATCCGCTTTTTTCTACTGTCGAAACCTATGAGACGCTCTTTGACCCAAAAATCCCCAGCACCAGGAGGAAATCCTGATTTGGAATTGTAAAGCCCTTTTACCGGATTACCGTCTAAATGAAATGCTCCCGGGATCTCGTCCAAAAAATAGATATGGCCATCTGAGTCAACCCCTATTAAATTGATATCTCCAGTACTGCGCCTATTAATGGATTGTTCCTGTTGTCCTTGTTTGTTTATGAAGACCACTTTACTACCCATTGACACCCATATGCCATCAGGCCCTGGAATACTGCTTGTTATTTCATTCTCTCCATTGTAGACTAAATGGAAGTAATGTTTACCATCTTCCACATGATGATAGTATACTCGACTGTCCTTGGTTTTAATCCAAATTTCAGAATTGTCCATGAATTGCTCGATGGCCCTGAATTGAGAAATATCGAAGGGGAGGTCTTCTTTGATGTACTCTTCCAGAGATATAGCGCGTCCTTGAAGGGGATCAAAGATCTGTAATTGACGTTCGTTGTTTGCATCGATATTATGACCGGATAGCCAAATTTTATTATTCGCATCTTCAGCAATTCCATTAATAAAGTTGAATTTCAATGCTCCATTGGCAACGGTATAGGTAGTGATTTGATTTGCGTCATACCTACTCAATCCATATTCAGTTCCAAACCACATAAAGCCTGCTTGATCTTGATAAAAGGAAATGACATTTCTACCAGCCAACCCATCTTCAATACCTATGGATTTGGTCTTGAATTGATATTGTTGAGCTTCACAAACAAAGCACAACATGCCCAATAGGAACAAGGGCAAAAGTCTCAAACTTGAGTTTGGCGCACGCTTTTTCAAGAGGTAGGTCAATAGGATGATAAATATAAAACGTCCGTGAAAATCAAGGGGACAGTCCATCCAATATTCTTTATTAACTCAATAAAGTTATATGCATAATTGAAAAAGTTAAAAATGTCGGAAAATTCTATGTAGAATGTCGGGTTTTCTGCATGTGGCACTTACATGAATCTGAAATGCGGAAATCTATCTTTAAACACACCTCAATCGAGTAGTTGCGAAGCCATCGCTTCTAATCGATAACATAACGTACAAAACGATGAAACGAATTCTACTTTCCATTCTACTATGTGTGACAACAGTCACTTTAACAGCACAAACTAACATAGCCGAAAAAGGCTTTGGTTTCCAGGGCTATGCAAGAAACCTTGATGGCTCGGCAGTGAGTAATCAAACTGTTCAGGTAAAATTTTCAATTTACCCGGAAGGACAGAGCAATGAGTTTGAAGAGACTCAGACTTTAGAGACTGATGCTTTTGGAGTATTCACAGCGGAGGTGGGCAGCGTAAATACGATACCTTTTTCAAATCTAAACTTTGCTAATTCCAATTACTTCCTGAAAGTAGAGGTGAGCGTTCAAGGTGGCAATCTTTTTGAGATCAGCAATACCAAATTACAAAGTGTGCCTTATGCTCAGGCAGCAGCCAATGGTGTACCTACCGGGACGATTTTACCCTTTGGTGGAGAAACGATACCGGATGGTTTTGTTGTATGTGACGGTGCTTCTTATTCAAAGACAGATACCAAATACAAGGCACTGGCAACGGCACTAAATGGGGCCTGGGGTCAAAGTGGTAACAACTTCAATGTGCCAGATTTGAGAGGAATGTTCCTTCGAGGTGTAGATGGTGGAGCAGGTAATGATCCAAATGCTGGAACAAGAGTGGCGAAAAACAACGGTTTTTCCGGGGATCGGGTAGGTAGTATCCAGGCCGATGGAACGGCATTGAATGGATTGGGTGTTGCGGGTGGACCAGACCTTACGACAAGTTCCAACGGTGCACACACACATACTGTTGACATATTTAGGGATAACATTGGTAACCCTGATGGTGCGCTCGATATTCATACCGGTGGAGAGCAAGGAAGGAGATATTGGAGAGGTAATGGAGCTACAAAGCAGACAGACTCAAGAGGTGCTCATACCCATACTGTCACCGTTAATTTGGAATCGGCTGATTCTGAGACGAGGCCTTTAAATGCAGGAGTGATTTACATAATCAAGCTTTAGGAGTCACTTTAAACCCAAGATTATGAAAAGGGCTCTTTTTACAATAATACTATTGTTATCTGCCTTTTATGTTCACAGCCAGGTATCGGGTACAGTCAATACATTAGGCTATGCCCAAGGCCAAAAAACTGTGGAACAAAATGGTCAAAAGATAGTAATAGGGATTTCTGGTGTGGGCTTTCTGGGAACTCAGAATAAGACAATTGCTCCCACTACCGCCACTTCTGATGAGGTGGTTGCTATGGCCGGATTTAATAACCTCTTGGCCTATTTTCCGCAGCTGTTGGATGAAGATTTCTTTATTTCAAAAGGCTATTTTCCCGACTATATTCAATTGAGGTGGAACCTGGAAAGAGACACTGAAAGTATCTCAAGGTTTCAGCTTTTCAGGAAACCATTGAATACAGAAGGTGATTCAATTCTGATAGCCACATTGGCTCCTGACATTTTTTCTTATCAGGACGAAACGGCCGAACTGGGGACACTCTACAAGTACACACTATTCGCTAAAGGAGTGGCAGACGATCTTCGTTTGGAGTTTGTCAATTGGATTCAGGATGACGGTTTTGCCTTTCCAGCAGGCTCTGTTTCAGGGCAAATCAATTATGAGGGTGGAACAGCTGTTCAGTCGGTACAGGTATTGGCTTCAACTGATGGAAGGTTGAAAGGTAAATCAGTCGATCTTGATGGTCAGAATTCGTTTCTAAGAGTTATACATAAGGCCGATGATGATGAGCTTGAGCTAAATCAGGGTTTCACGATACAACTTTGGACAAAGTATGAGGGAAATCAGAAAGGTGTGCTTTTCAATAAGGGTGATGATTATGAATTGGACTACGATGGTCAGAAGTTGACCTTCTCTGTTGCTGATGCCACGTTGGAGATGGACTTTGTCAATCCGGTTGACAGTTTCTTTCATGTATCCGCCTCCTATATTCCAAATCAAGAATTGAAGCTTTATGCCTTAGTGAATGAGACCCGATCATCGACCAAAACTGTAAGCGCGGGTAATACACCTGGGGTCAATAATAGTCCTATTCTCTTTGGAAGAAACTCATCGGGTAACTTCTATAAAGGCAAAATGGATGAAGCCAGAATTTGGCAAAGTGCTCTAACCAACGAAGAAATTGATAATAACTTCTCGAGGTATATTGCTGGCTTTGAAGATAATCTTTCTGCCTATTGGAGGTTTGACATGGGGCTTACCAGAGACTTTTATGACTTTGCCAGACGAGGAGCCACATTCACGGAAAATCATGGGTTTTTGGTTTCGGCCAACTTTTCAGACGTCACCCCTTATCAAAGTCAACTGGCTTTTCGTGGTATTACCGACAAGTTTGGTAACTATACCATAACGGGGTTTCCTTACGAAACTAACGGGTCACTATATCAATTTACACCATTACTTCCTCATCATACATTTGACCCTGGCCAGCAGATTCGTTTTGTAGGTCCGGGATCAGCTATTCATAACGAGGTCAATTTTACGGACAATTCCTCATTCCAGGTCAGTGGTACTGTGAAGTATAAAGACAGTCCTTTTCCTGTTGAAGGAGTTAGTATCCTCATTGATGGACAACCTGCGATTGATTCAGAAGGGAGATTAATACTAACAGACAATCTTGGACGCTTTACGGTCGATGTACCGATCGGTGAGCATTCGATTCGAGTCAACATGCCAAATCATACTTTCGAGGATGAAGGTAGATTTCCAAAGCCGGTGGATGGGACATTGCCATTATTTGATTTCCAAGAACCTATCAATGGACTAGAGTTTGTTGACAACACTTTAATTAAGGTGGCCGGTAGAGTAGTGGGTGGTCCTATTGAAGAAGGAAAGGCGTTGGGTTTTAGTCTGTCAAAGAATAATATCGGAAATGCGACTATTACACTCACCACTCAAAAAGGCTTTGACATCACTAATGGTGAACAAACGAAAAATGTTACCGAGCGCAATGCTGGAACAGAGATTAACAATACAGTCAAACTACTTACACGAAATATCACAATCAAACCCGATACGGAAACAGGAGAATATGTAGCGTTTCTTCCTCCTGAGCAATATCGTGTGACTTCCGTTTCGGCTGGTACAAATAACTTCGATGATTCGTTTAATGTCACTTTAGATTTAAGACAGTCTTTCGGTGGTGATACCGAGAGTTTTCAGGACACGGTGGCCGCCAGTGTCAATGGGGTGCCTGTTCCAGGATATGCGCCATTTGATGAATCTGAGTATGAGGGTACAGAAGAATACCTTAGGAACGATACCTTGTTTACCGTAGCCATTGATACGTTCCGATATCAATTGCGAAAGGACTTCATCCTTAGGAATGCTCCTACCATTGTCGTTACCAACTTGGAAGGAGGGCAGCAGTTTGGCGAACCTACTTATACTTATAAGGATGAAAATCTGGGTATAGAGGAGACTATTGATCTATATGACGAGGAAACCGATACCTACACTTTCGGTCATCCAATATTCCAACAAAGGGCTGGCAATACATATGATTTCAACATTGAGTTGTTTGAGGAATATGTGAATTCGGACAACGATAATGCTGTCGATAGGGTGCCGGTTCTTGATGGCAAAATTGAAGTAGTGAACGAACTGTCGTTCAGTAGTAATAAAATAGTGCTGCCGTTGGATAAAAATGGTAAAACCCGGTATTCTTTCAATGCAGGTTATCCGAATAGGAGCCTTGATGCGAATAATGCCGACAATAGCTTCACCAAAACCTTAAATATTACCGCAGTTTCAGGAAATGATGGTGCTATTAAAACGGTTTGGAGGGAGAGTGACCCATTTAGGGGGATCGTGTTCGGAAGTCAGCCTATTGGTAACAACTTTGTCACTGCCGGGCCTAATGTAGTAGATTATATATTGCGTGATCCACCAGGTTCAAATAGTAGCACTTCATTAACCAAAGGTGAAACGATAGCCGTTTCCCGCTCTTTCAGCTTGACAGACGAGACTTCTGTAGACAATAGAGTCAACTTAAGTTTAGGTCTTGGTGTGACTACTTTTGTTGGATTAGGAGCTGGTGTTATTAATGAGGTTGATGATCATGCTTCTCTTGAGGCAGGTTTTAACCAAACACAGACCTATACAGATGAGTCGACAGTGGAAGAAGTAACAACTGTTGAACGCACAATCAGCACCAGTGACGCCTCGGTTTTTGTAGGAGAGTCTGCCGATGTTTTCATAGGTAAATCGACCAACATCGTTTACGGTGCTGCTTCATTTTTAGAAATAATACCTGTAGCGGATTGTACTCTGTGTGGAGATACTGAGGTTAATGGATATAAAATAGGAACCCGATCAGGGCTTAACTTTGATGCTCAGTTCAATACCGGTTTTGCATTTACGCAATTCTATATTGAGAATATCCTGGTGCCTGAACTCAAAGATGTCCGAAACACCTTCTTGACTTTCAACGCCAATCCTGAGTCGGTAGTCGCGCAGGGAGATGACCCTGTTTACATTTCGAGGTTACCCACAAGCGATGAGAGATATGGTACGAACAATACGAATAGAAAAGTGTGGGGAAGCAGTGCTTCCGAATTTACAAATGACGGGCCTAGTTACAGAATTGTATTTCCTGATGACTTCGATGGCAAAAAGTCGGATACTATAGCTTACTATAATAAACAAATCGAGTCATGGGAATATTGGTTGGGAGAAAACGAAAGACAAAAAGTCCAAGCAGAACTACAGGAGAACATTTCGTTTGAGTCAGGATCGGCTGTTGCGAGCTCATCGACTTTCGAGCGTACAGAGTCTTCATCTTTCGAAGTAGATTTTACAATAGATACTGACGTGGCTGTTGAAATGGGAGTGACTATCAATGATCTAGGTATAACAAGATCCATGACCATGGCCTTCTCATCATCCAACTCACAGGCTGGCTCGAATGATACCACCAGGGTAACGACTGTAGAATTCAACCTTGCGGATGGGGACATTGGAGACTCATACACAGTCGATGTGAAAAAGCCAAAAGATGGTTTTGGCCCAATCTTTTCGACACGTGGAGGCCAGACTGCTTGTCCGTACGAGCCGGAATATAAAACCCGCTATTTTGAACCAGGACAGCATACATTAAGCGCAGCAACTGTAAGGAGAGAAGGGCCACAAATTTCCGTGAGTCAAAGTACGGTTTCAGGTGTGCCATCGAACAGGGCAGCCAATTTTAATTTGATTCTGAGCTCTGATTCGGAATCAGGAGAAGGTTTCTTCTATGATTTGTTTGTAGACCCTGTATCGAATCCCAATGGTGCAATTCTAGAGATTAATGGGACACCCATAGGAAACGGGCTTAGCTACTTAGTCAAAGGTACGGAGTCCTTGAATCAGACCCTTACTGTGAGACAAGGCCAAGACGATATTTATGACTATGAAAATATCCGCCTAATTCTTAAGTCTCAGTGTCAATTCGATCCGACAGAACCGCAAGCGGACATAGCAGACACTGTTGCAATCTCTACATTCTTTGTCCCGGGATGCTCGGATATAAGGATTAGTGATCCCGGTGAGAATTGGGTGGTCAATACTAATAATGCTAAACCTGACACCTTGTTGGTAAGCATCGATAACTACGATCTGAACTATGTCAATTTTAGGAGGATGCAGTTTCAATACAGACCGGCTGGAACGGCTGATTTTACGACTGACATGACCTTTTATAATGCATTACAAGTATCAAACTCGGAGTTTGAAGAAGCAGATGAACCTAAGATGTTGATTTCAGATCCGTCTATTCTTTATGCCTTTGATATGAGTTCCCTACCAGATCAGGAATATGATATCAGAGTTGTGGCATATTGTGATGCGGGGCCAGGGGTTGTGTATGAAACACCTTCTGAAGTGCTTCGTGGTGTGAAAGACACGCAACGGCCACAATTGTTTGGAGCACCACAACCGGCAGATGGTATTCTATCAGCGGGTGAAGATGTTAGAATTAAGTTTAGTGAACCTATTGTTGGTAGTTTACTGACTACTTCAAACTTCTCAATTCAGGGAGTACTGAATAATTCACCTGTACGGAATAGCGTGAGCGTTGATCTTGATGGAGTTAACGATTATGTGAGAATAGAGGATGGGGTGAATCTTGGCAATGGTTCCTTTACCATTGAGTTCAAGTTGAGAAGAAACAAGATCAACGAGGAGATGACTCTTTTCTCCAAAGGCTTTGTCGATGACGACAAACTGGAAATTGGTTTTACGGCTGACAATAAACTGTTTATCGATGTATCAGGTGAGCGTAAAACGACCAGCGTATCTTTCTCTGATATGGTGCAGTTCAACCACTATACCATTGCATATAATGCTGACGAGGACGAATATTTCGCTTATAGAAATGATAAATACATTCTGGAAGGGGTCAGTTTTACCAATGAATTTAGTGGTATTGGTCCTATAGCAATTGGAAAATCTACCGTAGGAAGCGACTCTTTCCTTGATGGAAATGTTTTGGATCTTCGAATTTGGGATAGGTTCAAGACCTTGCCTGAAGTGTTCGCCAAAATTTCAAATAAGCTTTTAGGCTCAGAGATTGGCCTCATTGGTTACTGGCCCATGGACGAAGGATTTGGTACACTTGCAGCCGATAGGGCAAGATTTAGAAATGCAACGGTATTTGCCGATTGGTTGGTTCTCCCTGCCGGTTATGCGCTCAGCTTTGATGGAGAGGACGAGTACCTTTCGATTAATACCGCAAGTACAGTTGTGATAAGTAATGAGATGGACTTCACTATTGAGTTTTGGTACAATGGTGTTTCAGGTCAAAGAAATGTGGTTCTTTTTTCTAGCGGGAGAGGAACCAATGGTACTGAAGAAGAGAACATCGTTGATGATCCATCCAAGTCACTGAGTATTGGAATAAATGCTCAAGGCGAGCTTATCGTGGTCAGCAATGGTCGAACTTCTAAACTACCCATTGACTCTGATGATGTTTTAGATGATAATTGGCATCATTTTGCCATCTCAGTATCACGAATTGGTAATGCGAACTTCTTTTTTGATGGAGTGCAGGTGTTAAGCAAGCCCAGTGACAATTTTGGAGGGTTATTAAGAGCTAAAATGACCTTAGGTGCACGTGGATACAACACAGGAAGTAACACCGTCACTTTTGATCGGTTTTTCAATGGCAGCATAGATGATTTCAGGATATGGGGAAGTGCAAAGAATGGCACTCAAGTTAGTCTTGACCGAAATTCCAGGTTGTCGGGCGAAGAAATTGGATTGTTGGCCTACTATTCATTTGATCAATTTGTGAACAATGCCGGAATTCAGATGTTGGAGCCAACATTGGTGGATCAATTTGTTAATCCATTTGGTTCTAATGGAGGTGAAGCCCGGTCCAATGGTACTGAGTTTACCCAAAGCACACCAAATATTCAGCTTCAACGGCCAGTCAAAAGTGTTCCATACACTTTTGTTGTGAACAACGATGAATTAATCATCAACTTGAGCTCAAGCATAAACGGTCTAATCGAAGGTTCAATAATCGAATTTGCGATATCGAATGTAGAGGATGAGTTTGAGAACCGTTTGGCTTCTCCTATAACCTTTACTGCGTTGATCGACAGAAATCAGGTAATCTGGGGTAATAGTTCAATTACTGTCGAAAAGAAATCCAATGAACTTCATTCCTTTCAAGTGGATATCGTCAACCTTGGAGGGTCAGAGGAGAGTTTTGAACTAGTCAACTTGCCATTGTGGCTGACCGCCTCCGTGGAAAGAGGGTCTATTGCTCCAAATTCCAGATTGTCGGTTGAGTTTGAGGTAAACTCAGGCTTGAATGTCGGTTATTATAATCAGGATATCTTTTTAACCACAGATTTCGGATTCAACGAAAAACTCAATTTGAATGTGAATGTGTTTAAACAGGGGCCAGGTTGGGAAGTTAACCCGGCTGATTTTGAATTCTCCATGAGCATTGTAGCAGCCCTGAATGTGAACGGCAACCTTTCTCGGGACGAAAATGATTCAATTGCTGCTTATGTGGGAAATGAGCTTAGAGGTACAGCGCAATTGGAGTATGTGAGGGAGTTCGATCAATTTATGGCATTCATGGATATTTATAGTAACGATGCAAATGAGTCGACTCCTATAGAATTCCGAGCATTTGATGCTGACAAAGGAATTGAATATCGAGACTTGGATCCAATCAATCCTACATTCACTAATAATGCTACAATAGGCCGTCCTTCTGAACCTCAAATTTTGAGAACCGGGCAGTTAAGATCAGAGAAAATTCGACTTCAGAATGGATTTTCCTGGGTTTCATTCAATCTTAATTCTTCCCAGCTAGATAATTCAAATCTTCTGTTAAAGGACATCAATGCTCAAAATCAAGATAGAGTGTCGGGAGTCCAAGGTCTGGACTTCTTTACACCAGGTGTTGGGTGGCTCGGAGACATTTCTAATGATGGTGGCTACAAATTGGATACTTATTACTTGTTTCATATCCAAGGCGGTGGAGAAATCGATTTGATAGGCACCAAAGTTGATGCAGGAACGACCATCAAGATTGGCCCAGGCTTTAACAGAATTGGTTTTATTCCGGATTTTGTTCTTACAGTCAATGAGGCGTTTTCAGGTCTTGAGCCCTCTAGTGGTGACATTGTCAGAGGGCAGTTTGCATTTGCGGTATATGAAGAGGGTTTGGGTTGGATTGGAAGTTTGAATAACCTCAATCCAGGTCAAGGATATTTGTATTATTCAAACAGTTCTGAACAGCGTGCCTTCTCTTACCCTAGATCAACATTTCTGGCTGAAAACAGGGCACCACAACCTATCAATGATGACCTTTCTGATAGGCCGGTTTACTATGAATACAATAACCCGTGGAAAATTAACCCTCACGACTTCGGTTTTAATATGTCAATGATTGCGAGTCTAAAGGTCGATAATCCTGAAGAGTTCGTCATAGCAGCGTTCGATTCAGAAGGGCTAATAGGTTTAGCTGAACCAATGGACCATCACGGTGAGCCTACATTTTTCTTGACGATTTATGGAGATAATAGTCCAAAGGACGTGATTTTCAAGGCATTTAGTCTAAGAACCGGACAAACTTTCAATGTAAACGAGTCCATTAATTATCAGACAAATACGCTACTGGGAAATTTGAATGAGTCTTATGATTTGAACATAGGTCAGATTGAAGCCCGTCCAATAGTAAAGGCGATTGCCTATCCTAACCCTTTCAGTTCTACTGTAGAGATTGATCTTGGCGGAGAGTATTCCAATGTTAGAATGGAAGTGTTGTCCCTGGATGGAAGAATTCTAAAGGATGCAGTGTTTGGTGAAAAACAACCAATAAGAGTATTAGAGTGGAACGGTAGAAACCACACTAATACCCCCGTTGCTCAAGGTGCTTACCTCATAAGGGTGGATCTAGGAGTAAGGGTTGAAACGCTCAAAGTCATAAAACGATGAACCATCGCATAATGAGAAGGATTATTCAGATCAGTCTATGTTGCCTGTTTCCCGTCATGGTCTTTGGACAGGCTCCCGACTGGACAATCGACCCATCAGCCTTTTCGAATAGCATGCATGTGGTGGGTTTTCTGCAGCTTGATGGGGTAGAGTCGACCGATGCTGGAGATTTGGTGGCGGCATTTGTGGGTGATGAAGTGAGAGGTGTGGCAAGTCCTGTTTATGAGCAAGAAGTTGACCGCTATCTTGTGATTCTTACAGTAAGGAGTAACTCATCCTCTGAAGAAATCACTTTTAAAGCTTACGACAAAAGTCAAGACAAGATTGTGGATATCGTTGATCAGGTAACATTTGTTCCTGACGGTTTTATTGGTGGTCTGGAAGCTTCATTCATTTGGTCAGATGTAACTTTAAAAACAGGAGCAAGCTTGTTCAGCTATTCATTAATCGGACAACAAGGACAGGGAGAAATCGTGGGTGAAATGGTTACCGTCAATGTTGGATTGACAACAAATTTGAGTTCACAGATTGCTGAGTTTACTATCTCCGAAGGGGCCACTGCTACGGTGAATGGTATTGATCAGGTTAGTGGTGTGACTTCCAATGACTTTTCGAATACAATCACTTTTAAAGTCCAGTCGGAAAATGGGCTGAACGTGACAAACTATTCCATAAACATCAACGTGGTGAATGTTTCACCAACAGATATTCAGATTTCAGGCAGCTCTGTCGCTGAGAATAGTGCGGCTGGAACTATCATTGGCGAGTTAAACGCAACCGATGATGAAGATGACCATGCCTTTACATTTGCTGTTGGCGATGGTGATGACGACAATCATAGATTTGAGATCGATGGTAATCAACTAATCACGGATGAAGTCTTTGATTTTGAGACTTTAAGTAGTTTCACGGTGCGGCTAAAAGCGATTGACGCTGCGAACAATTCGTATGAGAAGGCAATCTCCATTGAAGTTTCTGATGTAAATGAAGCGCCTAGTGATATTTCATTGTCAGTCAATACAATTGATGAGAATAACGCTGTTGGTCAGACTATTGGTTCGTTTACATCCACCGATGTTGATGCAAATGATCAACATTCCTATACGTTGGTTGAAGGAGAAGGGAGCACTGATAATGGAAGCTTTACGATATCCGAATCTGGTGCACTGCAAGCGGTAGTTGCTTTCGATTATGAAAGCCAAACGGGCTATAACATTAGGGTAAGAAGTACCGATGTGGTTGGACTCTCTATTGAGAAAACCTTTACAATTGGAATTTTAAATTTGAATGAGACGGCTATAGGGATAGAACTTTCGAATAGTTCGATTTTGGAGAACCAGGAAATCGGTTCAAGCGTAGGGACTTTAACAACGGTTGATCCGGATAACGCCAGTGACTTTACCTACCAATTGGTGACTGGTGCCGGAGACAGTGATAATAGCGCATTCGAGGTTGTAGGTGATGTGTTGAAGACCAAAAGATCGTTTGATTTTGAAACTAAAGCTTCTTATTCAATACGTGTCAGTTCAACAGATCCTGAGTTAGGCAGTTTGGAGGTATCTTTTACAGTAACCGTCATTGATGACAACGATGCGCCTACTTCAATTTCGCTGAATAATGCCTCAGTTAAGGAAAATAGTGCACTGAATACTCTCGTTGGCACACTATCCACAGACGACCAGGACGAGGGTGACACACATGTCTATAGCTTTGTTGAAGGGGTTGGTGATACTCACAACGAGATCTTCTCGCTACGTAGCAATAATGAATTGGTGGTGGTTGGTGAAACTGATTTTGAAACCAATGAAACTCTTCAAGTTCGCTTAATCACAATTGATGAAAACGGACTAAGGTTTGAACAGGCATTTTTGATAGTGGTGAATAATTTACCTGAGGCTGGTATTAGTGTTTCTGAGGAGCAAATTGATTTTGGAATTGTGAATATTGGTGAGCCTTCCGGAAAAACTTTCATGGTGAATAATACAGGGCCCGATGGAGTCTTGAATATTACTTCATTTGAGCTGCCGCAGGGATTTTCTGTCAACCCGACTGAAGCCTCAATTAATCCTGGGGAAGGCTTGGAATTTACGCTACAGTTTGATCCGCCCCAAGAGGGTACTATAGAAGACGTAATGCTTATTTCTTCCAATGCGGGGGAGGTGGAAATCGCTATAACCGGGGAAGCCAATGTTGTTACCGGTATAGATGATTTGCCAGATGTAAGCGGGAAGGTGGAATTATGGCCAAACCCCAGTTCTAACCAAGATGTCACTCTCGATCTGACTCCATTTGCAGGCCAATCCTTCTCTGTGACTATGCTGGACTTGTCTGGTAATGTATTAAAATTGGCTGAATCCCAAAGAAGTTCCCGATTTACTCTCAGTACGAGGAGAATTCCTTCCGGTCTTTATGTCGTGGTGATCAGAAATTCACAAAGGGTGGCCAAAAAGAAATTAGTAATAAGATAAGATCCAGTACGTGGGTTGAGGTAGACCTCGAAAGAGGAGAAAAGGCGCTTATAAAGCGCCTTTTCTTACTAGCAGTATTCTTCAAATACATCAGCAAGGTGATTGCCTATTACTTCGGCAGACCTTCCTTCGATATGATGTCTTTCCACCATGTGAACCAACTCACCGTCCTTAAAAAGAGCAACGGCTGGAGAGGATGGAGGATAAGGTAAATGATATTCTCTGACTTTTGCTGTAGCCTCGATATCACCACCGGCAAACACGGTAGTCAGGTTATCAGGTTGCTTATCGGCCAATTTCAGTCCGAGTTTAACTCCCGGTCTGGCAGTTCCGGCCGCACAACCACAAACAGAGTTGATAACTACCAAAGAAGTGCCTTCTAAATTACCTAAATGGTCATCAACTGCATCAGCAGTTTTTAATTCGGTGAATCCCGCTTCAGTCAATTCTTGCCTGAAAGGGACAAGTAGATGTTCTGGATACATATTCTTATCGTTTTATTTCTTTCATTCATGAGCTACATAAAGCCCAATTCTAATTTTGCTTCTTCCGACATCATTTCTGCTTCATATGGAGGGTCAAAAGTTACCTCTACTTCCACGTCATTGACGCCTTCGATTTCTTTGATCCGCATTTTCACCTCATCCGGAATTACCTCTGCAGCCGGACAGGAAGGTGATGTAAGCGTCATTAATACAAAAACGTTATTTACCGGGAAGACATTGATCTCATAGATCAAACCCAGTTCATAAACATCAACAGGAATTTCCGGGTCGTAAACCGTCTTGATTGCGGCCTTGACCTCATCACGCAAATTCTCTTTTATACCTTCTGCCACTTCAGACATTCGTTTTTGTTGAAAATGCTAATCCGTAGATTTTCATTTGTTTCATCATTGCTCCCAGACCATTAGATCGCTGAGTTCCGATGAATCTATTCAAACCTATTTTATCTATAAAATACAAGTCAGCATCCACAATCTCCTGTGGGGTCTGACTTGACAATACTCTTACAAGCATACTCACAAGACCTTTAGTTATAGCCGTATTACTGTCAGCTTCAAAAACAATCTTGTCTTCCTTGAGTTCGGCATTCAGCCATACTTTCGACTGGCAGCCTTTTACAATATTTTCTTCCGTTTTCAGCACCTCATCCATCTCAGGTAATTGATCACCTAGTTCCATGATATAGCCAATGGTCATTTCCATGTCCCCATCTAGCATGGAAAATTCTTCAATGATCTCATCCTGTATTTCCTGTATGTTGCTCACTTCTTGAACTTAGAAATTGTGTCCTTTAACGCTTGGGTAAAAATGTCAATCTCTTCGATTGTGTTGTAAACTGAAAACGAAGCCCTAACAGTTCCTTCAATGCAGAAGAAGTCCATCAGAGGTTGAGTGCAATGATGTCCTGTTCTTACCGCCACTCCCTTGGCGTCCATCCACATGCCAATATCAAAGTGATGGATACCTTCAACTGAGAACGATAAGACGCTTACTTTTTCATTTGCCTTACCGATTACCTTTACACCATCGATTTTCTCGATTTCTGTAGTGGCATAGGAGAGGAGTTCGTTTTCGTGTGCTGCAATCTTATCCTTACCCAATTCATCGATGAAATCAATGGCTTTTTTGAAGGCAACTACGTTGGCGATATCCGGGGTGCCGGCCTCGAACTTGTAAGGGATATCATTATAGGTGGTGCCTTCAAAAGTAACCTCCTTAATCATCTCTCCACCGCCCTGGTATGGTGGCATCTTTTCTAAAAGAGTTCGTTTGCCGTATAGGATCCCTAATCCTGTCGGACCATACATTTTATGAGCGCTAAATGCATAAAAGTCTGCATCAAGGTCCTGCACATCCACTTCCAGGTGGGAAGTAGCTTGCGCTCCATCAATCAATACTTTAGCACCAACTTTGCGCGCTTTAGCCACAATTTCTTTTACCGGATTAATGGTTCCTAAAGAATTCGAGGCATGATTGAATGCGACCATTTTGGTCTTTTCCGTGATTAGTTTGTCGACCTCGGCCAGTATGATATCACCATTTTCGTCAATGGGCATCACCTTGACTTGAGCGCTCTTCTCCTCAGCGATCATCTGCCATGGCACAATATTGGAGTGGTGCTCCATGGCTGAGATAAGAATCTCATCGCCTTCTTCAAGGAACTTGCGTCCCCATGATGAGGCGACTAGGTTGATGCTTTCTGAAGTCCCTTTCGTGAAGATTATTTCCTCCGCTTCGTTGGCATTAATGAATTCACGTACGGCATGTCTCGTTTCTTCAAATGCTGCAGTGGACCTCTCTGCCAATGTATGAATGCCTCGATGGATGTTGGCATTGTCGGTTTTGTAATGGTTTGCCAACGCCTCTATAACTCGCCTTGGTTTTTGGTTAGTCGCAGCATTGTCAAAATAGACTAACGGCTTGCCGTTTACCTTCTGATCGAGGATTGGAAATTCTTCCCTGATCTTCGCTATGTTCAATCCACTCTTCTCCAGGGTTTCCATTACTTCTCAAGTCGTTCTGTTATGATTTCTTCCAAGTACGTTTTTATAGCCTCATTGGCAATATTTTCGAGCACATCGCTGGCAAATGCAGTTAACAAGATGGCTCTGGCCTTCTCTTTTTGAATGCCTCGGGTCTGTAGATAAAACAAGGCATCTTCATCCAATTGCCCGGTGGTGCAACCATGGGAACACTTCACATCGTCTGCCCAAATTTCCAATTGAGGTTTGGTGTTCACAGTAGCCTTGTCAGACAATAGAATATTCTTATTCGACTGGAAGGCGTTGGTCTGTTGAGCATCCTGACGAACAAATATCTTTCCATTGAAAACACCTCTTGAACTGTCATCCATAATGCCTTTATAAAGCTCGTTGGAGTAACAGTTAGGCATTTTGTGGTCTACGACCGTATGGTTGTCAACATGGGTTTTACCATCCAGTAGATAAAGCCCGTTCATATAAGTTTCAATGCCTTCATTTTCAAGCTTGATATTCAGGTTATTCCTAACCATTGCGCCATTCAAGGCAAAAGTATTAGCACTAAAATTGCTCACACTTTGCTGCGAAACATGAGTATTTGAGATATGATAGGCATTGTCACTATCATTCTCGATTTTGAAATACTTGAGATGGGCGTTTTCAGCAACTGAGAATTCATTAACAACATTGGTGAGACTCTGGTCATCTCCGAAACAATCAAATTTTTCGATAATAGTAGCTTCAGCAAACTTACCAGCCCTAACCAGGTTACGGACATTGTATACAAGCTTGTCTTTCGAACTATCTCCAATAAAGTATAGCGCTATTGGTTTCTCAATGATCGCCCTAGCTGCTATTTCAATGACCAAGCCATGCTGTGCAAATGCCGTATTCAAAGCCACGAATGCATCTTCTTTAAAGTCTGCTTCAGAATTGAAAAGAGATTCAACTTTTTCAGGGTCTTCCTTAAGTGCTGCTTCGAGAGAGTTTATTTCCAATCCTTCAACATCGATTTCATCAGAATACTCTGGTGAAAACCGTCCATTGAGGAAAACAATGTTATGAGCATCCAGCCCTTTAATTAAAGCACTCTTAACGACCTCACTACCCAAACTAAAGGGAGAGAGGGGAGCAGTCAGATCAAAATTCTTCTCGATAGCTCGAGTCAAATTGGTGAATTTGTATTCCTCATGCTTTGGTCCGGGTAACCCTTTTTTCACAAGAGTATCTAGTGCGTTTCTCCTGATCTCATGAACAGGAGACTTGCTTTGACCGTTGAGGCCTGATTCAAAGTCTTTGAAACGAGTCTCTAAAGATTCAACGATGCTTGTGCCTGCAAACTTCTCCATAGCTTTCAATTAGGCTGTGGCTTCCGCCTCTTCTTTAATCCAGTCGTATCCTTTTGCTTCCAGCTCCAGCGCTAGTTCTTTCGTTCCTGACTTCACAATCCTTCCATTGTACAGAACATGGACATAATCAGGCACGATATACTCAAGAAGTCGCTGATAGTGTGTCACCACGATTGTAGCATTATCACTTGATTTTAGCGTATTCACCCCATTAGCAACAATCCTCAATGCATCGATGTCGAGCCCGGAATCTGTCTCATCCAGAATCGCCAACTTTGGCTCAAGCATGGCCATTTGAAAGATCTCATTTCTTTTCTTTTCTCCGCCTGAAAAACCTTCATTCAGTGATCGACTGAGTAATGATTGATCAATCTCGACCAATTTCATTTTCTCTTTCATTCGTTTCAAGAAGGAGACCGCATCCAATGGTTTTTCACCATGATGCTCCCTGATCTGGTTAATGGCAGTCTTCATGAAGTTGGTGGTACTTACACCTGGAATTTCCACAGGGTACTGAAATGCCAGAAAAACACCCTCTCGGGCTCTTTCATCAGCATCCATATCCAAAAGGTCATTACCTAGAAAATCAACTTCGCCTCCAGTCACTTCATAATCCTCACGCCCGGCCAATACCGAGGCTAAAGTACTTTTTCCAGAACCGTTAGGGCCCATGATGGCATGCACCTCACCTGGTTTCACTTCCAAGTCAATCCCTCTCAGGATTTCTTTCTCTTCTATTCTCGCTTGTAGATTTTTTATTGATAGCATCTTTAGATGTTATTTTCTTATTAATAATAATTGGGATGATTTACCCTACAGATCCTTCAAGAGTAAGGGCAAGTAGTTTTTGAGCTTCAACAGCAAACTCCATCGGGAGCTGTTTCAACACCTCTTTTGCATAACCGTTGACGATCAAGGCTACTGCCGACTCTTCGTCTATACCTCTCTGCTGGCAATAGAAGATTTGATCTTCTCCGATTTTTGAGGTGGTTGCTTCATGTTCCACCTGAGCAGATTTATTCTCGATGTCTATGTAAGGGAAGGTGTGTGCTCCACATTTGTCACCCATTAGCAAAGAGTCACATTGGGAGAAGTTTCTTGCTCCTTCAGCTCTCTTCATTACGTGTACCTGACCTCTGTAACTATTTTGAGATTTGCCTGCAGAAATTCCCTTTGAAACAATTCTTGATTTTGTGTTTTTACCAATGTGAATCATCTTGGTTCCCGTATCGGCTTGCTGAAAATTGTTGGTGACCGCCACGGAATAAAATTCACCTTGAGAATTATCTCCTTTCAGTATACATGAAGGGTATTTCCATGTTACAGCTGATCCGGTTTCTACTTGTGTCCATGAGATCTTGGAGTTATCACCCTCGCAAATTCCTCGTTTGGTTACAAAGTTGTAGATCCCGCCTTTTCCTTCTTTATCACCAGGGTACCAGTTTTGAACGGTTGAATACTTTACTTCCGCATCTTTTGCGGCCTTGATCTCAACCACAGCTGCATGCAATTGATTTTCATCTCGCATTGGTGCAGTACATCCTTCAAGATAGCTGACATAAGAACCTTCCTCTGCAACGATCAATGTTCTTTCGAACTGACCCGTATTAGCCGCATTAATTCTGAAATAAGTCGAAAGCTCCATCGGGCATCTTACGCCTTTTGGAATGTAGCAGAATGACCCATCTGAGAAAACGGCTGAGTTCAGCGCTGCAAAGTAGTTATCATTTGCAGGCACAACTGAACCGATATGTTTCTTGATCAGCTCCGGATGATCTTTAACTGCTTCAGAAAATGAGCAGAAAATGATTCCTAATTCCGCCAGGGTATCTTTGAAGGTGGTAGCGACTGAAACGGAGTCGATTACCGCATCCACGGCAACACCGGTCAATCTCTTTTGCTCTGTAAGTGAAATACCAAGCTTTTCGAAAGTAGCTATCAATTCAGGGTCCACTTCATCGAGTGACTTTGGCTTAGCGGTCTGCTTTGGTGCAGAATAATAGATGATGTCCTGGTAGTTCACTTTGGGATAGACCACGTTGGCCCACTCCGGTTCTACCATCTCCTTCCATTGACGGTAGGCTTTTAACCTCCACTCCAATAGCCACTCCGGCTCTTCCTTTTTGGCAGAGATAAATCGGATAATATCTTCATTGAGTCCCTTGGGAGCTTCGTCTGCTTCCAGGTCTACCGTCCACCCGAATTCATACTCTTTGGAGGTAAATTCTTCTAAGATCTGATCGTCAGCACTCATTCTCTTTATTTAGAATCATTTTAAATACAAATGTACAACTAATATGGATAATGAATGGTTTCGAAAAGGGCAATTTTTTTAAGTGGCTGATTTGAACACAACCAACCATTTGAAGATGCGTTTTTCTCTGGCTAAATTCAATCCTCAATTCAACCAGTAATGAGAACTTCGTTTGTCAAAAACCCGCTTTGCTTATTTCTTTTTCTGCTTTTTCTCATATCGTGTTCTGAGAACACAACTGAACGCGAAGTCAGACTTTCAGGAAAACTTGTGAATTGGGGTAATGCGTCCAAGATTCTGACCTCACAGGGTTTGGAAGCCGATTTTGGCTTGGGTGACAATGTTATCATTCAAACAGATGCTGCAGGCAATTTCGAGTTTTCGTTCGCGCTTAGCGAACCGACCTATTTTTCCTTGGGAAGAAACAAGTTATATCTACAACCTGGAGATGAATTGTACATGGAAGTTGATTACCGGGATCCGGAAGCCGGAGTATTTAAAGGAGATGGTAGTGAACTTCAGGAATACCTTGGAGGAGTACCTTTCCCCAAGGCAGGTTCATATTTGTCAGGTGGTAGGGAAGTGAAAGGCCCCGAGGTAGATGTGATTATTGAACTTGCCAGAGAAAAATCGGCCGAAAGACGAATCCTCCTGCACAATATAGAATCGGCACCGGTTGAATTTCGTGAACTGGAGGAAGTGAGACTCAAACTGGACCACTTAAACACTGTACTCTCTTTCCCTATTTACGGGTCTTTCAAGGGATTTTGGGAATATAGCGAAGACAAAAAAGCCGAAGTATTGCAGGCCGCTAAACCGGAATTGAACATGATTTCTGAGGGAATTATGATTGACGCCCATATGAAGCACCCAAACTTCAGGGATATGGTCCATTCGCTGGTCGATGGCCAGCTTCAGCAGGCTGGTATTTTCTCGTCATTGGCAATGACTCCTTTTATGAAAGAGTATGATGCCTTGGGAGCGCTTATTCAACAATTGGAATTGAATGGCTTGACGGAGGAAACGAGACAGGAGGCCCAGGCATTTATGAACGGTGAACACTCTCCGGAATACCTAAGAATGGCCCGCAAGAAACTAGATGAATATGCCGCATTGGAACAAGGGCGACCTGCGTTTGATGTTACCTTTAAAACGGTAGAAGATGTGCCTGTTGAGCTTTCTGCATTCAAGGGACAGCTTATTTATGTAGACCTTTGGGCAACCTGGTGCGGCCCCTGCATAGAAGAACTTCCGGCTTTTGAGCAACTCCGAAAAGATTATGCGGATAAGGAAATTACCTTCCTGCCTGTATCGATAGACACTGACCTGGATGCCTGGAAGAAGTACCTGGCTAAACATGAGCTTTCAGAAAATGAACTGATCATCAACCGACTTGACTTGAGTGATTACAAAGTGATTACCATCCCTCGGTACTTACTAATTGATAAGGACTTCAATATTATTTCAGTTTTTGCACCGAAGCCGTCATTGCCTGAAACCAGAGCGTTAATAGATCAGCACCTCTGATTTAAGATTACTCTTCAACGTTGAACTACATTCCGAATATGGCTTTGGAATACGTTATTTGTTTTGATTATAGCTGTGGTTTCGAACAATCTCCGTAGCTCTAAAAATGACAACAATTTCCAGTATCTCAGCCGGGATAAGAATGAAGGGAGATATAAACGATAGAATCACTGTGATGGAGAACATCCCAGCAATGATTTCGACTGCACCTGCCAACTTGGACACTCTGCCAAGGGCTCCACTAAATCGAGTAAGTGCATAACCATAAATCATTCCCATGGCCCCCAGGACAACGGAGTAGACCAATATCACAAACTCGAGTTCGATTTCTGGATTGTAGATGGAATAAACGTCAAACCCAATCACAGCAATATGAGCGATCACAAGCACCATGGTAATCATTTTGAGTAGGTAGTTTTCAAAAAGGGAGCCGATAATGACAAATCCGCGCTGGAAAAGGACAAAGGCGATCAATAACCCGACCTTGACGTAGACATATCCCTGAGGAGTGAATAAGTCCTCATCCATAAATCGGGAGTATTCTGCAATACCTTCAAAAAACCTAAGCACGAAATAGATAATACCAAAGACCCAGGCAGTGTTGAGGTACTTGATCATCGAACGATTCGATCCATCCGATTCAATCATGAACATCCTTTCCAACCAGGAAGAGCGATCGATTGGCTCAATCTCTACTTGATTTAAATCGTAGTTGAGTGCCCCAAATATAGTTTTTACAGTGTAGTCCCTGGGTGTGACTTCGCCTGCCTCTATCCGCTGAATGGTCCTCACACTGATGTTACATTTTTCCACCAGTTCTTCCTGGGTCAGCATTTGAGATTTTCTCAATTCAGCAATTTTCTTTCCTAGTTCCGGCTGTTTCATGATAGCATCTCTTGTCTTATTGACCAGATTTTTTCTTCCAGGCTGTGAATGACCAGTATCCATTCTCATGCATTTTGAGAGTCATCTCCTTTGTGTCAAACTCAATGGTGACCCTTTCTTCTGGTAGGTAAAATACATTTTTTGACCACGGAAATAAAGGGAAGCTCATTCCATCCACAAAAGTCACTTGAATACCTTGATTTACCGCTTTGATGGTGATTTCACCTGTAGCTGAATTGTTATATGTCCCGGCAAATTCATTTAGTAGATCATAGCTAAGCTCAACTGTCGAGGGTTCGACCCATTCTTCTTTTCTTTTATCACTCACCAACTCGTTTAACTTGCTGAAAGAGTAAGAGCGTTGCCCTTTTGCCAATAGATTTTTGATAGTTGTATTTACAATCATTCCCGGATCGTGCTTAGAGAAGAACCAGACTTCGCCAGTCGTCAAATTCTGAACATTAGAATACATGGTCCCACCATTTTTTTGAGCGGTTTGTTCACAGATATCAGTCATCGTTTTGAGACTGGCACCATGTGTATCGAGAAGTTGGGTGGCCAATGGATATCGCCAGCAGTAGGAGCCATCCTCGTTTCCACAAATGTCGAAGTTGGTTGATACCAGGTGTTCACCCTTTTCGACCAGTTCAATTCCGGAAGCAGAGATGATTGCAAACCTACCATGCTTGTCCGATACATGCATTTGGGCGCTCCGGAAGCCATTCATAAACCAGTAAGTCTCAAAGAATTTGAGGACCTCCTCTACGGAGCTCATCTCTCCAAGAAGATGGGTGAGTATGGCGTCATTCCCATCAGGATAAGCCTTTTTGCTATTCGGATCAAAGTCTTGCACATAACTGATCGCATTAAAATCGAACGTGAGTCCCGCTTCATTCATACCTCCCTGGATATTGGCTCCCTGTCCATACCTGGGCGATAAATAGGAGAGGGTGTAATAACCGTACCTGGCATTTCCAGACTTTGGAAAAACATTGATAAAGTTGGCTACACCAAACGGACCGTCTTCATTATTGGCAGTCCAGACCTGTCCATTTTTTCCAATAGCGCTCACAATGGTACAAGCATCGCAGAATGAAGGAGTAAATGCCAGACAGATTAAAATGACAAATTGAGTAATTGATTTTGGGCTTTTAGATTTCATAACCGTATTGTTTTTGCTTTGGTGAATTTTTGACTTATGCAATATCATCTCAGCATACGGCCTTAGCCAAATTTTGTCGGACATTTGACCCGACATTCGCACGTCATTTCATCAAATCCGGTTTTTTGGCGGTTTTGTGTGGGATTGGACTTCTGACAAATAGGGGAGTATACAATTAGAACTTACATCGGCTAGTTCTTGTCAACGGCACTGATCAAAACTCTTGTGGCATATTGTTCTCGCGAAAACGTTCGGATCAGAACAATGCTTGGATGCTTGTAGTCATTGAGCCTGGAACCTATATCGTCTTTGTGAACCAATGTCATGTGCCAGCCCGACCGAATTGTATTGACCGTGTACATTCCATCCATGCAGTCGTTCATTTTCTTGATAAGTGCGTTGAAGTTCTCTACTGCTTCCTCCTTCGTTGCACCTCCATCTACCATCAAAGTGAGCTCGGCTTTCTTTGATATAGGACTGGAATTGGGAGTTACTTCGAGGCTTTGCTGAAGTGTGCTAATGAAGCTCTGTTTATAGGCATATTTATCTCCTGTTTTTCCTGCTCCTTGCTTTTCACCACGATGCTCCAGGAAGTCATTTGCCCCGTCCTTCATCACTGATTTGAAGACATCACAGTTGAAGTCTTGTCCTTGTGAGATGAAGGCTGAAGAAAGTAATAAGAGTGTCAGTAGTTTTCTCATGCTTGGATATTGTAAACCTCGAACTATTAATAATCTGTCAGATGTACCAAGCAGAAATGTTATGGATTGTTGAAATGAAAATTCTATGACCCTCATGAAGATTATGTCAGAACAATAGATTATTGAAGACTTTTTAGCTTTAGAATCAAGTCACGCGAGGCCCTTCCTAAATTGGTCTTACCTCGGTTATAGTTGCGCATAAGTATTACTCCATATTGACTCTCTTTGTCAAACGCCATATAGCAATTGTAACCAGCGACCGATCCACCGTGTCCGGCAGTTGAAATTTGGTCGTCCTTAAATAATGAAAGACCATAGCCATAATTGTTTTCCGGGGTCTGACCATTGAGCATGGCAGACAGGCTCTTTTGATTTAATAATGTACCATAGCCCATAATGGCATTCATAAACTTCATCAAATCATCAGGAGTCGCATAAATACCCCCATTCGGTACTTTGTAACCACGACCAGAATGTTCTCTTGAGGCAAGACCATGCACCTGACCTTTCCCATTACTTTGCATGCCAATTGCCAATTCTGGTATCTTGTTCTCGGGTACAATGAAAAAGCTGTTGGTCATATTCAACGGCTTGAAGATCTTCTCTTCAACTAATTGCATAAATGACTTCTCTGCAGCCCTGGAAAGCGCCAGCCCCAACATTCCAAACCCGATATTGGAATAGCTATAAGCTTGGTCCATGCCCGTTTTGAAAGATGTTTTGGGAATAGACTCCAAGATCTTTTCTTCCCATTGCTCAATCGTGCCTGCAGCCGCATTCCGCAAATTCGGTTCCCGAATCAGCCCCGAGGTGTGACTGGCAAGATGGTGGAAGGTGATTTTTGTAGTGTCAGAATATCCTTCAAGCCCTTTGATTTCGGGGAGGTATTTTTCTACCGGGTCATTCAGTTGAATGATTCCTTCCTCTGCTAATTGCATCATCAGAAAGGCCGTAAACGTTTTTGATATGGAACCTGTCCGGTAGATGTGGGAGGAATTGGCTTTTATATTGTTCTCGGAGTCTGCAAGGCCATAAGCACCTGACCATAAGAGATTATCTCCCTTCAGAATGGTGATCGAAATGCTACCGTTGTTTTTATCCTCTTCTACTTCCTTATTGATTTGACTGCGGAATTCACTGATTACTTCATCAATATCTTTCTGTGATTGCGCATAGGTGGCAATGGAGAAGAGTCCAATGAATAGGGCGGAGATTGTGATAGAAAGAATTCTTTTCATTGCTGAATGGTCTGTATCCTGTATATCGTTTAAAAACAAGAACTCAAGTTAAATTAAAAAGAAAAGATCAGCTACTAAAGGTGATTTATGCTTCTGGCATTTTAAGTTGGTTAGGAAATTATAACAAAAGGATAATTCGAAATCGTTAGCAGCGTCATATTTCTTTAGTAAATCGAAGTACCATAAATCAACCTTAACCATGAAATACCTTACCACACTTTTGTTGATCCTTGTCTGCCTTTCTGCTTGTCAGGAATCAGAATCTACTGCCACTCGACTTCCCCATAGCATAAAAGCCGAAGCGGGTGAAGAACAGGCCAAAGGATTTGTGTTTCACGACCGTAATGAGAATCGCCAAAAAGATGATTCCGAACCGGGAATCGCAGGTGTGGCTGTTTCTAACGGGACCGATATTGTGCACACCAATGATGAAGGGGCTTATGAGTTACCAGTCTCTGATGATGCCATCGTCTTTGTGGTAAAGCCAAAAGACTGGATGACTCCGGTCAACGAACACTTTCTCCCTCAATTCTACTACTTACACAAGCCCAATGGCTATCCTGACAACTATAGATATAAAGCCACCGCCCCCACAGGACCACTTCCTGAAACCATCAATTTTCCGTTGTATCCTGAAGATGGCTCCCCGGATTTCAAAATGGTGGTTTTTGGTGATCCCCAGCCGTATAACATCGATCAGGTCGACTTTTTTGCCGAGGATATTGTCACCGAGTTGATTGGAAGAACGGACCTGGAATTCGGAATTACCATGGGAGATATTGTAGGGGATGACCTGGAATTATTCTCCCCACTCAATCAGGCCGTTTCGAAAATTGGAATTCCATGGCACAATGTCCTTGGAAATCATGATATCAATTATATGGCTCCGAATGATCGGATGTCTTCTGCGACTTATGAGAGCGTCTATGGTCCGGCCACTTATGCTTTCGTTTATGGCGATGTACATTTCATCGTGGTAGACAATGTGATCCATAAGGATGAAGTTGGTTCGAGGAGCTATGTGGGTGGACTGCGACCTGATCAGTTTGAATTTGTATCAAACTACCTGGAGACGGTTTCCAAAGAAGATCTGGTGGTAATCAACATGCATATCCCACTTGCTCAGCATGGAGAAAGCTTCCGAAAAAGCGATCAAAAGCAGTTGTTTGATCTGTTAAAGGATTTCCCGAATTCGCTTTCGATTTCAGCACATTCACATGTTCAGGAGAATAAACTCTTCCATAAGGATTCCTCTGATTGGCAGCGGGAGGTACCACATCACCACTTCAACGTGGGTACCACCTCCGGCAGCTGGTGGAACGGAATGCGCAATGAAAATGATGTTCCCCATACTATGATGCGTGATGGTACACCTAATGGATATTCCTTTATCACTTTTAAAGGAGCTGAATACATTATCGATTGGAAAGTAGCTGGTAGCCCGGATAATCACCGGATGAAAATCCATGTGCCACGGGGCATAAAGGCCAATTCGACTGATACTACCTTGCTGACGGTGAACTTCTTTAATGGGAGCGAGGAGTCAGAATTGTCCTATCGGATCAAAGGGCAAACTGATTGGAAACCCATGGAAAAAGTGTTGAAACCGGACCCTTATTATGCTCTACTGGGTAAAAGATGGGAGAAGTTTAGAAAGATTGATTTTAGAGCCAAATGGGCTGCTGATACTACGGTTGACTTGGCTCAAATTGGGGTTTTGCCAAGACCTGTAAATAGTTCGCACCTCTGGGAAGCGAATATTGGCACCGATTGGCCTGCCGGCAGACATATTATTGAGGTAAAAGCTAAAGACCGCTATGGCCAAACCTTTACGGCTTATCATATGATGAGGGTAGTGGAGGAATAGCGAACAGTCTCGACCATGAATTCGTAGCGCAGCTATGAATTATAGCCAATTTTGTGCCTGGTAGTGATAAAAATCATAAAAAACCCCAGTTACAAGGGATACATTTAATTGTTGCCAATTAAGTCTAACATTTGAGTAGTTAAATACATGTTGAAATTTATTCTGGCCTGGTTCCCCATGATTTTTATCGCAATTGCCAATGGGTTATTTCGCGAGAGAATTCTAACAAGTCGTTTAACTGAGCTTCAAGCACATCAGGTATCTACTGCGACTATGATTGTGCTATTAAGTATTTACGTTTGGATATTATTTAAGATATGGCTTCCGACATCGGCCAATCAGGCCATAATTATAGGTTTAATATGGCTTGTCTTGACTATAGTTTTTGAGTTTTTATTTGGTCATTATGTTGCAGGACATTCATGGGATAGACTTCTACAGGATTATAACGTTTTAAAAGGACGAGTTTGGGTTTTGGTTCTTATTTGGATATCGATTGCACCATTTATAATCCATAGATTACAAAAATAGATACATTGTTTAGCTATTGGGCACAACTATTGGTTATAAGCCCGTTAACCAGACATATTGGAATGAATACAGGAATGTATAATCTGTTTTTTTACTTTATTTCAACCCAATTCTATCAGCAAGACATCCTTCAAGAGCAAACCTTTACCGCCCCTATCATATGATGAGGGTAGTGGAAGAGTAACGATCTGTGTATAAAAAACGTAGGGCTTTCGGAGAGCTTCACTGTCCACCGAGACGAACCTTAGCTACGAACAGTGAAGCTTCGTCAATACTTCTTTGAAATTGTCTTTCGTTATCATCAGAGTTCTAGTTTTTTAAGGTGTCGCATCACTTCTCTTTGCACAGTTTCAAAATCTGGCAAATCTCGAATTTGGTCTGACATAGATCTTTGCCAACGTCCTTGATATTGAGGCAGTCGTTGATCTAGCTTTTCATGAAATCCTTCGTGATCAATAGCCTTACTTTCACATTTTGCTTTGAATTCATTCACATAAAAAGTCACATCCATTTCATGCATCTCTAGTAGATACCATATATCGTAAAAGTCCCTGGCTTGCATCCGCTGTATTATTGATCTTAGCTTTTCAACAAGCACTTCTTCAAGAGGGTAGCAAAGTAATTGATGGTCTTCTTGATCTGAATATCCAAGGTATGCGTTCTGCAACGAAGGCTCGAATTGTAATACCTCGCTTCTTGAAATATCTACTTTGACTCGCTTATTTGCCCCAATCCCTCCGAGAGGGCCTACATAACTGATATAAAAATTTATTCCGCCATCTTCATGTTCATTATTATCGATTATTTCAAGTGGAATATTAGCCTCATCACGTATGTTCTCAAATACTTCTACAAACCATTCAAAGATTTGATCATTTGATATTTCATTGTCGAGAAGAGTGAAATCAAGATCCTCGGAAAATCTATAGTCTTCAAAATAGATCTTCTTCATGACGGTTCCTCCTTTGAAGACAATAGAATTTGAAAGCTGCTCATGTTGGGCAATTCCCTGTAATATCCATGACAGGATATAGTCCTTCTCAATCTGCTGATCTCTTACACCAACTTCTCGTGCTTTGTTTTGTATTTCTCCAGGTCTTATCATGTATAGATGGCAGATTTAATGGTTTCAGTTTCTAGGTTTTGCTGGATGCTCCAGCGGCTTAACATTTTGCCTGATTTTGGAAGTTCAGTATCGAGAAGAACATACGAAGCTGTTTTAGCATTCTGTAGATGTTTTGTAATAGTTGACTTAATTTCAAGAGATTCTAGAAGGAAGCCCAATCTTTTTATTACTGCCTGCGAATTGAATCGCTGAGTATATTCAAGAAGTTTATCATATTTGAGTTTGTCTCGTGATATGTGGATTGCTCTTGCAATTTCCACGATACCACCAGCATAGTCAGGTTTGAACAGGCAGTCGATGAATGTTTTTTCCAAGTCTGAGCACATTACCTTATTAAAGCTGTCAATCCATATTTTTTTGGAACCAAAGAAGTGTTTTTCGTTGTGGTAAATGAATTGAAAATCCACATCCTTTATTGTGATTTTCGAGGGTCGGATTTGTTTATCAACTACAACTTGTTCTTTTAGTGAAGGCTGGGTGATTAGGTTATGAATCTGCAAAGCTGAGTAGTAACCGACATAGTGGTTGACATCCTTCGCTAGATGACCGGCAACAATGTGCCAATCAGGCATAAATGTGTCAGGATCTTTTTCAAATGGAATAATATAATAAAGTCCTTTTTTCAAGCGCATCAATAAACCGCGCTTAACCATATCACTAAGCAACTCTTTTAAGGCACTTTCACTTGATTGTGGCAATACGTTTATTGCGTCTGCATATGCAAAACAATCTTTACCTATTTGATTGAAATAGGTCAAAACTTGGTTGGATTGAGTTGATATGTTTTTTCTTTTCATAGTTTAAAAGTCAGCTTTAAACTGACTACAATGATATGAAAAGTAATTTGTCTTAACTATGTTTTAAAGTAAAAAAGTCAGTTTAAAGCTGATTTAATTGATACGAAACATAATTTCGAATTGTATTCATGGGAAGGTTTTGGTTTTTTCAGGGTTTGTATTGCGGTGGTAAAAACCAAATGTGCTTAAATGTGCGGTAGATCTATGTCATGGTATGAACGGCCCCGGCTAAGAAACGTGCGGGTTTTGGAACTTGTATATGTTAACCGAGTACTGAGTTTTATTATGTATCTAATGTTCATCTTACTTCATTAACTAGCATATTTTCTTAGCTGATGTTGGAGCCAGTTAATTCCCTTGAAACGAAAATTGTTATCCTTCGTTTTGTATTGGATTCCACCATGAAAACAAATATTGTAGAGCTCGTAGCTCAGTATGAATAATATTGTCGGCAAAAATGGCGAAGGAAAAATCAGTTCTATCTTCAATTGATAGCGAGTTCATATAATTTGATGGGTTGGATCTTAATTCCTTTTCATCCAAGTTGTATTTTTTTGCAATTTGATATGCAGTCTCCAAGTATTTACCACTTTGATCATTGAGTTGACTAGCTAGTTGCCTGAAGTCTTGGGAGGAGTAGTTTGGCAGCATTTGTATCTTAGGGCGTAAGTGATTCATAAACCAAGGAACCAAATTGTATGTTAATGGATCAGCTAATTTTGTTTCATTGCAGAATTTTTGGAGAAAACCAGACTCTGCCCATATTTGGGTTTGATTGCTAAGGATATGCCTACCTACTTCATCAGATTTTAAGAATTTGAGGATAAACTCTCCAATTTTTTCAATGTCTTTGGCTTCTTCTTTTGACAATACAAATACATAGTCGGGAGCCCTATTATAGTCGGGTTCACCATAAACTTTTCGGATTACTAATGCTAAGACTATACCCACAACTATTGGCCACCATATGACATAATAAAAGCTAGCTACTCCTCCAAGCAAATAACTCAATCCACCAAGAGTTATCCCCTTATGATCAAACCCTTTGAGTATTGCTGATAAAAAAACAAATGCACCAAATAGGCCTGTTAATCCTGCAATTATTTTGAGAATAATCTCCATGTCATTTTTAATTGGCTACAACGTCCAGTTACGATGAGAGAGGATTAGGAAGCACTAATCTCCCGTCTCGCACATAGCCACTCCTTGATTTAAATTTATTGCTTGTGGCGGACTTTCCAATCCATACGAAAATATCCTGACAGACAAAACCCCATTCATTCATAACATCTGTTAGCTGGCATCATTCTTCGTCTTCAATCTCTATTGTTGTTAGACGATCTCTCATATGGTTGATTGCAAGAAAATCAAATCGCTTAATGTATTTCCCAAGTGTTGAGTACGGAATGTAAATAGTCCTTGATGTTACAGAAATTATTCCAGCGTTCGAAATAACCTCTTGTTCAATATCATCAAAGGTTTGTCCGTACTTCTCTCGGTCAGCAAGTAGTACCTTGAATCCGACTTGATCTTGTTGACCAACTCCTTGGATTGTGAATTCTGAAAGCCCAAAGCCAACAACAAAGAATTTTTCCATATCAATTCCGTTATCTTCACAGAGTTTGAAAATGTCAGTTCCGCTATGTGCGTCTATTTCAATTGTTCCTTTGTAATCGTGATATTGAGTTCCTACGTGTTCGTCTAAAAGTTCTTCCATTTTAAGTTCTTGGTTGAGGGTTCAAATATGTGTGGCGAATATGCCAGCTAATTACTGGTTATGGGGTATATGCCTATTAACCAGATATAAAGGAATGAATATAGAAATATATCATGAATAAATTGCTATATTCCATATATCATGAGTGTACCTGATTTTGTGAAAATACTGAAGATTAAACGGTATAGTCGGAATACTATCAATAGCTATGCTTCAATAGTTAAATTGGCACGGCTACATTTCAGAAAGCCTCTTGAACTTATTTCTGAGTCGGAGTTGCACCAGTTCTTTTATCATATGAAAAGGGTGGAGGAGGAGTAACCGTTTGGCCTTGGCTATTTCTCGTACTCGATTTTATTAATTCTCCAGATGAAGTCGCCAGCGCTAGTCTTCACTATTACCTCATCACCTACTTTTTTCTTTTCCAATGCCTTGGCCATGGGGGAGTCTGTTGAAATGTAATCTTTCATGCCGATCAACTCTTCATAACCCACAATGCGCAGTCGTTTCTTGAGTCCTTTGTCATTTTCAATTTCTACCCAGGCGCCAAACATAACTTTGCCTTCCTGGTGAGGATGATAGCCGATGACTTTGAAATTATCGATACATCTTCGGAGATAGAGTAGACGTCTGTCTATCTCTCGAAGACGTTTTTTATTGTAATGGTAATCGGCATTTTCCGACCGGTCACCCAAACTCGCTGCCCATGAAACTTTCTTTGTAATCTCGGGCCGTTCTACTCGCCAAAGGTGATTCAGTTCGTCCTTAAGTCTTTCCATCCCTTTCGGGGTGATCCATGGAGTTCTCATTTCGTTGATAAAAAAACCTGTCCGTTGAAAATTGATCCGGTACAAATATAATTGTCCTTGATATGGGTTTTGAACTTCCTAAAGACTTTCCAGGGTTCGTAGAAGATTGATAAAGTCAGGACATATAGTCGGTTATAGTCCAGCGATAATTGGTTATTACACCCAGTTTTCACCGGACTAAAAACACTTAAATTCGCTTCAGACTATTGCTCATCAATAAAAGCCGTATACATCCAGACTGATTTTTCTTGTTCACTGATATAATCGCTCATGAGTGAGTTTGTGCCTTCATCATCCGTGTCACCTGAAAGTCGAAGTAACTCACGTTCTAACGGAAGAATGACTTGATAAGCCTTTAGTATCTGCTTTACCGCTACTCTTCCTTGTGAGACATCACTTGCTTCTTTTACAGCTGACATGGCAATGAAGTCCGAATATCTGTGAATTGGAGTAAACCCCAATGTTAGAATCCGCTCTGCTATTTCATCAATTTTCTCCTGTAGATTATTATAAACCTCTTCAAATTTTGAGTGCAACTCAAAGAATTGTTCCCCTCTAATGTTCCAATGAAAACCTCTGGCATTCATGTAGAATATCTCATAGTTTGCTAACAATGTATTGAGTTTATCAGCAATGTCTTTCGAAGATACTATGTCTAATCCGATTTGATTTAATCCATTCATTTCTCTCTGCTTTATTTTAATTCAAAGGTCTTAGTTTGTAACTTATTTATCAAATTGATAATTTAGTATTAGTTATTAATAAAATCAATATGACCCTACAACAACTCCAATACGTTGTGGCTTTACATACTCACAAGCATTTCGTTAAAGCCGCTGAAAGTTGTTTTGTAACCCAACCCACCTTAACTCTTCAGCTAAAGAAGCTAGAAGAAGAGATATCAGCCGTTCTTTTTGACAGATCACGGCAGCCATTAGAAGCCACGCCTGTCGGAGAGTTATTTGTTTCGAAAGCAAAAAGGATTTTATGGGAAGTAGATGAGCTGAAAAAGTCTGTTAATGATGACAAGGATCAAATGGATGGAAGTTTTAAAGTAGGTATAATCCCTACATTGGCTCCAAACCTGTTGGCCTTGTTTATCTCGGACTTTATTGGCAGCCATCCAAAAACCAAATTGATTATCGAAGAGCTTCAGAGTGAGAGAATCATCGAGTTAATCAATAACAAAGAACTTGATCTTGGTATTCTTTCAGCTCCCTTAAATGAACCCAAGATTAGAGAAATACCGCTTTTTAACGAACCCTTTTTAGTTTTTTCAGATAAGGACAATGAGATGCTCTTAAATAAAACGATCACTCAGCAACAGTTACGATCTGATGGTCTTTGGATATTAAAAAAAGGACATTGCTTTAGGAATCAGACTTTAAATATTTGTGATTTTGATCTGTCTGAGCAACATAAAAATGTAACGATGGAAGGAGCTAGTATTGATACTTTGAAAAAACTGATTCGAGAAGTCAATGGTTATACCTTAATACCTGAACTTTCCTATGATAAGCGCATAGATTCTGAAAATGTGATTCCCTTCGAAGATCCAAAACCTGTCAGATCCATTTGCCTGGCAGTTCACAAACATTTTACCAAGGAACGACTGATCAATGAACTCCAAAAGTCTATTCTGGCGCATGTTCCCGATTCATTCGAGAAGAATACTAAGATCAGGAAGGTAAAATGGAGGTGACCAAATTTCATTGGGATTGTTGAATTATTGTCTATTTCAACAAGGAGGTGTCTGACTCTGGGCTTTACTAATAATCACTCATCTCGAAGACAATCCGCGGGATTAGCAAGTGCAGCTTTGATAGACTGGCCACCAACAGTCATCAACGCCAATGTCAATGCGGCTAAACCAACGACAAGAAAGGTAAGCCAATCGATATCGACCCGATAGGCATAATTCTCCAACCAATCTTGCATTGAAAACCAGGCAATGGGTATGGCGATCAGAAAACCTCCAACAATTAACTTCATGAAATTTCCGGATATCAGAATGAGGATATTGGAGATTGAAGCCCCAAGAACTTTACGGATTCCAATCTCTTTGACTTTTTGATGTGCATTGAGTGCAGCGAGTCCATATAGGCCCAACGAGGCAATGATAATTGTCAACAAACTCAAAGAACTGAACAGCTTTGCCTTCTTCTGTTCACTTTCATAAAGTCGATTGATACGATCGTCCATGAACTGGAAACTGACCGGATAATCGCTATACTTTTTTAGTGATTTATCCAGGAATTCAAGCAATTCCGGCATATTTTGAGCGTGCGCCTTGACAGAGATGAATTGAAAATAGCTTTTTGTCTCAATCAACATGGGGCTGATCTTTAAGTGTAAGCCATGCATGTGAAAATCTTTCACCACACCAATGATTGTGCGATATCTGCTAGGGGGTGAGTCATCTGTCAAAATTTTGCCTACTGCTTCATCCGGACTGAGCCCCAGCGCCTTTGCCGCAGATTCATTAATGAGGCATTCAGGTTTTTTGCCTTGTTGTAGTGTTGGAGGTAGGGACCTTCCCGCCAGCAGTTCCAGCCCGAATAGTTCTAAAAAATCACGATCTGCCCGCAATCTGTAAATAGCCAGGTCATCATTTGGGTCACCACCTTTGTCATCATTAACCACCGTTCCGGATTGGATGTTGTGAGGTAGATCTTGTGAAGTGCCCACTTGAATTATATCAGGGTTAGTCAGCCATTCTTCTTTAATCACATCAAAATTTTTGATGATTTCCCTATCCAGTACCTCCAACGTGAGAATTTGTTCCTTTTCGAAGCCCAAGTCCTTCTGACTTATAAAATTGAATTGTTGATTTATGATCAGCGTACAGATGACCATGGCTATAGAAACCGCATACTGAAATACCACTAACCATTTTTGAGTACCCCTGCCCTGGACGGTATCATGAGATTTTCCTTTGATAATGTCTATCGTTGAGGGTGAAGAAATCACCAAAGCGGGATAGATGCCAGCGAAAAAGCCGAGTAATAAAACCGCTCCGGCCAGAGTTAGCACAAGGTCGAGGTTGTTTGAGAGGTTCAACTCCAATTGTCGGTCTAATACGGCCCCGAAAGATGGAAGCAAGGAAGATGCAATCACCAAAGAAATGACGAACGCCACTGCAGCCAATAACTCTGACTCGAGTAAGAATTGAAAGATCAATTGCTTTCGATTGGCGCCAAAAGATTTTCGTACACCTACTTCTTTGAACCGTATCATTGACCGGGCGATGGAGAGATTAACGTAATTGATACCTGCCAATATGAGAATCAGCAGAGACACGGCAATGAATAGATAGATTTGCTGTTCGCTTCCTTTTACGCCAAAATCATTGTTGATATTGGCATTCAGGTGCATATCCCTAAAAGGCTGTAGCAGATAGTCAAAATCAAAAGGGCGGTCTTTCGTCCAGTAGTGATCTATTAAGTCACTCATTTTTTGTTGCAGCAAGTCAGGATTCGCAGAAGGGTTCAAGGAGAAAAAAGTATAATAATTGCTGCCGTCCCACTTTTTCTTTTTGAACTCACTCAGGTACCTGCTATCATCCTGAAGGTTGGTAATAAAGGCAAACTGAAATGTGGCATTTACAGGCGGGTCTTCTACAATGCCTGTAATTTGGTGGGGTTTCTCCTGGTAGACCAAAGACTTGCCAATGGCCTCACCATTGGGAAAAATCTTTGACGCTAAAGATGCTGTTAAAACAATGCTTCTCGGATTTTGAAAGACAGTTTGAGCGTCCCCTTCAATAAACTCAGGATGCGAAAACAACTTAAAGAATGTCGGATCTGTAAATAGCCCTTTTTCATACCAGTGATTGTCCTGCTCGTAAGTAAGGAGTGCCTTGTCCTGAGCAATTGTGGTGGCGTGCTCCACTTCGGGGTAGTCAGTCATCAAGGTAGAGGCGAGTTGTGCAGGTGTCACTGCATAATAGCTTGAACCCAGGTAGACATCATCGGGAGAGTATTCATATACATGATAAATGTTGTCCACATTATCATAAAAACCATCAAAGGATCGCTCGTGGGACACAAAGACTGAAATCAAAATGAAACAGGTGATACCAATGACCAGGCCAGCAACATTAAAAAGGCTATACAGTTTTTGCCTCATGATATTCCGCCAACTGACCTTGAAATAGTTGGATAACAGGCTGGTCTGAATAATTCTGGAACCGAAACTCAAATGCTTTATCATGGACGGTCTGAAAAGGAGTAATATTTCTTTGAACAGAAGTCGGTCGGCTTTTCTTTTTCCGTGTAGTTGGACATTGCGTTCATAAAATTCCAACAAGTCACCTTCTATATCTTTATGATATGCTGGTCGGCAAAACCACTTCAGGAAACGCAGGAGCAATAGGGGAGGCTTTGAAGAACTCATTTTATGAAAGGTTGATGATGGTTTGCGGTAATGCATCCCAGAGTTCGTTTCTTGTTCCTCTCACATATTCAAGCGACTTTTTGCCGGAAGCAGTCAATGTGAAAAAGAGTTTGGGACGACCACCTCTTGATTCGGAACTTTCACCATGGTTTGATTCCAGAAAACCCTTTTTTTCCAGTCTTCTTAAGGTAGTCTGTAGTGCACCTACACTGACCGTTCTGCTAAGCCTGTTTTCAATTTCATCACGGATCGTCACACCATAGGCATTCCCGTCTAAGATGCCTACGGTTAACAATACGATCTCTTCAAATTCACCTAACTGGAGTTGTTTCATATTCAATTACTATAAAGTAGTATTGCTAATGTAAACGGAAATTTTGATAAATACTATTTTGTAGTATTGTTTTTTGAAATTAGGTAGATAGTCAGAAATAAAAGCTAACGGTGTAGTTATGCGTGGTGGGGGATTTCGCTGCAGCAAACCATTCGAGCCGCATGGGAAGTAACCAAACATACGTCTTTCTGATATAAACTAGTGATTATAATGTAAAGGGCTTTATTCTTCTTCCCGTTCTTTGTGGGGTGTCATTTTCAACCTGTAGTGCTACTGTTCGGGTTTATTTGAACCTAACATTGGTTGACTGTTCTTCAAATCTTTCACTCTAGTTCTTTGGAAACAGAAACCCATTGAGGTGCATCATCAATTTCCTGGCGCAGAAGCAAATTAAGTTGTGCTGTATGATGTTGCACATGGCGCATGTTGTAGAGTATGATTTCAAAAACGGAATAATTCTTATAGTCGTTTATCCAGCGAGAACTTGCGATTGGATCAGTTAAGTCTAAGATCAGATCATGACATTTGTTTCGACAGTACTGCAGATATGAAAGAAGTTCTTCTTTGCTATAGGTTCGATCGGGCATAGCACCCTCCGGATCAAATTCGCTTAAAGTATATGGAGCAGGTGGTGCATATCCATTAGGGTTTAAGGTGAGATAGTAATCTAACCAAAACAAACAGTGGTATGTGATATACCAAAATTTCTTCTCGGTATCCCAAAAGTTGGCAGGACAGAGTTCTATTGCATTTTCAAGCATTTTGATGCTTGCTCCAAATTGTCCCCAAAGCTCTTCTTTAAGCAATTTTTCCATGGTTAACTGGCTATAAGCAGCGACCGGTAATTAGTTTGTGTGGAGAAGTTGGTCAAAAGTTCCGAGAAATGAAAAGGCCATTCCAAGTCGATGTCAGTGTTAATATCAAAGACAAGCTTTTGAGAATGCTTGTTGGCGTTAGTTCTATTCTGTCCATAAGTTTCCGATCGAATATGTTTTCGCTTTTCCGCCAATGATTACCCTGTCTTTTTTGTTTTGACAATATAGTTTCCCAACTCTATCAGAAATTTGTATTGCATTTAACTTGTTCTTTCCAAGTCTTGATGACCAAAATGGAATTAATGAGCAATGTGCTGAACCTGTTACCGGGTCTTCCAGAATTGAGGCTTGTGGTGTAAAAAATCTTGATACAAAATCACAACTTTCTCCTTTTGCTGTTACAATTACCCCACCTGGATCAAGATTTATTTGGTCAAACATTTGTCTATCCACTTTGATATTCTCAATCTCTTGCTCTGTATCGTAGACCAACATATAGTCTCTTGATTTGTAAACTTCTATGGGTTTTATATTTAGTGAATTTCTAATTATGTCAGGTAGCTCTGAGGAAATTGGCATTCGTGATGGGAAGTCTAAATGATATAGATCGTTTTTTATAGACACAGTTAAATCACCACTCTGTGTTTCAAAGATTATTTCGTCTTTAGGATAGTTTAAAATTGACTTTAAGCAATGGGCGGTCGCGAGTGTTGCATGTCCGCATAAATCCATTTCAATTTCTGGCGTAAACCACCGTAAATGTATTTTATCGTCTCCATCAACAAAAAATGCTGTTTCTGCAACCGCATTTTCTTTAGCTATTTTTAATAATGTATGATCAGGCAACCAATCATTTAAAGGAACCACACAGGCAGGGTTTCCTCCGAATGTTTTATCTGTAAATGCGTCTATCTGATAGAGTTCGAGTTTCATTTTTGCTCGTTTATAAGAATTATCGCCATCGTTTTGGCTGTGGATAGTGTGGTATTATTACCGACATCAAAGATAAGCTTTTGAGAATGCTTGTTGCTGAGAGGGACCAGCAAGGGAAAAAAATTCACTAAAAGACTGGCAGGATGCTCTGGCTTGACCTGGTCTCAGCTAGATGCTAAGATCAGGAGAGTGCTTCTTGGTCTTCTTGATAACAAGTGGGATTTTATTCACTATCACTTTTCTTCTAATACTCAAAAGTAGGTTGTTAGCTACAGCTTCATTCATTTCCACTTTGACACCGTTCCTCTGTCTTTATCATCTTTTGATTCTTTTTGGGTATAGGGAAGCTCCTCAATCATCCATTTTTTAGGCTCATGGCCCTTGAGGTAGTGGTCAAAGAATTCTTTGAGTCTTCTCTGGAAGTCAAGTCGGTTTGGCTCTTTTCTTAAGCCGTGACCTTCGCCTCTATACGAGAGAAAAACAACAGGTTTCTTTAAATAGCGTAGTAGGTTATAGTATCCAAAAGAATGTTCCCATTGTACGATTTTGTCCTCAGTACCGTGGTACAGCAACAATGGCGTATTCATGTTTTGGGCGTTGAATACGGGTGACTCAGAAATGTACATCTGTGTATTTGAAGTAGGGTCTGTGCCCAGTCTGCCCTGAGAGGTCATATAATAATCCTGCTCGTTGCTACCATCTCTTACAATGTCAACTGTAAAGCCTTGTACTAGGTTACTCACACCAGCACCAGCGGTAATAGCGGCAAATTTGCTGTCTTGTGTAGCTACGTACATCCCAGTATGTCCACCAAAGCTGAAACCATTGTAGCCAATGCGCTCTTCATCCACATACCCTAATTCAATTACTTTCTCAATGGCAGCATCGATACACTCGTGCATATCGGAATGTGGTGTTCCTACATTAAAATGAATGTCAGGATAAAGGTGCAGATAGCCATTTGATACATACGGCATATGCGGTAAAGTCCAACCTAAGTAGGGCACGGGATAGTAATACATAATCTGTGATACTTTCTCGTAAGTGTAGACCACCATAGGTAGTTTTTGACCCTTTTTGTAATTCTCCGGGATGCTTAAAATGCCTTGTAATGGCACTCCATCGTCATTAGTATAATCAATCAAGATGCGCTTGCCCCAGTTATACTTTTTTTGTTGTGGATTGGTATTGCTTAGTTTTTTAGGCTTTGAAAAATCCATATCGCTCAAATACGTTTCAAAGGGATTCTGGTAATCACCCTTGCTGAAAAGGATGGCATCAGAGTCTTCGGCTTTGTAGATTCTGTGGGTAAACCCATCTCCAATGAAAGCAGCGGGCTCATAGATAATCTTCGAGAGTTGGCCATCCTGTAATTTGTAAAAGCCATCATACTTCGTTTTTATATGAAAGGCGTTTAAAAAATGGGGTTTGGAAAGGTCGATGTACCTTTCTTCTATCACTTGTTCGTCTGCAAAGCGTTTATCTTCCCATCTAAAACGGATAGAATCTCTTTTGGTCACGGATGCAGTAAGGTTTTGCGCTTCCGTACCGTCATCAATGGGCAGCAGCCATAAATCCAACTTGTGGTTAACCATTATCGCATTGCGGCCTTTTAACCAACCCACAAAGCCGTAATTGGGTTTGTAGCCAAATTGGTCATAGTCTTTATCGATAAAGGAAACCTCCAATCCTTTGGTAATATTCTTCCTTGTATTCGAGGCTATATCGTAACACCAATAGTTTTCTTCGTTCCATAGAATAGCTTTTGTGCCATCAGGAGATATCTGTACCTGATTGCCAAATCGAGAACGGTATCCTTTCTCTATGAGCTCTTTTTCTCCGGTTTGTAGGTTAATGCGATACAAATCGTGCTTGTTCACATCCCAATCTGATATGTATTCTCGGTTATCGGTCCCGATGGCCCAATTGTCGGTTCCTTTACTAAAAATCAGGTTCTGGATACTCTCACCAGTCAATGGCACTATTTTCTTTGTGCTACGGAAGAATATGGCATCAAAGGTTTCATTCTTCTTCTGATCCACCTCCATAATGCGCTCGGACAACAATTTTTTATCTTTCCAGTGCCAGATCTGAACGGTGGGCTCGTCTGAATCGGTCTCTTTTTTGGCTGCCTCATCGCCCTTATTATTCTCAATTTCCTTGAGCTTTACGAAAAGCCGCTCACCATTTTTGCTCCAGATGATATTGTTATTCTTTTTTCCTGGACTGGCCGCAAATCCCATACCTTCAGGAATACTCTCGATTTCTCTTACTGAATATTCAAGAGATTCAGTATTAGTAGAGTTAATGCCGTCCACCACTACTATGCTTATACTACTGTATTTAACTTCTTTTTCTTCCTTGTTGAATTTGTAGGCGGCCAGGGCATCCTTGTTGTGATGCCAGGACAAGTTTGAAAAAATGAAGTTACCGGTTGTAAGTGTTCGCGTTGTTCTGTCCTGC
This sequence comes from Cyclobacteriaceae bacterium, assembly GCA_028281285.1. Classification (GTDB taxonomy): domain Bacteria; phylum Bacteroidota; class Bacteroidia; order Cytophagales; family Cyclobacteriaceae; genus Roseivirga. The sequence continues at coordinate 45,349 of JANQKF010000033.1, forward strand.
GGTTTGTACAGGTATATACCATTACCGCGTTTATCTTCCGAGGCAATAGTGTAAGCGATATAATCCGACTTCTTATCTATCAAATATTCTCCAACGTTACCGATGAAATGTTCTCTGCGATTGTCTAAATCATAAATGAGCAGGGTATTTTTGCTTTCCGTAATCAAAAGGTTTTTATCCTTTGGAAAACTGTAAGTAGCATCGCTCTCATACCTTACAGTAAAACCAGACTTTAGATGCTTTAGCTCAATAATTGGGGTTTCCTTTTTGTCAGATTCTGCCTCTATTTTATAGGCAATCCATTCTGAATCATTGGAAAACACTGGCCTGCTGCCAGAGGGAATCTGGTATTTCAAGCCAGTATTTACTTTGTGGATATAAAGTACATCGGTTTTGTTATTGTCGGTATAAAATTCCTCACTGGTCTTTTCAACAAGCTGTTGCAGGACGGAGTCCTTTTTAGATTCGGGTTTATCGATGATCCTGTAGTACGTGGTGTACCATTGGCCATTGTTTGACAATTCAACGGAATGCGCTCGCCAAAGCCTTACATCATTGAAGGAGAGTGGTTCTTTTTTGGTTTGGGCAAGAAGGAGACTATCAGCAAATGATGTTAATGCAACAATGCTCAAAAGGACCGAAAACTTTACAAAATTCAGTTTAATATTTTTCAAATCATTCATACCTCTTCTGTTTCAGGTTGTGGCCAAAGCTGTCTTTGGGTTTTAATTTACTAAAAGAAAGATTCGGATGCCCTGACTTGATCTGTTCTCAACAAGGCACTCAGACAAAGGGCTAGGACACTCTGATGCATTGTTAGCTACTCAAGCCGATGTCGATGTTATCACCGACATCAAAGATAAGCTTTTGAGAATGCTCGTTGGTGAGAACCTGCCTACCGAAGGTAGGCCCAACAAGGGGAAAATAATACTATTTTGTAGTATTGTGTTTTAAAATCTAAAAAAATGGAAGTCTTTGCGGTGCATCAGGAAAGCACTTCTTTTTTGGGGTAGGGCCTGGAATGCTCCTTTTATTATTTCATTTCGATGCTTTTACTTCATATCTGTGTAGACGACAAATGTAAATTCCGGAGAGTTTAATTTTTGAGTCTCGGGAAGTGATTTGGCATACATGTTTACGTCAAATGACCCTGTAATTGCATATACCGTATTATAGAACTCGAATAAACTTGGAGTCAAATCCGAGTCTTGGGTTCCTCTTTCATGGTTATCAAGTGTCAACTTGGTTATTTCGTTGATTTCAAAATGATTTTCTTCGTTTTCAGCCGATCCAAATTCCTTAAAAATATTCATGCGCTTATCCGAGTCATAAGAAAGAAATTCAAAGTGATGGATGTTCGTGCCGTTTGATGGTCTGACAAGAAGTGGTCCAATAAAATTGACCTCATGATCTACTATAGAATGACTGCCTTTTTGAAATACTTGCAGCAGCTCTCTTTCAGAAAGAACATAATCAGAAGGGAAATTGGGTGAAATTTCATTCTCCAAATCGTCAATTAAGAAGGACTTAAAAAATGTTAATTGTAAGTAGGAGGTCCTCCCCGTGAATTCGATTCTGTAGTCCACAATAATAGAATCCGGATTAGAATTTTGGTAGTGGAAATAATAGATTTTATTGTCCATCTGATAGTTATACAAAGCAGTCGTATTGCCGGAGCTAAGAAAAAGTTGTGGTTCGACCAAAAATTTAGGGTCTTCGTCTGAATTCTTACAGGCAGTTATTGTGTGAAGTAAGATGGCAAGTAAAAGGAGTCGTTTCATTGCAATGTTGTTTAAATATATCTTTTGAGCCTAATCATAGTATATGCAAAGTTGGCAACTGTTGGGTTCATACATACTTAAACCAGGATTATATTGAAATAGGCGACAGTCCTTGAAAATACGACTATCATTCCTAATTCTATATACATTGTAGGCAGTTGTTTTATTCCGTTTCCTTTACAGCTCTAAATCCTAAGTAGTTTGCCCCGTAATTCTTCCTTCTTTCCCAGATTTTTCCATCATATACGATCATATACGCATTGTTTTTGTCGATCTCTGTTTTGGTCCACCAGTAGATGACCTTTGAATTGGGGTTCCATAACGGGGTTTCTTTGTCCGGACGTATTTCATATTCAGGTCGTCCTTCTGAGTTCAGTTTTCCATGGGCGTTGGCACCATGTCTTTGCATGGATTTGATGGCTTCTTCAATAGTCGGTAGTCGCCAAATGTTCTGAGGTTCGGTAGCAATGCTTAAGCCGTCTTCGGTCAAATAAGTACAGATACTATCTGCTTCATACCAATTTGTACCATCATCCGGCCATCCAAGGCCCTTGGGTGCCCAAATCAGTGAGATACCATTCTGTTCTATTTTTCTGCTTCCAAAGTCTCCATCATTGATTCTTCCACTTACTCTAATTACAGGTTCAATACCACAGGCGATTAGCGTTAGGAGAGGCAAAATGAGGACCAAGCGATATTTCCATTTTTTTGGTGAAAAATCACTGAACCAAAGCAAGGCCCCAAGGATAATGAAGGGCACTGAAGCAACCGGATTATTGACAAAAGAGGACAGTGCAATACCAATGGCAAGAAAGAGTATAGCACCGATTCTATTTTTGAAAATTGCTACCAGTGACAAAGCAATGGTTATAATTACCGGAGCTAAGTACTGAAGAAACATTAGCTTGATATTCTGCTTGAAAGAAGTGTGATACCATCCCTCATGAAAATTTTCAATGATACCCCAATATGCCCAAAAACAAGCAGTTAGAATTGAAATAGAAATGGTAATCCAACCAATAATCAATTTCGTTTTCATCTTCATTTTGCAGTTATATCTAACAACACCATAAACACTTCGTCTATTTAGAAAGTACAAATACTTCAAACCTGACGCAAATGTTCGAGATTTCTGTTTTAGTGAAGTTAAAAGAATTGAATGAGTTGTTATCCTGTTTGCCACAGGCAGGCGCGATCTGGCAGTGTAGTGGACAGATAGGGAGAATTACTGTATACATGATGTTGTAGCTAAAAAGATGCCTATCCTGTTTAAAACTGCTTTAAAAAAGTCACTTTAAATATTCCTTGCTGGTCACGCAACTGCCTCATGGGGTCAGTTCCAGAACCAGCAAGATCTTGGCGATTATCATTGAAAACCAGGTAGATATAGGAAAGGGGTTGATACTCCCAAACAAAACGGCTATTCAGTGTGGTTCTTTCAGAGGCCGTATTGTATTGTAAGAATGAGATGAGTTGGACCCTTGGGTTAAGTGCCAATCTCAATTCCGTTCCTATAAGGTGTGTTTCCTCCGTTCTTCGTTCCAGACCTAAATCGGAAAGCCTATTAAATTCATAGTCAGCGGTGAATTGAATGTGGGGTAAAGGTGCAAATCGCAATGAAGTTGAAAACGTGTTTAGATTCCCATCAAAGTATCCACCAAAACTGTATGAACCACTGATGGCGACCTTTCTTGAGAAATCGCTTGTGTAACTAAAACGATGGCTAGTGTACTGGTAATCACCTGGAAGAATGTCTATCCCCACCGGAGAAAACGTATCTCTTAAAGATTGCCAGTTGGTACGTATTCTATAGGCAAATTCACTTCCATTTTGGAGGTTAATAACGAATGGGCTGAGGCTAACGAAGCCTTCCCTAAAAGACAGATCATCCAGATAATGATAGAAAAAAGTGGTAACACCCGGACTGTACTGTCGAATGAATTTGGGAAGCCAAGTGGGACGTAACCTGAATTCGACCGCAGGGCTAGTCAATAAGTAATTGTTGGCACTAATAAAACCAGCCCTGGGATTGTATTGAGAAGTGACAAACGCTTGTACATGCCCCAGGTAAATCCAATTGTTGGAAAAATAAGTCCACGTTGCTCCTGAAAGTCCTTGATCATTAATGGCTCCTGAAGATTTTGAACCTGACACCATCCAGAAAGAATTTATTTGCTGGGTCGGGCGAAAAAAACCATCAACTGTAGCTGTAATGTTAGTTGTTGATTGACCTATTGAATTGGCCTCATCATGTCTGAAGGTCGCCATTCCTCCGATGCGACCTTGTGATGAAAGATTGGCGGAATATCGTGCAACCGCGAAATTGGAGGCAGGAGTATTCCCATTTTGTTGTTGTCGGATGGCTAAAAGACCGATGTTTTGTTTTTCGTTTCGGCTGGTAAACCGAATTCCAGCATCGATCGGTATAGGATTGCCGCTGTCATCGAGACCAATTCTTCGACTAAAGAAAGGTTGCAATTCATCCCAAGCTGCCATACTATAGATTTCATTTCCTTCCAAAAAGAACTGTCTTCTTTCAGGGAATAAAACCGAAAATCGAGTCAAGTTGACTACCTGTCGGTCTACATCGACTTGTGCAAAATCTGTGTTGAATGTAAAATCCAACACTGAATTGGGGCCGGTAACCCATTTGACTTCACCACCTACTTTGAAATCCGTGTTTTCTTCCACAACCTCTCCGTCAACTAAGGCGCGATCATTATTAACTAGTGCATAAGGTATAACCTGTACATTTGCAGAAGGGGGTGGTGGCTCAATTCCTTCAAGAATAGCTTCATACGGCATTCGATAAACATTAAAGGCACGAGGCACCGCAGGAAAAGAGACATATTCATTATTGCTCCTGATATTTCTAGTTAAAATAATCCCCATTTTGTCGCAACCCGGAGGATAACGGAGTGTTTTCCAGGGAATGGCCATTTCAACAACCCAGGCCGAATCCAAAATTTGGGTTCGAACCTTCCATAAACCAGACCATTCACGGTTGAAAATCTGGTCATCCATGACCAAAATTTCTCGTTGTGTGCCATGAGGGTTGGTTTGAAAGGCCATGGCATTGCGTTTGTCCAGGAATCCATCAATGGCTATTCCAAACATATCATTTTGGAAATATTGAAAATCTCGTTGCATGTTTTGTGTCCTGATATCGGACCTTCCGTTGATGGTTTTACAAATAGCACCCACGTACAAATATTCCTCATCAAACAGAATTCTTGCCTCCGTGGGCATGCTTGCAGGATCTCCCTGGGTCGGATCTTTTTGGATAAAAGAAGTGATAGGCGAAGCGGCCAGCCAGCTAGCTTCATCTAGTTTGCCATCAATACTTATAGGCTGGGAAGCCTTGACTACATTGATCTTTGCAGGTTCCTCCGGAGGTTCAAAGGTGACTTGAGCCAGACAATGGCTAACTACGAGGCTGAGCAACAGCCAAATGAAAATTTGTTTAGAAATATTCATGCCTTCGGCTGCATTCTATAACCTTGTTTTCAAAAGCACTATAATGACTCATAATTGCAACAACGTTGCAATTATGAACAAATTACTGGTTAATCCAACTCGGTTATTTTGTGCGCGGAAATAAAGAATCATAGTCGGCCTATTCACGTCAAATTGTTTGAATAAATCGACTGTTTTGAGAAGTATTGGTTATAGCGTGTTAGTTCTGGCACATGTTTGAATGTGCCTCCACAATCTATGAATAAAGTGCAAGGGGCACACCTAATTTCATCCAGGTGGGAATTACGACTGGTAGGGGTTAATTACTTGACCCCAATTTTTTATATCCGATATCAGGATCATCAATTATCAACTCAATTGCATTTTTGGACATCTCTCGATAATCATGACCTACTTCTTTGACTGTGTCGATACTCCAGTTAAATGACCAGTTATACTCCTTGCTCAGTTTCTCATTTGTATTAAAAAAATGGGTTCCACGTTCGAGTCTGTGTGCTCCTTGTTCCATTGCCAACTCGGTTGTTCTGAAAGTCCCTAAACTCGGGTCATTGTCCAGTTCTCCCAATAAAATAATTAATCTCTTTTTGTAAGCTGTTTGTAGATGGGTATTCAATTTGACGTTTGTTTTCTTAAATCCATATGGGAATTCAAGATTTTCGTCTGGAAAACTGTACAACCCTGCATTTGCAGCAATGGCTGTTCCAATTCGTGATTCGGGCATAATCATTATCATTCTATGAACAAATTGTCCGCCAGCAGAATGTCCGAAAATGTCGTAATGGCTATTTGTAATAGGGTTGACTGACTTGATATGGTCGAATATGTTTTCAACCACCGCATAAGCCCATTTACTCTTTGGATTTTTGGTTCCGAAAAAAGTGAATAGGTTACCCTCCTGATAGTCGTTAGTCGTAATGTTGGAAAACTTGTTTTCGAATTCAGGTGCAACTATTAGCAGGTTATTGTCTTCGGCTAATTCAACCCAGGCATCAAGGTAGTTATCTGCATTGCGTCCTCCTCCATGCATGACAAACACTATTTTGTCTTGGTCTTTCCAGCGCTCTGGTTTATAAGTCCATACTCGGATTGATTTTCTTTTGCTCTCCTTATGTGCGTAGATGACAAAAGCGTCTTTTCCCGTATTCAACTCAGTTGGTGTTGTGATTTCGGGTCCTTTCGGAAGTACATAGAGATAGATATAACCTGCAACGCTTAGCAGAAGGAAAAAAGAGAAAGTATATAAAAGTACTTTCTTTAAAATTCTTAATGTTTTGTTCATTTCAATTCCGAATTGTCGTTTTTACTCACCCCAACACATTCGTTTAGGGATTGCCTTAATTGTTCCGGAATATCCAACAATAAGAATGCCAGTCGTGGGTAGATGGGTGCCTGTTGAGGAAAATAAATCCAGCTGGAAGAATCAATACCTCCAGCTTCTCAAGTCGGCACCTCTTGGGGCTACACTGCGAACCTTCTCTACATACTTTTTGATAAACATTTGATGATAGCGCAGTCGGCTGATATGATTGCCATTTTCATGATCGCCATTCCAACAATGTTCCGCACGATCACCATAATCAACTTCACCATTGTAATAAGGGGCGGTGGTTTCAGATAGGATTTCCTCAGCGAGATATACGGCATTATTGAGGTAATAATTATCCATATCGCCACAATATAAATGGATTTTATTCTTCCAATCGTTCCCGTGTTTTGCCCAGTCTCTTTTTAAAATATAAGCCAGATCATAATTCTCTTTCCAGTATGCGGCTACTTCCTTATCTATTTCTCCGGTAATGCGATCCCAGATTCTTTTAGGATAGCCTTCTTCATCGATAGGCGAATAAGTGGCCTCCCAAATATCCCATTGCTGTCCTGATCTGCCTTTGGTGCCTAATACCAATTCCCGATAATTCATATCTCTCAAGGTAGCATCCACATTGCCCAGATAGTCCCGATGACCGGCAACCAACGTTTTTCTGAAGGTACCTACCTCGTAATAGGCATTCTCGTCTTCGTAGATATTGACCAAACAATAGGCTCTGAAATCAATAGGGTCCGGACAAGCCGCGAAACACATGCCGTACTCTGTGGGGTATTTTACCTGCACTGCCAGGGATTCCCATCCACCGGTACTTCCTCCATAGACAAAGCGTGACCATCCTTCACCTATTCCTCGAAATTGCTCCTCGATATAGGGGATGAGCTCGTAAGTAATGGCATCACCATATGGACCTTGAGCGGCACTGTTCACCGCATACGAATCATCATAGTAGGGAGTGGGATGTTGGATCTTAATGGCGATGACCCTGGGGAAATTCGGACCGGTCCAGGTTTTGTAAAAATCATAGGCTTCCTGTTGGACAATAATATTGTATCCCTCAACATCAAATCGTTCACTATAATCAGGCACAAGATCAGGATCGGGGGGAGTGGTTCGGAAACCTCCGAAATCACTGGGAAAATGCCCATGCATGATCGCAAGTGGGTATTTTACATTGGGGTGCGTGTCCCATCCTTCCGGCAACAAAACGTGTGCTCCCAAGTACATATCTCTTCCCCAAAACTCGCTCAACAATTCACTTTTGATTTTAATGTGCTTAATGTATTCGGTATCTTCAGGTTCTGGAATCGGTGGTATTTTCTGATCCAGTTTTACAGTGAGCGAAGGAAACTGCCCATTGGCAATATTAAACTTTTGTGGAGTGGAATAGAGGTTCCCGGGTGCCCGGTTCCATTTTTGTCCTTCGCCTCTGTCCATCGGCAATTTGACTACATGCCCATCTGCCCGATTAAAGGTTTCGTATTTATGAAACACGACCTGAACAAAAAACTCCCCGGACGGTAAATCTTCAAAATTACGGATAGGATACCCAAAGGCAGTCCCATCAAATTGCAGAGACTCTCCGGGATTCCAGTTCTCCACGTCCATACCAAATCCCTGACAAGTTTTGGAGTCGTCCCTCAACTGAAATCGGGGTTCGGAATCTAAATGTTCCGAAATCAATACAATTAGTCTTCCATCCAATACTTCATCATAATGCTCTGTTGGAAAGAGCAGCTCGATGTCCGTGGATGAGCCGGAGCTGGAACAAGAGAAGAGGCAGGCCGTGAAGAGTAAAACAACTGGCAGAATTACCTTGGGATAAGGGTGGATGGACTTTTTCATTTTAGTTTTCGGTTTTGATCTGTGTTTCAGATCCTCTTAATAATTGTATGAAACCCATGGACTGTATTAGGTTTGCATAAAATCAAGATAAGTAAAATTTATAAGGAGTGGGTTTAGAATTACACGAGCAAAATGCTCGCGCAACAGGGGATGCTCGGAGGCAGCTTGCTTGTTGGCTTATTGTTTGTTATAGGTCTTCAAATTCATCAAATGAGATCTCTTCTGAATTCATACCGGTCACGTAGCCGTTTCTTAAAGTATCATTATGATGTTGGATGATTTGTGCAGCTGAAAGTGTATTCGTGTCCCATGTCGAATGGCAATCTTCAATTAGAATAACTCGAAACCCCTTGGAAAACCCACTTCTGCAAGTAGAATCGATGCAATATTCTGTTTGGTTTCCAATTATGTATAAATTCGAAACAGATAAATTGGTTAGCACTTCTAATAGTTGCGTGTCCTGGAACGAATCAGGATAGCTCTTTTCGATTACTAACTCTTCTTCTTTGGGTGATACTTGTTTTTGAATTCTCCAGCCTTCAGAACCCTTCTCAAGCGGATGCCCTTGATCGCCATTGTGTTTTATATAGATCAGAACTATTTCCTTGCTTCTGGCCTTTTCGAGGACGTGTCTGATTTTCTCCATTTTCTCTACTCCTTCAAAAATGGGTGCTATCCTCTTTCCATTATACATTCCGGATTGTACATCAATTATTAGCAAAGCAGATTTACTCATGACCTATGGCTATGGTGAGTAGTTTTTATTTATCAATTTATAAAAGAGAGTCGGTTTCCCTTCAATTTCTTTTTCTTCGATAAGCCCCATGTTTAGCCGATCACAAACATTAACTGAGTCTTTGTTTGGCTTGTCCATTGATGCTAAGAGATACTCGAAATTCAACTTTTCAAATGCATAATTTATGATTTTCCTGGAAGCTTCAGTCGCATATCCGTTCCCAGTGTGTTCCGGTAATAGTGCATATAAAAGCTGTGGTAGTTTTTCGTCAAAAAAGAACCAGAAACCGATATAACCTAAATAATCGCCATCCTTTACTATTTTCCAAAGTCCCCATTTTTCCTCTTTAAATTTTGATTCAACCTCATTAATGATATCAATAGAAACAGATTCAGGAATAACCTGATCATCCCACAAAAACTTCCTGACAAAAGGATCGGTATTTGTCTTATGAAAAATATCCAAGTCTGATGCTTTCAGTGGGATCAGATAAAGTCTGTCGGTTTTTAATTCCATTGGTCTTTTAATCCGGTTTTTCAAATTACGTGCAACTACTGGTTAAATGCTATAGGTAGTGCCAAGTATTCGAGGCTTCTGTTTAAGTGGAGTTTAAAGAATTGAATGAGTTATGGAGGGACCATTGCTTGGGAGAAAACAGTCTACTGTTGCCGCACTCTTTCGGGTGTGACACGAACAAAATGCTCGCGCCAGCAGGGATCACATGCATATAGCGTGGGAGGGTTTGTAAAGAATACACTAATGTGATTCAAGAAGTGCCGTATTATTTATAGTCGACAGAGATCCATTTGTTTAGAAAGTCACTATCATCTAATAGTTTATCTATAGTGTCTGATACTTGACTGGTAAGGCTATCTACTGAGTCAAAAGTAAAAGGGAAATGTTCAAGATTCCTCAAGGTCTCAAGAAAAGCGAACCGACTATCTGAATCTGATTTAGTTAGGTTCTTTGGCAAATCAACATCCTTTTGGAATATACATATTCTAGGCAAACCTCTTAGGTCAAATAAGTAACGTGCATTGTCAAATTCTTCTAAGGTGTATTTACCTACTTTTGAATAAAAAAGTAAGATGAATAAATCACACTCTTTAACTTCCAGATTATAATTGTCTTGAGAGCGAAACGACTGACCTATGTGCTTTCCGTCTTCCCAAATCATTAATTCAATGGAAATTCCTTCATTTTTGAGTCGCTTATTTTTTCTGCCGACAATTCGCTCTATTTTTTCTCTTTCTGCTTTGAGTTCATTCGAAGAGGCCAAAAAGAGCTTGATAGTCTTTAGCTTTGAGGTGATTTGTCGATTTATCTTTTCTTTCAATTCCACTGAACGCCCTTGAAAAAAGGTCTCCAAAACAAAAGTGTTTTCCAATAACTTCAGAACGTTTAAGGTCTCGAGAGATCTATCGCATTCTACCTCGAACTTTCCTTTTTCAAGCCTCAGTTTGAGATTGGCAAATTCAAAATAATGCTGTCGGTTTTGTCTAGTAGAACATCCATTGCATGTGCATGGTACTTTTTCATCGCATTTAATCCCATCATAGTACATGCCATGTAATTCTCTGAAGGTCTTAATAATTACGGTCATTAAACCTTTTCTATTTGCCCCCTGTGCGCGAATATAAAGTGCATCTCGTCCTTGTAGCTTGGTTTTTGATACTTCCGCTAGGGCTTCATCAGGCCATTCTAGTATTACTCCATGTCGCCAAACCAGTGTTCTCTCTTTTGCAATATCATAGTGTCGACTTACAATGAATTGTGTTAATAAAGCTTTTGGAAGAAATTCATATTCTATATAGAGCTCAAGAGAATGTTGATCGGGCCAAGTGAAGTTTTCGGGATATGATTGAGGCAAAAGAGGAGGTGTGACATATTCCTCTCTACCAGGCAACTGATAAGCTAGTTTGAATTGTTTCATAAGTTCCAAAAGTTGGGGACGCATATCTTCATACTCTTCACTTGCCCAAATTCTTTTGAGATCTGACCTATCGAAAAAGCCAAACTTTGATCCTGCAACAATTGTATCATCAAGGATCTTGTAAACGGCATCAGTTGCCCACGTGTTTTTCAGTATGATGAACTGCCTTAGGAGGTCATTGTTCTGATAATGAAGGCAATCTCCAACAGTATGCAATATGGAACTCAAGAGCAAAGCACTTTTTTTATCAGGTACATCATTTTCTTTGCAGATGCGTAAATATTCGTTTAGGGTTATAAACTGCTGATTTCTCCTATCATGTAAAACCCTTCTGACAGCAACCCAATTAGAAGGAAGTGCATATTTGGTGTGTGGCAATGTTTGTGCGATCAGTTGAATGTAATTTTCGGCACTTTGTAAGTTCTCCCTAGTCCCTAGATTGACCGTAAAAACTTCGTTCAAAAGCTCAGGGAATTGTTTCCGCCAATAATTGGTGTCAAAACTACCTAGGCCTATACCTGAATTAAATTCGTTAAGTATGACAATGAGAGGGCTTCCTTTTCCAAAAAGTGCAGCAGTTTGAAACCAATCATCAAAATCTGTATTATCACTACCGCTTTCCGATAGCATAACATAGACACTACTTTCTGTGTAGAAGAGCTGATGGAGAGTTTTGTATTTATCATGTCCTGCGAAGTCCCATATATTCAGTTTGAAGTTTGTTTCATTAGCGATGGGATAGCTATATTCTCCAACCACGATTTCCACACCTTTCGTTCTATCCACTTCCTTTGGAAGTTCTTTTCCTAGAAGACTATTTGCAAAAGAGGTTTTACCAGCTCTACCATCTCCAAGTAAAATCAGTTTTGCCTCATTTAATTGTTCTTCCCCGCTTTTTCTGCTCTCTTTGAAGTACATCATTATTGCCTCATTACCCTTTTTCATAATGCTAGGATGAGGAATTGTCACTGGGTTTGATTCGATTCGAATACATTCTAGTATAGATGATGAATCCGCTTCAAAAATGATTGGGAGTTTAAGGTGTAGTAAGAATTCTGGAAACTTCGAGATATTGTTGTTTTGCAAATGAAGTTGCTTAAGATTGGTTAGAGCTTTAAGTGCTTCTAGATCATCAATCTGATTATAAGACAGGTCTAAAAAATTTAATTTTGTTAGAGACTCCAAACCCGTAGTATGCGTCAATCCATTATTGTCAATATGTAATTGATTAAGTTGATCAAGTGATTCTAATCCGTTGATTGTCAGTATTTTGTTGTAACGAAGATCTAAAGTTCTAAGAGCGCTTAAATTTTCCAATCCTTGAATTTTATCGATTTGATTATGAGCTAGGCTGAGCCATGTAATTTGGTCTAAAACACTGAGGTTCTTGATTTCGCTAATTTGATTGTAGCGAAGAAAAAGAGTGGTTAACTGTTGTTGATTTTCTAAACCGCTGATCTCGCTTATGTTGTTATTCGACAAGTAAAGCGTTTCTAAGCTGACAAGTTTTTCCAGCCCATTAATCCTTGACAGTTTGTTTTGAGAAAGATCAATCCATTTCAGGTGATTTAAACTTATAGGTGGTTCCAGATCTGTCAGATAATTGTGAGATAAATCCAAAGAAACAAGCTGGTTCAACTTATTGAGCTCAGCAGGAATTTTGGTGAGTCCCAAATTTGAAAGGTCAAGAGATCTACGACCCTTGACTTTCGCGATTTGGATCCTATTCTCAACTTCCTCACTTAACATTCTGAATGTTTTTTGATTTTCGATTAGTATTAAGGAAATGTATGATTTTTATAATAGATAATTTAATGAATTAAAAAATTATGAATTTTAACTAAAACTAATTCGTTTTAAAATGATGTATTAACGATGTTGTCTTAGGGTGATTAAAAGAGAATATGGCCTTGGACTGAATAAAGCTATAAGAGAAAAGACATCCTCTCTTTTGATAATCAGCAAACAATCAACAGTTGACATTGAATATGTTACTGTAATATTCAAATCTTTATGATTCTCTTATATTTGGTGAATGCCAAATTTTAACCCATGAGCCAATTCCCCTGGACCGCCAATTACCCTGAAGGTATTCCTTCAGAAATCAGTCAGGATCGCCCTGAAAACCTACTCGAAGTATTTGATAATGCCTTTAAGAAATATGGAAGCCGTGAAGCCTTCGAAAATATGGGCAAGGCCTTCATCTACCAGGAAATTGATCAGCTCTCTACCAACTTTGCAGCCTTTCTTCAAAATGAATTAAAACTCCAAAAAGGAGATCGCATGGCTATCCAAATGCCCAACTGCTTGCAATATCCGATTGCTTTGATTGGAGCATTAAAGGCGGGGCTTATCGTAGTTAACACCAACCCGCTCTACACGCACCGTGAGATGGAGCATCAATTCAAAGATGCGGAGGTCAAGGCAGTCTTGATTATGGCCAACTTCGCTTCTGAGTTGGAGCAGGCCTTAACGGGCGTCAACATTCAACATATTATCGTTACCGAGCTCGGTGATCTGCTGGGAGGATTAAAGGGCACGCTGGTGAACTTTGTCGTGAAGCGGGTGAAGAAGATGGTGCCTGCCTACAACATCCCCAATACCATTGCCTTCAAAGATGTCATGAAGCGTGGGGCAAGAATGAAATATGCAAAGCCTGAGATTGCTTCTACGGATACGGCATTTCTGCAATATACTGGAGGGACCACCGGGGTGTCCAAAGGCGCAACACTGTCTCATGCCAATGTGGTAGCCCATACTATTCAGACTAATCACTGGTTCAAACCCTTTTTGGATGAGGGTGGCCAGGAAATCATCATCACCGCCATACCCATGTATCATATCTTCGCGCTGAATGTCAATGGCGTTTTAATGATGCATGCAGGTGCCAAGAACGTGTTGATTACCAATCCCCGTGATATGAAGGGCTTTATCAAGGAACTAAAGAAGCACAAGTTCACGATTATGACGGGGGTGAATACCCTCTTTAATGGCCTGCTCAACCAGGAAGACTTTAAGACGGTCGACTTCTCTCATTTGAAGGGGGCAGTTGGTGGTGGTATGGCAGTGCAGGACTTTGTTGCTAAAAAGTGGGAAGAGGTGACCAAGGCTCCGCTGGTAGAAGGTTATGGCTTGAGTGAGACTTCTCCGGTGCTTTGCTGCAACCCCTTGGATGGCACCCATCGATTAGGGACGATTGGACTGCCGGTACCTTCAACGGATGTCGCGATTTTTGATGATGATGGGAATCAACTGGCTCAGGGTGAGGTAGGAGAGATTTGTGCTAGAGGTCCTCAGGTAATGAGCGGCTATTGGGGTAAAGACAATAGCGATGTATTCCATGATGGAGGTTGGTTCAAAACCGGGGATATAGGTTTGATGGATGCGGATGGCTTTTTCAAGATAGTCGACCGAAAGAAGGATATGATCAATGTATCTGGTTTTAACGTTTTCCCAAATGAGGTTGAGAATGTGATCGCAGATCATCCAAAAGTGTTGGAGGTGGCAGTGATCGGGGTTCCTGATCCGAAATCTACAGAATGTGTGAAAGCGTTTATCGTAAAGGCTGACCCTTCGTTGACCGAGGAAGAACTAAAGGAATTCTGTAATGAAGAACTGACGGGGTATAAGCGTCCTCGGCATTTTGAATTCAGGGATGAGTTGCCCAAATCAAATGTGGGTAAGATCCTTCGAAGAATGCTGAAGGAGGAGTGAGTTCCATTTCACCCAGAACATTCAGGGTCCGATAGATGCTGAACCAAGTTCAGCATGACTTTTATTTGTCATCCTTCGTCACACTCAGAGTGACGAACCTGAGAAGTAGTAAAAGCGAACGTCATTCAGAGTCTATGCCCCAGGCATGGACGAAGAATCTCCATAATTGTCAATCTCAAGTTTATTCATTCAACTTTCTTTGCTTGCCCAAAGAAAGTAACAAAGAAAAGGCACCAACATCAAAACAGTCGGGGCAAATTATCAATTATAGCCTGATCATCAGCCGACTGTCACACGGATGTTGGATCTCCACCCTCATATACTGCCTCTTTTATGCTGAATTGTAGAGCAACAGATGTACTTTTTTTATCAAGACATCAATCAAAATAACATACCTGAGATTTTATTGTAATCCCATTTTTCAGCTCACCCGTTTTTTGTTTTTCTCAGTCAAACAAATGCTTTGTAAATCATAATTATCTAAGGGTCAGTTGATTTCATAGATTTACATCGGGTCATTAATCATCCGTTCACCTAAATGCTTACTATGAAACTGACTAAAGAAGCCAAGTGGTTCTACTTGGTGATTACGATTTGCATGACCCTGCTCGTACTGAGTTGCGAGGAAAAAGACAGCCCCACGCCCGATGACAATGAGATAGAAGATATCGGCACACTCCTTTCACAATCTGCCCAATTCACTCACTTTGCCGATTTGATCACTATTGCTGATCAGGAAATCCCTGAGGGAGGAAGAGGAATTATGGATATGCTTACGGATACTGAATCGAATGAACAGTATACCATTTTTGCTCCTTCAAATGAGGTGTTTGAATCTCTGGCCCAGGAGTGGAGTGGAGGAGATTTTCAATTGGGTGTTGCAGAAGTCATCGCAGAGTTTACCCATAGTGGTCAACCCGCCAAAACCCGTGACTTTGTGCTGGGCCACATCTTCAAATCGACTGTCAGATTTGAGTCTTCCGCGTTCCAGACTGACCTGGTATTCGAAAGCGAAAAAGGGATTAGCTGGACTATGATCCAAAGTCAAAACGCCAACTCCGGCTTCGGGTTTGTGTTAAGCCAGAGCTCCTCCAATGTGAATCCCTATTTGATTTTTGAAACCGACATAATACTTGCCGATAATGGAGTGGTCCATTCGGCCTTAGTGAACTAATAGGGGAGGTTACGTTGCCGTCTACAGCCTGAAACTTATGGCGATGGCCATTCGGGAATTGACGGCAACCCCTTTTTGTTTTCCTGGAATCCAGTTGGGTGAATTCTTTATTACCTCCAGCGCGGCTTCATCACAGCCAGCCCCAATGCCTCTGACAATTTTAGGATCAGAAATTTGTCCGTCATCATTCACCACGAAGGTGACAAACACACGCCCCTCAATACCTTCGCGCTTCGCCTGTTCAGGATATACCAGGTTGTTTTTGAGATGATCCGCCCAGGCCTCAGTACCTCCTTTGAAAGTTGCCTCTTCCTCAACAACACTGAATATGTCGTCTTCATGAGGAGTGACAGTTTCAACGATCTCAATTTCCTGTACTTCGGGTTTTTGTTTGGTGTTGACAGACACTTTTCCGACAGAATCAGAAACCGGCTCAAAGGCGAAAGAAACGATCATTCTGGAGTTTACGTCTCTTCCTCTTTGTTCTCCAGGATTCCAATCGGGTGAACTCTTCACCGCAGCGAGAGCCGCCTCATCAATGCCATGGCCGACTCCTCTGACAAGCTTGGCATCTATTACTTTTCCGGAGGAAGAAACCACAAAGGAGACATAAACTCTCCCTCCAACTCCCTCTTTCAATGCCTCTTGAGGATAGGTGATCGTTCTTTGCAAATATTTCTGCCAGGCAGTATCTCCACCTTTGAAGGTCGCACGGTTTTCAACGATTTCGAATACTTCATCTATGATATCTTCTTCTGTTTCGGACTTTGGTTGCGGCTCATCGATGCATGCTGATAGTAAGAGTAGACAAGCTACATAAGGGGCTAATTTTTTCATGGTTGACTAAATTTGCAATGAATATAACGATATGATTAGTTATAAAAAATAATAATTAGTTATAATCGTTTTGTGAAGACAACCGTCACCTTCAAAACAAATTTTTTGCCTTTTGAAAATATTAAATCGTTTTGTGAAACATACCACTGGAAAATCCAGTTGGAGTATTTAAATTAAAAGTGGAATATTTGACTTTCCACACCTAAATATCTGTGATGCAACACACCAAAGACTCTACATTCTGGCCGGTGCTCCCATTAGTGAGCCTGGCCTTTGTGTTTCCTAATAAGAAGAGAAAGAGGATTAAGGCGATTCGAAAGTCTGCCTAATTATTGTCTATTCTCCGGTATTCGAATTTGCCCGACTGAGTGTTGAATTCGAAAATGATGTTATGCCAATTCCGTAGTCCCAATCGTATTCCTGACTGTGCTGAGTATTGACCTTCATAGGGGATAAGCCCGATTTCGATTCTGTTCTCAATGACCAAGGCCGGTGTCATTTTTCTATGGGTCAATCTTCCACCATGTGCGGTATAGATTTGCGTTTGATTCCGTCCGGTGATCAACTCTACTTTAATACCATTAATCTCTTTAGGGAAGTAGTTGGTAATGCCTTTCACTTCTTCAAAATAGACGGTGTCGGTCTCAGGTTCGAAGCGTTCTACCCATCGGGCATATTCTTTTAATGCCCTATAATAGATGTTGTCTTCATCTATATTTTGCGCATGCGTATTCACTCCCATTACCAATAGGAGTGCCAAAGTTGAGGTAATTTTTAGCATGTAACCCTTTTACTTATCAATGAACAACTCTATTAAATCAAAATAGATGCCATTGTAGGACAAGTTTGAGATATTTCCTGTAATCGCCAAGACAGTTTCTGAATCTTTGTGAATAAGAAACATGGTAGATCCTCCTACAGACCCACCACTATGACCATAGTAGGTGTTGCCGTCATGCCTTTTATACGTTCTCCAGCCAATACCATAGTTAGTGTCTTTACCATTGGCCATCTTTTGAGACCTCATCCATTCATCCAGTGTGGATTGTTTTAAAAAACCGGCTTTCATATGTGCCTGACCAAACTTGCAAAGGTCTTCTGTGGTACCTATGAATCCTCCACCTGCCCATTTATAGCTATTATCAACGACAGGAGCCAATCGCACACCTGATTCGTTTCCCCGGCTGGATCGGACATAGAATTTCGTTCTGTTTGGCCATTCCTTTAACATGTCTTCCGCCACAGTATTGTTCATTTCAAGGGCATCGAAAACACTTTCTTGCATAAACTGTAGGAAATCTTGCCCGGTCTGGAGAAAAGTCCCCCCGCTGGCATTTGCCTTTTCCATTGCCACAGAAATCAGGTTCCATCCATAACTGGAATAGGAATATTCAGTACCCGGTTTATTGATCAGAGGATCATTCATGAAAATGGCCAGGCCGTCAGTAACGGTTGGATAGTTTTTTGAACTCTGAAACTCTCCTGGTTTGTAATGTCGGATGCCTGCAAGATGTCCGGCCAACAGTCTTAGGGTGATCTTGTGTTTTTTCTGTGGCCACATGGGTACATACTTTTCAATTGGGACATCCAGATCAATTTTTCCTTGTTCGTAAAGTAAAGCCAATCCGGCAGCTGTGACGGTCTTCGATACACTACCAATCCTGAATTGTGTTTTGGCAGGATCTACGGGTACTTCTGCTTCCAGGTCAGCATAACCAAAGCCCTTTGAGTAGACCAGTTCTCCCTTTTGCGATACGCTCATTGCTAAGCCAGGAACCCGGGATTCCTTTACAAAGACCTCGAGCTTTTCGGTAACTTGTTCCTCAACAGACTGGCCATACAAAACGAATGGAGTCAGGATGAATAGTAGTGTTAAAATCCTTTTCATAAGCGTATTCTATTGATTTCTTTTTAAAACCATTCCTCCACGTTCCTCGGTCAATTCGCCTTCTTCTACCGTCACCTTCCCATTGACGATCACATATTCAATACCCTCCGGGTAGTGGTGCGGATCTACAAAAGTGGATTTATCAATTACGGTTTCAGGGTTGAAAATGGTGATATCGGCTTTCATGCCTTCTTTAATATAACCTCTATCCGTCAAGCCTAATCGATCAGCCGGTATGGAAGTCATTTTTCTCAAGGCAAATTGAAGATCAATTACCCCTTCTTCACGGACATAGTGACCCAAGACCCTCGGAAAGGTACCATATGCTCTTGGATGTGGATGCCCTTCTCCCATATAGGCCAGGCGTCCGTCAGAGGCTATCATGGCCTTTGGGTGCTGCATAATTCGTCTCACGTCTTCCTCGTTGATGGCGTGAAAGATACAGGATGCCCCTCCATTGAGTTCTGCTTCAACCACTAACTCTGCACCATTTCTAAATGTCGGTTCCAACCCACGTTCGATCGCCCAATCTTTTAAAGTCCGACCATTCAGGTCCGCTTTCCATCTGACAAAAGCAAATTGTACTACGTCCAATTGGGCACCACCTCGGTCATACTCAATGTTGAACATAATCTCTTCAATGATCTTTTCTCTGGTGGCAGGATCTTCAATACGTTTTCTAAAGGCAGCACGCCCACCGGCTCGTGCCCAGGCAGGGATCAAAACAGAAATACCCGTGGAACTCGCTGTATACGGATATTGGTCCATCATTATATCTAGCCCCAAATTATTGGCGGAATCGACCATTGCCAACGTTTTTATGCTGGCTCCCCACATTGGTCGGCCAATGGCTTTGTGGTGAGTGAGTACAATTGGAATATTCGCTTCACGACCGATCATAATTGCCTCATCCACTGCTTCCAGTAGGCCCAGACCTTCCTCACGTAAATGAGAGGTATAAATTCCTCCTGAAGCTGAGGCTACTTTGGAAAGTTCGATCACCTCGTCCACTTTGGAGAATGAACCAGGCACGTATTTTAACCCGGTAGAGATTCCGAAGGCACCTGCATCCATGGATTCCTGGACCATATCTTTCATGTTCTGTAACTCTTCCGAAGTTGGGGCCCGGTTTTCTAAGCCCATGGCATGCCTTCGAATGGTATTGTGACCCACCAGGTAGGCCATATTCATTCCTAAATCGCGTTTAGAGAGCGTGTCCATATAGTCCCGAAGAGGATACGGACCACCACCATCAGGTCCGCCTAAAGCAGTAGTGACGCCTTGTTTTATTGCGCTTTCGCCCACCGGTTCTCTTAAAATGCTTTCGACATGAGTGTGCATGTCTATAAAACCAGGAGAGATTGCCATTCCTGATGCATCTATTGTTCGCGTGGCTTGAGCCCTTCCAAGATTGCCAATTTTGACAATTTGGTCACCGTTAATGGCGATATTGGTTCGTTGTGGCAAGGCTTCCGTTCCATCATACACGGTTCCATTAGAGATGATAATATCATAATTTTCCACCGGACCACATGAAAAAACGGCTATGGCAAGCACCAGAGCGGATAACTTTCTGATCATAGTAATTAAGGTTGAGCAATGAATATAATCAATACCGATAAGTGTATGTAGTCATATTCTGCAATTGGTACTGCAGCCCCATATGAAATAAGTCATGTAAATTTGTCCCGAAATGGAATCAAAAAAGTCATAAATGCGTTCTTATGAACGTTATATTATTGAAAAGTCGTTGGACTGATTTTTAAATAGAGGGGTCATGATATACAATGGAAAAGAGATAGAGTTTCCTGCAATTATGCAGGTAAGTTTTTTCAAGCTGATTGAAGCGCTTGAAAAGCAGGTGGATGGGGATGACAAGGCCCAGGCTATCTATGCCAAGACATTGCTTCAAGATGTAGAGAAGTATCCGGAATTAAGAGATGGGATCAGTGACGTCAAAAAGCTGAAAAAATATGATCGATCCATTAAACGATTAAGTCGTGCATTATTCCCCGATGCGTTGACGACCAACGAGATTAAATTCCTCACACCGCCATTCTACTTTGAACCCCTTTACGCGTCCAAGCGATTTGAAAGTATTGTTGAGGCTTCTGGTGAAGATTTCACCTTTACCATGAAAGATGTAGATGAAGATACCTTCTATCTCTACTGTTGTTTCTTCATTCTTGGTCAGTACTACAACTTCCCATTATCGGGAGGTACTCCACAGTTTCTGGAATTCTATAACAAGAACCAGGATTTGATCCGCACCTACAAGATGTTGATCAATGCGGATATGTGTGAATTCACACCTACCGATAAGGCGGTTGAGATCACCGAGAAGGATTTTGAAGAGCTAATGGACAACTTCGGAGACATGAAGTTGTGGAAGAAAAAGTTTCCACCAAACAGCTACATCATGCGGGGATTGAATTTGGTCAATCTTGTGGATGTCACACTTGACCAATCCCTTGGGAGCATTACAAGCAATCTTTTGGTCAAATCGACCGATACCTTTGAAAAGATTCAATGGGGCATAAGAAAGCTCTTGAATAATAGTCAATTGTCTGTCGGAGTATTAATGATGGAGGGTGATAAAATCCTTCCTATGGATAAAGCCGATGTAGCCAGTGCTATTTTGGCAAGTGGTGATTCCCTGGATTGCGAAACTGATTTTTGTGATTTCTGCCGTGGTAAGTTGATCACAGACAAAGAACCCCTGATTGTTACGGATGTTGACCATTTAATTGAAGTTTCACCATCCGGGTTTGCAGATAAGATTATGGCTTCTGGCTTTAAAAGCTACATCATTCTGCCCATTATGCATGATGGTGAGTTTTTGGGCTATATGGAACTAGGAGCCAAAAAGAAATACCAGCTTCATACAGGTACACTCAAGATATTGGATCAAGTACTTCCAATTCTTGCTGTTGCTCATAAGCGATTTATGACAGAAGCTCAGAACCTGATCGAAGCGGTGATCCAGCAGGAGTGTACGACTATACACCCGTCAGTAAAGTGGAGATTCGAAGAAGAGGCAAAGAAATACATTGAGGCAAGGGAGAATGGTGATAACAGCCCGTTCGCGGATATTGTCTTCGATAACCTCTATCCATTGTATGGTCAAATGGATATCAAAGGTTCTTCAGAAAGAAGGAATAAAGCCGTAAGTGTCGATTTGATCAAGCAGCTTAAAGCAGCTGAGAAAGTGTTGAAAGCGGCCGTGAAGAATTATCAAATGCCGGTCTACGAGGAATTGATTTTCCGCACCGAGGCTTATATCCAGGATGTAAAGCATGAATTAGCGGCTGGCAGTGAGCACAGCATTCTGTCGTTTATTGGCAATGAAGTATATCCGGTCTTCAATCATCTAAGAGAAAATGACGAATCCATAGCCAAGTTGGTGAATGAATATGATGCCTTGATCCATCCGGAATTGAATACAGTTTATGAAGAGCGCCAAAAGTACGATTCAAGTGTAAACTACATCAACCAGCGTTTGGCTGGCTTCCTTGATCAAAGGCAGGAAGAGGCACAAGCCATGTTCCCGCATTACTTTGAGCGATATAAAACGGATGGGGTGGAGTACAATATTTATCTGGGTCAGTCAATCACCAAAACGGAAGAGTTCAATTCGATCTATCTGAAAAATATGCGCTTGTGGCAATTGGTCACGATGTGTGAGATGGAGAATGAGTTTAAGAACATCCAAAAGGAGCTACATTCCGATATTGAAATGGCTTCGCTCGTCCTGGTTTACAATACGCCAATTTCGGTCCATTTCAGAATGGATGAGAAGCAGTTCGATGTGGAGGGTGCTTACAATGCGCGTTACGAGATCATCAAGAAGCGAGTGGATAAGGCTCATATCAAGGGCACCGAGGAAAGAATCACTCGTCCGGGAAGTTTGGTGATTGTGTACTCCCAAGAACATGATGCTCAGGAATACCGCACGTATCTGAATTTCCTGATCGCTAAAGGGTTGATCAAGGAAGATTATGAGGATGTGGAATTGGAAGACCTTCAGGGAGTTCATGGATTACATGCCTTACGAGCTGAAATTGCTTACTCTGGTGGACTTACTGTAGATGAGTTGATTCAGGAGATGGAGGGGAGTTCAGCGAATTAGAAGTCTTTTTATTGAGATGTAATTTTTGGAGCAGGTTTATTCCAATTGGTCATATGCTGAACAATGCCTTCATAGAACTCCAAAACCATGGTTTCTATTAACTCAATAAACTTCTTGCTGCTGGCAAAGTTTGAACTGAAACTGCGAATAGCAACCACATGAAATGCCTGAATTTCTTTGTTGTAAGACAATTCTTTTAACGACTCAAGTTCGGAGACTTTAACTTTGAGGTTTTCACGTGCATATTTTATGTTCGCCTCTATCCATATTTCTGACCTCAATTTGTTAAAGACTATCTCACTGCGTTTTGAACAATTTTCTAGTTGTCTACCTATCCAAGTAATCCGAGCGATTGTCTTTTTATCTAATGGGGGAGAGATGCGTACACTCATTGATACTGTTCTTCTTTCAAATTCTGCGACCATCTTAATATCCGAAACAGAGTTTTTTATGCTTAAACTGCCAGTTATGAAATGATCCTTGACGAGTCTCTTAATATCAGTTTTTACACTTGATTTGTCTTTAAAGGAAGACTTGACCAGTACACCGAGTTTCCTACTCAACAGAAGGGCCATGTCTTTTTCTTCTTCATACCAGCCAAGGACCGCATCTTCGATATACAGATCTGAAATTCTTAGAGGCTTTTGTGCTCTGATATTCTCCGCTAGTTCTTTCCAACCTGGTTTCATTTGAGTGTAGCCCGTCACGCCAGAAATTGGGCTGTCCAAATAACTCAGCACCTCTCTCATGATTTCCACCTGATCTTCATCGCGGATGTTTTGATCATTCTTGAATAACAGTAATTGACCTATTGTTTTTAAGTATGTCCATGAGAAATGATTGAGCCTGATTCCTTTCGGAACTTTTGGATTCACAGGAGATTGTGAAGGATCTGCAACAAACTCGTTTGAGACGGTGGTAACAACTGGAATACCAAGTCGCTTGGCCAAGTAAATCATTTTTTCCACTTGAGATTCATCGGTCTTGTTGTTCTTATTTTTCATTTCGAAAAATGAGGCATCTTTAATAGTACCTCCAATAACCGTGAAAATCATCCCGTCTATCCTAATGCTTTCGATTTCAGGAAAAGAAACTTCTGTGTAATAGTATATTCTGCCCGCTTTTGTAAGTCTGAGGTCTTTGAAAATTGTATCTCTATATTCTTTAACCAATCTAATGGTAGAGAGGAAAATGGAGGTCAGTGCCATTTCATCTCCAATCTTCACTGTAGGAATGAGTCTAGCTGGACGTGCATGAATTTGACCACTTTCTAAATGACTTAGGAAGTCCTCAAACTTCAAGCCGATCAGCTTATTTAATTTCTTTTTAATCATTTAAGAAGTGTAGCTACTGAATACTGTATTATACAATGTAATTTTTTGATTTTGCAAATACAAGGAGCTTTATCCTAGAGGTATGTAAGCCAGAGGGATGAGATCCAACATCAGCGTGACGGTCGGTATGCGCTGACATTATAGTCGATAAGCTACTCCGACTGTTTTGATGTTGGGGCCTTTTCTTTGCTACTTTCTTTGGGCAAGCAAAGAAAGTTGAATATTCATATCATGAATTGGAGATTCTTTCGCTACGCTCAGAATGACGTTGAAGAGATGGAGATTCCTCGTTACTGTGTTTCCCTCGGAATGACGAAATAAAATGAGAATGTCATTCCTGCCCCAGTCTGGCATACCCTCAATTAGAGTTCTAGCTATGAGGAGACTCATTCGGTCGTTCCTCCCTCAGAATGACGTTAAAGACAGGGAGATTTCTCACGTACGTTCGAAATGATGAATCTAAATTAAAACGTCATGCCCGGCTCGGTCGGGCATCTCATCATTTGAGTAGGAAAGCCAGGAGAGATTCCCGCCCCTGCCTGCCGGCAGGTCCGCGAGGATGACAGAAAAAGTATGGAATGAATACTTATCTATTGAATTTCAGTCCATCATGAATCATTGGTAGAACTATAAACAGAGAAAAGCTCTCTAATCTTTGGAGTCAATACCTGGAAATTCTGTTCGGAAGTGGCTTGAGTAAAGCGGTCAATTGAATTCTCTTCCGAAATCTATTTTGTTTACAACATTGTTTAAGAGAATGGAAAGCTTTTTTGCACCAATTTCTGACAAATGGTCAGCATCATAGAAATCATTTTTATCAAATGTTTTGTCCGACAACAAATTCAAATAGATCGTATTTGCATATTCTGAAGCTACTTTCTCCGAATATCCACACGTCATTTTAAGTTGTTCGTTATTTAAATTTTGTCTGTAGGTTTCGAATGCCGGAGGTGTGAATAAGACCAACAAAACATCATTCTTGATGCACCATTGGGATAAGTCCGTAAGGAATAGCAAGTTCTGTTGTAGAACAGTTCTGTACTCATTTTCTTTTGTATTGAAAGTATGCCTGACTGCAGCAGCTTTTCCTGATTTGAGAAGATTTTTTGATTTATAAGATTTATAGTTTTCCCCCCAGCCTAGATTTGAACTTCGTCTTTCCGAGTAGTTAGCATCCTTCATATTTTTCAGTATCCTTTCAATATTTTTATCAAACGGAAGACTTAGCATTTCAAAATAATGTCTAAAGCGTTTATTGGGGATGTCATAATAGATTGTATAATTTTTGCTTCGCCATGAATCTTCAGCGTTGTCCAATTTAAGCCAAAATGAAAAGTATGAAATTGGTAAATAAATTGTTTTCAGTTTTACAAAGTCATCCTTATACTTCAACCATAGCCTTTGATCATAATCTAGCGATTGTGAAACATGACCTGCGTTGAACGTGTTACTTGTGAAGTGCTCCGGATTGAGACCATAAAAACTATGAGAACTCCCCAAAATTAATGTTTCAATTTCACGCGAATGTTTATCCAAAAATTCGCATTTAAATACATAATCATTTGGGATTGTTCTTACAGCCAGCTCGAGAACAACTAAAACAAGGATGAGGAGAATTGAGAATGCCGAAGTTTTGACCAGAAACCGTTGCATGGTAGATTATAATGTAATTAAATTGTTAGATTATATTTTTCTATAAATAGAAATTTTAGGTTTTTATAGGATTCTGATAGTGCTTTTTGTTTTCTTGTGAAAAAAGATTTCTAACTACAAACACTTTCCTTAATTATACCATAAGTATGTATAAATTATCAGAGTAATTATATTGTTTTTGATCAGAGGGTGTAGATTTCTTTGACCGGAACCTATTCTTCCCACCACGGTTCGTTGTAATCCATCTCATAATCAATCGGTGCTCCAATTCGTGGAGTAATAATTGGTAATTGAGTTTCAGCCGCTTTTGTTACAAACCGCTTGATGGGATCTGTCCAATTATGTTGAGCCAGGGAAAACCCTCCCCAGTGTACGGCCATCGCTTTGGCTACTCTGGCATCAATAGCGGCTTGGACAGCCTCTTCAGGATACATGTGAATCAGATGCCAATTCTCATTGTATTGGCCGCATTCTATCCAGCCAAAATCAAAAGGGCCAAGTCGTTCTCCAACCTCTTTGAAATGTTTTCCATAGCCACCGTCTCCTGAGAAATAGAGGTTTTCATTGGCCGTCCTAAACACCCATCCTCCCCATAGCGATTTCGCTCGATCCTTCAGTCCACGACCGGAGAAATGGCGAGAAGGAGTGAAGGTAATTTCTATTTCCTCAAACGAGGTGTTATCCCACCAGTCAAATTCTCGAATTTTTGATGCGTTCACACCCCATTTGATCAAATGTCTTGCACAACCCAGTGCGACAAAGAATTGGGTTGTTTTAGGAATCAACTTCTCCATGCTTGCCAAGTCCAAATGGTCATAATGATCATGGGTAAGCAAGACAAGATCAATAGGAGGGAAGTCATCGATGAGATCGAGGGTATTCCTGGAAAACCTCTTGATTTTGAAAGGTGCTACGGGTGCAGCATCGGGTCCGAGCATAGGGTCAATGAGAATTGTCTTTCCTGCGATTCTTATCAATACCACCGAGTGGCCATACCATATGATTTTTGCAGTTTCACTTGGCGCTAGGAAAGCTTCTTTGTCAAAAGGAATAACCGGGATTGGATTTTTAGGTTCTCTTCCTTTGGTATCACAAAATTGCTTGTAAAACAGTTTGGGCATATTCTGGAAGCTGATATTCATATTCGTTTCTTCCAGGTTCATAAACTTCCCATCACGCCAATTCGATGACCGGCTGTATCTGTTGATCAACTCCGCTGTGGCTTTCCCCCCAAATTGTTTTTTCATAGTTGTCTATTGTGTATTGACCTGGGCGATATCATCAATATCCCCATTTTGTGAGAGCATAATCGCTGCCCTTCTTGTATTTTCGAATTGAGAAAAGATGATCACCATCACCACGGTGATTGGCGTACTGAGTAGCATCCCTGTAATCCCCCAGATCTGTCCCCAAACGATTAAGGCCACTATGGTTACCAAAGGACTTAGGTTCAGAGAATTCCCCATTACTTTTGGTTCGATCACATTACCGATGATCCATTCGATTAATCCCAGTCCGCCAAGGATGATAAAGAATGGTGTGAATTCACCAAACTGCATCAGGCTAAACACGGCTGGGAAGATGGTAGCGATTAGTGAACCGATAGTTGGGATATAGTTCAACAGGAACATTAACAGCGCCCAAAAGAAAGCTGAATCAACACCCATGATGAGAAGGAATACGTAACCGACTATTCCAGTCAACAGACTAACATAGGTCTTAAGTCGGATATAGCTTCCAAAGGATGAACCGATTCTGTTCAGAATGGTCGAAACCCGAGTGTATTCGGCAGCATCCTTAAACATCTTCTCGAGTTTTTGTTTAAAACTTGATTCTTCCGAAAACATAAAGGCCGCATAGACCAGTATGATGATGGCGTTTCCAAAAATCCCTGAGATTGAATTCGCAATATCTCCCAATACCTCACCATAATCAAAGCCCTCCATAGATGACTTTGCTGTTTCGTAGATGTCTACATCAAAAGCAGTATTAACGGATTCAAGAATCTTGTTCAGGTTTTCCTGGTAACCCTCATAAGAGGCCAACAACTCCTCGACACTGGCTGTGATCAACGAGGACAAAACCCCTACTACAACTACCAACAGGATAAAAACTATAACATTGACCAACAAAGAAGGTAGCTTACTTCCAACCTTAGGAGTCTTTCGAACGAGGCTTTTGAGTGACTTGCCCAAAAACCACAGAATAACCCCAAAAACGAATGGAATTAAAATGCTTTCAGCGAGTATCAATAAGGCAATAACACCTCCAATGCCGAGTATGGAGTAAGCTAAGTTTTTCATAGTCTAAGGCTTAAAAGAATCAATCTTTAATATAATCAGAAGATTAGGAGATCGAATCAAGTACCAGCACTATTCTTGTTCTGCCAATGCATCGATATCAGGGTTTTCCAAATGTTTGTTTTCCTGAGGGTGTAGAACAGATTTGATCATCGCCTTTCCAATATTTGGTCCGGTAGTAACAAACCGAGAATTCCTCATCAAATAGAGTAGGGGACGCATTGCTGCATAAAGCCGGCTTACCGAACCCTTGGAGGCTCGAACCCCCTTTTCCACAAGAATTCCTCCGGGGCGGAACATATAGGCATCTTTAAATCCTCTGTTGAGAATCATGTTCTCCGTTCTCCCCTTAACCCTGGCCCACATTTGTCGACCTTTCTCAGAACTATCGGTTCCGGCACCGGAAACATAGTTGAAAACCATTTCGGAGTTGAGTTCGAAAAGCACTTCAACCCAATGTGCGGTCAAGTCATAAGTGAGTTTGGTGTAGTCTGCTTCCTTCATCCCAACTGCAGATACGCCCATACAATGAAAGATTGCATCATAACCCTCTAATTCACTTCTAATAGGTGTGATATCAAGAAAGTCCTTATGAATAACTTCCTTGACTTTTGGATGATCAATTCCTACTGGCCTTCGGTTGACCAGCAGGATTGATTCGACTTCTTCACTTCGTATGGCTTCCAGGAGGACCGATTTCCCCACCATTCCTGTAGCTCCTGTGATGATGACTTTCATTTGGGTACTAATTTAAATCAAACATGGCTTTGACATTGCCAATCATGGTGGCATCATCAAACTGCTTTCGATTAGCCATTAACATCACTGCATCTTCACCTGCTTCATAGCGAAGTTTATCGGTGCCATCAGTAATGGCTTCGTAAATTTTCTCGGCTACTACAATTGGCTCTGAAGCGTTATTCAACGCGTTGCCAAACCCTTCCCAAAGCTTTTGTACCGTGGGTTGGTACTCAGCCATACTTTCGTCATTACTAAAATCAAATGAACGGCCCGCAAAGTCAGTAGCAATAGCTCCCGGCTCTACGATCTTCACCTTAATGCCGATTTGGCTCAATTCGTAAGTTAATGCTTCTGAAATGCCTTCCACTGCGAATTTGGTTCCATGATATAGTGAACCTAAGGGGAATGTCATCTTGCCTCCGATAGATGAGATATTGACAATCGTACCACTTTGGTTGGCTCGAAAGTGAGGGAGTATTGCTCTGGTTACATCGAGAAGCCCAATGACATTGGTGTTGAATTGACGGACCATATTCTCTCTTTGAAACGCTTCCAGTGGTCCATAGGCACCATACCCTGCATTGTTTACTAAGGCATCAATCTGACCAAAGTTGGCAATCCCTTCCTTAATCGCACTGTTGATCGAATCGAGGTCAAGTACATCAAGCCTGGTGACCAATACATTGTCTAATTGATTTAACTCTTCTTCCTTTTCAGGTGATCGCATGGTCGCGATTACATTCCATCCTTGTTCTTGAAAGTGCTTTGCAGTAGCCTTGCCAATGCCTGCACTTGATCCTGTAATTAAAACTGTTTTACCCATGATAGTTGTTATTTAATATGTGAGTACTTACTTATTTTTATTTAAAATTTTTTACAAATCATATTTCTTCCAGAGATACTCCACCGGAGTCTGTATATCAAAATCATCCTGGAGATAAAACCGGGTAGTCATTCCGTCAAAGGCGTACATTAGAATTCTTGCTTCCTGCAAAGGATCGTCATAGCCTAATTTTTCTAAAGCCACGGTTAACGCCCTTTCTAATGGTTCTACTTTATGTTCCCCATAAATCTCGAGTTCCCATTTAATCTTATACTGGAGTTTCCAAAATGCAGCATCAGCTTCGTTTTGATTCATTTTCTGACCGATTTGAAGCGTTTTTCGCAAGACTTCCTTTGGATCGGTTTCTAAGACAATATCAGCAAACAAGACCTTGATTTTCTCTTCCCCTTGTTGGATGATAGCTTGCAATAAACCCTCCTTGTTTTCAAAATGACGAAAGATCAAGCCTTCGGAGACGCCAGCTTTCTTTGCTACCTTACTGGTGGAGGTAGCTTTGAAGCCCTCATGTGCAAAGAGGTCTAGTGCTGCGTTCAATATCTTTTCCTGTTTTTCAGTCATTAGTGAGTGATCACTTACAAATGTATTAATCGAAATTGAAACAAAAAAGTTTCAGAAAATTTAATTTTTCTCAACCAGGCGCTCCAAGCCCTCAAATTGAACACGTTCGAACATTTTTTTATTCTGAACAAAGTGAAGAATCTATAAGACTGATTAAATTTCCGAATGTCTTCGGGTGTTTACTACGTATACATTGTAACGAATAAGACTAAGACCGTCTTGTACACTCGTAGAACCAATGATTTAAGACATCGACTAGTGGAACATTGGCTTCAAAGAGGTAATGGTAATACATTTACAGGCAGACACAATTGTCATAACCTCTTGTATTTTGAATCAACGAAATATGTCCTGAACGCTATTGAGAGGGAAAGGCAAATCAAGGGATGGATCAGAAAAAAGAAGGAAGCCATGATAAGTGACTTCAATCCTGAATGGAAATTTTTGAATGAAGAGATTATGGAATGGCCTCCTGAATTTGATTTTCACAGAAAGGAACTTTGATTTTCAGACTCTTCGCAAACTCAGAGTAAAAAGCATAATTGAGCCTTTATCTGCCCACCTGCCAATTTTGACTTGAGAATTTGAAGTTCCTTAAGCATTATGACACTATAGATTGCAATCCCTCAAATTGAACAGGAACTTTGTCGTAATGATATATCTCCTTCAGAGAAGTCGTGTAATTGTTGTCACCCATACTCATATTGACATCTTCCATGGTCATCTGACATGGGTGTTCGTACCCGGAAGCGTTGGTGATCTCCAAGGTTTCTTTTCTCAATGTCTTTACATAATTGTAAAAACGCTCCGATTTTAATGTGGGATCAATACCTGCCTGAAGCCATTTGTTTTGCGTAGCAACACCTGCAGGACAGCGATTGGTATGGCAGACCTGGGCCTGAATGCAACCGATAGACATCATCGCTTCCCGGGCAACATTGATCAGATCAGCGCCAAGAGCAAAGGCCATCATAACACTTGACGGGAAACCTAACTTGCCAGAAGCAATGAATACGACTCGCTCTGTAAGGCCTTTTTTAGCAAAAATTTGATATACCTGGGTAAAACCGAAAATGAAAGGCAGTGACACATGATTGGCAAAGGAGGGAGGGGCTGCTCCGGTTCCTCCTTCTCCACCGTCAATTGCTATGAAATCCGGTCCGCTACCTCGCTCAAGCATTAGATCGGTAAGTTCTTCCCACATTTCCATCTTACCCACGGCCGATTTAAAACCAACGGGTAATCCTGTGTTATCTGCAATATCTTCGATAAAGTCCAGTAAAGCTTCAGTGTCTGAAAAAGCGCTATGAGCGGCCGGAGATAAGACATCCTGACCCAATGGAATGCCTCTGATCTCTGCAATTTCCTTGGTGATTTTTGAGGCCGGTAGAACACCTCCTTTACCAGGTTTCGCGCCTTGGGAAAGTTTGATTTCTATTGCACGTATATATTCATGTTTTTCGACTAAGGCCTTCATTTTCTCCATTGAGAATCTTCCGTTTTCATCCCTGACTCCGAAATAGGCGGTGCCGAAATGGAAAACCACATCTGCTCCATGCTGATGATGTTTTGATAATGATCCTTCCCCGGTATTATGGTAACATCCTGCTTTTTTGGCTCCTTTATTCAGTGATTCAACTGCTTTTGCGGACAGCGAGCCGTAACTCATGGCTGAAATATTCACGATAGACTTTGGTCGGAACGGTCGCTTTCTTTGGTTATAGGCTCCCATTACTTTGGCACATGGTAGCAAGTCGGGTTTTGATTGATTAGGATGTCCTTCCGGCAATGCGTAGGGGATCATACTGGGCTTGATAAAAATGAACCCGGGAGTGTATTGGTCCTGATCGGTTCCAAAGCCCTGATAGTTGTTTTGCCTTTTTGATGAGGCATAAACCCATGATCGCTGACTACGATTGAATGGAAGCTCTTCTCTGTTATTCGCCACAATATACTGGCGCATTTCAGGTCCGATTTTTTCGAGCATATATCGGAGATGACCTACAACCGGGAAGTTATGGATAATGGCATGTCTTCGCTGAATAACATCTCTTAGGGAGACTAAAAAAAGAAAGATCAACACCCATGCCCACCATGGAAAATTCGATAATGTTGAGAAAATAGTATCCATTTTATTCTGATTAACACCTCTCCAAATTAGACGATTTTTCGAAGAGCCAATTTAATTTTTGAGGTTTTAAATCCCTTACGGATAATCGCTCTAACGGGCTGCTTCCTCATGTTAACTCGATCAGACCTTTTGGTGTTTGGATTTGTGCAATCAATCTGATTTCATCGGATTCTACGACATCCATGTTGATGTTGATCCTTTGGAGAAGTAACCTTAGTGGAGCCGGGTTCGGGTGTGTTGATTTCAGATTAATCAGTCGACAACCTTTGGGAAGGGTGGGAGTCGGGTTTCCATTCTCACCCCAATCAATAAAGAAGGGAATTAATCCATCGCCTAACACTAGATTCGGATCGGTCAGCTCCCATTGAAGTAGCTCTCCGGCTGGTGTTTTTCGGCTGCCTGCTTTGATTTGACCAATATCAATTCCTTGTTTGGAACATAATCTCTTTGTCGAAGTAAGGTCATTGGAGTAGGCCGCCCACCGGAAGAGTTTGGGCTTTGTGAGCTGATCGAGGTTCATCCATACCGCATCGACTTTCTGATCTGGGTCTGGGGCAATTATCTCCAGATAGGCAATTTCACCCAAACCGAGAAGTGCATTGTGAGTGCCATAGCCTGGGTGTTTTCCGCCAATAATAGGTTTGGCTCCCATCAAGTCATGAATATGATTGATACCCCATCCAAGATAAGGGACACCATAAAGAATATGATCGACAGGTAGTTTTTTCATCTGAGTCATCCGGAATTCGTTTCAGGATCTAATAATCGTAGATTCTGAAACAGGCCTGTCTGCATTACCTATGCCGGCAGGCAGGAGACAAAGGCAGTTTCAGAGTGATATTTAAAAAAGGCGGCCTAAGCCGCCTTTCAATTGTTTTAATGCCATGTATGATTGCACCACCTCATCATGCCCATACCGATTGGTGAACCATCGGGAGGTGTCAACGCATTGAACGGAGTTACGTCACCCATATTGTTCATGAATTGCTGAATTCTTACAGACATGCCTAACAGAAATGCCTGATCGGACTTGTCCACAGAGGCCATATTTTGAGAAAGGGCAACCATCGTATTTTGAAGCCCATGGATGGCTACGTTTCTCGCCTGTGCTGATGCCTGACCGCTTTTCGCCAATTTCATCAATTGATTGACCAATTGATCAGCAACCATTCGCTGTAATTCCTTTTGATAGCCTGTGTAATCGCCTTCCAGGCTTGCGGAACGTAAGCTTTCAATCACCTCTATCAGTCCCAATTGGTTTCCATCCATTGCTTTTTGTTGTACTAGCCGAGTAGCTCGTGCAGGATTTAGAACAAAAGCCATCACGGCACCTGCGACACTTTCGCCAGGAGCTATGGGGTCAAACATCACGCCTGTTCTCACTTTAAAAGTTTCTCTGGACCTGCCATAACCCGGAGGTCTTGGCGGAATCAAATCCAGGATGTGATCAGGAAATGCCAGGTTTTCCGGTTTGATTACGTTTAACAGTGAATTCAGGGCAGCCTTTTGCTCCTCGACTGGGACCACTCTATGTGGGTCTTGAGAATCTCCACGAACCTTATAGGCATAATAAGATCCGGCAACTACTTTGGAAGCTGCTTCCAACTGATAGCGATGGATCATGTACATCGGAACCAACACCTCTTCCAAAGTGGCCATTGGGGCACCGACTGGAATGTTTTTCTCAGAGAAGTTCTTTAATACAGCCTCTCTTAAACCCATTAATCGATTCAGCTCATCTGCCGGACTCTGACCATTATCCCAAAGGTGAGAGAAAGGGTGAGCACCAAAGGGTGGCCGTGAATCTGCATCCGAAATGTTGTAGAGGCCATCTTTGAATTGCTTTTCCATTAATTTGTTCAATTCCTCTTTCTCATTGGCATTCGGAGCGAACTGGCTGTATCCCCAAGCCACGGTGGCTTTGTCCCATTCGCCTATTCCCACGCCATAAGCATCGTCTAAAACAATTTTGCCGTTACTTTCCTTGATTAGAGGATGGGGATAGTCCATCACCGATGCGCGATCGTTCAAACTTGAAGCAAAGTTGTGATTGATCCCCAGGGTATGGCCGATTTCGTGGGCCGAAAGCTGGCGTAACCTCGCTAAGGCCATTTTCAACATCTCAGGATCAGGAGTTGTTCCATTTTCATACGGGGTCAATAAACCTTGAGCAATTAGGAAGTCTTGTCGCACTCGTAGTGAGCCTAAGCTTACATGCCCCTTAAGTATTTCTCCAGTTCGTGGATCGGCTATTGACGACCCGTAAGACCAACCCCTTGTCGATCGGTGCACCCACTGAATCACATTATATCTTACGTCCAGATTATCGGCTCCTTCAGGCATTTCCCGAACATCGAAGGCATTTCTGAATCCAGCAGCTTCAAAAGCTTCGTTCCACCATTTACCCCCCTCAATCAAAGCACTTTTGATAGGCTCAGGAGCGCCTCTGTCCACATAGTAGATAATAGGTTCTATTGGCTCACTTACTCTTGCTCTTGGATTCTTCTTCTCAAGTCGATGTCTTCGAATAAAGCGCTTGACGATATTAGACTCAATTGGCGTAGCATAATCTAGGTAAGAGATAGCCTGGAAGCCAGATCTAGGATCATGCTCTCTAGGGTTATAATTGTCATCCGGAAGCTCGATAAATGAATGGTGGGTTCTGACAGTAACCGCATCAGAGCTTGGAGTTACACTTCTGATAAATCCCCCTGTCGCATTGCCCGTAAATGTCAATGTGGCTTCGAACTCAGAGTTTTTTGGGAAATTCTTGAGCATAGGAGGGTAGATAGCGGATCTGTTGGCGTCAAGTCGATAGCTGCCCTGCCTTCTTAATCGATTCACAACTCCATGAGAATCTCTCATAAGGAAAGAAGTGATATCAATCAGGATCTTGCCGTTTTCTTCGGCCTCCACCTTGAATCCTG
Source organism: Cyclobacteriaceae bacterium (assembly GCA_028281285.1). Taxonomy (GTDB): domain Bacteria; phylum Bacteroidota; class Bacteroidia; order Cytophagales; family Cyclobacteriaceae; genus Roseivirga. The sequence goes on from JANQKF010000033.1 coordinate 80,675, forward strand.
CGATCACAGATTCAGCAAAAGCTTCATCTACAGCATTTACTTCGTCCTGATTGTCACTGATGGCCCGGTAGCGATAGTTGGGTTGTACCATCATCACCTTAGGACCAACTCTTCTGAACTCTACCACACGGGTGCCACCGAGTTGACCCCTGTCCAGGCCAATGTCATTTGACCCAACACCAGCGGCCAATGAATTCACATACAGGAATTCTTCATCGAGATTCTCTATTTCCAACCAGACCTTGCCGGCTTTTTCATCCCAATAGTAAGTGAAGTATCCCTCTTTTTTGGTCATGTCTTTGGTGACATCCGAGATGGTTTTTTGTCCGAAAGAAGTCAGGCTTATCAGAATGATAACCGTGGACAATAGTAGCTTTTTATGCATGATTTTGATGTTTTTATGTACAAGAAGCAAAGCCATCAATATAAGAAGAGTTTCAATACCGCCCCATACTTTTATATTTGTGTGGTTCTATTAAAAACCCACTCTAAAAAGCATGAAAAAGAGATATTTACTGGCTGTCTTGATGGCATTATTGGCCTCGAGTGTAATGGCCCAAAAAAGAGCATTGACCCATGATGATTATGATTCCTGGAAGAGTATCCAAAACGCTCGAATCAGCAATTCAGGTCAATGGGTGTTGTATGCCGTCAATCCACAAGTAGGTGATGGTGTCTTGGAGGTTCAGAATGTGCAAAATGGCACGATCTATAGAGTACACAGAGCAAAAAACTTTCAGTTTAGCCCTAACAGCAATTTTGTGGTAGCCAGGGTAGATCCCGAATACCAAAAAGAGCGGGAACTTAAGCTTAAGAAAACTTCGAAAACCAAAATGCCTAAAGATTCGCTTCATATACTAGATCTTGGCACTGGAAATGTAAGACTTGAGTCACGTGTGAAGTCGTACAAGATGGCCACAGAAGAAAGTGATTGGGTAGCATGGCTCCATGATAAACCACTTAATGACAAAAAGAAAGATAAGGCCGATACCACGGCTGATGGAAAGAAAAGGCCAAAGTCTAAATCAAAGGGTACCGAACTGGTGCTCTTGAATATGGCCAGTGGTGCCGAGCATAGATGGCAAGGAGTAATGGACTATGCAATCAGTGAGAAGGGAAACTATCTCTACTTTGAGAAAGATGAGGCGGATTCGCTAAACCCTTCTGGTGTTTTTGCATTCAATACATCCAATGGTGAATTGAAAACGCTCAACTCTGGTCTGGAGGATTATCAAAAACTGACCATTGACAAGTCAGGCGAACAGCTCGCATTTCTTGGTACGGCCAATACCAGCAAAGATGATGACAAATATTTCAGTCTGATGCATTGGAAAGAAGGGGTCGAAATGGCAAGTATTGTTGCGGACACAATGACCAATGGTCTTCCGGGTGATTGGATGGTAAGTAAAAACGGCAATATCAACTTCTCTGAAAGTGGCCAACGACTTTACTTTGGAACTGCTCCCAGGCCTGTTAAATATGCCTATGAGGAGGATACCACTATTCTGAAAGAAGAACGTCCGGAAGTTGATGTGTGGTCGTGGAATGATCCTTATATCCAGCCGATGCAAAAACTTAATTCCGGGAGGGAGAAGAACAGGTCTTACATTGGTATGATTGACGTCAAATCAGGTCAATTCACTCAGCTCGCGCAGCAATACCTGGAAAGTGTTTCCATTGATTACAGAAGGGATGGCGACTACTTCATAGCGATGGACGACCAATCTTATCGCATGCAACTTACCTGGGATACCCAGATGCCAAGAGATTACTATTTGGTCGATGCTAAAACAGGCAATGCCGAGTCGATAATGACTACGAAGGGGAGACCTAATCTTTCACCTGAGGGCAAGTATGCCACCTGGTATAATCCCGATGATCGTCAGTGGTATATGATGGAGATTGCCACGAAAACAATTACCAACCTGACTGCAGGGATGGATGTGAATTTCTATAACGAGCTGCACGATAGCCCTTCATTACCATTCCAATATGGATCTCCTGGTTGGGTTGAAGATGATAAGGCATTTTTGGTTTATGATCGATACGATATCTGGAAGTTTGATCCTTCAGGTAAGAAGTCACCAGTCAACATCACTAATGGCTATGGAAGGAAGAATAATATCACTTTCAGATATAGCCGTTTAGATCGGGATCAACGTGCCGTTCCTGCAAAAGGTGAGATGGTATTGACTGCTTTCCACAACTGGACTAAACAATCGGGTTACTTCAAAACCCGCCATAATAGGGCAGCTGATCCTGAAAAAATCATTATGGACGATTTCAGGTTTTACGGGCTATCAAAAGCCAAAGACTCTGATCAGGTAATCCTACGCAGATCAAGCCATACAGAATTTCCCGAGATGTGGACAGCCAATAACTATGAACTGGATGGATTGAGCAAGCTGACCAATGTCGGTGATCAGCTCGTGGGTATCAATAGAGGTACAGCTGAATTGGTTGAATTTAATTCGTTAGAAGATGGTGAAACAATGCAGGCAATTCTATACAAGCCTGAGAATTTCGATCCGAATAAGAAGTATCCGCTGATTGTGTATTTCTATGAGAGAAGATCGAACTCGTTGCATAATCATATGAATCCATCCCCAAGTCGTTCGACAGTCAATATTCCTTACTATGTGAGTAATGACTACCTTGTGCTTGTTCCCGATATCAAATACGAACTGGGTTATCCTGGTCCGAGTGCTTATAACCACGTAATCCCGGCTACTAATGCAGTTGTTGCCAAGGGTTTTGTGGATAAGGATAAGATGGCAATTCAGGGTCAAAGTTGGGGAGGCTATCAAGTCGCTTACTTGGTGACTAAGACCGATATGTTTGCTGCTGCAGGGGCAGGTGCTCCGGTAGTTAACATGACAAGTGCTTATGGAGGAGTGCGCTGGGGTTCAGGAATGAGTCGAATGTTCCAATACGAAAAAACCCAAAGTAGATTGGGCGGCACACTTTGGGACAAGCCAACTCGCTACTTTGATAACTCTCCTCTTTTCAGAGCCGATGAAATTACTACCCCTCTGTTCATCATGCATAACGACAAGGATACGGCTGTGCCATGGTATCAGGGCATTGAGTTTTACATGGCCCTAAGAAGGTTGAAAAAACCTGCCTGGATGGTGGTTTACAACGGAGAGGTGCACAACCTTGGTAAGCGAAGAAACATGAAGGATCTTTCTATCCGTATGTCTCAGTTCTTTGATCACTATTTGAAGGACGCACCAGCTCCGGAATGGATGGTTAAGGGATTACCGGCAACACTGAAGGGAAGAACTTTACGCTATGAACTTTCAGAGCAAGACCCTGCGGAAGTACAAGGAACCGGTCAAAGTTTGATGAAAGAAAAGGCAAAAGGAGGTAAGAAATAAAAGAAAGGGCTTCGGCCCTTTTTTCTTTTTTTGGATCAATTCTCTGATTCAAGTTTGGCAATTTCCTGGTTCACCCAGCTTTCTAACAGTCGTTTTTCCTGATCCGTAAGTTTTCCATGAATCCAGGTATAGGAGGGAAGTGGCATGTCTCCGTCCATAACTTCCTCCAACATATCTCCTAGTTTTTTGTTCTTCCTGCGCTTCGAGTATTCGCCCCATTTGGAGAAGTTGAGTTCTTCCCGACCATGATCCATATGACCAACGATCCACCATGATATTGGTGCTATTTTGCTGTACCAAGGATATTCTGGTTGATTTGAATGACAATCATAACAGTTGTTCTTCAAAATGTCGGTCATTTTACTATCGACTCCAAGAAGTGCAATGATATCATTTTGGGAGTCTATTGGTTCAGATAACTTCTTAGGACGATTAATGAATTGGATGGCCACAAGGGTCAGAATAATTAGATAAAGGAGGTATTTGAAGATTTTTCTAATCATCTCAGCGAATTCCTTTAGGGAAGATACTAAAAAAGCCCGGTGACCAACCGGGCTTTAGACTAGAATTAATACCCAATTAATTTAGCGTATTCTTCCTTTAGCGATTACCGCATTTCTTTCTGCTACTCTCGTAGCTTCTCTAAGCACGGCTCTTTCGGCCGCTCTTGTGGTGGCATAATTGACAGATGAGGCTTGATAGCGACCCGGGGCAGTAGCCTGATAAACTAAGCTTTCACTTCCTGGAACACCATAGTAAGAACTTGAACCAAGGGAAGCTTTCAATTTCTTCATGTTTACGGCATCCATTACCTGATTCAAAGATTTATTGCCTTTGGTGAAAGCATCAATTTCACTCTTAGGGATCATGAACTGGATGTTGTTAGGCAATCCAGATCGTTTATTCGCACTTAGTCCCATGTTGATGATTACCACTTCATTTGGCTGCAGGCTTCTCAACGTTCTGCCATACTTAACCAGTTGTTCTTTCACCATTGATTCGAATTCCTGATACTTGGCCTGAATACCTTTATAGAAATCATCGGCATTGACCTTGTCGTCTTCACCTCTGCGAGTGATTACCTCAACACCATTGGAAGTAACCAGAGAGTAGTTGTTGCCGCTTGAAGAAAGGTTCACGTTGAACATCAATCCAAAGCCTTCAAAGTAGGTCCATGATGTGGCACCACGTCTCTTGAGGTAGCCATCGTAAGATACTCTGAAAACATCATCGAAGATACCAGCGAGTATTTTAGCATCAAGCATTTCATCTTCATTGATGTCATAGCTATTGGTTTTGATGCGAGAGAAGACTTCACTTTGAGAGATACTACCTGCTGTGTAAGCTTTCAAGTCTCTCACTGAGATTTCAGCTGTCATTCTACGCTTGTTTTCATCCCTGGAACTACTCACGAACGCCAATTGACCGTCAATCTTTCTGGAGCTGGACTGGACATGGAGAGTGTAATTCACTGATACTTGAATTTTTTCATTGTCCTTTAGCTCTCCCAATAGGCTTCCATAATCGGCAAGGAATGTTTTTGCCTGTTCAGCGATTTTCTTCTTTTTCTCTTCGTTGAATTTTTTCAACTCTTCTTCAGTGAAATTTGTACTGACGACACTTGCTTGCCCAACGCTTACCACCTCGACTAAATCACCCCAGGCTACATAGTCACTGCCATAGAATATTCCATTTCCAGAAACATTAAATATGACTCCATTGCCCGGTATGTAGAGACCCCGAGTTCTACTGGTGCTGTTGAAGCTGCTGCTCTTCTTTTTGAAGATATCAGCAAGTACGTTCTCCATGATCAGGATGTCGCGATCCATTTTCGGTAGCTTGCCGATGTCCTGGCTATTGTTCAGGTCAATAACATCTCCGATCAGCAAAGCATCCTGAGCCTTAGACTGCATACTAAGCACAGCGATTGCCAAACCCAGTAACAAAGTCCACATCGTCCTTTTCGTTGTTCTTGTTTTCATTATTCAGATATTTTATTCGTTGCTATAATTTATTTTCATATTTCGATTGAAAGCCTCTTCACTTAAGCTTCCTGCTTTGTAATTCTCTAAATCACTGGCAGAAATCTCGGCTGCCATTTTATAAGTTCTTTTATGGGCAAGAGGAGTAGGCTCCTGCTGCTTTCCATTCTTTTGTTTTCTTATTCTGTCTTTTACATCAAAGGTAATCGTCACTTTTTCACCGCCATCCAATTTTGGAAGATAGCTCTTATAGGCTTCAAAGAACGATTTGATCGCCTCTTCTAATCTTTGTTTTTGGAGATTGATCATATCATCGGAGAAGAAGGTATCCAAAATGTTATCATCAGCATTTCTGAAGCTCCCATTGTGTACACTCATGTAGATATCGGCATTATTGGCCTCTACTGTAATGATTACACCTTGTCCTTTTTGATATTTGGCTTCGGCTTTGTCAAAATGGTTAAGCATCATTTCTCCGCCCCAGCGTTTCAAGTAGTTTTCCAGTGTGACTCTCGTCACTTCCAGGTCCCGTTGTAGCGGGCTAAACCGATCACTACTCATTTGGGCTGTCGCTTGAAAGGCGACAAAAAGCCCGATGAGTGTGAGTAGATATTTTGAGTATTTGACCATGATCAGTTGTTGTTGTTATTATTGTTGTTGTTGTTGTTTTGAGCTACTAATGCGTTCACCTCCTGAGATAAGTTGAACAATGCCTCTTCTATTTTCTCCTGATCACTTTTTGTGGCATTTTCGAGGGTAGTGAAGGCGGCTTGAATATTTCTTAAATCATCATGTCTTTGAGTAGTGATATCTTCAGAAAAGCTATCATACAGACCTTTGAAAATATCGCGGTAGTTATCCGTCAAACTCTCGCTGAGTTCAGCCATCTGATCCATCAAGTCTTGTTTTTGTTGATCGAGAAGCTTGTCAACTACAGCATCAGAAATTTGAAGTGTTTCAGGCTGAGCATTCATTCGATGTTCGAAAGAAGCCTGAATCGTATTTATCTCATACCCAAGGCTATCCTGGACCGATTCGATATTGTCCATCATAAAGCTAATCAGGGCTTCTCTATCGGCCTGGAGAATTTCCTGAACCTCATCGGCATTTAATCCTTGCTCGATGGTTCCAAATCCTGCCTGAAAACCCTCTTCACCATAGTTAATTGAAAATCCACTGATTTTCCCAAAGGTGAAGAGCAGGAGGAAGGAAGCGGCAATCGCCACATATTTTCTCCAATATAGCCACTCGCTATTGCCTTGTGCAGGCATAAATGTCATAGGAGATGGAACTTCCTCATCTTCAAGCTGACCCATTAGCATTCTGGTGCCTTCGAGATCTTCCAGCTCTGATTTGAACTCAGGATGTTCTTTTATGTATTGATCGATCTGAGCCTTCTTTGACTCATCCAATTCTCCGTAGAGATAGTCGATGATTTCTTCTTGTGTCGGTTTATAGCTCATAATGAATCGTTTCCTTATTAATGTTCCACTGTTCTAATAACTTCTTCAGGCTTCCGAGGGCATAGTAAAGTCGTGACTTCACGGTGTTTTCAGAGATTTCCATAACTTCTGCTATTTCCCGGATTTTTAATCCCTCGTATTCCTTCATAATCACTACCATTCGTTGTTCTTCAGGTAGTTTCGAAAGGGCTTTCTTCAAAAGCTCCTTTAGTTCAAGCTGCGCAAATTCCTTATCAGGATTTGACTCCCGGAAAGTTGACTCGGTATTTTGGATAAAATCCTGGTCTTCTTTGCCTTGTACTTTCATAAAAGGAAATACCCACTTCCTTTTTTGCCTTCTGACTTCTTCATGGCAGTAGTTCGAGGCGATTCTGTATATCCATGATTTAAAACTTGATTCATCTTTCAGAGAACTCAGGTTCTTATTCATGGAGATGAAGGTTTTTTGTGTAACCTCCATCGCTAAATCATGATCGGTGAAGTACTTATATGCGAAATTGTAGATTCGCTTATACCACAGTCTCACCAGCTGATTTAACGCTACCGGATCGCCATCTTTCGCTGCTGCGATTAAGAAACTAGTTTGAGGCATAAGGGTGATTTCCTTCATTGGAGTTTTTCACTATCCGCATTTATGATGTGGCACAGTTTCAAAAAGTTTGATAAAAGTTAAAAAAGATATCCTCATCCTTCAAAATGACGCTCTTGAGGATCTAGGAACGGTTTTTAGCCTTATAATTTTATCGGTTAAGAAAGAATTGAATCCCAAAACTGAATGTGGAAGTGAGGAGGGAGGTGTCAAAGCCCTTTGTTTCAGTTTCCGTTCGTGAGTCTCTTTCCTTGGACTGTCGATAACTATAGCCGAGAAAACCTACGGAGGTGTCCAGGGCGATACGGTCTGATAGGAATAGGATTAGGCCCGGTGAGATTCCAATGTCGTATGCTCTGATATCAGCGATGGCCCGGTCGTTGTTCGAAAGGTTGAGATCATCACTCTTGCCATCCTCGAACATCGTTCTGAAGCTCAAAAACAGACCGAACTTTTCGGAGATCATCTCATATTTTCTCAACTGAAAATTCACCAAAAAAGACTTAGTAGTAGATCTATTTCCTGTTACCGTTCCACTGGAATTGTTGAAAACGTCAACGTCAATTTTGTCTCTTGAATAGCCAAGGCCAAATGACAGGGAGAGGTCGTTTGCTATAAAATATTGCACCATTGGGCTCGCGGAAAAACTGGAAACATCCTCGTTTCGCTGAAAAAGATCTTGCCCTACCACAAGGTTTTGATCTGAAGAGAATCGAAAGTCAGTGGTTAAGGCAAATGTCCCTTTGTTGATCTGGCTGAGTGCTGGAAGAGAAAAAGAAATAAGGCAGGCGAGGATTAATGACCTTTTCATTGAATGAGTTTGTCTATAGACATCTCATCAATCGATTAACCTTAGTGCCAAATAACTATTCCCAATCAAATTCCCATATTGGTTCAGCTCCTTTGAGGTGCTCTACAAAATAATTCCATCTGGTCTTTGTGAAATACCTGGAATGCTGCCCGCGATAGCCATGTCGCTGACTAGGAAGGATTAACAAATCAAATTGCTTATCAGCATTCACTAGAGCTTCGGCCAGTTTGAAGGTAGCGGAAGGGTTTACGTTATCGTCTAGCGCTCCATGAACCAGCAAGAGCTTGCCTTTTAAATTTCCTGCCATTGTAATATTGGAGACATCATGATAGGACGAATCCACCGGCCAGCCCATGTACATCTCGGGCCACCATGCCTTTTCCATCCTGAAATCATGGTCGGCACTGCTGGCCACAGCCACTTTATAGAAATCCGGAAACTCTAAAACTGCATGTCCTGCATCAAAGCCACCAGCAGAATGACCAAATATTCCAACCCGATCCGCATCAATCCAGGAATACTTTTCGCCTAGTTCTTTGATTGTACTCACATGCTCTGTGAGGTTTTTACCCATATTTTTGTATGAGTAGTTATGAAACTCCTTTGAACGCCTTGACGATCCCATACCATCGATCATCACTACAATAAATCCTAATTCAGCGAGGGCCTGATTATTTCTGGCAAGTACGGTACGAAAATTTCGAGGAAACATCTGGGTATGTGGTCCGGTATAACTATGGTCAATCACGGGATATTTTTTACCCGGATCGAAATTGGAGGGCTTCCACATCGCGCCATAAATGGGGGTTTTCCCATCTCTTCCAATTGATTCTATAATTTCAGGAGGTGACCATCCCATTTGCTCAAGTTCTGTGATGTCGGCCTCAGCAATTTCTTTTACGATAGAGCCATCATACGCAAGGCGAAGTACAGATTTGGTTGGTGTATCGAGGGTAGAGTAGTTGTCGAAAAAGTATTTGTTATCAATAGAAAACTCTACCTCATGATGTGCATTTTCAGGAGTGAGTAACCTAATTTCATTTGATTCAAGGTCAAGACTGTATAGATGGTTTAAGTAAGGATTTCTTCCTTCTTCTTTGTCGGATGCTGTGAAATAGACTACATTTTGAAATTTGTCGAATTCCACAATTTGATCAACATAATATTCCCCATTAGTCAGAGGAGATATTGTTTTAGTCTCAAGGTCAAAACGGTAAAGTTGACGCCATCCACTTCGTTCAGAGACAATCAATAACTCATTTCTGCTAGGGTAGTAGCGGTATTCGAAATTATCGATATTAGTCTCGCTCACCTCTTTGACAAGGGGTGTTATTGAGTTTCTCCTAAGATCAACTAAAGCAATGTCTGACTCCTGATAGCCTCTTTTCGAATATTGAGCAAAGACTTTGTGATTGTCTTCATGCCATCGAAAGCTGACGCCATTAACATGTGTGCCAATGGGCAAGTCAGGTATAATCTCTCGTCTGGTCTGAATATTATAGAATACAGGTCTTTCCTTTACCATTGTGGTATCCCCTGGGGATCCGCGGTAATAGGAAAGAAGCCTTGGTTTGAAGAGTTCATCTTTACTCCAATCCAACAAGTACATTTTCTCAGCATCCTTAAAGTCAACTACCTTGGTCTGTATCCATTTGGAGTCAGGTGACCAGTTGACCATTAGTCGTTCCGGACGATCTCCATTTTCCCCTTCCATTTTATCATACCACCCATAGTAGGTACCGAATTCATACCCTTTTCTTCCTCTTCTGCTTAATTGATATGATCTTCCAGTTTCGACCGATTCAATGTAGAGATTGTAGTTTTTGGTATAGGCCATCCATTTACCGTCTGGCGACACTGATTTCAAAGGATTGGACTGTTCTCTGGGCTCAGGATCGACAATTACGGAGTTGTCGAGGATATTGATTAAATAGTCCTTGTCGTCAACGGTAACTCTGAAATTGTTGTCTACCCGTTCCCAGAGCCAGTTAAAGGGTAAATCATAAGGATCGATTTGCCGCCCGACCAGGTTGGTTAACTCCTCAGCAACAATTTCATGATCAAAAAGAAAAGAGGTTTCTCCATTCGGGAATATGCTCTTCTTGAAAAACTTGGCGTCTTCCTCATACTCCAGATACCAAAATCCTCGGCTGTCCTTAAACCAGTAAGGGTCTATATTCAAATTCTTGACTTTCTTATTGTTCAGGTGATTGAACATAAAACTGACAGCTCGATTATAATCATCAATCGTAAGCTTTTCATTTTTAGGCGAACAGGAGAGAGCACTTAATGTAATTGCTACCAGAAAGAAGTTTCGAACCAACATGTGACCTTGATTTTCCAGGTTAGTTAGTCATTTTGAATGGCTAAGTCAATTTAACCCTTCGTTAGAGTCAAAATCATGTTATTGAGAGGTAAGATTATCCTCTTACTACCTTGAGCATTCGACCGTTGATGTCGATGCCATCAAATTTGGCAGGTAGTCCTTTGGCTTCCGAAGAGATCACTTCAAAGTAGGAACGCTTTCCCTGAACCTCTATAGTACCTATCTGGCGTTTGCTTAGTCCGGATTCATCACAAATAAAGCGCAATAGATTGGCCTTATTTACGTGCTCCTTTTTGCCAATGTTCATCATAAACCGAACCATTCTGCCTTCTGGTTTCTCAAATGATTTATCCGCTTTTTGATCATTCCGACTTCCCGACTGTGACCGTTCCTTTCGTGAGTTGCGTTTACCGTCTTTCTCATTCAAATCACGGTTTCCGCCTTTGCTGCCTAGTTTATCCATTTCCAGCGAAACCAATTTATGGATGAGTTGCTCCTTTGAAAAGGATGCGAATAAAGCTTCAACATGATCTAACAATTCAACGGGGACTCCGGCTTCCGTTTTGGCAGATGTCAGTCCGGCAGCCCAGTTCATGATCCGCGATTGTTGGATGTTTTCTGGCATAGGTACCTGAATCTTTTCAAATTCGATTTTCAGACTGTTTTCAAGGGCCTTGATCTTTGCTAAATCGCGTCTTGAAGCTAGGGTAAGGGAGATTCCTTCTTGTCCAGCTCTAGCGGTTCGCCCGCTTCGGTGAGTATAATATTCCTGATCATCCGGAAGAGCGTAATGAATCACATGGGTGATGTCCTTTACATCAATTCCCCGAGCCGCTACATCGGTGGCAGCTAACAGGTTGATCGTGTGTGTCTTGAATAGGCCCATGACTTTGTCTCTTTGGTTTTGAGTGAGATCCCCGTGGATGGCGTCTATACCATATCCGAGTTTTCTCAGGTCAGAAGAGAGGTTTTGGGTATCCATCTTTGTTCTACAGAAGATGATTCCGCGCATATCAGGATCAAGGTCAATGAAGCGTCTCAACGCCTCCTGTTTATCACTAGCTTTGATGAATACGTACTCGTGCTTGATGTTTTTATTTACCTCGTCCTTTTTTCCAATACGCACCTCTTTTGGAGTATGCATGTAGTTCTTGACAATTTTGCGAATATCATTTGACATCGTTGCCGAAAACAACCAGGTTACTTTTTCCTCAGGGACAAAACTCAGGATTTCGTTCAATTCGTCCTTAAATCCCATGTTCAGCATTTCATCGGCTTCGTCAAGAACGAGGGTCGTTATTTTAGAAAGATCGATAGCCCGTCTTTTGACCAAATCAATCAATCTACCCGGTGTAGCTATGATGATGTGCTTGGTTCGTTTCAGGGCTTTGATTTGCCCTTGAATGTTCGCTCCACCATAGACTGCCAGAACATCAACTCCTTTTGTATATTTTGAGAATGCTTGAAGCTGTTCTGCAATTTGTTGCCCCAACTCTCGAGTCGGAGCCAATACCAAGGCCTGGGTATAAGCTGCATTACCTTGAATTGAGTCGATTAGAGGAAGACCGAAGGCGGCCGTTTTCCCAGTACCGGTTTGAGCCAATCCAATAAAATCGGTGTTTTCACCAAGTAAAATGGGAATTGCCTTCTGTTGAATTTCGGAAGGAGATTCAAAACCCATTTCTTGGATGGATTTTAATGTGTTTGGAGCAAGTCCTAGATCTGAAAAATAACTCAATGTTCTGCTGCTTAAAATGCGGCTGCAAAGGTAGACTAAATTAATTGGTTTACAGTACTTTATTGAATTATTACTTTGGAGGGAATTCGGATTAGAATGGTCTGCTTATATTCAGCGCTATGAAGAGATCAGTTTGTTTTTGTTTTCTATGGCTCCTCTTAATGAACGTTGACCTGGTTGCTCAACAAGCGATCCTTCTCGAGAATATCGGCCTCATCGATGGGAGAGGTAATGAAATCCAATCGTCCAAGAGCGTACTGATCAAAGAAGGTATTGTACAACAAATTCTTAATGCTGGAGAGGAAGTGGACGAGGACAGTCTTGAAAGAATTGATCTCACAGGGAAGTTCTTGCTTCCCGGACTCTTTGATATGCATGTTCATTTAGCGACAAGCCCCAGTACTTGGGATGAATTAGACTTGGCCAAAGGACGATTGTCCATTATGCTAAAGAATGGAATTACAGGTGTTCGCGATATGGCCGGAGATAGCCGGCAATTGGCCTATTTAGCCAGACAAACCCATTTAGATGAGATGGAAGGGCCTGATGTCTACTTCTCTGCGCTAATGGCCGGGCCGACTTTTTTTGTTGACCCCAGGACAAAAGCCTCGGGTAGGGGAATGGTTTCGGGGGAGGCACCATGGATGAAAGCGATTTCAGATAAGACAGACATCGCTCTTGCCGTTGCTGAAGCAAAGGGGACCGGAGCAACTGGCATTAAAATTTATGCAGACCTTCCGGGCCATTTAGCACAAAAGATAATTCAAGAGGCACATCGACAAAACTTTTTGGTCTGGGCGCATGCTGCTGTTATCCCTGGAATGCCTTCGGATTTAGTTACTGCCCAAATCGATGGAGTTTCGCATGCGACTTTACTTGCCTGGGAAGCAGCTAAAATCAAACCGACCAGTGGGAAACAACGTTATGATGATACTTCGCTTGACGTTGAAAATGCCGCTTTCAAAGCAGTGATCAGGGAAATGGCAGACAAAGAAATATATCTTGATCCCACTGTCGCGATTTATAGGGGGAGGGACAATCCAAATATCTATGAAAACGGGATCAAGGCAACAAAGGCTGCATTCAATGCAGGAGTGCCGCTGATTATCGGGACAGATAGGGGAATCAATCTTCGTAACTTTGATGGGCTCCCAATCATTAACGAAATGGAGGCGCTAGTCAAGGATGTTGGGATATCTCCAGTTGAGGTGATTAAGGCAGCTACACTGAACTCAGCGAAGTTTCTGAGAATTGAAAAGTCGGTTGGATCAATTGAGGTGGGAAAGAAGGCAAATCTATTGATTGTGAATGAAAATCCGCTGACCGACATCACCAATCTATCTAAAGTCCATTCGGTTTATAAGAATGGAAAGAAGATCAATTGATGTTAACGTCTCTGTCGTTGGATCACTTTTCGTTCCCGCATGTTGTATTTGCGTCCTACTCCAAGCAAATGAAACTTCTGCTCACCGTCTGAATTCTTGACATAAGTATTTGTCTTTTGGTCCCAATGCGTACCATCATAAACCAGCACATAGGTCTTGCCTATAACCTCAAATTCATCGCCTGTCACAAGCATTGCCGTATTCTCATCAATAGCAATTCCGAGCAAATCTGGATAAACATTAAGTATCTCAAACATGTCGTATTGTCTATTTCGGGCTAAAGTATGCTGATCAATAGCAATATTGGAGACAAACCCCAGACCTTCCTCATGATCTCCGACCATAAGGGTGTTGGTTTTTGTATCTCCTCTGGCGAGATAGGAACCCTGAATAGTGGCTCCCGCAGAACTACCACCGATAACTCCACCTCTTTCTAATAGTGCATTGAGTTTGGTATGCACTTTTGTGTTCAAATAGGAATCGGCCAGTCTCCACTGTCGACCACCGGGAAAATAGACCCCACCGGCTTCATCAATCACTTTTGCAAATTCTTCCGTGTCAGCTTCAGAACGATCAGTTGTATGTAGAACTGTCACCTTGGAGGCGCCCCTTTTTGTCCATTGATTCTGAATATTCTCGATGCGTTGCGGAGTCACTTCATACCCACCTGCAGTGGGTATCACAACCACATGGGCCTGACCTTCTCCACCAGCCAACTCAATAAATTTGGCAAAAACAGCAGGATCCCGAAGAGCACCTCCTGCAATGATCAGATGACCATTTTTGGGTCCCTCGGTGACAGTTTGAGAAAGCGATGGTAGTGCGAAAAAAGCAAGAAGCACGAGAATAATTAGTTTCTTCATTTTTTGAGCATTTTGGCAACTTTATTCAACATCAAATCGACCCATTGGGTGTACATTTTTCCCGATGGATGAAGGGTGTCTTTTGCAGTCAAATCGGCATGTTTTTTGGCTAAACGGGATATTGGAGTAATGTTGAAATATGCTACTTTGTATTTTTTGGAGATGTCCCGATTGACCTGGTTATAGTCGTTAATGGCTTTTTCTATTTCATTTTCTTTCTCTGCTCCAAAAGGGGTTTTCCCATAATCAGGTATTGACACCACAAAGACTCGGTCTGCATTTCCACCGGCCAGTTTGATTGCTATCTGTAGAAGTTCTTCAAATTCTGGTGAGTAGCTTTCCACCGACTTCCCTTGGTATTGATTGTTTACCCCAATGAGCAACGAGACCAAATCGTATTGTTCCAATAATTCGTTATCAGACTCGATAGCGGCTTTTAATTCATCTGTCCTCCAGCCGGTAGTAGCAATGATCTTTGGAGACTTTACAGAAATTCCTTTATCCAGGAGTCGTGCTGCCAGCTGAACAGGCCATCTTTCGGAAATCGCTACACTTTCACCAATAGTATAAGAATCGCCTAAGGCTAAATAGGTATAGGAATCATTTTGCGCATTTGCATCCATTGAGATCAAGAAGTTGAAGTTGAGAAGTAACGAAAAATACAGATACTTCATAAGTCCTTTTTTTTAGTCCTGCAATTCTCGCAAGTCAACCGGAACCACCTTTGATACGCCTTGTTCAATCATCGTGATGCCGTAAATGATATCGGTACTTGCCATTGTACGCTTGTTATGTGTAACGATAATGAATTGGGAATCGGTCGAAAATTCTTTGACGATATTATTGAATTTATCAATGTTAGCGTCATCAAGTGGAGCATCTACTTCATCGAAAATACAGAAAGGTGCTGGCTTTAATAAGTAGATGGCAAAGAGGAGAGAGGTGGCGGTTAACGTCTTTTCTCCACCTGACAACTGGTTGATAGTCAGTGGTTTTTTACCCTTAGGCTTTGCCATAATCTCAATGGCAGATTCCAGTGGGTTATCCGGATCGACAAGTTTGAGATCGCAGTCGTCTTCATCGGTAAACAAGGACCGGAAAACTTTGATAAAGTTCTCTTTAATCTTACCAAAGGCCTCAAGGAAAGTCTCCCTGGCCACCGTATCAATTTCATCGATGGTTTGGATCAGGGAATTCTTCGCATTTACGAGGTCCTCTTTCTGTTCAGAGATAAAATCATGTCGTTCTTTGATCTCCTCGTAGGCCTCCATTGCCATTGGATTAATTGGGCCCATCTTTTCAAGGCGATCGCGCATTTTTAGCACCTTCTCTCTCAGGTCGTCAACCGGTAAGCCGGAATCTTCTTTGGGCTCCTCCTTTAGAATCTGATCAAGATCGACATTAAACTCAACCGATAAGCGCTCCTTGACTGAAGTCAATTCCAGTTTGGTGTCATTGAGTCGATTTTGAAGTTCCATAAGAAGCATATCGGACTGTTCTCGCTGACGTTGAAATTCCCGTATGGTCTTTTCGAACACATCGATATCTCCGCGCCGGTTGTAGTATTCCTTCTCGGCTTCATTGACCCCTTTCTCGATTGACTCTTTCTCATCATACATTGCAATGAGTTCGTTGTCATTCGAGTTAGAGCTTTCAATCAGTCGCTTGATCTCAGATTCGTTCTTTTCCAGTTCTTCCTGGTTCTTTTCAATTCTGGACTTACTGCCATCAAATGCAGACTGTTTAAACCCTATTTCCTGAGTTAAGGCATTGACCTTGTTTTCTTTTTGATGGAAAAGAATATTCTGTTGGTTAAAAGACTGAGATTTTTCAGTTAAGAGCTCATTTTGTGATTTCGCCTTTTGTTCCAACTCGCTGATTCCATCTTCCAAGGACTTAAAGGCGCTCTCTTCGGTTTTGACCTGTGGAGCCAATTCCGATAGTTCTTTTTTAAGGGTATCAATACTCCCTGCAATGTCTTCTCTACGAGTGGTATTGCTGCTTAGCATATGAGCGAGTTGCTCTTTTTTGGTCTTTACCGAGATGAATTCTTCATTAACCTCATTGAAGTCGGACTGCAGTTGATCCAATTCCGCTCGATGGGGTGTGGCTTTTAGCTTGGCTAGCTCTTTCTGTTTACTGTCGAGGTTTTCTTTGACAGTGGCAATCTTGGTCTCTAGCTGTTTGATCTCCTTTTCCAGCTTTTCAAGGTTACGTGCTCGTCCAATTCTCTTGCCTTCAAAAAGCCCAACGGATCCACCGGAAACGCTGAATTTCTTTTTGGTGTATTTGCCAGTTTCAGTGATGAAAACAGCCTCATTGTCCATGGGGAAATCACCAGGACCACCATTGATGATGTATACATTCTCGAGAATATGACCTATTAACCTCTTGTACTTTGGCTCATACTCTACAATCTCGGTAGCGGGTACCGCATTGTCATACATTTTTGCCTCGGAGGGCTCATACTTATCAAAGGCATCGAGTACGAAGAAATTTGCCTTGCCTTTAGCTGCATCACTGAGAATGTTGATGGCCTCGAACGCTTGTCTTTCGGTATCAACGATATAATAATTCATGTAAGCCTCAAGATAGTTCTCGATGGTTACTCGATACTTTTCATCACAGGTAAGAATGTCTGAGAGTAGGGGAGCATTCTTATTCCAATTGGCTTTTTTCTTGAGGAATTTGATGGCCTCGGGGAATCCCTCGAGGTTTTCGACCAAGCTCTTCGTCAGATTGTACTCGTTTTGTTTGGCATCCAGCTTTCTACCAAGTTGAGTAAGCTCATCCCGAACTATAGATAAGGTGTCTTCAGTTTTGGCTACCGCCTGTTGATGTTTATCTTCTTCAGTCCTTTGCTTTTCTAACGCCTTTTGTCGTTTATCTCTTTCTTTTTCAAGTGTTTTGAGTTTTGTATCAAAAGAGGCAAGATTAGCCGATTGTTCGGTGGTATCAGTGGCAGTTTTTTCCAGCTCACTGCTTAGAGCTGCTTGCTGAATTTCCTTGATCTCTATGGACTTTCGAAGATTGTAAAGCTGCTCTCGGTGATGGTTAAACGACTTGTTTTGCTCATCGAAAGCGGATTGTGCTTCTGTGGCCAACGCTTTTTGAGCTTCATATTCTATTGTAAAAGCTTCAAATTCAGCCTTGACGGTATTGAGTTCCTTTTCTGCTTCTACCTTCTCTTTTTCTAAGCTATTTAGACTAAAGGCGGCTCTTTCATTGCTCTTACGGTCCGATTCCAGCTGTTCCCTAAGGTTGTCACTTTTATCCTGAAGAAAGTTTAACCGCTCATTTTTGATTTTTTTGTCACTTTCAAACTGGCGAATTTTGTTAACATGTTCGTTCAGGGTTCTTTGCCGATCGGAGAGTAACTTTTCTTTATTGATTAGCTCTGCTTTCGCTTTTTCAATTTGAGCTTCATGACTGGCTATATCCTTGTTGATCTGAAGCTTCTTATCCGAGTTTTCCTGAATTTGTCTTTCCAAAGACTGGAATGCATCGGTCTGACTTTCTACAGTTTTTCGTGTTAGTTCGATGCTCAGATCTTTGTACTCGTCTTTGAGTTTATAATAACGTTCGGCCTGACGAGCTTGCTTTTCGAGGGATTTCAGATTTTTATCGATTTCGAAAAGGAGGTCCTCAACCCGATCCAGATCATCATCAGTATCCTTGAGCTTGCGAAGTGTCTCTTTCTTCCTCTTTTTGAATTTGCTTATCCCTGCAGCCTCTTCGAATAAATCCCTTCTCGAATTCTCCTTATCATTCAATAGATCGTCTACCATCTTTAACTCGATAATCGCATAGCTATTTGATGCAATACCGGTATCCATGAAAAGATTGGTGATATCTTTCAACCTACACGTGACCCCGTTTAAAAGATATTCGCTTTCACCAGATCTGTAATAGCGTCTGGTTATGGTGACTTCCGTGTATTCAGTAGGAAGTAAGTTTTTCGTGTTTTGAAAAGTCAGGGAAACCTCAGCTAACTGAGTGGCTTTTCTTTTCTTCGTTCCATTGAAGATTACATTCTCCATTTTATCCGATCGGAGCATGCGAGATTTTTGCTCTCCCAACACCCATCGGATAGAGTCCACCACATTGGATTTGCCACAGCCGTTTGGGCCAACTATCCCTGTAATCCCATCTCCAAAATTGATTACTACTTTGTCTCCGAAACTCTTAAATCCCTTAATCTCAAGTTTGGTCAGCTGCATAAATCGGTCTCCGCGGAAAAAATTCTGTGGTAAGCAAAATTAGAATTAATTCTTAGATTTGCTAATAGCATGGAGTTCGACTTCACCACCATATTGTACATCCTTTTTGGTATCCTGTATTTCGCCTTTACCGGTGCTTCAAAAAACAGAAAAAAAAGACAAGGCGATGGGCCATCAAATACGCGTCCTGAAGATCAAACGGAGACCTTAGGGCCGCCTCCAATGAACCGGAAACCGACATTTGAGGAGCTTTTGGAAGAATTTACTACTGGGCGTAAACCGGACACTCAAATCCCTGAACCTGTACCGGTTCGTGAAGTTGAAGAGGATAAGCCATTGTTTGACAGTTGGTATGAGGAAGACAGGACAAAAATCGTTGAAGACTCAGCACATTCGGTTACAAAGAAGTTTGAACGATTTGAAGAGTTTGAGGTGACGGAGGCTAGTGGTTCTAAATACGGAAAAATGCTTCGAAGCCCTGAAGGAATAAGGGACGCTTTCGTACTACAGGAAATACTTACAAGGAAGTATTAAGACTTCCTGAACCGGATAGGCATTTTAATCTTGGTGTTGACCTCTTCGCCATTTATGATCCCGGGATTCCATTCAGTGGATTCAAGAAGACTTTTGATCACAGCTTCATCATAGCCACGCATCAGTGACTCTATCACTTTAACATTCTCAAGCTCACCTTCTTCTGTGATATCAAAAATCACTATGACTTCCCCTTCAATTCCGTACTTCTGCTTTGCTGTAGCATACTCAATATCGTAGGAGATAGTCTCTGTCCAGTCATCAAAACCTACAACAGGAGTGGGGCGGATATCCTCATCAGCAAAACCTGCTTGGTAGGCAATATTTTCGATTTCGACTTTGTGCTCAATATGAACCGCCTCGCACGAGAAGATAAAGAACAACAGGGCAACCAATGGTATAGGTAGCAAGTACTTTATGGGCTTAATATGTCTATCCCTTTTAATCATGTTAACCCGCTTTAAGGTCTTGTTTTTAGCAAAATGACTTCCCATTTGGAAACCCATCTTTTCAAAAACCATCTTGATCAAAAGTTGTGTATAAGCCTTACTTCCATATTGTCTTAGAGCAATGTTGTCCGCCTCATATTCGTGCACTTCTTCGAATGTATTTTTGTACAAATACATCAAAGGGTTAAACCAAAAAATTGCCTTGAGAATCTCCATCAACATGATGTCAACGGAGTGTTTCTGTTGAATGTGAACCTTTTCGTGTCTAAGGATCTGACGTTTTTCGGATTCGTTTAGCGTTTGTTTTTCATCCCAGAACAAATACCTGAAAAAAGAGAAAGTTGGTAGAGCACCACCTGTTTTGATTAGGTAATGATCTCCATTAAATCTCATCTCATGCCTTCTGTACCAAATGAATTCCTGTATACCCCTAATTTGGATAAACAGTCGCAAGCCAAAAGCAATAACCCCCAATGCATAAACCAAGGCAACAGCTTCCCACCAAAAGAAAAAGGGTTTTAATGATTTTGCTGTAATGGTAAACATCCATTCGTTGTTGGCAATTGGCTCATTGCTCACCTCATGAATGCTGTTCAATACAGTGGGAGTGGTGTTGGGATTATAACTGACATGAATAAGAGGAAACACGACCGAAAAAATCACTGCGGCTAACAAGAAAGCCCGGTTATATCGGAAGCAGTTTTCCTTTCTCAACACAAAATGGTAAAAGAGATAAAAGGCACCTAAACATGCTGCTGATTCCAGCACGTAGATGGTAGCTCCTTTTAATGACTCCAATAACTCCATTTTGGTTGGCGGTTAAATTTACTTCTCGTCCTTCAAATCGCTCTCTACATGTTTTACTAACGATTCAAAGTCCTTCATGTTCATATCATTTTCCTTTGCAAAGAAAGATACCAGCTTCTGGAATGATCCTCCAAAGTATCCTCCAATGAAATTTTTCAGGTAAAAGTTGCTGTAAACCGTTTTATCTACTAACGGAAAATACTCATGTGTCTTGCCATAAGCTTTGTAACCTACAAATCCTTTTTTCTCCAAAATTCGGATAATGGTAGACACGGTATTATACGCTGGTTTGGGTTCTGGCATTTTTTCTAACACATCCTTAACAAACCCTTTTTCAATTTGCCATAGAATCTGCATTACCTGTTCTTCTGCCTTCGTTAATTCCTTCATGATGGGTAATATTTAAATATAATCGTTCTGGGTTTTCTAAATTATAAACTATCCTGCTAGTTTACTAACTAACACGTTAGTTTTTTTGAATTATTCTTAGGTATATACCTTAAAATTTAGTCCTGAGTGAAAGCGTAAGCGATTATGTTTGCACCCATTCGCAAAGCTTTGAGTCTTACTTCCTGAGGATCCTTGTGAATTCGTTGATCTTCCCAGCCATTACCCAGGTCAGATTCGTAAGAATAAAAGCACACTAATCTTCCTTCATAAATCAGGCCAAAACCCTGGGGAGGTTTCTTATCGTGTTCGTGGATTTTCGGGAGACCATCCTTAAACTCGAATTTTTGATTGTAAATAGGGTGGTTGTGAGGAAGTTCAATGAACTCTAGTTCAGGAAAAACCTTTTTCATTTCCAATCTGATGAATTGGTCCAGCCCGTAGTTATCGTCAATGTGAAGAAAGCCACCAGAAATCAGGTAGTTCCTTAGGTTTTCAGCTTCTGTGTTGGAAAATACCACATTTCCATGGCCCGTCATGTAAACAAACGAATAGTCGAATATTTCCGGGCTTCCAACCTCAACAACCTGGTCGTTGACATCAATGTTGGTCTTGATTTCATTGTTACAGAACTCAGCAAGGTTAGGGAGCGCTGTTTTATTGGCATACCAATCTCCCCCTCCATTATATTTTAGTTTTGCAATCTTAATCTGTTCCTTTTGAGAAAATGAAAGCAGGGGAAAAACTAGTAGACCTATAAGAAATGTCAGTCTTTTCATGAACCTGATTTACTCGGTATTATGTTAGCAACGTGACTTGTTGTTCAAAGTTTGAAATATACGATTGAAAATGATTAACTCGCAATCTATTCTAGCCCAATGGAATTTGAAGAGTTCACATATCGACTAAGAACCAGGCTGGCTTCTCCATTGCCAGGTAAGGATGCCCAGATAAGGATGGCGCCAACCCCGGTTAGCCCCAGGCGATTTGAGGAGGATCCAACCAATCCTGCCAAACCCAGTGGTGTGTTGATTTTATTGTATCCGTTTAATGGAGAAATCCATTTACCTCTGATGAAACGTCCTACCTATCAAGGAGCCCATAGCGGTCAGATCAGTTTTCCTGGGGGAAAGTTTGAGGAGCGTGATACCAACTTGGTGGATACAGCTCTAAGGGAGACTGAGGAAGAAATTGGGGTGGATAGAAATGAGATTGAGGTGGTAGGGCAATTGTCAGAGCTGTTTATCATTGCCAGTAATTTTAAAGTAACCCCTTCCATTGGAGTGATTGGTTATAAGCCTGATTTTATTCCGGATCCTCATGAAGTAGCTGGTGTGCTGACCGTGAGTTTTTCGGATTTGAATGATCTCAAGAAAAGGGGAGTGGAGAAAATGACTTTTCGAAACAACATTGTAATTAATTCTCCATACTATAATGTAAGGGGCAACATTGTATGGGGAGCTACTGCAATGATGCTTAGTGAATTACTCGAAGTAATTAATCCGATTCTTGAATGATTGCTGTGGCTTCTATTTCCACCAGATATTCAGGAGCAATAAACCTTGAAACTTCAATCATTGTAGTTGCCGGTTTTATTTCCCCGAAGAACTCTTGATGTGCTTTTCCAATTTCTTCCCATTGATCAATGTTGACTACATACATTCTTGTTCGAACCACATCCTTCAAATCAGCCCCAGCTTCTTTCAACACGCTCTCGATTTTGGACAAGGCAAATTTTGTTTGTTCGTAAGGATCATTTCCACCCATCAGCGTTCCCTGGTCATCAGCTACCGTTCCAGTGACTTCGATTGTATTTCCTACCCGAACGGCCCTACTATAACCAACAATGTCTTCCCATTTACTTCCTGATGAATAATTGATTCTATTTCCCATCACGTGAAGTTAAAGATTGACTTATTCTCTTAAAAAGAATTTGGGGATCAAATGGTTTTCTGATGAATTCGCTCATGGATGAATCAGAGGCTTTAGTCTGTGCTTCATAGTCGGCACGTGCGGACATGGCAATAATCCGAGTTTCTTTATTCAACTCAGACTTTTCCTGAATGAGACCCGCTGTTTCAAAACCATCCATTCCCTCCATTTCAATATCCATTAGGATCAAGTCGAATTGAATTTCATTGGCTAGTTCAAAAGCAGCCTTGCCCGAACTTGACTCATAGTATTCGGCATTCCATTTCTTTAATAGTCGTTTGAGAACCAGTCTATTCATGTCGTTGTCGTCAACCACGAGAATCTTTGATTGGTTGAGATTGAATTTACTATCCGGACCTTGAGCGGTTTCAAATACCTCAAAATCGCTGTCAAGTTTAAAGTCGACATCAAAGGTAAAGGTGGTGCCCTCTCCCTCGATACTTTTGATTTTTATCTCTGCATTATGGAGGTCCAGTAGCTTTTTGGTTATAGCTAATCCAAGACCGGTACCACCATATTTTCTTGTAGTGTCTCGACTTGTCTGTTCGTATTCTTCAAAAATATCCTTGATTTTCTCCTGAGGTATCCCAATACCGGTATCTGAGATTTCAAAGCCAATTGTTGCAGTCTCATCTCTAATTCCTACCAGGTAAGAGTGAACGGTCACGTTTCCAAAGGTGGTGAATTTAATTGCATTGCTTATCAAATTATTCATCACTTGGGTTAAGCGAGTTGGATCCCCCAAAAGTCGATCTGGTGTGTATTCTCCTATTTTGAGCAGCAAATCAATCCCTTTGGCTTGGGCCTTGAACTTGAAACTAGCAACTACTTTTTTGAGCAGATCAAGAATCGAAAAGCTAACAGCCTCCAATTCAAGCTTGCCCGCTTCAATTTTGCTGTAGTCGAGTATATCATTTATCAAGGAATGTAGGCTTTCCCCTGAAAATTTCAAGGCATCAATGTACTCCTGATTTTCGGGGTTCTCGTTTTCCAGCTCCATCAGATGAGTAAGGCTAATGATCGCATTGAGGGGAGTTCGGATTTCATGACTCATCACAGAAAGAAATTCCGACTTAGCGGAAGTGGCTTTTTCTGCGATGGATCTGGCATTTTGAAGCTCGCGCTTCTGTAAATTCAACTGATGCGTGCGTTCCGCAACACTTTCTTCTAACTTTTGTGTAATACCCTGCTGAAGTTTCTCATTTTCTCTGAATTGCAGAATGAGAGAGTCTTGAGTGATTTTGCTTTCCATTAACCCGGCTCTGGTTTCATGACCAATCCCCATAGAAAGCACGATTAGTTCCAACAATATACCGGCTTGAACCAATATCGGATCATAGGTGATTTCTCTAAAGAAAAAGTTAACAGATATGTAAACATACCCAATAAGGAGTAGAGTGGAAGCGAATGCCAGATAGTAAGCCTGATCTCTTCTGGTTCTTAGCATTGCAACTATGAATACCATGGAGAACAAGCTGTTGAAGAGCGTGACAATATTTTTGACCCAAATGGCTTCTCTGAGGTTATGTGTGATAAACAAATAAGCGCTAATCATCAAGAATAGTACGATCAACCCTGGGATAAGCGTTTTAAACCATTTGTGCCATCCTGGTTCAAAATCCTTGGCTTTCAGAAAATCCGATATGAATGCGAAGTAAAATGCAAAAATGGGAATTTGAAGAACCCAGGTGAACTGGGTTAAAACCGGGTTGTTGGGAAACAGGTAAATGTTGATATATCCATAAAAACTGAAAAAATAGAGGGCATGGAGAATAGCATAAATCCCATAGAATAGAAACATGCGCTCTTTGGTATATGAATAGAAGATTAGTCCCAGTAATGCCAAAACAACCAGTATTCCGGTGAATACACCTTCAAACAAATCTTCCCGATTTGCACGTTGTTCCCATTCATTATAGGGCACAAGCGATAATTCCAAAAAAGGGGGGAAGTTATCCAGTTGTTGTGTCCTGATCCACAGGGTCTTTTCCTGGTTAGGATTAAGTATTAACCGGACTTTTGCGTCTCCGTCATGTTCGATGTCTCGTTCCGGTATGGGCATTAAATACCCCGATTTTCTAACGTTAATGTTTCCATCCTTGTCCTCTTCATGAACTTCAACCAATGTATTATAGCCGAGAAGCATAGCAAAATTCTGCGATTCGCTGGATTCATTTCTTACCCTGAATACAGTCCAGTAGGCACTTTTACGATTAAGTTCATTTGAGTCGAATCGTTGAAATTCACTTCTGTATGACTGAACTTCCGATAGAGTGAGGTCGAGTGTAGAATCTTCAAATACTCTAAAATAATAGGATGCATCTACCTCGTATTGGGAGGTTTCTCGGATAAGGAAAACTGGTAGTTCTGCATTTTGTGCATCGAAATTGACAGGCCAGTAAAGGCTCAACAGCAACTGTATTGAAAACAGCAATGACATTCAGAACTACTTGGTTTCAACTTTGAAAGTACCTTCTTTTTTTAAGAAAATGTAGCGATTGAAGCCTAAACAGTCATGACTCAGTCATATTGAAAATAAAGATAGTTATGAAAGTTGATGATGAATTAAGTCAAAAATGATTCGTTTTACGAAAAGCTGTATGTCAACAACAAAGAGACTTTTTTTACACTTGTGCAATGTTTATGGCAGATTTTGACCAAGGAGGTGATTTCTGGATGGCTTCCAACACTGATTCAGGATTTTCGAATACCGTCCAAATATTCTTATGCTCACTTCGCATGAAGTTATTATCAATTGCTCTTTCCAGCATCTGGATCAAAGGGTCATAGTAACCATCAATATTCAAGATGACAATAGGTTTCACAAATAACCCAAGCCTCTTTAGTGTTATGGCCTCCATTAACTCTTCAAAAGTGCCACATCCCCCGGGAAGCGTAATTAGGGCATCTACCCCCACCATAAATTGTTTTTTACGCTCGTGCATGTCAGCAGTAAAGATGAATTCATTAACGTCCTTATGGTGAAACTCTACCTCACGCATGAATCTGGGCATTATGCCTATGATTCTCCCTCTTTCTCTCAAAACTGTATCCGCCAATTGCCCCATTAAGCCTCTGGCACCACCCCCGTAGACAACCGTGATGTTGTTCTTGGCCAATACCTTTGCAAGCTTGTCGGTAGCTTCAAAGTATTTTGGGTGGATCTTGTCGCTAGAGGCGCAATAAACGCACACTTTTTTGATTTTCTGCATGCCTGACAATTTCGATAAGTTCGGCAAGAGATCAAAGCCTTAACGCAATGCTGATGATGAGTTGATCTTTACTTCGCAATACTTGCTTAAATTCGGAAATGGGGAAGCATTTGATCCTTATTGCCGCATTTTTTCTACTGTACTGGAGTGGAAAAACCAGAAACAGGCTGACAAAATTCAGCGCCTACATGTTGTTTTTGGGAATTTTGACACAGTACATTCACTATGGCGGAATAAGTGAAAATGCTCCATTCATATTTGCTTTTACTTCCATGTTTGCCGGGTTTGAACCAGCAACTTCATTCAGGTTTAAGAATATGCATAAAACGAGTTTCGCTTTTATGGGTATTGCATCGGCAGTTTATGCAGTCGGGAGCGAACTTGAGCTACCCTTCGAAATACCTCTGGAGTTTCTATTAGTCCCTGCACCCCTGCTGAGCTACTGGCTATGGAAAAAACATAAGAGAGTAGTCTATCAACGCGTAGGTTTCTTGGTGGTATGGTCCGCTCAGGCAGTGGTAGGATTATTTTACTCTCAAACAATAAGGGGTTGGTTGTCCGAACTTTTTTAATGGACACCTTGAATTAGGAGTTTGAAGAATCAGAGACTGTTCTTATTGAAGATTTACGGCCGGATCGGAATTTTTCATTTAGCCATTAAGTGTCATTTCGATAGGAGAAAATATATATTCGAAATGTGATCGCTTTTCATTATAGAGTTTTTCATGAGGTAGCCACCAATTTGAGTTTTTCGAAAGCTGCACAGAATCTATATATTTCTCAACCTGCGGTTAGTAAGAATATCAAAAAACTCGAAATCGAAATAGGTATTGCTCTATTTGAAAGGAGAGGCGCAAAAATCGTGCTTACCGAATCAGGGGAGAAGCTTTTGTCCTATCTCAGGGAGGCTATGTCGATTGAAAAACAAGTAGATGCAGACTTGGAGATTTTCAAGACTGAATTAAATACCAGAGGTGAATTGAAAATCGGGGCTAGCACCACCATTTCTCTTTATGTTCTTCCCAAGATTCTTTCCGCCTTCCGCCAAAAATATCCTTTGGTGAAGATTCTGTTAGTCAACCGAAATAGTGAAAATATATTGAAAGCGCTAGGCAACTATGAGATTGATGTTGCTGTAATTGAAGGTCACCAAGTCTTAAATACTCTGGAATACCAGCCATTCATAACCGATGATATTATCGGAGTCTGTTCAAAAAAAAGTCCCTGGAATTCTAAAGTCATCGGTTTGTCTGACTTTGTCAAAGCCCCGTTGGTGATGCGCGAAAGAGGATCGGGAACCCAGGCTGTTGTGGTGAAATCCTTAGAAGCCAAAGGAGTCAGAATGGCTGATTTGAATGTGATTGCAAAACTTGGAGGAACTGAGGCAATGAAGAACTTTCTACTGGAAGAAACCGCAATTGGCTTCCTTTCCAGTCGTGCCGTTGAAAAGGAGTTGAAATCCGGTGAGCTTAGGCAAGTTCAAATCAAAGACCTGGAAATAAGTCGTCCTTTCACTTTTGCAATACGGAAAGGAGAGCAGACAAGCGGGTTCATCAAGGACTTTATCAAAGAAGCACGAAGACATTATAACTAATAGCTATGAGTTATTAAATTTATTCATTTGAATAGTTATAATTAAACAATGACATTTGGCGCATGCTGATGTCGCAAGAGTCCCACACTTCTTACATTACTGAATTAATCTGTTCGAACTGTCAGAACACCTTCGGTATTCATCAGTTGCAGAATTTTTCGGATTGCTGCCATAAGCCGTTATTGGTCAGGACAACTGGTAGACCTTTGGACCGAAATGAAGTGCTTCTAAATCAAAACAGTATGTGGCGATATCAGGAACTATTGCCTCTTTTCGATCAAAGCAACCGAGTATCATTGGGTGAAGGTATGACTCCAATGATAAGGGCAGGATCCATAGCAAAATCACTTGACATCCAAATAGTTTGGTTAAAGGATGAGGGAACTAACCCAACGGGCTCTTTCAAAGCAAGGGGGATGAGTATGGCGGTTTCAAAGGCCAAGGAGTTGGGGGTAGATAAATGTGTTGTCCCCACTGCCGGCAATGCGGGAGTAGCTTTAAGCGCCTATTGTGCCAAAGCAGGAATGGATTCGCTTATTCTTATGCCCAGCCATACACCGAAAATCTTTCAGGATGAATGTCGGTATTATGGATCAGAAGTGGTTTTGGTTGATGGGTTAATTGATGAATGTGGTATGATGGTGACTCAGTTCGAAGCGAACGGCTATTTTAATATGAGCACACTTAAGGAGCCGTATCGTGTGGAAGGCAAGAAAACAATGGGCTTTGAAATAGCCGAACAGCTGGATTGGGTCTTGCCGGATGTGATCATTTATCCAACAGGAGGAGGTACGGGCCTGATTGGTATGTGGAAGGCCTTTCAGGAAATGATCCACTTGGGCTGGCTAAGCCCAGACCACCTGCCTCGAATGGTGGTGGTTCAGTCTAGTGCTTGTGCTCCAATGGTCGATTTTATCAATGGTAATACGGACAATGCTCCCTATGGAGAATCCAAGGCCAATGGTCTGGCAGTTCCTAAGGCTTTTGGCGAAGATTTGATCAAAAAGATAGTGATTGAATCAAAGGGATATGCACTGACGGTCACAGAAGAAGAGCTTGTGAAGAATGCTCTTCAACTTGCCAGACTTGAAGGTTTGTCTATCTCTCCGGAAGGAGGAGCTGCGCTTGCCGGATTGAAAAAATCCATTGAGCAGAGCCTGATTTCACTTGATGACAGCATACTGATCATTAACACAGGTGGGAGTCAAAAATATATGGACAACTTTAGGTTTTGAATTCCTGGGATTCTGGTCTGATTTTTTCAAATAGGTACCTTTTAATTCTCATAGGTGCATTAATTGCAATTTTTCCGCTTACATCCGGGCCACTGGCTATCGTTCTCGGCTTTACCTGCACCTTGCTTTTTCCAAAAATTTGCTCAAACCATGTAGATAACTTAAGCAGTTTCCTCCTAAAAATATCCGTAGTCCTTCTGGGCTTTGGAATGAATTGGTCGGAACTAGTGACTTATTCTGTAGAAGGATTTCGACTCACCGCCTTTTCGGTGGTAATCACTTTATTGCTAGGCTTATTGCTGGGTTATATTATCAAGACGGAGAAGAAAACCACTTGGCTAATTGCTGCCGGAACCGCTATATGTGGAGGAAGTGCAATTGCAACCGTATCACCTATAATTAATGCCAAGGGGGAGCAGTTCTCTTATGCCCTAATCGTGATTTTTGTGTTGAACGCTTTGGCGTTATTGCTTTTTCCGATTGTTGGCAAAGGGCTTGCACTTTCAGAGGAGGTATTTGGCAATTGGGCAGCAATTGCAATTCATGATACATCATCTGTGGTGGGTGCCGGAGAGGCATTTGGCAATCAGGCACTCCGTATTGCGACTATGGTGAAGTTGACAAGGGCATTATGGATCATCCCTTTGGCATTATTGTTCATTCTTTTAGAGTCGAAAAAGGGCTGGAGAAACATAAAAATACCTTGGTTCATCCTGGGGTTTGTGGCGTCCATTTTTCTCACGAAAATCTTCTCCGGTTTTCAATCCGAATTTCAAGTGCTGGATAATCTTGGTAGGAAAGGTATGTTGCTAACACTCTTTCTTATCGGGGCCAGTATTAAGATAAGAGAAATTAGAAAGGCAGGAGTGAAACCATTCATATTGGGTATATCCCTATGGCTATTGGTCAGTGTGGGTGCTCTAATGGTCGTAGAAAGGGTTTTTCAATAAAGTGTCATTCATTGAAAATATGTGCGTTGGTTTTGTGCCTCTTTATGGGTAAAATCAATGCATAATCCTTCAACCATGACCAAACTATTCAGACTCTCAGCTGTTTTGATCCTCCTTCTACTTACTGAGAATATTCATCAGGCCCAACGTGTAATTAAATCTTCTTATCGAGATCTTTCTTATCGAATGATCGGACCCTTTAGGGCAAGTCGGACCGTTGGTGGTGTTGGCATTCCGACCCAGCCTAATGTTTTCTATATGGGTGTGAATAACGGTGGAGTATGGAAGACTGATGATTATGGCAGAACCTGGAATCCGATTTTTGATGATGCCCCGACCGGTTCTGTAGGGGATATCGCAGTTTCTGAATCTAATCCCGACATTCTATATGTGGGTAGTGGAGAAGGCCTGCACAGACCTGATCTTGGTGTGGGTGATGGAATTTTTAAGTCAACCGATGGAGGAAAGACCTGGGATAAAATGGGGCTATCTGACGTGCAGCAAGTCGGAAGGATTATAGTACATCCGACCAATCCGGACATAGTATTTGTGGCAGGATTGGGTCACCCCTATGGTGCCAATGAGCAAAGAGGGGTTTTTAGATCCACAAATGGTGGGTTTTCATGGGAGAAAGTTCTTTATATCAATCACAACACTGGAGCAATACAAGTCGAATTCGATCCTAACAATCCGGATATTCTTTTTGCAGATATGTGGGAACACCAGGAAGGCCCTTGGGAGAATGCTCGCTTTTCCGGGCCAAATAGTGGTTTGTATAAGTCCACTGATGGTGGCAAGAATTGGAGAAAGCTAACCAAAGGTTTGCCCACTGCTGCTGATGGATTGGGTAGGATTGGTGTTGGAATTGCCAGGAGCAATTCGAATATCATGTATGCCACAGTAGACGCCAGAAACAATGGTGGAATTTATAAGAGTGAGGATGCAGGTGAAAGTTGGTCGTTAATCCACAGAGATCGCAGGTTATGGGGAAGAGGAGGAGACTTTGCCGAAATTAAGGTACATCCGAAAAATCCGGATAGAGTGTATGTTGGTAATGTGGCTTCTTACACCTCAGATGATGGAGGTAAGACCTGGATGTCATTAAAAGGTGCCCCTGGTGGCGATGATTATCATCGGATATGGATCAATCCCATAAACCCTGACATCATGCTATTTGTAGCTGACCAGGGAGCCGTTGTCACGGTGAATGCAGGCAAAACCTGGAGCTCCTGGTACAATCAGCCTACTACTCAACTTTATCATGTTTCAACCGACAATCAATTTCCTTATTGGGTGTACGGTGGACAGCAGGAGAGTGGTGCCATTGGAATAGCCAGTAGGGGCAACGGTGGACAGATTAGTTTTCGAGAATTTATGGGCGTGGGGGCAGATGAATATGCTTATGTAGCGCCAGACCCTAAAGATCCCGATATCATTTATGGGGGTCGTGTAATGAAATTCAACAAGCGGACTGGCCAGGCACAAAACGTAGCTCCTGAAGCGGTCAGATCTGGTAAATATCGAATTCTCAGGACAATGCCGTTAATGTTTCATCCTGCCGATGACAATATGTTACTGTTTGCTACTAATGTACTTTGGAAATCAATGAATGGTGGAGATAATTGGGAGATCATTAGTCCTGACCTGACTTACGAACAACCTGAAGTCCCGGCCAGTGTAGGTGACTTTAAAACCAGGGAAATGGAAACCATGGCAAGAAGAGGGGTGATTTATGCGGTTGGTCCGTCTCCTTTAGATATCAAGACCATTTGGGCTGGTACTGACGATGGTCGTATCCATATTACAAAAGATGGAGGTGCTAACTGGACAGAGGTAACCCCTCCAGGTATGAGTTCCTGGGACAAGGTATCACAAATCGATGCAGGTCATTTTGATGTGAATACAGCCTATGTTGCTATAAACGCAATCCGAAAGGACAATATGAAGCCCATCATTTATAAAACCCATGACTCGGGAAAGAGCTGGGAATTAGTAGTGAATGGGATGTATGAAATCGGTCCCGTGAATGTGGTGAGAGAAGACCCCAAACAACCAAAGTTGCTTTATGCCGGTACAGAGCGTGAGGTCTACTTTTCAGTTGATGATGGAGCGAATTGGCAATCATTGAGGAATAATATGCCAGCATCTTCAATTCGGGATTTGGTGATACACGAAAATGATTTGGTAGTGGGTACTCACGGACGGTCAGCATGGATTCTGGATAACATTGCTCCATTGCGGGAATTGACGAAATCCAGAGCGGGTGATGCCTACTTGTATGCACCACCACCTACTTATCGGGTTCGGGATAACATGTTCCATGACACCCCTCTTCCTCCTGAAGAGCCGACAGGAGAAAACCCGCCTGATGGTGCTATCATCGATTATCAGCTTAATACCAATGTCAAAATTGTGAAACTGGAAATTTTAGACGAGAGGGACAACATTATTCGGACCTACACAAGCGGACAATGGCCCGAAGAAGTGGATACGACTTCCCTGCCTCATCCCACGTATTGGATTAAGCCATTTCAGAAACTCGGAGCTAAACAAGGCCATAACCGCTTTGTTTGGGACCTCAGACATGAGCCTCCTCCAGGATCAAGAAGACAATTTTCCATTGCTGCGACTTATAAAAACACACCGAGTGGTCCACATGGACCTTATGTGCATCCTGGAACCTATCGCGTACGACTTACGGTGGATGGGGAGTCTCAGGAAAGACCTATCAAGGTGCTGATGGATCCAAGAGTGGTGATTGAAGAAAAAGACCTTCAACTCCAAACCGACTTAAGTATGAGATGCTATAATGGGTATCTGGAATTGGAAAAGATCAAACAAGTAATTGATGGTTCTGCCGGTACTTCGGAAGCAAGAAGAAGGTTCAGGGGTAATGGTGCTGCTGGTGACCCTGATACCATGTATGGAAGTATCTATGAAACTCCAATCGAGGAAGAAACAATTGTCGGTTTACAACACAAGTTCCTGTTCTTACTGAACTTGCTTCAGGCTGCAGATGCCAAGCCGACTACTCAAACAGAGGAAGGAGTGCGAACACTAGAGCGGGCCTTGAGTGGAATGAAGAAGAAGTGGGAGGGAATTAGATAGAAATTTGCTCTCAGTGTTCTATTCTATGGTAAGAGATTCTTTCGGTCGTTGAACTCACTCAGAATGACGTAAACTAAATAAGCAACGTCACTCTGAGTGTTCCGAAGGACGAGGAACCGAAAGAGTCTCTTTGCCATAATATGAGATTCTTTCAGTCGCTAGGCTTCTTCAGAATGACGGTAAACGACTTAGATGGTATTGTGATTACCAGGAAAGTACTTCGGGAGAGAGATCATGCCAATTAGGATTGGTAGAGTTAATTAACCGCTCTTTATTTATACGAGTTTTGTTTTTGATCTTCTTTTCTCTTTCTATGGCCTCTTCAATACCTGCAAAATGTTCCATATAGACTAAGATGTTCAGGTTGTATCTGGCCGTAAAACTGTTAGGGTAGATTTTTTGTCTATGTTCTTGAATTCGAGCGGTTAAATCAGAAGTCACCCCAGTATAAAGAGTTGTTCTGTTTTTGTTAGTCAAAATGTATACGGTACCTCCGTGAACCAAAAATCAATCTAAGAAAAATCTGAGTGATGGTCAGCAATTTGTCAAAACCTCACGGCCTAAAGCGAGTCGATATTCTTTTCGGTCGTTGAACTCCCTCAGTGTGACGTCAACTAAATAAGCAACGTCACTCTGAGTGTTCCGAAGGATGAGGAACCGAAAGAGTCTCTTGGTTCTATGGCAAGAAGCTCTTTCAGTCTCCGAATAGCAATTTAGATCCTTCAGAATATCGAAGTTAAAATGATTATGCTGAAATAGAGATCAGGCAATAGGCGTTAGTTGCACCCAGTACCAGCTCAGAGATCAGTCCTTGAATGATCTTTTTGTTTGGCTTTCCATCCGCGCTGGAACTTACGACTCTTCCTAGAGCAAAACCCAGGAATATCATGGTGGCTACGACAAATGACGAGGTTGTCAATTCGGGGACAATTATTCCTAACAAAATGATGATGCTTCCCATAAACATCAATGCACCAATTCCTCTCATTTCATTTAAAAGGTCTACATCGTTTGGAAGAGTGATGCCGGAATTCTTTGCGTAGTTTTTAATTGGACTACTAAGCCTTAAGGTGCCTACCATGAGGAGTAGAAGACCTGAAACTGATAGTATTATAATGTTAATCGTCTCCATTTTGTTTGCTTTTTTATTAGTACCGATGCAAAGGTAAAATGGGGTTGTGACAGAGGTGTGTCAGGGGTGTTTTTGATTCTTGATATATTTTTCAAAAAACTCCACAATGGTCATATTATGCGGTGGAAACGTCTCTTCCTGAACATCAAGAGATTCGATATAATCGATGCGAAAGGCCCTGAAATCATCTCTCAACCTGCAAAACGCCACCAATAGAAAATTTCCATGTATGCTATAGATGGCGAAGGGCTCAACGACCCTGGTGGTCTTCTTTTTCTCAGAAGAAAGGTAATCAATCTTAATTGTGTGAAAATGAATAATTGCCGATTGTATCTGCATTAGATTACTGCTTGTTTTCACCTCCTTGTTGTTACCGCCAAAATATACGCGGTCGGTTAGCAATTCGGCATTACCTTTTTGAGAGTACTTTAGTATGGCTTTGATTTTTTCAATGGCGCTGGACACATTTTCCGTCAGTGACTGGTCCTTGTTTTTTGAAGCAAGCCGCTCTATAGTGATTAACGCATTTGCTTCATCTTCAGTAAAAAGTACGGGAGGGAGGTGATAACCCTCCATAATGGAATAACCCTTGCCTTCTTCCGTGATGATGGGGATGCCCGATTGCTCAAGTGTGCGAATATCTCTGTAGATTGTTCTCACACTAACATTATGCTTTTCTGCGAGGGAGTTGGCCGTGACAATGCGTTTAGCTTGAAGCTGCGTAATAATTGCAGTTAATCGGGCTAATCTCGGTTTTTCATTTTCTTCCATCCGGTTGTCCTTTGCGCCTAGCGATCATGGAACCCTTTACCACTAAGTATTTTATTCGTCAATTTCTCAATGCGTGAAACACGGGTTTTGGATTGTTTGGGCTGAGTAAAGTGAAGGATATACCCACGTTGACGACCAGGTGTCAGGGCTTTAAAGGCTGCTTTTAATTCAGGCATTTCCGAAAATTTTTGCTCAAGTTCTTCTGGAATAGGTTCAGGTGTCTTTTTGAATGCAACTTTCAATCCTGCCTTTTCAACTTCAATGGCCTCAAATAAGTAAGCCTTTAATATTTCTTCTTGAGCCAGTACTTCCTTTACGTCTGTGAATTTCGCATAACGGGAGGCCTGCGAGTTTTCACCGGGCGAAACCAAAATCTTTTCAGAATCTCTTAGCAATGTGCCCTTGAAAAATGCTAAAGCGGCATGGTTCTTAAATGCGGTAACAATTACCACATTATTCCCTTGGTAGGTATAACAAGGCTGTGACCACTTATATTCTTCGGTCAATCCACATTCCAATACAATCCTTCGCAGTTCCCTCAATTCGTTAGGCCAACTATGGACCTTGCAGTCCGGAGTTTGATACAGTGAGCATCTTCCGCAACCTTCTTCAAGATATAAATCTATTTCCGGGATCATTCCTCAAATTAGTTAGTCAAGACATCTATTGCATTCTATCGGAATTAGCTACAATCAAATCAGGCGTTTCCATAATCTTTCTATTTAAACGAGATACTTAGTTTAAGAGTAGCTGATAATAAGGAATTTGCTTATAGTAGCCTTCGAGGACTCTTTTAATGTTGTAGAATCTCCTTTTTCAATTTTTTAATTATATAAATTTGACTGTAGATTTTATTAGTTTAATAAAATTGAGAATAATTTAATCTATTTTTATTTAATATTTTGTGACAAAAAATGGATTGGTCTTTATATGTAGGGGCTTTTGGATTAGGTGCTTTTCCTTGGATAAGCCAAATCAAGAGCTTAAAGATTCATTTTAGAAACCGAACACAAGACTTTAGATCGGTAAACAATGTATTCGCATCGGTTTTTAGTATATCCATTTATTTATTTCTTGGTGGAAGCCTTTCGAAAAGTATTCTCGTCAATATTCCAGAGTGGTATGTTTTCATGATTATGGCGGCAATATCAGCCATTGTTTTTTTCTCAATATACCTCTATTGCTATGATAGAGTGCTAAATCACGGAATAAAATGGCCTATTGTTGTGAATCTTATCTTGTGGATGAGCCTTTTTGCCAACTTGACATTTGGATTTGGAGTATTGAGGATTTATACGAATAACACTGTCGTTAAAGGAACAATATTTCACGATTTGAAAGAAAGGTCACTCTCAAAATCGAAGATTGCTGTGTATGATTTGACTGGAACAGAGGTGGCAAGTGCAATTACTAATAGGAAGGGTCAATTTGTATTGTTAGTGCCAAACGATAAATCACCCAATTGTAGGCGTTTTGAAGTTAGGACGTTTGGATTCCATCCTGCTCTTAAGTCCATTGTCAATGTACAGGACCTAGATCAACTGGATGGTATGACCTTGAAACCTATAAATTCGATAGATACTCTGTTACAATCTCCTTCATTGATAAAATCTTTAAATTCTCACAATTGATGGATTCACATAGCATTCGTACAACTCTCATTATCGCCTTACTGACTTATGGTATTGCTGCATTTGGGCAAGGTGGATGTCCTGATCAGAGAATTTATGTTTTTGGCAGGTTGAACTGCAAAGCCTGTGGTATGTATCCAGATATTTCAGTTCGTTTGATTGACGAGAACAAAGTTGCTGTGGGCAACGACTTGTTTGTAGAAAATATTCAAAACCCGTTTAAGTTTGAAGGTTGTGTCAAATCGATTGATGATGTGCAAATTTCGGTAGAAATTCACGACCCCCTTGGCTTCATAATGGACCCTAAAGTGAGCAAAGAAATAGAAAAAGGGATTTCAAAGGAAATAAGAATCTTTAGAGTTCAGGATCATTATATAAAGACTATTGATAAGGCACATGAGCTTTTTAAAAGTGACAATTATGATGCTGTAAAAAATGAAATAAATGAGTTCTATAGCCTAGGACTCAAGCTTACTGCTAGCCAAGATTATCGTATGATTAAACTTCTAGGAGAATCATACGAAAAGATTGGTGATATTGGCTCAGCAATTGATGTTATTGAGGGCTTTTTGAGCCAAGAGCCAACATTGAGAAACGGACAAA
Source organism: Cyclobacteriaceae bacterium (assembly GCA_028281285.1). Lineage (GTDB taxonomy): Bacteria > Bacteroidota > Bacteroidia > Cytophagales > Cyclobacteriaceae > Roseivirga. The sequence continues at coordinate 117,777 of JANQKF010000033.1, forward strand.
GGTTCGAGATTTTGAGTCAATTGGGCAAGACCTATGCGCTTGAGGCTAATTTTTTAGGTCAAAAAGAAGTTCTCGAAGATATAAGCAAAACTGTGGACCTGACGACTATCCGTGCAGACCGAAGAGTATCATATTTCAAAGAGAGACTAAACAGTCTTTTGAATCTCGGTGAATACTTGGGCTATAGGAATCCTTCAATTGATCTCGCAAACGACATAGTTGACGGAGTTTCTGTAGTCAGTTTAAATGATTGGACCTCATTCTTCAATGAGTGGACTAATTTGCAGAAAGTATCTTTGCCTTCGTATGATAAGGAAAGACCGGAATTGGTTTCTCAATTAGAGTTTGCTTTGAACAAGATCAATGATTAATCTTTTCTTGACCTATCTATCTTCTATGATTGATCTACAATTTATTTTTTCAATAGTCTGAAATATTGATTTTTGAAACGACAGTCACTGAAGGTATAGTGAACAATCCGTTGATTCTCATGAAGTTGGTTATTAAATGACCATGGGATTTTTTAATTCATGTCTAAATAGGTCTCAGTATTTTTTATTGAGATATCAGAGTTATTCAAGACATAGAATCATACAGTTTAGTAATAATATGTTATTAGTATGAAGATGTTAACAAAATCTTAAACAGAATCAAATTTGTATAAATCCCATTAAGTTATTGGAATCTATCGTGTAATCTCTAGGAACACATTTCTGGCCGACTGAGCAGCGGTATGGACCGATACCCAATCCTCACCATCTGTGTAGGCTCCACCCGCGAAGTAGAGCTTGTCCGCGACTGATTCACCCAAGGTTCTTACCGTACGCCAATCAGCATGATCTGATAGATAGCCAGCCTTAATGAATGGTTCATTGTTCCAGTCCTGGGTGATGTGCTTTATGTAGTTAGGAGAAGCCTGATTATTGTAAATTTGGTCAAGTTCAGCCAGAATAAAGTCCCTCAATTCATTGCCGGACAAAGTGCTGAATTCAGATGCTGGGGTTCCAACACTAAACAAACCTAGAATATGTCTTGAGGTATTTTGACCCAATGCGGCATTGTAGTAAATTTTTTGGCCATCAGTTTCGGGACTGATATCCACTTCATGACTATCGTCAAAAAACTTTTCTGAAAACTCAAAGAAGGCTTTAAATCCTTCCCAAATTCTTACTGAGTTGATCGCATCAATTTTGTTTTGAGGCAAAGCCGGTGTGAATTGGATGTCACTGTCTCTTAATATTTTAAGAGGAACTGAAATCACGACCTTGTCTGCAGCGTACTGTCCACTTTGAGTATTCACAATGATTTGGTCACCAGAATAATCAATGGATCGGACAATCGTGTTATAGGCAATCTTGCTCGAGACGGATGGGACGATGAAGTCCTCGAAAAAATTAAACCAGGAGTAGTTCACAAACTTTCGATCGGGATTGTCAGGAATTGTTTCAATGTTGACCTCAACAGAAGAGTCATTGACAATTTCTGAAAAGATATTGGTATTGGTTTCAAGCCATTCTGCGCCCAGTGGAATTGGAAAGTCAGCGAAGGTTGTGTTAATCCTCATACGTCCACCGTAGGCGGATGAAGCCTCTAGTATTTCATATTCAATTCCTAGCTGCTGAAGCAAGTAACCTGCAGACAGTCCTCCGGCTCCGGCTCCGATGATTAGCACTTTTCCAGTGAAGGAAGCATCTGGTCCATTGTCACTTCCACAAGAAGCAAGGACTGACGGGAAGGGTAGACCAACTCCCAGGATCCCGCACATACGGATAAATTCTTTTCTATTCATTCTTAGCGTTTAGGGAAATACGGGTCACCAACGATTGCTTTTCTGGATCATTTCCTTGAGTACATCCATATTGACATCTTCGAGTTTTTTGATGTAAAGGCAGCCAGATCCAGCCCTGTGCGGTCCGAGCCGATCCAAGAGCGCCTTTTCTTCTTTCAGGTTGAACATCACATACAGAGTCATATGTGCTTTGGCTGGAGAGAAGCCTGCATTGAACCATTCGAATTCTTTGCCATTTTTTCGTTGATATTTATACTTTCCAAAGGCCACTATTCCCTGGCCCCAGATTTTGGGTTCAATGCCTTTGATTTCTTTGATAATCTGAAGAAGTTTTTTGGCATCCTCTCTTCGTGTCTTGTTCGGTACGTTCTCTATAAATTCATTGACGTCCCTGTCGGTTTCTACGTTGGCTAGTGTCCCCATAATCAGAACTAAATTTAAGTATTCATCACTGACTTAACAGAATGTTAAAGTCTATGTAATCTATTGATAATCAAATATGTAAAGACTTTTTTACTTGTGCACTCTTTTCTGACATTTATCAGGAAATTAGCCAATAATTATCATAGCCCACGATCTTCTTCAAGGGCAAATTGTCAAAAAAACTTAAAATGACAATCGCACTGAAAAGACATGTCGTGATCTTCGAGGTGAGGGGAGGATCAGACAAAGGTAAATACGGTTATCGCAGTGACTCGAAGCCAATAATTGATTCACTGAAAGACAGAGGTTGGAATGCAGAAATAATCTTCTATCGAGATGAAGATCGCGGGGAAATCTATCGGCATACGATAGATAAGGCTGATGCATATATCAGTCGGGTAAACCCCGGCAATTTGCCAAATGAAGAGGGGTATTTTCAGATGTTGCGCGAGTTGGTCAACAATGGAGTAGAAGGATTGCCCCATCCGGATGCCATGATCGCATATGGCGCCAAGAACTCCGTTGAAAGGTTGAAGGGTACTGAAATTGTGCCCAATGATGTATTTACCTACTATGATTTTGAAACCTTGAAAGAGCGGTTTCCACAAAGTTTGAACCATGGAATCAGAGTCCTCAAGCAGAATAGAGGGTCAGCCGGAGAAGGCATCTGGCGAGTGGAAGTACTTGATAGAGAGCAATACAATGGGGAAATTCCTCTTGATGCCAGATTGAAATTGACTGAAGCCAAAGACAATCATACGGAGCAAAAGACTTTACAAGAGTTTCTTGAGTTTTGTATCAGATACCTGGAGGGGCCGAATGGGATGTTGCTCGATATGCCTTTTCTGGAAAGAATTGTGGAGGGCGAAATCAGAGTGTTGATGCTGCGTGACAATGTGGTGAATGTAGTCCATAAGAAACCTGTGGATACGGAAGATGCTTTTTCTGCTACGCTTTTTTCAGGAGCCAAATACCGCTACGATGAGCCAGACCAATGGCCGGATTTGGTCAAATCAATTGGAAAATCTTTGAAGGACATACAAAAGAAGCTTGGAAACTATGACCTGCCTTTGATATGGACAGCGGATTTTATCTTGGATACCGATGAGGCCACAGGAAAAGACAAGTACATTCTGGGAGAAATCAATGCGTCTTGCGTAGGGTTTACGACTCATCTTGAATTGAGTGAAAATATAGCGGAGGAGGTATTGGCCTTGTTAAATGCTGAGGCTGTTGTTAACAGTCGATGGGGTGCATTTAATAGATAAAGTAGCGAGTTCAGAGTTTGAAATTAATGGCTTTCCGAGACATTAATCACCACTTTGCCCTTGTGTAATCCATCTCCAAAATATTGGATTGCCCAAGGAGCCTTTTCCAGGGGGTAGGGGCCATCAATGATCGTTTTGAGCTTACCTTCTTCAAAAAGCTGATTGATATATTCCAGTCCCTTATTAGGCTTTAAAGGGAGTATTTTGAGTTTCTTTCCAGTCAGTCTTTTGATTAACCCTTTTTGAAAAGTAAGCTGCAATAGTCGGATTAGCTTACCTCCAACGGTAACATATCGGCCTTTTGAATTGAGCGACCTAAGGTAGGCATAGGGAGAAAAACAGGTTTTTGCATCGAGAATAAGATCATATTTCTGACCAGTTCGTGTGAAGTTTTTTGATTGATAATCTAAGATGTGATCAAAGCCAAATGCCTTCATGGTTTGGAGTTTATCTCCTGTATCTACACCAGTGACTTCGCAGTTGTACATTTTAGCCAGTTGCAATCCAAAGGTGCCAACTCCACCTCCAGCACCATTGATCAATACCGTTTGCCCGTTTTGTATTTGTCCCATTTCCACAAGTCCTTGATAGGCCAAAAGTGCTGCGTGAGGAATTGTTGCGGCTTCCTCAAACGACATATTTTGAGGCTTAGGGGTTAAGGCCTTTTCCTGCAAGGTGATGTATTCGGCAAACGTACCAAAACCCACATCAGAGGTATCTCCATATACGGCATCCCCGGGTTGGTGTTTGGTGGCGTCAGGGCCACAAGATTCTACCGTCCCTGACAGTTCCATTCCTGGTATTTGGCGTTTTGGCTTCGTTATTCCAAAAAGCAATCGATAGAGAAATGGTTTTCCTCTGACCATACTCCAGTCATAGTCATTCACTGAAGTGCAATGCACCTTGATGAGTACCTCTCCATCCTTGGGTTGAGGTTTTGGAACTTCTTCCACCTTGAGTGCTTTCGGTGGGCCGTATTTCGTACAGACTATGGCTTTCATGCGGGTAATCGGATATCTCTAATCCACAGGACTGTGTTTCCAGACGTCTTTCATCCTCACCGCACTTGGCCAACTGCCATCATCATTAACTGATTTCATGACTTCCTCTTGAATTTTGTTGGCCAGGTAAGTTTTCAATTGAATATACTTTTTTGCCGTAGGATCTATGGGTTTCACGAGTCCGACTTTTACTTCATCAATGATTCGTCCTGGTCTTTGACTAAGTACGATCACACGATCGGCCAAAAGGGCTTCATCAATGGAGTGGGTGACTAGAAGAATGGTTCTCTTTGAGGCGTCTCCCAGCATAAACTTCTGCATGAGTAAACGTGTTTGGTAGTCCAGCGCGGCAAATGGTTCATCCATGAGCAGGAGATTGGCATGCTGAGCTAAGGCTCTTCCGACCGCGACCCTCATCTTCATGCCTACTGAAAGTTCGTGAGGATAGCTTTTCGCCCATTTGCTTAGACCGATATCAGATAAAATGCGCTTGACTTTCTCCTCTCTTTTTTTCTTTTCTACATTTCTTCTCTTAAGTCCCCACTCTATATTAGAATACACATTGGCCCAAGGAAAGAGATGGGGTTGTTGAAATACCATGCTTCGCTTGAAAGAAGGTTGAGTAACAATTTTACCTTCATGAATAACATGGCCTTTTGTGGGTGCTTGAAGGCCGGATATAACACTCAATAAAGAGGATTTTCCACATCCGCTTGGTCCTATGACGGAGACAATTTCATTTCTTTGTACGCTTAGATTAATGTTTGATATTGCTTCTACGGGCTCTGAGTGCTCTGATTTATAAGACAGACCAATGCCCTTGCATTCCAAGACGACCTCTTCAGTACTTATATGTTGATGTGACTCCACCAGAAGATTCTTTTTTGAATTTTAATCAGAAAGGCATCGAAAATAAAACCGACTATGCCTATGAGTGTCATTCCTACAAGAATAAGGTCCGGATTTGATGACTCTCGTCCGATGAGAATGATAGCACCAAGACCATCTCTGAGCCCAACCATTTCTGCAGCAAGCACCGCCATCCAGGCCCCGATGAAATTTATTCTTAGAATTGTGAAAACATTTGGGATGATGGATGGAACAATTACGTGCCTCCAAATCTGGGAAGAATCGGCTCCTAAAGTTTTTGCAACGTTAATCAGATTTCTGTCTATGCTATTCAGGGCACCAATCGTAGCGATAACCAGAATAAAGAAAGTGCCCATAAAAACCAGGAAAACAGCACTTACATTACCAATTCCGAAGATTGCTAAAGCGAGTGGGATCCATGCAATGGGAGCGATAGGAGCAAAAAGTCGTACGATAGGCATCATCATTGAGTTGACCAGAGGAATGCTCCAAATTCCCATGCCGATCAGTAATCCAAGACTAAAAGAAAAAATTAGGCCAATCAATACCCGTAAACTACTGGCAACTATGGAAACAAAAATATTTTGACGTTCGGGCCCGAGACCGAGATTGAAATTTTCTTCAAAAAGGAAAGTGATGAACTGACTGGGGGGTGGAAAATAGAATAGATTTATTATATCCGATCTATATAACCACTCCCAAAGAAACACTAATAACCCTATTGATGCTAAACTCAGTAATAGTCGCTTCATAGAATTAGGGTTGATTAGAAATGTTTTCTTCAAGCAATACTTCCTCAAGAATAGTCAAATCTACAAGATTCTCGGGTGCCTTTTTCATATATCCCAATTCGACCATATGTCTGATTGCCTTTTCTAATCCAGGGAGGCCTTTTCTTAGGTCTACCCCTGGTGGTTGTCGGGGTAGGGCGGAGGCAAGAGTCAGGGAGTCCACACGATAGTATTTACCTTCATTGAGATAGACCACAGCCTGCTGCATATTGGCTTTTACGTACCGATCTGCTCTTAATATGGCTCGCGTATACTTTCGCAAAGTTTCAGGGTATTTTTCAATAAACTCCGACTGGACAGTGACCACACAATCGGGAGAACCTTCACCCCAAGTATCAACGGAGCTTCCAATTCTGACAGCACCATGGTTGTCGCTTAATAAGGTGGCGTAGGGTTCAACATGAGTACATATATCGATTTCCTTGTTGACAAAGGCTGATTGCATGGAGAAATGATCAAAGAAGTACTTCATATCAAAGTCATCATAGGTCATTCCCTGGTCACGGATCAACCCATAAAACGTGAGTTCCAGTGAATTCAGACGTTGATTCCCTGCTTTGATCCCCATCCTGCGTAAAGGCAAAAGATCCTTTACAGTTGAGATTCCTAATTCTGGTTGAGCCAGAGAAACCAGTCCATGCATGCCGCTACCTGCCACGATTTTAAGGTCGGCACCTTGGTCTACGGCTCTCAACGTATTGGTGAAGGGATGATGGGTCAATTGCAGCTCTCCGGAGTTTAACAGGTTCATTCCGTCACCTGGATTTTGCATCCAAACCAACTCCACGGATAAACCTTCTTCCTCAAAATAGCCAAGATGATGTGCCAAAAACAGGGGAGACATACATATACCGACAACATGCCCTACACGCAACGTCCCGGAATATTCTCCTTCAGCTACATTTTCAGAATTCTTCTTATTTCCTCCCGAACTGCATGACCAAAGCCCTGATAGGAGGATTAGAAAGACAAGGGCTATGAGTTTATTTTTTTGTCCTCTATAGCTAAAAGCTTTTGTATCCATAATTTCTTTTCGTTTTTCTCATTTGTATATCCAATACCTTCCAGGAAACTATTTGTGCATAATCCATATCTGTTTTTATGCCAACGAGCAAATTCACTAACAGCCTCAATGTAATGATCACCAATAGCGTCACCCATGAATAGATGGCCTGCCTTCTTCTGTTCCTTGTCGCTGAAAGAGTTGCATGACTCTGTTACTTCCAGGACGGCCATAGGTTGTGCAGAATTAAGGTGTTTCTGATTCCGTCCGGGGGGTACATAAACGACAATAGCCGATTTATACATGCTGACTTCTCTTAAAAATCGCCAATGTTGTGCGCTTTCAATAAAACTCTCTTCGGCAAAAGGAGTATGAAAACGAATTCGTTGCCCGCTCCTGTCATCAATGTTCGAAAAAGTATCTGCAGCTACAAGGTATTCTTCTAAAAGGTTATTCAGGTTGGCATGCTCACTATTCTTGACGTAGTTTTGAGGTGGCAGTCCTTTTTCGCTCAACAGTTTATTGACCTCTTCTTCATCTCTTAGTCGTTTAAGAATGTAGTCAAGTTGATAACGTGAGTAAAATGCATAGACGTCAATACCGGCAGATTTCATTGGGTCGTCATTTCTTGGAGCTATTGGAAGGTCTTGTCCGTTTAGACCTGATTCTTCCGCGTCCTCTATGATTTTATTTACATTATTCTGAATCCTAACTATTGCCCTCCTGAAATCGTTGAACAGGCGTTTGTTTCGACTGTCATACTGAGTCAAATCCCATATCACCGAATAATTGATACCCTCAACGATATTGATGGCCCAGGTTGTTTCCAATTTATTCGATTCCAGCATAGGAATATCGACCATATTCAGCATCCATATTGTGTACTGCCCCCGGTGTTTGATTAAATGGTCCTGTTGAAGACTAATAAAATTTTCTATTGGGTTGAAGGGTATTGATGGGATTCTTGACTTCCTAAAATAATCCTTTAAAAAATCGGGAAATCTTTCTTGAAGCTGTTTGATCTCATTGTCCTTCAAGGCCCGGTTTCCCTGTTCAATATGACTGATCATCCGATTGGTCAGGCCAAGTATATCACCTATATCCTTTTGTTTTAGGTCATTAGCCTTTCTGAATGCCTTCAAAGCATATCCCGTCTCTTTTTTTGTCATATTTATATCATTATCAGGTGAAATATGAATGGAGCAAAAGTAATACTTGTTCTACATTCAAATGAAATATAATAGATTTTTTTTTCTTGTTAGTTGGATTATTGGTAAAAAACGGATATGAGTCTTCTGAACACAATGTTCTACGTTCGGAAAACTCCTAATTCTTCTGGTTAATATCTCATAAATTGACAAGCTCCACACCATAATAGCGTAACCAAAACAAAAACTAACTCGTTGATACTAAAGAAATTATTCTTCTCCAGATCATCGGGTCTGTGTGCGACTATCGTGGCATAAGATGCGCCAAGAATGCTGGCTATCGATAATATGGCGTTCGCCAGAATCACCCAAGGCATCAAAGAGGATCCCCAGATTGTGAGGAAGTAAATTAGTGTTGTGATAGGTTTTTTCACAATTCTAATATAGTATTGAAAATTGATAATTCCAAAAAAGAAGAAAAAAAGAAAGAAATATTTTTCCGTAAAATGTCACATTGTTTTTGGTGAAATGGTTGCGAATGATGAATTTCAGGCTGTTGAGGAGTTCAACTATGGTGCAATTCTGTAAAAGCGGGACTGGTCAATTTTGAAGCGAAAAATCTGTTATGAACGACTCTTAAGGCGTAATTGGATTGACCTCTCAAGTAGTCAACCAAAAGGAATAACCGGCAATTGAAAATGTTAGAAGTTATGGAAAGCTAGCTTAGTCTATACACGACATCACCAATACTTGAATTAAGTCTGACCCTCATTAGGGATTAGAAGCGAACTTGCGCTTCTTTAAGATCAACGATTCGTACTGAAGGAATCCAGATACTCACGGAACAATTGAATTACTGCTCCTTCCTCTTGTGAGGAAGAGTCGATTATTTCATCGATTAAGGGCTGTGCATTGTTGCTATTCATCAGCTTGGCTGCGTGCATCAGCATAGCGCCCGTAAGGTAGAAAGGTTCCAACTGAATGGCATTATAACGTTGAATCAAAGACTTTCTGGTCACCGTTCCTAATTCGTAGAGCATAGTCCAACTCCCGTAATCGGCAAGGCCTTCTTCCAGTTCCATAATATTTTCCCCTTCTTCACAGCTACATTTTTTTCCATCTCCTCGGGTCACTTCAATAGCCTTAAGATTATCGTAGCGCATTGCTCTTTTGTTCAAAAAGTCCCGGCCTCGTTCTATAGCAGTCTGCTTGTCTTCGTCTAGTAGGGCTTCAATCATTTTGGCTAGTACCTCTTGTTCTTCCCGGTATTCCGGAGTCAATGAATCACCTTGAACGAAACATTGTCTGAGTTCATTTCTGTTAGGTTGTGAATCCCATGTTGGCCACGGTCCTACTCCGGTGTACCATTTTCTTAGCATCAATTCTACGTGAAACGATTCATGAAGAGCAAGTTGAACTTTGATATGGGTGGATAGTTTGAATGGAAATTTTGGAAAATCTGTTGGGATTAATACCGCACTTTCAACGTAGTTTTCGTTTAACCAATTGGTAATTGATTCCGGTTGTTGAGAAGCCCTAACCAAAACGTCAATCTTCTCTTCTTCCATGTCACGGAAATTCAGTTGGTAACCATACAAGGGAGTGGATAACAGAGGTTTGTCCTTTGTTTCCAAATAGGAGAGGAGCTTACCCTTTTTCCAAAGTCCGAGACATTGAGTAGAGTCTGGAGATTCAATAGCGTGTAAAACGATGGGACCATCACCCAGATCAAAATCTTTCCAAACCGGATGTGTTTGGGAAGTACTTTCCTCAAGCATTGCCACAAACTCCATTGACGTGGAATCATTCCAGGCGGCCTCACATGAACCTGAAGGAAGTAATACGGTTTCTTTCGATTTGTTTTCACAAGAGAAACTCACAATGAACAAAAGGAGAAATAGTGCTTTGATATCGGTTGCTTTCATGCTTGAAGTGATGTTGGTTTTCTTAAGAATTTGTTTTGTGATGATTGATGTTCGAGAATATCCCCTGGTTGACATTCCAGCACTTCGCAAATTGCGCTAAGTGTATTGAAGCGAATGCCTCGTGCCTTGCCGGTTTTCAGAAGTGAAAGATTTGTCATGGAGATGCCAACCAGAGCCGACAATTCTTTAAGCTTCATCTTTCGTTGGGCCAGTACTACGTCAAGATTTACTATGATGCTCATATGATACTGTTTGAATCTTCCCTGAATTTTCCACCTTCTCTGAATATCTCTGCTAAGACCCAGGCCCCCAAACTGAAAAGAATAGGTTCAAAGGGGATGGCAAAATAGAAGGTGGTCTGCTCGTTGATCGTGCCAAAATTGAACAAGCTAAATAGACTAAATAAGAAACCAATTGTCCCAAGTCTTTGAAAGTGGCTTATGTTCTCGCTGAAAAAAGTGCGCTCCTGCCTTATTGCAATTAATATCTTAATCACCTCTTTTAGAGCGAGCCAGACCAATACGAAAAAAATGCTCGTCCGAATGACCAGCCATAAGACCATTGTTGAGCCAATCTGATTGAAGGTTATGCCCTCTGCATTTGGCCCCCTTTGCATTTTTAGGTTTCCTGATCCTGCTTGAAAAGGGTTGACCAGCTTCCAATTTTCCAATACCTCGATATCTACAAACTGCCAATAGATCACGACACCTATGAAAAGGGTAAAAGTGATTGCAGTTAAAATCAAGGTTATTCTGGAAACTGTGATTGCAACGCGAATGACCGGATTATGCATAATCAATTTATTTATGCATAAGGTATATTATTTTATGTAAAACATAAAATTTATTGCAACGTCTTTGTCAAGACTGAGGTTTGATGACCTTTATACCCCACCATGTCTATTGGTTGCCAACCTTGTTTTAAATAAAATGATTCCGCTGTATAGGTATGCAGGAAAAGCTGCTGGAAGCTCTTGGTTTTGGCTTTTTTTTCAATGGCCATCATTAATTCTTTCCCGTATCCTTTACCTCGATGTTCCGGGTCGGTACAAAGTAGCGTGACCCAAGATCCCTTGTTTTTAAATTGCGCATGATCATTCAACAGACCCACATGATGGGAGAGTCCTCCTGTTGTCAACAGCCTGGCGTCTGAGAAGAAGCCAAGCTGATAAATGAGATCTCCCGGTTGAAGATTAGAAAGTCTCCGGGTGGTCTTTTCGACAGGGATTGAAAATTCTTGCCAGTACCAGTCGGCTATTTTTGAAATGTTTTCAATATCCCGGTGACCAATTTCCTTGATCATTTATTCAACCCATTGATAGGTGGAGGTCCGTCCGGGACAATTCCTTTATAGATGTAATCTCCTTTTCTTTCTTTGAACTCTGCCTTCACTTCATCTCGTAGCTTATCGTCCTCGAATAGATCAACCATTGTCATAGCTAATGCCTTAGAGGCATAATGCATGCCTTTATGTCCAATGGACATTCCGCTGCAAGCTACAACCGTCCATGAATGCCATGGGGTGTCTTTGGGTGCAGTAGTCACTCCCAGTCGAATAGTCGGTACTACAAAGCTGACATCTCCCACATCTGTGGAACCGCCACCAGGGTGCTCCAGTGTTTCTTCAAGAGGGGTGATTTTGGATTCAATTCCAATCTCCGGTTTCCCTGTTGCTTTTTGAATCCCCCTGGCAAACTCTTGCTCTTCGGCCGTGTATTCGATGTCTCCAAGATATTCCAGATTCTTTTGCATTTTGGCACCTCCGGTGCGATTCACCAAAATCTCATGTACACCTGAAATCAAATTGATTTTGTAGTCAACGTTGGCCATGATGGCTGCCCCTTCTGCGATTCGTTCCACCTGTTTCCATACGGTCTCCATTCCTGCTCTTCTGGTATCTCTAACCCTTGTCCAGATTCTTGAATAGTCAGGTACCACGTTCACCACTTTGCCGGCATCCTGGATGTGATAATGAATTCGGACTGTAGGTTTGATATGCTCACGGTAATAGTTTATCCCTGTGGTATAAAGTTCCAATGCATCAGAAGCACTTCGACCATTCCAGGGGTCACCTGAGGCATGAGCAGCTTGTCCTGAAAACTCCACCATGAAGTCGACCAGTGCAAGACTGCTTTGAACACTGGCCTTAGTCTCATCACTGGGGTGCCAATCCATCATTACATCTACGTCATCAAATAAACCTGCTCTGATCATCCACAGTTTACCAAAGAATCTCTCTTCGGCAGGGGTTCCGTAGAAACGAATCGTGCCCTCTAATTTCCCATCGGCAATTAAATCTTTGATGGCAACCGCTGCCCCTATGGAAGCGGTTCCGAATAGATTATGACCACAACCATGGCCGGCCCCACCTTCATTTACCGGATCTTTGATTGGCTTTGATTTCTGAGAAAGACCTGGTAAAGCATCGAATTCACCCATAATGCCAATAATCGGAGCACCTGATCCATATTCTGCTACAAAAGCTGTGGGAATTTCAGCAACTCCTCGGGTAACCTTAAAGCCTTGTGATTCTGCATAATCGGCCAGAGCTTTCGCTGATTTGGTTTCCTGGAAAGCGGTTTCTTCAAAAGACCAAATTTTGTCGCTGAGCTCCGTTAGTTCAGAATAGCGATTGTCGAGGTTGGAAATAACAGCCTGCTTGTTCTTTCCGATTTTGGGCTTCTTTTGAGCCACAAGATCACTGCTGATCAACAAGGCACAAGAGAGGAGTATTAATTTCTTCATGGTCAATGATTTGAGTAATTTTTAAGTTAGTAAAATCTTAGAATTCAAATAAAGGGTAGTTTCAAGAAGATAAGCTAAATGGAGTTTAGCCGATGATGGATGAGTCTAATTCTGTTCACCTGGTTGTAGCCTTCTCAACTCCGTTATCCGTCCTCCTTCATATTCTTGCATCGCATACACAGTATCGCCTCTCATTTTAAAACTAATCCTTGCGGCAGCACCCATTTGTGCATTGACGAAGTCAAGTTCAGAAATGGGTGTCAAATCCAACTCAAAGTTATTCAGGCGATATGTAAGTTTGTTTTCCCCAACTTTGATAGTAGGATTCAGTGAAGGGTTTTTATCGTCTATATAGTTGCCTGCAAGCTTTTGTAAGTAATCGTTTTCGGGAAGAAACTTATTCTTTGCATTCTCTGATAAAGGTAGCTCTAGTAATTCACCTATCTTCTTGTAGGCACTTATACTTACATTTCGATAGTTATCGATTACTGGAAGGTAATTTTGGATAGCATAGATAAAATATAGCATTGCCTGATTTTTGTAAGCGGGGTCGTTCAAATAAAAGTCCACTGCCTCGCTCATCATTGGTCCATTTCCACTGAATGCATTGTTGTAATAGGGTGCAAACCAATCAAAATGCTTTGCCTGATATTCGATAGCCTTATTCACACCATTTGTCACCATTTGGCGAACCGTTTCAACATCTTTTTTTCCTGTCAAAAACAGGAAGTTCATGAAATTCATCAGGTCTTGATACTCCTCAGGTATATTTTCCACTTTTGACCAATTCTTGAAGCCATTGTCGACTATGGCGAAACTACCTGTCGTGTAGATTGCTGATATCGTCATAGAAGTTCGAGGCAATTGGATATTGCTGGTATTCAAGCCCCCATTTATAATCACCCGAACTAACGAGTCCTTGAGAAATAAATAATTAAGATTGTCAGTGGCGTCAAGGATGTTTACCTCAAGATCTTCATAAATCTGTACCAGAATGGCCTCCACCTTTTCTCGGTTTTTGCGCTCCTCGTTAATGTTATTGATCTGCAGCGCAACGAGAATGCCGATAATTACGAGTAATATTTCACCCCCAGCATAGGTCAGATATCTCAGGATCTTGTTTTTAGCTAGCAGCTCCCTGCGCATATTTCGGAAGAGTTTGATCATGTTGTTGACGAAGACTGAATATAATGAAATGTATGCAGCTTTTGGTGTAAGGTAGAGATCAGGCGAAATTGACGGCTATTCCCATATTGCGCACATGCTTGACGAATTCAGTGAACATTCCATTGAACACAGTCGGTAATGTAAGCAGGTGTAAAGAGGGGAGTATTTGTTTTTTCATTATGCCGACCAACAATCCTCGTACAGTTCCCGCAGTCAGACCTGTTGCTCCCCTTAAATCTATGGTTTGAAGTGCACTATATTCGTTTATTGCCGGTCCATGGTGAAGTGGAACCCCCAGGTAACCCCGAATTTTGTTAAGATCGGCATCTGTAAAGCCTTTCTGATAGCCGCCAATACCTGCAGGTTTGGGAGCAGTAGCCACTCCTGGTGCCCAAGGTGGTCTCCTGGCCTGAGTCGCTTTGTTATCCACCAAGAACTTTCCCGACCTGGTGGGAGGCCTTGAAATTTTCAATCGTTCATAGCCAGTGGCTTTGCCTCCTGCAGCGGTCCTACCATGACCCGCATCGTGCCATTCCTCCATTCGTTCTGCTCCATGGCTTCCTGGTTCTTCCATGTATCTGACATTATGTCCAATCATGGCCATGGCCTCTAGGTTTCCACTACGCGTACCGAGATGCTTAAGTTCTGCAAAGTGCCTATCCAGATAATCATAGAGTTTGAACTGACCTGTTCTGGTGTTGCCTCCCCAGGCTTTGAGCTCTTTGGTCGGATTATTCCAAAACCCAGTTAGATTGTAGACATTCAAGCCGTAGGTTCCCGCAATGTTGTCGAATTTGTTCGCTTTATCGGGTGTAGCACTTGGGTCTCCCGCAATTATCACTGCAGTGTAATGTTCAGCAATAGCCAAAACGATTTGACGAATTCCTTGAAAACTGGTGTCATGCTCTAGATGAATATCTCCCTTTTTGCCACTGAAACGTGACCACAGTATGGCCACATTATGTCCTGCTGTAGGTATATTCTTGGTTCTTAGCCAGGCTGCAATCTCTCGATCTTTGCTAGCATTGACATTCCAATGTTGTCGAACCAAACCTTTTCTATGATCATTCCATTTTGAAGCGACCACCGTGGTGCCATGACCAACCCCTTTGCTTATATGGGTATTCACTTGAGCATTGGAAATTTGTGCTTGAGGAAGTCCAAACTCATTTACATAGGTGTCCTTGATGTTGTCTCTCATATCGACCGTAGCCTGAGGTGCCCGAATATCTCCGGTCTCGACAATTTTGATCCGATACGACTCAATCCCTGACTCGATATAAAACTGTTTAATTGATTCCGCCTTGTCGGTAGAGTCATGACCTGCTTGTCCTGCAGCCGGTCCCTTTGTTATGACTACGTCTAAGTGCGGATCTATAATTAGTGCAGCCGCAATACCAAATTGGTCACCCGTGGCGTAACCTGGTTGTTTGATAGTATTTCGTTCTCGGTTCGAACCTGACCTCAGGTAGCTCAAGCCTCTTTCAAGCCCATGGCTTGCCAATTCTTTTGCTTTATCTGTCGCTTTTCCCCAATTGGGATAGTGGAAATTGTAGCCGCTTTCAGCCATGTGCTTCATTATACCCCATGGTTCGCCACCAGCACTATAATTATGAATGATACGCTTCATTTTCTTGTACTTCAGTTCGGTAAAGGGAGAGGCATCAGAATTTTGTATATGCAGTACACGCTGCACTACGTCCACGGATGAAGTACGGAGAATCTTTAGTTGGACAGGTTGATTAGACTGAAAAGCTGAAGCCTTCGAACCCATCCGGTCGGCTTCTCTTTCAAGCGAAAGGTCATCGTTAATGGGGACTCCCGAAAATGACTTGTTGTTGGGTTTGACACGGTTTTGTTTTTGCTGGACCACATGCCAGGCTTCATGAGGCAGATGCCTTTCTTCGCCTGGAGCTACATGTATATGATCCCCTTGAGTGTAAGCTTTTGCCTGAATAAGTGCGGGTTTTGCAGAATTATAGTGCACTTTGACATTCTCCATGGAATAGCCGGAAATGGCTTCAACACCTGATTGAATATTTGGCGGAAGAGCATTTGCTTTTTTCTGAATTGTCGGACCTTTTTCGGGAGATTGACTCAGTGAATCGGTGTTCAGATTCTCGGGATTGCTCGCTGACCGTATTTGGGCGTTGGGTTTATCTTGATGTTTGTCAGGAGCAGATTTGTGCATCGATAGACTTTCTAATCAGTTTTTATAATTTATAACTAATTTTAGAAAATCCTTAATTTATCTCATTAATTTTGATTGTTAATCTCCTTCGTTTTCACTTGAAGTTCCTTTATCATCTCTCAATACCCTGGCTAAGTGGTATCTAATTAATGGTTTCCTTATAGTTGGCAATTCTTAATCATGAGTTTTGGTTGATTCTGCCACTAAACGATTTATTTCTTTCAACTCTTTCTCCGTAAGGTCTCTCCACTGTCCTACAGGCATATCCATAACCACGTTCATAATGCGAATTCGTTTAAGTTGACGAACCCGATAATCGAGGTATTCGCACATTCTCCGAATTTGCCTGTTGAGGCCTTGAGTCAATACGATCCTGAATTTGAATTTGCTGAGTTGTTCCACCTCGCATTTACGGGTGATCGTGTCGAGAATTGGAATGCCGTTGCTCATCTTTTGAATGAACTCTCTTGTAATCGGCTTATTCACCGTCACGATATACTCTTTCTCATGGTTGTTTCTAGCTCTGAGAATTTTGTTGACGATGTCTCCGTCATTCGTGAGAAATATCAACCCTTCGCTGGGTTTGTCCAATCGGCCAATAGGGAAAATACGCTTTGGGTAATTGATAAAGTCGATGATGTTGTCCTTTTCCACTCGGGTATCGGTGGTGCATACAATACCAACAGGCTTGTTGAAAGCGATATAGACAAAATCTTCACTCGGAATATTTATTGGTTTGCCATCGACTTCAACCTGATCACCTGATTGAACTTTTGTTCCCATTTCGGGTACTTTACCGTTGATTGTGACCCGACCTTGCTCAATCAGCTTGTCGGCAGCTCTTCTTGAACAATAGCCTACTTCACTAAGAAATTTGTTGATTCGTGTTGGTTCCAATGGCTAACGAAGTTGCTCAATTATTTTAGCATCTACCCAATAGATGTCCTGGTTTGAGGTATACATGAAATATTTACCATCAGCCGTCACAAATGGGCAAAGCTCGTGTCCAGTGGTATTAATCACATCACCCATATTTTTTGATTTGGTCCAGGTTCCGTCTTCATTCTTGAAGCTGATGTACAGATCTCCCTGGCCCCGACCCTCTGGTTTTGGTCGGGCAGCAGCGAAAATCAGGTAACTTTCATCAGGAGCTACATAGACATCTGCTTCATACCATTTAGTATTGATGGCAGGCCCCAGTCGTACTGGCTTTTGAAACTCCCCATTTACAAATTTGGAATAGTATATATCGTTGTCTCGCCAATTATCTTCAACAGCGTTGATGTTTGAGGAAAAATACATGGTACCGTCATTAGTGAAGGAGATGTAGTATTCGTTTCCAGTCGTGTTAATATTTGGGCCTGCATTGATAGGCTCCGACCAGCCCTGCTCTGTTTTTTCAGAATACCAGATATCATGATCGGCTTTCGCTGTATCTCCTGAAAGTGCCTTTTTAGAAATATAAAAGAGCCGTTGCTCATCAGGAGTGAGGAAAGGGTCATTCATCCCATATTTGGTATGCGATAAAATGGTGTCAGGTTTTGTCCATGCTCCATTCTCGAATTTCAAGTATCTGATTTCCGCGGGCCCGGCTGCTACTCCATAGTAAAACTCGAGTCCATCCCTTGAGAATACGGATCCGAATTCATATTCATAGTCATTGGAGATGATACCAGGAGCGAATTTCTGAGGAGTCATTCCCGGAGGTTTCTGACCCAGATATTGATTGTTTTGGGCACTGATTGTAGTACTGCAAAGCAGTATAATCAATAAAGAAATGTATTTCATTTTGTCGACCTTTCGGGAAAGTTAATAAGAGATTTTTGCATTCTTCCGCTTAAAGAATATTTTGATGTAATCGGCTGGGCCAGAACGAGCTTACCAGATGAATTTGCTAGTTTACAGCTACAATCAACCAACCCAACCTTAACCATGACAATTGAAGAAGTATTGAATCACCACCTCGAAGCCTTTGTAAAAGCCCATGTAAAAATGGGTACTGATACCTTTGTTGTCAAAGAAGGCAAGATTGGTGTTCAGACTTTTGCTATGTACATTGGGTAAGTCCTTTGCCGAACTATTTGTAATTTTTTAACCTCTTATCATGGATCAAGCATCTACCGTAATACTGGCTGCCTCTCTTTTTATTATCATGCTTGGCATGGGGCTCTCCCTTGTTTTGGACGATTTTAAAAGAGTGATTATCTACCCCAAGGCAGTAATTGTTGGACTCACCAATCAAATTATCCTTTTGCCTTTAATCGGCTTTGGAATTGCTTCTGCATTCAATGTGAGACCTGAAATTGCCGTTGGTTTGATGATTCTGGCTGCATGTCCGGGAGGCCCCACTTCAAACCTGATTGCTCACCTGGCAAAAGGCAATACTGCTCTTTCTGTGACGCTAACCGCCTTTAGTAGCTTTATTACCATTCTGACTATACCTTTTATAGTGAATATCGCTTTGGAGGAGTTTCTGGATCAAAGTCAGATGATCAAGCTGGACGTGGTGGAAACGATCACACAAGTCATGGTGATTATTATCATTCCGATTGTAATTGGTATGCTCATTCGAAAATACAAACGGGATTTTGCCTTGAAAATGGCCAAACCTGTCCGAATCGCCTCTGGGATAGTAATTATGTTGGTGATTGTTGGAATAACAATTAAGGAAAAAGACAATATTGGAGCCTACTTGCAAGAGGCCGGTATGGTGGCCATACTCTTAAATATTGCGACTATGCTTGTGGGTTTTTACACTGCCAAAATGTTTAATCTCAATGATAAATCCGCAATCTCCATTTCGATCGAATCCGGTATTCAAAATGGTACGTTGGCCATTTCTATCGCTGTTGTCTTGTTGAACAACACTGAATTCGCCATTGCCCCAGCGGTATATGGTTTGTTAATGTTCTTTACGGGTGGAGCAGTGATTTATTGGGGTAATAAGAAATTCGCGAAATACAAAGGTTAATTATCCAGTGCTTGTAAAGCGAGTACCTTGAACTTATCCATCATCTTAGCATGGCTAAAGGGTGCTGTATTGGTGAAAAGAACCCCTATAATCTTTTCTCTATAATCGATCCAAAAATAGGTGTTATAGGGTGCACCTGCCCAATATACTTCTCCAATTGAACCAACCGTTCCTGTATCGCCAAGACTTCGAATTACTCCAAGACCAAGGCCATAACCATCTCCAAACGCAGACTTGTTCCCAATATGATCAGCCATCATAAGTTCAACAGTTTTTCTTCCGAGGAGACGTGCCCCGTTATGAGTGCCAAAGTTTAACAGCATTGCGCAGATCGTATGGAATTCTTCAATAGTTGTGATGATTCCTCCGTACGATGTACCCCATCTGCCTCCTCCTGACAAGGCGTTTGGAAGTTGATAATAAATAGATTCTTTCCTTGGTACATCAATTGTGAGCTGGTTATTCATATAGCGATAAAGTGTGGGGAGTTGCTTTGATTTACTTTTAGTGACAATAAAATCAGTATTGGAAAGACCGAGTGGTTCAAAAATCCGCCCCCTAAAATAATCACGAAGCGACATTCCTGATACTTTCTCTATTAGGTAGCCCAATATGTCGTGTGAGTAACTATACCTCCAATCGGAATTCGGTTGGAATGCCAGGGGTATTTCAGAAGCTTGTTTCACAAATTCCGGGAGACTTTTGTCCCATGTTCTGAAACCGGCCTGGGTATAGAGTTTGTCTGTTATCGAGGAACCTCCACCATAGACCATTCCTGCGGTGTGCCGCATTAAGTCGCGAATGGTTAGTCGAGACTTCAGCGGTTCGGTGATCATGGTGTCAGGGCTGACCAAGACCCTCAAGTTTTTGAATTCGGGAATGTAATCTTCAACCGGATCATTCAATAGAAACCGTCCGTCTTCGTATAGCTGTAAGACCGCGATGGAGGTAATGATTTTGGTCATTGATCCGATTGGTATAATCGCATCTTTTCTCATTGGGGACTGATCATTCAAGTCCATAAGGCCATGAATCTCAAAGTGCCGAATTTGAGCATTATTTGAAATCAGTGTGACTGCTCCGGCCAGCTTTTTGTCCTGAATCAATTGGTCAAAATAAGTGTCAATCTTTTTGAGCCTTTCTTCGGAGAAAGTTGGCTTTTGAGCGAATGAATGACTAACACAGAAAAAACAGAATGGGAGGAGAGCAATAAATCGGGACATCGTGAATAATATTGTTTTCCTGATTTTCGGAATTGAAATACTCCTTTCCAGCCAATGGTAAATTCAATCTGATTCAATTGTATTCATCTTGCCAGGAGGTGCAATCGAGTTTGGTTGCATCAATTATCCAATATCCTATTGATCATTTTCTGGGCTAACTCTGCCATGATTTTGTAGCCTTTTTTGGTAGGATGAACACCATCTTCAGCCAGGTCTTTTGGAAGTCCATTCCGGTCGTCCTTGGTAGCAGTATGATAGTCTAAAAAGAAGTAATTTTTAGAGACCGCGTAATCATGGATCATTTTATTCAACGTAACAATCTTACTGGCAGGGTTTAGCCCTGTATGCCAGGGATAATCAAAAACGGGTAAGACTGAGCATAAGATTACTTCGATATTGTTTGAAGCCGCTAATTCAGCCATCGATTTGATATTGTTCATGATTTCATCAAGGGTCATCGGCCCAGTGTTGCCGGCTATATCATTAGTCCCGACCAAAATCACCACCAGCTTTGGTTCTAAATTGATGACGTCTTGTCGGAATCTCAATAACATCTGAGGAGTGGTTTGGCCACTGATACCCCGATTGATGTAGGGCTTCCCCTCAAAGAACTCCGGCAGCATTGAGCTCCAGCCTTCTGTTATCGAGTTTCCCATAAAAACGACCCGCTTTTCCCCAGCTTTGGGTTTGCTTAATTGGTCGTTTTCCGCTTTAAAGCGATTTAGGTTGGGCCAGTCCTGTGCTGTAATAAGGTTCATTGAAATGGAAGCAAACAAGAAAATACAAATAAACCGTCTGGAGGAAACCATCAACTAATTTAAGCATTCCGGGCTAAGTCAATTCAGTAATTAGGTATAGTAATTTTTTTTCGAAGCCTCTACGTGTAGGAAGAACATGGCCCGTCATAGGAGTAAATAACACTCAAAATGAAACGACATAATTTACTCTTACTTTGCCTGGGTCTACTTGTACTGGCTTCTTGTTCAGATAATGGAATCTTTGGGGAAGGACCAATTATCTCAGAAACCAGGGAAGTCAATTCTTTTCATTCTATCCGATCGGAAATAGGAGCAGACATCTATTTGACTCAGGAGAGCCCGCAATCGCTAAGAATTGAGGCCAACGAGAACTTACTCGCAATTATCGATACCCGAGTGGTGAATGGACAGCTTATTATTGACACGGATCGGAGTTTCAGATCAACAAGTCGCATCCAAGTACACATTTCAGCAGAAGATTTCAGAAGAATTACACTTACAGGGTCTGGAAGTCTTGAGAGCATGAACTGTATGGAGTTGACGGAACTTGATTTGACGATCACCGGGTCAGCCGATGTACAATTCTGTGGTTCGGTAAATGAACTCTCGACAACTATTACCGGATCTGGTAACATTGATGCCTATGGATTGGAAGCCAACGAAGTGGAGGCTACGATTACGGGCTCAGGTGATATCAAAATAACCGCATTAGAATCATTAGATGTACGGATTTCGGGTTCGGGAAGCGTACGTTACAAAGGGAATCCGGTTGTAACTTCAGATATCAGCGGATCAGGTCGGATAAGGGATGCAAATTAAGGCATCCCTTCATCGATCGATAGGATCCATATTTATTCCAAGGCCATCGAAGAATAAAATTCGATTGGGAATTGCCTTCTCAATGGCTTCCAAGACCTCGTTTGATATACGTTCCTGTCTGAATCGATAAGCAATATAAAATGGGAAGCTCTCAGCGAGGTCTTCTCGTTCAGGAAAGTCATGCGCATAACGGGAAATAAAGGTCGGATCGGAGTCTTGCGCACTGTTCCATGAAGATTCATGTCTGTAAAGGTTGTCAAAAGCCACATGAGCCGCTTCATGAACCATGACTTCTTCGATACTTTCGTTGACGATATGGTTTTCTCCTGATCCTTTGTAGATGAGAATTTCCTGATTCCAGGCGAATAAGCCATATTCCCCCGCATGAATGTTTATGAAATTTACATAACCTAGGGCGCCAAGGGGTACTCTTCCAAGTATTCTGGCATATTTTTCTGCCTGCTCTTCCGCCACAATCTGATCTGAGAACTCAGGATTGACACGAATTTCAATAATGAGTCCGTTTTGAAAAATGGCGTCAAACAAGTATGGATTCATATTAGTGGCCCTGCCAAATCTTACATCCAAGATACTCTTCGATTCCTGGCCTTTATATCTAAGTCCAATAAATGTGGTAGGGTCTTGAGGATTGATGATGTCGTTTAGTTGTTTAGTGTTTGAATTTGAAAAAGGAGGTACGATAGGGAGCTCGTTTTGAGGGACCGGGGTGTCATTCTGCTTTGAATCACATGAGGATGACTCCATAAGGAGAAATAACAGGAAAAATAGTACGAGGCATTTTATTGGCTTCATCGTTCATAGTTTAGAACAACCAAACAACCTCTAAAGCCTTACTAATGACCTTACCCATTTACATTAGTATAGAAAGGTGATTTAAATGATTAAATTTCCATCATGTCTACCTCTTACTCTGCTGCCGTGGTCCAGTCTGCCCCAGTTTTGTTCAATCTTGAGCAGACTCTGGAAAAAGCCCATGATATGATCAATGATGCCCATAAGGCAGGTGCTAAACTTATATTGTTTCCTGAAGCTTTTGTTTCGGTATACCCGAGAGGACTAAGCTTCGGTACTGTGGTAGGTAGTCGTTCTCACGAGGGACGAGACACATTTCTTCATTATTGGAATTGTGCGATTAGTGAGTATAGTCATGAGGCGGAAAAGCTGGGCGAAATGGCCAAAAGCGCTGGCGCTTTTCTGGCCATAGGAGTTATGGAGAAGGACGAAGTGTCAGGCACTCTTTATTGTTCGATATTCTATTATGGACCAAATGGTGATTATTTAGGTAAACATCGAAAAATCAAGCCTACTGCACAGGAGCGGGTGATTTGGGGCGAGGGAGATGGATCTACGTTGTCCTCTTTTGATACAGATCTTGGCAAGATTGGGGGATTGATATGTTGGGAGAATTACATGCCCCAAGCCAGAATGGCGATGTACAATAAAGGGGTTCAGGTCTATTTGGCTCCGACAGCCGATGTACGAGATTCCTGGCAGCATACAATGATTCATACAGCCCTTGAAGGTAGGTGTTATGTGCTTGGATGTAACCAGTTTGTAACTAAGGATATGTATCCTGCTGATTTCCCTGGAAGTGAGGACTTGAAGAATCAACCCGATGTTATGTGTAGAGGAGGAAGTGTTATAATCTCTCCACTAGGGGAGGTTTTGGCTGGTCCTCTATGGGATAAAGAGGGAATACTTACCACTGAAATAGACCTGGACGAGGTTGTCAAAAGTAAGCTTGATTTTGACGTGATTGGGCACTATTCTCGCAATGATATCTTTAATCTGGAAGTGAAAGATCAACCAGAAATTAAAAGCCATAAGTAACAAGGCACAAGTTTCAGGTATTTGAAACTTACATCTTGGAACTTGCAACTTGACAACTATGAAAATCAAAAGCCTCATTACCACTGTCGCATTAATCATATGCCACAACGTCTGCACTGCTCAAAACGATTATTTTTTTAAAGAAGGAGAACGATTTGATTCGAGTATTCCAACTCCAGAAGAGTTTTTGGGGTATCCGATTGGAACCTTGCACACCAGGCATGATGCGATTGTGGCCTATATGAACAAACTGGCGGAAGTATCGGATCGGGCGACAATTCAAGTGATAGGAGAAACTTATGAGCACCGTAAGCAAGTGGTTCTGACGGTGACCTCTCCGGAAAATCACGATAATCTTGAGCAAATAAGGCAAGAACATATTCGGGCAATCACCCCTCCGTTAAGTACAGAGGATCTGTCAGATCAAAAGTCAATAGTGCTTTTAGGCTATAACGTTCATGGTAATGAACCGTCAGGTGGAGAGGCTGCAATGTTAACAGCCTATTATTATGTGGCTGGACAATTCGCTGAAGTAACTGACGCCCTTGATGACGCAGTGATCCTGATAGATCCAAATTTTAATCCTGACGGGCGTGATCGCCATAGCACTTGGGCAAACTCCTACAAGGGCAACCCCATGGTTTCCGATCCGATTGATGCCGAACATAATGAGATGTGGCCGAGAGGTAGAACGAATCACTATTGGTATGATCTTAACAGGGACTGGTTGCCTTTAGCACATGTTGAGAGTCAAAACCGAATTGAGTTCTATCACCAATGGTACCCTCACGTGGTTACCGATTTTCACGAAATGGGGACTAATAGCACCTATTTCTTCGAACCGACCAAACCCTTCGGTTCTGAAAATCCTGTAGTTCCACGAGACAATTACGATGGACTAAATAACCTATTCGCAGGTTATTTTCATGAGGCTCTAGACGAAATTGGGTCTCTGTATTTCACGAAAGAGCAATATGATAATAGTTATCCCGGTTATGGATCTACGTATCCTGATATTCATGGAGCACTGGGATTAGTGTTCGAACAGGCAAGCTCACGGGGTCATTTGCAGGATTCCAGAATGGGTAAAGTTGCTTTTGCTTTTACCATTAAAAACCATCTCACTTCGAGTCTTGCAACAGTTCGTGCAGCGGCTGCCGAAAGAGAGACTTTAATAAACCACCAGCGCAATTATTTCCAAACAGCACTGGAAGAAGGAAATGCAAATTCAATTAAAGGATGGGTTTTTGGAGACGCTTCGGACGAAGGACGTAACAAGGCCTTTGTTGATCTTATGCTTAGACATCGTATTAAGACCTACGCGTTGAATGATGACATCACTTTGGGAGGGAAGGAGTTCAAAAAAGGGAATGCATTTTATATTCCCAATGGGCAGGCGCAATATAGAATGGTCAGGACGATGTTCGAGAAACCCACGACTTTCTATGATAGTGTCTTTTATGATGCATCGTCATGGGTGGCTGCTCTCAGCTACAATATGCCCCATGAAGAATTCACGGGACGATCAAATCCTGGTGGTGTTGAAATTGAAAATATCGATCAGTTGGGAACGACTTTCAGCCCTGTTCCGAAATCAGAATATGCTTACTTGATAGAGTGGGATGAATATTATGCACCCAAGGCATTGAACTATATTTTAGAAAAAGGCCTATATGTTAACAGTGCGTTCAAGAAGTTTTCAATAGAGACCAATGAGGGCGTCAAAAACTTCGGGTATGGAACTTTGATGATACCGGTGCGAAGGCAAGAAGTCAATCCTGACCTGGTCTATGCCTATGTGCAAGAAGGCGCTGAGATTGCGGGAATTGGGGTTCAGAGTGTAGAAACAGGGTTTAGTGCGTCTGGGATTGATTTAGGAAGCGGCAATTTTCAAACAATAAGACCACCAAAGACGCTAATGATCATTGGCGGCAACGTTAGTTCTTATGAGGCAGGAGAGGTATGGCATCTCTTGGATAGCAAGGTGGGTATGCCTGTGACCAAGGTGATGTCGAATAACATTGGACGAGTGAATTGGTCAAATTACAATACCTTGATTCTTGTTTCAGGTAATTATTCTTCGCTTGGCGAATCCACAATCAATCGAATCAAACAATGGGTAAGAGAAGGAGGAACAGTAATCACTCTCAGAAACGCTACAAGTTGGGCGATTAGGAGCAAGTTTGTCAACGAGAAATTCGCTGAAGGAGAAAGTAGAGAAACTCCCGACAGAATGGATTATGTCACTGCCCGTGACTTTAGAGGGTCAAATGCGATAGGGGGATCCATGTATTCAGCTGATCTGGATATCACTCACCCATTAGGTTTTGGGTATACCAACCGCGATATCTCAGTTTATCGGAATCACTCAATCTTTATGGCTCCAAGCAGCAATCCGTTTAGCACGGTTGTTCAGTATAAGGAAAATCCGCTTTTGGCAGGTTATATCCATAAAGACAATTTAAAGAGAATAGGAGGGACCGCTTCCTTGATCGTTAGTGGGATTGGAAGAGGTAACGTAATTATGTTTGCTGACAACCCAAATTTCAGAGGTATGTGGTATGGAACAAATAAATTGTTCTTGAATGCGCTGTTTCTCGGTGACAAAGCAGGTAGGAGATAAACTACCCGAAATAATCCTTCATAGGGTCAAAGTAATGTTCTTGCCAACCGCTTTGATAGTCTGGCTGACCCTCAGGGATATTGGTATGAATCAGAGTTAATTTGCATGAATCATCATTGTCTTGTAGGAAGATTGTGATTTTTGAATCTTCATCTTCAGAATCAAATTCCGTTGTCCTCCAGGATTGGACAATTTGCTCGTAAGGAACAATTTTAAGATTCAATCCACTGATATAACCATCCCAAGCGGTGAATGAGCCACCTGTCTGATCTGAGCAATTAGCTTCGCCTCCCGTCATTGCAGAATGTTGTTCACTATTTAGCCATGCTTCGAAGAGTTCCTTGGCTGAAACTGAGAAATTAGCACTGATTTCAAATTGACCCATAACTAAAAATACGAAAGTATATGGGTGAAGGGTTGTGTTATTACATTTTTCACGAAGAGAAACGAATTCTTAATTCAGACATTACCTTGAGATCATACTCAGGAAAAACCCCTTACATGATTTCCGGAAAGTCGTACTAACCACCCGCCCTGGATTTGACATCCTGATAGCTAATAATATGAGTACGCTCTAAGTCTCTGTATTTAATTCTGACAACAATATTCTCCTCTTTTGAGAAACTAAATCTGCCATCGGGTGTGACGGAGCCAACTCAGGGTTTTGTACTGAATAAGTTGCTGCTCCTGCCAAAGAATATTGAATTCCGTTTCTTGTCCTGACTACTGGGTTAATCCGCAAAAAGAATCGCCCCGGAGTAGATATACTGGGAATCACCTCTGTATGGACATTCATAGAAACAGGAGTGAGGTCTTTGTTCAAGCCAAAGAAGGCAATAAGTGGATTTCGGATTCGGCCTTTCCAGGATTGAATGTCATGAGTTCCACCCAAAACTTCAAAATAAAATGCCTCTTCACCATAAGAAAAGCCTTGTTCAATAAGCAGGCGCTGAAATGGAACATAGTAATTCCACTCATCGGTTCCGATATCAAACCAGATTTTTAATCCTTCGTTTTGCGCAGGGTTTTCGTTGAATATACCATAATTTCCGGCCCAGAATGATGGAGACAGGCCGGCTGCTATAGAAAAATGTTCATGGTAATGAATAGCGCCCCAGGTAGCGATCAGGCCACCAAGGGAATACCCCATAAAGGCACGCCCTGACTTGTCCTTGATGGTGCTAAAGTGTTCGTCAATTTTGGGAATGACCTTTTCGACAATAGTCCTGACATAACCTTCACCAAGAGGCTCCAACATTCCCCAGTTTTCACTCATCCATGCGTCCTCATAGGGTGTATAGTTCATTACCCTGCTGCCGTCACTGTAAATCCCGACTACAATCACTTCTTCAATCAATCCCGACTGAATCAGGCTATTTAGTTGTTCTTGGAGTTTCCAGTTTCCTTTAAATAGGGATTGGCCATCGTTGAAATAGATTACAGGATATGCTTTTTCTTCGCTGTAATTTTCGGGAGTGTAAATGTCCATTTCGAAACCGTGGATGATCGTGTTTGTGATTTGCCCGTTTTGCACAAATACGGGCTCGACTACTGACGGTTCGGGTGGTTCTGGCATGTCATCACTCGACTTTCCTGAACAATTCAGGAGTAGATAGCTTCCTACCACAAATAGTAGCGCGATATTAATTTTCAGAAGTCTCATGAACTCGACATGTCAAAACAAAAGTCAAGGTGTAAACCTTGACTTTTGAGATCAAATAGTATCCGAGTAATCTGCACTTTGCTGGAATGAACCAGCACATAATGCAGATTTAATGGGCGTGCCTAATCGTCTCTTAACGTCTGTGCAGGATTGCTGAATGTTGCCTTCCAGGCTTGAAATCCAATAGTGAGTAAGCCTACCAATATCATAGTAATAGCGGTAAGAGCAAATATGTCAAAGCCGAAGCTCACGCGATAGGCAAAACCATTCAGCCAGGCACTATTTCCGAGGTAGGCCAAAGTAAATCCAATGACCATAGCAATTCCAAAAAGCATGATAAAGCCTCGTGAGAGTAAGAGAACAAGTGTTCTGACATTAGCGCCCAGCACTTTTCGTATGCTTACCTCCTTCAGACGCGTTTGAATTGAGTAGGCTGCTATGCCTAAAAGCCCCATACCAGCTATGGAAATGCTGAGCACCGCTATAAGTCCCATAATGTATAGGATATCATAAAAGAATGCATTGAACTCATCAATTTCACCCTGAAAGGTTTTAAACACAAGCTCGTGATTTGGATCAAAGGCGTCCCAGACTTCTTCGATTTGAGTGATTTCATTTAAGATATCAAAACCAGAAAGTTTGACTTGTGCATACTCAAAATCCTCGGGCAAATAGCGCAACATCATCGGCTGTATATCCATGTACAATATCTGATAATTGTAATCTTTGATGACGCCAATGATCGTCACCTTTTTGTCCTCGTCATCTATGGTAACGAATTGCCCTACTGCGTCAATGGGTTGTTCAAAACCCAGCAATTTGGCACCAGTTTCGTTTACGATAATGGTGGTTTCTTCTCCCAACATCTGAGAGAAAACGAAATTGTCTCCCGCAATAAGCTCAAGATTCAGGTTATTGATATAGCTTTCATCAACCGCGAAAAAGTTGAAGGAGATGGGCTCATCTTCTATATTTCTTCGGGCTTCAATATCATCCGACCGACCAGTGTTTGGTATGATACTCGTTCCTGATACCTCTTGAACAAAGGACAGCTTTTGCAATTCCGTCCTTAAGATCTGATAATCCTGCCCTTGTAGTTGAATATTAATGATATTCTCTTTTGTGTATCCGTAGTCTTTTTCTACCATAAACTTGATTTGCTTATAGACGAGCGTAGAGGAGATAATCAGCACAATGGTAATGACGAATTGTGATACTATTAAGGCTTTTCTTAAGCCTACTTTCGAAAGTTTGTTGGTGCCGAGAAGATTCTTCATTGCCTCAATAGGCCTGAATGAAGACATATACAAGGCGGGGAATAGCCCAGTGACAAGACCCGTTATTAAGCCGAATAGAAAGAATTGAAAATATGCCTTCGGAGTAATAGTCAGATCCCAATCCAAGAGTGTGCTCAACTGCAGTCCTTCAAAGGCAGGAATCAAAATTTGCAATAGTCCGATGGCTACAATTATTGAAAGCAGAGAAACCAGAATTGATTCTATGATGAACTGAAAAGTCAATTGAAGTTTTCTCGCACCCATCACTTTTCGTACACCGACTTCCTTTGTTCTGGTCAAAGCTCGCGCAGCAGAAAGGTTAGTATAATTGAAAGCCGCACAAATGATGATGAGAAAGGCCAAAACGCCTAAACCTATTACAAAGAAGTTGGGCATTGAAGCCCCAATTTGATTTCCATACAAAGGGCCCGGAGTAATTTCGGTCATTTTTTGTATTTCGAATTCAATCAAATACTCTGACTGGTCATCGTAATGCTCTTTGGAAAGATCGGCTAGGATTGGACTTAAACCTTCCATAGAGACACCATCCTGAAGCGTGAAGTAGATCCAACCTTCAGAAGACCGTTCCCAATCCGTATTGGTCATACCGGTCATGGAGGTGAGTGATTCAAACTGAAGGTGAGTCTTACCGGGAAACGGCTCCAGTACTCCTGTGACTAAATAACTGACCGAATCATCGATCATCAGTGTTTTTCCGACAGGGTTGATTTCACCAAATAGCTTTTCCGAGACGTCATTCCTCAAAACAATGCTTTTCGGTTGTTCAAGACATGTCTCTCGGTTGCCATACCTTAATTCAAAACTGAACATGTCAAAGAACGACTGTTCGGTATACAAGCCACTTATAAGGATTGCCTTGCCATCCTGCAGCATTTCGCCACCAGGGTTTCTCTTGAAACGGACGAGGTGTTCAAAACCGGCAAATTGATCCTCGACATGATCAGCTAAAATTAAAGGGACCGTGGCTAATGGAAGATCCACACTGGAGTTAAGACGCTCATGAGTAAAGCGATAAATCCTGTCCCGATTCGTTTGGAATCCATCATAGCTGAGTTGGTCGTTGATCATAAGAATGATGACCAGACAAACGGCCATCGATACGGATAGGCCAAGAACATTGATTAAGGTAAATGATCTGTTTTTGAGTAGGTTACGAAAACCTACCTTGAAGTAATTGCTAAGCATAGCGATTTGATTATTGTTGTAAATATTTGAGTTTCTTGATCTTTTGAGGGTGTGACGGTTCATGAATCGAATCACATCAAACCAGTATCTTCGGTTGGCTCTTTTATGCCCGTATCGATCGATATTATCGATATAGCGCTCATACAAATCTCCGGATATGGTTTCGCGAAGAGGCGCGTAGCAATACCAATCGAAAAAACGATCAGCAAGCCTTGGTGGGTCTTTATAGTGATTCTCCTGATTCATTAATGACCAAATTCCAGGACGAATTTTGGGATCATATTCCAAATATGATTTCGAGCATCTCGTGCTTCATGCAGTGCCTTTTTTCCCAGTGCCGTGATTACGAAAATGCGTTTTCTTCGTCCTCTGCGATTGCCTTCAGCATCACCTATATGGGATTCAACAAAGCCCTTTTCCTCAAGTCGGTAAAGTGCAGTGTGTACGCTTGACATGGTAACCGCGCGTTGGAGTTCTTCTTCAATTGCTTTGGTGATGGAAAGCCCATAGGCTTCTTCATGTTGTGCTGCAACAAGCAGAAGCACGATTTCTTCAAATTCTCCGAGTTTATTATTCATTTAATTTTACCCTTTTGTAAAACAATTATGGCGTAATAAACCGAAGTTTGCAACGCTTCGGTGATTATTTTACCTAATTGTAAAACAATTGTTTTAGGGTAGACAACCGTAAGCAGGGAAATGTTGCAGGGGAGAAGAAATTTTAATCTTTCTTTAATCGAAAGGTGCCATTTTCAGCCGATACATGGAGGTCCTTGTCGAAATCTGTGGCCATGAATGAGAATGTACCTTCAACAATACCGTCTTCTTTTTCCTCATAAGTAATGCTCTGACTTACAACGATATAATTGTAACTGTCATTGGCATCTTCCGCATGAAAACTGATGTATGACTGATCTACTCCATTGTTTTCGTCAATGATGATGGTTATGGTATACTCGCCAGCCCCCGCTAGATCATCAAACGCAAGGATGGTCCAATATTTTACGGTAGGTGTATCATCCGTGATCAGGAATTCAACCGAGTTTGCATTAAAATCACTGGATGGTAAGCCTGTCATTACTGCGCTTAAGGTGTTTCTGAATTCCTCAGGCGGGCAATCGGTAGATCGCACTAATACCAAACGATTAGTGATCAGGTTATTTTGTCGATCCGTGTGAATGTTGGTAAGAAGAAGTCTTTCAGCGGTGACACCGGTTACCGTCCAAGTCACGTCTCCTATTTTGATCGTGTTAAAGTCCTGATCATACTCCCACCTTTGTACTTGTTGTACTTCGTTGCCCTCAGAGTCAGTGAAAAAAGAAATCACCTCGTTATCTTCTTTAAACTTCATGTGTGGCCGGTTTTGTCCTTCCTGGTCAAAGCCATTTTCGAGAAACCAGCAATCGATGATCTCACTTTCGGTCAAATCTTCTGTAGGTAGGATATCAAGGCATTCATGACCACCTGAAAGCTCGTAATTTAACTCGATGCTGCTACCATCGTTTGCTTTCTCATTAGAAACCCTGCGGCTTAAGTGCAAATACCCGACAATCTCCGAAAAGTCATTGATGTAGTATTTTACTCCTGCTATAATCAACGTGTCCCCATTGGGTTCCTGCCTTTCGGGTTCTGCTATTTCAAAGTTGAATTGATTGTATACAGCCGCTGTGAAATGATCTTCCGGGAGCCCATCAGTACTAAAAGCCACATACTCCAGGATCGGGACGGATGTATATTCAGAAATTTCATCGGATGAAATTCCACTACTCAAATCAGGGCCAGGGCTCCAAATGGTATCAAGTTTCCAGCAGCTCAAGGTTTCCAATTTTTTTGCAGTTATCCGAACATCTTCGCTGACGGGCTCAATTTCCCCATTGGGGCCACATGAACTCAAATAAAGAGTGAAGCTAAAGGCAACTAGAAAAAACAGGATACCAAAGATTTTCTTCATTTGGTGAGCATTTTATAGGCCGAACAGACTATAATATACAAAATATGATCCTCAACCTTTAAAAGAACCGCTTATTCCGGTCTTTTACCAAGTAATTCCACAATCCCCTTGTAACCAAATCCGGCTGCGACCAAAAGTAAAATCAAGTGCATAGGCCAAAGAAAAGCCCTTGTCTGTTGAGATCAAACAAGGGCTTATAAAATAGTGACAGCTAATTATGCCGGTTGAGGATCAGTAAGTGTCACAGTGAGCACACCACCTCTACCTGACCGTTGAATATTGCAGATGCGTTCCTCCTGTGCAGGACCGATCGGAAGAGTAGGGCAAGGAGGCTGATTCACCAATCGGATACAATCCGTACAATTCACTGGGAAGACACCCGGGTTTCCGGCATTCAATTGAAGTCCCTTGTTGTATATCTTGTTGCCAATGGTGCCAATTGAGGTATTATTTGGGCCAAAGTGCCAATCACTGGTTTCATCTACGGACATTTGAATAAAGCAATTGACACCATTTACACAGCTAATATCGAAGGCTTCATCACAACCAGCGGTGGGGTTTAGGGTAAATTCTGCGATACTGGTTCCCTGAGCACCACCATTAAAGTTGGCACCTTCCACAGGGCACTGGGGCTCGATATAGAACCCAATGGCTCCACTAAAGCATTTGCCTTGCGGGTCGAATTCCTGAGAGGAGTTGGCGCCCAGAGTGAATTTTCCCATAAGGTCGTTGACTTTGGTAAGTATTTTACTAAAATCCTCCACAGTAGCAGGAGTTGGAGCACATTGGTTGTCCGGGTTTGCCGCAGCAAAGATCACATAGACTTCTACATCTTCTGGCTTGTCGTTGGTGACAATGAGTTTGGTGTAATCTGACATTTTAGATTATTTTGATTAAAAATATATTTATAATAATATCTAATAAATATACTTATAAAATATAAATATCAAATTACTTGTATTTTAAATAAATATGATCTTAAAGAATAAGCTGAGACTCAGGACTTTGAAGGCATAAAAAAAGCCCTCCCTGAAAAGGGAAGGCCTTAAAATCTGAATTTTAATTTTCTTATGCTTCAGCTAACTGAGCATCAAGTTTAGAGGTCAACATTCCTTTTGGAACGGCTCCAACCACACCATCAACTTTCTCACCTCCTTTGAAGTAAAGCAACGCAGGAATGGATCGGATTCCGTATTGGATCGAGATATTTGGATTTGCATCAACATCTACTTTTCCAACTACAGCTTGCCCTTCATATTCTCCTGCTATCTCTTCTACTACAGGTCCTACCATTCGACAAGGCCCACACCAGGCAGCCCAGAAGTCTACCAATACCGGCTTGTCAGAATTCAATACAACTTCTTCGAAGTTGCTCTCATTAATTTCAATTGCGTTTGCCATTTTTTATCTGTTATTCTTTTCGTTCCTAAATCAAATTATCATGAGAATGACATCAAAAGTAGAAAAAAAGTTCCGAAGGATTTTAGCCTACAATCAAATTGTCATTCATATTACAAATGAGGCTTTATGCCGTGATCAAATGAGCCGATTCCACAATGTTCTTCAGTTCGCGAATTAACTCGTTTGACGGTTCCACCTTGATGTTCCTTGAGAATAATTCAACTGACATATTCTCCTGATTGTCAAAGACCTCAACCTTCAAACTGGTATCACCTACATGTTGTTCAGTAAGTTGAAGAATTTCATTGATCAACTTTTCATTGACATCTCTGGCCGCCACTTTCATCTGAATTCCTTTACCCCGTTTTTCCCTTAATTCACTCAACAGAGATACCGTGGCCACGGATAGTTCCCAATCCTCCGGAGTGGGATTAAGTGCTGGATTTTCGCGTATTTCCTTTTGCTTGCGCCAGTTGATTTCTACGCGTCCCTGGATGAATAAGAACTCGCCTGGTCGTAAGTACTGAGCATGGTTGACATATTTTTCACCTAACATGAACAGTTCCACAGTGCCGTTGTAATCTTCAATATTGATTACTCCGTACGGCTTGCCGGTCTTGGTTTGTCCGTTTCTAACACTATTGACAATACCACCAATCGCGATATCCTGATTAGGAAACTTGTTGATGTCATTGATTGGTTTGCAAAAGCTGTCTAATTCTATTTCGAACTGATCCAGCGGATGTCCCGAGATGTAGAAACCCACGACCTCTTTCTCAATTTTTAGCTTCTCCATCTGAGAAAATGGCTCACAATCCGCCACTTTTGGTAGGGGACTTGCCACAGCACTATCACCTCCGAATAATGAGACTTGAGCGGCATCTTTTTCAGCTTGCTTGTTATTCGCGTATTTAACTACCTTTTCGATCAGTGTTTGATCTCCCTCAGGTGCCCAAAGGTATTGTCTTCTATGGTATGCTTCGAAACAGTCAAACCCTCCGGCCATAGCAAGCGATTCAATTGATTTTTTGTTGACAGCCCTCAGGTTGATTCGCTCAGTGAAATCGAAGATGTTATCAAACGTGCCATTCTCTTTTCTTTCCTCGATAATTGATTCAATGGCGGCCCCACCCACACCTTTAATGGCACCCATACCAAAGCGAATTTCTCCTTTTTGATTCACAGTAAACTTATAGTTCGATTCATTGACATCTGGCCCTAGTACAGGTACACCCATGCGTTTACATTCCTCCATAAAGAAGGTGACTTGCTTGATGTCATTCATGTTGTTGCTTAGTACAGAAGCCATGTACTCAGCAGGGTAGTGGGCCTTCAGATAAGCGGTCTGGAAGGCTATGTAGGCATAACAGGTCGAGTGGGATTTGTTAAAGGCATAAGAGGCAAAGGCTTCCCAGTCCTTCCAGATTTTTTCGAGTTTCTCTTCATCATGACCTCGTTCTTTGGCTTGATCGATGAATTGGGGTTTCATCTTATCCAGGACATCTTTGAGCTTCTTACCCATCGCTTTTCGAAGGACATCTGCCTCACCTTTGGTAAATCCGGCAAGTTTCTGAGAAAGCAACATTACTTGCTCCTGATAGACCGTAATTCCGTATGTCTCTTCGAGGTATTCCTTCATATCCTCGAGATCGTAGGTCACTTTTTCCTCTCCGTGCTTTCTCCTGACGAAAGATGGAATATATTCCATCGGACCTGGCCTATAGAGCGCGTTCATTGCAATCAGGTCGGCAAATACTGTAGGCTTTAACTCACGCAGGTACTTCTGCATTCCGGCAGATTCGTACTGGAATATCCCTACCGTTTCACCACGTTGGAAAAGTTCATAAGTGGTTTGATCCTCCAGATCAAATTCATCCGGAATCAGCTTTATCCCATGTCTTTCCTCAACATTTTTGACCGCATCCTTGATCAGGGTGAGGGTTTTCAAGCCCAGGAAATCCATCTTCAGCAAGCCTGCATTTTCCACTACGGAGTTATCGAATTGGGTACACCACATGTCCGAATCCTTAGCAGTGGCTACTGGTGCAAATTTTGTGATGTCGTCCGGTGTAATTATAACACCACAGGCGTGTATTCCCGTATTTCTTACCGACCCTTCAAGAATCCTGGCCTGATTAAGCACTTTGGCAGAGTCATCACTGCCTTTGGCAATTTTCTTTAACTCTTCGGCCATGGGAAGCTGATCGCTTCGAAGTTTGGCTTTTAGTTCTTTATCATCAAAGCCGAATAGTTTGCTCAATTTGATGTCCGGTACAAGCTTTGCAATGCGATCAGCTTCGGGAAGGGGTAATTCCATCACCCTGGCCGTATCCCGAATAGATGACTTGGCGGCCATCGTACCGTAGGTAATGATCTGTGCTACCTGATTCTTACCATATTTTTCAATTACATAATCGATAACTTTTTGTCTCCCGTCATCATCAAAATCAATGTCGATATCGGGCAGTGATATTCGATCCGGATTCAGAAAACGCTCAAATAGAAGGTCGTATTTAATAGGATCGATGTTGGTGATGTTGGTACAGTAAGCTACTGCAGAACCTGCTGCCGAGCCACGACCCGGACCAACAGAAACACCCATCTCTGCGGCCTTATTGGTGAAATCCTGAACAATCAGAAAATAACCCGGATATCCGGTATTAGCAATAGTGGCCAATTCAAAGTCCAGTCGTTCTTCGATTTCATCTGTAATCTCTCCCCAACGCCTTTTTGCTCCTTCATAGGTCAAATGTCTGAGGTAATTATTTTCGCCACGCTTACCTCCATCTTTTTCATCTTCAGAATCACGGAATTCTTCAGGGATCTCGAAGGCCGGAAGAAGGACATCACGGGCCAATTCGTAGGACTCAATTTTTTTAACGACCTCATTTGTGTTGATAATGGCATCAGGAAGATCAGCGAAGATTTTCTTCATCTCTTCCGGTGACTTCACATAGAACTCTTCGTTCGGAAAGCCATATCGAAATTCCCGTCCACGCTTGCCAATATATTTCTTAGGCTTGTTAATGGATTCGGCATCTTTGACACATAACAACACGTCATGGGCAGGGGCTTGATCCTTTCGGGTATAGTAGGTGTTGTTCGCAGCGATGTATTTTACAGAATGCTTCTCACAGAGCTGAAGCAAAATTTCATTGACATGATCCTCTTCCGGGATTCCATGTCGGTTGATCTCTGCGTAAAAGTCTTCTCCAAATTGCTCCTTCCACCAAAGAAACGCCTCTTCTGCTTGTGTTTCCCCTACATTCAAAATGAGGTAGGGGACCTCTCCCCAAAGCCCTCCGGTAGTCGCAATCAGGTCTCCCTTGTATTTGAGTAGATCATTCTTGTCAATTCGAGGTACATAATAGAACCCTTCGGTATAAGCGATTGAAGAAAGTTTGACAAGGTTGTGATACCCACTCTTGTTTTTTGCTAGCAGAACGGTTTGATAGCCGTTGTCCTGTCGGGTCTTTTCAGAATGATCCTGACAAACATTGAATTCACAACCGACTATCGGTTTGATTTCTGCTCCTAGCGCTGCCCTTACAAACTGAAATGCACCCATCATATTGCCGTGATCAGTCAACGCTATTGCCGGCATTCCCTGGTTTTTGGCTGCACTCACCAAGCCGTTGATCTCGGAAGTGGCCTGTAGGACCGAGAATTGAGAATGGCAGTGTAAGTGTGTGAATGGGACATCAGTCAGCTCACTGGCTGTGGAGGCTCTGATTTTTGCCGAATCTGAGGATACTTCTTCCTTCTTGGCAAAATTGGCCGCTTCAAGTTTCGGTGCCTCATATTCAATGTCAGCAACTGAGACTTCACCTCTTGGAGGAATCACCGATTCTTTCAACAATCCAAAAAAACAGCGGGAGGTAGCATCCACATCATAGGCGGCATCGTGTGCATCTTCGAAGGCTTTACCAAAGAGCTTCTGATGAAGTTCAGTAAGAGTGGGCCATTTGAACTTACCACCTTTACCACCAGGAATCGCACAAAAGTCGGTTGCCTCATCTTTCGTATCGATCGATTCCTTAGCACCTACATGGTTTTCTTTTTCACAACGAAGATATTCCGCTCCGACAATGTTGTTATCAAATTCAATGTTGTGGCCGATGGTAACTTCGGCTTTTGCTAAGTCCTCAGTAAAAATGTCGAGTACTTTTTCCAGATCATGTCCCTCCGCTAATGCTCTTTTGGTAGAAATACCATGAACTTTTTCTGCATTGAACGGAATAGTGAATCCCTCTGGCTTGACAATAAAATTTTGGGCAGAGACGAGCTTGCCGTACTTATCATGTACCTGCCAGGCGAGTTGGACCAGTCGTGGCCAGTTGTCTAAATCTTCTAAAGGGGCGTCCCAGTTTTTGGGTAAACCGGTGGTTTCGGTATCAAATATCAGATACATAGGTACTTAGCTCGAAATCGTTGAAAATAGCTGCTTGGGCAAGCTAGAATTGGAATTGAAGTTAAGTAAAACTCGCGAATTTGATGGGCGAAATTGTCAATTAGTTTGATCAAAATGATGAATCAACTAACTACCTATACAAGAGGATTATTGGAGGCAAACCTTTTGGGTTTAACGTAAGCAAATTTTGTAAATTCATTCCTCTAAACTGCTATAAACAATGAGACTAATAGGCGTCATACTAGTATTTGCTCTGGGGTGCCAATTGCATGCCCAGGAAGTCGACATCAGACTCTACCAAAAAGTGCCGATGAGGGATGGCATTAATCTCTCAGCTAATCTGTTTCTTCCGGAAGAACGTAGTGAAGGTTTGCCTACTATACTTATCTACACTCCCTATGTCAACGATGAGGCAATTGAGCGAGGAATGTTCTTTGCCAAAAAAGGCTATGTTTTCATGAGTCTGGATTTGCGCGGAAGAGGAAATTCGGAAGGGGTTTATGCTCCGTTTGAAAAAGACGGTCAGGACGGTTATGATGCTATCGAATGGATTGCGAAACAACCCTGGTCGAACGGAGAAGTCGGGATGATGGGGGGCTCTTACCGCGGTATGGTGCAATGGTTGACCTTAAAAGAAAAACCTTCTGCGCTCAAAACGATGGTTCCAACGGCCTCCGTTGGTCCTGGCCTTGATTTCCCAAAGAGCAACGGGATGTTTTATAACTACGCCTTACAATGGCTGACATTTACGAGTGGCAGAAGCCGGAATGACAATATGTTTGGCAATGGCGGCTATTGGCAATCCAAGGCCATGAAGAAATTCAATCAACAACTTGCGTTTAAGGACTGGGACATGATTACCCTTGGTGAACGGAATCCGGTATTTCAAAAGTGGTTGGCTCATCCCGATTTCGATAGTTACTGGCAAGATATTTATCCGAGCTCATCCGACTATGCTCAATTTGATTTACCAATACTGACCATCACGGGCTATTATGATGGGGATCAGCCTGGAGCAATGGCCTATTACGAGCGGCATATGCGACATGCGACTGAGGCCGCCAAAGACCAACATTACTACATTATTGGGCCCTGGAGTCATGCAGGTACCCGTAATCCTGTGACTGAATTAGGAGGGATGAAATTTGGAGAAGATTCAAAACTAAATATGCTTGAGCTACACTTGGAATGGTTTGATTGGACCCTTAAGGGCAAAGAGAAACCTGAGTTTCTGAAAGACAGAGTTGCTTACTATCTCTCTCAACAGAACGACTGGAATTATGCGAACGACTATTATTCTATCTCTGTTGATTCTTTGCAGTTTTATCTTTCCAGTCCGGAAACAGATGCTTCTCATTTTATGAAGGCCGGACTTCTCCAAAAGGAGATTCCGGGTAAGGAAGAACCCGATGTCCATGTGTATGATCCTGGGGATACGACCGTTTACCCGGCTTATACTGGCAGTGATTTCTATTTAGATCCATCACCAGGGTATGGCCAGCACCAACTGGTGTACATCAGTGATCCATTGGAGAATGATGTGGCACTATTTGGTCAGGCAAGGTTAAGTGCCTTCATTGAGATGGACGTTGTCGATAGTGATTTTAGTGTAGCACTCTATGAGAAAACGGCACTGGGAGAAACAATCTTCTTAACCTCGGACGGGTTGAGAGCGAGGTATCGAAATTCATTGGAAAAAGCCGAATTGGTGAAACCCGGAGCCGTGGAGCGTTATGAATTTGACGATTTTGCAATCCAGGGGATAAAGATCAAAAAAGGAAGCCGGATCATGTTGGTTTTTAGTAGTGCGAATAATCCTTTCACACAAAAAAATTACAACTCAGGCAAAGACGTTTCGCTTGAAACCGGAGCTGACACGAAAGTGGCTAATATTAAGCTCCACCATTCAAAGAGGTTCCCCAGTCTTTTGAAAATACCCTATGTGAGTAAATAGGGAATTTTGTTTTAGATAAAGTATTCAACAACCGTTCTCTTCAATAAATAAATTAATTATTACTACTTTTAGAAATAAATATTATTACTACATTTGGAAAATAATGAGACACTTCATTGGAGAATTTGAGGAAATTGTTTTGCTCACGGTAATGCTACTGGGAGAGGGGGCTTACGGTGTAGGAATCAAGAAGGAGATCGAGAGCAGACTTGGTCGCACTGTAAGTATTGGGGCTCTACACACTGCTTTGCAACGTATGACGGACAAGGGGCTGGTTAAATCCGAGTTAGGCGAAGCGACTGCTGAAAGGGGAGGAAAACGCAAACGCTTCTTCCAGGTCACTCCTGAAGGTGTGTCGATATTAGAACGGGCCAAATCGGATCGAATGAAGATGTGGCAATCCATTCCGAAATTCTCATAAGATGTCTCACCATCCGCCACGCTTTATTCTGCGACTCTTCAAGCCCTTTGTCAGGTCCTGGATTATCGAGGACATTGAAGGTGATTTGAATGAACTCTACACAGAGCGAGTGGCTCAAAAAGGAAAATTCAGAGCAGGCCTGGGGTATTTGGTCGACCTCATAACGATGCTCAATATGTATAAGACAAAACTTAAAATTTCAAGCAACATGAAATCCTTATTTTTCCATCATTTGAAATCCACAATGCGTGGGTTTCAAAGAAGAAAGGAATACTTCTTCATCAATTGTGCAGGCTTAGTGCTAGCACTTGGTTCCGCTATTCTAATCACTTCCTATGTGATCCAGGAGTTGAGCTATGACAATTTTCACAGAAACGGTGATCGCATAGTACGATTAGTGCTCAGCGATGGACTGGTAAGTCCTGCTCAAATAGGTCCACACCTGTTAGACAAGGTCCCTGAATTTAAGGCCAACACGCGTGTCAGTTTTGCTTTCCAACCGCTAAGATTCAAGAAAGAGAATACTACTTTCAATGTGGAAGATTTGGCTTTTGTTGATGAGGATTTCTTTGAGATTTTCTCCTTTCCGCTAATCCAAGGAACTGAGGCAGGTTTGTTGTCTTCCCCAGATCAAATCGCCTTATCGCAATCAGAGGCTAAGAAACTGTTTGGTGAGGAATCTGCCTTGGATCAATTGATAACGATCAACGACTCTTTGAATGTATTGGTCAAGGCGGTCTTCAAAGATGTGCCAAAGAACTCTCATCTTAAGTTTGATTATCTGCTGCCAATGGAATTCAACAGGAGAATGGGCAAGGATAAATTGTTGGATGTATGGGGTCGTTTCTCGGTTTACAACTATTATTTGCTGGGCACTGAAGATCAAAATGAGGTTGCCACCGAAAAGGCTGGTGCTGAAGTGACGGATCTTTTTAAGAGTTGGGGAGAGGAGATTACCACTGGACTTCAACCTATATCAGACGTCCACTTCAATACGAAATTTGTTAATGGACTCGAGGAGTCAGGCGATCTCGAGAAACTCAGTATTTATATCACGGCAGGTCTTTTGATCTTCATTATTGCCTGTATTAACTATGTAAACCTATCTGCTGCAATTGTTTCTAAGCGCACTAAAGAAATTGGTGTTCGTAAGGTTTTGGGTGCCTTTAAGTTTGATCTAATGCGTCAATATCTTATCGAAGTAGGTTCGTTGGCGACTTTGTCTTTTCTGATCTCGATGCTACTTGTCAAATGGACAGTACCTTATTTTAATTTATATCTGGGCCATGATTTGGAAGTGAAGCTGCTCAGCGAAACTACACTCATTTTGTTCGGAGCCTATTTAATCGCGACCACTTTTCTGGCAGGCCTCTATCCAGCTTATTTGTTTTCAGGTCTGAAACCAGTTGCTGCGCTCCGAGGAAAGGGCAGGACCGGCAAAAAGAGTTTCAGACAGATTTTGGTTACCTCCCAATTTACCTTTTCACTGATTTTGTTGATACTCACTTTTATCACCAGAAGTCAAATCAAGTACATCAACGACTTTGATCCGGGTTATGATCGAGAAGGAGTTATCGTAATGCCGCTCTCTGGTCATACGAGCAACCAATTCAAGACTTTAAAGACAGAGTTGTTGAGGAGCAACCTTATTGAGTCGGTGTCTTCTAGTGAGAGTATGCCGATTAACCACCGCAGTACGACATCCTCCAAATATTTGTCCTGGGAAGGAAAACTGGATGGAACAGATGACTTTAGTCTAAGCCTTAATTGGGTGGAAGAGTCTTATTTAGATCTTTTTAAAATGAACTTAAAAGCAGGACGAAGTTTTTCCGAAGTTTCTCCTGAAGGAGGGCCCTATTATATCGTCAATGAAAAAGCGGTCGCTCAAATGGGACTCGAAGACCCTGTAGGTCAGAAAGTTGGTTTATGGAGTAGTAAGGGTGAAATCGTGGGAGTCGTGGAGGATTTTAATTTCCAATCAGTCCGAAGTGGGATAGAACCAATGCTTTTGATTTTGGAAAGCAACATATTTGAAATGGCCTTTATTCGATACCAAAAGGGAAATCCGGTTGGGGCAATTGAGGCCATAGAAGAGATTATCAGAACCATAGATCCAAATTATACCTCAAACCTGGTCTTTATGGACTCTGAGTTTCAGGAGATGTATTTAGAAGAGCAACGAACGAATGCGCTTTTAACTGTCTTTTCTTCGCTAGCGATTGTGATATCGATTATGGGTCTCTTCGGCTTTATTACTTTCGTTGTACAATCCAGGTTAAAAGAGGTAAGTATTCGAAAGGTATTAGGCGCTTCCGGCAAAAGCCTGGTTAATCTGATTTCCAAAGAGTTTGCGGTAATGCTTACCATTGCGGCCCTGATTTCCTGGCCAATCGCTTATTGGCTGTCAGAGTCATGGTTGGCCGATTTTGAATATAGAATAGCCACTAATTGGCTCTTGTTTATAGCCTCCACCATTATCCTTTTGATGGTGACCTTTGGGGTTATCGGTGGTCAATTATTGAAAGTAATCCGTACAAACCCAACCAATGTGCTAAGGAGTGAATAGATTCGGCTCATCATATTGCGTTCTTTATGATTAGTTAGGTTTCGGTTTGTAAGCCTTATTCTCCGCTTATTTCGTTAGAATATAGGTTATCCAATACTTGTGGTGGTCGTTGGTAATATCTCGTATATTCCCACAAACCTTTATTACTGAAGATGAATAGAACGATCAAATTCCTTTGTGGATTAATGCTGTTGACGGCCCTGACCGTCTCGGCCCAAATCCCACATCCCAGAGATACTTATGGTCATGAAGTGAACGCTGATAACGTAATGGCTGATTATAGTACGATGCTAAGCTATTACGAAAAATTGGCGGCTTCCACCGATCGAGTACAAATGATAGAGATTGGTAAATCGTCTATGGGTCGACCAATAAAACTTCTCTTTATTTCGTCAGCTGAGAACATTGCTCAGCTTGAAAAGTGGAGAGATATTTCTGAAAAACTAGCAAGAGCTGAAATTACCGAGGAGGAGGCTAGAAAATTTTCGAAAGAAGGAAAGGCCGTGGTTTGGATCGATATGGGCATGCATGCCACTGAACGTGCTACCGCCCAGATGGCTCCTGAGTTGATGTGGAGAATTGCCTCCGAGGAATCTGATGAGATGAAGAAAATCAGAGAAAATGTAATCACAATGGTGGTTCCTGCAATAAATCCTGATGGAGTAGATATTGTGGTGGACTGGTACAGAAAAACTGTTGGAACCAACGCTGATAGTTCCACCCCTCCTGTGTTATACCAAAAGTATGTAGGTCATGATAATAACCGTGACTGGTTTATGAATAATATGAAGGAAACCAGGGTGATCACCAATGTGCTGTATAATCAATGGTATCCTCAAATCATTCATAACCATCATCAAACCGCACCACGTTGGGCAATGATTTTCCTGCCACCGTTCAGAAGTCCGGTCAATCCCCAAATACATCCTGGTATAACCACTTCTGTCAACTTAGTGGGTACCGCAATGGCACAGCGATTTGCGA
The DNA here is from genome assembly GCA_028281285.1 of Cyclobacteriaceae bacterium. Lineage (GTDB taxonomy): Bacteria > Bacteroidota > Bacteroidia > Cytophagales > Cyclobacteriaceae > Roseivirga. The sequence continues at coordinate 162,175 of JANQKF010000033.1, forward strand.
TGAAAAAAATGCCAGGTGTTATTGCGAATGTCGGATTCAGCATGTTTTGGAATGGGGGAATGCGTACAGCTCCCTATTACCACAATCAAGTTGGAATTTTGACAGAAGTGGCGCATCCGACTCCCACGCCTACCTACTACGATCCCGAAAGGAAGGCAGAAGAAATCAGGGGCTTGCCTACAAACGGTACAGAGATATTTTACCCTTATCCATTTGAAGGTGGTAAGGTGACATTTCGAGATGCTGCGGACTATATGATAACAGCATCGATGGCCATCCTTGATTTGGCTGCAGATAAAAAGGAAGAATTCCTTTATAATATCTATGCTATGGGAAGAGATGCCATTACCAATACAAATGGTAAAGGGGCATTTGCCTATGTGATTCCAAAAGACCAATGGAATCCAAGTGAGGCGATCAATCTGACCAACATATTGATGCAAGGTGGGTTGAGAGCGCATAAGGCCACTAGCGCATTTACTGCCAATGGGAAATCCTACGAGGCAGGATCAATCATTTTCTATGGGGCCCAATCTTTCCGACCTTTCCTGGCTGACTTGATGGAAAAACAAGATTATCCTGATCAATTCCTTTATCCGGGGGGACCACCACAGCCTCCTTATGATTTGGCAGGCTGGACCTTGCCTATGCAAATGGGGGTGACTGTTGATCGAATAGTTGATGAATTTTCGGCCGATGCAGAAGCCATCAAAGAACAATTATCGTACACGGCCGGCACGGTCTCAGGCAATGGGCGATATGGCTTTGTGTTCTCAGCAAAAGATAATCAAAGTGCTACCGCAATTAACAGATTGCAAAAAGCGGGGTATTCTGTTAGTGTAATGATGTCTGAAGGAGGTGGTGCAGAAGCAGGTTCATTTCTGGTAAGAAACAAGCGAGGTTTGTCTGCTCAAGTCAATCAATTGAGTGCTGATCTTGGTTTGAATTTCACAGGGGTATCGAGAAACCCGGGAGGAGATCGAAGAGAATTGAATAAGATCAAATTGGGTATCTACAAATCATGGCAAGCGAATATGGATGAAGGGTGGAGCAGATGGATGCTTGAGCAATTTGAATTTGACTTGGATACGCTCCATAATGAAGAGATCAGGAACGGAGACTTGTCTCAATACAGCGCAATCATTATGCCTTCACAAAGTCGCAATGGGATTAAGAATGGACATAGTCCACGTAGAATGCCTCAGAAGTTTGCCGGTGGAATTGGCAAAGAGGGTGTCGCGGCTCTGGACGCATACGCACAAGCAGGTGGAACGGTGATCTTTTATGATGGTTCTACAGATTTTGCCATCAGAGAATATGACTTGCCAATTAAGAATGTCACCTCTGGCATCAAACCTGAAGAGTTCTTCATCCCGGGATCATTGGTGAGAACTAATATCAAGACAGATCATCGACTCGGCTTTGGAATGATGGATCAGGTGGCTGCATCCTTTAGCCGGAGCAGGGCATTTAAAGTAGAAGATGGTGCAACTGGAATTACAGAAGTTGCGCAATACGCTGGAGAAGATATTCTAATGAGTGGCTGGGCGTTAGGAGAAGATGAGCATATCGCCAATACGTCAGCTATGCTTCAAGTAAATCGAGGTGCCGGTAACTTTGTACTGTTTGCGTTCCGACCGCAGTTTAGAGGGCAGCCCAGAGGTACTTATAAATTAATATTTAATTCGATTTACATGGGAGCTGATAAATCCAAAAACAAGCTTTCGAGTAATCGATAAACTGAACTGATTATTGACCAGAGAAGTCTTCTGAAAAGAAGACTTCTTCTTTTTTAGAGAGTTTTACAAAGTCGATTTCTCCATGCCCTCTGAAGCTGAATCGGAACCCAACAATTCTTCCTAACTCATTGGGAGGGCTTATTTCACGTGCGAGTTGATTATTAACGTATATCTTGATATTCGAGCCATTTGCCTCGCATCTCAAAGTTTGCCATTCGGGAAAATTAAGACCAAAAGCGGATAGATCGTTTGACTGTCCTTCAATTGAATGACCAACATGAAAGATTTCCAGATCACCCACACATCCCGGAATTGAAAAGGGAATGACGAAGACGCCTTCCGAGCCGTGGATCATGATTGAGGTCCTGCGGCAGATTCCGTTGCTCAATGAGTAGGTATTTCTAAACCGGGCTTCCAGCTGGAAATTGTCTCCATAGATTTCTCCCAGATTGGCAGAATAATGGAAATTCAGGCTTAGAGGGTCTTCCAATTCACCGACCTCTAGTTTTTCTAACACTTCAGAATTAAGCCTCAGGGTTCCGTCCTGCACCAGGTCAGGTTTATAGAGATAACTGGGCTTGTCGTTTCCAATGATAGAAGCCATCCATCCATCAGTCTTTACATGGATATCATGTTCCCTAACAATCTGATCCCGTGCAATTAGTTTGGCCCGAAAGTAACCGGGTAAGTAATAAAGTGCACTTGCCTGAGATCCATTTTTGTCGACTTCAAACGTTAATCTTTCGTTCCATGATTGTTGGATGAAGGCTTGATCGGTTTCGATGCCTCCAAGGTCGTAATTGAAAATTACCGTGTTAGGAAGACCAATGGCCGTGGGTTCACTGCTAAATTTCACTTTTTCCAACTCCTCTTCAGAAATTAGCCTGACAATTGGTTCTTTATCAAATGAAGTCAAAATGATTACAGTCACCACTAGCACCAATAGGGCACCGGTGGGGATCAGAAACTTGGACCAGTTGATCTTACTTGAAGTCTCGACTTTAATTTTACCATTTTGACTTTGTTTAAATGCACTCCAGTTTTCATATCCTACAAACAATGCAAGTGTATTTAATGTGGAGATGCTTGGGGCACTGTCATAATTCACTTTGCCCCAGACTCGTTTCAATGTAGTGATGCTCAACCGGATTCGAGTCTCTTCAAATATCTGGTCGCTTAGCAATTGAAAGTCTTGATTGAGCCAGTCGGCACTTGAGCCCCAACCCAGTTTCTCCTCAATAATGGATAAGCATTCTTTTAGACAGAGTTCGTTCATTTTTGACCTTAAATGAAAATCCTAAGTTAACCACAATTTACATCTGTACGAGGTTGTACCGTCTTGAACGCACTTGAACGAGGAGAAAGAGGATGAACTTGGTATTTGGACGTATTGTACAAAAAACTCCGCGATGTACAGATTTTGCTTATTGTCATTCATTTTTTTGACTTCGGTAAGTGCAGCTATGACTCAGGACTATCCATTCAACAGCGCTCACTGGGAGATGGAGAATGAGGGGCATATCGAGGGTTTCATAAAACAATTTGAGGGACGAACCAGTCTTTATCTTTTTAGATCCAACGCTTTTTTAAAGGATATTGAGTTCTTTACTGGCGAAATTCAGTTTGATGTGTTTGTTACTGAATCTCGAGGATTTCCTGGGGTCTTATTTCGAGTAATAGATAGCCAAAATTACGAAGAATACTATATCAGACCTCATCAGTCAGGTAACCCCGATGCCAATCAATACACACCTGTATTCAACGGTCGAGGAGCTTGGCAGCTTTATTACGGTGAAGAATTCTCTAAACCGGCTACTTACAAGTTCAATCAATGGAATACCGTCAAATTGATAATTGCTGAAACTGATGCAGAGGTGTATATCAACGATATGGAAAAGCCCCTCTATTATATTCCTGAGTTGAAATATGGAAAGCAAAGAGGAGCAGTAGGGTTAAGAAATAGTGGTCCGTCCGGCTTCCACTTTTCCAATTTTAATGTCACCGAAATACCAAACCCTCATGTTAAAAGCAGAATCACCCATAAAGATGAATTCGAACCGGGTATTGTCAATAATTGGTCAATCTCCAGTCCTTTTCAAGAGGCTTTGCTAAAGGATATTTTCATGTTGCCATCAACTCTTAAGTCGGACCTTAAGTGGAAATCAATAGGGATCGAGAATAGAGGATATGCCAATCTGAATCGACTAAACGGAATAGTGAACAGTAAAAACACGGTGTTTGCAAAAATCATAATCGATTCTGATCAAGAACAGATCAAAAAGTTGTCCTATGGGTTTAGTGATCGAGTCAAAATTTATCTCAATGACCAAATTTTGACTGGTGGACAAGACGGCTATGCATCTAGGGATTATCGTTTCCTGGGTACTGTAGGCTTTTTTGATGATGTATACCTTAACCTGAAAAAAGGAAGAAATGAGCTCTGGATGGCTATATCTGAAGATTTCGGAGGCTGGGGGGTAATGGCAAAGTTCGATGACCTTTCGGGAATCGAACTTGTAAGATAAAATGGTTAATTGAGTACAATGAAAATTATCACTACTGTGATAATGATCGCAAAGGCTGATATTAATATCAGCCTTTTTGTTTCAGCTTGTTTGTAATCCTATACCTCTTTACGGAGAGTTACTTTTCAGCAGCAGAAATTCCTTGGACCTATATTTTTTTCCACCTCGTTTGACTACGTCCTCTATTCGATGGCAACAATAGAGGTGAAATGAATTATCAATTATTTAAATCATCAGTAATGAAAAAACTCTTTTTAATAGGTTCGGCTCTTCTTTTCATAACCGTAACCGGTTTCAAGGCACCTGAGAATATCGAAGAAATTGATCCATGTGGTGCCGTGGCCAAATTCAAAATGAATAATGGGGGTGTTTATGCCAATGGTTCATCGAACATGCGTTTTGTGGCGCAACCAATTGCAGGAAACGTGACGTATCATTGGGACTTTAGCAGTGGTCAAAGTTTCAATACTTCAACAAATATTCTGGAAAAAGCCGTCAGTGAAGCCAACCTTCCGATTGGCACGAGCACGGTCACCCTTTCGCATACAATCACATTCCCACCCGATGGAGTATGTCATAGCGGTCCCAATAGAACACAAAATGTGACGAGAGTTGCTCTCTAGTGGAATTAGCTATTCATAACTACCAGATATGCATTTGAAGGACTTCGTCAATCATAAATAACCAGGAATGAAAAAGGTTTTTGCCATGACGATTTTAATGATCGTCACTACGCTGGTTTCTTTGGAAACCAAAGCTGTCACTGGCACATCGGATGCAACCTGCGGTTGCGACACTCCAACAGGCTTTAAAATGCTTAATGCAGGAGTATATCAGAATTCCAGCAGCACTATACGATTCATGGCAACGCATCTCCAGGATTGTATGGCAGGGTTTTATGTACACCACTGGAAATTTAACGGGAGTGGAGTTGTAATGGATTCATACAATAGTGTGCTCACGACCACGGTGGCAGATGCCAACTTACCAATAGGCACATCTACCGTGAGCTATTGGATTACACTTGAAACAGACGCTGGATTGATAGTCTGTACCTCCGACTCAGTAACACAAAACGTAACACGCTTAAATTGATTAAAATGAAAACAATAAAAAAAATAATAACTCTTTCCATAATTGGAGTATTTGCACTCTTGGCATTTTATACCACCTCACCTCAGGCCAACGCCAGCCATGAGAGTCTTGAATTTTGTAATGGACCGGTAGGGCCGGTAGCATTTAAAATGCTAAACGGAGGTGTTTACCAGGATACAACAAGTGCCGTACGCTTCGTTTCCAATGCCAGTTGCGGAATTATTACCTACCACTGGAAATTCGAGGCGAGTGGGGTAACCATGAGCAGCACCACCAATGTTCTCAGAAATATTACCGTGGCTGATACTGAGGTGCCAGTCGGTACGAGTAATGTTCTTCATTGGACAACCCATGACCTGGGGAACGGCATCTGGTTATCACCAACCATTACGCAGTCAATGACTAGACTTAACTAGCAATACCGGGGAGTTGTACTGACGTGCAACTTCCCTAACCCTTCACCCTAGTGGTTTTCAAAAACCAGTTCAGGCTCATTTACTTCTACTAACCCGTTTTCGTTGATCGATTTGAGCTCCACTACTTTTAATTCGTTGATCAGCATAGGGTCATACTTAGCGGAAACGCGTACATAGTTTTCAGTAAAACCATGCATCATGCCATCCTCTACATCATCTTCGAAGAGGACTGTGGCAGTGCGACCCAAATTCTGTTCATAGAACTGACGCTTTTTCTTTTGTGATAGAATTCTCAACATCTTCGAGCGCTCTTGTCTCACTTTCATTGGAACTGGATTATCCATAGTAGGGGCTGTGGTGTTTGCGCGTTCAGAGTAAGTGAAAACGTGGAGGTAAGAAATATCCAGTTCATTCAGGAAGTTGTAAGTGTCTAAAAAATCCTCCTCGGTTTCCCCGGGAAAACCCACAATCACATCCACCCCGATACAACAGTGCGGCATGAGTTGTTTGATCTTATTTACCCTGTCCTCATATAACTCACGTAGGTATCGCCTTCTCATGTTTCGCAGGATCTTGTTGCTTCCTGACTGTAGTGGAACATGAAAATGAGGGACAAAGCGTTGTGACTGGGAAACATAGTCGATTACCTCATTATTCAAGAGGTTTGGTTCGATGGAGGAGATCCGAATTCGGTCGATACCTTCCAACTGATCAATTTCCTTGACCAGATCCAGGAAGCGTTCTTTCCGCTTCCCATCTTGAATTCCAAAATCACCAATATTGACCCCGGTCAAGACAATTTCTTTAGTGTCAGTTGCTGCAATTTCACGAGCGGATTCTAAAATGTTAGCGATGCTGTCACTCCTGCTTTTACCCCGAGCCAATGGGATGGTACAAAATGCGCAATGATAATTGCACCCGTCTTGTACCTTAAGAAAGGTGCGTGTTCTGTCATTGATTGAGTAAGCATTATTAAAGGCGGTCGCTTCTTTTATCTCAGATGCCAGTACTTTGGCTTCAGGTGTTTTCACAAATCCATCGAGGAGTTCGACTAATCTGAATTTTTCTGCAGCACCTAAAACCGCATCCACTCCAGGGATTTCCGAGATCTCCTTAGGCTTTAATTGAGCATAACAACCTATGATGGCTACATAACCATCAGGATTAATTTTTTGAGCTTCCCGAACTATCTTCTTACACTTTTTATCAGCGTTTTCGGTCACTGAACAAGTATTAATAATAAAGATATCTGGCGTATTAGAAAAGTCGACCTTCACATACCCCTTCTGCTCGAACATCCTTGAGATAGTCGAGGTTTCTGAGAAATTCAGTTTACAACCAAGGGTATAAAAGGCGACCTTTTTCATTGAGGCCGCAAAGTTATTGAATTCTTGCTTTAGAAATGGCTATTAAGTGCGAAATTCTAAGATTTACAAAAATGAATTTCCTTATTGATGAGGCATCAAATTTTAGTGAGTTTTGATTGAATTTTGAAAAAAATGAAAAATCAGGGTAAAAAAAGAATTGATATCAAGATTATTTATGCAAATCAATTACATTTGGGGTAGAATCGAAACATAACAAATATCCCCAATGCCCAATCAACGACATAGAGCACTCCAAGCCTTAACAAATAGGACGACAGAGCGCGTATTTCCTCCGACCGATAAGATATCGGATTATTTCGGAGAGGATGTATTTAATATGAACCGAATGAAAGAGTCTTTGGCACCGGACACTTTCAAAAAGGTAAAAGATGCCATTTCCAAGGGTAAGAAAATTGATGTAGATACCGCAAATGAAATAGCCTCAGCGGTTAAAACCTGGGCAATTTCGAAAGGGACTACCCATTACACCCACTGGTTCCAACCATTGACTGGATCAACTGCGGAAAAGCATGATTCATTTTTTGATGCTTCTAAAGGACTTGAGACATTTAAGGGTTCTGCATTGATACAACAAGAACCGGATGCGTCCTCTTTTCCAAATGGCGGAATTCGAAGCACATTTGAAGCGAGAGGTTATACCGCCTGGGATCCAAGTTCTCCTATTTTTATTTGGGGTAGGACCCTTTGTATTCCTACGATTTTTGTTTCCTATACTGGTGAAGCGCTAGACTACAAAGCACCACTTTTAAAAGCGGTCGAAGCGGTTGATAAGGCTGCAGTGAAGGTCTGCCAACTGTTTGATCGAAACGTGAGCAAAGTGAATGCCTCCTTAGGTTGTGAGCAAGAATACTTTGTGGTAGACAAGGCCATGTTCAACTCAAGACCTGATCTTGTGATGAGTGGGAGAACAGTATATGGTCATAATCCGGCAAGAGGACAGCAACTTGACGATCACTACTTCGGCTCAATTCCAAGCAGGGTTTATAACTACATGAAGGATTTTGAGATTGAAGCCTTAAAATTGGGTATACCTGTAATGACCCGACACAATGAGGTGGCCCCGAGTCAGTTTGAAGTTGCTCCATTGTTCGAGGATATAAATGTCGCTACGGATCATAATTCATTATTAATGGATGTGATGAAGCGCGTGGCCGATCGGCACGAGTTGAAAGTGATCTTTCATGAAAAGCCTTTTGCTGGCTTGAATGGTAGTGGAAAACATAACAATTGGTCATTGATTACGAATACCGGTGTAAATCTTTTTCAACCCAGCTCCAGCGCGAGAGAAAACTTGCAATTCCTCGTCTTTTTTGTGTCGACTATTCGTGCAATATATAAGAATGCGGACTTGCTAAGGGCCAGTATTGCATCAGCTGGTAATGATCACCGACTGGGAGCCAATGAAGCTCCTCCCGCAATCATGTCTGTGTTTATCGGATCCGAGTTGACTGCTGTGCTGGACGAACTGGAGAGCAATGGCAATATCAAAGTGGACAAAGGCGATAACATGTACATGAAGCTGGGTATTGACAAAATCCCTGAGATCATTCTTGACAATACAGACAGAAACAGGACATCTCCTTTCGCATTCACCGGTAATAAGTTCGAGTTCCGAGCAGTGGGTTCCGATCAGAATACTGCAGGACCGATGACCGTATTGAATCTAATTGTTGCTGAACAGTTAAAAGATTTCCATGCTCAAGTGACTAAAGCAATGGAGAATGGAGAGGACAAGAAGGTCGCTATTGCCAATGTCTTGAGAGAGTACATCAAGGAATCAAAGAGTATCCGCTTCGAAGGCGATGGTTATTCTCAGGAATGGGTGGATGAAGCCGAGAAAAGAGGATTGTCCAATGTAAAGAATACAGCGAGAGCTCTTGATGCATATCTATCAGAAAGGTCTGTTAAGCTTTTTGAAAATTTTGGTGTAATGAGCCAGATCGAACTTGAGGCGCGGAATGAGATACGACTTGAGAATTATATCATGAAAATTCAGATTGAGGCGAGAGTGATGGGGGAGATGGCCCTGAATCAAATTATTCCGGCTGCCATGAAATATCAGAATAAGCTAATTGAAAATGCCAAAGGGCTTAAAGACTTTGGTGTTGATAATTCGCATACAATCGATACGCTTGAACGAGTGAGCAGGAACATCGCCTCTTTGAAGGAAAACGTGAGTGCAATGATTGAAGAGAGGAAGCAGGTAAATCTGATTGAAGACTCCAGAGAAAAGGCGATCGCATATTGTGATAGAATCAAAGAGAAGTATTTTGATGAAATCCGTTATGCAGCAGACCAACTTGAGCTGAACATCGATGACGAGGATTGGCCATTGTCCAAGTATCGAGAGATGTTATTTTTGAGGTAAGGTTAACAAACCGACAAAACAGAAAGTCACTCTTAAAATGGGTGACTTTTTTGTTGTAAGTTAGTTTGAGATGGCTAAAAATAGGAAATGGAAAAAAAGGCTAGGTTGGGGTTGTCTTGGTAGCATGGTTTTGATCGTTGTGCTTGCTCATTTGGCAACTGGGTGCATGAATTTGACCATGTCCGATAAACAAGTTCGAAAGTACTTTGAGGGAATTGAGCCAAAGCCTGAAAGCAGATTTTATGAAGTGGATGACTATACCATGCATTATAAAGTCTTGGAGAAACCAGGAAATGGAACATTGATCTTTATCCATGGAACCCCTGGTTCCTGGAGTGCCTATATCGACTATTTTAAGGATTCACTTTATTATAACAATGCTACCATTATTTCTCCGGATCGACCAGGATTTGGGAAGTCCAGCTATGGGCAACCTCGAGGGAAACTTGAAGATCAAAGTCGGTTGTTGAAGCCCTTGCTTGAGCAGTACCCAGCGCCAAGGATCTTAATTGGTCATTCTTTAGGAGGGCCCATTGCGGCTCGTATGGCCATGGATTATCCCGGTTTGGTGGAAGGTATGGTATTACTGGCTCCTGCGTTGGACCCACAACTGGAGCCTGATGAAGATTGGTTCAGAGTACCATTGCGATGGCCGATAATAGAAGGACTTGTTCCAAAGATCTTTCGAATTTCAAATGAAGAGTTGATATTCCTGGAAGAAGAACTAGAGCTGATGATGCCCAAATGGAAATTAATTGAAATCCCGACCGTGGTAATACAAGGGGCAAAAGATGTACTTGTGCACCCGGATAATGGGCTATTTGCTGACAGTGTTCTGGTAAATGCAGATAAGGAGATTATTATGTTAGAAGAACAAAATCACTTTCTTCCATGGAGTGAATACGAATTAGTTCGAGAGACTACTCTAAAAATGCTAAAGAGCCTTTTAACTAACACGGGTAGCAATTAAGGAAGGGCTTCAATTCTGACCAGAATTTCGTTGGCTTCGGCCGTCTTCAAGTCACTTGCCTTTCTGTCAGTATGCGATAGGTGATATGCCTCGTCTATCAATTTTTGATACTTTATTTGAAGCTTTTCTTTCTCAGATTTCTTTCGGAACAATCCCATGGTTGGACAACTTGTTCTGTAATGGAATTGTTTAGCGATTACGGACATCGACCAATTCACCGGCCTCGTAGACTTCGTATTTAATGAATCGACCGCTTTTCGAATAAATCCTCCATCGCCCTTCTTTGAGTCCATTCTTCATTTCACCATCCATTAACTTTCGCTCACGCTCGTCATAAAATGTCCATACTCCCTCAGGCACACCATTTTTGTAATTACCCTCGGAATACTTTTTGCCATTTTCATAATAAGTGATTCGATTTCCGTTACCTCCATCCAGATTTCCAATAGGTAAGACATCTCCATTAATGGTTGTGTAGGAGGACACTTTCAAAAGCCTATTCTTACTCCATGTTTCATCTTGCATGGGAAAACCGTTTTTATGAAAGCTGCCCCAAAGACCATCTTTTGCTCCGAGATTGTAACTCCCAATAGCTTTTAGGTTTCCGTTTTCATGATAATAAAACCATTGGCCATTTTCTGTTCCTAACCTGAATTGCCCTTCAGCGATTAACTTGCCGGCCTCACTAAAATATTTCCAATTGCCTGTTTTGTCATTGTTGGCATACTTGCCAAAACTGGAGATCATCCCGTTTTCATGGTATTCCTTCCATAATTCGGTTTTAATTCCTAGTCGATATTCTCCTTCAACAGACTTCATGCCGTTGTCAAAGAACTCGATATAGCTACTATCAGGTAGTCCAAGCCGATATCTCATCTCGGAACGCAACTGTCGATTCGGGTGCCAGGTACGTTCTACCCCAACAGGCTGATCATCTTTATAATTCAATTGAGATCTCTTCCTTCCATTTTCATAAAATGTCTCCCATAAGTTGACCTTTTTCCCGAATTGATAATGTTCGATGGCAGCCCTCGATCCATATTCATGATAGTAGGTCCACTTTCCATGTTTTTTACCATTTTTATACTCTCCTTCTTCTTCAGTCTGACCAGGGTAATATGACTTTTTCCAACGCCCATTGAGCATGCCGTTCTCAAATGTGGTAGTGAGAATGATTTCATCATATCCATTGAGCTGAATAAAAGGGCCATGTAAAATGCCATCCCGATATTGGCTTATGTACTCGGTTTCACCGAAATCGTAAAAGGTTCTCCATTCGCCCACCTTCTTTCCATTGGAATATTTACCCGCCTCTCTTCTTTCCCGATTTGAGTGATAGCTCCTCCAATTGCCATTTAATTGATTTTGTGCAAATGTTGCTCTTATTAAAGGGGATCCGGATTCATTATATAGAATGTATGATCCGCTAATCGTATCGTTTTTATAAGGAATAACGACTCGCTTTTTACCTCTCTCAAAAATCACCCAGTCCCCAGACCGTAATCCATTGTCGTAATTACCAATTTCCAGGTACGAGCTGTCACTGTTGTAGTTCATCCAGTCACCATTTCGGATTCCATCCGTCAATTCGCCCTTGGAGAGGAGAGAGGTGTCAGACGACAAGAACCTTAATTCATAATCAAAGGATTGGGAGGTGGCATAGTGACAGAAAGTCAATAAAAGAAGTGTTGTCCAAAACTTAGGTGAAGCAGAATTAAATGGCATATGTTTTTATACACATTAGTCGAAGATTCGATCCAACGAGATCAAATATTAAGCCAAAAATTTACACTTGTAATCTTCCTCTGATTACCAACGAATCAAGGCCGATGCCCAGGTAAACCCACTACCGAATGCAGCCAGACAAAGAAGGTCGCCTTCCTTTAACTTTTCTTTCTCCCATGCTTCGCTAATCGCAATAGGGATTGATGCAGCTGTGGTATTTCCGTAGTGCATTATATTGTTAAACACCTTTTCATCCGGAAGGTTCATCTGCTTTTGTACAAAATTACTTATCCTCAAATTGGCCTGATGCGGAATAAACAAGTCAATATCTTCCGGTGAATGTCCATTATGTTGAAGTGCTTCTTGAATTACCTCGCTGAAACGAACCACTGCATGTTTGAACACGGCATTTCCATTCATGGTCAAATTGAATGTAGGACCCTCAATGAGTTCCTGGGAAAGTCTAACCTTTCTGCTGCTACCCGGATCTTTTACATATAATTCTTCAGCAAAATCTCCATCAGCATGGAGGTGGGTAGATAGTATCCCTTTTCCATTTTCTGATCGTGTGATAATTGCAGCTCCCGCTCCGTCAGCAAAAATCACCGAACTCGATCTTCCGGCAGTAGACTTGTCAAGCGCTGAGGACTGGATTTCAGCACCAACGACCAGAACATTTTTGTACATACCGGTTTTCACAAACTGATCCGCAATCGACAACGCGTAGATAAACCCTGAACATGCATTTCTTATATCCAGTGCTCCTATTCCTTGAAGTCCTAATTCACGTTGCATCAAAACGCCCGATCCAGGGAAAAAGTAATCTGGTGTGATGGTGGCAAAAACAATGAAGTCAATTTCTTCAACTTTGGTTTGGGATCTCTCCATCGCCATTCTGGCAGCCTTGGTTGCCATATTGGAAACAGTATCTTCGTCTGGGTTAAACCATCTTCGTTGCTCAATTCCTGTTCTCTCTACAATCCACTCGTTAGTGGTATCCATAATTTTTTCCAGGTCATTGTTCGTCACTACTTTTTCCGGTACGTAATGACCAATCCCCGCTATTTTGGATGTATACATGTTCAATTTATTTGGCCCAAATTAAGTAAATATTAAGGATATCTGTGACATGGGATTATTCTGCCTTTCATATAAAAATCCACATGATATCTATCTTTGCTATTGACTTTAAAATACAAAAGCCAGTTTTTCGATTGCCTTAATTAATATTCCGGTAACCTATTTTTGGAGATAGCGTAACAACGTGTGAGTGAATTGATTGTGAAGATGCTAATATCAGTAAGAAAAGCGATGCTATTAGCCCTGCCGGCCATTCTTGTAATGGCTAGTTGTGGTTCAAATCATCCAAGTGGGGACGAAATCATGGAACGAGCCTTCGCGAGGCACGGAGGCGAGTACTTAAAGAATTTGGAAGTCGATTTCAAATTCAGGAACCACAAATACAATGCGAAACTCGTTGATGGTGAATTCACTTTTCAAAACCGCGTTGCACTTCATGAAAAAATGGAAAAGGAGAATCGTGCCATGACTGTTACGAATGGGCGAATGTTCAACACTTCCAGTACTAACTCAGTCATTCATTTTGCCCTGCTACCTTATAATATTAACAACTCTATGGCGCATAAACAGCTTATGTGCACGAGCAAGATAAAAGGTGAGCCCTATTATAAAGTTGAGGTAACATTTGATCGTAATGGAGGAGGAGATGATTTTGAGGATGTTTATATCTACTGGGTCCACAAAGAGAATTTTACGATTGACTATTTAGCCTACAGTTTTCATATCAATGGTGGCGGAGTTCGTTTCAGAGAAGCCTATAATCAAAGGGAGGTCAACGGAGTCAGATTTCAGGATTATATCAATTACACGATTGACCAGGATTTCCCGGCTCAAGAGTTGGACTATGCTTTTGAGTCTGGCCTTCTTAGAGAAATTTCCAGAATAGATTTGGAAGAAATTCAGGTGGTCACAAAGTAGGAGTCAATCTGACCTCTAATTAAATAGAGTTAGGTTCCCAAATTGGTCAGCTGCAGGTACTTTTTCGAACAAATCAGGATGGTTAAATTCGGGGTCATCCACCTTAGGGTTCACCGTATAGCTCCCTAAAGGCTTTTCGCTATAAGGTTGGATGAAAGAGATAACACTTTCTTCTGAGTTTGAATCATTTAGCCATTCTACAAGAAAATCCTCACTGAGAATGGCTGGCATCCGATCCGATATATCTGATACATCGCTATTCGCAGGTGTGGTAATCATCATGAAGGTGTGGATTGTGTCACCTTGCTCATTTTCAAATTCGTCCCAAAGCCCTGCAATCGCAAATGGTGCATTCGCTTCAAGATGAAAGCGATAAGGCACCCTACCTTTTTTGGAAAGTGTTTTCCAAGTATAAAACCCATCAGCGATTATGATACATCTTTGAGTTTTTAAGTTTTTCTTAAGGCTGGGTTTTGTCAATAAGTCCTCCATCGGAGCGTAGAGCAGTTTTTGACTTGCGCCTTTACTCTTTACAAAGGCCGGATTAATACCCCAATAAAAAAAAGATAATCCTTCAGGATTTTCACTGGTAATAAGTGGCAATAACTGAGTTGGATGACAATTGAACCGTGGAGTGTAATTTCCGGTTACTTCTACATTGAAGAACTCTTCCAATGATTCCGGAGAGGAGGATATCGAGTAGTTGATTGGCATAATTAGGCTTGTGAATATAGTATGAATTCACGAGAAAAGCCAATGACAATTATGGCAACAACCGATTGAATTTATTGGAAATGAGTGCTTTTGATAAGTGCAAATCTATCGCGTTTAATTATTTGAATATCGATTGATTTAAGACTATTTTTGACCCTCAAAATCGAAGTAAACTAGATGGCTGAAATTGTAAGAATGCCTAAGATGAGTGACACCATGGAAGAAGGTGTAATCGCAGTTTGGCATAAAAAGGTAGGAGATAAAGTGGAGTCCGGAGAGCTTATGGCTGAGATAGAAACGGATAAAGCTACCATGGACTATGAATCGTACAACGATGGAACAGTTCTTTATCTCGGGGCAGCGGAAGGTGAGGCCGTCAAGGTGGAAGGAGTGTTGGCCATAGTTGGTGAGCCCAACGAAGATTATCAAAGTTTACTAAACGGCTCATCAGAGTCCAGCGAAGAGGCCAAGGTTGAGGAAAGCCCGGCTCCGGCCGTGAGCTCTGAGCCAGCCGAAACAATTGATATTTCAAGTGTCAATGCTGAGATCGTGAGAATGCCTAAGATGAGTGATACCATGGAAGAAGGTGTAATTTCAGCTTGGCATAAGAAAGTGGGTGATGCTGTAGAATCCGGTGAACTCGTTGCTGAGATCGAGACAGATAAAGCCACAATGGAATACGAGTCTTACAATGATGGGACCATACTATATCTGGGAGCTGCAGAAGGAGAGGCCGTTAAGGTAGACGGTGTTTTGGCAATTGTAGGTGAAGCCGGTGCCGATTTTGAGCTGTTGCTAAAGGCAGAGAGTCAGGGTGGAGCTGTTGCTGAAGCTCCGCAGGATCATAAAATTGCCTCTATAGAAGCTGCACCTGCCGTTGCAGAGGCGAGCCCTCAAGTACAGGAGGTAGCAACTAGCTCATCATCCAATGGAAGAATTAAAGCCTCGCCACTGGCAAAAAAGCTTGCTGCTGATAAAGGCATTGACATAAGTCAAGTTCAGGGTTCTGGCGATGGTGGTAGAATTGTTAAAAGAGATATTGAGAATTTCGTGCCGTCAGCTGCTCCCGCAGCTACGGCTACTGAACCTCAAGCTGCACCAGTGAGCTTACCGAAAGTGGTTGGAGAAGAGAGTTTTGAAGAGGTAAGGGTTTCTCAGATGAGAAAGACGATTGCCAAGCGACTCGCAGAAAGTAAGTTCAGTGCACCTCATTTCTACTTGACCATGGAAATCAACATGGATAAGGCAATTGAGGCGAGAAAGAGCATGAATGAAGTATCCCCAGTGAAGATTTCGTTCAACGATATGGTCATTAAGGCAACTGCTGCTGCGTTAAGACAGCACCCACAAGTCAATTCTTCGTGGCTCGAAGACCGAATCAGAACTAATCACCATATTCATATAGGAGTGGCCGTTGCTGTCGATGAAGGACTTTTAGTGCCGGTAATACGTTTTGCCGATAACAAGCCTTTGTCGCATATCGCTGCAGAGGTGAAGGATTTGGCTGGCAAAGCTCATAATAAAGAACTTCAGCCTCAAGACTGGGAGGGAAATACATTTACTATCTCCAATCTTGGAATGTTTGGAATCGAGGAGTTTACTGCGATCATCAACCCTCCTGACGCTTGTATTATGGCAGTAGGTGGGATTAAGCAGACTGCAATTGTTAAGAATGGAGAATTGACTATTGGCAATGTGATGAAGGTGACGCTATCATGTGATCACAGAGTTGTTGATGGTGCAGTCGGTTCGGCCTTCTTACAGACCTTTAAAGGATTGCTCGAAGATCCTGTAAGGATATTGATCTAGAACTATTTTGACCAGAGTCCCGTTGACATACGGGACTTTTTTATGCTTTAAAGAATGACGAAAATTAAATCTACAACCGTTTTGGCGGTTAAACACAATGGATCTATAGCGATAGGAGCGGATGGACAGGCTACAATGGGAAACACGGTAGCTAAGAGCAATGTCAAAAAAATCAGGAAACTACAGGAGGGAAAGATAGTGGCCGGGTTTGCAGGCTCAACTGCAGACGCATTTACTCTTCTGGAACGATTTGATGAAAAACTGAATGCCTACGGAGGTAATATGAAGCGTGCGGCAATTGAGTTGGCGAAAGACTGGCGAATGGATCGATACTTACGAAGATTAGAATCCATGTTAATTGTGGCCGATAAGGAAGATATATTGATTCTTTCCGGTACAGGAGATGTGCTCGAGCCAGATAATGGTATCGCTGCGATAGGATCCGGAAGCATGTATGCCCAGGCAGCGGCTCAAGCATTGGTGAGTCATGCGAGTGACCTTGACAGCTATAAAATCGTTGAAGAAAGCTTGAAAATCGCTGCTGATATCTGTGTATACACGAATCACAATTTGATAATTGAGAAAATTTCGTAGTTTTGTCCTTTGGAAAAGTATAGCTTTTCCGCTATAGCATAACCTATCAACCTGTCAAATTACTTGAGTTAAAGTCGATTAAAGAGGGTTTTAATAGTAGATAGGAATGTGCCAATCAATAAGAGTGACTGAGATGGATCGGTTAGTTAAGGTGTGTGTTGTAATACTTCTGCTTGTTATTGTGAGTAGTTGTGCTGATACCAATCTTCGAGTTTACGAAGAGAAGGAGGGTACCCTTTTGCTTGGAGCCACCACTCATTTAGGAAACGGTGATATCATCATCAATTCAGCCGTTGGTATCAAAGATGGTTACGTGACACTCTTAGCTGACGCAGCAATCGACAAACTTGACCTCTCTAAATTCAAGGTAGATCGCCTTGGACCTGAATACCACATCTACCCATTTAAAAAGACACAGCTAGGCAATTCCGGAATTGTACTTGCCCGTGAAAATGATGAGCACGTAAACATCAGTATCAGGGAAAAGGAACTGGAAAGATGTATCGAAATAGGCTGTGAGGCTATGCTCCTTGTTTGCAAAGGGACAATAGAAGACCGCGAAAAATTTAAAGTGGATTTTGTATACATGGGGGAAGAAAAAATCCATATTCTCAAACAGAGTGACTATGTTATTACTGCCGGTGCTATTGGTCAGTAGAAACACCCAAAGAGATTGAAACCCGCATCGAAAGCTGCGGGTTTTTTATTATGTACAGTTATCTATTGCCTGAATGATAATTTTACATGCAGACCTGATTTCTTTTTCCGAGATATTGAGGGGAGGGGCCAGTCTAAAACTGTCGGGACATGATAGGAACCAGAATGTAATCACTCCTCGGTCCAGGCATTGATGGACAATGCGTTGCACTATATCGGGGTTTGCAAACTCAATAGCCAACATCAGACCTCTTCTTCTGATTTCATTAATTGAAGAATGCACTAACAAGCTTTCAATCATCCTCCCCTTGCTCTCCACTTGGTCAATTAACTCTTCCTCCAAAATCACTTTGATATTGGCTACGGCTGCCGCACAATTCACTGGATGACCACCAAAGGTGGTAATGTGTCCGAGCATAGGGTCATTGGTCAAATGCGCCATTTTAGACTTATTTGAAACGAATGCACCTATTGGCATTCCGCCACCCATTGCCTTGGCCATGGTTAAGATGTCAGGTACAATATTGAATTGCTCAAAGGCAAAAAGTGAACCTGTACGCCCAAAACCAGTCTGAATTTCATCGAATATTAACATTGTGCCTACTTCGGAGCACCTTTCGCGAAGTGCTTGCAAATAACTTCGATCAGGAATTCGCACTCCAGCATCGCCTTGAATAGGTTCAATGATTACGCAGGCAGTTTTCTCATCTATGTTTTCGAGATCCTCGATTTTATTGAACTCGATAAAGTGAACGTCCGGTAACAAAGGTCGAAATGCGTATTTCTTCACTTCGTTTCCAGAGACACTCAGTGACCCATGGGTACTACCGTGGTAGGAACCTCTAAATGAGATTATCTTTCTACGACCAGTAATTCGTTTAGCAAGTTTCAGCGCACCTTCATTCGCTTCAGTTCCTGAATTGACGAAGTAGCAGCAGTCTAATTGTTCCGGGAGTTGACCGGTTAGTAATACAGCCAGCTCATTTTGAGGGTTTTGTATGAACTCGCCATAAGCCATGACATGCATGTATTGATCGAGCTGAGACTTAATGGCCTCAACTACCTTAGGATGTCGATGACCAATATTGCTAACCGCAATTCCAGAAATAAGGTCAATGTATTCCTTGCCGGATTGGTCGATAATCATAGTACCCTCTGCTGACTTGATATCCAATAACAAAGGATGAGGGGAGGTCTGGGCTAAATGACTAAGAAATACTTTTTGTGCGTCCACAATGCTAAACTAAGCATTGATCCGGTGCTAAGAAAATTCAATTCAAATCCGTTCAGTTAATGACTATGTATTAGTTTTGGGCATGCTTGAACAGAGCAATCTTTCACGTACAGAGAAGCGATGGATGATCTTGATATTCATCCTTTTGTTGGTCGGTCTATTCCTCAACCTGGGAATCTACCCGCTTACTTTAGAAGAACCCAGAAGGGGGATGATCGCTTTGGAAATGATCTTCTCTGATAATTGGATTGTCCCTACACAAACCGGAGAATTATATTTCAGAAAACCCCCCGTTTATAATTGGTTGCTCATATTCAGTTATAAGCTTTTTGGTAATTATTCAGAATTCGCTACCCGCTTCTTTTCTATTGTTTCTTTTCTACTAATGGGTGCTGCCTTTTATCGATTTGGAAAAAGACATATTGGCGAAAGGTTTGCAGCCTACTCATCTCTTCTTTTCTTGATTAGTGTAGATATCCTCTACTACTTCTCTACACTAGGGGAGATCGACCTGTTTTATTCCTTGATCACGCTTTCGGTGTTCATTGTGATTTATGACTTTGGAGAAAAGAAACGATACTTTAGCCTCTTTATATTGGCTTATTTCTTAAGTGCGATTGGGTTTCTGACCAAAGGGCTTCCATCGATTCCGTTCTTGGGTATTTCCCTTGTGACTTACTTTATTCTTAAAAAAGATTTTAGAAGACTTTTCTCTATTCCTCACCTTATGGGGGGTATCGTTTTTTTGGTTGTTGTTGGCGGGTATTTTTGGCTCTACAGTCAATATGCTGATCCAGCCGGTTGGAAATCTACGCTATTATCCGAGTCATCTGATCGGACGACAGGTGCCGGTTTTCTAGGGCTTTTAAAGCACATGGTGCTGTTTCCGGCTGACACAATAAAGAATATATCACCGGCATGTCTTTTGTTGGTATTTCTCTTCCGGAAAGACTTTAAGAATACATTGAGGGACAACCCTTTTATCCTATATCTGGCCGTGTTGTTTGTTGCGAACATGCTGTTGTATTGGGTGTCAATAGGTGCACGTTCGAGGTATGTCTATGCACTTTATCCGCTGATTATTGGTGTGCTATTTTACTTTTTCCAGGAATCCAAAGTTAGTTGGAAAGATAAGTTCACTAAATGGATCGCGATACCAATTGCTTCTATGTTTATCATTGTGGTCTCACTATTTTGGATTCCGGATTCATTGGAAGTTATCCCGAACAGGGTATTAACCTCAATTGTATTCGTGTTGATTGGTATAGGTATTCTTTATGTGATTCTTAAGTATCCGGCAATGCGATGGCTGATGATAATATCTTGCTTTGTAATGGTTCGTATCGGTTTTTCAATGGTCACTCCAGTGTTGAGGGCACAAACATCAGGTGCTTCAAATGATAAGCAATATGGTTTGGAAATAGCGGAGATTTCTAAAGGTCAGCCCTTGTATCTTTTTAATGAGACTGATATTTCCAGAGGAATAACTTACTATATAGAAGCAGAGCGGGAGGATATACTCACAAAGAAACCAAATTTTGAAGATCAAGGGTTTTGGATTTGCACACCCGCTGATACTGTCGGGGAGGATGTAGTGTCAGAATTGGAGTTCAGGTCTAGGGACTCTGAGATGCTTTTGGTAAGAAAAAAGGCCCGGAAAACTCCGAGCCTTCAACCTTAAGGATTAATAAGATTACTTCCTTTCAAGTACTTTTTTTGCTGCCTTCACAATGTTGGTTGCATCGATTCCATATTTGGTCATCAATTGAGCAGGTGTTCCGCTTTCACCAAATTGATCGTTGACGGCTACCATTTCAAGCGGAGTAGGACAGTGAAGGCCTAATGTCTGGGCCACGCTGTCACCAAGTCCGCCATTCATTTGGTGTTCTTCAGCTGTCACTGCGCAACCTGTTTTGGAAACTGACTCCACGATGGCTTCGACATCCAACGGTTTTATGGTGTGAATATTGACCACCTCTGCGTTGATGCCCTCAGCTTCTAATTGAGCTTCGGCTTCTATTGCCTCCCAAACCAAATGTCCGGTAGCAAAAATGGTCACGTCACTTCCTTCAATCATCTTAATGGCTTTTCCAATTTCGAATTTCTGATTTGAAGGAGTGAACACGGGTACTTTTGGTCTTCCAAATCGGAGGTATACAGGACCATGATGATCAGCAATGGCGATAGTTGCAGCCTTTGTTTGATTGAAATCACAAGGGTTAATCACCGTCATATTAGGAAGCATTTTCATCATCCCAATATCCTCAAGAATTTGATGTGTCGCCCCATCTTCTCCCAGAGTTAACCCAGCGTGCGAAGCACAGATTTTAACATTCTTTTCTGAATAGGCAATCGATTGCCTGATTTGGTCATAAACCCTGCCGGTCGAGAAGTTGGCGAAGGTGCCTGTAAAGGGGATCTTGCCCCCAATTGTCATTCCGGCTGCCAAGCCCATCATATTGGCCTCAGCAATTCCCACCTGGAAAAAGCGATCAGGAAACTCTCCTTTGAAAGCATCCATTTTCAATGATCCAGTAAGGTCGGCACATAGACCAACTACATTTTTGTTTGTTCTACCAAGTTCCAATAATCCAGCACCGAAACCTGATCGAGTATCTTTCTTTTCTGTAAAGCTAAATTTCGTCATTGTACTGAATTAATAATCACCTAATGTTTCTTCTAACTGTGATAAAGCATCTGCCAATTGTTCGTCATTCGGGGCTACCCCATGCCACTTATGGGTGCCCACCATGAAATCAACACCATACCCCATTTCAGTTCTCATCAAATTGATCACCGGTTTGCCTTTTCCAGTGAGTGTCTTGGCGTGTTCTATCGTCTTGATTACCTCAGAGATATCGTTTCCATGACTTTCAATGACCGTCCAACCAAAGGCTTCCCACTTTGCCTTGAGGTCCATCAATGACATTACTTCCTCAATAGGGCCGTCAATTTGCTGACGATTGTAATCGACTGTGGCAATAATGTTATCCACTTTGTGATGTGCAGCATACATGGCCGCTTCCCAAACCTGACCTTCGTTTAATTCACCATCTCCCATGAGAACATAAACCGTATTGTCCTCGTTATTCAGTTTCTTGGTTTGAGCAGCACCAACTGCTACGGATAACCCCTGACCAAGAGAACCAGAGGCTACACGAATGCCCGGAAGGCCTTCTTCGGTAGCTGGATGACCTTGTAACCTCGAATCCAGTTTTCTAAAGGTGGCAAGTTCTGCCACATCGAAGTAGCCACTTCTGGCCAAAATGCTATACCAGACAGGTGAAATGTGTCCGTTGGAAAGGAAGAAGAGGTCTTCACCAATTCCATCCGGATCGAATGGTTTTTTGAGATTCATCACGTGGAAGTACATAGCGGTGAAAAAGTCTGTACAACCTAAGGAACCTCCGGGATGTCCTGAATTCACGGCATGCACCATGCGGACAATATCCCGTCTGACTTGAGAAGCGATTTTCTCAAGTTCTTGAATATTGGGTTCGTTCACTTTAATGTTGATTTGATTGAAAAATTAGTTCAGGATTTGAGAAGTATGATCTTCAGTATTCACCTTCCCGATGATCTCCTGGATGATGCCTTGTTCATCGATCACAAAAGTAGTTCTAATTGTGCCCATATACTTCCTTCCGAACATAGTTTTTTCTTTCCACGTATCGAATTGTTCATGAATCTTTAAATCCGTGTCAGCAATTAATGGAAACGGGAGATCATATTTCTTTATGAAATTGCGATGTTTCCTTTCTGAATCGCTACTAATACCCACAACAGCATACCCTGCCTTCAATAGCGTTTGGTAGTTGTCCCGTAAATTACAAGACTGGGCCGTGCAGCCAGGAGTGTTGTCTTTAGGGTAGAAGTATAGGACTAGTTTTTTGCCTGAGAAATCTGAAAGCTTGATAGGCTCACCATCTTGATTGATCCCTTCGAATTGTGGTGAGGGATCGCCAACTTTTAATGACATTTAAATTTATAGTTTAAGGTTTATTATTTTTTCGTTTCCAGCATTGTCAGTCACCTCTAACTTAAAATCT
Source organism: Cyclobacteriaceae bacterium (assembly GCA_028281285.1). Classification (GTDB taxonomy): domain Bacteria; phylum Bacteroidota; class Bacteroidia; order Cytophagales; family Cyclobacteriaceae; genus Roseivirga. The sequence continues at coordinate 185,456 of JANQKF010000033.1, forward strand.
CCCTGAAGCGATTTCGTTTTGCTGTTGACTTCCACCCAGAAGTAGTTTCTTTTGGCATCAACATTCAGGAGTACCCACTCGCCATTAAGGCTAGCTCTGTATGAGCTAAGGCCAGAAAGTTCATCCCTTATTCTAAAGCTGACTTTGTTTTCACTTCTACTTAATTCTTTGATAGTTGGTGATTTACCGTCTTTGAGTAACATGAATTTACCCAAACTACTCACTGAAAAGGTTATGATTCCTTCTTCCCACTTTCCTCCTATAAAAGAAGGATTTCCTCTTTTATAGATTTGATAGATATGGAATTGCTCTATTGAATCGTATTCTGCTTGCGGTTCCAATTCTGCTGAGAATCCTCCTCTCAGCGGATAAAGATCGTCATTGACTTCCAAAACATCCCGTCCCTCTTCAATGAAATGACGCGATTGCAGATAGAGTGTATCGAACAGGCTTGATTTTTGAAATTTTAACGAATAGGTTTCGTCCAGGTAACTGTGTTCCAGGTTGGAAGGGATCATTGCATCGAACCCAATTTCCATTTTCTGCCCTCCAAGAATGACCGAATCAGGAAGGCCATTCCGCAAGTCCCAGAGATAGACATGTTTATCTTTGTTGGAATAGGTTGGAGGGATCACTCTGGATTGTTTTTTTGAATAGATCGTAATGTTTTCTAACCCTGAGTCTTCAGAGGGTCTTGTGAAGATGACCGTGTTATCTTGCAAACTATACGGCTCATGGTCGCGAATTTCTTTGTTGATGTTTTCTTTGATTTCCCGGCCTTTAATCATGAACCGAACCAGTCTTTGATTTTCGTAAGCATCGGCAAGCCCGATATAGATTTCATCCAAAGAGTTCTCGTGTATTTTTAACACTCCGTTATTCTTGGCTTCATCGTAAAAGTCGAGTGAATTTCCATCATCAACATAGAGTTTGTTAAACCTTCTTCTATTTCTTTTTTGAACCTCGTAATTGGTATGAACAAGGATGTTCTTTTGAGCCGAGAAGTTAACCGTGTCGATATCTTGAGAGAAAATGAGTTCACTGTTTTGATAGAGGTCTACTATTGGAATGCCATTTCTGTTGGTAGCTCCATTCAACTTATCATGGGCCCAAATTTCCACTCCAATTCTTCCATATGCTGAAATAGTGTCAGGAATTATAAATTCATTGCCTATTCTGATGAGTTCAAATTCAAATCGCCCAAATTCATCGTTGACCCTTGAGTCAATATCCATCGTTTTGAGTGCTATCCTTAGTGGAATAGGAGGGATATTGTCCGCGATCTCATCAAAACCCATTCTTAACGGGTCAAGTACCTCCTGTTTACTATTCCTTATTTCGAAATGCAGGTGAGGTCCGGATGAGGACCCGGAATTACCCGATAGACCTATGACTTCACCCTGTTCAAATTTGAATTGATTTCGCTGAGGAAATAGATCTACCACAAACGACTTCTTTTTGTATTGTGCATCCAGTACATATTCCGCCAATTCATTTTCAAACTTTTGAAGGTGGGCATAAACCGTTGTGGTTCCATTTGGGTGCTGTATGTAGATGCTATTGCCATAGCCACCGGTTGCCACCCTGATTCTGCTAACATAACCATCTGCTGCTGCGTAAACACGATATCCTTCTTTGCCATTGGTTTTTATATCCAGACCAGCATGAAAGTGTGATCCGCGTAATTCCCCCATTGTTCCTGAAAGAAAATTGGCCTGATCAGGCTGGATTGGGAATTGATAATAGCCAGGGTCAATCCCCTTGTATTGACCGTAGGACAAATGCCCAAAAGCAATGAGCATGAATAGTGGTATGTGCTTACTTAATCTCAATCTCCAACATTTTATCTCCTTCTATGTAAGCTACAAGTTTGTTGCCAATTTGAACTGGCCCAACGCCCGCGGGTGTCCCTGTGAAAATGATATCCCCTTTCTTCAATGTAAAGAATTTGGACACATAGGAGATGATATCATCAAAATCAAAGAGCATCAAACTTGAATTACCGCTTTGCTTTTCTTCTCCATCAACCTCCAATCGAAAGTTGATGTTTTTCAGATCATCAAAATTTGTTTTGTTAATGAACTGGGAAATTGGTGCTGACCCGTTAAAACCCTTCGCTATTTCCCACGGAAGGCCTTTTTCTTTGCATTTTTGCTGAAGGTCGCGAGCTGTAAAATCAACTCCAATTCCGATTTCATCATAATATTTGTGTGCAAAACCCTTCTCTATGTATTTGCCTTCTCTGCCTATCTTTAATAATAACTCTACCTCAAAGTGGATATTGTTGGAAAAATCGGGATAATAAAAGGGTGCATTGTTTCGTAGAACAGCTGTATCCGGTTTTAGGAAGATGACAGGTTCGCTGGGTCGCTCGTTATTGAGTTCCTCAATGTGCGCAGCATAGTTTCTGCCTATCGCAATTATCTTCATTCGAACGGGGTATTCGGGGGTTCTAATGTCAAGTTAACCTTAAGTTAACATATATTAAAATTAAACTCTAGCAAGGATTTGACAATAGGCTTTTATTAGAGAAATTTGGAGCATATTCAAGATGGCCATGAAAAAATACACCTTATTCTTTGTTGTGATGTCTATGTTGGTGCTGGCCTGCACAAAAGTGCCAATTACCGGGAGAAAACAAGTAACCGGCATTATTGGCTCACAGCAGGTGATCCAAATGAGTGCCGATGCTTATAAACAGGTGTTGGATTCTGTACCACTTTCCCAGGATCAAGAACAAGTAGCACGAATAAAAAGAGTTGGAAATAAGATAAAGCTGGCCGTTGAGAAATACATGAACGACAATGGCTATGCAAATCAACTCGAGGGGTTTAACTGGGAATTTAACTTGATTGACAATGACACTTTGGTCAATGCCTGGGCAATGCCAGGAGGTAAGGTGGCATTTTACACCGGTATTCTACCTATTTGTAAGGACGATCTTGGTGTCGCAGTGGTAATGGGGCATGAGGTAGCACATGCCATCGCTAAACATGGTCAAGAGCGAATCAATCAAACTTACGCCAAGCAAATTGGCCTCTCAATTGGAGCGGTAGCACTTGGACAAGACCCGACAGTGAGTCAGCGGTTGATTTTTCAAGCGATTGGAATCGGGTCAGATCTTGCATTGTTGAAATACTCCAGAACTCATGAATCCGAAGCAGATGAACTAGGTTTGACTTTTATGGCATTAGCTGGATACGACCCTAGGGAGGCTCCCAAATTCTGGGAAAGAATGTCTGCAGGAAGTGGTGGCGGGCCACCGGAATTCTTGTCGACTCATCCATCACATGAAACAAGGATCAGAAGGCTTAACGAAGCCCTTCCGAAAGCCTTGGAGTACTATGAACAGAACAAATAACTTTCAACGGTGTAAAAGTGTTCTAACCCATATTAAAACTCTTTAGCTTAATCTGGGTCAGCTTTCTCTTGGTGTCTAAAGGGAAATCGCCTTGCATCATCCAATCATAGTAACCTCGTTCTTTTTGTAATACTTCTGCGACAGGTTTGCCTTTGTGTTTACCAAAATTAAACACTTCAATTCCCTTATTGTTAAAGACTATTCGACCAGCCAAGTCAACCATGTTTGAGGAAACTAATTGGTGGATTGAGGCCATATCGTTTTCGATTTTTCCAATTACCTTCCCCGAATTGTCAATGACATCCTGTCCATTATAGCGTTCAATTTGAGCTTTTAATACCTCCAAAGTGGCCTGCGTATCAGCTAGTGCCCCATGAGCACCTTCAAGTTCTTTGTTACAATAGAATTTGTAAGCCGCAGTGAGCGTTCTTTTTTCCATCATAAAGAAGATCTTCTGAGCATCGACCAACTTCCTTTGACTTACTTCAAAATCCACATCAGCACGTAGAAATTCTTCAACAAGGAGTGGAACATCAAATCGGACGATATTAAACCCCGCAAGGTCTGATCCTTCCAGAAACTTGGCCAGATTTTTGGCGATGCCTTTGAAGGTAGGTGCGTCCTTTACGTCTTCATCTCGAATACCATGAATGGCAGCCGCCTCCTCAGGAATTGGGATTGTTGGATTGAGAAGGTATCTCTCTGAAATGGACTCACCATTAGGCATTACCTTAATCATCGCCAATTCAACAATGCGATCCTGAGCGATATTGATTCCAGTAGTTTCCAGGTCAAAGAAGGTAATAGGATTCCTTAAGTTAAGGTTCATTTAATTTTTATTTAATTGCTGATTATCAGTTATTTATTTTATAATTAATTCAACTAGAGAGTTCAGTGATATTCCGCCAAAATCTCCTGAACTCATCATAATGAGGTTCTTATTTGTCCAGTTAAGTCCTTTAAGGTAAGCTTCTAATTCGTCCACCTCATTAAACAAAGTCAGGTCGTTTCGTTTGAATGCTTCTCTCAGTTCATTTTGATCCATGCTTGCCAACCCCTTTTTTGAGACCGTATTTGGATTAATATAGACAATTGCCTCATCACAGCTATCCAATGTACCTTCATATTGGTCGATGAAAGCTTTATTCAGACTACTGAATGTATGTAGTTCCATGCATGCCACCAGGAATCTGTTCGGGAATTGTTGTTTCACTGCTGAAGTCGTGGCCTTCAATTTAGAAGGGGCGTGGGCAAAATCTGAATAGATGACAGTCTGGTTATTTTGACCCAACACTTGTAATCTTCTGGAGGCGCCTTCAAAAGATGAAATGGCCTGATAGAATTGATCATCGGTCACCCCAATGCTCTTTAAAATGTTTCGTGCACAATTGAGGTTTTGCATATTGTGGTATCCGAAAATATTAATGGCTACTTCTTTTCCATCAATAATCAAATAGGATTGACCATTTCTAACAACGTGATCATGAGCCTTATAAGGCAAGGTAGGCTTGAAATGGTCGAATTTACTTGAAACGAGCTCCCTGGTTTCCTGATCTTCCTCACAATAGATTAAGAGTCCGTCTTTCGGTGTTAATTCGATGAAGTGTTCAAATTGCTTATTGTAATCTTCAACTTCGGGATAGACATTATAATGATCCCATGCAATTCCTGTAATTGAACCAATATGGTGATGATAGTGCAAGAACTTCGGACGATTGTCGGAAGGAGAGGTAGTATATTCATCTCCTTCGATGATAATAAATGGTGCATTGGAGATTTTGACCATGTTCTCAAATCCTTTCAATTGTGCCCCGACCATATAATCAAAGTCCCAGTCAAGTTCCTTCAATACATGCATTAGTATTGATGTTACTGTCGTTTTCCCATGACTTCCCGCCACAACAACTCTTGTCTTGTCTTTGGAGGCTTCATAAATGAATTCCGGAAAAGAATAAATTTTCAATCCTAGCTCTTGGGCTTTGAGCAGTTCCGGGTTATCTCGTTTAGCGTGCATTCCCAGAATGACCGAATCCACATCCTCTGTAATCATGTTGGAGTTCCATCCTTCATATTCAGGGAGCAACCCCCTTTGCTTCAATTTAGATTTTGATGGATCATGAAAGTGGTCGTCAGAACCACTGACTATATGACCTGCATCGTGCAAGCAAATGGCGAGTGCATGCATAATACTGCCACCTATAGCAATGAAGTGAATTTTTTGGGGAGGTTGGGACATATTTTGGAGGTTAGTGCGTCAAAATTAAGATAAAAAGACCCGGCCACCAACAACCGTGAAACATCTGGAAACAGGAAAAATTTCCACGGTGGAAAACCATGTTGATAACCAAAAACTTTTTGTTATTAAGAGCCTAAATGTCTGGGGAAAACTAAATGATAAATAATCTTTCGAAGACAATTTTTTGAATAGAATCCGCATTACATTTGTAACCATGGAGAAAGGAAAATCAGCATCGATGCGGCTCGGCTATAAGTCAAGAAACTCACTTGGCGAAGAGTTAAATCAGCTGGGAAAACTGCCTCCACAGGCCACAGACCTCGAAGAAGCCGTATTGGGTGCACTAATGCTTGAGAAAGATGCGCTTACCAATGTGATCGACATTTTAAGACCAGAATCCTTTTATAAGGACGCCCATAAGGAGATTTACCAGGCCATCTACGAATTGTTTCAGAACTCCGAACCAATTGATATTTTAACGGTAACATCTCAATTAAGGAAGAGTGGAAAACTGGAATTCGTAGGTGGTCCTTACTATATCACACAGCTTACAAATCGAGTAAGTTCAGCCGCAAATATTGAGTATCACGCAAGAATTATTGTAGAACAGTCTATCAAGCGTGAACTGATCAAGATATCCTCAGAAATTCAGAAGGAAGCCTATGAGGATACCACGGATGTATTCAAATTATTGGACCGGATGGAGCAGTCCCTGTTCCAGGTTTCTGAGGCAAATATCAGGAAGGAATACGATAATATGAAGAACCTAATGCCTCAGGCATTGGATGAAATTGAAGCCAGGAAGAATCACAAAGAAGGACTCACTGGAATTCCAAGTGGATTCACAAGCCTTGATCGAGTGACTTCAGGATGGCAAAAATCGGATTTAGTGATTATTGCTGCACGTCCGGGTATGGGTAAAACAGCGTTTGTCGTTTCAGCCTTAAGAAATGCAGCCGTTGATCACGAACACCCCGTGGCGATCTTCTCTCTGGAGATGTCTTCGATTCAGTTAGTGAATCGATTGATATCCGGTGAAGCGGAATTGGAGAGTGAGAAGATCAAAAAAGGAAATCTTGCCGGGCATGAGTGGGCTCAACTCACCGACAAGACTGCCAGACTAGCAAAAGCCCCCATTTTCATAGACGACACTCCCGCACTTTCAATCTTGGAATTGAGAGCGAAATGTAGGAGGTTAAAACAACAGCATGATATTCAACTGGTGGTAATTGATTATCTCCAGTTGATGTCAGGCGACAGCTCCAAAAGTGGAGGAGGATCCGGCAATAGAGAGCAGGAAATCGCCTCCATTTCAAGAGCACTTAAGAACATTGCCAAGGAACTTAATGTTCCTGTCATCGCATTGTCTCAGCTGAGTCGTGCGGTGGAAACCAGAGGAGGTGATAAACGTCCCCAACTATCTGACCTCCGGGAATCTGGATCCATCGAGCAAGATGCAGATATGGTAATGTTCTTGTACCGCCCTGAGTATTATGGCATCACGCAAGACGAAAACGGGATGCCTACTCAAGGCGTGGGCGAGGTGATCATTGCCAAACATAGAAACGGATCGCTCGATACCGTCCAGCTGAAATTTGTAGGCAAGTACACCAAATTCTCTGACCTCGATTCATTCGGTTCGGGTGCCTACGGTGGAGGATTCCCTGCTGATGGTGCGTCAAGTTTTGAAAGTGGAGGTACCATGACCTTCCAGAGTAAGGCCAATCCATCAGGATCTGAGCCAAATCTCCCTGCCGATGATGGTAGTGCTCCTTTTTAGTACTATTTTCACCTTATGAAGGCACTCCTGCTGGTCGATGATGAGACCGAAAAAATTCAAATTTCAGAAGTTGATAATCCCAAAATCGGACCTGATCAGGTATTGATTCAAGTGAAGGCGGCAGCGTTAAACCGTAGGGATCAATGGATAAGACAGGGAATGTATCCTAATATCCAATTCAATACGGTATTAGGTTCTGATGGAGCTGGTGTTGTCGTTGAAGTAGGTGAGGCTGTTGAAAACGCCCTGCTAAATCAGGAGGTCGTTATCAACCCAAATCTGAATTGGGGCATGGATCCAAAAGTTCAGTCTTCCGAATATCACATTATCGGGATGCCCACTAATGGCACTTTGGCAGAATATATTGCAGTTGATGCCAATAGAATTCATCCAAAACCTGAGTTCTTATCTTGGGAAGAAGCCGCTGCTCTGCCCTTGGGAGGCCTTACAGCTTATAGGGCAGTGTTCGGACATGGTGAGCTCAAGCACAACGAAAATGTATTGATTTCAGGAGTTGGGGGAGGAGTAGCTCAGTTCGCTTTTCTATTCTCCCTGGCTACCGGTGCAAATGTGTATGTCACCTCAGGAAGTAAGGAGAAGATCGACAAATGCGTTGAACTGGGTGCTTCCGGTGGGTTTAATTACAAGCAAGAAGATTGGCAGAAAGAATCCTTAAAGTTGACCGGTGGCTTTGATTTGGTGATTGATAGTGCGGGAGGTGATCAACTCAATGATTTCATCAAAATGATGAAACCAGCCGGAAGAATCGTTTTCTATGGTGCTACCAATGGCATGCCTTCCAAGCTTGATGTATTCAGAATGTTTTGGAACCAAATCACACTTCAAGGCTCAACGATGGGAAATGATTTGGAATTTGAAGAAATGCTCGGCTTTGTCAACGACCATCAACTCAAACCCATTGTTGATTCAGTAAGACCGCTTGATGAGGCCATCTCGGCATTTGATGACATGAGAGAAGGAAAACAATTCGGAAAGCTGGTGTTAAAAATTTAGTGACCTATGGATTCCCTTCCTTGCGTTATATCTTATTGAGTAATACTCACCGACCATTCAATTTAAGCCTAACTTTAAGTATTCCATCTCGTTAATGGGATTATTGTGAATAAAAGGAGGATTCTCTTGCATATCACTTTGAATTGAATCCTCTTTTCAAACTATCTAAACCAACATTCTAACAATTATGAAACGATTCGTTGCATTTACTTTTTTATTGCTCACGGGCCTTTTAACAGCCGAAGCCCAAATTAACATTCCGCAACCCAGTCCGGCAGCTTCAGTAAGTACCGTGGTTGGCCTTACGAAAATCACTGTTGAGTATTCGCGCCCTCAAATGAAAGGCAGAAAGATATTCGGCTCAGGGTCAGATTTCCTTGTTCCTTATGGTCAAATCTGGCGTTCCGGTGCCAATGCGGGCACATTTGTGGAATTTGACAAAGTCATCAACTTTGGAGGAAAAGATGTTGCCGCTGGTCGCTATTTAATTTTCACGAAGCCCGGTGCTTCCGAATGGGACGTAATGCTGTATAGCGATTTAAGTCTCGGAGGAAATGTTGGTGGCTATGATAAAGCTAATGAAGTGATCAGCACTAAGGTCAAGTCTTCTAAATTGACAGAAGTTGTAGACTCTTATACGATCAACATTACTGACCTGGGTACGGACAGCAAGTCAGCTAATCTGCAAATCTCTTGGGAAAACACTGCGGTGAAAATCCCTATTGTTGCCAGTTTTGAGGCTGAAGTAGAAGCATCCATTGCCGCAAACACCAAGGTAAATCCAAACAATCTACTTGCTGCTGCCAACTATTATTTGGCTGCTGAGAAAAATTTGGAACAGGCGTTGGAATGGGTAGACATCTACTTGGCGACAGGAAACAATATGCAACAATTCTGGAATATTCATGTGAAGGCGCAAATTCTGGCCAAGCTGGACAGAACGGAAGAAGCTATTAAAGCCGCAGAGACTTCACTTGCCAAAGCCCGAGCAAATGAGCAGGGCGATTTTGGTTATATCAAAAGGAACGAGGATTTAATCGAAGCATTAAAGCGGTAGCTTTTGCGGAAATACCATTTTTTATGATACCTAACCCTGACCCTGAGAGGAGTCAGGGTTTTTATTGGTTCGGTTTTTTAAAACATACCACTCAGAATGTATTTAGCCTGACCACATAATCTCAAGGATGTTGGATGCCTTTTATTTTGTAAACTAAGCCACCAAACGAAATCAAAATATCACATTATGAGGAATCGATTACTATCCTGCGTGTTGGGTCTAATGATGATTGGATCATCAGGGCTTACCGCTCAGGATTACAATAATGCGAGCCAATTGGCACAACGACTTCGGTCGATAGCCAATGGTTCGAGCTCAGCATCCTTGCAATCCATCACCAAGACGGATGGTGGAAAGGATATATGGATGTTGACCTTAGGCACAGGAGATATAGAAAACAAACCGGCAATGGCGGTAGTAGGCGGTGTTGAAGGAAGTCTCCTTTTAGGTGTTGAAATGGCGGTCAGGCTTGCTGAAAATCTACTAGCGAATAATAGTTCAGCTTTGGACAACACTACATTCTATGTCTTTCCAAATATGAGCCCGGATGCCACAGAGCAATACTTTGCGAGTCTCAAATATGAGCGAAGTGGCAACGCCAAAGCCACGGATGACGACCGGGATGGCAGAAATGGAGAGGATCCCTTTGAAGATCTGAATGGAGACGGTTTGATCACTATGATGCGTGTCGAAGATGCTACGGGTGATTGGATCATGCACCCGGCAGATGATCGTGTAATGATCAAAGCCAATAAAGGAAAAGGAGAGAAGGGAGCATATAAGTACCTAACGGAAGGCAGAGATAATGACCAGGATGGTAAGTTCAATGAAGATGGGGAAGGGGGAATTCATTTTAATAGGAGTTTGACTTATCAGTTTCCATACTTCAAACCAGGAGCTGGAGAACATCCTGTTTCAGAGAAAGAAAATCGTGCCCTATTGGATTTGCTGTATGAGAAAACCAACGTTTACGGAATCTTCACATTCGGACCTGGAAATATAACAGAGCCGGTGCTACTAAGAGAGTAGTAACCAGTATTCTTCAAAGAGATGCGGGCTTAAATAAATTGGCTTCTGATGCGTACAACAAAACCGTGGGACTAAAAAATGCCCCTCGATCAGGAGCCCAGGGAGGAGATTTCTTCCAATGGGCCTATTTCCATTTTGGAAGATTGAGCTTTGGAACACCGGGATGGTGGGTTCCAACTGTGAAGGGAGATTCCACTATGAAGCCTAATAAAGACAAGAATAGGGAGGTCAATTTCTTACGTTGGGCGGCTCAGGAAGGGCTTACCGATTATTTTGTCGATTGGACGGAAATCCAACACCCGGACTTCCCAGGGAAGAAAGTTGAAGTTGGAGGGATAGCACCATTTAAAATGATGAATCCTCCGATTTCCATGATCAATGATGTGGCTACAAAACACACTGAGTTTATTGTAGAACTGGCCGGAATGCAGTCCAACATCCAATTGATCAACTTGAATACAGAAGCGGTTGGAAGAGGAATGACGAGGATTACGGTTGATTTGTATAATGGAGGAACACTTCCGACTCATTCTCAAATGGGAACACGATCCAAGTGGTTGAAACGAATCAAGGTGAGCCTTAAACTTGGAAATGGCCAGGAGGTAGTATCCGGTCGACCGATACAGCTTATCAATTCAGTGGGTGGGGATAGCAGCCAAAAATTGACATGGCTGGTGAAAGGAAAGGGAAATCTAACCATTGAGGCAGGAGCCCCACATGTTGGAAATGCGAGCGCAACTGTAAACCTTAACTAAGAGAACTCATGAAAAAGTATATCAAATATCTATTCGCTGGTGTCCTTGTAATGGGTTTTACAGTTCCAGCAATTGCACAAAGTGCTGATGAAATATTTAGAGCGGTAGGTTCACCACATAATCCAAAGGTTCAGATTTCTTTCAACCGCTATTATACGGCAGAAGGTCATGCCGAATTGACCAAAAAGATAGCGGATGCTTATCCGAATTTGGTGCGAAGAGTATCGATAGGGAAATCCTACGAGGGACTGGACATGTGGCTGTTGCAAATCACGAATTATGAGAAGGGTGATGCAAATCGCAAACCGGGCTTCTGGATCGATGGAAACATTCACTCCAATGAAATTCAGGGAGCGGAGATCTCCATTTACACCGCCTGGTATCTCACAGAACAATATGGTCATATCGATTATATCACCGAGATGCTGGATGATCGTATTTTCTATATCATTCCTACGATCAACCCGGATGCACGAAATGATTATATGAAAGAACCAAACACGGGGAGTTCACCAAGATCAGGCATGATTGGATTGGATGACGACCGTGACGGGTTGATCGATGAAGATCAGCCTGATGATTTGGACGGTAATGGTTCGATTACACAAATGAGAAGGAAGAATCCTAATGGTAACTTTATTATTGATCCACAGGATTCAAGAAGAATGATTCAAGTTGGAGTCGATGATGATGTAGCCCCTGGTACCCAACGCTATGAATTTTTGAGTCAGGAAGGTATTGATAATGATGGTGATGGTCAGATAAATGAAGACCGAATTGGCTACTATGACCCGAACAGGGACTGGGGCTGGAAATGGCAACCGGATTACATTCAGAGGGGTGCTTACAAATACCCTTTCAGTGTTCCTGAAAACAGAAATGTAGCTGATTTTGTATTGGCTCATCCAAATATTGCCGGTGGACAAAGTTATCACAACTCAGGAGGAATGATCCTGCGAGGACCCGGTGCGGAAGAAGATATATCTACCTATAACAGGGCCGATTTAAGAATATACGATGCCATCGGCCAGAAGGGCGAGAAAATCATGCCAGGGTATCGCTACTTGACCGTGTACAAAGATCTCTATTCCGTTTTTGGAGGCGAGCTGGACTGGTTCTATGGAAGTCGTGGAATTTACACGTTCTCTAATGAGATTTTTACTCGTTTCGCCTACTTCAAGAACAATGAAGGAGGGCAAGACCTTTCTTATCGTGTAGATACCGACCTGTTGTTCGGTGATGCTTTTGAACCTTGGAAGCCATACAATCACCCGACCTATGGCGAAATTGAGATTGGCGGATTCCGTAAGAACTTTGGAAGAGCGACTCCTGGTTTTATGTTGGAGGAGGAATTGCACCGAAACATGGCATTTACCCTATACCATGCCTATCAAATGCCTCATTTAAGTATACCCGAGGTTAAAGAAAAAGATTTGGGAGGAGGGTTGAGAGAAATTACGGCTATTATCAAGAATGATCGCTTGATGCCTACGCATGCCAGTCAGGATCTTAAATTCAAAATTGAACGACCCGATTATGTGTCGATCAGTGGGGTGACGGTTGTGGCAGGAATGATTGTGGACAATGAAGACCGCAATTTCACCAGGGAGCAAAAGGTAAACCCTCAACAGATAGAATTGAGCAACATCCCTGGCAATTCAGTGGTTAAGGTACGCTGGATTGTGAGTGGGAGAGGTACTCCAAAAATTACTGTCGACAGTGCAAAAGGAGGAGTAGTCACAAGATAGTTTTTCTTAACGTCATTCTGAGCGAAGCGAACCTGCCTGCTCTGCCTATGCCGGCAGGGAATCTCGTTAGCGATTTGGGGACTCTTCAGTCGCGATGCTCCCTCAGAGTGACGTTTCTTTTTTGGATTTTGCCAGGCATTTATCGTAGCCTGAAAATGATTTGAATTGCCATACGGGACTTGACTGCTTGTCCTCGTTGTGTCCCAGGGTTCCAGTTGATTGATTCACGGATAATCCGCAAGGCCTCGGCATCGCAGCCATAGCCAATTCCACGCACCACTCTGGCATTGGTGACCGAACCATCTTTATCAACAACGAACGACAAAAACACACGGCCCTGAACCCCCTTTCTTCTTGCCTGCTTCGGATACTTTAACGACTTCTTTAAGTATTTCGTCCAACCCTTATAGTCTCCAGGATAAGAAGGGGTTTTTTCAACAATATCATACTTGAATTCATTACCTTCTTTGTCATAGCTTATTCCTGAGATGAATTCTCCGTTTTCCTGATAAGTTTCGCGATAATAGAGCGTATCGTTACGATGCCCGGTCCAATCACCCGTTCGCAATCCATTGGTATAGTTGCCTTCTTCCCAAATTTCAGGGAATTCGTACTCCGATCCGGAATAGTAGCCATCGCCACCTTCCACCTGTACTTTTCCCAGGGAATCCCAGGCATGAATCATCTTTTCCTCACGGAAATTTGGTTCAGAGTGAAAGTCAGTCACCTTCTTTTTTTGACCATTTTCGTACCAGGTTTCGATTCTTCCGGAAACGTAATCATTGTCGAAATAACCACGCTCTCTTTGTTGCCCATTTTTGTAAAAAAGAATGTATGGCCCATTTCGCTTATCACTTGCATATAAGATTTCTCCGTATTTTGTTCCGTCCATGTAGTAGAGCATTGAGACTCCATCGCGCCTTTTTTCACCAATGATTTCGTAATACTCCGCTTGATCTTTTTGCGTTGAATCGAGCCAAACACCGAGCTTGTTGAAATAAGTGGTATCATTTGCCTGTCCGTAGGCATTCAGATTGAACCAAACGATACCGAAGAATAGAAAGAAAGCTTTCATTTTAGAACATCAATGAATTGAAAGTCACCGAAAATACTCGAATGGAATTTACTAGTCGACCATTTATCTTGCCAGGTTGCCAATCTCCCCCGGCCTTGATGACACGGATGGCTTCATCAGAAAGTGAAGAATGTGGTGACCTAACGGTTTCGAAGTTCATTAAACTCCCATCCTTCATAACATAGAACTGTATGAGTACTTTGCCTTTCTTTTTAGCCTTGGTGGCTTCTCGTGGGAACCGAAGGTTTTTCTTTACATGCTCGTTCCAGGCCTTGCGGCCTCCCTTGAATTGAGCAGGTTCATGCACATTATAGTAGATTTTGTTCTCAATAGAATTGAGATTTATTTCTCTCAGTAAAGCTCCTTTTAAGTCATAGACTTCCATGCCAATTACATCACCTTTAAGGTCTACTAATGACCATGTTCCCGCCTTTTGATTATTGAGATATTGCCCTTTGAGCATGAGTGATTTCTCTTCATTGAAAATACGATAGGGGCCTTCGATTTTCCCCTTTATGTAGGAAGTCTTCTCAATCAACTTATTGGATAAGTCAAATTTGGATATCGTGCCGGTAAACTTCCGACCAACGCCTTCATTAACCACATAATAAGTGGCTACGTTCTTGTCTACGGGTTCATTGTTGCTGTTGATATAGGCTGTATCCACTTTTTGGGCGACTGCAAGGGAGGGAGGGAAGAGTATAATTATGAGAAAACGGTACATGATACTGAATTGAAAATTTAAATCTATTGAGTTAGTACTGTTCTAACAAGAAAGGTCACTCTATTTCAAACAATAAATTCTGGGTAGTCATTGATATTTTCAAACAAGACCGGAATCAATGAAGAATTACTGCAAACCGTCTAAATTGTCTTTGTAGCTTCTGGAGATGGGAATTTGATGGGTCAATAAGGTAAGGTATGAAGAGGTCTTCTTGTCGATATAGTGCTTGTTCACCAGGTAGGAGCGATGTACACGAACAAATGACTCTGGTAGTTCAGATTCAATGTCCTTCAAAAGCTTACGTTGAACGATGGTCTCGGTCTCAGTATAAATCTCAACATAGGCACCATCCGATTTGATAAAAACAATATCATGAGGGCTAATCATGAGTACGCCATGCCTGGTATTTACTTTCAACCGTTTTGGAAGTTGATAAGCCACAATTTCCAAAGCGGCAATGACATCGTTCGTTTGAAAGGGCTTAGAGATGTAGGCAGCGGGCTGCAATTTAGCCGCATGTTTAAGTGTTTCAGCATCCTTATTTGCGGTAATAAATGCAAAGGGCTTTTTCCGCTTTTTTACCTCGGCAGCGATTGATATGCCCGTAATCTCTCCTGACAAGAAGATATCCAATAAGGCGATGTCAAAATCCCAATCTGTATTGGTCATAAATTCCTCACCGCTGTGATATTCGCCTGTTACCTCAAAACCTTGCTCTTCGACAAGAATGGTGAGGTGCTCGGCTACAAAAAACTCGTCTTCAACAATTACGACCTTACCCCTGGACATTGAATATAAATTTATAAGCCCCGGAATCAGGGTTGAAGTGGTAATTACTGCCTCCGATACGCTTCACCAATCGTTCGATTAATTGTGTGCCAGTACCCTTTTTATAATTCGGGTCCCAGGCCGAATTGTCTTCATACTGGAACTCATAGCCGGTTTCGTTCTTGGCAACTTCAAGATTCACATTTTTAAGGCTTTGCTTATTGTGTTCCAAGGTATTGGTCAGCATTTCATTTAAAATCAGTCCAAAATACACAATTCGCTCGCTTCGGATATTCACCTCATCAAAGCGATTATTTACCTCAAGCTCACCTGATGCCATCTCGGTGGTTAGTTTAATAATCTTTTCAAAATAGGTGCTCAGGCTAACATATTCATTGTGCGTGTCCATGGTGAGGTGCTTGTGCAGCAAACTCACTGTATGGATTTTCCCTGACATTCGTTTGAGCGTTCGTTTGTTACTGGGGTCAACGTCTCTACTTGCAATTTCCAGCATTGAGATTACCGTCTGCAGATTGTTTTTAATGCGATGATTGCTTTCCACCATTAACATTTGATACTTGTCATTAGCCACTTTTAGCTGGCCGTTGATTTTTCGCATCTCTTTTTTGAGCTGTCTTTCTCTGTAGAAAAGAAAAGCAACACTAAAAATGGCTAAGGCTAAAACGGTTAATATGGTGAAGAGTGTTCGGTTACGATTTTCTTCAATTTCTAGCGCCAAGGCCGCAGCATCGGCTTCTTGCTGAAACCTCAGGGTTTCCTGTTGTACCCTAAAATTATCCATTTCCGTACTGCTGATTTGATTTTTCCACATTAGCAAGCTCTCATACCTTTTGGCCTGCCATTTAAAATGGCTGAAGCTGTCTTTCTTTGCAAGTAGGTAGTAGTCGGCCATGAACCCGTACACCTCTGACTTAGGTGCATGCCATTCCTTTCCTTCAAACTCATGCAGAAGTAATGAAATAATAGAATCTGTCTTGCCAATATTATTTAAATGATTTCCATAAATCACCATGGCTTTTGTCATCGCTCCGATATAATTCAATGTGTCATTCAGTTCAAGGAAAATATCGGCAGCCTCCAGATGATAGGAGAGCGCTTCACCAGGGGGGGCTTTCTTGTCGAGGGAGTACCCCTTTTGATTTTTAAGAAGCGCCTCTTCAGACCTAAAATCATTGCGCTCTGCAAGGGTGATTGCAGAATCTAAAAGGCTTTGGATCGTTGCTTTCCTCTTTTCGTCTGAGTAGAAATTTCCTTCAAAAATAAGGGCAACAGAGCGGTCTAACAGCCTCACATGTTGAAGTGGGTATTTAGTACTGTTCTCAATATTTTGAAGCACTCTAAGTCCACCTTCGAATTCCTGAGTTTTCCGCATGACCTCTGCCAGGTCAATTTGCACCATGATGGCCTGCTCTTCCAGACCGTTCTCATTCGCAAATTTGACGGCTTCGTCAATGGCCTCTATACTCTCTGCGTAGAGACCAACCCTGCTCAATTCAAGAGATTTTGCACGGAGTGCTTCAAAACTGGTCGGAGAAACTGATTCTTCTTGACCATAGCAGGTAACGGATAGAAAAACTCCTGAAATCAGGTAAACAATATTCCTTAATGAGTGCAAGGTCGATTCTAAAATGTTTTTGAGGTCTTTGGCCCAATAATATAGTGAAACGTGGTATAGGGTGGTTAGTTTTTTTCTTCGTTGAAAAAGGTACTGTACAAATTTGACGTATTAGACCTGAAAATAGGTAAATATACTTGAACCCTATCTGTAGGTGTTTATACTCACAAATTTGTTGTTCATGACAAATATTGGTTGCTCATGACAATTAATTCTATCGCCCACAATATCAACTTACCTTATATCTAGGTGTAAACCTGCCAAAACAACCATGTGTATGAATATTGAATCACAAGCAGTGGGCACAAAGGCCATTTTTAGATCTCTATCTAAGGCTCACTTTTCGTCCTTGACTTTTTCGGTTTCGTCAACTGGTTCTTCTGGCTCGTCAACTTTATTTCAGCATCGCTTAAGTCAATAATATCTTTCAATGCACTTGGTAATTGTTGTGCAAAGTTGACAAACATCTTCGACCAAACATGAATACTATGAAACCACTTTATCTATCTAACGCAGTTGCAAATGCTTTCCTTCGAGTAGTAAGGCCTCTGATCAATTTTCGAATAAAGCTGTACATCGGTATCGTTTTGTTATCGCTGGCTTCATTGCAAGCCAATGGACAAGGTCCTGCAACAGCCTTAAATTTCGATGGGGTTAGTGATTATGTTGACCTTGGTACTTCAAGTGTTTTGAAACCTACGACAGAGTTGACTGTTGAGCTTTGGGCTCAGAAAGATAACTGGAATCAAAGCAGTACGATGATTGGGAACACCCAAAGTTCAGGTTATGCCATTTATAATAATGCGACTGACCTAATCGGTTTGGTAAGAAGAAATGGATCATATGCCGTAGTAAGTTATCCTACTGCCAATTTGACCAATGGTTGGCATCATTATGCATTAACCTATGATGGGCAAACAACCAAACTCATTATTGATGGTACGGAAGTCGATTCTGATAACGCGAATGGAACATTTTCAATTTCTTATATAGGAAACAATACATTAATTGGAGCCGAAGCTGGAGGTGTTGGTGATAATCCAACTGGACTTTGGTTCGATGGATCGATTGATGAAGTTCGCATTTGGAATGATGCCAGAACACAATCGGAAATACAAGCCAACAGGTTGATTGGTTTGAATGGACAAGAATCCAATCTTCTGGCCTATTATAATTTTAATAATGGTGTAGTTGGTGCAAACAATGCCGGATTAACCACCCTGGATGACCTGACAGCAAATAATAATGATGGTACCCTTGTTAGTTTTTCGCTGAATGGCACTCAGTCCAATTGGTCTGATGGATCAGGAAATGGGGTAGTTGACCCTGATACCACAGCACCTACTGTCATTACACAAAACGTAACGGTTCAGTTAGATGCGAATGGCAATGCCAGTGTTACTCCTGAACAAGTAAACAACGGTTCTTCTGACAATTCCGGAGGTGCGCTGACCTTGAGCTTAGATAAAAGTACTTTTGACTGCAACGACTTAAGTTCAACCTGTAATAGTGGATCTCTCAGAATTGATGGAAATAATGATGAAATAATTTTACCCAACAAGATTGCCTTGGGGTCTAGCTTCACGCTTGAGTATTGGGTTAAGAATAACGGTTCAGATAATACCTATGATAGAATAACCACCACCAGCCCTCTTTACACATTCGAAACGGCTAAGAATGGTGCCGGTGTACTTTCGATTTACGGTTTAGGTCGAGGTTGGATAACAACTGGTGTAAGCATTAGTAGTACGCAATATGATCATATTGCCTGGGTTTTTGACGGTTCGACCGTTAGGCTTTACAAAAATGGTACAGAAGCTTGGAGTGACTCTGGATTCTCGGCTGATACGCGCTTAGCGGATTGGTCAATAGGAAATTTTGTGGACGCAGCTAATTTTTCAATAGACGAAGCACGTCTTTGGAATTCTGCTCGAACTGCCCAACAAATTAACTCGAATGCTTCCCCATGTGCAGCTATTGATACACAAGGCTTGGTGTTTAGATTTTCATTTGACGAGGGCAGTGGTAATACAGCCACCGAATCTGTAAGTGGTGCTGCCATTGCCATGGTGGGAGGGGTGCCTATCTGGGAGAATGATCACGTTCAAACAAGCACAGGTGTTCCTGTAACCCTGACTGTCACCGACCCATTCGGAAATTCTGCATCATCAACAGCAACTGTTACGGTTGAAGATAACATTGCTCCAACCGTAAATCTTAACGGTGACGCGGTAGTCAACCTTAACCTGGGAGATACATTCACCGAAACTGCCTCTGCAGCAGACAATTGTTCTGCCACCCTTGATATCCAAGGTACTGTGAATTCTGCCGTAGCAGGAACGTACATACTGACCTACAAAGCCACGGATGGATCAGGCAATGAATCTGTCGAAGTTACCAGAACCGTGACGGTAATAAACCCGGTTAATGCACTCAATTTCGATGGAATCAACGATCGTGTTGACTTGGGGAACAGTGCAGCGCTAAGAATGGCAGGGGGAACCAATCTGACTCTTGAAGCATGGGTGAATTACCAAGCCACCGGTGGTCAACAATTGATCTTTACCAAATTCATTGATTTTCAGAATGCCTATGCGATGGACATTGGGGCAGCTGGAAATGTGACATTTGCCATTCATCCGGGTGCCTGGAAGTTTGTGACTTCGACTACCGCTCTGAGTCCAGGACAGTGGTATCACATTGCAGGAACCTATGACGGTGAGAAGCTGCGTGTTTATATAAATGGTGTGGAAGACGCATCGGTTAATGAGACGGGTGCCATACCAGATTCTCCAACCACGAACTTATATCTAGGATATGTCTCCAATAACACCGCATTTTTTAAGGGTAGCATGGACGAAGCCCGTGTTTGGAATGTAACCCGATCATGTGCTGAAATTTATGCGACAAAAGATGTAGAGTTAACCGGAAACGAGCCTGGCTTAGTGGCCTATTATAATTTCAATAACGGCAGTGCCGGAGGCAATAATTCCGGGATCACAAACCTTGAAGACCAAACTGCTAATAACCATGATGGAACATTAGTTGGGTTTGATTTAAATGGAAGTACTTCGAACTGGGTTGATGCTTCAGCAAATGGAGTCACTAATGGGGCACCAGGGACTTTTCCGGAAATTAATGTAACAGGCAATGGACAGAACATTGCTTCCGGTGATGTAACACCAGATACAGCTGATGACACAGATTTTGGTGCTCTGAACTTATCGGGCAATGACGTGCATAGTTTTACCATTCAGAACAGTGGAACGGGTAACTTAAACATCAGCTCTATTGTCGTGTCTGGAGCGAATAGTTCAGAATTTGTGGTTTCAAACACACCTACAAGCATAGCGGCTGGAGCATCAGGGAGCTTTGATTTGACCTTTACTCCAGGCGCACTTGGGACTAGTAGTGCCACCATCACCATCAATAATGATGACTGCGATGAAGGCGTATATAGTTTCAACGTACAAGGCGCGGCCGCAGATAATGTAGCACCGACAATCATTCCTGAAAATGTGACGGTATCCTTGGATGCTAATGGAAACTTTAGCCTGGATAGTGACAATTTACTCGAAGTTGTCTCAGCAGAGGACCAATCCAACAACAATCAACAGCCCATTACAGCGGCATCTTTCTCTTCTCCAAGTAGCGGCACCTTGAATGGCGTTCCTTTTACCATTACCAATGTTGTCCAGTACTCTGTATTGAACAACTTTGACCTTTCAGTTAGTGAATTTGGTCCGGCTCCGCTAAGCAGCAGTCAACAAACCGTGGAAGTCTCTTCTAACGAGAACTGGACCATCACTTTCAATTCACCTATACAGAGTTTAAAACTCTATACCAGGTATTGGAGGGATTTAGATCTGGAATTTGATCAACCCTTTGAGATCATCTCTGGTAATAATATAACCAAGTCGGGAAATGTTTTGAGCACTTCAGTATTTGGTGACGGCATCGTGCAATTCACTAATCCGGTAACTACGCTTAGCGCTACTGTGGTAGGTAGAGGTGCCAATGCCCGACAAGCAATGACCTTTGCAGATGGCCCGGTGTTATCCGCTCAAAATGGGCCAGTGTTTTTGGGTACTGTGTCTGACGATTCTGGAATTGCTTCAATCACGGCTTCCAAATATGACTTCAATTGCCAGGATATTGGTAGCAATCAGGTAACCTTGACAGCAACCGATAATGCCGGAAATGTAGCACAGGCTTCGGTTAGCATAACTATCGAAGACAAAACCAAGCCCGTTTTCACTGCCTATGAAAACCTGGAAGTCAGCCTGGGTACAGATGGTACATTGGACTTTGATCTAACACAATTGATTGATGGTTTTACAGGTACCACCGATTTCGGATTCTCATTCCCGCAAAACACAACGGCATTTACTATAGGCTCAGTCTCTGACAACTGCCAAATTCAAAGCATTTCGGTAGACAACAGGAGCTTTACCTGCAACAACATTGGAACGAATTTTATCAATGTTTACGTCTACGATGCTCATGGTAATAACACAACAGAAACTGTAGAGATTTTAGTGAAAGACGATACTGCTCCTGTCGTGACCACTGAGGATGTAACCGTTACGTTGGATGCCAATGGCAACTATAGTTTAGATAGTGACAACCTGCTCACAGTAGAGGGTGGACCTACCGAAATTAATATTGGAACAACACTTGATCCAGCAGTTGTAAGTCAAATTGCTCCGGCTGCATTCAGCTCGCCAAGCAGTGGTACATTGAATGGTGTTGCTTACACGATTTCCAATGTGGTTCAGCACTCCGTATTGAATAACTTCGACCTATCCATTGACGCTTTTGCAGCGCCATTAAGTGGTAGTCAACAGACGGTTGAGCTTTCATCTAATGAAAACTTTGTAATCACTTTTGCCTCCCCAATTCAGAGCTTAAAACTCTATGCAAGATATTGGAGAGATGTGGATGTTGAGTTTGATCAGCCTTTCCGCATCATTTCAGGAAGAAACATGGCTTCACAAGGCAATGTGTTGAGTACGGATACCTTTGGTGATGGTATCATCGAATTCACCAACCCGGTCACCGAATTAAGAGCCACCGTGGTTGGTAGGGGCTCTAACGGTAGACAAGTGCTCACCTTTGCAGACGGACCAGTTCTGGCAGATCTCGTAGGAGGTGGCGGGACGGTGACTCTCGGTACAGTTGCCGAAAATTGCGGGATAGCCTCTATCACCGCTTCCCAATATGACTTCAGCTGCCAGGATGTAGGTGTGAATGCCATTACGATTACCGTAACAGATAATAACGGAAATCAGACACAGGAAACGGTGAACGTAACAGTTCGGGAAGATGTGGCACCGGTTATTGTTCAAGCAGATCCAATAGAAATAGAAAGTGGAGATGCATTTACTCCAGCTACCATCAACGCTACGGACAATTGTGGAAGCATTGCCGCACAAGTCATTAGCAACAATGTAAATACAGCTGTTGCCGGATCTTACGAGGTGCAATACCAGGCTACTGATGCTTCAGGGAACCAAAGTAATGTGATGACACAGACCGTGAATGTCATCATTTCAGATGCCATTCCACCAACTGTCAATGTAAATTCCAATGTAACCGTATACCTGGATCAAAACGGTCAGGCAACTCTCTCGGTAAATGACGTGGATAACGGCTCTGTCGATAATGAATCTGGCATAGCCACTAGGACTCTTGATCGTGAGAACTTCACTTGCAGCGATATCCAAGTAGGAGCGAGTGGTCCAACTACACAATTAGTGTATCAGACTACGTCAACCACGGGAAATCAGGACTTTGGTGGTTCATTGGGAATGGAATTTGATGTTTCCAGTCCTATTGTTGTCAACTCCTTAGGCGCTTTTGATCATAACAGTGATGGAATTGCCAATGCGATCCGTGTATACATTATTAACAGAAACACTGGCCTTCCAGTACCAGGATTGAATGTGTTGATTTCGGGTGCTACCGATCCACTCATCAACAATCACCGGGTTAGAACGGTGAGTCCTGTAACCTTGCCAGTAGGAAATTATATGATTGTGGCCAAAGGATTCAACGCAGTTGACCTTAACGGAAATGACCAAGATCGCTCCTTCTATCAAACCGATGACAATAATGGTGCGATCCAGTTCGTAGGCATTAGCCCATTTGGCTACAATTTCGACTTGAATGTATTCGATGTGCCGAATGTACAGCAGGGGAGTATTCCTAACTACTTCTTGGCCGGAACTTTCGGATATCAGCAGAATGCTGCTGCAAATACACAATTAGTGTATCAGACCACTTCAAATACGGGTAACCAGGACTTTGGAGGAACACTGGGCATGGAATTCAATGTTTCCACCCCAGTTACAGTCAATTCCCTGGGTGCTTTTGACCATAACAGTGATGGAATCGCCAATGCGATCCGTGTGTACATCATTGACAAAAACACTGGTGTTCCGGTACCAGGTCTGAATGTGTTGATCTCAGGAGCTACCGATCCACTCATTAACAATCACCGTGTAAGAACAGTGAATCCGGTGACCTTGCCGGCAGGAAATTATATGATCGTGGCCAAAGGCTTCAATGCAGTTGACCTGAATGGCAATGATCAGAATCGTTCCTTATACCAAACAGATGATAACAATGGAGCCATCCAATTTGTGGGAATCAGCCCATTTGGCTACAACTTCGACCTCAATGTATTTGATGTGCCGAATGTACAGCAGGGATCGATTTCAAATCTCTTCCTGGCTGGAACTTTCGGCTATGAGGTAAGTAATTCAGGTACTATTCAGGTGACGCTTACGGTCACGGATGATGCCGGAAATTCTGCTTCGGAAACGGCTAATGTGACGGTACTAGATAACATTGCTCCGTCTATTGCGCAAGCCGATGCTATCGAGGTAGATTTCGGAACGGTGTTTACACCGGCCGCGATCACTGCAACCGACAACTGTGGTACCATTACCGCTGGAGTGATCAGCAATAATGTTAACACTTCAGCAGTAGGCACTTATCAGGTGCAATATCGCGCTACTGATGCTTCGGGTAACGAGAGTAATGTTATGACACAAAGTGTGACAGTGATTGATGTTGTGGCACCGGTCTTTACCTCAGTCACTGCGGTTAATTTTGCTGAAAATACTACGGGAACGGTTTATACAATAATTGCTACTGACGATAATGCCATCACTTACAGCCTGGGTTCAGGCAATGATGAGGCTGCGTTCGACCTGAATGGAGCAGTGCTAACCTTTAAATCTGCACCTGACTTTGAGACCAAGAGCTCATATGTGGTCAATGTAGTGGCTACCGATGCCTTAGGCAATGCAGCAAATCAGGATGTTACGGTGACTATTCTTGATGTGGATGATGAAGCACCTGTCTTTACATCTTCAACTACTGCAAGTGTCAACGAGAATACATCTGGTACGGTGTATACGGCTGTTGCCACTGATGAAAATGCCATTACTTACGGTCTGGGAAGCGGTAATGACGAAGCTGATTTTGATTTGGTTGGCGCAGCGCTGTCCTTCAAGTCAGCACCAGATTTTGAAATAAAGGCTAGCTATGTAGTGAACATCATTGCTACAGATGCCTTGGGTAACGCTTCAAATCAGAATGTTACCATAACGATTCTGGATGTGGACGAAATCGCTCCGGTGATCACTTCCGCAACGGCTATCAACTTTACAGAAAATACTTCAGGTACTGTATATACGATTACCGCTACGGATGATAATGCCATTAGCTATGGACTAGGTGCAGGAAATGATGAGGCTGCTTTCAATTTGAATGGGGCAGACTTGAGCTTCAAGTCGTCTCCTGACTTTGAAACGAAAGCCAGCTATACGGTGAACGTGGTAGCTACCGATGCCTTAGGCAATTCCTCAAATCAAAACGTAACGGTGACCATCCTTGATGTGGATGAAATCGCTCCAGTGTTCACCTCGGCCACCTCGGCCAGCTTTACTGAAAATACGGCTGGCACCGTCTATACCATAGCAGCGACTGACGATAACGCTATTGCTTATAGCTTAGGTGCTGGGAATGACGAAGCAGCATTTGATCTGAATGGGGCGGTCCTAACCTTCAAGACTTCTCCTGACTTTGAGTTAAAGAGTTCTTATGTAGTCAATGTTGTGGCAACCGATGCATTAGGAAATGCAGCTGATCAAGACGTGACGATTTCGATCATTGATGTGGATGAGAATCCACCGGTGTTCATTTCAGCAATAGCCGTTGATTTCACTGAGAATACTGCAGGTACGGTTTACACCATCGCTACAACGGATGAGAGTGCGGTGACTTACGGTTTGGGTATTGGTAATGATGAAGCTGATTTCGACCTGAATGGGGCAGTTCTCACTTTCAAAGCTTCTCCGGATTTTGAAGCCAAGTCGAGCTATACGGTAAATGTGGTGGCTACGGATGCATTGGGTAATACGGCAAATCAGGACGTTACAGTCACGATTCTTGATGTAGATGATGAAGCACCTGTATTCACATCTTCAACTGCGCTAAGCGTTGACGAGAATACATCTGGAACTGTCTATACGGCAGCTGCCACGGATGACAATGTGATTACGTACAGCTTGGGTTCAGGTAATGATGAGGCAGCCTTTGATTTGGTTGGAGCAGCGCTCTCTTTCAAATCAACACCTGATTTTGAAACCAAGGCCAGCTATGTAGTGAATATTGTGGCAACTGATGCCTTGGGTTATAGTTCTAACCAAGATGTTACCATCACGATACTTGATGTGGATGAGATCGCTCCGGTGATTACTTCCGCTCATGTTGTCAATTTTGAAGAAAACAGTGCAAATACGGCTTACACTATCACAGCTACTGATGATAACGCCATTACTTATGGCTTAGGCTCGGGCAATGATGAAGCTGCATTTGATCTGAATGGGGCAGACCTCACCTTCAAAGCTTCGCCAGATTTTGAAACAAAATCGAGCTATACAGTAAATGTAGTGGCAACGGATGCTTTGGGCAATGTAGCTAACCAAGACGTAATCATCACCATTTTGGATGTAGATGAGATTGCTCCTGTAATTACCTCTGCTACTACTGCGAGTTTTACGGAGAACACTACCGGTACGGTTTACACCATAGTGGCTACGGATGACAGTGCGATTACTTATAGTCTTGGTTCCGGCAATGACGAAGCTGACTTCGATCTGAATGGGGCAGTGCTTACATTCAAGTCCTCACCTGATTTTGAAGCCAAATCAAGCTATACGGTTAACGTAGTTGCAACGGATGCACTGGGCAATTCTGCCAACCAGGATGTGACGGTGACTATTCTTGATGTGGATGATGAAGCGCCAATCTTCACTTCAGGAATTACGGCAAGTTTCACAGAAAACACTTCTGGCACAGTATATACCATAGCTGCTACAGATGAAAATACCATCACGTATAGCCTGGGTTCTGGAAATGACGAAGGCGATTTCGATCTTAATGGAGCTGATTTAGCATTCAAGACTTCTCCTGATTTTGAAACTAAAGCCACTTTTGTGGTGAATGTGGTGGCCACTGATGCTTTAGGTAATACTGCTAGTCAAGATGTAACGGTTTCTATTTTGGATGTAGATGAAAACCCACCAGTCTTCACTTCGGGTACTACTGTCAGCTTCACAGAGAATGCAACAGGAACCGCCTATACCATTGCGGCTACTGATGAAAGCGCGTTGACTTACAGCTTGGGCTCAGGCAATGATTCAGGTGCTTTCGACCTGAATGGCGCCATAGTTACGTTCAAATCCTCACCAGATTTTGAAACAAAGGCGAGTTACCTCTTGAATGTGGTGGCTACTGATGCCCTGGGTAATAGTACCGATCAGGATGTGACAATTAATATTCTTGATGTAGATGATACGCCACCAACGGTTACACTAACCCATTATTTCTCAACCTATGCTGATGATTTGAAGGGGTACAGCAGCATAAAGAATCAGACCTTTACAGTAAGCCTGTCTGAAGCTGTGGAGCGCGACCTAGTGGTTTCTGATTTCTTCCTGACTCGTGGCTACATCAGTAGTTTGGTGAAAAATGCAAATGGCACTTATACGGCAAATTTTGTTTCCACAAGCGATGGCACAGCTAACATTCAATTCAAAGCAGGTGTGCTCGATGATTTAGCAGGCAACGGAAACCTGGCTTCAAACCTGCTGGAAATCTTATTTGATGCAAGAAGGAGCTGGCCACATAGCATTATCATTGATGAGGAGAACTACGGGGTTCAGGAAAAAGAATCTAAATGGAGATTGGTAGGTAAGCTCAAAGCCATTGACCCAGCGGACCCTCATGATTATTATCGCTATTACTTGAGCTACTACGGACCTGGTGGTACCGACAATTCTAAGTTCTACATCCATCAAGGTGCTCTTTATAAAAGGCAAGGGGTGGTATTTGACCGTTCGGTACAAACCACAGCCTCAGTTAGCATACGGGCTTATGATCAGACTAACCGATGGGTAGAAAAAGTGATCAGCATTCCTATCACGGAAAAGACGACATCAAGCTCTTATTTCCACATCACCATTGATGATGCCTATTCTCAGCAGGAGTTTAGACATAATGCTTGGGCCAATTATCTATTATCAAAACGCCAGTCGGAATGGGAAAAGCTTGATAACCCCGATACGGACAAATTCTATGTGGATTATACGGGCTATTTGCTTCCCTTCCAGGCATTTGCTGGTCAGGATATCTATCGTAAAGTCAGGATCAAAAACATGATGGATTTTGAAGGAGATATTGACGGGTTTTACTACGGGGTTTATCAGAGAGGTTCTAATGCCACCGTGCAGGTTGTAGATATTGTTGATGGCAATGGCAACAAATATGAAGAAATGCCAGCAACGCTGCCGGCTAATGGAGAACTGGTAGTGACCTTGCTTTATGATGCGAACACTTATAATGCAGGTTGGAAACCTGGCTATGTACAGCTTTATAGTGGGGCATCTAAGTTTAATTTAGATGTGTGGTTCTTACCGGCCAGGATCAATACCACGCCTTATAGCTACCAGTCAACCAGAAGATTTTCATTGGGAGGACATAAGTATTACCGTGGCGATTATTTTTACTTGTATGCTAATGATAACGAAAATGATGCCTTCGATTTCGTGATCGTTAAGCAACCTAATACGGGTTCAGTTTCTGTGTCAAGCAGAGCTAGTGGTTATTCAGGGGGTTACAAAAGGTTTATTGCTAACTTCTATTCTTCGACCAGGCCTACCAGGTGGACAAACGATAGCTTTCAGTACCAGCTCAAAGAAAGAGGCACAGGTAACTTGTCTCCTGTGTATACCTATTATTTTAACTATTATGTATATGATGAGCCACATACCCTCCCAAGATATGCTCAAGACATAGATGATGGAGCATTCAAAGTTGGCATAGAGGACCAATTTGTGAATGATCATGGTTATTACGTTAAGGTCTGGGAATGGAATTATAGCACTCGTAGATATGAGATTTTGGCTCAACGCAGTTTTGCCACAAGCAGCCTGGAGCGTGATAAAAACATCATGTTTGCCAGCTTGAAACCGAGTGAAGCAGATGCACAAAGATTGCGTGGTAGATGGGTGCCGGTAGTATATGAAGTTTGGGGTGGTTGGTACAAACGAAGTTACTACGGCTGGGAGTATTTTGATGGTGACGGAAATCTACAGCAGGTCGAAACATCGGATTTATCCGGCCTCTTTGTGACCGGGTCTGATAACTCCTACCCAGAGAACGAAGAGGGTGAATTTATACTGTCTGCGCTTGATTCCAGACGGATTAATCTGTCGGATGCCAACATTGAGATCACCCAGCTACCTCACCATGGAACAATATCTTCCCCAGAACTCATTACCAATGAGGAGGGTATCGCACAATGGTCAGTGAAGTACAATGCCAATGTTGAAGGAGCCCTGAAGGATTCTGTTCAATTCACGGTAACCCATCCACAATCAGAAGGGGAGTTTACGGCCTATGCAACCATTGAAATAGTGGGTACCCCTGTTGATCTTGAACTTGAGGAAATCGATGATGTACAGTCTCAAGAAGATGAGATCGTTTATGTTGACTATACGGCCACGCAAGGCGAAAGCGCACTGACCTTTGCTGTAGAGGTTTCTGATGAGAACGTAGTAGCCGAAATTGTCAATAATCAAATCAAATTAACCCCTGCGGCCGACTTCTCCGGAAATGTCTTGGTGGAACTGACTGCCACAGAAACGGACGGTGAAAATCCGGCTACAGTGAGTCAGTCTTTTAATCTGGAAATCTTAGAGGTCAATGATCGTCCGGTAGTCGCGCCAATTGCGAATCAAGTGGTGGATGAAGATGGTTCGTTGGAAATAGCAGTCTCAGCCACTGATACGGAACAGGAAGATGACTTCTTAAGCTTGAACTTCTCAACCAATGCGGATGATAAAATAGACATTCAAATCAGTGAGAATGGCATACTGTTCAAGCCGGTTGAAAACTTCTATGGAGATATATCAATCAGTGTCACGGCAGATGATCACACAGGTACATCGACTGCGATTTCAGTTCCAGAGACCTTTGTGCTTACCGTAAATCCGGTAAATGATCCACCAGTAATTACGAACGAAGTACCATTCCAGTCTTTAGTAGAAGGATTCGCAGATTACACCTTGGATTTGAGCAACTTCTTCAATGATATCGATACCGAGCAGGAAGACCTTACTTATTCCATTGAGGATATTCCTAACGTTTCCACAAACATTGACGGTCATGTGATGACCATAAGTTCGGTTGCAGGTGCTAATGGAACATTTGCTGGTGCCTTAACGGTCAACGATGGAGAATTCACAGAAAGTCAGATTGTAGTGTTTACAGTTGCTCCGGCCAGTGATGATATCATAGTAGTGAATCCGCTTGATGATCTCAATCTCCTTGAGGATTTTGGTGAGGCGAGAATTGACATGAGCAATGTGTTCGCAAATACAGCTGATCCAAATGCAGAGTTCTTCTTTACGGTATCTGGAAATCAGAATATATCAGTAACAGTGGATGGTACCGAACTGGTATTGACGACTGAAGAGCACTACTTCGGAAGCGAGTCCTTGGTGGTAACGGCCACCGCAGAAGGCGTAGCCAATTCTGAAGACTTTATGGTTAACATAGCCCCTGTGAACGATGCTCCTGAATTGGTGGCAGCTATCAACGATCAAAATGCAACAGAAGATGAGGTGTTTGGCTTGGTCTATCCTGCATCCAGCTTTACGGATGTTGATGGTGATGCGCTAAGCTATAGTGCTGCATTTAACGCAGCTTGGTTGGCCTTCGATGCGACTTCAAGGGCCTTTACAGGAATTCCAATGAATGGAGATGTCGGACAAGTAACGGTTATGATTACGGCTACTGACCCTTCTGGAGCTTCTGTAAGTGATGAATTCGTTATTTCTGTAATCAATACGAATGACGAACCTACCGACATTTCCTTGTCGAGGAGTGAAATCCTGGAAAACAATGCTATTGGCACTGCAATCGGAAGCTTTAGCACAACTGATCCGGATGCATCTAAGGTAAACTTCACGTATGAT
This sequence comes from Cyclobacteriaceae bacterium, assembly GCA_028281285.1. GTDB lineage: Bacteria > Bacteroidota > Bacteroidia > Cytophagales > Cyclobacteriaceae > Roseivirga. Next base: position 216,192 of record JANQKF010000033.1, read on the forward strand.
TTGGTAAGTGGAGCCGGAGATACGGATAATGCCAACTTTACCATTGAAGGTGGTGTGCTAGTAGCAGCTTCAACCTTCGATTTTGAAACAAAAACGTCCTACTCGATTCGAGTAAGAACGCGTGATGAATTTGAAGGTAGCTTTGAGAAAGTGATGACTATCTCAATACTGGATGAAGATGAAAGACCACCTGTCTTTGATTCAGCTCCGGTTACGGAGGTAGATGAAACGGCTCAATATAGATATCCGATTCTGGTCAGTTCACCTGGTGGACTAGACTTTAGTGTAGCACTTGCTGCAGAAGTGGACTGGTTATCTCTTGTACAAGAAGATGGATACACCGCGGTGTTAGTAGGGGATCCTGCTGGTAGGTTAGGTGAGACCGATGTTGAGATCATCGCCACTGATCAGTATGGTGCTACAACTTCTCAAAGCTTCACGATTAACGTGAAGGATGTGACAGCACCAACTGTGGTAGGTAGAAACTTATCATTCCATGTGAAGCCTGGAGATGAGATCAATCTTACTGTTGAAGATCTCTTAGTTTCTGTTACGGACAATGCCGTAGTAGTAGATACCACAATTTCTAAGAGTGTTTTCACTGGTGAGGATCACGGAATCAATGAAGTGACTATAACCGCTACGGATGATAGCGGAAATGAAGGTACGACCATTGTGACAGTAGAAATTATCAATATCTCGACAGATGAAGATAATGATGGTATACCAGGATTTATGGATAAGTATCCATTCGATCCAACCAATGGAGGCAAACCAGCCATAATCACCTACGTGTGGGATGATGAAGATGGTGATGGTCGTCAGGATTCAGATGAGCCTGGAATCACCGATATACTTGTGAAATTGAAAAAGAGCAATGGCAAAGTGTTGCAGCAGGGCAGAACCAATCAATACAATGGCATGATTGCCTTCTTTGACCTGGATGTGAATGAGAAAGTGAAACTGAGTGTTGAAAAACCAAGTGACAGCTACGCCTTCACGCATAAGCATCGAGGTGGCCGAACTCAGAATTCAGATGTAGATCGCAGAAGTGGAGAAACCACCACATTCAAACTCTATGGTGCACAAGTAGTGAGCAATTATGATGCAGGTATGTGGAGTCCTGGCCAAGTGGAAACCTTTGTATGGGACGATTTAGACGGTGATGGACGCCAGGATTCCAACGAACCGGGAATTGAAAATGTCTTGGTGAAACTGAGAAAGAGCAATGGCAAAGTGATTGGTGAGGCAAGAACCAATGCAGATGGAATCGCAGTATTAGCTGATGCTCCTGCCGATCAGAACTTGAAAGTAAGTTTTGACAAACCAAATTCAGGTTATGCTTTTACACATCGCTACAGAGCATCTCGTGATAAGAATTCAGATGCAGATAGATACAGTGGATACTCAGGACACTTCAAACTTACAAGAGGTAATCAGACCTATACCAATGCTGATGCAGGTATGTGGAGTCCAGGACAGGTAGAAGCCTTTGTTTGGGATGATCTGGATGGTGATGGCCGTCAAGACCTGAATGAGCCAGGCATTGAAAATGTGCTTGTCAAGTTGAGAAAGAGCAATGGCAATGTGCTTGTGTTTGCTCAGACCAATGCAAATGGAATTGTAAGACTTCCGAATGCACCTGCAGATCAATCGCTGAAGTTGAGTTTTGAACTACCAAATTCAAACTATGCATTTACCCACAGATACCGGGGTCAGCGAAGCAATAACTCAGATGCCGATAGGTATAGCGGTTATTCTGGCACGTTCAAACTGACCAGAGGAAACCAAACTTATACCAACGCTGATGCAGGTATGTGGAGTCCAGGACAAGTGGAGACATTTGTTTGGGATGACTTAGATGGTGATGGACGTCAGGATGCGAATGAACCTGGCCTCAGAAATGTGGTAGTCAAACTGAGAAAGTCGAATGGCAAAGTGATTGGCCAAGCGATTACCAATGGCAATGGCATTGCCTTGTTTGAAAATGCTCCGGCTGATCAGGCCGTTAAATTGAGTTTCGAGAAGCCTAGCGATAGCTTTGCATTTACTCATAAACACAGAGGTCAGCGAAGCAAAAACTCAGATGCCGATCGAAATAGTGGCCAGACAAGCGCATTCAAGTTAACTGCCGGGAATCAGACCTATAGCAATGCTGATGCTGGACTTTGGAGCCCTGGAACAGTAGAGACTTATGTTTGGAACGATGTTGATAGAGACGGCAAACAAGACAGCGATGAATCTGGATTGAGTGACGTGTTGGTGAAGTTGAGAAAGAGCAACGGTAAAGTAATCAGCGAGGCAAGAACTGATGCCAATGGAATTGCAAGACTCCGAAGTGCTCCTGCCAATCAAAACCTACACATTACCGTGGAGAAAGTAGGTCGCTACTGGGAGTTCAGTCCTTCAAGCCGTGGGTATAGAGGTACAAATTCCGATGTCGATCGCAGCGGTAAGTCCGGCAATTTCAAATTGACTCGAGGTGATCAATTAGTTGAGAATATTGATGCAGGTCAATATGAGAGAAAAGCATTCGATCAGAAGAAAAAGTCCAAGCGCAGAGATATCTCGGATGAATTGATTCTGAATGTAGAGGGTCAACCAGCGATTACTTTGGCTGCAAGTCCGAACCCAGCAACATCAATTGCCAGAATCGTATTTATGAGCGAAGTTGGTGGAACAGTTAAAGTGGGAGTGGTCAATCATAATGGTGTCCGACTTCAAACCCTGTTTGAGGGCGAGCTGGAAGCTGGTGAACAAAAAGTAGTAGAGTACGATGTGAGTGGCCTGGCCAGTGGAGTTTACATTATCAGATTGGTAACGGCAGGGGAAGCTAAGAACGTCAAGCTGATTGTGAGACACTAGGAATTGATAAAAAGACAGTCATTTCTCGGGAGATTTCCTTCACATAGAGGGAGTCTCCTGGGTATAGACTGCGACCATTAAACCGGATGACCTCAAAATAGGTTACTTAATTCGAGACAGGTCCTTTAAATCATAGAATCGAAATCGGATAAAACCCTGGAGGTTATTTCTGAACCCCTTTTAAAGTAATTCTTGTCATGATCTAAGCCATAATCCAAAAACACAATTGAAAAAAATAGAGCCCAGCCCATCGCTCTCATAGTAGCAGAAGTGTCAGCACCATAGGAATTTAATGCCAATTGGCGGATGTGGGAGTCGTTGAAAAGCATCCATATCGATGCTAAGTCTGTCGATGAATCCCCAGAGGTAATATCACCCCAATCGATGATTCCTACGAGTCTGCCGTTATCCGTGATTACATTATCGGGATGAAGGTCACCATGAATAAGATGTTTTTTCGATGGTAGAGATGCTGAAACGGCCTCATTCCAAACTTCTTTGATTTGATCTTCAGCAAGCTCAATCTTGGATGTTACAGATTCAAAACGCTTGAAGAAACGTTCGGATTTGTTTTTTAGAGGTACTCCACGATTAAGGTTTAAGGGGGCACCATCCTTGTTTGAATCATGCAAAGTTTTCAAGAATTCTATAAGTGCCGGCCATTCGTTTTGTTTTAAGTCACTTGTCATGGCAGACAAACCTTTTGTCCAACTGTAGAGAGCACAGAGCTTTTCCTCCTCAGAAATTCCATGTCGAATTAGTTGCGGAGTTGCGATATCAAATTTGCCACTAAGTCGTGGAAGCCATTGAATTTCGTTTCTAATAAGTTTCTCGGAATTTAGAGTTTTGGGGATTCTCAGGAGATATTTTCCATTGATGAGATAGTTCTGATTGTCAAACCCCGATTTGATGAATTCAATAGTTGAGATGCCTTCTTCCGGCAAGTATTGAGCTAACCAAGACTCAATGTTGCTTAAATCCGGAATTGCTCTTGTGTCATTTGAACGCATTGGCCTCAATCTATTTCAAACAATAAATTTTGATAAGCCGTGTTCAATTCCCTTAAAGTTTTTGCATTGTTTTGTGACTTGGCCAGGTCTATTCCTTGCTTATAAATCTCCAATGCTCTTTCCTCTTGTTCAAGGTCGATATACACTTGAGCGGCATGATAGTAAGTGGGTAAATATTCGGAATGCTCGAGTAGCAGTTTATCGAAATACTCTCTGGCTTTTTCGAGCGATGTAGAAAGATACTCGTTGGCTATTGCATAGATATTGAATGGGTCATTTGGGTCCTCTTCCAAATACTTTAATAATATATCCAAACGAGCCTGATTCATGAGTCTTTATATATTTTTATTTAGGGCGAGTGTTGACTATCTTCGGGCAAAATTAACACATCAGTAAACTATTTAGCTAAGCATGAATATTTTAGTTTGTATCACACACGTTCCCGATACTACTTCACGCATAGCATTCACAGATAATAATACCCAATTCGATAAAAATGGCGTTCAGTTCATCATAGGACCTTATGATGACTATGCCCTGGCGAGAGCGGTAGAGTTGAAAGAAGCGAATGGCGGAAAAGTGACGGTAATTAATGTTGGAGAAGCGGAAACTGAACCAACGATCAGAAAAGCATTGGCAATCGGTGCAGATGAGGCAATCAGAGTGAATGCCAGTCCAACCGATTCATTCTTTGTGGCGCAGCAAATCGCGGCAGTGGCAAAAGAAGGAGGGTATGACTTGATCTTAATGGGCAGAGAATCTATTGATTTTAATGGAGGTATGGTGCATGGAATGGTAGGAGAGCTACTAGGCTTGCCTTCATTTTCACCGGTAATGTCATTGGAAATAGAGGGCGACAAGGCTAATATCTCAAGAGAGATTGAAGGAGGGAAGGAGAAGCTAGAGGTGAGTTTGCCTTTTGTTGCCGGATGCCAGGAGCCCATCGCTGAGTGGAAGATTCCGAACATGCGAGGAATTATGTCTGCAAGGACCAAGCCATTGAACGTGATTGATCCAGCTGATAATACGACAAAAACTGCCGTTCAGGAATATGAATTACCTCCAGCTAAAGGAGCGGTAAAAATGATTGATAAGGACAATGTAGAAGAACTTGTGTCCCTGTTGAAGAACGAAGCAAAAGTCCTATAACCAAAGTTGAGAAGAGATGTCAGTATTAGTATTTATAGAAACTGAAGATGGAAAAATCAAGAAATCATCCAGAGAGGCGATTTCTTACGGAGCAGCTTTGGGTGAAGTGACTGCCTTGGCACTAGGTGAAGTGAGTTCAGACGAATTGGCTACAGCTGGGGCCAATGGTGCTTCCAAGGTACTTCATGTCAGCGATTCGCGACTAAATAAGGGATTAATTCAGCCCTATTCAGAAGCTATTGCTCAAGCCATAGACTCTACAGGGTCTGATATTTTAATTACCGCGAAATCCTCATTGGCAGATGCGGTTGTGGGTAGAGTTGGTGTGAAGACAGGAGCTGCTGTTGTATCTAATGTGGCTGGGTTGCCAGACACATCCAATGGCTTTGTAGTCAAAAGGAGTATTTATACCGGCAAAGCATTCGCCAACGTGAGTATGGACGCGGACAAGAAGATCATAGCCATAAAGAAAAACGCGGTAGACCTGAAAGAAGATGGAGGAAACGCAACGGTGGAGGCATTTAGCCCAAGTCTTGATGATTCTTTATTTGGTGCGACCATTACTGCGACTGAAAAAGCTGAAGGAGATGTACTTCTTCCGGAAGCAGATATAGTGGTGTCTGGTGGGAGGGGACTAAAAGGACCTGAGAACTGGGGAATCATTGAAGACCTGGCCAAAACCCTTGGAGCAGCAACCGGTTGTTCAAAACCTGTTTCTGATATGGATTGGAGACCGCACCATGAGCACGTTGGACAGACCGGTGTAAAAGTGGCACCTACGCTTTACATTGCTGTCGGAATTTCGGGAGCAATTCAGCACTTGGCAGGAGTCAATTCTTCTAAGTATATTGTAGTGATCAACAAAGACGAAGAAGCACCATTTTTCAAGGCAGCTGATTATGGTATAGCCGGGGATGCTTTTGAAGTCTTGCCAAAATTGACAGAGGCCCTGAAAAAGGAGCTGGCTTAGGATATTCGACTTGGACAAGGTTAAGATTGAAATTTTAGGGCTATCATCGAGCCAGTCACAAACGTCTGGTTCTTTTGCCTTGGTACTCGGTGAGGTGGAAGGAGAAAGAAGGCTTCCCATCATAATTGGAATGTTCGAGGCCCAGGCGATTGCCCTGGAAATCGAGAAAATTGTCCCTAATCGCCCAATGACTCACGACCTTTTTAAGTCATTTGCCAACGCCTTTGACTATAAGGTCGAAGAAGTTGTGATTTCTGATTTGAAAGAGGGTGTGTTCTTCGCCAAAATAGTTTGCTCAAATGGAACGGATACCGTTGAGATTGACGCCAGGCCGAGTGATGCAATAGCCATCGGAATTCGATTTGATGTGCCGTTTTATACCTATGAGGCGGTGCTGTCTGAGGCTGGTATTATTTTGACGGATGAGGAAGAAGTGGCGGAGGATTTGGAAGAGCCTGTGGTGATCGAAAAACCGAAAGGAGATCAACTGAAGGACATGCCATTGGATACTCTTCAGGAATTATTGGATCAGGCATTGTCTGATGAGGATTACGAAAAAGCAGCGAAGATCAGAGACGAGATCAACAAGAGAAATTAAATATTTTTAGTAAAAAGCCTTCTTAGGGATAAGAAGGCTTTTTTGTGTCTAACTCACACTGGTATGATTTACATAAGAGCGATTGTCGGTTTGGCTATTTTAGTCGGAATAGCGTATCTGTTTTCCGGCAACAAAAAGAAGCTGGATTGGCGATTAGTAGGAATTGCGCTCTTGATGCAAATCATTATCGCACTCCTCATTTCAAAAGTTCCTTTCGTTGAAGGAGCATTTTCCTGGGTGAGTCAACAGTTTGTAACTTTTCTTGGCTTTGCTGCTGATGGAGCTGAATTTTTATTTGGTGACCTGGCCAGAAACAGTGATGCCGGTGCTACGAATTTACACCGCCTTGGATTTCTCTTTGCGTTCCAGGCCTTGCCAACCGTGATTTTCTTTGCGGCCGTTACTGCCGGATTGTACTATTTGGGAATTCTTCAGAAAATCGTTTATGCCTTTGCCTGGATCATGGCTAAAACCATGCGTTTATCCGGAGCAGAAAGTATGTCAGCTGCCGGTAATATCTTTCTCGGTCAAACAGAGGCACCTTTACTGGTTAAACCTTTTATCGATCGAATGACGAAGTCGGAACTCCTATGTCTAATGACAGGAGGGATGGCGACCATCGCAGGGAGTGTACTTGCACTATATGTCACTTTCCTGGGAGGAAATGATCCGGTACAACAAGCACAATTTGCGACTTATTTGTTGAGTGCTTCTGTGATGAATGCTCCTGCGGCCATATTAATGGCCAAGATGTTTCTTCCGGAAACAGAGCCTGAAAAGATAGACACAGAGCTGAAGGTGAACAAGGACAAAATTGGAGTGAACCTCATCGATGCCTTAGCTAGTGGAGCTTCAGACGGGCTGAAACTTGCACTGAACATAGGAGGGATGCTACTCGCCTTTATCGCTATCATCTTTGCATTGAATTGGTTGTTAATGGATGGCATTGGAAGCTGGACAGGCTTGAATGCATACGTGGTTTCCAGTACGAACGGAATGTTCGAGGGTTTTAATCTCCAATACATACTTGGCCAGGTATTCAGAGTGGGAGCCTTTGTGATGGGAGTGGATTGGGGAGAGACGTTGCAGGTTGGTAGTCTTCTAGGACAAAAAATTGTTATTAATGAATTGGTTGCTTATCTGGACTTGTCTACCATGAAATCGGCTGGGGGACTAAGTGCTAAGTCGATTATCATCGCGACTTATGCACTTTGTGGTTTTGCCAATTTCAGCTCGATTGCCATACAAATAGGTGGGATTGGAAGTCTGGCCCCAAGTCGACAAAGTGACCTCTCCAAATTGGGTATGCGGGCTCTATTGGCCGCTACTCTAGCCACCATGATGACCGCTACGATTGCAGGGGCATTGTTTGGTTAAGGTTCAGGCAAAAGCCATTTCCCGGTTATACTTATTTCTGTACTCAAGCGGGGTAAGCCCTGCATAGCGTTTGAAAAGTGTTCTGAAGGTCTTGTCGTCATTATAGCCAACACCGAACATCACTTCATGAATCGTACTAGTGCTTGATTCCAACCTTTTTTTTGCGGCCTCGATCCGGACTCTCTGAATGTATTCGATAGGTGTGTTATGGGTGGCTTTTTTAAATCTTCGCACAAAGTTTCTGGCACTAGTCGAGGTCTTGTCAGCCAGTTGATTCACATTTATTTTCTCTGAGTAATTTGCCTCGATAAATTCCTGTACTTCTTTCACCTCTTCGTCCGAGTGGTCTTTCTGTCCATTAAAAATGACGAATTGATTCTGGTCCAATCGATCGAATTCAATCTCTGACATCTTTGAACACCAGATGGCCGTTTCCCTACCATAATATTTTTCTACCAGGTAAAGCAATAGGTTCAAAAATGAATAGGCTCCACCGCTAGAGTAGATACCATTATCTTCATTGATGATCTTGTCCGGAAGAAGATTGACCTTGGGATACATCTTTTTGAATTTGTCATGAGTAACCCAATGCGTGGCACATGATTTTCCGTTCATCAGCCCGGTTTCAGCAAGTAAAAAGGCACCGCGACAGAGACTGGCAATCTCTGCATTGTGCTTAATTCTTTGGTTTTTGATCCAGGAAACGAATTCAAAGTTCAGTTTGATCTGCTCTTCAAGGTTGCCGACTATTCCTGCTACGATGATCAAGTCGGTCTTTTCTATTTCATGGATGGTTTTGGTAAGAGAGACCGTGAAAAAGCGGTTATAGGTCTGTGGCTCTTTTGATATACCTACCAAATCAATCGTAAAAATGCCCTCATTTGATAGACCATTCTTTTTGTGATAGCCATTGGCCATTTGAAAGAGGTTCATCGAGCCGATTATGGTGTCTATAATCGCTAATCCCTTTGGTATGAGTACACTTATATGCTTCATAATGAAACAAAGGTATTGGATAGTTATGTCTAAATCAACCCTATACAATGTCGTAAAATACCCCTATAAAAGGTGTGAATATGACAGATCTTTGTGTTATAACAAATCAAAAAAGACATCACAATGGAAAATCAAAACATCACAGTAGTCTACAAGTGGACCGCAAAAGAGGGCCAAAGTGAGGCCCTTAAAGGAATTTATCGACAAGTATCCGATCAAATGCAAGAGACTGAACCGAACGCTTTGCAAGTAGATTGCTACTTCGATGAAAGTTCTGATACACTAATTGTCTATGATTTCTTCAAAGATGCCGCTGCATTGGGTCAGCACTTAGGTACCACTGCGGCCGGGCATTTTGGAGATTTGCTTCAAATAGCCATTCCAGGTCCTTTTCTTTTCTTAGGCAATGTTCCTCAGGAAATGCAACAAGCTGCCTTGGGCATGGGACTTGATGCTACTTTCGCTCCACGTGTATTTGGATTCGAAAGAGCTAAAGAGGCTGTTCTTTGATGACCTCGTAGGTAAGTTCTACCATTCCGTCATTATAAGCGGTTGTGTCCTTTAGGTGCAACCGCTTTTCTTTTCCAATAAAATCAAAAAATAACAGTCCTTTTCCGAGCAGAACCGGCATGATGGTATACACAATTTCATCGGCAAGGTCTTGCTGGAGGAATGCCTTAGTCAGTACGGCTCCACCAACCATCCAAATGTTTGAATATTTTGATTTTAATTCCGTGACTAAAACTGATAAATCACCTCCATAAAAACGGACTGATGGTTTTTCAGTCTCCAAATCTCTATTGGTGACTACTACGACCGGAGTATCACCATAAACCCACCCAAGTTGTAGGGCGTGTTCATAAGTAGTAGCCCCCATCACATAACAATCAATTGAATTGACAAACTCGGTGATTTGGTCCTCAGTAAGTTGGGTCCCTTTTTCGTAGGCATCAGTCGACTGCATCCAACTAAGATCATTATCATCTTTGGCAATGAAGCCATCGAGACTAGCGACCATGTGGATTGTAATTTTTGGATTTGCCATATTTTGAAATTAGTCAAGTAGGACAGACCTACTCCATTTTTAAACGACTTTTGATATCCGCATAGGCCGCATGCACCAACCAGCTCACCACTTTTTCATCAGCATCCTCGTTTGGTCTAAGCTTAACATGTCTCATTCGCTTGCCTGTGCCTTCTAAAATTCCTGTTTCGTCAAATAGCTCAGCACCATAAAAAAACCCAAGATTGACATGGGAGCTGAAGGCATTGACATAGGCAAAGGCGGCTTGATCCACACAACCAATAGGATAATTGTCGTGAAATATAATCTCCACATCCGGGCCACATTTGTCAATGACCTCCAACCACTTGATGACAATTGGGTGCAAGTCTGAATGGCGTTCAGCCAGCCAGGACTCCAAAGAGATATCCTGAATATCCTTGCCGTGGAATTTTAGGAGATTTGACATGTTAAGGTTCTTGAGCAGACTCTTAATCTACCATATTTCATAGGCCAGGCCAAAAGAAGTTAGATTGTATCCTCTATTGTTAAGCAGTAGGGTTGCCCCCAATTCGGCTTTAAAGGTCCAGCGATTGTAGTTGGCAAATAACGTTGTATTTATCTGTGCATTTCTTCGAATTCGGCTTGAAATGGATCCCCAATAGCTTTGAAATCCGAAACTAAAGTCGTTGACGAAAAAGTTGAGTCGCATCTGTATTCCGGTATGAAAGGTCACCGGGTCAGGATTGATATTGACAAAGTCAGTTTCTTGTCCATCAGAAAGTTTTCTGAATTCGGCATATTCACCTCCTTCGTACATGACACCCAGTCTCGGTCCAAAACTGAAGTTTTTATAGTGTTTGCCCAAGCGGAGATTACCTTCTACCATACCGCCTACACCCCAGATTGATTTGGTTCCCGGATTCAGGCGTTCCGGGCTAACGCGATAATCCCCGGCAAAGCTAAAAACGCCATAACTCAGGTCGTACTGTTTTTCTACTCGGCTATGGTTGAACATAATGCTACCGAATTCCACTTGTTCATTATCTCCGTAGGCTACGTTCTGAGCATTGTGCGTGTAGCTACCCGAGATATAAGTCGCTTTTATTGGTATGGAAGTAGTATCAGCATAATTCGGTTTTGGCATAAAGGTGGTAGGACCATTGAGATTGGCAATGCCATACTCCGTCCGGCAACCACTTAGCGCTATCAATCCGGCCGAAAAAAGGACAATTACAATACGAGGAAGCCTGGGTATCATTTACGTAATGGTATTTGATAAATATAACCAAGAATCAACCAAATGGAACGGTTTGGTAGATTTGAATAATGTAAAACCGCTTATTTCTTTTTCAGCTTCATGAGTTCTTTTTCCAGCTCGATTTTAAGTTTCTGGCCTTTTGGATGTTGGTTGAATGAAGGGTTTATGAGTCAATCCGTCATGCCCTAGATCTGGCTAAAATAATTCCCAGCATAGAAAAGGAACCCACCAATAAAGAAGGTATCAATCAACCCGCCAATACGGGCAATATAGGCTTGCTGAAAATCAATCGCCACTGGGTCATTCCCCTCCAGAACATTCAAGCGATGCCATTGAAGTTCAATATAATAGCGAGGAATTGAGAGTAATAGAACTCCGATGATTGCCATAAACCCAAGGGCATACCCAACATTCTCGGTGCCAAGTCCTAGTGCACTGTCTCTCCATATCCAAATATTCAGAATAAGAAGGGCCACAATAATTTTGGCTAAAAGGTAGGATTCGGTGAATGCTGATAACCGGTTTCTGAGAACTTCCACGCTGTATTGTTGCGGGTTTCGAGCGACCGGATCTTTATGTCTCCGGAGTGCATCTCCCACCTTCCAGGCAATTCTATACATCGACATAAACATGGTGAAAGCAAACAAAACCACGAATAGGAGCAGAAAGTTGATCAGCGCATAATAAATTCCAGCAAACCCCCAATCGTGTGAAGCTGATACAAACCAATAACGAACCGAGTCGTTCTTCAAACCGTCTAGTCCAGTCATATAGTTGACACTGAGCCAAATAGCGACTGACACGATAAGAAGTATCAAGGGGAATGGTCGAATAGAATCAAGGGCACGTTCCAGCCACTTCCAAAAACGATCAAATAGGTCTTTGTAGCTTTTATCATCATCTGTTCCTTCCAGTTCCTCTCTATAGTCACTCACGTTCGACCAACCCTTGAACACTGTGACCCCTAACCATGCGGTAAAACCAACATAGAGTGGACATATCAGTGTATAACACCAGATGTTCAGACTGTCTTCCAAAAAGTAGACAACATTCGGGTCATCCCCTTGAAGCGTATCATTAAAGTAGGATACCAGTATCGATCCACCAAAACAGACAATTAGGGTGATAAGAAAACCCGTGATAAATGCTCGAAAGCCTGATTTTCCTGAAAAGGTACGGTGAAGGCTTACGGGTATGTCAGGAGCGATTTTGACAAACACAAAAGTGGGGATGAGCAGCAAAATCTTTACGAGCCAGAAACGCCAGAAAAAATAAAAGATTCTGTAAATCCAGACATCATTGCTGACAGGTCCACCTCCAACTTTATTGATTAGCTTTTCTTTAAGTTTTGATTTATGGGCCATAGCTATTGTTGATCTAAATTGAGTATCCAATTACGGATTGAGTCGAATGCCTTATTTCGATCGGAGTCATTCACAATGCTGTGAAGCATATCGGGAAAGAAGGTGTACTCAATATTGTCGGAGTCACAATCCATGATGATTTGATTTAATTTCTTTTGAGTCGATAAAAAATCTTTTCCTCCCTGGATGATTAAGAGGGGTGTTTTGAGCTCGCAAAGGTTTTTTCTGGACTTTTTGATAACTCTATTCGCCTGGACAAGATATCGTGGACTTATGCGTCTGGCACCAAGTGTATCCTCGTTAAATGCCCATTGCAGGAATGTTGAATCCTGACTGTAAACCGTGGGGTCGTAGCTAAGTTTCACGGGCTTTCGTGGCGCGAATGTATAGCCAGCCAGAAGCCTGAAAATGGTTCCCAGACTTACCTTTCCCCCGCTTTTAGTCACAAGGCTCGTGACCACCACACCATCTACTAAATCCGGGCGATGTTGTGCCACCCATAAGCTTAATGAAGAGCCCAGGCTTTCACCAAGAAGAACAATTTGCCTGTTGGGATATGACTTCTCCACCAGTTCCAGTATTTCGATAACATCACTAACATGCATACCAAGATTCTCAAGATCTCCCTTTTTCCCATTCCAATGACCGAACCCTCTCAAATCCATACTTATGGAAGAAATCCGCTGCTCATCGAGGTAGTCTTGCAGGTAGGTAAATGATCCTGCGTGTGCGCCCAAGCCATGGATGGCCACCACAATTGGGCTCTGATCTGATTTGATTCTGAGGTCCAGATAGTTGATCGATCCATCCGAGTATTTATAAAATCTTGATAGCGATTCACTGAGGGCTTCATTGTGAGGGTTCACTAGCGTGGGGCTCTTAATGAATACGCCACAGGAAGTAAGCATCAGGGTGGAAATGAGCACTGGCAGAAGTCGCTTAATAGTCAATTAATGTGGGTTTAGTATGCTTAAAATATCTGATTTTTCCTTCGAAAAATAATATAACAGACTGGTTTATATTTTTCAATAATGAATTCACATATTGTCCCATTTATCATTAGGAACTGCTAGAGATGTCAGTATTCACATTATGCTAATGTTGGTCTCGGCCTGGCCGGCAGATTTTTAACCATCATGACAGAAAAATAGGTAGATATTGACTTTAAATTGGCAATGGTTTAGTTATGATTTCGCTTTTATATCAGACGTATTTTTGTGTTAGCTTTTGTTATAGTTAATTGGTTTAAGGCACTAATCCTGTTACAAAATTCCGCAATTCTAAATGCTAACGGCTAGTGTAAGGTGCGTTTCAATGCACTTTGCACCTTGTTACCACATAGTGCTTTTTATTTTTTCTCTATGTCTATAAAGTAGTAAAGTACAACCAATCATGTTCCCGCATCATCTTTTGACTTTTAATCTTATTAATGTATTCCACTGCAAGTGCAGGTGTCAAACTTCCTAATATTCCACCGGTAAATCCTCCAATTGCACCACCTGCAATACCTCCGATAAATGAAGTAGGAATTGATATCCATCCATTAATTTTTTTTAATCGTTCAATATCCTGATTTGTCTTTATGAGGTTTTTCAAACATTCTTGAGCGAATCGGGGGTCAATATTGATTCCTAAGCGTGTGGTTTCGTCTATTTTATCTCGCAGTTTACAGACATGTTTATGTCTTAGTAGTTTAATCCATCTCGATGGGCTTTGCGGTTTGTACGTAGGAAAGGCAATTGTGAAAAACTTCTGGGCCACGGTATACTTTTCTTTTTTTTCATCAGCTATTTCGGCTGCAATGGGTAGAAGCATTTTGTAGTAGCTGTTTAAGGTAGTCCAGTTGTATAACTTAGCACCGAGTGCTTTTGATAAAAGTATATTCATAAGTACAACTTCGATTGAAGGGATAATCAATCTCATCAGCATTTCGTTTTCTTTTTTTGTACGTTTTCTCTTATTTGTTTTTAATACAAATCTTTCCAATTCTTTTACTCTATCATATTCAATTTTTCCATGTTTTTCATATAGGTATTTAAAAATCCCATATGGAGCTAAATCAAAGTCTGATAGCTTATTTCCAAATTGCTCTTTTAAAAGTGTTCTCGTTTCTTCAAAAGATTTAACATGATCCTTGAATGATTGAATCCATAGAGGAACTTTGTAAGTAATTGCACTGGTATTCGTTTTTAATTCGTTCTTGCAATTCTCAATTGTACTAGTGAGGTTTACTAATTCTAAAAACTCTTCATCTTTTAGTACCCTCAGTGACTCCCTTAAGTTCTTGTAAATGGAGTCTTTAGAATCTAAGATTCTGGTGAATGAATATTCATCAAATAGTAACTTTTCGGAAATTAGAAGCAAGGAGTAATCAATTTCAACTCTCCCTCCATCTGAACTTAAAGGAGGTAGCAAACCCGAATGAATCAATCCTTTGGGGTCATCAATTCTATTCATGTGTGGCTGGAATGAGCCAAGTAAAAATTTCATTAAATGTCATTTAGGCAACGGCATATGTGGTAATGGTCTCGTGTATGATCAGTAGAGGATTTTAACCCACTAAACTTTTTGATAGTATTAATCTTTGATTTAAAGTTTTATGTTTCAAAATAGCACTTAACTCGCTTTTGTTTATACACAATGTTGTAGTGAGTTTTTTTAATCACATTTCAAAATTAGGAATTGGAGAAGAGACATCCACTAATGTTCCATTTGGGTCTTTCAATAGTAATCTTCTTTGTCAATAAAAGGTATTGGTTAGGTATACGAAAATTTCAAGTCTTTCCTTTTTTGCAATATGAAATACTTCATCAGCATCCTCTACAACGAAAGTCACATAAAACCCTTGCGGATTGTTTTGATCGCTATCTAGAATAGTTTCACTAGTTCTATTGATAATTCCAAGTTCAAGTTGTTTATCTTTTTGAAATTAAGTGAACAAACCAATCGCTATTATAATCGACATTTAATACTATGATGCTTAATTTATTAATTAAGTAGTATTTTGCTTCATATTCATCATCATAAGAGCTATAAAAATTATTATGTCTTGTATAAAATGGATGATGAATGCAATAGACAGTCCCTTGGTTTCTATGGTAGCTTTACACAATACGTAACCCAATATTGCTGACATGAAAACACCTATAATTCCTCCAGGATTACCGAAAAAATGAGGTATCCCGAAAGCCAAAGCAGAAATAATTATGATCGCTAGGTCTGGAAAGTGGTTGAAGAGGCCTCCAATAATCCCAAAACGAAAAATTAATTCTTCACTAAAAGCGTTTGTCAATGAAAATAGAAATACAAAAGGAAGAATGCCCCAGTGAAAGTTGTTAATACTATTTGTATGTTTTACAGCCAAGAACATAAAAATTGCTGTTGCCGTGCTTATAAATAACAGTAAATGTAGTCCATTAAGAGCCCAAGAAGATTTTCCATTTATCCCGAGCCATTTTTCTTTACTTGCTATTTTGTTAAGTTGTCCAATGCTCAGAAACTCTTTACTATCAGGATTTAGCGCTAAAACAACCATCATTGTTAGCAATGCAATAATTAATGCAAACACTTGGTACTTAAGCATGTAGTCTACAAAGCTGTTTGAATGGACTTGTAATGAGATCTTCTCAGTAAAAAAGCCTGCGTTGAGTAGCAAAATTGCTGAAGTTGACACAATCAAAAGTGTATAGATCATTCTCATAATCAATGTGTTTTGCACAAAAAAATGATAGAAAAAAGCTAGTACCATTACCATACGGTAACTAACGAATTCTTGCTTGCTCTTTTCTTATCCTGCTTAAGCTTTGAGGAGTAATGCCAAGAAATGAGGCAATATACTTTTGAGGAGTTCGAAGAATAATTTCCGGTTGTCTTCTTTGAAGGTCAAGATATCTTTCTGTAGCAGATTTAGTAAGGAAGTCTATCTGTTTGCTTTGTTTGTCGATGAACAGAGCTTCAGCTGCAAAACGACAAATTCTTTCTCCAAACTCAACGTTGCTTCTCATTTTGTCAAAATTTGATTTAGAGATTCTAAAAAGCTTTGAAGGCTCAAGAGTTATTACCTCGAGAGGTGTTTGTTGTTGGTTGAGTAAGGACATGTAGTCTCCAAAAAACTCTCTTTCATAGCACAAGTCAATGCATACGTAGTTATTTTTATTCCAAAGTAAAATTCCGCCACTTCCCTCTAAAATAAAATTCAAATACTTCTCCGTGGTATTGGGTTCTTTTATTGTCTGCTCTTTTGAAGTTGAGATGACTTTTCCCAAGCTGACAAATGATTTCCATGCTTCGAGAGGGGCTTTAAAATATGGATCAAAAGCCTCCTTGACTATTTCTTCAACTTTATTCTGGATCATACTTCAATTCATTACAACGCCTAACTATCGGTTTGTGTGCCTACAGTTGGCAGAAAGCACTAATCTAGCAGAAGTGCACCAGAAGCTCAACGGTATCCAGTTGGCACTGCGTTCTGAAAGTCAAAGTCCAAAACTATAGAAGATTCCGAAAGCGATGAGGTTTCAGAAGGTGTACTGGAGCGGGTAAGTTCAGATGAAGTTGGCAAATAGGCAGTTTGGCACATAAGCGATAGTGTATGTTATGGGCTTTTTCAAGTTTCAGGTTCAATTACAACGCAACCTTTTACATTTGAAGTTGAGTTAGACTGTGATATGCCCACTCGTGGAGCATCTTCATGTTCGTTATCTAAGCTAACATTTTGAACAGATCCAAAATGATAGATATCCATTTGTTTTCCAGACCATATTACATCTTCTAAGACTATCCTCCCGCTATACCCGTAAACCTTATCGTAAGTAATTGTAGAGTTCCTTGTGAATCTGTTCAAATACCCGTTCTTGTATGATCCAGCAAAGAGCCCAATCTCAAAAACTCTCATTGACTTTTCTCTTATCACTGAATTTAGATTTCGAACAAGTAAACTTTCTAATTTGTCCCAAATTGTTTTTGGAAATACATGTTCAGTCAGAGCATTGAATTCAAAGTAGATAAAATGAGTTAAAAGTTTTTTAGATATTATGTCTTCTGAATTGCTCCCCCAAAATGATTTGCGTTCCACCCTAGTTCGTGTTTGCTTTTTGAGAAATGGATTCTGTAACTTATTGAAGTAGTGTAGAATGTTAGCAAGTACTTTTTCCAAATAATTATCAAGGGCTTTATTTATTTCGCTCTTTGACAAAATATCCACTGCGTCAGGGATGTCATTAATTGTTAACTTTTCTCTTTTCTTCAAAAAAAAGCCACCTTCCCCCGTGAAAACAGAAGGTGTGATTTTTGAACCACAATTAACACAAACACCGAGTAGGGGTGATCCTACATGACCACATATAGGACAGATTTTCATTTGATTACTTTAGTAAATTCACACATTGCCCATGATGGTTAGTATATGGCAAGTAGGACAGCAGAAAGCACTGAAGTTTCAAGCTAGCTGCGACTCAAATCGTTTATTTTGTTTTTAATTTACTCATTCTTAAAAGCCAAATCAACGATTTGGCAGTGTTAGAAAATAACACTGAACTTTCGTAAACCACTGAACGTCCTATTTGCTATATACCGTGTTAGGGTAAGTTTTTATTAAAAGAACCCCCTGTGAATTCGAACCACTTCAGCAGGACTCAGCTAATAAAAGCTGAGCCTGCCCACACACTTGTGCCCCTATGTAATAAGTATTCAGTTGTAGGGGAGAAGGGATTTGCCTCTTTAATATTTTATTTTTTCATTTCATAAACGGATTAGGCTGCTTTTGAGCTCCATCTATTATCTTTTTTGTTTTACCATCAATTCTTTCAAACAGTTTATTTCTCCACTCTAAACGGTCAAAATTTCCAAGGTTATCAACCTTAACACCTGAGAGATATCGTTCGTTTTGATACATTATCCCATAATCAATACCATTTCTAATTCTATACAATCCTACAAGTTGCGGAGCTCCTCCACAAAGAGGATCTTCAATGTTTTCTAAAGTGTCGCAAAAACACTGATAAATCGCTCTACTTGTTCTTTGAATTTCACTTTGTTGATACAATTCGTATTTAGAATTAAACTCTTTTGCACCAGAACCTAAAACATAAACTTTATCGGAGTATTCTGAATAAGAAACTTTACTGTCGCTCCATCTTTTCGACTTGCCCCAAGATAATTCGTAACAAGCGAATTCCTTTTTTGACACTCTCGTTCCATATAGAATCGAGAATGATTCTTTCATGTATTTTTTGGGGTACGGTTCAAGAAGCTCTTGTATCTTGTATTTGATCCGCTCAAACTTCTTGTTAGAGGCGTCGGTATCGTTGAAAATCACCCCATTGTCAGCTAAATTAACTACATGACTGATTACTTGAAGTGGAAAATGCACATCACCACAGTAGCCAATTATGTCAGAAGAGTTCTTAAATGCAAAGACCTTTTTTCCAAAATCCCAAGAATCTTTGTCCCAAGAAATTCTGCTATCACTCATCATATAGAGTGATGCAGGTCCTCTTGAGTCAACTCCAATCCATGAGACTATTAATGTCATTTGTTCTTTTTACTATTTGCCCTAACCGTTTAGTATATGGCAAGTAGGGCAGTAGAAAGCGAAAACCTTTCAAGTTTACTCTGAGCCAAAACGTTGTATTTTGTTTTTGTCTTATTCATTTTAAAAGCCAAATCAACGATTTGGCGATGTTGGTAGATAGCAATGAACTTTAGTTCACCACCAATCGCCCTATTTGCTATATACAGTGTTGTGGTGTCGTTTTATTTCCAAAACTGCCACCATTTGTTTTCTTTCTTGGTGTCCTCTTCAATCCATTCACCGCTTTCTCCTTTAGTCCACTTTTTATCAATTCCGTCAAGTGTAATTTCAGTTCCCTGACCATTGTCTAATTGTTTAATCAAATCTTCAGCAAACCAAAATGATTCGTTTAAATCGTCAAAATACACATTAATGGCAATGCCTTCCTTTAGGGTTCCAATGACCTCAATATCCATCATTGAAGGAGTCGTTTGTCCGTAAACTTCACCTTCTTTATCAGCAATTCCTTTTTCCTCTGTTTCCGATGTTCGCTTTATCCGAACTTTGTTTCCAAAAGTGTCAAACATATTTTCCCTTTTATTCTATTGAAGGATATTCAGAGAAGTAGACATCCATTCCAATTTTCCTCATAATTGCCATTGATTCGGAATTTAAAACGCCTCCGCCACCTGTCGCATCTTTTCGGATATCAAAACCTATATCAGCAACATATTTATTCGGTTCTAAAGTTTTCCATTTATTCATCAACCAAGTTTCAAGAGCATCTATTTGGGTTGGTAAATCTCAATCATCATCACAAAGCCAATCTAACTTTTCTCCTGAATCTTCTATGTAAATATTAATTGGCATTTCGGTTCTCTTTAATGCACCACAACGGTTTGCATATGGCTTGTGGCGATTTCGAAGCACTTTCCTGTCCACCGAGACCAAAGCTAGCAACGAAGCGAGAACTTTGATGATTGTCGTTCACCTGCCATAAGCTATATGCGTTGTTATAACCAGTTGCTATTTTGATCAATTTAAAAACTCTTTATATTTCTTTTCTCTGATCTGATCTTCGTATGACTTATTAGACTGATACTTTCCAAAATCCCCTTTCCCGCTACATGTCATACATGTATATCCTTTTATTTTACCAGTTCCATCACATGAGTTGCACCTTTTTAGAGCAAACTCTTTTTTGAAGTTTTTTTCAATCCATCTATCTGCTTTTTCTCTGGCAGTGTCCACTTTAGATTGACATTTGTCGCAAAGTGTGTTTTCAATCATTTTTTCGTCCATAAATGTTCGATTATACTGTGGCTTTGACATTGCCAAACGTCCAGCAAAAGATAAGCCTGTAGGTTTACCACATTTTGAACAGTTTACTCTAATATTTGACGTTTTGTCGAATAAATTTTCCATTCCTGTTATTCTATTGATTATAACGTCTAGCTAAAGTGCGTATGCCCACACTTTGCTTATGGAATACTAAGCTAGCTGATCTGCGCCACACGCACAACTGTCTCAGAAAACCGCTGCGTTCAGAAAGTGAAAATCCAGAAGTACAAAACTCTCAGAATGAATAGTCACTTGCAGACCTGTCCCGGTCGAAAGCACCGGGGAGGCACAGATTGGCGGTCGGATTGCATAGAAGTCGGCTAGAAGCACGTTGGCATATGCAACTTTAGCAACTGTTATGAGCTTTGTTGGATTTTGTTGTATCAGATGAAATTATCGAGCGAAGGGATTGAATCTCATCTTTTAAAAGTTCTAGTTCTTCTGCTTGCCGTTGGAATTGCTCATTGAGTTGTTTACTAGGTTCATATGGGTTGTTGAAAAAGTAAATTCCTCCATATAAAAAGCAGATAAGTATCATAATTCCTAAATAGACAAGGACTTTGGTTACCCGTAAAATATTAGGGTTAAATAAATCTTTCCAAATATTGAATTTGGTCTCGTAATCACCGTACATTTTGTTTGGTCGAATATGTTCATCGGAATCCAGTTCGTCTATTGCTATTATGACCTTAAGCCAACATTGACTCACTCTTCTAATTCCAATTGCGACAAAAATCCAAAGTAAGCTGAGAATTGAGCCAATAAAGAAAGGAATGTAAAGGGGTATTATATTTTTCAGGTTAACCCACAGAGTGAATACAGAAATGAAAGTTCCAAAGAAGAATAGTGTCCAAGTATTCCATCGGGCATGTTCATGCTCAAGTTTAGAATTGGCAAGTTTAATAGCTTCTTCTTGTCTCATCTGCTAAATGTCATTGCTCATAACACGTTTATATCAGAAATTTCCATAAAAGTTCCGCAATAACCAACCAATCAGAATGGTATTGAATAATTAATTCTCGAGTTCCTTATATTTTCACTATGGTTAACTTACCCTCGATTTTTTCCATTGTTGGTCTTGTGACCAACGATACCAGGTAGTTCATGTTGGTGAAAACACCAACATGGGAGAGACAGTGAAAAGTTCTTCAAAACGTTATTTGACATTTTGGCTCAATGGGGTCTTTACCCAAATACAATCTCTTCCTTGATAAAAGGAATCTTATAAAGTCGATTACCTGTGGCTTTGGCAATGGCATTGGCCACTGCGCCACCAGCCGGTGGGAGAGAAGGTTCACCTAAACCAGTCGGATCATTCAGGCTTTCCACAAAATGGACATCAACCTCCGGAGCTTCCTTAGCCCGGATCAAACGATACTTATCGAAGTTGCTGGCCTGTGGAGTTCCATTTACAAAGGAGAAATCGCCATACATAGCATGACCGACTCCATCGACTACACCTCCCTGAACCTGGTTGATTGCCGCATCCGGATTAATAACAATACCACAATCCACAGCGCAAGTCACTCGAGCCACCTTTGGACCACCGCTTGCGTTTGTTACATGAGCAACTTCAGCCACATAGGTGTTATGAGAGTAATAGCAACTGAAACCGTGACTAATTCCGGATGGCGCATTGCCCCAACCTGCTTTTTCAGCCGCAAGCTTAATGACTCCGATCATCTTTTCCGGCTCATAGTCTATTTCACCTACGGGATTATTCTTAGCTCTCTCGAGAATGTCCAGTCGTAATTGTACGGCATCCATTCCAATTTCAGCAGCCACTTCATCAAAGAAACTTTGTTCAGCAATAGCGAGGAAGTTGGTAATTGGTGCCCTCCAGGCTCCGGTAGTAATATTACTTCGAAGGTTGTGTGTCTCCACCTTGTAATTCTCAATACCTCCGGCAGGGAACCAGTTTTGCCTTGTTACATTCCCTGAATTTACCCCCGAACCAGTGAGGTGGTAGCCATCAATTTTTCCATTCTTGATTGCTGCACGAAATTTGTACTTTGATGCAGGCCTGTAGGTTCCCGCAGTCATATCATCTTCTCTGGAGAATACTAATTTCACTGGTTTCCTGATCTTATCAGAAATCTCGGCTACTTCCAACGCAAAATCCCCATATAACCTACGTCCAAAACCACCACCCATTCGGGTCATATCTATAGTAACGTCTGCTGCTTCACGCCCAAGCAATTGAGCGACTCGCCCTTGAGTCCATTGTGGAGTTTGAATTGGTCCAATCAGCTCTGCCTTTGTATCTGTTACATCGGCAAAGAAATTCATTGGCTCCATTGTATTGTGAGGCAGGAAAGGTGCTTCGTATACCCTCTCAATGACCTTATCAGCATTTGCGAATGCGCGTCTTACGTTTCCATCATTTCTTCGTGGCTCCTTCTCCGGAGTGTCAAGCATTCTCAGCAACTGACGATCATGGTCGGTTGTGTTTTCAAGTTTGCCATCCCTTTCCCATTCAGCTTTCAAAGCATTTTTACCTTTCATGGCAGCCCATGTGGAATTGGCAATCACTGCAATCTTGTTTCCGAATTGTACCACATCTGAGACTCCGTTGACCGCTCGTGCATCGGAGTCGTCAAAGGATTTTAGCTTAGTGCCAAATGCCGGTGGCCTCATAGCCGCTGCATAGACCATGCCTTCGCGTTTGAAGTCCAATCCGAATAAAGGTTCACCGGTAATAATTCCGTCCAGATCAACGTTTTTCTTGGCCTGGCCAATAATTTTGAAGTCTTTAGGATCTTTGAGCTCTACCTCTTCAGGAATTTCTTCCATAACTGCCTTTGCTGCTAATTCACCATAGGTCATGGTCATTTTGCCGTACTTTACAACCCCATTTTCTGTAGTGATTCCTGAGGGGTCAACCTGCCATTCTTTAGCCGCGGTATTGATCAATAGTTTTCGAGCAGTTGCTCCTGCAGTTCTAAGTATGGTCCAACTGCTTCGTATAGACTGGCTACCGCCAGCGACCTGCCTGGTGAATGATTCTGTATTTAGAGGTGCCTGTTTAACAATAACATCTTCCCAGTTGACATCCAGCTCTTCAGCCACAATCATAGGCATAGATGTCTTAATGTTCTGTCCAATTTCCGGGTTTGGTGACATAATGGTCACTTCTCCGTTATCTGCAATGGTGAGGAACGCATTAACTTCATACCAAGCCGATGCTTCAGGCCTGGCCATATCTGCAGGTGTGCAACCCCAGTTAAAACCGATAACTATACCACCTCCTGCAAGTGCTGATGTCTTGAGGAAGGATCTTCTGTTGATTTTTGTCTTAATTACTGTCATGACGATCGTATTTGGGATTACATGTTAGTCGCGGCCGTTTT
The DNA here is from genome assembly GCA_028281285.1 of Cyclobacteriaceae bacterium. GTDB lineage: Bacteria > Bacteroidota > Bacteroidia > Cytophagales > Cyclobacteriaceae > Roseivirga. Next base: position 239,987 of record JANQKF010000033.1, read on the forward strand.
CACAGCAGCCTTGATTTTGTTATAAGTGGCACAGCGACAAATATTACCATGCATTGCATTTTCAATATCCTCGTCAGACGGATTGGAATTTCGTGATAGGAATGCTGCGGCATTCATCATCTGACCTGCCTGGCAATAGCCACATTGAGGTACATCATGCTCTCTCCATGCGCTTTGTACAGGATGATCGCCATTTTCGGACAGGCCCTCAATCGTAGTTATCTCATTGTCTCCAATTGTTGAAACAGGTAAAGAGCAGGAACGAACCGCATTACCGTTCAAATGGACGGTACAGGCTCCACATTGGGCTATTCCACAGCCGAATTTTGTACCCACCAGGTCCAGGGTATCTCGAAGGACCCAGAGGAGAGGGGTATCAGCGTCTACATCTACTTGACGTGATTTCCCATTAACATTGATAGAATATACAGGCATAGTTTTTTATTTATCTAGGTTGATCTTAGTCAATATACATTTATTCATTCCAAGTTCATACCCGGAAATGTTATGAGGAGGTATTATTACATAAAGAAGCTTACACCAGTCCGTGCTTCTTAAGTGGAAGTTCTCTCACGCGTTTACCTATTGACCTTGATACAGCATTCACCAAAGCCGGAAAAAGAATAGGATAGGAGGGTTCTCCTAACCCCTGCGGTTGCTCATTACTATCGGTCAGATGGACATGAACGTCAGGCGAATCTTTCATCCTTAATTTCTGATATTGATCGAAATTTTGTGCTTTCGGTTTACCCCGATCCAACTCCAATGACTCGTAAAGGGCCGCACTTATGGCATCAGTCACACCGCCCTGAATCTGAGCTTCTGCCCCGATCGGGTTGATAACTCGTCCACAGTCGGCAGCGATGTGGACCTGATCTACTTTGATTTTACCGTTTGCATTGCGAACGTCAACCACGCATGCCACATATGTTCCAAATACCATTTGACCGGCAAAGCCTCTGGAAACTCCATCTTTTGCAGGCTGGTCCCAACCGGATTCCTGACGCACCCTATTTATTACACCTCTTAGCCGAGTTGTGTTGTAGCTAGGACCGCCATGGTCACTATAAGGCATATCCCTGTCTTCTTCTCCAATCATTTCCAACTGAAAATCGATTGGGTCTTTGCCGGCATTTTGTGCTAACTCATCCATAAAACACTGGTAGGCAAAGGTTGTGGCATTCATTCCGGGTGTCCTCAGGGCACCAACCGGAATATTGGTAAGTAGGGGGGTGTAGGCGATTCTGAAGTTGGGTACCATACCCGCTGGCTGTTGGTCAGGGAAAGCCTCAGTTCCGTGAGCCGGACTGGACCCCCGATAGAGATATCTTGATGTGGTGCAAATATTCACATCCAATGCCGTGAGTTTAGATCCTTCCATGGCGGCCTTGAAATGGTAACAGCCGGCCGGACGATAATAATCTCCCAAAAAGTCATTTTCCCTATTCCAAACAAGCTTTACCGGTCGCTTCAGTTTATGCGAAATAAAGACCGCTTCGGAGGCGTAATCATTACCAAGTCTTCGGCCAAATCCCCCTCCGATACGTGTAAATTTGACTTTAATGTTCTCTCTTGGAATACCGGTGATCATATTGGCTAAGCCCGCAGCACTGCCGGGGGTTTGTGTTGGCCCGGTCAGATCAATTTCATTTTCCCTTACGTCCGCTATGAAGTTCATCGGCTCCATTTGACTATGACTCACAAAGGGCACATCATAGGTGGCTTCAATTTGATTGTTGTTACTTCTGAATTCCGAATCTACGTTTCCGTCTTCCCTAAGGACTTCACCTTTAGCGTTGATCCCTTTTTTGAAATCAGCCATTAGCTGCCTATTAGAAGCGATATAGCCCCTTGGGTTCGACCAATTAGCCTTTACCAACTTCTTGGCTTTGAAAGCGGTCCAGAGTTTGTCGGCCACAATGGCAACCCCATCAACCATTCTGGTAGGGTTATCCATGCCTTCAATTTCAAATACGTCAATAATGCCTTCGATTTTTAATGCTTCGGTAGCATCAAAGCTTCTTAATTTGGCCCCAAATACATCAGGCTTGAGTACCGTGGCATAAACCATTCCATCAATCTCCTGATCAAGGCCGAATAGTGGTTGTCCGGTGACAATCTTTTGTAAATCCACATCGGATTTTGACTTTCCAATAATCTTAAAATCCTGAGGATCCTTGAGAGGTGGATTCTCATTAACTTCCAATTGTGCTGCGGCTTCCGCTAAATGTCCATAATGAAGTTTCTTCCTGCCTGAAATTACGAACCCATCTTCCGTTTTAATCTCCGTAATAGGAACATTCCATTGATTGGCGGCAGCCCTTACCAATACATCCCGAACGGCTGCACCTGCCTTTCTTAGGTTATCGTAGTTGGTTTTGACTCCTGTGCTACCTCCTGCAAACTGAGAACCCATTCGGCTATCTAGTTCAGCCTGTTCCACTATCACTTTTTCCCAAGGTAAATCCAGCTCTTCTGCCAGGATCATTGGGAGGGAAGTTTTGACTCCTTGTCCAATGTCCGGATTCTTTGCTCGAATAATTGCAGTACCGTCTCCATTAATGAGAATAAAGGCGTTAATTTCTAACGCTGTGAAAAGCGGATCGGAGGGCAAGGTGGCACATCCGTATAAGTTGAAACCCAAAATAAGTCCGCCACCGGCCGTACCACTCAACTTGAGGAAGGTTCTTCGATTAGTAGTCAGTTGATTACTCATTATTTCCTCCTTTCTCAGCGGCTCTCATGATGGCCTTTTTGATTCGGGGGTAGGTGCCGCAACGGCAGATATTGCCTGACATGTTTTGATGAATATCTGCCTCAGTCGGATTGGGTATTTTGGAAAGCATAGCGGAAGCACTCATAATCTGGCCAGCCTGGCAATAGCCACACTGTGGAACATCTTCCTCCATCCAAGCCTCTTGGACCGGGTGTGATCCGTTTTCAGAAAGTCCTTCGATGGTAGTAATGGATGCATTTCCTATTGCAGATATTGGAGTTGAACATGATCTGACTGCTTCACCATTTAAGTGAATCGTGCATGCCCCGCATTGAGCAATGCCGCAGCCGAATTTGGTTCCTTTTAAGTTAAGTTCGTCCCTCAATACCCAGAGCATCGGAGTATCGGGATCTACATTGACCTGGCGCGATTCGCCATTGACGTCTATCGAGAAGTTTGCCATTGAAATGAGTTTAAACCAACTATAATATAGTTGGTTTAACGGCAAGGTGGTAGAAGACGCACCATGGATCAGCCCAATACACCGGTTTTATCGATGAATTGTCTGCAGTTATCTGCGAATGAGAGGTGAAAGTGTAGGTCATACCGAACCACCAGAGAGTTGATTTTGATCAAGAATTTTTATTGAAAATGAACATCGCCTGTTATGCCGAGTTAAAAAATGCGTTACTCTGATTGAAACATGAATACAAATGAGTTTGAGCATAAAGTAGTTTCGCTTTCACCACGGCTTTATCCAATGGTCGTTCGGCTTTTGGGAAACCATGATCAGGCGAAGGATGCTGTTCAGGATGTAATGCTTAAGCTGTGGAACAAAAGAAAACAGTTGAGTAATCACCCGAATATAAATGGATTTGTGTTTCTAACAGCGAAGAATTATTGTCTGGATTTGCTAAAAAAATCAAGACCTTCAGTGAGTTCGATTGATTCCTCTCTGTCATTTTTTACTGATTCTAGTGTTCAACAGCCAATGGAATACGAAGAACTTAAAACGGCCATTCGTTCGATTTTGAAATCACTACCTGCTCAACAGGCTGAGGTACTTGTGATGCGTGACCTGGATGGTTTGGAGTTCAATGAAATTGCTGAGTTAATGAATTTGAAAGTGGAACATGTGAGGGTGCTACTTTCAAGAGCACGAAGACAAGTAGCCAAGCAACTACAAACAACTTTTAGCTATGGATGAACAAAAGAGAAAGGAACTGACTAAGAAATACCTGAGTGCTTCTTCGACTTTGAAAGAAGAGGAGCTGTTAATGAATGATCCGCATAATACGCTGGGTGACTGGGCTACTTTTGTCCGAAACGAGAAAAGTGAGGTTCCGATGAACTTGGGGAAAGACGTGATGCAGGCCATTGGGAAGAAGACGAATTCAAAACGAATATTTCTATTCAGAGCAGTGTCTGTTGCCGCAGCATTTGCTCTCTTGTTGAGCTTCTTATTTATCCCATCAAGGGAAAACGAGATGACTTATGAGGAGAAAGTGGAAATGTTAGAACAAGTGCTATCTGGGTTTTCAACAGAAACCAACGTGATAGCAGATAGTGATGTGATTTATGAAGATGAATTGCTGATTGTTTACATGAATAAATAATTAAACCCTAAAACGATTGATATGAAGAATGTACTTATAGTTACCGTTGTAATGTTGTTGTCGGCCAACACAATGATGGCACAGGGTCAATTAAAAATAGCGCTGAAAGACAGCACAATAGTGGATTACTATATTGATGGTAAAAAAGTCGATTATGAAATAGTAAGGTTGTTGGACCCTGAAAAACTCGGGACTGTTACCGTACTAAAGGACGAAGCTTCACTAAAAAAATATAATGCCGAAGTTGGGGTTGTATGGATTGAATCAGTTGATGAGGATGAGGTTAAGGACTTTGGAAAGATTAAGATCAGAGTCGGGAATGACAGCAGAGTGATTCACCCACTCTATATAATCAATGGTGAAAGGGTAGAGAGAGGATCTATTGCAGACCTGAATCCAAATGATATCAAGGATATTTCAGTTGTAAAGGGAGAAGTAGCTAAGAAACTGTACAATGCTGAACAGGGTGTGGTCATTGTCACCACCAAAAAAAGAAAACGTAAAAAGAACTAGGAGACGGTCATTGCTCAAAATACCCTGATGCATAAAAAAGCCTGTTCCAGTGTTGGGAACAGGCTTTAAAAGGTAAGTAGTTTTAGTTTATTCCGCTACAGCGCTCACCTTTGGAGCTCCTGCAAGAATTTCTTCGTTAGCGTATTCTTCGAACTTCTCGAAGTTCTTGTTGAACTTAACCGCAAGCTTATTCGCTTCAGCATCATACGCTACCTTGTCGGCCCAAGTATTTTTAGGACTTAGGATGTCATCCGGTATATTCGGACAAGTAGCAGGCATTGCCAAACCAAATACCTCGTGAGTTGTGTAATCAACATTATCCAGATCACCCTCTAAAGCAGCAGTGATCATTGCTCGCGTGTATTTTAGTTTCATTCTGCTTCCGGTGCCATAGGCTCCACCTGACCATCCAGTGTTTACCAGCCAAACGTTTACACCCGCGGCCTGCATTTTCTCACCAAGCATTTCCGCATATTTGGTTGGGTGTAATGGCATAAACGGAGCTCCAAAGCAAGCTGAAAAAGCAGCAACAGGCTCAGTAATTCCTGCTTCAGTTCCTGCAACTTTTGCTGTATACCCCGATATAAAATGGAACATGGCTTGTCCAGGGGTCAATTTGGAAATTGGAGGTAATACTCCTGAGGCGTCACAGGTAAGGAAAAATATGTTCTTTGGATTTTCACCAACCGAAGACTCCTGGATATTATCAATATGATAGATCGGGTAGGATACCCTGGTATTTTCAGTGATTTTGGCACTTTCATAATCAGGAACATTTGTACCTTCTTTAAAGGTGATGTTCTCGAGAATCGCTCCCGGCTTGATTGCCTTCCAAATGTCCGGCTCCTTTTCCTCCGTCAGATCAATAACCTTTGCATAGCACCCGCCTTCAAAGTTGAATACTGTGTTCTCGGAGGTCCACCCATGTTCGTCATCACCGATCAATCTTCGATTCGGATCTGCAGAAAGGGTTGTCTTACCCGTTCCCGAAAGGCCAAAGAAAATTGCAGTATCCCCGGATTCTCCGACATTGGCTGAGCAGTGCATAGCCAAAGTGTCTTTCTGATGTGGAAGAATGAAATTTAATGCGGAGAAGATTCCTTTTTTCATTTCTCCTGTATAACCCGTACCACCAACCATGGCTATTTTTCTACCAAAGTTCAGAATGGCGAAGTTGTGTTGTCTGGTTCCATCTCTCTCAGGATCGGCCATAAAACCTGGTGCGCAAACCACTGTCCATTCAGGGTCAAAGTTTTCGATTTCGTCTTGAGATGGTCGAAGGAACATGTTATGGCAGAACATGTTTGACCAAGGTAATTCAGTAACAACACGAATATTTGTTCTGTATTTAGGATCTGCACAGACATAGGCATCCCGTGCATAAAGTTCTTTACCAGATAGGTAATCGACCACTCGATCATAAAGAGCATCAAACTGAGAAGGCTCAAAAGGGATATTGATGTTACCCCACCACACCGCATCTTCTGTGACTTCGTCTCTTACAATAAATCGGTCTTTAGGTGATCTACCGGTAAATTCTCCGGTATTTACAGCAATGGCTCCAGTGCTGGTGTCCTGTGCCATTCCTTTTTCAACTGAAATTCTAGCCAACTCCTCAGACGATAAATTCCAGTGAACTGTAGCATCTTTGATGCCCAAATCATTTACTGTCGCCTTCGTGGATTTTAATCCGTTTTCCTGCATTTTCTAGTTTTTTATGACGTTTATGACAAACGTTTGCAATTGGTTTAGGGGCACAAAAATAGACAAAAAAACTTTTCGTATAAACCCTGATGGACAATATTCACGAACACATTTATTAGGGCGGTAATGGAGTGGTTTGAACGATTGTAGTCCAGTATTTGCAAAACCACTGAACCAGTGTTAGTTTTATCGCTATTGAATTAATCATTTAACCCTTCCTTATGTCAGATACTAAGATGATCTGGGGTCATCCCAGAGGATTAGCTACACTATTTTTTACAGAAATGTGGGAGCGCTTTAGCTACTATGGTATGCGAGGCCTCCTTATTCTTTTTATGACCACAGCTGCCGTAGAAGGCGGGTTGGGTTTTGATGATCAGACTTCCGGAGCAATTTATGGATTGTATACTATGGGCGTGTACCTATTGGCATTACCGGGTGGTTGGCTAGCTGACCGTCTTTTTGGCCTGAAGCGATCGGTTTGGTACGGGGGCATAATCATTGCAATGGGTCACTTCACGATGGCTATTCCTGGAATAGCCGAGCTTATGGGAATGGGTAGTGAAGGTGTGACTGGGCTTGACACCAATGCCTTCTTTCTAGGGCTGATTTTGATTGTTATCGGTACAGGATTGCTAAAGCCAAACATTAGCTCAATTGTAGGGCAGCTATATGCGCCAGGAGATGTGAAGCGAGATGCAGGATTCTCCATATTCTATATGGGTATTAATATTGGTGCTTTTGTAGCACCGCTACTTACCGGTGCTCTGGCTACGTATAACTGGCATTTGGGCTTTGGTTTAGCAGGTTTTGGAATGGTCCTAGGGCTTATTCAATATAAAATGACCGCTCACTATTTGCAGGATGTGGGCAATTTGGCGCCCGCAGAGTCTGCTGAGGAAACAGATAAACGAGCTTCATTGAGAAAGAACACCACAATGATCGTTGGTCTATTAGGTGTTGTTGTTGTGCTGATGTTTGCTGGAATCATTCCTATCAATGCAAGTGCAATCGCAAATCTTTCAGGAATTATTATTGCGATAGTGGCTTTTGGCTACCTGGCCTATATCGTTCTTTTTGGAAACCTTGAAGCTAGTGATCGAAAAAAGGTAATTGCTATTGGTATCGTCTTTGTGTTCTCGGCAGTATTCTGGTCAGGATTTGAACAGGCAGGTTCCACATTAAACCTCTTTGCAGAACGATTTACCGATAAGCACATCTTTGGATGGGAAATCCCAACTGCTTGGTTCCAATCGGTAAACGCGGTATTCATTATCATTTTTGCACCGTTTTTTGGTGCAATGTGGATATGGTTGGCTCGTAGAAATTGGGAGCCGAGCTCTCCACTGAAATTCTTCTTTGGTCTGGTGGGTGTAGGTGCAGGATTTTTTGTGATGTACTTTGCAGCCAAGATTGCCGCTGCAGGAGAAATGGCACTACCAACATGGTTGATCTTCACTTATTTGTTCCATACCTGGGGCGAGCTCAGCCTAAGCCCTGTAGGGCTAAGTTTGACCACCAAATTGGCACCAAAGGGGTATCAAGGTCAGATGATGGGGATATGGTTCCTGTCGGTTTCACTGGGTAATCTACTAGCCGGACTAATTGCAGGTGAGGCGAGTGGAGGCGATGCTGAGGCACTTGCTAATATGCCGAATCAGTATATGACTATTGTATTGACTACCATGGGAGCAGCATTGTTACTATTACTGCTCAATAAGCCTTTGAGAAAACTCATGGGAAATGTCCATTAACACATAAAACGATTTAGGAAAAAGCCCCGATCAGGGGCTTTTTCATTTGATTATACTTTCAATATTCGATTTTAGAACGGGGATTACGTCCTTCTCAAACCATGGGTTTTTTCGCATCCATATCCCATTCCTTGGAGAGGGATGAACCAGTGGCAGGTAGTCAGGTAGGTACGTCTCAAAATTCTTCACCGTTTCAGTTAGGGTGGTTTTGCGATCCTTTCCTAAGTAGTAAGCTTGGGCGTATTGACCTATTAGAAGAGTGAGCTTTATATTCTTTAGGTTTCGGAAGAGTTGATGGTGCCATTGTGGAGCACATTCCGGACGTGGAGGCAGGTCGCCAGACTTACCTTTGCCCGGGTAACAAAACCCCATGGGCACAATACCGAAAAGGTCGGTGTCATAAAACTCTTCATCGGTTACACCTAACCATTTTCGCAGATTTCTACCGGAAGCGTCATCCCATGGTATTCCGGAGGCATGAACTTTGGTGCCCGGTGCTTGCCCAATTACCAATATTTTCGATTTAGGACTTATCGAAACAACAGGATTCGGCTCATGGCCCAATTGTCCTGCACAAATCCTACAGTTCTGGATTTCTAACAATAGGGCATCAAATTTGGAAATCATGTAGGTTGAATGATCGTTTTCTTGAATTTGAACATACGAAAGGAAAGTAGGAAAATCACGAATAAAAGTGTCGCAGCTGTATAGAAAGTGACATTTCCAATACTTCCATATAGCAATCCACCAAGCAATAGACCCAAAATACTTGCAAGGCTCCCGGCACTATTGGCGACCCCCTGGACGGCACCTTGTTGCTCATCTCCGGCATATTTTGATAAAATGGACAGAAAGGAGGGCCACATCAGACCATTGCCAAGGGCAAAAAAGACAAGAGCCAGATAAGCTATAGTGACATTCGATGATCCGATTAAGATGAAATTGCCGACCAACAGAATACTACCAACACTGACTAAGAGTTCATCAGAAGCTTTATTTGACAGCTTTCCAAGCAATGGACCTTGAACCAAGATCATCATTCCACTTAAAATCGAAAAGAAGATTCCCAACTCAAAAGCATTCCATTCAAGCACTTTCAGGGCATGCATGGGAAATGATACATAGAAAAAGCTGAATCCAAGGAAGGTCAAAAAATAAATAACCACCAGGAATGGAATGTACTTTATTTTGAATACTGATTTTGATCTAATTTTATCCTCATTCTGCTGTTTGAGCTGGTAGCAGTCTTTTTGTTCGGTGGCGAATAGCTTTTTTAATTTAAAGCGGGAAAGATCGGGCTTTACCACATTGGCCTTTGATTCTGGTAATCTAAACCAGATTACGATTAATGCGGTCACCGAAATTAAGATTGCTGCACCAACGGGTATTTTTTCTTCATAAATAGTAGCACCTAGCAAACCCGCCAATGCCGGTCCGAGAATAAATCCCAGACTTGAAGACATTGCCATTTTTCCAAAATTTGCTTTGCGATTCTCTTCGCTCGATATGTCAGACAGGTAAGCATTCGCTACTGAGATATTGCCTCCGGTAATTCCGTCCATGGCCCTTGCCAGGAAGAGAATGATTAAAGGAACTGTTAAGGTAAAACTGCCAACCAAGCTTTGATCAAAAGAGACTAATTCTGTGCGAGGTGCGAACAAGGCAATCATAAAAATAATCCATGCGAGAAGAGTGCCCGCCTGGCTTAAGAACAGTATTTTACGCCTCCCGTATTTATCTGACCATTTACCTAAGATAGGGGCACCAAAGAACTGAAATGCGGGATACACCGATCCCATGATTCCATAGATAAATTCGTTGCCACCGAACTTGTCGACCAGAAAGACGAGAAATGGAATTATGATACTGTATCCAAGTGTCCCAATGAAGTTCACCATGAGGACAGGTGTCAATGAGGGCTTGGTTGAAGAAGACATCAACTACTTAACCCAAAAGATGCTCAATTGATTCAACTGATTTTATATCGCCTGGAATAAAGTGTTCATTTTGTAAATCCAGATCCCACCAGCTGGTCGTATGCCAGCGATCAAATTTGTAGCCAATGTTGTTCATTTCCCCAATATGCTTGAATCCCAGATTTTGGTGAAAGCCTATACTGGCATCATTAGGTAGGGTAATGATGGCCAACACCTTGGCAAACCCCATTTCCTTAAGTATAGTTAACAACTTGGTATAAAGTGATCTTGCGATTCCTCTTTTTCTAAAAGGTTCTTCCACATAAACTGTCGTTTCCTGACTCCATCGGTAACTACCACGAGATCGGTGAGGTCCGGAATAGGCGTATCCCACAATTTTGTTATCAATGGTGGCGACTAGCCATGGGGCTTTACTGGAGTAATCGAGTATCCGGTTCTTGAATTCTTCGATGGAAGGAGGGGAGGATTCAAAAGAAAATGCAGTCTGTAGTACAAATGGGGAATAAATTTCAAGTAGTCGTTCAGCATCAGAAATTTTAACCAAACGAATCAAAACATCAGAACTCATGACCGAAAATAGCAATTTATCCACTCATCGCCTATTAACGATGAATGAATTTAAGGAGTAGGTCTCAGTTTTGTCAGAGCTGTTTTAAGACGATCTTTCGCCACTTTACCTTGATTCCTCCACCGTCATGAATTTGAAGGCAGATATTTCCTTCGCCCTCACCAATTTTCTCATCGGTGATACTAATCATTTCCTTACCGTTGAGCCAAGTGGTAACTTGATCACCCTGGACACGAATCTTCATTTTGTTCCATTTGCCATATTTGAGATGCTTCTCTTTGGATGGGTCCGGTTTGATCAGCCAACCTCTGCCATAGGATTCATAAATTCCCCCCGTGTGTAGTCCGGGAGGAGCAACCTCCACCTGCCAACCGCTGATTCGTGTCCCACGAACCACCGATCTGAAAAAGACTCCACTATTTCCATCGGATTCTTGAAAGAACTCCAGATTTAGCTCAAAGTCTTTGTATCGCTTTTTTGTTCCGAGATAGCCATATGCCTTGTCAGGTCCACTTTCAGAGACCAAAAGCCCATCTTCGACATACCATTTTTCTGTCCCGTAGACTTCCCAGCCATCGAGATTCTCTCCGTTAAACAAATTGATTTTTTGGGCATTCGCAGAGGTAGACATCGCAACCAGCGAGGCGAATAGGAGACCTGTAGTAAACGCTTTCATAGGTGTATAGGTAAAGCTAAATATACAAATTTGCTGTTTGAAACACAATTATAGCGCTTCATCACTCGGATCAAGGTATTTTTTAGTTTTCCAATAGAGTATAATAGTTACAATTTCATTAATAATGAAAAGCAATCCAATCCCAATGACTGTTTGATCCAAAACACCTCTTTCAACCATCAGATGTTCAAAAAGAACAAAGAATGGCCCAAACAAAATATAGGGCAGAAAGAGGCTGAATAGTAGAAACCAAAGAAGGGGCCTTTTATTTTGAATTGCCTTATAGGCCTGAATAAGTGGAGGAATGCATATGGCCCAAACGACTATGATTACAATCCATGTATTTATCGTGGACGCCCCAAATAGTTTGGTGGTGGCATAAAGCTCATCATTGAATCCCATAATTGGGCCGATCATTCGCTGCACGGGCATTTGAGCAAAGATCAATGCAAAGCCAAGCTGACTTTTGTAGGAAGATTCATTCTTTCGGAGAAGATACATACCTACATACATCATAAGAAAGCTGAAAACCGGCCCGGCATAAGTAGCAAGCCAGCTTTTGGCTTCCCCCTCGCATGCTGTAGCGAAATAGTTAAAGGATTTGTAGCCCCAGTCTCCACAGATTAGGTATCCCGCAAAGTGATGAACGAGTTCGTGAAGTGAGGCGTAGAGCATCGTTATGCAATACAGAGCGATACAATATTTGAAAGTAATTTTAAGTTTGACCATGGTATCCTTTTAATGTCGCATATGACAGGGACAGTCATGGTAAGGTTGCAGCCAAATGTTATTCGTGAACTATACGATCCTCTTCTTTGAACCACTCCGGATACATAGACATATGTATCGCTTCAACTCGATTTCTTTTGACTTTTAAGGTTGGTGTCATTAAACCGTTATCAACCGTCCAGTCTTCTTTCATTACTACGACCTTCGCGATTTTTTCATAGGCCTCCAAGCCTGGGTTGATACGATCCAAAGTGGCCAATGCAGAAGAATTGAATTCTTCCGAGCTTTTAGCACTTCCCGACTCGGAAGGAATGACTAAAGCTATTGGCTGTGGAATGCCGGTACCTACAATACAAATCTGCTCAAAATCTGTATTTTTTGACATTTCCAGTTCAATTGGGGCAGGGCTTATGTACTTTCCTTTATCTGTTTTGAACTGGTCCTTCACTCTACCCGTGATAGAGAGATACCCATCATGGTCAAATTCACCAATATCACCCGTTTTCAAGAAACCATCTTCGGTGAACATTTCCGCAGTCTTTTCTGGCTCTTTATAGTAGCCCTTCATCAGACAATTGCTTTTGATTAGAATCTCACCTTCTTCGGAAAGTTTGCCTGTACATCCTGGGAGCGCTTTACCTACAGTACCGAACTTATTGGCACCTGGCAAATTGAAATGAGAAAGTATGCAATCTTCTGTCATTCCATAGGCTTGATTGATTTCAACCCCAAGTTTCATGAACCATTCTTGCAAGCTTACTGCAATAGGTGCGGCCCCCGAGAAGTTCGCTTTAGAATTGTTTAATCCCAGTTTGGTCCGGATTTTTTTCTTTACAATGTTGCCTAAAATTGGTAAACCTGTAAGCTTGTCCAGTTTCTTTTGAGGCATCTTCTCAAGAATCTTTTCCTGAAATTTTTGCCAAATTCTCGGCACTCCAAAAAAGGTGTCTGGCTGGACAGACGATAGGTCCTCAGCAAAGGTCTCTAAAGACTCAGGAAAGCTTACAGTGGCACCTCTATAGATTGCTGACATTTCGATGCCTGCTCTTTCCGCAATATGAGTCATAGGCAGATAAGAGAAGTAGGCAGGGTTATCAGGTAATTTGATGACATCAATTGCCGTATTAATTAATTGTGCAAATGATCCCACTGAATGCATTACCCCTTTGGGATTGCCTGTCGTTCCGGAAGTGTACATGATTGTCATGAGGTCATCGGAGTTTTGGGCAGGCGTTTCTTTCTGAGCTTCATGTTGTGTTATGAGTGTTTCCCAACTATGTGTTTCCTGGATGTCGTAGAGTTCAACACCAATCTTGGTGATTTCAGGAATACCACTCTTTTGTTTCCCATAGTCATCTAACTTTCCGATAATCACCGCCTTTGATTCACTGTGGACAAGAATGTCGTGTATGCTCTCTGCCCCGAGAGTTGGGTAGATTGGAATAGAAATACAGCCGGCCATCATGATTGCCAGATCACTCATTACCCAATGTGCACAGTTCTTTGACAATAGTGCTACATGGTCTCCGGAATTCACACCCAATGCTTTAAGAGCAGTGGCGATTTTACGCACTTCTTGATTCGCTTCTTGATAGGTGTATTCAATAAATTTTCGGTCAATAGGTTGTCTTAAAAAGACACGATCAGGAGTTTCATCTACCCAATGGGATAATGCCTCCAATGGGGAATTGAAGTGTGGCATGTTATTAAGTTAGGGTTTGGCTTGAAGTAATATACTAAAAAATCAATTCCGCAAGGCCTTGAAAATTCGCTTGTCTGCCACAAATGTTCCAAACGGCAGAAATGCGGCAAACCCTGCCCAAAATAACGTCTTGAATGGCCATTTGAATTCACTTGCAACGATCAGAACAAAAATTCCATAAGCGACAAATAGTACTCCATGAGCAAGTCCCACGGGGTAGGTAGGCTCAGGGATATCGAAAATGTATTTTAAGGGGACGCATATCCCTAGGAGTAGGAGATAGCTGATACCTTCTAAGAGGGCTAACAATCGAAGTGTTTTTAGGGACTTACTTGTTGTGGATGTCATGGAATGGCGAAAATAATACTAACTTTCGTGCTGATAAAAATCGACCTTAAGAAATCTTATGAAGAAGTCTTTGTTTATTGTTTTTTCAGTACTCCTGTTAGCTGGTTGTCAGAAACCCGCGGTAATTGATTCTGCCGATGTAACAAGAATCATTACCACATTAGCATCCGATGATATGGAGGGTCGCATGATCTTCACTCCGGGTATTGAAAAGGCTTCTGTTTTTCTTCAGGGAGAATTCGAAAAAATTGGGCTGGAATATATTGATGGACTTAATTCGTACGAGCAGAAGTTCGGGATGTATTCGATTAGACCTGAGTCTGCGGAAATCAAGATTAATGGTCAGACAATTGATGCCGACAACGGATTTGCTGCAGCCAATTCACGATCTGTTTCGGTGAACAATGTTAATGACATTAAGATATTGAGGGTTGCTGGCAACAGTAACTTGAGAGCTGCCTTTCAGCAGGCTAGTGCGGAGGAAGGAACCCATTTAATATTGGTGAATACCGCACATAAGGTGATGTTTGCTAGGTACAAGAGCTTCTTTGGACGAGGTAACAGAGTAATGAAACTGGAGGATAATAAGGCGGTTGTGATGGTATTGACTAACGAGACCAATGTGCGTTCTGTCGAGATCAACGTTCAGAACAATGTGACCGAACAGAGCCTATCCAATGTAGCAGGCAAGATCACCGGAAACCGAGAAAACGAAATCGTATTATTCAGTGCTCATTATGATCACCTGGGGATCAGAGGTAATGAGGGTGATACGATCTACAATGGCGCAAATGATGACGCTTCTGGAACAACAGCCGTGGTGTCATTAGCAAAGTATTTTAAGGATATGGGCAAAAAGCCAGAACGAACAATCATGTTTGTTGCCTTTACTGCTGAAGAGAGTGGTGGGTTTGGTTCTCGATACTTTTCTCAACAATTGAACCCCGATAATATCGTAGCAATGTTCAATATTGAAATGATTGGCAAACCGGCTGTAAGCGGCCCAAACACGGCATGGATCACTGGTTTTGATAAATCCAACTTTGGTGAGTTGCTTCAGAAGGCTGTTGAAGGAACTGAATATGAGTTTTATGCTGATCCGTACCCAACTCAAAATCTATTCTACAGATCTGATAATGCCACGCTCGCACGCCTCGGTGTTCCAGCACATTCCATTAGCACCACACCAATCGATGTTGATGAAGATTATCACCAGGCCTCTGATGAAGTTGGCACCTTGGACCTCGATCATATGACCAACACTATCAAAGCAATAGCTGCTGCTGCAGTAAGGATGATTTCGGGAGAGGACACACCCACACGGGTGGACCCTGCCAACGTGAACTAAGTTACTTCTTCATCAAGTTAGTGATCACTTCTTCAAGCTGTTTGGCACCAATTCGTTTGGATAAAATCTTTTTGTTGGCATCCAGAATATAGATTTGTGGAGTAGACTTGATATCATAGATTTGAGTGAACCTTGATCGGCTATAAGGATCGGCCAGGTGTACCCAATCCCCAATCTCTTGTTCATCCACATAGTCCCAACAGCCTTCAAATTCGTTATAGTATTTGGTGCATACAGCTACAAGCTCCACACCCTGATCCTTAAACTTGTTGTAGAATTCCTTGAGTATGGGAGTAGAATCTTTACAATGACCGCAATCATATTTCCAGAAATAAAGCACGGTATATTCCGATTCAATTTCGTGCAAGCTTAACTCCTTATTGTCCCTGGTTTGCATGGCAAGGTCTGGTGCGATTTTCCCAATTAATAATGGTCTTAACCTGTCAGCATTGTCCAACATTTTCCTGAGTTGATCCTGATCAGTCCATGGAGCTTTTCCTGTTCGGTAGTAGTTATCCACCATATGGACATATACGGCATCCATTCCTACTATTTTTGATCTGGCATATTTGTTCAAGAAATGGATCACGTAGTATTTAAAAGATTCCTCGACTGGCTCAAGTTTGTTCAAGACGTAATCAATGGCCACCGCTATAGTGTCCGGGTGTTGTACCTGGAGCTTATCCACGAATTGCTCAATCTTCCTCTGCAAAAAAGGAGTTCTGAGTAGCCTGTGTTGCGATAGATCCAGATTATCAAAAAAGTGTTTTTGGGTGTGTCTCCATCTTTTCCTCTGAATATCTTCTTGAGAGCCTGAGAATTCCGGGTATTCGATTGGTTTGTTGGCCTTGATAATTGCAGCTGTAAACGAATTAGGGTTCTTTCGAATTAAATCATCCTGGTAGCTGACTACCTGTTTGTTGATCTGCTCTTGTTCTTTTTTTATTTCCTCTTCAGTTTTCGATTTATCGGATTTTATTTTCTCAAGAGTACTTCTGCTTTCACCTAGGAAATTCATGTATTCAAAGAACCGCCTATTTTCTTTTGCTCTACCTTTCACCTCAACCGTTCCCAGCATGTTGTCCTTTTGTGCTGATAGTGAAAACCGCTGCTCGTCTTCCGTGATTAGGAAATCGAAGTAGGCATTATCAGGACGCATCACCAGAAAATAAATCCCCGGTTCATGGGAATCCGGTCCTTCAAAAATGTAGTGCCCATTAGTTTCTCGGTATGCTGTATCAAGAATGTATTGCTTATCGCCATAATAGTAAGCCAGAAGTAGTATCTCCTGCTCATAACCGTCAATTGTAACATCAATCTGGTGTCCCTTTTGGGCGGTCAGGGCTAAGGGGGCAAGGAGTAGGATTGAGAAAATGAAAGTTCTCATAGCAGCATATTTGAATGAATACAAGATAATAATTAATGATCGACTCTCACTTTTTTAACCGGCATGAACACTGCTTTACATATTTCAAAGATCAGTTTCGTGATATAACCACTTTCTTTCTGCGGAGGTCATCGCGTTTCAGACTGGTTACCATAAAACCTGCCACACTTTGGCGACTGATTAGCATGCTGGGCTTTGGGATGTTGTTCATTGATTCCCTGACATCTGGCTTTTTCGAATTAGTCAGTCCTGCTGGTTGTACAATTGTCCAGTCCAACGGTGAATCAACGAGGAGGTTTTCCTGGCGGGCATGATCGCGATAGGCAGCTCCGATATTGCTGTTGTCGATAAACCAACGAAACCAGCCTGGAATATCCTTGCGGGTATCATTCACCCCCCAAGCCGAACAAATGACCACTCGTTTGATTCCATGTTCCTCAGCCAAAGGAATCAGGGTTTTCATCGTATCGGAAAGTAAAGTGGGAGGGGTCTTCAGCCTGGACCATGGGAAATCAGTTTTACGCGAGATATTAAGTGCGTTGATGACATGGTTACATCCTTCCATTGCAGTGGACAAATCTCTAGAATTGATAGGACTGCCTTCGAATACAGAAATACGTTCATTTTTTGGAATACGATGACTGTTCCTTGCCAGACAATTCACCTCATAGCCATTGCCTAATGCACTTTTTACAATCAAACGACCTGTCCTGCCTGTAGCACCCAATATGAGAACTCTATTTTGCATCGAAGTCATTCATGATTTCAACCGCCTTTTCAACATCCAATTCTGATACCTGGAGTTCAACTGCCAAGGGAGCAAGGTGATTCATTACTTGAGTCGTAAACTGATTTTTTAAAAAACAGGGGATGCCTTCTGATTCCAACTTTGCCTTTAGAACTGATAGGTCCGATTCGTAGTGAGATGATTTAATAGTGACGAGGCTCATAGGAGTTAAGATTTTCTTTCGTGGGTGAGCAAAGGAGCTCATTATCATAATACGGAAGTGTTAATATAACCGATAGGGTTGACCATGAAAAAGTGCTGACAGCTCATTTTCTTGTGAAAACAAAAAAGATCCCTGTCTAAAATAGGGATCTTAATTTTGGGTGATGTGCTCTTCTTGCTACTGATTGAGGCTTAGCATTCCTTCACTTCCGAAGTTGGAGTAGATTTGCCGAGTAATATCGTGTAGTACTTTGTTGTATTTTTCCACACCTTCAGCCATTCCCATGTAATCGACAACAGTTCGAAAAGGCTTCTCACCATGATTCATATCCAGAAGGTCGACTATGGCTTCTGAAACCCTTTCCGGGCGTTGCATAGGATTAGCTGCTAAAGCCTCTTCGAAGCCTTTCAAAGCCATTTCCGGGACTTCAGCTATATCTCCATAATCGTTTTTTCTCTCTTGATCGCTCGGTCGCATCAGACTGTCAATAAAGGCAGTAGGCATTCCACCCGGCTCAACGATACATGACTCGATTCCAAACGTGGCAAGTTCGTTCCTGTAGCTTTCAGCCAATGCTTCCAACGCCCATTTAGAGGAAGAATAGGTGCCGTAAAACGGACCCGAAAGTCGGCCAATACAACTTGATATGCTCACAATTGTACCTTTGCCTTGAGACCTGAAAATAGGGGCCACTGCCCTCATTACACGTTGTACACCGAATACATTGACATCAAACACTCTCTGCATGTCTTCAACAGTGAATGATTCCTGGAGACCTATTGTACCGATCCCGGCATTGTTGATAATGACATCCAAGCCACCAAGTAATCCAACAGCCTTTGAAACACCTTGATTTACACTCGATTCGTCTGTCACGTCCATTTCAATGATATGGACTCCGGCATCTTTGAGTTCTTTTGCTACCTTTTGATTTTTTCCTTCAACAGATCGCATGGTGCCTGCGACTTGATGACCTTTTTGGGCAAGAGCTAGGCTACTCAGTTTTCCAAATGCTCCGCTCGCTCCTGTGATTAATACTTTCTGATTCATATGATAAGTTTTGTTTGATTTCATATTCAAATCTCATCAAATGAAAGCCGTTGAAGGTGCACATTTTAGGGAGGGTAGAACACAAATTCCGGAATGGATAGAATCAGACCTATTGCCTTAATTATTTCTGTATTCTTGAGGAGTGAGTCCGGTTTTTGCTTTGAAAAGTCTGCTGAAATAATGTGGATAATTGAAGCCTAAGGTATAAGCGATTTGGTTGATGGAATCATCAGTTCCCAGCAAACGGGTTTTGGCCTTGTCTATAATGTAGTCATTGATATGATCTTTGGCCGTTCGCCCTGTTTCCTTTTTGAGTAAGTCACTTAGATAGTAAGTGGATACATTGCATTTTTCTGCCAAATATTGGATAGTAGGCACTCCCAAATCGCTAACAAGATCAGCCGCAAAGTATTCTTTGAGACATGCTTCGACTTTGGAAACAACATCCTTGTTCTGAGGACTTCTCGTGATAAACTGTCGTTCATAAAATCTCGAACAATGATTCAGCATCAGTTCAATGGTTGAAACAATAACGGTCTGACTGTGATTGTCAATTCGTTGATCGAGTTCCTGGCTGATCATTTCTACACATTGTGTGATGGTATCTTCCTCTTGTTTTGAAAGGTGCAAGGCTTCATGGACATCATATGAGAAGAAATTGAAGTCATCAATTTTATCGGCCAATGGCATTCCACGAATAAGGTCGGGATGAAAATAGAGTAACCAACCTTGTACTTCACCTAATTCTTGCGACTTAGTAAATGTGAACACCTGATCAGGGGCCATAAAGACCAGTGTGCCTTCGTTGAAATCGTAATGATTTCTACCATAGTCTAAGCCACAAGACTTGTCTTTCAGACCTATGTGATACATGTCGGAGGTAACCCTGGTACCAATTCCTTCTTCAGGTATAGCAATCCTTGCTGTATCAACAATCGTGATCAAAGGATGTCGGGGTTCTTCAAAACCAAAATGAGAATGAAGTTCTGTGGCCGTCTTATGTCTGATGATTTCTGAACTCATAGTTATTACAAAATTGGACTTTTTCGGCTATTCCCTTCAACACATTTTAAGGAACTTCAAACACTTGACTTGTTTTACGATACCGGACGACTACTGATCTGCATAGATGTCAAACTCTTCGAATCGTACTTTTCCGAAGTCCTTCACTGTCCAGATATCAGTTTCGCCTTTTTCAGGATCGAAAGAACTGAAGCTGTCGGCACGGTCTTCATAGAGTAACCAGTAATCTTCCTCTTCAGAATACCTGTAGGTCACTATTCTTGTCCATCGGTCTGAACTTCCACCACTGTATTCTACTTTAAAACCACCGTTTTCGATGAATATACCACCGTAAGGGTCACCCATCATTCCACCACAAGCATAGCAATACACGGTATTATCACTTTCGGCTACCTTTTCGTATCTACCATTGCCTTGCCCCAAAAGAAGGATCAGGGGTCGCTTAGCCAAATCCCCATTGATATCCGAAACTTCTTCTTCATCAGCCCTTTTCAAAACAAGAATGAAGTCAGTGATATCGTCAAGATTCAAGTTTCCCGATACGCTGTCGAGTAGGGCATAACCTTCAGGGATGAAATGCATTAAGTTTTGACTTTCGTTTGGTTTGGATTCGATCTCGGACCGATTATTATCGGTACTTTGGCTGTTACACGACAAAAGAGAAGTTATCAGGAAGGTAGCTGTTAGTGCCTGAAGTTTTTTCATTAAACGAGAAGGGATTACTTTTTTGATCAAAGGAAGTTCTCTAAAACTTCTGAATTATCCTAAGGCGATTCGTGTCAAGATCTCCTGAAATTTTTATAAGAAGTTCTGGGAACATATTTGTCCCTATCGTCCGTGGTATTCTGCATGGCCTGTTGTTCGGCACGATATCGATTTTCTGTAAACCTACCTCCGGCAAAATCTCCGAGACCCACCGTTGCATATTCTTCCTTTTTTACTCCTGCGTCCGCTGGAACAGCAAGATTATCACTGCTGTGCAAAGTGCCACTGGTCCACGTATTTGTGGCGGCATGATGTGCATGTACTAATTCGTGATACAATATGGCATCACTCGTACCTTTTACCTGGCTACCACGGGGTTGTCTGAATCTGTTTGCTCTCGTTGTACCATCCGCATTCAAAATATCCTCTCCGGGTGCATAATTAACTTGTATTCTATGCTCTTGTGGATTTTGATAGCTTTCAAAGGCTTCTTGTTCCGACTCAAAGGCTTGACGAGGATTTTCTGCTTTGGTTATGTCTATCGGAACGTTGGAATCTATAAGTTCTTGAATCAGGCCACGCCCTGAAGCTGTCTGTAATATCTTTCCAATGTCTCCCATTGCCCGGGCCTTATGTCCCTTAGTGGCTAACGGATTTTCTCTTCGTTCAAAATTGAAATTTGTATCACCCCTTCTTATTGCACTGTACATTCCCAGGATATGTTCAAATGCTGCCGGAGTCACCTGATTTCCTCTTTGTATGGCTCCATGTATGGTCGGATCATGCGCCTCGTCCACCTCGAAAAGCCTTGACAGATTTTGCCTGTCAATTTCGTCTTCAGTCGGCTCTGTGAATGTACCGTAGTTGGGTTGACGTTGAATCGGTAAATTCGATTCCTGGGTGAAGCTCATTTTGTTGTCGTTTCGAGAGGCACTATTGGCCACGGACTGCAATTGGATCAGCTTTGCGTTTCTTTGGCTATTGTCCACGAGTTCATGATTGGGATTGAATCTTCTTTGCGGGGTGTTATGGATTGATCCTGGGGAGGTTGTTTTTGAGTCGTGTTCGGTTACCGACCTGGCAGCCGGAAATGGGCTTTGATGAACAGATTTTCTGTCTTTTTCGAACTTCATAGGAAGCTTTTGAAATTATTTCATAGGCAAAAGATGACCTACCCTGAGATTGAGACAATTTTATATTGAAATATAAAGAATAATTTGTGAAAATCTATTTAAAATGAACATCTAAGACTACAGGTTTGTGAAGTCAATTCTGATTAATACACCATAAACCTGGAAGGAGTGAGTGTCCCAAAATAAAGGCCCTCTTACAAGAGGGCCTTAGGAATCCTTCGTTCACAACTGAAATTGATCAATCTCTTGACACCTTGGGGTGACATCACATCTTTTCGGAAAACCACTTTGAAGCTTCGGCTACTGATTCGTTCACCTCTGCATCCTGATCATAATAATTGAATTGATGATAGGGCGATTCCAGGTCGGTTTCCATCCAATGAAGTCGCTTATCTTTAGTATCGATCTTCTCAAAATAGTTTTTGGTATACTGAGGAAGTACTGCCCCATCAGAATGTATCATTAAGGTTGGTACACTCAATTCCGCAGCTGTCGGCATTGGGTCGGTGGTGAGCCAATCTTCCCAGGACATCACCGCAAAACGATCTGCACTCCATTGGGGTATAGCTCCCCGATCCGGATTTAGGTAATAGTCATAAGGTCCGTACATAGCAGCGTTAGGATCTTCTGTTGAAATTGAGGGGATGTATTGAACACTACCCTGTTCAGCAAATTCTTTTTTTGCTGCTTGTGCTGCTTCGATTTTAGCGTTGACACCTTCCTCACCTCCATAGAATAATTTCACTGCTTCGGCATCGTGTAACCAGGAAGCAGCGGTTACCACTGACTTGATTCTACTGTCTTCAGAAGCCGCCATAAGGGTATACATGGCACCTGCACAGACCCCGAATGCACCGATTTTGTCTTTATTCACCTGTGATAGGCTTTCCAGAAAGCTTACTGCATTTTTAACATCCACTTTTTTGAGGGCGGGGCTCTCGTAGAATCTTGGTTCTCCTTCACTTTCTCCAAAGTTTCTGAAATCAAATGCCAGTGTGATGTATCCCTCATTAGCTAGTCTTTCAGCATAGAGGCCCGCCATCTGCTCCTTGACTGTGGTCCAACTTCCTGAGACCACAATGGCAGGATAAGTTTGATTAGAATCATAATTTTTGGGGTAGAAGAGGTTACCAACTAGTTTTGCTCCTTCACTATTAAAGTTTACTTTTTCCATTTTTATTTGATCTGAGAATAGTATTTCGTTTGATGCTTTATTCTGATTTGACTGGCAACTTACAAGGCACAGAACACCTGCTAATGCCGCTATATATTGTTTCATAATGTCTATTTAATTTGATCAATTAGTCCAAAACCACGAGCGGCAACAATAGGGTTGAAGATCTCCAGGTATTCATCGATTAATCCGGAATCGTTGAATTTGAAAGTCGAGTAGTAATCGTTCTCGTATGTGCCTGCCTCGTTTCTGAGTTTTATAATGCCTTTATACTGGACATAAACTTTGTTGGGGTCCTCCATTGCAAGTAATTCATCAATATGGAACTCCATTCCGGCAAAGTTTGGGAATACCGGTGCCCAATAGTTTCTGATCCCTTCTCGGCCTTCTGCTCCTTCAGGAAACAAGCCCGATGCATAGGGGTTGATATGCTTTCCATCTATCGCGAACAGGTTGGCGATTTCATCGGCATTCTCATTTTCCAGCGCCCTGAAAAATGCCTTTACTGATGCCTTGTTTTTTTCCGCTATTTCGTTGTTCATCGATTTCTATTTGAGTCGGTTGATTGCTTTTTGAGGTAATGACGTGTTTCCTTCCTGGTATTTGAAATTGAACTTCATTGAAGTGATTCGCCATGAACCTCCTTGACTGATAAGTCCAAAATCATAGGTGCCAACCACTGTCCATAAGCTACCCTGATCGTCTTTCAAATAATGAGTCGCGGTGCCATAGCAGAGTATTTCTGCCTTATTACCTGAGACAGAGGACATGAAATTGCCCAGCTGATGATGCGTGTGTTCAAAGCCTGGGAGTATTCCTTTCCATGATCCAACAATTTGCTCAGGACTTAGCTGAGTCGCAGGATTTCCATTCATTGAAGAATAGTCCAGTAATACTTGATTGGAAAATGACTGTTTTACCGTTTCCCAATCGCTTTGGTCGGTGGCTATAAATAATCCAATCACCACATCTTTCGGTTCTTTCATTTTTTGTGCGTTTAGGTTTAACACAATGAGGCTTAATACCCCAGTTACAATGGCTTTCATTGTTTTGTTTTTTGTTCAATACAAAGCTCTCGAAAGAGGGATCGAATCAGTTTATGATTTCAAATGAAGAAGTATTGATTTCAAAGATTCACCTGCTGGCGGTAGGCAAGAGGGGTGAGTTCGATGTTTCTTTTGAAAAAGGAGCTGAAGTTGTTGGGACTGTCAAAATGAAGAGCATAGGCAATTTCCTTTACGCTCCAATCGGTTTGAGCCAAATAGGACTTAGATAAAGAGAGTAGGTGATTGTGAATGTGGTTCAGAGCCGTAATACCTGAAATGCCTTTCACCACAGCGTTTAAATGGTTTGGGTGAACGCTAAGCTTCTGTGCATAATAACTCGTGGAATGGAGATTGGCGAATGTCTCAAGTTGAGCGTTTGGATAAAAACTGGTTTGGATCAAAGTTTGGTAACGTGAGAGTAATTTTAGATCTGCCGCTTTTAGACTTGATTCGGCTATAGCATCGTCTACCTGTTGTTCAAAGAGTCGTTTTACATAAGTGAGTAAAAGGAATACCTGGGCCTCTATCAACTGAAATTTGTCTTCTTCAGCACTATGGTACTCAAGCCATACTTTTTCATAAACCGAAAGTATATTTAGCAGCTGTTCCTGTGGTATGTTGAACGGAATGGACTTATCAATCTTCAAAAAAGGGAACATGGCGAGTAGTTGAGAAAGCACCTTTGATTGAGCAATAAAGTCCTGGCTAAACATCAGGTAATACCCCTTCCAATTGGGAATGATATCCCAGGAGATGATTTGAAAGGGTGTGTTGAAGAAGATCGTTGTTCCCTCTGGAAAATCAGAAAATTGTCCCGTAATGGCTTTTCCATCTCCATCTGCCTTAATGGCGATGGCATAAAATTCATGCCGAAAGGCGGGCATTTGACTGTGCACAGTCGACATGTTTTCTTCAAAGTTCCTGATGTCAAAATGAGGATGCTTCGGAGGACTGATGTTGATGCCCTTACAATATTCTGTTATGGTTTTGAAATGCTGCAACTATTTAGCAGATGACAGTTGACTGGAAGTTGGTGAGAACTTAACTGATATCCAATTCAGCGTGGATGATTATGGAATCTGTTGTTGAAAGGTGACATTCTTCGAGATGAGTTTTGATAAAGCAGAACTTTTCTTCAAAAGTCTATTCAACTAGCCTCCCTGATTCTTAGCACTTCTTATATTTGTGCTTTTGCCTTCTTTGATGACAGAGAAATTTATTGACATCAGAAAGCTCATCGCAGCTAAAAACAAAAATGTCCTTGGATGGACCCCCGGTTTCTTGATCCGATACATAGAGCGCATCATTCATCAGGATGATATTAACCGCTTTATGTCCTTGCACAAGGGAGCGAATGCGGTTGAGTTTTCTGATGCTGTAATGAAGGAGTTTAACATTAATGTGAACATTATCGGCAAGGAGAATATTCCTGATGTTTCAGAAGGCTGCATATTTGTCGGTAATCACCCTCTTGGAGGATTCGATGCAATCGCAATTGTTCCAGAACTGAAGGAGATTAGGCCAAACATTAAGTTTATTGTCAATGATTTTCTGCTGAGTGTTAAAAACCTGCAGGAGATTTTTGTTGGGGTAAACAAGGTGGGTAAGAATGCTATGGCCTCTCTACAGGCAGTAGAGGCACAATTTGCATCTGACTGGGCTACTTTTATATTTCCGGCAGGGCTTGTGAGCAGGAGACAAAAGGGGGTGATAAAAGACCTGGAATGGAAAAAAACATTCATAACCAAAGCCAAAAAGTATAATAAATCGGTTGTTCCGGTTTATATTGAGGGAAGGCTTTCAAATCGATTTTATAGATTGGCTAACATTAGAAAGTGGCTGGGTATAAAATTCAATATTGAAATGCTCTATTTGGTCGATGAACTCTACAAACAAAAGAACAGAAGCATACGAGTGGTAATAGGGGAGCCTATTGCAGCTACTACCTTCGACAAATCCAAAACTAACCAGCAATGGGCGGATTGGGTGAAGGAGAAGGTATATCAATTCCGAGAGGATTGATCAACCGATAACTAAAAGACAACCTTTGAAGAGAATAATACCACCGGTAGAACGCGAATTACTTGAGTTAGAATTGAATGACAAGCGATTTGTCAGGGATACTAACAAAGGGAACAATAAGATTTATTTTATCAACCATCACAACTCTCCTCATACCATGAGAGAGGTGGGCCGGCTAAGAGAAGTTGCCTTCAGAGATGCAGGAGGAGGTACGGGCCATGAATTGGACATTGATGAGTATGATACTCATGAAAGCTGCTATGAGCAACTCATCGTATGGGATCCGGAAGAAAAGGAAATCATAGGTGGGTATCGATTCATTACAGGCACGGTAGCCTTAAGGGACGATTATGGTGAATATGGTCTTTCTACTGCTCATTACTTCGATTTTTCAGACAAAATGAAGACCGATTACTTGCCTTATTCAATTGAATTGGGTAGGTCATGGGTGCAACCCAAATACCAAGCTTCTGTAAATCCTAGAAAAGGTCTTTTTGCCCTGGCGAACATTTGGGATGGACTAGGTGCTTTGATTGTCAATTATCCTGAAATGAAGTATTTCTTTGGTAAGGTGACAATGTATACCAGCTATAATGCTGAAGCCCGTGATATTCTTCTTTCCTTTTTAAGTCATTATTTCCCTGATAAAGAAAAACTTTGTACTCCGAAACCAGAGCTTTTTAGCGGCTTTAATGATAGCTTATTCAAGGCCAATTTCACCGAGGACATGGATTTTGCTGAAGGTTCGAGACTCTTGCATAAGCTTCTGAAAGAACGGGGAGAGTGGATTCCTCCATTGATCAATATTTACATGAACCTATCGTCAACCACGAAGACTTTTGGTACGGCACATAACCCCGATTTTGGCGATGTGGAAGAAACAGGACTTATGGTCACTATAGCCGATATCCATCCCGATGTCATTGAAAGACATGTGGGAGATTATACAGGGAAAGACTAATTGTAGTTGGCTGAGTTTCTATATTTCCTGAGAAGACTCCTAATTCTAACTTTATGAATGTTAACATTGGGACTGGCCAGAGAATCACTGCTTGCATAGTAAAGGTATTTCTGATTCTCAACGAGCTCAGGATACAGATCACTTCCGGTGGTGTTTAATTCCTTCATATTCTGTGGGGCCGACCAGCGACCATCCTCTTTAAAACTAATGTATAAGTCACCATAACTCGACTTGTTCTCTGCTCTTCCCGAAGCTTCGACAATGAGAATCTTCCCATCTCGACCTATACATAGATTCCACTCACCGCTAGCAGTGTTGATCACGCTGCCTAAGTTCTGAGGTACAGCAAATCCATTTGCAGTCTTCTTGGCAACATAAATATCCCCTTGTCCAAAGCCACCTTCTCTGTCTGAAGCAAAGTATAAATCTCCATTATTGGTCAGTTTGGGACTATATTCTCTTCCTGTAGAATTAATGTTGTCATCCAACCTGATTGGGCTTCCCCAATCGCCCTTTTCATCCTTTTCCACTTTCCATATATCTGCTTGAGTGTTCCCACGGTTGGAAGTAAAATAGAGTGTTCTTTCATTGGGAGATAGGTGAGGGGCATTATCACTGAATTCTCCGGAAAAGGAAGCAACTACGGGTGTTGTCCAATTACCGGCTTCTTTCTTTGAGAAGTAAATTGTACTTCGCTCTGCTGTCCGGCCCCATTGACCTCCTCGCTTAACGAAGTACACCTCATTCATATCTTTTGAAAAAGTAGATGCATAGATGATGCCGGCTGTATGATTGGGGAAGGGTTCAAATGGCAGACGTTCAATTGACTGGGATAATAGTTGCCCGGAGGAGATTAACAGTAGAATACAACCAATTATAAACCTCATTGGATGTTCTAACGAACCAGTGCTGGCAGGGTTGGAGGCTTTATCATATCCCCAGGGTTATGGAGTGGAATTAAGATGAATGATTCCAAAATGCTCTTTCAGGAGCTGAATTTCCTGGTCGGAGCCAGTTATGTTCAGCGTCTCTTTTTGCCCGTTTGCTCTTACTATAAACTTTTCGTTGAGTATGGTTTTACGACCGGTAGGAGTCGCTATGGTGCATATTTTGTTTTTGACAAAATGAGAATCCGGAGAAACTTGTTTTAGTGAACATTGAGGTTCAAAATCTGAAATCATAGATTCGGTAGTATTGAATTCATACTTTTTTTCGAATTCTCCATCGTCATTGGTCATGGACAATAGGTAATTATCATTTCCCAGCGGCTCAATCAAAAAAGATTCAAACCGATCCTTTTGGACGCCTGTCTTATCTACCTCAATAGGGTGGATAAATAGATCACCAAATCCCACGTCTGCTAACCAGCGAACTCCTTCCAGACAAACTAACAAGCACAAGTGGTCGAATTTTGGTCCTAACACCTTGTTGGGATCATATACTCTGGCAGAAATCATTCTAACCTCAAACCCAATTTCACTAAGAAGAAGCCCGAATAAGTAGTTCAGCTCATAGCAGAATCCACCGCGCTTACGCTCAATGACTTTTTCGACCAAATGATCCATGTTCAGCTTTAAAGGCACCTTGTTCTGAATATCCAAATCTTCAAAGGGTATTGAGAAAACATGCGCCTGATGAAGTTGTTGAAGACCCTTAAGGCTAATTGATGGTAGCTTTTTAAGACCGATACGATTCAGATAGCGATTAAGCATTGATTAGGGGCTTACCTAAAGTTAGAAAAGTTGTTGTTAAGTGGATGGCGTTCTAATTCATTTCTAATCTTGTCACTATTTCTTTTAACCGTAGCCAGTTTTGGTAAAAAAAGGGTAAGTTGATCACGTTCTCCATGTATTGAAATACATACATAACAAGAGCGAAAAGAGTGCCATATTGAGTCACTCCATTATTTACAGAGATGATAATTGATATCATCAAAAAGGCCATCAAGACAAGCCATGTAGCAGAAAAATTTCCGGCCTCCAAATCAGATAGTTTGATATTCCATTTCATCATTCTACTCAGATGAGTTTTTAGTTCATCTTCATCATTTTTAGCGATGACGTCTACCTGTTTTTCCAGTTCATCGTTTGACGATTTGTTGAAAAAGGTCGTTTTGTTGCTAGTCATCCAGTAAATAACAAAGATCCCCGCGGTGACTATTAAGCTACCTTTGAAAACCTGGAAATTGAGAGAGGCGATTATGACAAAGACACCAACAAGCCCTATAAGTGCATTAATCAATTCCGGGAAAGAATTCTCCAGGAACTCTACCAATTCCTGAAGCATACCCAATCGAGCCGATTTTTTGGAGGACTGATTACTCTCAACTTTGGAGACTACTTTGACACCTACGTCCTCGAACACTCTGGCATAAAAGCGGGAGTCAAAAACTCGCCTACCCACTCCAACCATCAAGGCAGCCAGTCCTAGTACTCCCAGTTGAATAGCCCCTGAATGACTTCCATTTAAGGCTGAATCGATCGCGAACCCAATGAAAAGAGGAAAAAGTAAGCCAAGAAATGCCTCAAGGAAAATTAGGGTCAAAGTGAAAATGAACTTTGGCTTATAGCGTAAAAAGACTGACTTAAGCATCTTATCATGGATTTTTTGGCCTCCATCCAGGGTGCTTGACCAGGTAATTCCACGCTTCCTTTAAGCTTCTGGATTTTCGCAAGTCTTTAAAAATACTGATGTATTCAGCGAGGTGAACTTTGATTGGATTGATCGTATTTATTGGTTTGGTCAAGCCATAGGTTGGCCTATGCTTTTCCTCCTGAAAAGTGCCAAACATTCGATCCCATACAGATAAGAGTGCTCCAAAGTTTTTATCAAGATAAATATCGTCTGAACCATGATGGACTCTGTGCTGAGATGGGGTCATAAAGATTTTCTCAAACCAGCCAAGCTTACCGATGATTTCGGTGTGGAGCCAGAATTGGTACATTAATACCAGGAAGAAACACAGTAAAACGATATAGGGGTGGAAACCCATAAGTACCAATGGGAGATAAAATATCCACGTGATAAAGCTATCTATGAATGATACTCGCATGGCCGTAGTGTAGTTATAGATCGGGGAGCTATGGTGAATACTATGATATGACCATAATATCCTGACCTTGTGTTCGATCACATGTTCCCAATAATAGATAAAGTCCACTAGAATCAAGCAAAGTAGGGTAGTCCAGATATTTACTGGAATTTGCCATGGGATAAGCTCGCCAACCACTATAAAAGCACCAGCGAATATAAATGTGCTGGTTTTTTCCATAAGTTGGGCTACTATGAATACTGAGAAACTGGCCCACATCTCGCCCAGTCTCCATTTGTTGATTTTCTTTTTATAGAGTTCGTAAAAGAATTCTACGGTGGCCAATAGGATCGAAAATCCCAGAATAACTCCGATGATCAATCCAATGTTGTCCTCCATGTTTTTAACTACTTCTTCCATGCCTGTTGTTTTATTTTGAATAATTGATGGATACCTGTTTATGGCATCTGAGACAAAACTATAATGGAGAGAAGTCAGACATGTGTCCGTTTTGGACAACCTACATCACGGGGATATAGATTTCGGTGATCAGGTCATCTTCATTAAGATTTTCATCGAAATTGGGATAGAACTCAAGAGTGGGTTGGTCAGCAAGCTCCAGTTTCACATCCAACATCCAGAGGGCATAGATCCTGCTGTAGAAATCGACAGAGCTTTGATGAGTGCCCTGATGGGTGAACTTGGCATATTTCTGTCTTTTGTGTGATCTGGCTCTGAACATTCCCTCTGGCTCAAATCCCAGAGGCTTTTCCAGAATGATACCTAGATTGTACCGGGAGTTGATATGATCACTGATCTCAACATCATCAATGATCTCAGTCAAAAATATGGACCGATCGGTGACCAATTGATTCTGATCGGCAAATGTGAAAAGGGACTCCCATAGTTTTTCGATGGCCGGCACATCATTGTAGTTTCCGCGGTATTCGACAAAGAGGTAGTCAAAACCGGGGATGACTTCAATTTCGAATTGTAATTTTTCCCTTTCCCGATCTTCATTAGGAAGATACACTTTGCGCTGTTCCTCAAGAATAGATTCACTGCTTTCCCGATAAGCCTGAGGAGAAAGACTGTACCTGTTCTTAAAGGCTTTGCTAAATGCGGAACGATCTTCAAAGCCCACCTCATAAGCAATATCAGAGACGCCTAATTCGGAATATTTGAGATACTGGGCTCCCTTTTCAAGCCGAAGGCGCTTGATATATTTGCCAATCGTTTCCTGATGGATGGCTTCAAATATGCGATTGATATTACGATAGGAGTAATGACAGATTTCCTCCACCTTTTCAATATTGATTTCCTCGCTAAGGTTGTCATCAATATAGGTAAGGAGCTTTTTATAGCGTGTTAGCTGAGGGTTTTGTTGAAGACTCATTGATGTTAGAATTTCTCGAAATGCAGGTTTTGATGCAAGTTTCGATGACGGAAATGAAGTTTCAAAGATGAAGTCATTACGCCTTCCCACCTGTAGGAGGGCTCGTTTTTGGCTATTTATGTTGAATCTTTGTCACTCGGCTCGAGTCGAATGACTATTAGAAAATAGGGACAAACCTACTAACCGGTTCTGATCATTTTTTTGATAATCACGACTTGTCCAAAATGGTAATAACTATGTTCAATGATCATATCTATGTTCCTGAGATAAGGTCCATACTTTTCATCCACAAAGGTCTCTTGTAGCTTTTCCTCTTCCAGGTTTCCTACCAAGCGAATTAACCGTTCAGAATCATTACTAAACTTATTTTTTAAGTTCTGCCAGTCGCTCTCAGATTCGATAGGAGGGTAATCAAAGCTGTACTTATCTCTGATTTCAAGTTCACCACCATCTAGCACATCGGCTACTCCAGCAATGTAATAGCTAGTATGAAAGGTCAAATCAGCAATGGTGTTCAAGGTCTTTACCTTTTGAGTAGCTTCTTTCCAATTCAGATCAGAAATCTGTCCTTTGAAGTTCGTTCCGATTACCCATTGGCCATCAACGAGTACTTCTTTTAATCGTTTTGATAGTAATTCAGCAATTTTCATCAAATGATGTCCTTAATCTATTTTGTATGAGATAGGCTGAAATTACCATGCCTGCCTCTTTATATCAATTAACTCGGTGTTTTTAAAAGCCACGATCCAAAGTGTATAAGCATCGTGCCCGGCATCATTTACACGTTGATGGTGTTAACACCATCAATAGCAATTTAATAGGAGCTGTTTTCGATAGCATTCCTGATGACATCTGCAGATTTAAGAAACTTATTTCGTTCGTTGTCATCCATCTTGATTTCAAGAATTTCGCTTATCCCTTTATCAGAGATCACAGTAGGCAGCGATAGTGCCACTTCATTCAACCCAAATGGACCAGATATGGTGCTTGATAAGGTAATGATCCTTTTTTCTCCTCGAAGAAGCCATTTCAGTAATGTGGCCGTCACCAAGCCTATTGCATGATTGGTAGCACCCTTTCGTTTGATGATTTCTTGTGCGGCTCTCTTCACCTGTTCATCAATTTCGCTTTCATATGCCAATTGCCAGCCATTCCAGTCGCGCAACTTGATACCTCCAATGGTAGCCGATGACCACAGAATAGTCTCCGAATCACCATGCTCGCCTACCACTTGGGCCTGAATATTACGGGGGTTAAGTGAAAGTTTTCTTCCTACGATTTCACGGAGCCGAGCCGTATCTAACATTGTTCCGGTTCCGATTACCCTGCTGGCAGGCAGTCCTGAGAACTTCTGATAGAAGTAGGTCAATACATCAACCGGATTGGCAACGATGATCAGTATACCTTCGTATCCTTTCAGTTGTTCAGCGATAGATTTTGCAATTGTAATATTGTCATTTAGGAGATCAAGCCTCGATTCATTCGGTTTTCCACCTCGCCCTGCGGTAATCACAATTGCGCTGCAATGTTTCATATCCGAAATCTCAGCGGCCTTCACATGAGTGGTAGGATAGAAGGAGGAGCCATGATTCAAGTCCATAGCCTCGCCCTCCGCTAAGCCGGGTTTCACATCATTCAATAGCAATTCCTGACAAATACCCCGATGAAGTATGGAGATAGCTGTGCTGGCTCCAACCCATCCTAGTCCTATTATTCCTAATGAAATTTTGCTCATGACTCAAGTTGTTGACGCTTTGTCACTAAAGTTAGGAAAGTTGTTATTCTCTTTGACTGTTCAGGCAAATTCTTGTAACAAACGCCTTAAGGATGATGGCATTGCGGATATGGTTGGATCTAAAGCCTTTGAAAAACTTAGGATCATTCACTTTGTTGATGTTTGCCCGACAATATTCAAATGACAGTAGATCAAAGGATCATAGCTCTTCTACAATTTGAATATTGTTGCCAATGGTATCATTGAATACAGCGAATTTCACGGTCCCCATTACGGTTGGCTTTATACTGAATTCAACCCCAAGTTTAACGAGTCGATCGTATTCCTCTTCAACATTATCTACATCAAATTGAGTATAGGGTATTCCGGCTTTCATTAGAGCTTCCTGATAGACTTTGGAGGGTTCAAAGTGAAGAGGGACTGGTTCAAGTAGTAGTTGTGGCCCGTCCTGATCCTCAGGAGAAACGACCGTCAGCCATCGGCTTTCCTCATCTATTGGGATGTCCAACTTTTTGATAAAGCCCAATTTTTCCGTGTAAAACTGTAGTGCTTTTTCTTGGTCAAGCACAGGAATACTAATGCCTTTTACTCTCATTGTGTTGTGATTAGTTTAGCACCCTAAAACTCTTTATTCATTAGATTCAATGCTTCTCGAAAGTTGCTCTTTACAGAATTCCTGTGGAGTCATTGCTACTTTCTTTTTGAATAGTGTACTGAAGGAACCCAAGCTTTCAAAGCCAACAGCAAAGCAAGTTTCGGTCACGGACATTCCATTTTTCAAATGATTCTTTGCCATTTCTATTCGCTTGTCAGTGAGGTACTGTTTAGGAGTTTGTCCATAGTACCTTTTGAACAATCGTAATAGGTGATACTTGGACACATAACGAATTTGAGAAAGTAGGTCTAGATTTAAGTCCTGGTCGTAGTTGTTGTTGATATAATTTCGAATCCCAATTACCGTGTCCAACTGCCATTGGTTGCCAAAAGTGGTCTTGCTAAGTCTTTCTAATTGGGTTTCGTAGTAGTTCACGGACTGAATTTAAGGAAGATTTACTTCAGTGACTCCCATTCTTCCTTAGTGGCACTTGATATCTGGCTTTCCATTAGGGCCAGCCATTTCCCATCGCGCTTCACCCAGAGCATTTCAAAGTGGACATAACCATCACTCAATTGGTTGCCATCGTTATCTACAGAAGTAAAATGAAAGATGCCAATTTCATGAGCGGTATTATGATTACCAATCCGTTGGGAGAAACGGAACTCGACATTATCCTGCCGTTCTCCGGATTTAGTTTTGGCAAAGCCTTCTTTCCATCCAGCCAGCGCATCTGCAATAGAAACCGATACTTTGTTTTGACGTGTGGCGAATACAACTACTGCATCTTCATGATAAAGTGAGCCATAACCTTCAAAATCGCCTTCTGAAACAGTTTTGGACAGCTTATTCCAGTATTGATCAATTTCAGCCAAGCGCTGAGTGTCTTGATCAGACTGTGCAAATGTGAGTAAAGAACCGGAAAAGAACAGAAGGGTAGAAAGAAGTAG
Source organism: Cyclobacteriaceae bacterium (assembly GCA_028281285.1). Classification (GTDB taxonomy): domain Bacteria; phylum Bacteroidota; class Bacteroidia; order Cytophagales; family Cyclobacteriaceae; genus Roseivirga. The sequence goes on from JANQKF010000033.1 coordinate 274,756, forward strand.
GGCTTTGGTCATGACGATGATTTCAGTTGGTGGGTTAAAATAGTGTTTATTGATGAAATCCTGACAAGGAGGGGTATTGTTCTCAGTTTCAAAGACCAGGTAGAGGTAAGTGGATTATTGCTTGTTATGTTTAATGTTGAGATTCTGCCTTTATTTTTCGAATGAATCAATAATCTTTACTTTGACTTCACAAGGACAGTTTATGAGATCGCTACTTTTATTGTTGACATTTTTTAGTGTTCACGGGTTATTTGCCCAACAATTGGATTCCAAACAGCTGGAGGAACTGGCCTCCGAATTCACAAAGTCTTCTTTTCCCATTTACAGGGATTTGCTCTCAATACCCTCAGACGCCAATTATCCGGATGATATTTTACTGAATGTGCAATGGTGCGAGAAGACCTTCCAAAGTAGAAATTTCAAAACCACCAGGATTCAGACTCCAACAGTACCTCTTCTACTGGCAGAACGAAGCGTAGCTTCTGCCGAAAAGACCGTCCTTATTTATCTCCAATTAGACGGTCAGCCTGTTGATAGCTCAAAATGGTTCCAGGAAAGCCCTTGGATACCCGTATTGAAGCAGCAAGGTGAAAAAGGGGACTGGGAGCAGATCCCCTGGGAGAATATCGAAAACTATGAGGATGATTGGAGGGTGTTTGCCCGTGCCGCTGCAGATGCCAAAGGACCAGTTGCTATGTTTCTGGCTGCGTTGGATGCGATTAAATCAATGAAAATTGAGCCCAACTTCAATATGAAGGTGATTATGGATTTCGAGGAGGAATTGGGCTCCCCACGTCTTCCTCAAGCGGTAAAAGACAACTCAGAGTTGCTGAGTGCAGATATGTTGATCATTCTTGACGGACCGGTGCACATTACCAATAAACCGACATTGGTCTTTGGAGCACGGGGAATTGCACAATTACGGCTAATCACTTATGGTCCGATAGTGCCGCAGCATAGTGGGCATTATGGCAATTATGCACCCAATCCGGCCTTACGATTATCAAAGTTGCTAGCATCCATGAAAGACGATGACGGAAGAGTTACTATTCCCGGGTTTTATGATGGAATCGCTATTGATGAGGCCACAGAAAAGATACTCAGATCGGTTCCGGATGATGAAGATGTTATTAAGAATAGACTTAAAATAGCCCAAACTGATAAAGTGGGGCGCTACTATCAGGAGGCCATTCAATACCCATCACTCAACATTCTTGGCATGCAATCCGGATGGGTGATGGAGCAGACCAGGACCATTGTGCCTAACCAGGCCATAGCAGAAATGGATATCCGGCTGGTCCAGGACTCTGACCCGGAGCGATTGATTGGATTGGTTAAAAAACATATTGAAGACCAGGGCTACCATGTGATAAGTGAAGCACCTACGGATGAGGAACGAATGAAATATGATAAGATAGCGACATTTACCCATCAGGTATTCTACCAGTCCTTTCAAACCGATTTCAATACAGAAGTAGGGCAATGGCTTAATCGCGCCTATAATCGAGCGTTTGAAGTAAATCCGATTAGGATTAGAATGGGAGGGGGGTCCATCCCAATTTCACCTTTTGTCACTACGTTAGGCATTCCTGCTGTGCTTGTCACCACCGTGAATAGTGACAATAACCAACATAGTCCAAATGAAAACCTGAGATTAGGTAACTATCGTGAAGGCGTAAAAGCGATGATTGCATTTTTGACGGAGAAGCTCTGATTAAGCTGCAAGCTATAAGGTTCAAGTTTCTAGCACGAGCTCGTGCCAGCAAGAGATTTTAACACCTTTTATAAATTATTATGAGCTTTTTTGCCTTTTCAGAATTTTGATAATTCTATTATTTATAATTTCTGACAAGTTCCAATTGTACAGTTTAGGATCAGTTGTACTATAAAACTCAATAACAACAGCATCAAGGTCTTTGTCATAGTTTGCAAAACTCTGGTAGCCCGGAACCCATCCTCCATGTTCATACTCATAAATGGAAGCATATATTTCCTGTTCTCCCGGCTCAAACAATGATCCATCGTTCAATGCTCTCAGGAATGTACCCACATCTTCTGCTGTGGCATGCATGCCATAATCATTTTCTTTTAAATCATGGGGATACCCTACATGATAGCCACTCATCACATCCTCTATATTTGCCTCAGTTAATGAACGGAAGGTGTTGTTAAGATTTAGCGGTATTAGAATTTCTTCCTGAATAAATTGAAAGTTGCCATAACCCAACTCATCATCCATTATCTTATTGATTAACAGGTAATTCGTATTGCAATACTCATAGTCCTCGCCTGGTTCAAAGTTGGCAGGTTTGTCCAAAATCAATGCAAGACCTTCTTCATAGGTCCCTGTTGGAGCTGCCCAAAAATTCGGAGCGTCTGTAAAATTGGGAATGCCACTTCTATGCTGTATCATCAACCTCAAAGTAATTTTCTCCGCATTTTCGATTCGTCCTACAAGTTCCGGTAAATAATCAGCGATGGTTTTATCAAGAGAAAGTCGTCCATTACTTACCAGTTTTGTAACAGCCACAGCATCATACAGCTTGCTAATGCTGGCAATTTTAAACAAGGCATCAGGTTTGGCAGGTATCTCGGCTTCCCGATCATGCCAACCGGCAGCATAATACTGAGGCGATTTACCGGCTTGGTCTACGTAAACAATCATTCCTTCGAATCCATGACCAACGGCTTGATCCAACTGTTCCTGAATCGTATCAGGCAGTGGAAGTATCCATGCTTTTACCAGCAACCATGGCACAAAGTACAACGAGCCTAGTGATGCAGCAATAAATACTATTTTGAATATTCGTTTTGTTTGTTTCTTAGTCATAATTCAGGAGGCTTACTCTAACTTAATGGAGCCTATGTCCAGTAATCTGAAGTGCTGGATTGAATATAGGAATATATGATCGATGAATTACCGTTTCCTTAATATTCGGCTATGCAGGGTGTTTTAGTTTCCACTCATCACACCTTGATAATCTAATTCCCCAAAAAGAAATAATTTCATACCCATCAAAACCAATGCCCATATGCACCTTCGAAAAACACTCAGATTTTCTTTATGCCTTGTTTTAACTTTCATCGTACTCACATCCTGCAATCAAGGTAACCATCCATCCACTATCACTGCTGATGATTATAAAAATGCCGCTCGCTTTATGGATCGTGATTGGTTTAATCTAGTGGAGAACCAGATTGGAGGAACGCATTGGACGGGTAATGAGTACCTGATCTACGACAAGCAAACCAAAGCCGGAAAGCAATTTGTTTTGGTCGATGTGGCTAAAAAGGAGAAAAGGGAGGCCTTTGATACTGATAAACTGGCGAAAGCACTCAATGATAAACTTGAGACAGAATTTGAAGCCTCAGCTTTGCCACTCAGAGACATCGCTTATCATGCTGGTGATAAAAAAATATCCTTCAAAATTGGAAACACTACCTACCATTGCAGCTTATCAGATTATAGTGTGGAGGAAGAAAATTCACGGTTGAGGGTCAAAACACGGAACGAGCATGTATCGCCCAATGGTAAACTGGCTGCTTATATCAAGGATTATAACCTATGGGTAAGGAATTTGGAAACGAATAAGTCTACCCAACTCACCTTTGATGGTAAAAAAGACTATGGTTATGCTACTGATAATGCCGGCTGGACAAGGTCTGATCGTGCCGTTTTGCGCTGGTCTCCTAATTCTGATAAGATTGCCACATTTCAGCAAGATGCCAGGGGTGTTGGGGAAATGTACTTGACCTCTACTAATGTGGGACACCCAACATTGGAAGCCTGGAAATATCCACTGCCTGGTGACCAAACTATTTTTACCATTGAGCGCGTCATCATTCACCTCAATAGGCAACCCAAAGTGGTTCGTTTGAAAAGGGGTAAGGAGTATCAACGCGGCACCACCACAGACCATATTACTAATCGTTCAGGAGTGTTGTTAGATGCACAATGGAGCGCAGACGGTTCACAATTTGCCTTTGTGACTGGATCTCGCGATCATAAAACGGCTGATTTACAAGTTGCCAATGCCAATACGGGATCGGTTCGTTCGGTGTACAAGGAAACGGTTGATACCTATTATGAATCTGCCAACAATGCTGCCCAGGGATCACCTGATGGACCGCTGTATTGGAGTGTTTTGTTCGATAGCGATGAATTTATCTGGTTTTCTGAAAAAACGAATTGGAGGCATTTGTATCTGCATCACCTAGGTTCGGGAAATGTAAAAAATCCCATCACTGAAGGTGAATGGGCCACGCAGCAGATTATGCATATTGATCGTGAGAATCGTGAAATCTACTTTACGGTAGGAGGGAAAGACGAAGGCAATCCCTATTACCACTACCTATACAAGGCCAATTTTGATGGCAATAATCTTAAAAATTTAACCCCCGAGAAGGGGGCACATAGCTTTGGCTTTTCTCCGGACAAAAAATTCATCGTAGATACCTATTCCACAGTGGATACTCCTCCGGTTTCTGTATTGCGTGATACGGACGGAAACATCGTACTTGAACTGGAACAAGGCAATATTGACGCTCTAAAAGAAGAAGGCTGGCAGGCGCCAAAAGAGTTTACGGTGAAGGCCAGGGATAATGAAACCGATCTATATGGTGTGATTATTCTGCCCACGCATTATGATGAGAACAAGTCCTATCCTGTGCTCAACTATCTGTATCCTGGACCACAGTCCGGGAGTGTTGGTCGTTATGGATTTAGGGCCGTATGGCGAGATTTTCAGGCGGTGGCAGAGCTTGGATTTGTTGTGGTTGCCGTAGATGCCATGGGAACTCCAGGAAGATCCAAGGCCTTTCATGATTTTTACTATGGCAATATGGGGGATAACGGGGTACCCGACAATATTGCAGCTATCAAACAATTGGCTGAAAAATACAAGGGAATGGATTTGGACAGAGTGGGCATTTGGGGGCATTCCGGAGGTGGCTTTGCTTCTACAAGGGGGATTCTTGCCTATCCCGATTTTTATAAAGTAGCGGTATCCTCTTCTGGGAATCATGAAAATAGAAATTATGAAGCCGATTGGGCCGAAAAATGGCAAGGGCTCCTTGTCGAAAACAAGATTGAAGGTCAGGAAGTTGGTACTACCAATTATGATAATCAAGCCAATCTTTTACTGGCTGAAAACCTAAAAGGAAAACTACTGATCGCCCATGGTTCTATGGATAGCAATGTGCCTCCCTCCAATACCATGTTGATGGTCGAGGCATTGATAAAGGCGAATAAGGACTTTGACCTGTTGATATTTCCCAACAAGCGCCATGGTTATGGTGATATGAGCCCCTATTTCACCAGAAAACGGTGGGATTATTGGGTGAAGCATTTGTTGAATACTGAACCACCCAAGGAGGTTTCATTGGAGGATTTCTAACCTCTATCGGTCCCTGCCTTCCAGCCTTCGTTGGTCTTCTTGATCAACAAACAATCGAACGCGAATTGCTGGCGAAGGGGAGGAATAGTGGTGAAGTGTGTTTCAGTATGATCATTTGATGAGTGAAAGTGGTACGCGTTGCAAACGCACACTAGAGGAGAAATGAGAATGAGGCCTGCTTTGAATTGCGTTGAAATGCACCTTTAGTGAGGACAGGAATTAGATCTTGATTTCTGTGATTTTAGGGTTAATTTAAATTCCGATCATCTTTTAGTACCACATAACTTTCTATGCTATGACTGAACCTTTGCGACATGAACCAGGCAAACCACTTGCTCGAAGAGGAGTTTTAAAAAGCTTAGGTATGGGTGCTTTGGGCACACTCCTGTTCGGGTTCAAAGCGGAGTCGACTCATACGGTTCATACAAACTCTGCTCAAGCATCAGGTGCTAAGGCTTTGAGTAATACTCGTGTGTATCAGGTAGGGGATACCAAAGTGGAGGCGGTTGTCTACGAGAAAGGTACAGGGCTGACTTACTTTAATATGCACGATAACGAAAATACTTCTGCTGAGGCTGCGAAGGCATTTATCGACAAGGTGGGAGGTCGCCTTATTGAGCTTAAGCACTCGGGAGATAGAAATCTTACTTTTGGGATTGATGGTTCAAAATATGAAATGGATCCGAATAGAATGTTTACGGATGCGGGTGTGAAATTGAAACTTGTCCCTTATGATGAAAAAGCGGGCTCTGCCGTCAGAAAGTTTGCGAAGCAGCTTGTGGTAGATTTTGGTTTAGATTCTCCAAAAGGCGGCATAATGGTAGCGGTTCATAATAATACGAATGATCGTTATTCAGCAAGCTCTTATCTGCCTGGAGGCAGTGAAGCCAAAGAAGCTGCTGATGTTTACATTAACCCATCAGTCGACCCGGACGATTTCTTTTTTGTTACCGGCCGCAAAATGTTTGAGTCCCTTAAGCAAAGTGGCTTTAATGTAGTGCTCCAGGATAATTCGGCCATGACCGATGATGGCTCACTTTCTGTTTACTGTGCCCAAAAAGCGGTGCCTTATGTCAATATCGAAGCACAACACGGACATAAAGAAGTTCAGATAAAGATGTTTGAAGCCTTGCACAAAATAGTGAAGGGTTAAATTGTAATCTTAAGCCGATTCCATTCTGGTCTTTGTTGGTCGCTGCTTGTCGGTTTAATTGCAATAGGCAGGAGTTAGTAAAGACAGAAAAGTACGCGTTTCAAACGTGCACTAATGGAGCAGTAGATTTATTTTTGTTTGCCGTTTTCGTAATCTATCAAATAGAGTTTAACTCCCCTTTCATATAGTTTTCTTACTACCTCATCATAGTTCAAATTCAAAGGATGATTTCTATCGATACTTGCTTCCCTAAAGGCAAGTATTTCCAATGAACTGAGGTTCAAGATAGCTTCAGGTAAAATGGAAATGTAGGAGTCGGTGAAATTGATAGACGCCACCTTGTTCAACTTCAAAAGTTGTGGTGGGAACTCTGTTATAAATGTGTTGTCAAATCTAATATGTTCGAGGTCAGACAAACCGCCAAAGGATTTGGGAAGTTCAAACAGTTTGTTGTAATGAACGTACACTTCGGAAAAGTTCATGCTGCCAATTCCTTCTGGCAGATATTGCAGTTCGTTATTGTTCAAAAATAAACTTGTCAAATTCTTTAGCTCCGTAAATTCTTCCGGTAAGCTTCTCAATTTATTCTGTTGTAATGTCAACATAAAAAGCTGCTGACACTGAGAAATTTCAGCAGGCAGCTCTTCAATCTGACTGTTGTGTAGATACAATTGTTCCAATCGGGTCAGTTTACCGATTTCCCCGGAGATGTACCGGACCTTGTTTTGAGATAAATCGAGGATTTTCAATCGTTTAAGAAACGAAATGTTGTCAGGGATTTGCTGAATATTGGAAGTGTACGCAATCAGGGTATTAAGTGATCTAAGCCTCTTAGCTGAACGGAAGTTATCACCGAAGTTGACGAGATTATTCCCCCGGATATCCAAACTTTCTAGTTTGCGGTGTTTCCTAAGTCCTTTCGGAAGACTCATGAATTCATTATATCCCAGGTGTAAATTCTCGATCCTCTTGATCTTTTTCACCCATAAGGGTAGTTCGTTCAATTCGTTTTTGGACAGGTCTAACGTTTTAATCTGTTTCAGTCTTGGTAGCTCAAATTCGACATTGTGAAGGCCGTTGTCGGAAAGGTTTAAGACTTGGAGGTTAGATAGTTTCCTCAGTTGCTTTGGAAGCCTTGTTATTCTATTGTTTGATAGATTCAGAGTGTTCAGGTTACGGTATTTCAGTATGAAATCAGGAAAGGTTGTCAGACCCAGGTTACTCAAGTCCATCTCCTTTATGGCTAGCGGGTCTGGATTCTTCTCATATACCTTGATTAAAGAGGCAGTTTTTTGTTCGAGGCTTAGTGTAGAATGAGATTCGAGAAAGCTTCTTGCCGAATCCAATCCAAAAGTCTTCAAAATCAATTCGGATTGGTCCTGGGCAAAGACAGCAGAGGATGTCAACAATCCTAATAGAAGTGCTAGGCAAGTGGTTTTCATTCTTTGTGGTTTCTGGCCTTTGTTCGTCCCTGCTTGACGAACAATCTTCAAGATGCGAATTAAGATGCGATTTGTTGGTAAATAACCCAACAAAAGCAAGATTATCGGTATGACAGTTAAGGAGATTTCTCACATTCATTCGAAATGACGGAAGAAAAAAGCCATCTCGATTGGAGCAGGTCTTCTTTGGCTCAAGGTGCCTGTCCGTCTATTATCGATTTTAGCCACAAGGCCAAATAAGGGTATTCTATTTAAATGATCTTTTATTTAGTCTTAATGAGTCGATGTTAAAATTTCTGTTGTTACGCTGGGATTCTAAATATTCCGTCCTACTTCGTTGAGCATAATCGAGATGGTTCAAAAGTGTCATAGCACCACCAACTGGAGAAAAGAAATCATACATGAAATCAGATTTGAAAAAATGACTGTATAATGCTTTCATCAAATTTTCAAGATCACTTATGCACTCTTCTACCTCATGATAATCTATCGAAATAGTTTTGCTATTTACATGAATCTCAAAATCCCTATGTGCAACTCTTTTATCTCGCCAATCATTTAGGTTGTTTGCACTCTTAAGAGAAGTGTTGAATTTTTTCATTATGTCATGATTTAATTGATTTCTGTCAAATCGATTTATAAACCCTTTTACCGTTGCATTCTTGAACTTCCTCTGCTTCTCGGATTCGGTAAATCTTGAGATATTCATAACCAAATCATCCAATAAAACTTTTTGTAGAGTGAAAAAGAAAAATGGAGCGGCTTTATTAAGCAATTCTATCCTCGATTCATCTTTCATAAAAAGTTCTTTGAAGTGTCTAAATTTTTGGAATAGAAAAATGAATTCGTTTTGAAGACTATAGAAGAGTAAACCTCTTTCTTTGCCGAGTATCTCGATCATATGTGCTCTTTCTTCATTAACGGTTTTTTCTCTCGACATTCTAATTCCGGTGTTTTTCACTATAAATAAACAAAAAAGCCCATCCCAATTGGGACAGGCTTTGTGTTTTGTATCAATTAGTCGCTTTCCACCTACGCACTTTTGTGCTTCGGTGGAGGCACTACATCATGCCTGGCATTCCACCGCCACCCATTGGAGGCATTGGAGGAGCAGCTTCTTCCGGCTCTTCAGCAACTACACATTCGGTAGTCAATAGGAGAGAAGAGATAGAAGCAGCATTCTCAAGCGCAAGACGAGTTACTTTAGTAGGATCAATTACTCCCGCACCGATCAAGTTTTCGTACTTGTTCTGTCTTGCGTTGTAACCGTAATCATCCTTACCGTTTTTCACTTCGTTCACCACTACAGAACCTTCTTCACCGGCATTCTCCACGATAGTTCTCAAAGGAGACTCGATAGCCGTTCTGATGATGTTCACACCAGTAGCTTCGTCATCATTGGCAGTGTCTACACCATCAAGTGCTTTACCCGCTCTGATCAAGGCAACACCACCACCGGCAACAACACCTTCCTGAACAGCCGCTCTGGTTGCGTGCAATGCATCGTCAACTCTGTCTTTCTTTTCTTTCATTTCTACCTCGGTAGCCGCACCAATGTAAAGGATGGCCACACCACCGGAAAGCTTAGCCAAACGCTCTTGCAATTTCTCTCTGTCGTAGTCAGAAGTAGTGTTTTCGATTTGCTGTTGGATTTGGTTTACTCTAGACTGAATGTCCTCAGCAGAACCTGCACCATTAACAATCGTAGTATTGTCTTTGTCGATGTTCACTTTCTCTGCAGTACCTAAGTACTCGATAGTCGCGTTTTCCAACTTATATCCTCTTTCTTCAGAGATCACAGTTCCACCGGTTAGGACGGCAATGTCTTCCAACATCGCTTTTCTTCTGTCACCGAAACCTGGAGCTTTAACCGCAGCGATTTTCAGCGAACCTCTGATTTTGTTCACTACCAACGTAGCCAATGCTTCGCCATCCACATCTTCAGCGATGATCAACAACGGCTTTCCACTCTGAGCAACCGGCTCCAATACTGGAAGCAATTCCTTCATAGCAGAGATCTTCTTGTCGTAGATAAGGATGTAAGGAGTTTCCAACTCAGCTTCCATCTTGTCGGTGTTGGTCACGAAGTAAGGAGAGAGGTAACCTCTGTCAAACTGCATACCTTCTACGGTCTTCACTTCAGTTTCAGTACCTCTGGCTTCTTCTACAGTGATCACACCATCCTTGCCTACTTTGTCCATCGCATTGGCGATCATTTCACCAATCTCAGCATCGTTGTTGGCAGAGATAGTACCTACCTGCTTGATCTCGTTATTGTCTTTGATTTCTTTAGACTGGCCCTTAAGGTCTTCCACAACAGCAGCAACTGCTTTGTCGATACCTCTTTTAAGGTCCATTGGGTTAGCACCAGCGGCTACGTTCTTGATACCCGCTCCGTAGATGGCCTGAGCCAATACTGAAGCAGTAGTAGTACCGTCACCAGCGTCATCAGCAGTTTTAGAAGCAACCTCCTTTACAAGCTGAGCACCCATATTTTCGATTGGCTCAGAAAGCTCAATCTCTTTTGCTACAGAAACACCATCCTTAGTAACTGAAGGTGCTCCGAATTTTTTGTCAATAATTACGTTTCGTCCCTTAGGTCCTAAGGTTACTTTTACCGCATCTGCCAAGGTGTCAACACCTTTTTTTAGTTTATCTCGCGCGTCTGTGTTAAAGAATAATTCTTTAGCCATTTCTTCTAAAATTTAATTTCTGTGGTTGATTATTAAACAATTGCCAGGATGTCAGACTCTCTCATGATCAAGTAGTCGTTTCCATCGATTGTGATCTCAGTACCGGAATACTTTCCGTAAAGCACTGTGTCACCTTCCTTTACTGTCATTGGCTCATCTTTTTTGCCAGCACCGGCAGCAACAACAGTACCTTTCTGAGGCTTTTCTTTAGCCGTATCAGGGATAATGATACCTGAAGCTGTTTTTTCTTCCGCTGGAGCAGCTTCCACAAGGACTCTGTCAGCTAAGGGAGTAATATTTACTTTTGACATTGTTGTATTTAGTATTTGCGTTTTAACAAAAGTTGTCCGCTGCCTACTTATCAGTTAATGTGCCAAACCGAAATTGTGCACATTTGGCAGTTTGAAGGGCGAATTTAAACGGATTTTCTGTCATACCCAGTGCATGGACTGTCATTCTTGCACAAATTGATTTTCCATGTCGTCATTTCAATAGAGCGTAGCGAGAGAGATCTCCCAATCCTATAAAGGGATTTCTCTCCCAAGTTCTCGGGATCGAAATGACGTTATAGAAAAGGTTTCGAGAAAAACTCAAGTCTCGAAGCTCACATCCCGAAACTTTTTTCGTTATCTTATTAAGAACTAAACACCAAAAGCAGCTTATGAGTGAATTGAAGAAGGATTGGATTACGGACGGACTTATTGATTTTGAATATAAAAAGTACATTCTCCTGGCTTACCTGAAACAGGTTCAGGGAAACTTTGAAGCCACCAAACTCTATCCATCTCTTTCTGATCTCATCAATCACTACAGTGACACGCTTAGCTTTCAAAAGAGAAAGACGCTCCTGAAATCAGGCTTCCCAAAGGAAATCGCACGGCTGGATTTGAAAGAACTCAAACTGACGTATAACGAATTGCTGCAAGACAGCGACCTTATGGCAGAACTGGATAGCATTGTCGAGTTTGCCTTGCCAAAAATGAAGGAGACACTTGGGCTGGGTAAGGAGCGATACGAGGAAGTGGAGTCTCAGCTCTCGATAGAGCCAATTGGCATTTTACCACTTTATAAAAACGAGGGCTATGTCATGGTAGAAATGGGAAAAGAACGGCTCACCAACATCTATCAATACAAGGTGTCTAATTTTGTAATGTCAGGTGAAGGGTTCCGTGGTATATACCTGAACCTGATTCAGTCGTTGAGAAGGGGGATAGGAGATACCCTTGAGAGCATCAAGCTTGGATTGGTCAAGGCCTATACCGCATTACCGAATCCGGCTGCCTTCTTTGTACACTCCGATCATCGCTACCCCTTGAAGGAGACGACTCTTCCGATCACCAAGCGATTGGTGTTGCAGACTATTGAGAACCCATAAAAAAAGGCCACTCAATCGAGTGACCCTTCCGTTAGTCCGATATCTTTAATTAGTCTTCCTGACTAGTAGTATCTATAGGTTGTGTGGTCAATCCTCCACCTGTGGTATCAGTAGGAGTGGTGATTGCAGGAGGAAGCGCCTGCTGCTGCAATTGTTGCTGTTGCAAAGCTCGATCAATGTTTGCATTATCCGGTAGTGCTCCGGTTCCTTCAATCATCAGGCTTGATGCCATGCTGAAAACAAAAAGAAGCACAATCATCGTCCAGGTCACCTTCTCCAACAGATCGGTTGTCTTTTTTACTCCAATCACCTGGCTCGCACCACTTCCGCCAAACTGACTAGATAGTCCTCCACCCTTCGAATTCTGAATCAATACGATCAAAATCAACAGCACCGCCACTACGATCGCCAACACAATAAACAGCTTAAACATTGCCTCTTTCGTTTAATTTTTCAATTTGGGATGCAAAGTAAGTGGTTTTTTTAGGAAACTTCAACTTTAGTTTTTCATAAATCTCAATGGCCTTGGCATATTTCCTCTGCTTGATCAGCAATTTGGCATAAGTCTCAGTAAGGAACTCGTCTGACTTCTTAAGTTTTTTGGCCGCTAAGTCCTCCTGGCTATTGTGTGACTCATCATGCTCAAGACTTTGTTTAGCCATTTTCGGCTCATTCTTGATGAATTTCTCGATCAATTGACTCTGGCTTTCTTTTTTCACCGACTTCCGTCCTCGAGTCGATGGCTTTTTAACTGGTTTGTCTTCGAGCAGAGCTTTCATAGCTGCTCTACGCTTGTTTAACAACTTCAGATTTTCATCCAAGGCCTTATGTACGTCAGGTACAGGTTGTGTCTTTGGTGGAACGACAGGAGGATCTTTTTGGACAGTGCTCTTAGGTGTTGAAACGGTTTTGGTTGCTTTAACCTTTTTAGCAATGGGTTTCGTTGCTACCGGTTTTTCGACTGGCTTTGGTGCAGGCTTCTGTTGAGCAGGTTTCTCACTCGTAGCAGGAGCGGGGCTAACCTCTTTAGTCTTAGGTTGACTTGGTTTAGCCACAGGTTTGGTGGGCATAACCTTTTTTGGAGGCGCTTTTTTCTCAATCTTGGGCAGGGGCTTGGTTCGAATTACTTCTACAAACTTCTGACTTCCGTCTAAAACTCCTTTTAAATACGCGCGATCCACCGAGTAGATAGCGGCTTTGTTTAAAGCGGGCTTAAGTTTATCATCTCCAGCTTCTTTATAGGCCATTGCCAGAAGAAGATGAAGGTTTTGAAAATAGGGGTATTTCTTTTGGAGCTGCTCCAGCGCAGTTATGCCTGCCTGGTCGATCGATGAAATATCGTTAAGAAGATCGTTGAACCCAGATCGCTCCACTTGAAAAAAAGTTAGTGGGCTAAAATAGAATGATTTTTACCACTGGGCAACCGAGGCTAAGAAAATATCCTGAATAATCTGTTCGAAGATCTCATCGATCAGCTCACTCTCCACCTGTGCTAAAGTATTGGCCTGAGGGTCATAGTCGGCAAAGAATGTGAATGGTCGATTGAAGTTATCTTCTTCGCGTTTCAGGTTGGTAAAAGTAGTCTGAACCGTGATTGTCAAACGCATCAAACCCGATTGATCACTTTGAAGTGAATTGCCTGATGAAGCGATGGACTGCGGGCGAATTTCATATCTTGTGATGGCCCCTTCAAACTGAAGGTCGCCTTGTCTTTGGATCAATTCCAGGTTCGTGTTTCGTTGAAACTGATCACGTAATTCTTCAGTGAAGAATTGCCCCATATTGGGAGGGCCTCCACCGGAGTCATTGAAGAATTGAGTAATGGAGATTGTTTTGACATCATCGGGAATGGATGCTCCCGTAAAGGAATAGTTGCCACAGCCTGAGCTGGCGACCAGAAGTACAAGCGATAAAAGGTAAGCCTTATTCAATTTCATATTGCTTGATCTTTCTGTACAAAGTTCGTTCCGAAATTCCCAAATCCTTAGCCGCGTACTTTCTTTTATTATTGTTTTTTCTCAAGGCTTTAATGATCAATTCCTTTTCCTTCTTCTCAATCGACAACGATTCATCCTCCATTTCATGCGTGACATCCTGTACCTTCTCTAACTCATAGGTGCCTGGCTCAACAGGCTTTGTCTCTAAATAGTAAGGTTCTTCCACCGGTTGAGAACTCGGTGCGGTCAATTCCTGGTCATAGTTCTCATCGATATTTTTGAACAGGTTTGGATGATTTTCAATAACATGACTGTCAATTCGCTCATTCTGAATCATATCAAGAACGAGCTTTTTGAGTTCGTTCATGTCTTTTTTCATATCGAACAAGACCTTGTAAAGAAGATCCCGTTCATTAACCCCTTCGGACGAAGACGAGTCGCCACCCTTGTAGAGCGCAGGAAGGTTCGTTCGATTTTGCGGGAGGTACTTCATCAGGGTTTCCGCATCGATTACCCGGTCCATTTCCAGTGCTGAGATTTGCTCTGCAAGATTCTTTAATTGGCGAATATTGCCGGGAAACCTGTACCGAAGAAGCACCTGTTTCGCTGAATCGTCAAGTTTGATGGACTCCACGCGATATTGCTCAGCAAAATCAGAGGCAAACTTTCTGAAAAGCAGGTCAATGTCATTACCTCGTTCACGAAGGGGGGGTACGAAAATGGGAACTGTGCTTAGTCGGTAGAATAGATCTTCCCTGAACTTCCCCTTTTCGACATTTCCAATTAGGTCAACATTTGTGGCCGCTACGACACGAACGTCAGTTTTTAATACTTTTGATGAACCTACACGAATGAATTCACCATTTTCCAGGACACGAAGCAAACGGGCTTGTGTAGGTAACGGCATTTCGCCAATCTCATCCAGGAAAATCGTGCCTCCATTGGTGACTTCAAAATACCCCTTACGAGAATCAATTGCACCGGTAAAAGCACCTTTTTCATGACCAAAGAGCTCCGAATCGATGGTTCCTTCAGGGATAGCGCCACAGTTGATTGCTATGAACTTACCATGCTTGCGAGCACTGAGCTGATGGATGATTTTGGAAAACGATTCCTTACCACTTCCACTTTCACCGGTAATCAGGACAGTCATTTCCGTAGGCGCGACCTGAGCCGCTACTTCTATGGCATGATTCAGCTGTGGGCTGTTCCCAATGATGCCGAAGCGTTGTTTTATGCTTAATGTTTCTCTATTGTTCAAAATCTTCGATTCTAGTTAACCGCAGTACCGAATAAGGTAGCTGCAGTACAGTCATCAACCATCACGTTGACATAGTCACCCTTCTTGAAGTTCTCTTTTGGAAAGATGATCACCTTGTTGGCGGTGTTGCGCCCTTGAAGGTGATCGTCTGATCGTTTCGATGTTCCTTCCACCAATACCTTATGCACCTTGCCTAAGTCAAGTTTGTTTCTTTCGAGTGAAATCTCCTGCTGACGAGCAATGATCTCCTGGAGTCTTTTCTTCTTGGTCTCCAACGGAATATCATCTTCGTATTTCTTAGCAGCTAATGTTCCCGGGCGTTCGGAATAAAAGAACATATAGGAGAAGTCGTACTTGACGTAATCCATCAAGGTCAATGTATCTTGATGTTCCTCTTGGGTTTCCGTGCAGAATCCTGCAATCATATCTGAGGAAATGCCACATGCTTCACCAAGAATTTCTCGTATTGCATCAACACGATTGATATACCATTCTCGTGTATAGGTCCTGTTCATCAACTCCAATACTCTCGAATTTCCACTTTGAGCAGGTAGATGTATATACTTGCAAATGTTCTCGTACTTCTTCATGGTGTGAAGTACTTCATCCGTAATGTCCTTAGGATGTGATGTAGAAAAGCGAACTCGGAGTTCAGGAGAAACCAAGGCTACCATTTCGAGAAGATTCGCAAAATTCACGATTTCTACATTTTCACCTTTTCTTTCCTTCTTTTCCAACCAAGCCTTGTTGTTTTCGTCAGCGGACCATTTGTACGAATCCACATTCTGACCTAATAGTGTCACTTCCTTATAACCTTTATCGAAAAGATCTTGTGCTTCCTTTACAATTGACAGAGGGTCGCGACTTCGCTCTCGTCCGCGAGTAAACGGAACCACACAGAAAGAGCACATATTGTCACAGCCTCGCATAATGGAAATAAAGGCAGTAACTCCATTCGAATTCAAACGAACAGGGGAGATGTCGGCATAAGTTTCTTCCCTGGAAAGAAAGGTGTTCACCGCTTTCAAGCCGTCTTCCGCTTTTTCTACCAACTTTGGCAGATCGCGATAGGCATCCGGGCCAACAACCACATCCACGACCTTCTCTTCTTCGAGTAGTTGATCTTTAAGGCGTTCGGCCATACAACCCAACACACCGATGGTCATTTCCGGTTTATTCTTTTTTACAGCATTGAAGTGGTTAAGTCGATTCCTTACGGTTTGCTCAGCTTTTTCTCGAATAGAACAAGTGTTTAGAAAGACGACATCCGCATTTTCGAAATCCGAAGTGGTGTCGTAGCCATTCTCCTTCATAATGGAAGTCACAATCTCACTGTCTGCGAAATTCATTTGACATCCATAGCTCTCAATGTAGAGCTTCTTGGTCTTTCCCGTATTCTCCTCCTTCGACTTCCGTACCGTTTCCATAGCCTCCTGGCTATTACGATCTAAAATGTCGATATCCTTTATCAGATCTTCCATTCCCTGGTTCTCAACTGTGTTTTCAGGCCGCAAATATAAGGCTTTTGAAAGAAATTATGACAGATTGGCAGGTTTTCGATGCGGGATTTCTCTATCTTCGCTGCTCGATATCAACCTTATAACCATGCGTTCATATAAACAAAACTTATCTCTCTTCTTCGCTATCTCATTTTTTATCGCACTTGCTTCCTGTAGTGGTGGCTCGGGAGGCGAGGGAGTGGGTGATACTGTCTATCTCGAAAGTGGAGTGAAGTACATATACCTCAAAAAGGGCGATGGATTGAAGGTTGATTCGGGTAGCCATGTAACAACACATATCAACCTGATCGTTAACCAGGATACCATTTGGTCCACCTATGCTCCTGATCAACAGCGGTTTGAATTCGATGCCAAGCGCACCTCTTTGATTTCCGGATTTGATGAAGTGGTGATGTACGCCAGAGAAGGGGATCGACTATTGGCCGTGATTCCCCCGGAATTAGGCTATGGTGAGGAAGGTTCTGGCGTTGTACCACCCAATGCCATACTTCATTTTGATCTGGATTTTCTCAAGGTTGAAGAGCCGAAGATTTTTATTTCGGACGTGATTAACGAAAAATTGGAAAGTGGAAGTATTGAAGATGCCTTGGCTGAGTATGATCGTTTGAAGGCAGATACTGCCAACTACAACGTTGCTATCTCAGAATGGTATGCGGTACATCGAAAGTTGATGGAAGATGGCAAGTTTGAAACCGCTATTCAATTGTGGGAGCATCGCCTAAAAGAAAGCTTTGAAGGAGGTGGATACTACTTTATGGCCCAGGCGTATGACAGCTTGGGGAATGTTCAGCAAGCCATTGCCACCTTGGAAACTGCCAAAGCGAATGCACCAGATACAAATGCCATTGCATTCATTTACCAATATGCTGAAGCACTAAAATCCAGGTAGATTGACCTTGTAGGTTAGTCCCGATTGACATTCATGTAGGTGTAACCCATTTGGTCCAGTGTGATGAAAGCTGTTTTTGCGGAAGTAGCCACATCTACTGCTTTGAGTAAAGATTCCGGATCAGTTTGTGAGAAAGCCAAATTCTGAGCACAAACATAGAACTCGATTCCTTCTTTTTTCATGGCTTCAATGGCGGCAGTATTGGGATTGGGAACGCCATACCGTTCCTGGTAGGCCTCGTCATTGAGGACTGCTCGGATGGCTCCCGCATGGATAACGACAGCCATTTTGACCTTTCTCTTGGGTACACCATTGGCCACATTGAGATTAAAAGTCCTGGCTACTTCTCGAAATGGTCGTATGATTTGGGTAGAATCGGAAACGCCATTGTACACGTCCACGGCAATCTTATATTCCAGGTCTTTGTTGTATTTCAATTTTTTCACTTTGGCTTTCGCCACGCCAACCCATGGATGAAAGTCGAATACCGGATAGGTCATCTTACCTTCAAGGTGTGCAGGAAGTTGGGCGAATAAACTGTTGCTGGAGAGTATTAAGGCAAGTAATAGAATTGTCTTTTTCATGAGGCAAAAGGTATCAATAATTTTCACCTTTAGAAAACCGAAAAATGCGAATTAAACCATAATGACTTGTTCAAGTACGGCTTTGATCGCACTTGCTTTTAATAGGCATTCCTCGTATTCCTTTACAGGATCAGAGTCATAGGTGATGGCACTGCCTACCTGAAAAGAGAATTGGTTGTCGTGCATATTTAGGAAAAGACTTCGGATGATTACATTAAAATCGAAATCTCCTTTAGAAGTGATGTATCCTGCTGCTCCGGAGAAAATTCCTCGTTTTGATTTTTCGTAATGTTCAATCAGTTCCATGACCTTTACCTTGGGGGCTCCGGTCATACTACCCATTGGGAAGGCATTTTTAATGATATCAACGAAGTGAATGTCTTCCTTAGATTTTGCAATGATCGTAGAAATCATTTGATGAACCTGTTCGAATGAGTATATCCCAAACATCTCTTCAACCTTGACGGACCCTGGTTTTGAAGACTTCGCTAAATCATTGCGAACCAGATCTACAATCATCATATTCTCAGCCAGCTCTTTTTCATCATTGCGAAGTTGAAATTTTAGTTCTTGATCATGTTCAGGGGTCAAGCCTCTTTTGATAGTGCCTTTGATCGGCTGTGAGATTAATTTTTGCCCCTTTTTCTTTATAAATCGTTCGGGAGAAGCACAAAGCAGATATTGATCTTCGAATTTCTGAAAAGCAGAAAAAGGTTTGGGAGAAACTTGGTTCAGCGACCAGTAAACATCCACAGGATCTGCTGAAACGATTTCTCCGAAAAACTCTTGACAGAAATTAATCTCGTAGATATCTCCATCTTCAATGTGTTGTCTGAGCTTCTGAACAGTTTCTATATAATCTTCCCGACCAATGGATTCCCGGATTAAACTGAAGTCGGCTGCAACTGGATCGTTGATTTGACTGTTTTGAATTTGTTGGAAGACTTCAGAAGGATTTGGTGCTTCAATCGAGATTTCCAGCCCATTTACCTGAATAAGAATCTCAGGTTTGAAAAAACAGATGTCAGGGAAACGAGTATGATTCGAGTGGTTGCTTTTTAAGTCTTCAACTTGGTTTTTCAGGTCATAACCGAAATAGCCAAACAACCATTCATTCTTGTGGAATGCTTTCAACTCTTCGAAGCTGTTCAACGTATCCGTGAATAGTTCTCTTGCCCCAATGGCTATTAATGTGGGAAATGCATCATTCGGGTAGGGGATGTTATTGGATTGGAGAAAGCAAAAATGAGAGTGTTGATTAGCGAAAACGGTTGCCTTTCTCAGCCAGAGGTCAATGTTTTTGTCAATATGAAAAGCGCTTTTTAGCATTCTTATGGTGGGCAAAGATAATAGCTCAAAGACATAAAAAAAGGGAGTCTTTTGACTCCCTAAGAATTGATTACACTCTACTATTTATTGTGCACTTGCACTTGCTTCGGTTGCCGCTTCGATTTCAAAACCTACATTGACCGTATTGTAGATAAACTTGTCTTTCGCTTTGTCCACTGCACTGGCTTCATCACCATACATCAGCCCCCAATCAGTTCGATTAATATTAAAGTTGGCCTTCGCCTTTACCACTCCGTTGCTTATTTCAACATGTGCAGGGAAGGTAATGTTCTTAGTGGTTCCTCGCATTGTTAAGTTGCCGGAGATGAAATGAGTTGGATTCTCTACAAGGATTTCGCTCAATTTGGCTGGTGTATTCTCCGTTACAAACTCTTCAGAATCCGCTTCCAATCCAGCAGTATTGAACAAGTCGATACCCGTTAATTCAAATGTAGCTTGAGGGAACTGTTCTGCTGCAAAAAAGTCGTCAGACATTAAATGTCCTTTGAGTTTTGCAGCTCCATCACTTCCAGCCATGTCCAGATCCTCTAGGGATTTAATGTCAATTGTGAAATTTCCAGATACGATTTGATCGCCATTAACACCGATTTTTCCTTCGGAAATGTTGATCGTACCATTGTGTTTACCTGCAGGCTTACTTCCTATCCAGGTAACAATACTCTTGTCGGTATTGACCGCAAGTTGAACGGCATCCTCAGACGATGCAACTGCTTTTGCATCTGAGGTTTCAACAGTACTCCCTTTAGGGCCACAAGCGACTACAGCAAGGGCCATTAAAATTAAAAATAGGGTAGGTTTTAGAACTTTCATTTTAGTTTATTTAAGTTGTTTTTTGATTGCTAAGTTGAACATGGATAGAACCAACAGAACTATCAATTGTTTCGATCTGGCTGCAAAACAACTCAAACCACAGAAAAAGTTCAATGTATGTACATATATTTTAATTATGGCGATAATAAAACCAGTTAAGGGGATCAAGCCCAAGTTTGGAGACGATTGCTACTTGTCAGACAATGCTGTAGTTGTCGGAGATGTTGCAATGGGTGATAATTGCAGTGTTTGGTTTAATGCGGTGGTTCGTGGAGATGTTTGCTCGATAAGAATGGGAGACAATTGTAATATTCAAGATGGAGCAGTAATTCATGGAACATTGAACTATTCTGAAACGATCATGGGAGACAATGTAAGCATTGGTCATAATGCCATAGTTCATGGCTGCACTATAGAAGACAACGTGTTGATTGGGATGGGCGCTATTGTAATGGACAGGGCGGTAATAAAGACCGGTTCGATCATTGCTGCCGGTGCTGTTGTTTTAGCCAACACAGTTGTAGAACCGGGGGTTATCTACGCAGGTACACCAGCAAAGAAAGTGAAGGATGTAGATGAACGGATGAAGCAGGTGGTGGATAAAACTCCGTCTAATTATATTATGTACAGTAAGTGGTTCCGGGAATCGGATAGCTGATCGACCGGAAGCTTGTTGAGTTTTCAATTGACTTGATTTAAAAGAAAAAAGATGATTTCAATACCAAACGATAGTGAGTATAATCCATTCTACAAGACTTATGTGTCGAAGATCGACAATAATGATCTACTCGAGTTTCTTACTGAACAGTCGGAATCTCTGCCGGAGTTGTTAAGGGCGAACTCAGATAAAGCAGACTATAGATATGGCGAAGACAAATGGACTGTTGCCGAAGTTCTGAATCATATTAATGATGCAGAGCGCGTTTTCTCCTACCGAGCATTTGCAATAGCCAGAGGGGAAAAACAGGCGTTACCCGGGATGGACCAAAATGATTACGCTGATGCGGCAGATACCTCCAATCGCGATTTTGAAAGTCTAATCAAAGAGTTTGAGGCAATTCGTGCGAGTACGTTGGCTCTTCTTTCAAGTCTTAACGAAAAGCAGCTATCTAATGAAGGAATGGCCAGTGGATTTCCAGTCACAACGCGAGGATTGGTAGGGATTATAGCAGGACATGCCGTACATCATGTTCAGATTTTAAAGGAAAGGTATTTCTAATGTTTATTATTGACCCTCATAAGGAGTACCCGAAAGAAACCGAGTCCCGAGTAGTGATTCGCTTTCAGGACTGCGATCCACTTAGGCATTTGAACAACGCAAAGTATTTCGACTATTTCTTTAATGCGCGTGAAGATCAGGTTCCCAAGCTTTATGGAGTCGAAATTTTAGACTTTATTAAGTCGTTCGAAGCAGTTTGGGTAGTCTACAATCATCACATTGCCTACTTGAAACCTGCTAATTTGGGTGAGTGGGTAAGGATCATGACACGTGTGGTTTTCTTTAATGAGAACACAATCGTAGTTGAATACTGCATGACGGACGAATATAAAACACATCTCAAGGCGCTACTTTGGACTACCTTGAAATATGTCGGTATGGATACCAGTAGGACAGTGAGTCATCCGGAACCTGTGCTGAATTACTTGAATGCTGTGAAGTATCCGGGGGTTGATTACCACCCTCACAACTTTGATAACAGGGTAAATGATGTGAAGAATCACTTCCGGGGGATGGTTTGAATAAAAGAACTTAAACACTTAAATTAATTAGAAACACGCATAATAATGGATCACTTAAATCAAGGGTATGATATTGAAGAGCTGAGAAAGTTGAGGGAAGCCCTGGACCTATCCGGTAAAAACTTCATGACAATTGAATCTGATGACAATTCTGATGAATTCCAGAATTTTCAATTTATTGGTAAATACCAAGGTCGAGATGTGATCTATGATGCGGCCATATATACTCTGCGAATGCTGCACAACAGTGAAATCTTTGAACTTGCTCAACACAAAGCCGCTCAGAAATTTCCGGAGTTTAAGGTCATTGATTATGAGGAAGACGAGAATGGAGATATAGAACCTCTTGGTGACCAGGAAGAAGAAATTGGTCTGTTCATCACTGAAGTCATGGAAGAGCTGGAAGATGAAGAAGCAGTTAAGGTAAAAGAACATCTTGAACTGGACGATAAAGTGGATTTTGGTGTGGGGTTAGATGTCTCGCTAAACGTTGAGAAGGTTACTGAGGAGGTGATTGAGAAATTTGTTACGGATTATAACAATGATGAGCTCAAACTCGATCCCACCCTATATTCTTTTCAGCTCGAAGAAGAGGAATAACACCATTTAGCAATACTGACAAGAGGCCGAATCAAGGCCTTTTTTAATTTGCGCTCATGAGAAAAACAGGAATCATTTTTTCACTTCTTTTTTTAGCAATTGCATTTGGCTTTGGCCAGTCCTTAAATACAAAGGCACTTAAGGAAAAGCTTCAAATAAAGCTTAACGAAATCTATAAAGATTCTGAGGCTGCGGGCGTGACCTTTGCTTATTCATTGCCAGATGGAACAACCGAGGCAATTGCTGTCGGTTTTGCTAACAGGGAGAGGGATATTAAGATGAAACCGATGAGCCGGATGCTTGGAGGAAGTACCGGCAAAGTATTCTATTCTGTTGTGGCTCTACAGCTTGTTGAAGAGGGAAGGCTTTCGTTGGATGAACGGATTTCAACTTATGTAGGAGATAAAGATTGGTTTACACGAATTCCCAATGCTCCTGCGTTGACCATCCGAAATTTAATGCGGCACAGCACTGGAATTCCTCGATACGTGTTTAAAGAAGATTTTCAAAAGGATGTCATCGTTGATGCCGATCGCGTATGGAAACCTGAAGAACTTTTGAAGTACGTTTTTGATGATAAGCCCTTGTTTGATGCAGGTAGTGATTTCGCATATTCTGATACAAACTACATCATCCTCTGTATGATAATCGAAGAAGTGACTGGCAATGATATCTATAAAGAAGTCGAAAGACGCGTGTTGAAGAGGGCAGGGCTGAAATATGTCACACCTCAAAACAAACGAAAGTATAAAGGGCTAGCTCAGGGTTATAATGGCCAGAATGATCCTTTTTTTCCTGGGAATGCTCTGGACGAAAAAGGAAAGAGCAGGTATAACCTACAATTTGAATGGGCCGGTGGAGGGCTAGTGATAAACTCCCATGATTTGGCTAAGCTGGGTAAACTCGTCTATGAAGGGAAAATGTTCAATCCTGATTTGCTCCAAGAATATCTTAGCGGTAGGGATGCAGGTCGAATGGGTGGACAATGGGGATTGGGCGTTCACATACGTGATACCCCTAACGGTCAGATGCTTGGGCACAGTGGTTTTATGCCCGGATACATTACGAATATGATGTATTTTAAGGATGCAAGGTTTTCAGTTTGTTATTAGGTGAATTCTTCAACTGCTGAGGCAAGGCCTATTCTGAGGGAACTTCCTCAATTGGCTGCCATAATTCAGGAAGAAATCAAGTAATTCTTAAAACAACAAGGTCAAACTTAACCTTACCTTAGAACGATGCTGAAAATTGCCTGGTCTGAGATATATGCACATTCACTTCCTGCAAATCATAGATTTCCTATGGAAAAGTATGATTTGCTTCCAGAGCAATTGATCTATGAAGGAACAATTAATGAATCCCATCTATTTGCGCCTGGGAAGTTGACTGAAGACCAGATACTCAGAACGCACGATATCGAATACTGGCATAAACTAAAGAACCAAACCCTCTCGAGACCTGAAGAGCGAAAGACAGGGTTTCCATTATCTGCTAAACTTGTAGATCGAGAGATTACCATCATGCAAGGTACGGTTGACGCTGCTCTCTTTGCGCTGCAGTATGGCGTCTCTATGAACATAGCCGGAGGTACACACCATGCATTTACCAATCGGGGAGAAGGTTTCTGTCTGCTTAATGATATTGCCATAGCCGCTCATCATTTACTCGATCATCAATTGGCCGAAAAGATTCTGGTAGTTGATTTGGATGTGCATCAGGGCAACGGAACTGCTGAGATATTCGCAGACGATGAAAGAGTATTTACCTTTAGCATGCACGGAGCCAAAAACTATCCTATGCACAAAGAAAGCTCAGACTTGGACATCGGATTGGCTGATGGGACTGATGATAACACATACTTGACCTTACTAGATGCCAATCTAAAGGCTCTTTTTGATCGGTTGCAGCCAGATTTTGTCTTCTTTCAGTCGGGTGTAGATGTCTTGTCTACAGATAAACTCGGAAGGTTAGGCATGACCCTGGAGGGCTGTAAAGCCAGAGATCATAAGGTACTGGCTTTATGTCAATCAAATGATGTTCCCATCGCAGCGAGTATGGGCGGAGGCTATTCCGAAAAAATTGCCGATATTGTAGAGGCTCATGCGAACACCTATCGTTTGGCACAGGAGATATTTTTCTAATCTCCTTGTGTATTGTTTTTAAATTCTGAAATAACTTTGTTTGCACCTTTATTGCGGTGAAAATTTAGTGTCTTGTGGCATCATAAAGTAATTTTTTTTCGTTAGCCACAATGAAACGGGTCGATTCGGGCTATGGATAGGAGAATTTTAAGTGTTGGTTTATTTTTGTGTGTATTTTGTGCTGATATTCAATTAGTTGCACAGGATTTGACTCATGTCAAAATTGACAGTATCAATAGCTCCTATGATGAACAAAATCCTGTGGTCAGCCCTAATGGCAAAAAGCTTTATTTCACCAGATCGGCTCATCCCGAAAATGTCGGAGGAGTGGTAGACCGTGGAGATATTTGGGTATCCACAAAAAATGAAGATGGAAGTTGGTCAAGCCCCAAACATGCCGGGGATGTTATAAATCACGTAGGTTTGAATGGTGTTGTGGGTTTTTCGAGTTCAGGTAATACGATGTATTTGCTTAACTATTATGATAAGGACCCCAGCACTGGAAGAGGCATTCTTCGAGGGGGATTGGCAAAATCTAATTGGAATGGTACTTCCTGGAGTGATCCTGAGCGCCTAAGTATCCGGTTTTTTTCGAATAGATCAGAGGAGATCAGTGCCTACATTACACCGGATGAAACCACAATGATACTTTCCTTGCGCAGTTATCAGAGCTATGGGAATGAGGACTTGTATGTGACTTTCAGCCAAGCCGGGGGTGAGTGGAGTCAGCCTAAGAATCTTGGGAATGTTATAAATACCCCTTCTCAGGAGTGGTATCCTTACCTGGCGGATGATAAAAAGACACTCTATTTTGCTTCAAATGGCCATGCTGGTCAAGGCAGCAGAGATATATTCGTGAGTAAACGTACCGATGGCTCATGGTCTAACTGGAGTAAGCCGGTGAACCTAGGGGCTTCATTGAATACCAAGGGAGTCGAAATGGGCTACTTCATACCCAATGAGGGAGATATGGCTTATTTCTCAACAACTCAGAATAGTGAAGGATTTGGAGATATTTTCAATACACCGTTGAATAAGGAGGAGCAAGCAATTCAGGCCATTGACCTTGTAAGTACTGTGACCGAAACCGATCCTAAAATTGCGGATGCCGGGCCTCCAGTTGTGGCGATGACCATGCAAATTTTGGACATAAAGACGGAATTGCCGGTGAAAGATGCTGTGGCGATTTTTACATATGGAACTGACGAGAGTGTGGTGAACTTGGCCAATGTTACCAACCAGGAAAAGAAATTTGTGGTTTCTTTTGTGGAAAACACTAATGTTACCGTACGAATTGAGGCGGAGGGTTATCTTGTTTACCAGGAGCAGTTTCAAGCAAAAGCTACTCCGCTTAGCATCGATAATGAATTTGATTCAGTCGAAGGGTTTCGACTCACTCCAGCCAAAATTGGAACCACGGTTCAAATAGAAAATATCTTGTTTCAGCGTGCAAAGTCTGACTTTTCCAATATGTCAGCCGCTTATACAGAGTTAGATAAACTAGTCCGTTTAATGCAAGCCAACCCCAATATGGAAATCCGGTTAGAAGGTCACACCGATAATCGAGGAGATAGAAGATTGAACCAGAAACTTTCGGAAGACCGTGTAAAGTCTGTAAAGGCCTATTTGGTAGATAAGGGGATTGATGCTGCTCGTATAGAAGCTATCGGCTTTGGAGGAAGTAAGCCTATAGCTGATAACTCAATTGCTTCGTCCAGAATTCTGAATAGGCGTGTAGAATTCGTGGTTACCAAGAACTGATATTTTTCATTATATCTTCGACCTACCATTCAAGCTGATCTTTGACTATCTTTCCGTTAACAAGCTATTTTGAAACAGATCAATTGGAAATATGGACTTGGAGAAATTGCGATCGTGATGATTGGCATTTTACTCGCTTTTCAATTACAGAATTGGAATGAACATAGGAAAGAGGTCTCGCTGATTCGATCATATTTGGATAATCTCAAAGAGAATCTGAATCAAGACCAAGAACACATTGGTCGACAACAGGCCTTCCTTTCAGATGTCGATTCCAGTCTGAAATCACTCGACAAGATGCTACTCAATTTAAATGAGAAAACCTGGTCTTATGATAAAATGAAAGGCATTCACGAATTATCAGCCTGGTATTTCCTATTGGTTCAAAACGCTACCTTCAGTGATTTGTATAATGCCGGGAGACTCAACCTTCTACCTGATCTGGCCTTAAGACTGGACCTCAGTAATTATTATGAATATGCTGAACTAATCAAAGGTTTTGACGTTCAGGTTTCGGAGACACAAAGACAATACAATCTTATTATTATTGAAAATGTCCCATTCTCCATGAATAATTGGCGCATACCCGAAAACATGCGATATCAACTTGTCAATATGTCAAGAAGTATTCAGTCAAGGGTCAAAAATCATCAATTTCATTTGACCAATCTGAACTCCCTGAATGTTAATCTTATTGCCCGAATTGATGGGTTGAATTAACCGGCCATTTCTCTTTTGCGGTCGTCATAGAAGGCCTTTGCACCTGACAAGAAAGCTACACATGCCATGATGAAAAGTGTTCCACCATCACCGGCAACGTCAATTCCCAAAGCAAGAAAATGAGTGAGAATTGCTCCACCCATAACACCCATGGTCATTAATCCTCCAAATTTTGAGACTTTAGGTACAAACAAGAGCACCGAAGCAATTAATTCCGCGATGCCGGTTCCAATTCTCATCAACCCCTCATTCTCTGCGGAGCCCAGGAAGAAATTGGCCACCGTGCTAAATAGGTTTCTGGATTCCTGAAGGGCTTCCACGCCACCAAATCCAAATTTGAAAAATAATGTTTGGAGCATGATAAAAGCTGCTATCACTCTTGGTAGATAATAAATGATCTTTTTCATAAAAAATGATTTGGTTGGCTAACGTGACCTTTGATGTAATGATTCAAAACTGGTTCGCTTAAATTAAACGGACGTATTTAGGCTGACAAACTTGATGGAGATCAAGTCTTTCCAATGTATTCCTACATACATTTGCCATCGATCCACCTCAAAGAATAAAGATGAAACGAGCTCTACCAATTTTGTTATTTCTATTTGCTTGCGACCCACAACCTGTTGAAACAACCACGAGTATTGTGGAAGAGTCTGCGAAGCGGTTTTTTGACTTTTACAAAACACGGGATAATTGGGAGGGCTTCCAGGATTTGTATGCGGATGATATGGTTTTTGAAGATGTCATTTTCCGATTTACCTACAATAAAAAGGAGTTTATCGATTTTTATAACTGGCCTGATTCACTCTTATCCAAGCATCCGGATTATCCGGAAGTACTGGTCTTGCAGGACCTGGCTCTAACCGACAGTTCGGCAGTGGGTAGGGGCTACTTCACTCCGTTTTATTATGACGGGAGGTTGCATGACGATTGGCGCAATATGCAATTTACCATGTGGCTATATTTCAACCAGGAAGGTAAAATCACAAAACACATTGATTGGATAGAATATCCACCTGATTTCCTAAAACAAGCCGGTGAAAGCCTATTGGCCGAAGAGAAAAATTAGTATTTCCTATAGTCTAACGCGGGTTTTCGATCTCCAAGTAACGCCTCATATTTGAAGTTCGGACCTCTGCGTTTGTCAAATTCGGCTCTGGCTTCCTCTAAAATGTCAGGATTGTTGTAAATATCAACGGCTGAAAGCGCTATTGTCTTCGCGGCCACTATCATCCCTTTTTTTCCAATTGTTGTACCACCCGAGGCCACAGCCTGCCAGCTATGTGCGGCTGTTCCAGGAACATAGGTGGCAGCTCTAACCGCTGCGAGAGGAACATTCCAGCTCACATCACCCGTATCTGCTGAAGCCTTACCATTGGTAAATACCATGGGTTGTATCTGTGCCGCCATTTCAAGCGGTTTTGGATTCGGGAATGACTTGCTTATCTCTTTGGCGAAAGTCAATTCCTTTTCATCGTAGTCTACACCACCAACAATCGTCATGTTCGTGTGCATCACTTTTGACAATACTTCGTTGGGCAAACGATCATAAGTTCCACCAATGATCTCATAACTCATTTCCGTTTCAGTTCCCATGGCAGCTCCTTTTGCTGCTTTCACAACTCGGTCCCAAACAGATTTTACTTCATTCCTATTGTTATGCCGAATCACATAATAGACTTGCGCTTCAGCTGGCACTATGTTGGGAGCATCGCCACCTTTCGTGATCACATAATGAATCCTGGTGGGTTCGGTCGTATGCTCTCTGAGCATGTTCACCATGTCGTTCATCGCTTCGACTCCATCTAATGCGGATCTTCCTCTTTCGGGGGCCACAGCTGCATGTGAAGAGTATCCCTTGAAAGTGAACTTGCCGGAAATGGTCGCCAGATTGGTGCTGGGATTGGAAGTATTTGCATCACCAGGGTGCCAGGAGAGTACTGCATCCAAATCGTCAAACAACCCGGCTCGTACCATATATACTTTACCAGAGCCACCTTCCTCAGCTGGTGTGCCATAGAATCGAATGGTTCCGGATTTACCCGTCTTCTTCAGCCAATCTTTCACCGCGATTGCGGCAGCCATTGAACCGGTGCCAAATAGGTGATGGCCACAGGCCTGACCCGGGGCACCTTCTATTCTTGGTTCTTTTGTTGGAATCGGCTTTTGCGACATTCCCGGAAGGGCATCAAACTCGCCTATTACTCCGATAATTGGCTTCCCTGATCCATATGTCGCAGTGAATGCAGTTGGAATATCGGCTACACCCTTTTCTACGGAAAAACCCTCTTTCTCAAGCTCTGCCTGCAAAATGGCCACACTTTCGAATTCCAGATAACCTAACTCCGGATTTTCCCAAAGTTGATGTGCGATCCCGGAATAGTGATAAAACTTTTCATCCAACGATTGAATAATCTGTTTCTTTTCTCTTTGTCCGAATGTACTAATGGCAATCAGACCAAAGCAGAACAATATCAAAAGGCGTTTCATTTTGATTCGTTTAAGGTTGAATATCAAATTAGTGATTTGCGCTTTTCGATACCCAAAATTTTCTATAAAAGGAGTTATCGCTCGTGCCAGATTTTTTCGATTTTCTCCAAATTTTTTCCTTTGGTTTCAGGGATGACCCGGTGTTATAACCAAAGCCTACTAGTGAAGTAATGGTGCTTATTTTTATTAGAAATAGCCCGTTGATTTTCTGGTTTGAGGAGACCAATATTATTATAACCAGCCTCTTTCCTTTAACCTGGCTATGTCACTTTCGATGAACTGCTGGTTCAATTCGTCTGAATCACCGTATTGAGTTCTTAGTTCTTCTAATCTTTGAGTAAGCTCATTTCGAATATTTTCATAATCAGGGTCTCCATATAGGTTGTACATCTCGTTGGGATCAGCTTCAAGATCGTATAGTTCCCATTCTTCCACATCATAGTAAAATCGAATCAATTTGAAACGATCTGTACGTATCCCATAATGTCTCTTCACCTGGTGAATTCCGGGGTATTCATAATAATGATAGTAAAGAGCATCGCGCCATTCTTCGGTACTTTGATTTAGCAAGGGAACGATTGACTGCCCTTGTATTTCAGCCGGAATATTGATTTGGGCAAGAGCAAGGAAGGTAGGAGCGAAGTCGATATTTTGGACGAGTTTGGTGCTGATCGTTCCCGGTGTGATCATCTTGGGATATCGCATCAACAGGGGTGTTCTAAACGACTCTTCGTACATAAAGCGCTTATCGAACCAGCCGTGTTCTCCCAAATAAAATCCCTGATCGGAAGTATATACCACTATGGTGTTATCTGCCAATCCATTGGCATCTAAATAATCAAGAACACGTCCTACTTCCCGGTCTACGCTGACAATGGTACCCAGATAGTCTTCCATATAGCGTCTGTACTTCCAAATAGTGAGTGCTTTGCCTTGAGGTGTATTCTTCTCAAAATCTTCGTTGATCGGACCGAATTTCGAGTCCCAGGCTTGTTTCTGCTCATCACTCAATCGGTTGTAGCGGTTGGTGAAAGAAGACTTATACCACCCCAAGAACTCTTCAAAACCTAGTTTATCCACCAATTCTGGTCTGATTTTATTGTCAGATGAAAGCCCCATGTGATCACTGATACGCATTTCAGCAGTTTGAGCCGCGGTTCCTCTTGATTGATAATCATCAAATAGATTATAGGGCAAAGGGAGAGAGTCTCCATTGATGGCATCTAAATCTTCCATGGTTGGCCACCACTGACGATGCGGAGCTTTATGGTTATACATCACCATAAATGGCTTGTCCTTATCCCGTTTGTTTTCGAGAAAATCAATTACATTATCAGTCACCAATTCGGTTACGTAACCATCTTCCTTGATAATGCCCTCTTTTGTTCGAAATTCGGGATCGTAATAATGCCCTTGTCCGGGCAATACTGCCCAATCATCAAAGCCCTGAGGGGAGGATTTCAAGTGCCATTTACCATAAACAGCCGTTTGATAACCATTTTGTTGCAGTAAGCGAGGAAAGGTGATCTGTGTGCTGTCGAAGACATCCAGGTTGTCCCTGACACTGTTAAGGTGACTGAATTTTCCGGTCAAAGCCACTGCTCTACTTGGTGAACAGATCGAGTTGGAAACAAATGCCTTTTTGAACAGCATTCCTTCTGTTGCCAACCGGTCTATGTTAGGAGTCTCAATCAATCGATTGTCGTAAGCGCTTAAGGCCTGATAGGCATGATCATCAGTCATGATGAATAGGATATTGGGCCTTTCAGGAACCCTTTCAGCGCAGGAAAAGACAAGAGGTATCAGGAAGACGATAAGATGAGTTTTTTTCATTCTTTTAAGATAATGAAACTATAAGGGCGGAATTCAATAACCATATCATTCAGGTTGGCATCGCCTAGAAGTTTCTGGTTTCCCAGTCCAAATTCTTCGGCATTGAGCGTTACTGATTCCGCAGAGAGATTGACGACAATTGAAATGTATGAATCATAATTTGCTCTTTTGAATCCGATGAAATCGGACGATAGGTCCACAGGCGAATAACTACCGGTTCTTAAGACTTCATTTTCCGTCCTTAATGTAAGTAGGCTCTTGTATAGATTCCATAGAGAGCTTGGGTTTGATTGTTGGTGGGCCAAGGCCAATTGTTCAATCTCCGGAGTATTGTAAATGGATTGATCCCACCATTCACCAGTATCTCTATAGAATGACGCATTGCCTGCATCATTAGGACTCGAGGTCCATGGAAATGCTTCGCGCACTGGAATATGGTTGGCATCTGAACCCCAGTCCCCGACTGTTCCGGTAAGCCCCAATTCCTGGCCATAATAAATAGAGGGAACGCCTGGCAACATCAGGTTTAATACTGCACCAACTCTCAATTGGCCTTCATTCCCATGGACTACGTCTGCCCATCTATTGGTATCATGATTCTCCAGGAAGTTGATGCTATAAGTGCCGCTAGAGAATTTGGAAATAGTTTCCTATACTACCGAGTGGATTCGTTCAGGATTCATTTTCACACCCAAGGCATCTGGATCGGTGTACATATCGTGTACACCCGCGCCACCGGCCAGAGCAAATCGTAAAGGGAAACTGAAGGCTGCAGTTGCCCCACTTTTGCTGACCATTTCATCTCCATAATGATTCCAGTTGGATTGTTCTCCCAAAACAAAAATGTTGGGATTAATCTTTTGGCAGGCTTCGAATATAGGTTTCCAAAAGTCATTGTACATATTCGTAAAGAGACCTTTATAATCCAGGTCATCCATGATATGATCGATTCTAAAGCCGTCCACACCATCGTCAAATTTGCCATCTCCATTCGGGTCTACCCAATAAGAGTAGAAGTCGATCTGCCATTGCTTCATCCTCGGATTGTCAAGATCAAGAAACACGATATGGTGCTTGTTTCCTGGCCAGGCTTCGAATTCTGTTAATGCAGATTTAGTGGGTAAGAAAATCTGCTCAGGATATTCATTGAGAGAGTCCGTATAATAGATGAAATCATCGAACTGAGATCCAGGATTTTTATAGGATTCCTGAAACCAGATATTTTCTCCCTGAGCATATTGTGTTTCCATATCCATCAGAAACTTCATGTCTTTGGAATGGACTGCTTTGACGAATGCAACGTACTCATCCATAGTTCCATATTCCTGGTCGATTTTTTTGTAGTCAGTAGGGAAGTAGTTATGGTAAAAGCCAGATTCATAAAGGGGAGTAAAAAGAATGGTAGTAACTCCTAGTTCTTTCAAGTAGTCAAGCTTCTCAACAAAGCCATTTAGGTCACCATGGCGATCCCCGTTGGAGTCATAAAAACTTCTTGGTATGACATGGTAAATCACTTCGTTGTTCCAATCAACGGGTTCAATTTGAGAAGATTGCTTTGAGGGAGTCGACTGGCAAGCCCCAATCAATAAGCCAATTAAAAGTATCTCTAGTCTTTGTTTCAACATAACCTCAGTAGATGATAGGATTCAACTCTGTATTGATGACTTCACCGACTTTAGCGCCCGGACACCAGGTTTCCCAATCATTTTGTTGACCACTGTTCTCAGGGCTTTTTAAACGCATGTCTTTATCCATGTAAATGATGGTCATCACTTTACGGGTTTGATCAGTGGTATTGGCGCCTGCCCTATGGAATACCCAACCGGAATGGAGACTGATTTCTCCGGCATCAAATGGCTCGATTATGTGTTCGAAGTCGGTTACACGCAGTTTTTTCTGAATAAGCTCTTCACTCTTATCACTTATTGATAACTCTCTTCCTTCCAGAATTTGATGACTCCCGGCACTAAACTCAAGTGGACCCATTTCTAAAGGAGTTTCTTGTAAAGGGATCCATGCAGTGATAGTTTTGTCGCTTTCCAGTGGCCAATAATGCTGGTCGGCATGCCAAGGGGTGATGCCTCCTCCTCCTTCTTTAAATAAGGCCTGATCGTGGTACAAGCGAACACCATCTGTTTGCATCAGGTCTGCTGCTATTTTGCCAAGACGTTTGCTCAATACCAATTGCTTGATGTCATCGTCCTGTTTCCATAGGTTGAATAGCTGAAGGAACGCCTTTCCGTAGGTATCTCGTTGATCTAACGGTGTTTCTACATCATTGATTTTGGAAACTTTTTTGGAAATGATTTCATTGAAATAGGCCAGGGTAGCCTCATCCAATACCTGTTTTAATTTGATGTATCTGTTCTTTTGATAAAACTCAATTTGATGCTCCTGGAGCTCATAGTTATTATCTAATTCTATTTGAGCGGCTTCAACCATGATTTTTTTGATAAAGTTCATGGTAATTGATCCATTATTCTCTTTGGATTTTAGCTCTGAATACGCATATTTTATCTTTATCAATTTTCAATAAGTTCAATTAGAGATAAATTAAGAGTAATGAAGGCAAAACTGGAATTGACCAGAATTCTGGAGTCAGGCAAGTCTTTCAACTATTTTCAGTTGGATGTGCCACGATTCACTCCATTTTGGCATTTCCATCCTGAGCTTGAGTTGACTTTGATTACGAAGGGCAGCGGGACTCGCTATGTAGGTAACAGCATTCAACCCTTTCAGGCCTATGATTTGGTATTGGTAGGAGAAAATCTACCGCATCAATGGGTCTCTGAGCTTGATCCTGAACAATCGAGCGCTGCGTATGTCATCCAGTTTCCCAGATCGATTTTTACAAGCCTACCAGAATGCAAGGCCTTTGATGATCTGTTTGAAAGGGCCAGATATGGATTGGAGTTTTCATATTCTGACACTATGTTGATTCAGTTTGAGCGGCTCAAAGAAAGCAGTGAAGCCGGACAGGTCGCTATTCTAATTGCCATTTTGGATCAGCTAACCGCTATTGATTCGGATATATTATCTTCAGTGAATTATCAACTTCCCAGTCAGAACAAGGTTCATTTCGATAGAACAGAATCTGCGATTCACTACATTCTGGACAATTTGAATCGGAGACTGACCGTGGAAGAAATGGCTGAACGAACGCATATGACTACACAATCATTTTGTCGATGGTTCAAAAAAGCAACCGGTAATTCCTTTATCACCTTCGTCAATACCTCCAGAATTGAAAATGCTTGTTTGCAATTGAGACATACCGACAAGCCTGTTTCATCAATTGCCTTTGATTGCGGTTTCGAAAGTATCAGTCAGTTCAATAGAACTTTTAAGACAATTAAAGGGGAAAGTCCATCGTCCTTTAGAAAGCTATAAGTTTAGTTCTCGGATAAATAAATTTCAATAGCGTCCTTCAACTCACTGGCCAATGCTCTACCTTCCTCATACCTCATAAGGTTTAGTTGGAGAGTGAAACTGTGGAATGTGGCCGTGTTAATCAGGCGCTTGGTGGGTTGATCCTTGGAGGTTCCATAAAAGAGGTCCATATCGAAATCATCCACTTCCACAATGGGAGTAGGAGTGTCGAACTTGCTCAGCATGGAGTTATAGTCAAAAGTAGCTAGTCCATATTCAATAATTGAGGAAACATACCATTCAATATTGTTTGTTTCTGAGTCAATATTCGATTCAAGCTGTCGGTAATAATCCAGGATTTGATATCGAAGCTCATCTTTAATGAGATCCATCTTACCCGTATTTCTCAACTCTTCAAATATTGTGGTTTGTTCCCGTAACGTATATATGCTGAACAGAGCCTGAGAAAGCCGAATAGCTTCTTCTTTACTTGGCTTCTTACCATCTTTGTAAAAGCTCAATAACTCATTTACAGATTTGATTTTGTCCTTATTGATTTCGATCATACGGTCATAGGCAGCCAGATTAATTTCGAGTTCTTTAACAAGGTTGGCAAGAATGTTTCTTTCAGTTTGTCGGTCAATTCTCTTTTGATTCCAGTTGTTGAGCGCTACCGCGATTAATATCTCAATTACTACCAAGAGAATCTCGCCCAAAGCATAGGTGAGGTAACTCATTTTTTTGCCAGAGTTCATTTGTTCTTGTCTGAAGGTTCTGAAGAGTTTGATCATGTATGCAAGACCATAATCAATATACTGATATTCAATCTGTATTGGTAACAACTTACCATTTCTTTCGGCACTTATTCAATTGAAATGTTGAGAACTAATAGGGAGTATTGTTTCTTAGAGGGGATAAGACTATGATAGTTTCTGATTCAAGAAAACTCGTATTTATTCATATTCATAGAACAGGAGGGTCGTCTATGCGGGACCATCTGATGAGTAATATCCCCGATGCTCAAGCACGGTATTGGCATCATGCTCATTATGGAACCAATCCGATAGAATTGGAAGCCCTTGATGATTATTGGAAGTTTTGCTTTGTCAGAAATCCCTGGGAGCGGATTTATTCGTTCTACAAACTTTATTTACAACGTTCGTTGAGCTTAAAACCACCTTGGTCCAAGTTTGACGATTTTATTTCTGAACTGGAAAAACCACCAAAGCACTTTCCCCAAAATCCAGAGTTTAGGTTCAACCAACTCGATCATCTATTGGACAGGACGGGTGAGCTAAGCGTTGATTTTATTGGTCGATATGAAAATCGCCATCAAGACTTACCCAAAGTGATGCGCAGAATCGGGGTGACATTCAACAATTTTCCTCACGTTAATCAGGCGGAGGGACAGGTTTATACTGAAGCCTATACCAGTACCACTAAAGCACGCATTGCTAATTTATGCGCAAAGGACATTGAATACTTTGGATACTCTTTCGAAGGAAATTGATTGTTCAATAGAGATTGGCCATTTCATCAGGTACTCTTATTGGCCTGCCCGACTCTTTATCAACCATGCACCACCATGAGCTAGATTGCACGATCAGTTGTTCGGTGTCGGCATTGACGATTCTAACCAATCGATGGCTCTTAGGTCCTGAAAATTCATGGACATGGGTCATTGCTTTCAGCTTGTCACCCAGAAATGAAGGCTTTTTGTACTCAATATGATGGGAGAGGGCCACCCATGCATATTGATCCAGCCATTCTTGTTTGGCTTCCTGCTCCCAATGTCCTTTGGCAACATCCTGGATCCATTGAAGGTAATTGACATTATTAACATGATTCATTTCGTCCAGATCTGATGATTGAACGGAGAATTCCATTTGAAAGACCTTGGGTTCGGGCATGATCTAAATTAAGGAGATCCTGAAACAAGTTCAGGATGACTCTTAATTTTTATCCTTGGTATAGGGAAATTGTTGGCCGCCTTGCTTTAGAATAAAGGTGGTATACTTTCCATCGACCTTGTCGCCAAAGATCATCACTATTCCTGCTGCATCAAATTTAAATTCGGTCTCGCTTATGGCAGTTAGTGGAAAAGGATTCTGACCGGTAGCTTGAGCCGTTAATTGACCATCAGTGACTTTTACAGAAATCTTTAAAGGTAGTTTTGATGAGCTGAAATCGCCTTCATAGGTTTTTAGAGTTTCAACGTCAAGCTCAATGGATTTTTCATCATAAGTAGGGATGTCAAATGGCTTTTCAAAGTATAGACTTAAAACTCCGACTAGTATATCATTATAAGTGATGGCTAATCCGGTCGAAATTACGGTTACATTGACATCGTCCGATTCGAAATAATAGGAGCCCGAATCAAAAGTGTCGATATGGCCATTATGTCCAAAGGCTTGTTTTTCATAAAAGGGCACAGCAAAAACACCATGACCCAATCCTCTGATTATTTCTTTCATTTTATTGACAGATTCTTCAGAGACCAATTCATTCTTGAATAATGCCCTCATAAATACATTTAAATCTCTGGGCGTGGATACAACCGCTCCTGCGGAATAGGCTGTACTCATATCCCATTCATAAGGATAGGTGATCCATTCTCCCTGCAACAGCATCGAGGTGGCCTCATTTTTATCATTTTCGATTTTATCTCCATATGAGGTTTCTTTCAACTCTAGTTTGCTGATTATTCTATCCGTGATATTCTTGGTGTAGGTTTTACCGGTGACTGATTCAATGATTAAACCCAGTAGAAAATAACCGCTATTGCTGTAGGAAGTGTTAGAACCTGGCTCGAAGTCAGAGGACATGCGTTTCATAATTTTCAGCATCTCTTCTTTACTTTTTCCAACTGTCATATAGCTCGCGAAGTCAGATTCATCAGTGTAATTATGAATACCGCTTTGATGACTCAATAGATGGGCAATCGTGATCTTATCACCATTGAGAAAGTCAGGATAAACGCTTGATAGTTTGGTGTCTAGGCTGAGTTTGCCTTCCTCTATAAGTTGAAAGATAACAGTTGCAGTGAATGTCTTGGATATTGAGCCAACTCGAAATTTAGTGGTGGCATTAAAGCGCTGTGTATTAGTAGGAGAGAGGTAACCGGAATACTTTTCATAGACTATTTCGCCACCTTTTGATATTGCGACAGCTGTAATGGCCTTATTCTTTTCTTCGAGAGTGTTGAGGTATAAGTCCAACCTCTCGGGGTCAATCCCTGACTGTCCCAGAATTGAAAGGGGAAGAATGAAGAAAAGTAGTAAAAGCTTTTTCATGGCAAGTTGATTAACTAATTCTAAGTTAAATGATGCTTCAAATTGCATGTGGATAAAATGATAAAAGGTCTCAACGAATGCTGAGACCTTCCAAATACAGTTTCGTAAAACCAATTAATAGCCTGCGGCCGCATCATCACCACGGTGATCCGCTCCACCTTCGAGTCGTCCGTCAGGGAGGACTAGAATAGCATCGACTCGGCCAATGGTACCCCTTTTGATCAGATTGTGTCCCATTTCAGTAAGACTTGCCCAACGTGCGTCAGTAGAATCTATGGCATCACGTTCAAACATCACAACATCTGGTAACCATTGATGATGAAAGCGAGGAGCTGAAACTGCCTCTTGCATGCCCATGTCATAGTCTATCACATTAATGATCGTTTGAAAGACAGAGGTGATTATGGTAGATCCACCGGGTGTGCCGACCACCATAAATAACTTCCCGTCTTTAGATACGATTGACGGTGTCATAGAGCTTAACATTCTTTTTCCTGGCTGGATAGAATTGGCTTCTCCTCCCACAAGCCCATACATATTAGGGGTTCCGGGTTTTACGCTGAAATCATCCATTTCGTTGTTGAGTAAGAAGCCTGCACCTCCTACAAATACTTTTGATCCCATTCCGCCATTCAAGGTGGTGGTAACTGAGACTGCGTTTCCCTTCGGGTCGACTACAGAAAGGTGGGTGGTCTCCTCACTCTCTTTTGGAGCAGGTGCACCAGCTCTGATTTCGGCACTTTTAGAGGCTTTCAGGGGGTCGAAATTCTTCATACGATCGGATTGATATTTTTTATCCAAAAGCCCATTTCTCGGCACATCGAAGAAGTCAGGGTCACCAAGGTGAGTAGCACGATCGGCATACACTCTTCTTTCAGCTTCTACAATAAGATGTACGCTTTTCTCAGAGTGAAACCCAAAACTTCCCAGGTCATAAGGTTCAACAGATTGAAGTAATTGAGCCAATGCAATTCCACCACTTGATGGGGGAGGCATAGAGATGAAGTCATATCCTCTGTAGGTACCGGTAATCGGTTTCCGCCAGACAGCTTCGTATTCTTCTAAATCCTGAAGAGAGATTATTCCACCACCTCTCTTCATTTCTTCAACGATCAGTCGGGCTGTTTCCCCCTTATAGAATCCATCTCTTCCATTATCCCTAATTCTGGAGAGTGTTGCCGCCATTTCAGGGGTTTTGACGATTTCACCAGCTTGCCATTTCTCGTCCTCATTTTCCTTCAAAAAGAAGTCCGGATTGATCGTGTTATATTTTATGAAATTGGTACGATTTGAGTTCAATTTTCCAGCTTCCTTTTCCGTTAGTGCCCATCCATTTGCAGCTAAATCGATTGCCGGTTGAACAAGATCTGCCCATGGGAGAGAACCATATTTTTTATATGCCGCCTCAAATCCTGCTACAGATCCCGGGACTCCGGCAGCCAAATGTCCACGTGTGCTGGATTGAGGAATGACCTCACCGTTCTCACCGATGTACATGTTTCTGCCTCCGGCAAGAGGAGCCTTTTCACGGTAATCCAAAGCATCAATGCTTCCATCAGCCATGCGGGTCATCATAAATCCACCACCTCCGATATTGCCTGCTCCAGGGTAGACTACGGCCAATGCGAATTGCACGGCAATTGCAGCATCAACGGCATTTCCTCCCTTTTGCATTATTTCTTTACCAACTTCTGACGCCAGGGGATGGGCCGAAACCACCATCGCCTTTTCGGCTATTAATCCTCGGCCAGTTTCATCAACAACTATTTCCTTGCTTGATTGACATGCCACAAAGGCCAATGCCAAAAGAAGGGCCAATACTTTTTTCATTTGTTTAAGGTTTATGGGTTGAATATATCAACTATTTCTTTCCGATTGTTCGTTCGAATAATTTGAAAATACGCTTGTACTCATCGGTCCAGCCAGATGGCGTGGTAAATCCATGGTTCTCAACCGGATAGACAGCCATTTCCCAATTGTCCTTGCCTAACTCTATAAGTTTCTGGGCCAGACGAACTACATCCTGAAAATGCACGTTGGTATCGACCATACCATGAGCAATCAAAAGGTCGCCCTGTAGACCTTCGGCAAAATATATAGGGGAGCTACGCTTATACGCCTTAGGATCTTCCACAGGGGTATTCAAAATACTGGCAGTATAATTATGGTTGTAATGTGCCCAATCAGTCACCGACCTTAGGGCAGCACCCGCGGAAATTACATCGGGATGTTTGAACATGGCAAAAAGTGTAATGAAGCCACCGTAAGAACCTCCGTACATTCCCACTCGTTGAGGGTCAACACCATGTTCTCTGATAAGGTACTTGGCACCGTCAATGTTATCAGATAAGTCTTTACCTCCCATGTGTCGATAAATAGCTGTTCTCCAATCCCGCCCATATCCGGCACTCGCGCGATAATCAATGTCGATTACTGTGTACCCTTTGGCCATCAGTATATTGTTGAACATATACTCTCTGAAATAACCGCTCCACCATTGATGCGCATTTTGCAAATAGCCTGCACCATGTACGAACACCACGCCTGCTCCGTTTGGATTTTCCGGCTTATAAAGTCTTGCATGAACTTGAGCGCCATCTTCGGCTTCAAAGACTACGTTTTCAGGCTTGGTCCAAGGATATAACTTGAATTCATCTGTGAGACTCTCGGTCAATTTTCGTGGTGTTGCTCCACTTTTGTTTTCCATCACGTAAAGTTCCCATGGTTTATTGGAGTAAGAGTATCGTATGGCGATGTGTTTTTCATCTGGGGAAAGGGTCACCTCGTTGTTTCCGTCTTGTGTAGTAATTTTTTTCAACTTGCCACCCTTTGCCGGCATGGAATAAAAGTGCCTGATTCCCGGATGATCCACATTAGCCGTCAAATACCAGGTCTTACCGTCTTCTGAAAGGAAAGGGTTATAGATTTCAAAATCACCGGAGGTAAGCTGTTTCCTATTCCCATTTTGCAGATTGTGCGTATAGAGATGTGAATAGCCGGATGCTTCAGATTGGAAGTAAAGCGTCTCATTGTCTGGCATAAAGCCCAAAGTACCACCGCCAAATCCTCGTCCGATTCCGGGACCCCAGCCAACCCAGGCTTCATCCCTTTGTCGGTCTATGGTTTCTGTTTTACCAGTGGCCGGGTCAAGTTTCACTAACCAGCGATCCTTGTAATCGGTGGAAACGAATTGCAAAACACAATGACTGCCATCTTCAGACCAAAGAACAGTTATTCCGGATACCTTCCTGGGTTTCTTCTCATAGCTTTTGTCCGGATAATCCCTGATATAGTCAGGCAGGTCGGTAATGCCTTCAAGCTGCTCCGTATCTACCATATAAGAGCTGTCATTCTCTATGTCGTACACACCAATCTCCATGTAGGACTGTTCTCCACCTACCTTTGATCTGGCGTTGATATCAGTAGTGTAGCCACTGTTGGTTACATAGTTCGGAACTATGGTTCTCTTACCACTCTTTTCCGCTTGATGGGAAACTTGAAACGTTACATATTTTCCATCTCCTGAGAGTTGAAGATTTCGTACGTTGGGAACATCAATGGACGAGAGATTATCCGTACTGAGGTCTTCTCGAAATTGCCGAAAACCAGCATTGGATCTTCTCGGACGACTTCTTCTAT
Source organism: Cyclobacteriaceae bacterium (assembly GCA_028281285.1). GTDB lineage: Bacteria > Bacteroidota > Bacteroidia > Cytophagales > Cyclobacteriaceae > Roseivirga. Next base: position 316,752 of record JANQKF010000033.1, read on the forward strand.
CCCTAAGTATTTGTGATGTGACCAATTGGTCATTTCTAAGCCAGCGATCCTGCTCTCTGTTTGCCCTGTTAACAGAATTCGTATTTCTTCTTGGTGATTCATTGTCGTCCGGGATATCAAAATTGGTCAACTGTTTGATGAATCCCGAGCCACGGTCAATCATGAAAAGGTTGTTGTTACTCGTGTAGGTAATAATGTTCTCATCCCTATGAAAGCTCGCATCACTTTCTCTGGCTTCCGTACTTGTGAGTCTGGTTTCCTTATTGGATTTAACCTCTCTAATGTAGATGTCACCACCCTTGGAATATACAATTACAGAACCATCTCGATTGAAATTGTATTGTCTGGGAAAACCTTCCAACCTGTCTTCGTCTTTGACCGCTTCACCACCTTCAATACTGATCTTGTAGGTAGAAGAGGAGGCTTCCTGCTCAGGATTCCAGTTGAAAAAGATGGATTTGCTATCTCTGGACCAGCTAATATTTGAGGGAGAAGTACCAATCCATTTGGCGGGATCCCTCATTATCTTTTCAACGGTAAGATCATCTAGGTTTGATTGTTGAGAGAGGAGGGGCAGTGAAATCAAAAGAACAGCTGCGCAAAAAAGGACTCTTTTCATGAGTTTCTGTTTTAAATACTGGGGTTGAAAATAGTTAAAAGACTAAACTGACAGTGTTGAAATGTTATGAGAGGTGAATGGCTTCGGGCATTTATAATCCTTCTTCTTCCATTTCCTTTAAGTAACGATAGATGCTTGACTTTCCAATGTCCAGTTTCTCAGCTACCTGCAAAACGTTACCATCATATTTGTCCAGGAAATGTCTGATTATCTTGAAGGTATAGAGTTTAAGCGTCAATTCTTCAAAAGTGAAATTACCCTCCGTCTGAAGGCTATTGAAATTGATGTCATCATCCTCGATCACATTGTTATCACACATTACTGCCGAGAGTTCGACTACTGACTTAAGCTCGCGTACATTACCCGGCCAGTGATAAGCTAGTAATTTGTTCTTGGCTTCTTTAGTAAGGTGAATCTTTCCCAAACCGTTTTCCTTTGCAAAGTCCTTCAGGAAATGATCGGCAATCAAAACGATGTCTTTACTACGATCACGAAGAGGGGGAAGCTCGACAGGAATTCCGAGGAGACGGTAGTACAAATCTTCACGGAAATTTCCGCTCTTAACTTCCTTGGCCAGGTTTCTGTGGGTAGCAACAATTACTCGGACATCGAATTTGATCGTTTCGTTACCCCCAATTCGGTTCAATTCCCTTTCCTGCAAAACACGAAGCAACTTGGCTTGCAAGTTCATATCCATTTCTCCGATCTCATCCAGAAAAATAGTACCACCATCGGCTTCTTCGAACTTACCTTTTCTTCTTGTCATCGCTCCGGTAAAGGCTCCCTTTTCATGACCAAAAAGTTCACTTTCAATAAGATTTTCGGGTATTGCGGCTATATTGACGGCTATAAAAGGTTCCTTTTTCTTAGGTGAATTATAATGGATTGCCTTAGCCACCACCTCTTTACCAGTCCCCGTTTCTCCAGTTATGGAAACAGTTATGTTTGTTTTAATGGCTTTTTCCATCAATCGAAAAACCTTGCTAATTGCCGGACTATCACCAATAATACCGTTACTTACCTCGTGCTTGGCAGCGACTTCTTCCTTCAGCTCCTCAATTTGTTGAACAAGTGAGATATTCTTCTTGGCATTGTTAATTGCATTGAGTAAGCGCTCCTTAGTCTCATCATCCTTGGTGATATAATCGTAAGCCCCAACTTTTAGTAATTGTATGGCCGTATTGATGTCTTCCTGAGAGGACACAATGATAACATTGGTTTCAGGAGTGATCTGTTTGATTTGTTTGAGCACATCTGCTCCGGTCATGTCGGGAAGAGAATAGTCTAAGGTGACTACTGCGGGTTTCTCGTGTAGTTTCTTGATGCAATCCGAACCATTTGTGAAGGTGCTGACAATGTGATCCGGGTTCATTTCGGCTATATAGTGCACCAGTTTCATGTAAACCGGATCATCTTCAACCACGAAAATTTTGACAGGATCGGGGGTGTATTCCATTATTTATCTCTAAGGTCGAGGTGAAGATATTAATATCAAATCATTAAAAAAACACCTGATTCTAAGGCATATTCACTTTTTGACTAATTTACTTAAGCAATTAGTTTTCAGGTGTAATGATCTACTTTCATAAGGATGATCTTGAGGAATTCGTGAGTCACCGAAAGGGAGAGACACGAGTGGGTGAGCGCGTGCGAACACTAAGAAGAGGAGAGACCTTGAATGCACTTGGGCACTACCATAAGGAAGGTGCCAAATACTGCCTTGTGGGAATTCCTGAAAGCATAGGGGCCATGGCTAACTATGGTAGGCGGGGAGCTGAGAAAAGTTGGAATGCCTTTTTACCTCGTTTTCTGAATGTTCAAAGTAACCGTTTCTTTGATGGAAAGGAGGTCTTAGTTCTTGGAAGCGTTGATACAAAGAAATTGCAAAAAAGAGCTGAGTCGCTTTCCGAAAAGACAGATTACTATCATACCAAACTTCATATTATCTGTGCGGAACTGGATGAACTTGTTTCTCCAATTGTGGAGGCAATAATCAGAGCAAACATGGTCCCAATAATCATTGGAGGAGGCCACAACAACTCTTTTCCTATTCTCAGAGGTGTTTCTAAGGCATTAGGCAGGAAATGCGGAATTAATGCCATCAATTTGGACCCTCACGCCAATTTCAGGGCACTTGAAGGGCGGCATAGTGGCAATGCGATGTCTTATGCTAAAGAAACTGGTGTATTGTACAAATATTTTGCTTTTGGCCTTCATCAGTCTTACAATTCTGAAAACATGCTGCGACTCATGGATACCACCCGTAATGTGAAATACCAGTTTTTGGAGGACATTACCTATCTCGACAAGCACTTGATGTTGGCACTTGATTACGTTCATGATGACCATGTGCCCTGTGGTCTGGAATTGGGTATGGATTCTATACGGAACATGCCCTCCAGTGCAGAAAAACCTTCGGGGTTTTCCCTTGAACAAGCTCGGCACTTTATTCGTAAAGGTGCTGAAAGTTTGGATGTAGCCTACTTGTACCTTTCGGAAGCCGCAGTAGTTGATTCAGGAGATGAACTGATTGTTGGCAAATCACTTAGCTATCTTGTTATGGATTTTATGAAGTCGACTTCCCTGGCTTAGTTTCTAAGTATAGCCCTGACTTCGTCTAGAACTTCGGATGCCGGAAATTTGCTGTTGTTGGTCATCAGAAACACAAATATTTCTTCTTCGGGATACCAGAAAAAGTCGGCATGAAGTATGTCGTTTCCTCCTGAATGCGAGACAGCAACAAGATCCTTACCATCATTTCGATAAAGTGCGAGCCAAGCATAGCTCTGGAAGCAAGTGATTGATTTTGGACTGCATTTGACATGAGGTTTGGTCAGTTTACTCAGCATTGATTCGGAGATCAGGTCATGATTTTTCATGGCGAGATACCATTTGTACATATCATCTAGATTAGTATGGAGACCGCCATTGCCAATAAGATTCCAGTAGTTGCCATTCGTTGTTTTAATTTTTTCATAAACCGTACCCCATTCCGAATTGCCGCGATATCCCACTGCGAGAGATTCAGAATTCCAACTATGGAATTCATAGCCAGTATTGTGCATGCCTAGTGGTTTTAAAAAGTTAGACTGAATGTACTCCTCATAACTTGATCCGGAAATCTCCTCGATGATATAGGCAAGTACTGTATAACCAATATTTGAATAGGATACTTTCTCTCCAGGTTTAAACCTGAGTCGTTGCTCTTTAAGCCGAAGAATAAAGTCCTCCCGTGAAATAACTCTAAAATCATTACCTACCAGTATCGACCCGAGACCAGACTGATGGGTGAGAAGCTGATGAATGGTTATTGATTGAAGTTTTGTATTTAAATCAGAGATAAACTTTGAAATAGGATCATTGAGATCAAGTTTTCCTTGCTCTTCAAGGTTCAAAATAGCCGTGGCAGTGAATGGTTTTGTAATCGAACCAATAGTTGATATGGTAGTGGTACTGTAGGGAATCTTTCTGCTTCGGTTCGCGTAGCCATGCGCAACTTTCAAGGTGACTTCACCCTTTTCTTCAACGATAATTGAACCAGAGAAACCTTTGGCTTGCTTTTGTTCCAATAGGTGATTGACTTTTCTGGCTTTCTCCCCCTTTAGTACCCGTAAGTCACTGGTTTGACCTGATAGATGCGGTGATAAGAGCAAGCACAACGATAGAAGAATAGTTGACCTGAACATTGACCTGAATTTTTATTTCTTGTACAAATATAAAAGAAATATATTTTTCATATATGTAAAACAAATGTTTTAGGTCTTTTACTTCATAAAAGAGGGGGTAAAGTCACCAGCAGAATCTAAAGCTTGCCTTCGACCATCTCCATTATTTCGGTCTCCTTTGCCTCGGCATCATTCAACACCTTCCGGGCTTTGGCAAGCATATCATCCACAAACGACTGATCTTTCAAACCTCCCGTATTGATTTTCACATTGAGGTAGGCACCTCGTACAGCGGTTCTCGCACAAAGCGCACCTACACCAGCATCTGAAATTGAGGCTTGCAGGCCATTTTCGGCCATGGCTTTCATCACTTCCATGGAATCACAGGCCGTTTGCATCACTTTGTATGGTATTTCAATGGCATATTTGGTGGCGTCCTGAATGGCTTGCGTTCGAGCCGCTTTCTCTTCCTCAGAACCTTTTGGTAATCCAAATGCCTCCATGATTTTATTGAAAGCATTGGTGTCTTCGTCCACCAGTCGGAGCAATTTTTTTCGGTATTCTTCGCCTTTTACAGCCCAATTCGAATATTCTTCCCATTTATCATCCCATCCTCGTTTATGAGCCGAAAGATTGGCCACCATGGTTCCTAAGGCCACGCCAAGAGTTCCTACATAAGCAGAAATCGATCCGCCTCCTGGTGCAGGAGACTCAGACGCTGTTTCATCTGAGAAAGCTGAGAGATCCATGTCAATCAACCGCTTACCAGCCCCATTGCCTAGCATGTATTCTATGATGTTTTCTTCCGGAGTGAATGGTTTAAGGTCGTCAAGACCAAGGGATTTTACGGCAATTTTGATCTTCTCCTTTTCAGAAATACCTAGAGATCGATTTTGCTTGGTAAGAAAGTAATCAGCTGCATCAAGCATTGCTTTTAATGGCACCAGGCCTACTAATTCGGAACCTGTAATGCGCAAACCTCGAGCATCAGCTGCCTTACAGGTTTCATCGAATGCTTCATGCATTGAGGTGATATTGATGTTTGTGAGGTTATAGGAAATCTGGGCGATTCCATACTCTTCGATGTACCATCCAATTCCTTTTACTGCTTTCAACTTGCCCGGAATTCTGACGGGATCACCATTTTCATCTTCTACAATCTTGCCTGTAATAGGGTTACCTTCTCTTTTCACTCTTCCCGCCTCACGAATGTCAAAGGCAATGGCATTTGCCCTTCTTGTTGAGGTAGTATTCAAGTTGACATTGTATGCCACTAAGAAATCTCGTGCAGAAATGGCAGTGACTCCAGAAGTCTTGGCTTTTACAAACTCAGCAGGACCGAAGTCTGGTTTCCATTCCGGGTCGACTAATTTTTCGGCCAGTGCTTCATATTCTCCTTTTCTTACTTCGGCCAGATTCTGTCGGAAAGGGGAGGTAGCGGCATTCTCATAGAAGTATCCGGGAATTCCCAGCTCTTCACCTACTCGTTTACCCAACTTATGTGCATGAGCCGCAGTTTCTTCCATTGAAATTCCGGAGATAGGAACCAATGGACAAACATCGGTGGCACCAAATCGAGGGTGTTCCCCAGAATGTTTGCTCATATCAATGACTTCGGAAGCTTTCTTGATGACACGGAATGCTGCTTCAATCACCGGCTCCGGCTCCCCTACAAAGGTGATTACTGTTCTGTTGGTGGCTTTTCCAGGATCAACATCAAGGAGCTTGACTCCTTCTACGGTTTCCACTACATCGGTTACTGCCTTGATCTTCGCTTCATCTCGTCCCTCAGAAATATTGGGAACGCATTCGATTATTTGACGCATATGTGAGGTTTAAAAAATGATGAGCAAAGCTAATTATAATCGCCCTTTTTACTATTCTGGTTGATATAAAAAAAGGTGACCATTGTCACCTTCATATTTTCATTTGTTCTTAAAGCTAATCTTCAAAGACAACGATCTTTTCGATCTTGTCTCCTTGTCGGATATCATCAACCACATCGACTCCTTCAATCACTTTGCCAAAGCAAGTATGGTTTCTGTCCAAATGGGCTGTATTGGTTCTACTATGACATATAAAGAACTGAGATCCTCCAGTATTTCTTCCTGCATGCGCCATAGAGAGAACCCCTCGATCATGGTATTGATTTTCTCCATCCAATTCACAATTGATAGAATAGCCGGGGCCGCCCATTCCGGTTCCGTCTGGGCATCCACCTTGAATTACAAAATCAGGAATCACTCGATGGAAGGTTAAACCATCATAAAATCCTTTTTTGGATAGGTCAACGAAGTTTTTGACTGTATTGGGAGCATCATTAGAGTAAAACTCAACTTTCATCAGTCCTTTTTCGGTATGAATTTCTGCCGTCATAATATGTGCTTAAATTGAGTCGCAAATCTAATGAATAATCCCAGCTATGTTCAAGCTTTCCGGAACCCAAAAACTGAAGTTGATTAGTTTCTACCCACCGTACCTTGGAGCGGGTATTCGACTTAAGTCAATTAGCGATGATTTTATGCGAGTCGAACTGCAGATGAAGCTCAGGTGGTGGAACAAGAATTACGTGGGTACCCATTTCGGAGGATCCTTGTCTTCAATGGCCGACCCTTTCTACATGCTAATGTTGATCCAGATTTTAGGTAAAGGCTATATCGTTTGGGACAAGGCAAGTACCATTCGATTCAAAAAGCCGGGAAGGGGTACCGTGAAATGTGTGTTTGAACTTACTCCTGAACAAGTGGCTCAAATGAAAGCTGAAGTAGATGAGTTAGGTAAAAAGGATTTTCTTCTCCCGCTTTTTATCACTGATGAAGAGGGGGATGTGGTTTGTGAACTTGAAAAAGTCCTTTACGTACGGAAAAAGGATACTGTCAGGATTTGATGAAATGGTAGAGGAAAATCATCTCACCGGTAAAAGCAGGCTTTGGATTGTCCTTAATTTCCAATCTAACGTTCAGTTGACATTTGGTGATCCCCCTGAGGTCAGCGAGAGAAGTCAATTTCACCTTCAAACGCACTTCATTATTTACGATGACCGGCTGGTTGAATTTTAATTTTTCAATACCATAGTTGATCATCATTTTAATGTTGCGGATATCAGCGATTTGCTCCCATAGATATGGAAGTATAGACAGTGTGAGATAGCCATGGGCGATGGTATTTCCAAAAGCTCCTTCTGCTTTAGCCCGTTCAGGATCAGTATGGATCCATTGGTGATCAATCGTGGCTTCCGCAAAGGCATTAATCCTGTCCTGGTCAATTTTCAGATAATCCGAAACTCCCAATTCCTGCCCTATATGTCGGGCAAATTCTTCATGGCTACCAATGATCAGTTTACTCATACTTAGAATAATTGAACCTGCAATTTAAAACAAATAGTACACTTCTAACCTCAAAAAATGAGATGTCAAAAATTTAATGTGAGTTGCATTCCCTCATGTTCCTCTTCTTCAATGGTTTCCGATTCGAAATTTGAACATGTAATTCCAAGAAGTCTGACGCCTGAAGGAAAATCCTCCCAATGAATCTGTTCCAAAAGGTCAAAGCTATTGTCGAGCAGCGCATCATAGTTTGTGATCGGAGTTTCCAACGTTTTACTTCTGGTGATTTGCGTAAAATCCTTGAATTTGACTTTCAATGTTAATGTTTTACCGTAGGATTCGGCTTTATCCAATCTGCGTATTACAGTTTGGGCGATTGGTTCTAATGCCATTTTCATATCGATGAGCTCCACCAGGTCATAGTTGAATGTGTTTTCCGCACCAAGTGACTTGCGAATTCTCTCAGGGTTGACAGGTCGATCGTCTTGGCCACGAACGATTTTGTAATAGAAGGAACCGGATTTACCAAAATTAGCTCTTAGGGCCTCCTCAGACCAAGACTTCAAATCAGCGCCTGTATTGATGCCTAACCGCTTCATTTTTTGAGCGGTGACTTTTCCGACTCCAAAAAACTTTTCTATTTCCAGTTGTTCAAGAAATGTGATCACCTTATCAGGGCCAATCAATGTCATACCGTTGGGCTTGTGATAATCACTAGCCACTTTAGCAAGGAACTTATTTACTGAAATTCCGGCAGATGCGGTCAGACCCGTTTTTGCAAGAATGTCTTTTCGGATCGCTTTGGCAATCAACGTAGCCGAAGGGATTCCTTTCTTATTGGATGTAACATCCAAATATGCCTCATCCAGAGATAATGGCTCTACCAGATCGGTATATTCGTGAAAGATACCCCTTATGACATCAGATACTTCTTTGTATCGATCGAATCTGGGTCGAACGAAAATAATCGATGGACATTTATGATACGCAGTTTTTGATGGCATTGCCGATCTGACTCCAAACTTTCTGGCTTCATAGCTGGCAGCCGCTACTACTCCACGTTCTTGACTACCACCAACAGCTACAGGTTTGCCCTTTAATTCAGGATTGTCGTGTTGTTCTACCGATGCGTAAAATGCGTCCATATCCACATGGATTATTTTTCGGGGCTGGTAAACGTCAGGAGCAGAATTGATGAATTAAATCTGGATTAAAGTTAACTTTGATTAATAAACTTTGTTGTTTTTAGAAGTGAAGCGATCTAAGAAAATATTTGTTATTGTTGGTGTGTTATTCATAATCGGCACGCTGGTGGCACTGTGGGATATTTCAAGAAAAACCACATTTCCGGGCTCCAAGAAACATTTGAAGGAATCCGTAGCACCTTCTGAGGATGACAAATCTGATACAACCAAGATCGATACATCAATTAACAGTGAGAAGGAATAGCATGACTAAAGGAGAAAAGAATGGGAAGAAAGTAGATCTGGATTCAGTGGATTTGGACAAAATGGAAGAGCTTACTACTGAGAATCCTGGTTTGATTGAGTATGCTCATACGCTGGGATCGGCTTTGGTCAAACCTGAGGATCAAGGCAAAATCAAGGCTAGGGCTGTTGCTGCAATGCATGAGCAGACCGATATGCAGGTCAAGCAAATTTTCGATCAAATGAAACTGTTGGCCAACCAGGCAAACGAGATCAAAAAGAGGGTGGAAGTGTCCGAAAGAATCTACCGGTCAAAGATGAGCTTTGAACCCTTGATTGGCAAGACCTATTATCTCTACGAGAGGGAAGACGATACCGATTTACTTTCGCTGATTGCTCCTTCAGAATGGGGGAGATCAAAGTCCTTTTCCAAATTTGTTGCAGAGGTAAAACTTTTAGCAGATCATACCTGGGAGGTAAAATCTGAAGAATAAAAAATGTCCCGATCACGATCGGGACTTGCTTAGTTCTTATAAAAAAGTAGAGTGTTAATTCTTTAACGGTCGCAAGGTACATTAATTACCCCTCACAATAAAATCTTCCTTTAACTAAACAGACCATTAACTTCGAAGTCTACTTTTTCCAAAATCAAAGCGTAATCTTCAATATTCTTTACAAAATCGAGGTTGTTTACATCAATGGTAAGAAGTTTGCCTTGATCATATGAGCCAATCCAATCCTCATAATGTTGATTGAGATTTTTCAAATATTCAATTCTGATCAGCGCTTCATAGTCTCGACCCCTTTTTTCAATATTACCCACTAGTTTGGGTATATCCGCCTTTAGGTAAATAAGTAAATCGGGGGGTTGAACGTGCTTAATCATTGATTTGAAGAGCTCCATGTAGTTCTGATAGTCCCGTTCAACGATATAGCCGGACTTATAAAGATTTGCGGCAAAAATATGAGCATCTTCGTAGATAGTACGGTCCTGAATCGTTCCTTTGTTTGACTCTCTTATTCTAGCTACTTGATTGAATCTACTATTGAGGAAGTAAACTTGCAGATGGAACGACCATCGGTTCATGTCCTCATAGAAATCGGCCAGATACGGATTATCTTCTACAGATTCCAATTGAACATCCCATCCGAAATGTTTACCTAATTTCTGGGCTAGAGTGGTTTTGCCTGACCCAATATTTCCCGCAATCGCTACGTGCATTGACAATTATTTGAAGCGAAATTAAACGGATTAGTCTGGGTGAAAAAGATATGGCAATAAAAAAAGTCTGACCCACCAGACCTTTTTCATGAACACCCAATAAATATGAAGAGATTTAACTCTTTTCGAATATAGTGTGACACTTTATCTTAAAAGTTAGGTCAAGATTATCAATGTGTTATGATGCTTAAAAATTACCCCTAAGAGAAATTATTGCATTAAAACCAGGCGCGCTGATTCCGGATGAGTACGGCCGATAGTGGGTGTCAAAAAGGTTCTCCAGGCTAACGTTAAGATCAAAGAATTCACTGAATTTGAAAGATCCCCTTAAATTCAAGGTGGCCCATGATAACGCTCCATCAGGAGTGTAAATATGGGTTTTGTTTTGTTCTGATGGAGGAAGATCCTCGAACGAAATGCTACCACTGAACTGTGAGAACATTTCAAGCGTATAGTTATCCGTTTTATAGCCCAGGCTGAATTGCCCGAAAACAGGAGGGACGTGACGAAGCCTTATATTATCAATAGTATCTTCTCCTTCGGTATAAGTGACGGTTCCTTTAAAATTCAGTCCATTGTCTAAATCAGCTTCCAGGCCGGTACTAAAACCGAAGACATAGGCTTCACCTGCATTTACCTGGGCCTGAACATTGCTCAGTACTCCGTCAAACATGATTTGGTTTTGCCCATTAAAAGTGAAATCTCTCCTGACTAGGGCATCCCTGAGAATGGAATAATACAGGACGCCATTGAACTTGATTTGACTGTTAAGGTTTTGCTCTAGACCAACTTCAAAATTATACGAATATTCAGGTTTTAAATCTGGGTTAGGAACGACTACGTTACCAGGTTCGGAATCGAATACTTTTCCTACGTCATCAATGTTTGGTGCCCGGAAACCTGAAGAAAAAAGAAAGCTCAGTTTAGCATCCTCTTTTGGAAGAACTACCAGTCCAACACTCCCACTTAAAGCACTACTTTCCAAGTTGATTTCATCAAAGGGAAAGTCGAAGAACGTATCATCGACAAATTTAGAATTCAGATCAATTGTATTATAGCGTACCCCTGTGGTTAAAATTGTCTTTGGATTGATAGTCCATTTGTAGTTCAAATAAGTAGCATAGGAAGCAAATCTACTTCCCCCGTCAGGGTAGCGCGTGCTTGCCGACCCTGATAATTCTGTATTTGTGTTAAAGGATGAGGCACTGGATTCAGTGGTGTTTTCAATGAGCTCTATTCCGTAATGCAATTGTTGGTTTTCGGAGAGTTCTTTATCGAAGTCAGCATTCAATGATAAAACATCAACCTTTTCCAAACGGATAGTGCGGTTAGGACTTTGAAAACGTCTGGTTACCCGGCTTTCCCCAAATTGTTGATAAGCTGCCGTGATATTGGCTTCCGAGAAAAACCGGTTTGAGTTGTATAGACTCGTTCTTAAACTGTGCATCTGCCAGTCCTGAAGGCCATAGTACCATTCGGCAAATTGTGGAGTGTCAGTATCATCATTGAGAATCAGGCGGTCATATCTTGGTATATCGGATGCGGTGCTTAAGTGTCCGGAATAGGTGAATTCTGAAGACTTAAGTCTTAATTTAAATTTCTGAAGGAGATTGAATTGGTCATATCCGGATTGTACCTGCTTATTGACATTTTCGTTGGTCAAGACCTGGTCAACACCATCAATAGTCTCAACATAGCGAAAGCGTTTTCCAAAATCAGGAAATTCATCCGTCCTTTGATTGCCTGTTCTTAGGTCACCAAAGTCGCTGAATGTTATAGCAGAGAACGAGGAGAAAATCGGACCTCCGTAGTTCAAACTGAAATGGTAGGTGTTTTCATTGGAGGCACTGCTATATCGCGTGAATAAAGTCCCGGAGATGTCGGTGGTCAAATTCTCTGAAAATTTTGGGTCCTTCGTTTGAAAATGCATTACTCCACCCAGGGCGTCAGAACCATAGAGGACCGAACTTGGACCAAAAATGACTTCTGCTCTTTGTACATTATTGGGATCAAGGTTAATTACGTTCTGGAGATTTCCACTTCTAAAGTTGGCGTTGTTAATTCTAACGCCATCAACCACGATCAAAACGGAATTGGCTGCAAAACCGCGAATCATTGGACTCCCACCGCCAAGTTGGCTTTTTTGAACAAACACTTGACCAGAGGAAGCCAGTGCATCAGCCATCGTGGGAGGATTGCTAAAGGCAATATCGGACGGCCTTATTTCTACTATTTTATTGGGTACTTCTCGTTTGTCTTGTTCCCAGCGACTTGCCGAGATCACAAAGTCCTCCATCCGTGTTATGTTGGGAACCATCCGGAATATAAATCGTTGTGCTTCAAGGGATTTGAAAGAGATTTTCTGTTCAACATAAGAGTGGTGACTGAATATGAGTAAAACCTGATCAGACAGACTAGAGATGTCTGCCTTGCCGTTCTCATCAGTTACAGCTCCCTTGTTTGAATCCGCGGAGCGTATGAAGACATAGGAGATAGGAAGGTTGGTCTCATCATCTAACACTGTCACGGTTTGCCCGAGTGATGCAAATGAAGAAAAAAGAAGAAATAAAGCAACGACTAACCGACTTCGCATTCCACTCAAAATAAGGGTCGAAAATAGGATACGAGTTGTATATTGAAAACAAATTCCGACTAAATCTAGAACATACCGTTTTGAACGGTTTATTTTCCAGATCAAGAGTATGCCGATTATTACTTCCACCTACAAGAGACCTCCCCTTTATTTAATCAATGGCCATTTCGAGACTATTGTGCCGAGCCTCTGGAGAACGGTTAAAGGCGTGGAATATACACGAGAGCGTATTGAGACACCAGACGATGATTTTTTGGATATTGATTGGATCAAGTCGGGACATAAACGCCTTTTGATTATCTCGCACGGTCTGGAAGGGAATTCAGATCGCCATTATGTAAAAGGACTGGCTAAACTATTTAATACCAACAATTGGGATGTTCTAGCCTGGAACAACCGAACCTGTAGTGGGGAAATGAATCGTCAGCGAATTCTTTATCATCATGGGGCCAGTTATGACCTAAGAACAGTGGTGGATCACGCAGTGCAATTCAACTACCAGGAAATATGTCTCGCTGGAATTAGCCTGGGTGGTGGTCAAACACTCAGGTATTTAGGGGAACACGATGTTCATCCTTTACCTGCAGAAGTTTCAAAAGCAGTGGCCATATCAGCACCATGCTCTTTAATTGAAAGTGCAAACACGCTGAAGAAAAGAGGAAACTGGCCTTATGAAAATAAGTTTGTGAAACGTCTTAAGGGGAAAATCAAAGCTAAAGCAGCTCAATTTCCGGATATCGATATTACAGGAATTGATGACCTGAAGACTACTGCTGAATTGGATGACCGTTTTACGGGTCCAATTCATGGTTTCAAGGGTGCCGAGGATTTCTACGAGTTCTGCAATCCCATGCCCTTTGTTCGTAAAATTCAAACACCAACCCTTCTTCTTAATGCGTTGAATGATCCATTATTAGAGGGAGAATGCTATCCCTACCAATTAGCCAAGACCAACGATTATATCTACCTCGAAACTCCAAAGAGGGGAGGCCATGTAGGATATATGCAGACGGGTAGTGAATTCACTTACTCAGAAACAAGGGCACTGCAGTTTCTGGAAGGAAGAATTGTCCTCTAGAAATTGTGATGTAAACTGAACTGCAATTGTTTTTTCTGCCAATTGTCCGTGGTTTGTGTCATGAGTCCAAACTGAATTCGAAGATTATCACTCAGAGAGTGACCAATAGCACTGTAGAAACGATTTCTGTCAAATAGCTCGACAGTTCGTGCATCGCCAATACTTCTTTGTCCGTTGATGAAAAGCTCATTATAAAACGCTAAGTAAATGGCACCTTTGGACAGCGAAGTTTGATTGAGCGCTATATTCATGAAGATGTTGTAGCGAAACCGAGTTCGTGTATCTTGGTTCTCAACCCATCGTTGTTCAAACCGGAAACGATGAGTCAGAAACACACGACTACCCAACTTTTGCGGTATAAGTGCTTCCTGATAAATACGACTTTCATTCACTGTATTGTCACCATCACCGAATTCTCCTGTGGTGATATTCCCGTAACCGAATGTGAACTTAACATTGCTTCCAGTGGGTTGGTAAGTAATGCCACCACGAAGAAGCAATTGTTCCAAATCACCGATTACATCCCAATTACGATGCTGAATATCACCCTGGAAGCCCCAGGGACCGTCCTTAATGGTGGTGCTCCAAAAGTACATGTACCAGGCACCAGTTTGATCTCCGTCCACCTGGGCAAAAGAAAGTGTGCTTGAAAACATGAGTAAGGAAAAAAGTAAGCTTTTGAACTTGGATAGGTGCATATTCTAAAAATTTGTATTCAATTATTTACTAAAAACGGCCTTGATCTGATTCGAGGCTCCAAATATTATGTGTAAGGTCAAATTCTCGGAAGATTGATGTCGCTTCTTTCTTGGTCCATTTCCGCCATTCCGGATCGAGGTGATTGCCGTACCATTTTTTGGAAAACTCCCAAATGTGATTGATAGGTTGAACGTCACCTTTGGTGATATTATGCCTTTCACACCATAAATCTATCTGCTTTTCGTCTTCAAAGATCAGCATTGTACTACAGGTATAGATCACATTGTCCCAGGCATTTTTCATGGGAATGGGGAAATGTATCAATAAATCTCGCTCAGTGATTTTGCCGTCTCGAAGATGAATAGTTATAGGATCACCGTGTGCTCCTAAACTTGTCTTAATCGTCAGGTCCTCATTAAGTAGCGCGGCTATGCCAAGCGAACACCAAGCGCAATTTCCCCACCATTTTCCTCTTCGTGATTCTACCAAAAAATTAGTAGGAGCCATTGAGAAAGGATGGATTGCCCAAACTTTTGGCTCATTAGGGTGGAGAACAATCCCGTGGTAGTCTTGAAGTGCTTTCAGACCTTTTTCAATTTCTTGTTCGGTGGCATTCAATCGTTCAGCCAGGTAGTGATTTTCCGGGGCATGCCCCTTGTCAATCACATGCTTCAAAGTTTCATAATGGAGATTTGAATAATTGACCATTGGGCCAAAGTAACACATTATTCGAAGCGCTTCAAGGCCAAATTCGAAACGGTGTCTCCAATGGCTAGTGAACTGGTAGCTGCAGGAGAAGGTGCATTGCATACATTTATAGCCTGATCCGATTCATAAATGGCGAAATCATCCAGAAGCCCCCCGGATCGGTCACATGCTTGAGCCCTAACACCAGCTCCACCGTCAATGAGGTCTTCTTTTTGAATTTCCGGAATCAATTTTTGAAGGGCCTTAGTGAATGCCGTCTTGGAAAATGACCTATACAATTCACCAAATCCAGTCTTCCAATATTTGGCAGCCACCTTTTGGAACCCTGGCCACAACAATGATTCCATCAACTCCCCCAAATGGATTTGGGACTTTTTATACCCTTCTCTTCTAAATGCAAGTACTGCATTAGGCCCAGCCTCAATACCTCCTTCCATCATACGTGTAAAATGGACTCCCAAAAATGGGAAGTTGGGGTCAGGAACCGGGTAGATCAAATGTTTGACCAAATATTCTTTTTCAGGTTTAAGCTTGTAGTATTCGCCACGAAATGGGATGATTTTAAGATTGATGTCATCGGAGGTCTTTCTTGCTACCTTGTCGGAGTACAACCCGGCACAGTTTACAACGAGTTTGGTTTTGAAACTACCTTTGGTAGACTCAACAATGCATTCCGTGCCTTCATTTTTGATACTAAGCACTTTGGCTCCAAGCTTCAGTTCACCGCCATTCTGTTCAACCTTCTCGGCATAGCGAGCAGCAACTGCCTTGTAGTCTATAATACCGGTGTATGGCACTTTGATTGCATCGATTCCATTCACATGAGGTTCGATCTCCTTTAGCTCGTCAATCGAGATTTTGGAAATCTGTGTTAATCCATTTTCAAGTCCACGTTTATAGAGGTTTTCGAGCAAAGGGCGTTGGAATTCATCAGTGGCCACTACTACTTTACCACAGAGTTCGTACTCGATACCCTCTTTATCGCAGAAGTCGAGTAGCATGTTGTAACCGTTGATACAGTTAATCGCTTTTAGACTACCTGGCTTATAGTAAAGCCCCGAGTGAATTACACCACTATTATTTCCTGTCTGATGTCGTGCAATTCCATCCTCCTTTTCAAGAAGAAGCAAGTTCATGTTGGGCCTCTTTGTAAGTAGTTGATGTGCTGTAGAAAGGCCAACTATGCCACCACCTATTACAATAACATCGTACTCCATGAATTAGAATGGCAGGTCATCGCTGTCGTCAGATGCCAGCCATTCGGGCTCATCTTGAGCGGAAGGCATAGGGGCTGATGACTCTGCGGAATTTGCGGATTCTGCCGGATTGATTCGCCATGCCTGCAATGAATTGAAATACTTTGTCTCACCTTTTGGGTCAACCCACTTTCTGCCTTTCAGGTTGAACGAAATGTTCACCTCTTGACCGATTTGATAGGAATCTAAGAGATCACATTTGTCTTGAATTAGCTCAAATTTTACGAATTCCGGATACTGAGGATTATCAGCATACTCTACAACAAATTCCCTTTTTTTGAAAGTACCAGTGACCTGCTGGGTTTCAAAAATTTCCAAAAGCTTTCCTTTGATTTCCATTCATTCAAAATTTGCTCAAAGCAACTTATTATTCACATACCAAGCAAGGTTTATTGTTAAGATCAATCAAACCAAAACGGCAGTAATGTAGTCAACTTAGATAGAGGTAACGTGATATCTGCAATTTAACACTTGAAATATGTTCCTTAGCACATTTTTAGCGTTGATAAGTAAGGTAAACTGCGTTCAATGCGTTTTTTATTAGTAAGCCATGAATCCTGTTTCTATATTCGGGATTCTAAAAACCAGATCAACTTTGCTTAAACATAAAGCTACCATTATCCTGTTGTTGGTGATGACCTCGGCCTTGAGAGGGCAGGTCACAACCGAAGGGACCGACTTTTGGTTTGGTTACATGGACAATGATAATGCGTCTGCTATTGAGGTTTATATAAGTTCGGCACATCAGGCTTCCGTAACGATTGAAGCACCCTTAGCAGGTTTTAGTCAAAACATCAACGTTTCTCCCAATACCACAGAATTAGTCAATCTTCCGCTCAATTTGATGCCCACAACTGAAGGTATTCACCGAATGGGTATTCATGTTTTTTCTGACGAAGATATATCCGTATACACGCTTAATAAAAGAGTGTTTAGTGCTGATGCAGCAGTAATTTTACCTACGAATGTATTAGGGCAGGAATATTATGTTATGGCCCATGTTGAACCTCCCGGAGACAGAGATGCAGCTGCATTAGAGTCTGAGATGTTAATTGTCGCCACGGAAGACGATACAGAAATTGAGTTTATTCCAAGTGCCCAGACTCACGGTGGATTGAATGCCGGTGTGGCACAGGTAGTAACGCTCAATGCTGGAGAAACCTATCAATTGAAATCAGAAGGAGACCTTAGTGGTACAGTGGTCAGGAATATCTCTGCTGTAGGAGCAGGCGGGCTGGAGACCTGTAAGAAGATAGCGGTGTTTGGGGGTAATAAGTTCACTAATGTTGGTGGCTGCGGAGGAAACCGAGATCACCTTCTAGAACAAATGTTTCCGGTATCAACCTGGGGAAAAGACTTCTTGTTTGTGCCCTACCAAACGAGAATAGGTGGAGACTATCTTAAGATTATAGCTTCAGAGGATAATACTACTATTAATATAACTGGTGAATTCGCCATCAACCTGGATAAAGGAGAGATGTACGTGAACAAAGCTTTGGATGGTGTAAGAAATATTTCTGCTGATAAACCAATTCAAGCAGCTCAATTGAGTAGGAGTACTATGTGTGATGGAATTACGAATTCAGATCCATTTATGATTATGTTGAGTCCACAAGCTCAACGCGTGAATCGGGTAACATTTGATGCCTTTGACGTTCAAGAGATCAGTCAATATTATTTAACGCTAATCACTGACCCTGATCAAGTTTCGGATATCACTGTGGATGGTAATGATGTGACTGGCGATTTTATCATTACACCGGGAGGGGCTTACGCCAACCTCAGAATTAGTCGAGGAACACATACTGTTGTTGCACCAGGAGGGGTAATCGCCTATGTATATGGATATGGACAATCCGAATCTTTTGGTTATTCAGCCGGAGTAAGTTTGGAAAGCCTTAACCTACAGATCGAAGGAGATGATCCTCAAATAGGGATAATTGCCGATGCAGCTTGCGTGAACTCGGAAATTAGTTTTGATGCAGTTTTTGATACGCCTGCGGGTGAACAACCTAGATTCGATACTTTTGAATGGGATATGGGTGATGGTACTATGGCCAATGGTCAAAATGTGCTTCATACCTATACTGCGCCCGGCATATATACTATTTCACTCACAGCATCTAAAGGCACGGGAGCGTGTAACAACTTTGAAATTATCACCAAGGAACTCGAGATCACAGATATCCAATTTGGAGACTTGTTGGGGCCGGTGTCGGTATGTCCGGATGTGGAAGGTGTCGAATATACAATTGATGGTTCGACTGAAAACTCTTATGAATGGGAAGTTTTTGGTGGGGCGATAGCTTCGACCACGAATTCTGATCGTACGATCACTGTAGACTGGGGAATATCAAGAGATGATGCTTGGGTAAAGTTATTGGTAAAGAATGCATTAGGATGTGCAGCAGATACCATTCAACTCGATGTTAAAATCAATAGGCGACTAGAACCAGCAAATCCTATTGGAGCCTCTGAAGTCTGTTTCCTCGATTTGAACTCTGTGACGTATTTCACCCCGGCAACGGCAGGCTCGGAATACGAATGGTTCGTATTAGGTGGCACGATTTTGACGGACAACACCTCCAACACCGTTGATGTGCAATGGGATGGAGTTGGTTTTGGGGAGATATGGTATCGAGAGCATAACCCTACAATTACAGATTGTGAAGGATTTTCAGATCGCTTGTCGGTCAGGATTTATGATGAAATTATCCCAACTGAGACAATTTCAGATGCTCTTTGCAATGGGGATGCCAATGGCAGCATTAGTCTGTCAGTTGTAGGAGGTAAAGGGGCACATTCTGTTTCTTGGAGTAATGGCGACACTGGTTTTACAACATCAGGATTAACAGCCGGGACCTATACTGCAACCATCACAGATGAACTAGGTTGTGAGGTTTTAAGAGATTATGTGGTTGGCGAACCTGAGGTTCTGGAGGTTGGGGCAATCGATATAGTCAATGTAAGATGCTTTCAGGAAGCAAATGGAGAGGGTACAGTCAATGTAACTGGCGGAACTGCTCCGTATTCCTATGCTTTCACAGGGCCAAATAGTTATAGCCGAAATGGCACAACCAATTTTGCCGATGGAATGGTTGCTGGTGAATATTCGGTGGTTGTTACAGACGCAAATGGATGTACGACCAATAGCGATTTCACAGTGACCGAGCCAGCATTGCTTGAACCTGATTTGGCAACTTTGGTAAATTTACCGATTTGCCCACAGGCGGATAATGGGTCAATCCAAATTGATGCCATGGGAGGAACAGCTCCTTATCAATTCATTTGGAATACTGTGCCCCAACAAACAGGCAATCCAGCTACTCAGTTGTCTCAAGGGTCATACCGAGTGACAATTATCGATGCCAACGGTTGTGAAGCCTCATTAACACTGGAGGTGACCGAGCGGTTTCCCCGAGTGCATATCCCAACAGCTTTTAGCCCTAATGGTGATGGTCAGAATGACGAATTCAAACCTGTGACCGACTGTGATCTCAATTACAGTATGCAAGTATTCAATAAATGGGGATCCATCATATTTGCGACTCGAGATATATTCCAGGGATGGGATGGTACTTACGAAGGGCAGGATGTACCTGATGGACCATATTCTTATAAAATCTTTTATAGTGGTACAATGAATGGCATTCCTTTTGAGGAAACGGTTCATGGTACAGTGCGTATATTCAGGTAGCAGAGGCAGGTATCTTTTTTCCAAATACCCGTTTTCTCACATAAATGGGTGAGCCTTGATTACTATTAGAAGCAGAATACTCAAATGCAGTTTGCTCAGATCAGGCCTGATCTTGGTTTTGATTCTGTTATTCAATGGAATTGGCGTTGCTCAAAAATCTTCTGTCGGTCGCGATTTTTGGGTGGGATATATGTCCAGAGATGCAAGTCAGGCTCCTATTTTAAGTGTCACATTCTCAGTTGTTGGAAGTACAGGTGGAGGTAATGTTGCAATTACAGGGCCTAATTTGCGAAGAGAGTTTGAAGATCTTGAGCGCGGTGCGTCTGTCCTCTTTGAGTTGGACGCAGCCATGATCCAGCAAATGATGAGGTTGGAGGAGGGTTCGGATAATTTTGCCTTGCATATTTCGTCCGATGTGGATTTGATGGTGTACGCGTCTAATCACACGAAAGACAAACCCGGAGGTGATGACGGTGATGCTACTTTGATATTGCCAACCGATCTACTAGGCACCGACTACTATGCGCTAAGCTATGATGAAGATGTTACATCTATTGGCTCCGAAGTCGTTATCGTAGGAACTCAAAATGGAACAATCATCGACATAGTTCCTTCCGTAGACACCCGGAATTTTAGAGCTAATGAGCTTGTTCAAATCACTTTGCATGCCGGCCAGCGTTATCAACTCCAATCAAATGGTGATTTGAGCGGAACAAGGGTATCAGTCAATCCTGAAAACAATTCTGGTTGCAAACCAATTGCGGTTTTTTCAGGCAGTCTCCAAACTGCGATTGGACCCCGAACCTTTCCCGGCCATATCTATAATCAGATTTTTCCCTTAAAGGTGTTAGGTAAGAGCTATTCACTGGTTCCATTTGAAAAAGGAATTAATGAGTACAGGGTCAAGGTGGTTACTGTTGAAGATAACAATGAAATATTCTCCAATGGAGTGAGTGTGGGAACACTCGCCAATGCTGGAGACTACATTGAATTGGATTACAATGATCAAAGACGAATTACATCAACTAAACCAATGTTGTTAGCCCAATTTTTCAAGGGATTTGTCGAACAAGAAGGTAAACTGGTAGATCCGTTTATGGTTGTAATGACAGCAGACGAGCATATGGTTTCGAGTGGTGACATTCCGGAAACGACCTTTTTAGGGATTACAGGTACTATCCAAGGAAGAGAATTCCAAAGTGTTCTATTTCAGACCTCAGAGGTCAATCAATATGTTCATGAGTCCCAGAACTTCACTGATGAAATTATGCCGTTCACGCCTGATCAGACTTTATCTTTTTCCAATTTCTATTCGGACAAAGTGTTGACACAAACAGGCAACCAGGGGTTCGCATACTACCGATATAACTTTGGTATTGAGGACGATGTTCCAAACTTAGGTGTAGTGATCAATACAGGGTTTACAGAGCTTGATACACTGTCTATTGAAGCAGATCCTAAAGCTTGCTTGGGAGCCGATTTTGTAGTCAGACCAAATTTCTCAGGACGAGACAGCCCCAATCCGAAGTACGACACCTTTGAATGGGACATGGGAGATGGGACTGTTCTGAATGGTGCTGAAGTCATTCATCAATATAGTCAAGGTGGAGTATACCAGGTCAGGTTAATCGCCAGTAAGCAGGGTGGATTTTGTCTGGAGCCAGATACAGTATATCATGAGGTGGAGGTACTTGATTTCAAAATACAGGAATTTCAAGGGCCCGGATCAGTTTGTCCAAACACTTCCGGAGCGGTATATAGCCTTACGGCCAGCGACCAAAATGACTTCATATGGTCTGTAGCGGGAGGAACTATCACATCAGACAACGGTGATGTAATAACCGTGGACTGGGGCCCTGAGAATGCCAATGCTTCCGTTACCGTGGTTGCTTCAAATCCTTTCTGCGATGACGATACCATTATATATCCTGTGGTTATTAGTCAAAACCTGGAGCCAGAAACGCCTATTGGCCCGGCTGGAGTTTGTTTAAATGAATTGGAACAAACTTACTTTGGTAGTCAGGTTTCCGGTGCCAACTATGTCTGGGAGATAGAGAATGGATCAATTCTAAATGGCCAGGGAACAAGTGAGGTTCAAGTGAGATGGAATGGGGATGCTCCCGGAAGAATTTGGTATACTCAAAGTCAGGGTTCCGGAGCGAACTTTTGTGAAGGAGTATCTCCAGAGTTGATCGTGAATATTTTCCCTGAGCTATTAGCAAATACCGAGGTGACTCATGTGAGTTGCAATGGGAATACTGATGGTTCCATAATACTGAATCCATCTGGGGGCAACGGCCCCTATGAATATAGTTGGTCCGATGTTAGACTTTCGGGCAATCAAGTCGAAGATCTGTCCCCAGGTTCATATGAAGTGGTAATCAGCGATGCTAGTGGGTGCTCGATCATCGAGTTGATAGAGATTACTGAACCGGAAGTTCTATCTGCTACATTGGAATTGGTTGATGTTCTCTGTCACGGAGAGAACAATGGTACGGCCAGCGTTTTCACTTTAGGAGGTACTGCTCCATACCAATATCAGTGGGATGGAGGAACCTTAGTTGAGGAATCAACGAATTCCAGTCTTGGAGTGGGTGCTCATACTGTACGAATCGTTGATGCTAATGGCTGTGAGTTCTCATTAGATTTCGGACTTGGTCAGCCCGAACCATTATCGGCTGTTACTACAGATACACCAACCTGTGCCGGACTGAGTGAGGGGACTATATCTGTTGAGGCTAGTGGTGGGGTAGGTCCTTATACCTATCGCTGGAATACGAGTCCACCTCAGGATTCACAATTGATTACAGGCCTTGAGGCAGGCAAATACTCGGTTACGGTTACGGATGCCAATGGTTGTACGTTCACCTTCGAGGATGAAGAGATTTCGGAAAAGTATCCGGTGGTCAGGTTACCGAATGTCTTTAGCCCAAATGGTGATGGTTTGAATGATACGTTTTCTGGTGTATCTGAATGCTCCACTGACTTTTCAATGAAAATATACTCACAATGGGGTGAGTTGCTTTACTATACAACTGATCTTCAAAAAGGATGGGATGGTACTCATCGAGGTAAAGAAGTGCCTATCGGTGTGTATTCTTATATAGTCAGTTACGGTGCCGAAGTCAATGGACAACCATTCAGGGAAGTGGTGCGTGGTCAACTGAGAATTGTAAGATAGATTGTGCTATAGCCCGGAAGATTAGTTAAACCTTCCTTCCTCTCTTTAGTCTTAATCTGGACTACTAATTAACCAACTCCAACCAGATTGATTAGAGGATCAGATAACGTTCAAAGGCATTTCTGGATAAGACTCATACTCATCCTTTTGATAGGTACTGGTGGATTGAGGTCCTATAGCCAGGTTTCTACAGAAGGAACTGATTTTTGGTTTGGATTTTTACAAAATAATGATGCAAATCAGCCATCGTCACTTGAAATATTTATCACCAGTAGGCAGGCAGCAAGCGGCACCATTACACTCATGCGAGATGGTACAAGTCAGAATTTCTCAGTCAGCCCTGGAGTGACGTATCGATATGTTGTGGCTGAATCTACAAACAATCCGTTTGCCGCCAGTGGTTCAGGAAATGTTCAGAATCTAGGGATCCATATCACTTCAAATGAGAATGTCAGCGTGTATGCCTTTAACAAGAGGCGACTGAGCGCAGACGCTACGGTTATACTCCCTACACCAACATTGGGGAACAATTATATAGTGGCATCTTACTATGAAGAATCCGGTCAACAAAACATAGAATCTGAATTTCTTATCGTTGGGACTGAAGATGGTACCGATATCGAAATCAACCCTAGTGTTGCTACAGTCGATGGTAAGGCGGCTGGAATTCCTTTTTCAATCACCCTAAATCGAGGTGAAACTTACCAAATTCAAGCCAATAGTGATCTCACAGGAACTTCGATTACATCCACTTCCAACGACCCCAATGAGTGTAAGAATTTTGCCGTTTTTGGAGGCAATAAATGGACTCGCATAGGCAATTGCGGTGGTGCTAATGATCAACTCTATGAACAGCTCTATCCGATTAATGCTTGGGGAGAAAACTATATTGTTATTCCGTTTTTGGGTAGAAATTCAAACGGTGATCTCTATCGGGTAATTGCTTCTGAACCCAATACGAGGGTTACTATAGATGATGGGACAGGAGGTCCGACAGTCACGACTTTGGCTCAAGCGGGAAGGTATGTTACCAATAATGCCGATCAGGCTACATTGATTTCATCCGATAAGCCAATACAAGTGGTACAGTACAGCAAAAGTCAGTGCGCTGAAGTGAATGCCAACAATAATAGCCCTGGAGACCCATTTATGTTAGTTGTAAGTCCCAATGAGCAACTACTGAATGAGGTTACCTTCAATACATTGAATTCGGATGTTATCGACAATTATTACACTACCATTATCACCACGACCACAAATCGAGATGAGGTTACCTTGAATGGGGCGACAATCAACGCGTCAGATTGGGTGACTTTGGGTTCGAATCCCTTTTATTCTTACGCCAGGGTGGGACTTGCCGGGAATAGAGACTACACATTGATTGCTCCGGACGGTTTTATAAGCTATGTATATGGCTTTGGTGTAATAGAGTCGTTCGGCTATGCAGCTGGTGCTAGCCTGGAAAACCTAAACCTGCAGGTGGAAGGTGATGACGAAACGATCGGAATTATTGTGGATGAGGCCTGTTTGAATTCGGAAATAGAGTTTACAGTCAATTTCGATACTCCGGTTGGTCAGGAACCTCGCTTTGATTCATTTCTCTGGGATTTTGGGGATGGAAATGTCGCTGAAGGCATTCAGGTACTTCACACTTATGAAGAGGCCGGCACCTATGAAATTATCCTAATCGCTTCGGATGGTAGTGGAGCATGCAGCACATCGGAAACGATAATAAAGGAAGTTACAATAACTGAAGCCACCATCAACGAATTGCTAGGACCGTCATCGGTTTGCCCTGATGTTACAGGAGTTGTGTATTCAGTGGAAGGTTCTGATGACAATACCTACCATTGGTCAGTTTTTGGGGGTACCCTTGCGACTGGAGGAACCGGAACAGAAATCACAGTCGATTGGGGTGAAGCACGAGATGATGCTTTCGTAAAAGTTGTTCCGATTAACTATCTGGGATGTATTGGAGATACAACGACAATCAATGTTAGAATTAATAAGCGTTTGGAGCCAGCCGATCCACATGGTCCGTCAGACGTTTGCTTTCTGGATTTTGCGGCTGTCGAATATTCTACTCCCATAACTAATGGCTCAGAATATGAGTGGTTTGTTATTGGTGGTACAATCATCTCGGCTAACAATAGGAATCAAGTAACTGTATCATGGGACGGACCAGGTATTACCGGAGAGATTTGGTATCGAGAGTATAATCCTGGCATATCGGATTGTGAAGGTTTTTCTGAGCATTTAGAAGTGATTGTTCACCCCGAGATCATCGACACACCTGCCATTTTGGACGCTAGCTGCAATGGAGAGGCAACGGGTGAAATTAGTTTGTCCTTATTTGGTGGTGCAGGCCAATATACCGTTGAATGGAGCAATGGTCAATCAGGATTGACCGCTACAAATCTGGTTGCGGGAAATTATACTGCTACAATAACGGATGTCCTTGGTTGTCAAATTCAGCGAGAATATGTTGTAAATGAACCATCGGTACTTGAAGTTGTGGATTTTGAGATATTGGATGTTCGGTGTTTCCAGGAATCTAATGGCGAGATTACTATTACAGTGAATGGGGGAACTTCACCCTATCAATATTCCTTTTCTGGCCCCAATGGTTTTAGCCAGAATACTACTGTGGGCTTCGTTGATGGGATGCCAAGAGGAGACTATTTGTTGCAGGTGACTGATGCTAATAACTGCATAACAGAATTGGAGTTTTTTGTCGCGGAGCCACCTTTACTGGAGCCGGATTTGGAGCAATTAATAAATGCACCCATTTGTCCTCAGGCCACAAATGGAATAGTTGAAATCGATGCGAAAGGAGGAACGCCATCATATCAATTCTTTTGGAATACCGCACCTCCTCAGGAGGGTATGCAAGCCACAGGTTTGTCCAGAGGTGAATACGAAGTAAGAATAGTGGATATGAATGGTTGTGAAACATTTTTGACTGTTGAAGTGACTGAGCGATTTCCAAGAATATTTATGCCCTCGGCCTTCAGCCCTAATGGCGATGGTCAAAACGATCGTTTTGTACCAACTACCGATTGTGACCTAAATTTCAATATGCAAATCTTCAATAAATGGGGAACAATTATCTACTCCAGTGATGACATTGCAGAGGGATGGGATGGTACCTATGAAGGGAAGGATGTTCCAGATGGTCCCTATGTTTACCGTGTCTTTTATGCGGGCTCGATTAATGAGGTTCCTTTTGAAGAAACCATTAATGGCACAGTACGGATATTGCGCTAACCACTTATGGAGAATAGGCTCCGTAGATCAGCAGAATCGGAAGTTTTTTCACTAAGAATCAGGATGATAGCAGGGGAGAGTTGTTCATAAAAAGGTACGAATCAAAACTTCAGCCAAGACCGATCATTGATCGGAGTTAAAAAATGGGCGTTCGTTCTGATTCGTCCTTCTAATTTTCACTTACTATTCAGGCCTGGGTCAAACCGGGCCTGTCTTACCGCACGATGCAAGATGTCACTTCCAAGGCCGTTCAATCAAGCTTTTAACGGTTTTTAACTCCTCGATTAACAAAAGTTCACATATCCAGACGACTTTTAGAATGGTGCGCTTTCCTAACTCGGAGCGATTGTGTTAATTCAGATGAAGAACAACCCAATCGAGTGCCGCTAACTATTTACCGATCATCAGCCGGATCCGGCAAGACTTTTACGCTGGTAAAAGAATACCTTAAAATCGTTCTTCGCAGACCAAAGGATTTTCAACACACGCTGGCCATCACCTTTACGAACAAGGCTACTGAAGAAATGAAAAGTCGTGTGCTTGATCATTTGTTGAAGATATCCAATGGTGAAGGTTCCAGTATATTCGAGGTCCTGAAAGAAGAGCTCTCCAACGAATTAAATGAAAGCCAACTCCGTGAAAGAGCTAATGAGGTCTATGAGTTGATCATTCATAACTATGGTCGGTTTGAGATTAGCACGATTGATAGCTTTTTCTCCCGAGTAGTACGTTCATTCGCTCGTGAGCTCGACTTACCAATGAGCTATGAGCTCGAAATGAATACAAGCATTGCTCTGGATGAAGCGGTGTCCCAACTTTTTAAGGGATTGTCTGAAAACAAAGCACTTAGAATCTGGCTGGAACAATACACTTTTGATCAGATCGAGAACGATAAGTCATGGAATGTTGAGAAAAATATAGAGGAACTCGGTCGAAATCTTTTTAAGGAACAATTTCAAGACGGTTTCAGCAGGGTTGATATCGATTTCGATCGGCTCAAGGAGCTTGTGGCTGAAATGAAGAAGGTAATCAAGCTTTATGAAACCGGTATGGAATCTCTCGGGCAATCGGCAATCAGACTAATTGAAGAAGCCGATCTCTCGGTAGCTGACTTTAGCTATGGGCTTTCCGGCCCTGGCAATACATTCTATAAGATTTCTCAGGGCAATTATGAGTTGGGTTCAAGGTTTGTGAATGCCGCAAAAGGCGAGGCAGGTTGGGCTAAGAAGAATTCAGATAAAGAAGATGAAATTCAACAGCTTGTCAATGGAAGATTAGGAGAGATTGCATCTGAAATATTGAGATATGTTGAAGACCATGAAAGGAATTATAGAACAGCAAAAGCCCTCTTCAGAAATATCTACGCATTCGGACTGTTAGAGGAATTAAACACAAACCTCAAGGATTATCGAGATGAGCAGAATATCATGCTTATTTCAGATAATAATGCCCTTATCAGGGAGATTGTCAGGCAGGATGATGCCCCGTTCATTTTTGAGAAAATTGGCAGTTTCTTCAAACACATCCTTATTGATGAATTTCAAGACACTTCCAACTTCCAATGGAACAATCTGCTACCTCTAATTTTGAATTCATTAGCTAATGGAAACCAAGTACTTATTGTTGGTGATGTAAAGCAAAGCATATATCGATTCCGAGGTGGAAATATGAGACTGCTTCTGGAACAGGTGGACCGTGATTTATCGGCTTTTCGAGAGGTGATTGAATTCAAAAATCTGGAAGAAAATTACCGGAGCCTCTCTGGAATTGTTGAATTCAACAATGAGTTTTTCGGATTGTTGCCCAAAACCTTAGAACGCATCGAATCTGTTCATGATACTTCATTGATTGAGCGTGCTTATGAGGGACATCGACAAGGCGTAAAACAGGGAGATGGAGGATATGTTCAGGTGTCACTTTATAAGGAATCTGACGAAACAGAATTGTCTTGGAAGGAGCGAGCTCTTGATGATTTGATGACACACATTCGACTAAACCTGGAAAAGGGTCACGATTATGCTGACTTCCTGATTTTGGTGAATAGAAACAGCGAGATGCCTGGTATTGCGACCAAGCTGATGGAGTCAGGTCTTCCCTTCGTTTCGGAAAGGTCGTTGATGCTGAGGAATAATGATCTAGTTCGCCTGATAATTGAGACATTACACTTTTTACAAGCAGAAGAGGATGCCATTGGCCTGATGAACCTGGTACACCTCTATAATGTGATTCAAGGTAATAGTAATGGTGATTATCTGATCAAATCTGGATTAACGCCTGCACAGTTAACTAATCATGGGATACCGGAGAAATTGATAGATGACAGGCGTTCCCTGGCCCAACTACCGCTTTTCGATTTGGTAGAACAGTTACTATTACTTTATAGGCTTCATGATCAATCTGACGTATTTATTCAACGATTTCAAGATTTGGTCCTGGAGCAAAACCAGCGTGGAATTCATTCGATTCATGGGTTTTTGGATTGGTGGAATGAACAGGGTATCGACTCGACTATTTCCGGAAATGAGAATGTTAACGCCATTCGTGTCATGTCCGTGCATAAGTCGAAAGGGCTGGAGGCTCCAATTGTGATGTTGCCTTTTGCTGATTATAGCTTTTTACCGAACGCGAGCATGCACTCCTTCTGGACAGATGAGATTCCAGAGTATCTGTCAGACCTGTCTTACGTACCGCTCAATTACTCCAAATCCGGCCTTATGAACACGGATTTCGAGGCGGCCTTTTTAGAGGAGACGCTGGAAAGTGTGATGGATTCTATGAATAAGACGTATGTCGCATTTACAAGAGCAAGGGAAAAACTATATGTCTTTGGACCGCAACGAAAGCCACGAAAAGATGGAGCGATTCATATGATCAGTCAGTTTCTTGAGGCAATTCTGGAAGAGAGTACTATTAATATATTGAAAAATGAAAATATAAATATATTAAAATATGAATATAAATCAATTCAAAATAAAACAACGATAACCGAAAGGGGAGAAGAAGTCGAATTATTAGACACTTATCCTCGGTCGTCCTATATTGATCATTTGTCTATCCGCCCCGATTCTGAGCGGTTTTTTATGCTTCAGGACACTTCAGATGCCCGAAATATTGATTTGGGAAATCAGATTCATGCCGTCCTTTCGCTTGTCACCAGGAATTATTCGAGCGATGCTGCTCTGAATCAATTGATCATGGAAGGAGCGGTTCCAACAAAACAGGCTGAAGAAATAAGGGAACGGGTGGAAAGGCTCTTAGCTCATCCTCAAATGCGGGAATGGTTTGAATCAGATTTTGAAGTATTAGCAGAGCGGGAATTGTATTATGAAAATCGCGTTCTCAAACCTGACCGAGTGATGGTAAAAGGCGATGAGGCGATCATTATCGATTACAAAAAAGACAAATCTTCCGAAAGCTACCAAGCCCAGGTGAGGCGATATATGGAGGCGGTCAGATCCTTGGGGTATCCCAATACCTCAGGTTACCTCGTTTACGTTGATCCGGTAGAAATAGAGGAGGTGATCCCATGAAAACCTTCCATAAACATATTGTTGATAGGATAAAAACAGATGATCTATCCTCCCTGAGGAATCAGTGCTTTGTCTTCCCGACAAAAAGGGGAGGTGTGTTCTTTAAGCAAGAGTTGTTAAAGCAATTCAAGGGTCACCGGTTTTTTCTACCCGCAATTCTCAGCATCGAGGAGTTCATCGAAAAACTGACGCAAAAGTCTATTTCAGATGAACTCACCCTGCTTTTTGAGCTATTTAAAATCTATCAACAACAGGACAAGGAGCTTGATTTTGACCGATTCTACGCTTGGGGGAAGGTGATTCTCAAGGACTATGATGAAATAGATCGATACATGGCTGATGCTCGAAAGATCTACCTTGGTTTACAAGAGTTAAAAGAGATAGAGCAGGTTTTCGGCTTTAATGACGAGCTCCGAGAGATCGTGGCCAATTTCAGGAGCATCACCGACAAGCAGGAGAAGACGAAGCTGCTCACTGAATTCCTCAAAATCTGGGAGGCCGTAGGCAAAGTATATGGTCAATATCAAGAGGTACTATACGACAAACAACTCTGGTATGGGGGAATGCTTTACCGAAAATTAGCAGAAGAAATAGGAGAGTCGAGCTTTGAGCATCCGTTCGATTACTACCACTTCTGTGGATTTAATGCACTGTCCAAATCCGAGGAGACCATTTTTGATCAACTGGTTACCAAAGAACTTGCACAGATTTATTGGGATGCGGACAGCCTCTATTTGGATGATCCGAAGGAAGAAGCGGGTAATTTTCTACGTGAGTACCGTGATAAATGGCCGAATGCGGTTTGGTTTACTGAGGACTCACTGACCCAAAATAAGACAGTCAGTCTTGCAGCTGTCAATCAATATGTGGGTCAGGCGCATATAGGGGCTGATTTATTGAGCCGGGGAGCTGAGCAAGGATGGAAGCCAGAGGAAACTGCAATTGTACTTGCAGATGAAAAATTACTACTACCTGTACTCTACGCTTTGCCATTCAATGAGCATCGGGTTAACGTGACAATGGGCTATCCGGTGAAGTATACGGTAGCTTATGATTTTGTAGACAGTTACCTGGAACTGTTTAGAAAGTCGGTAGTAAAAAATAATGAGACCCTCATCTACCTCTATGATCTGAAGCCACTGCTATCCAATGCCTACATATCGCTGTTACAGCCTCAGATTTATGAGAAGGTAATTAACTGGAGTTTGAGGGAGAAGAAAACAAGAATAAGCCTTAGTGAATTACTCGATCAGGTGGAGGTTCCTGCTTTGAAGAGGCTTTTTGAGGTCGATGTCAATTGGTCTGACTTATTTTCAGCTGTTAAGCGATATTTAACCACCGTTTTTTACTGGTTTAAGGAAAATGAACAAGCAGCTGTAGATCAAGAGTTTATCTACTTTTTCTTAAAGGAATTTAATAAACTGTCAACTTATCTTGACGAACGGCAGGAAAAACTAAGTCTCCGTCTTGTCAAAAAGATCGTTCGTGAGCATTTCAAGGCTTCGAAAATACCTTTTGAAGGAGAACCGGTAGAAGGTTATCAAATCATGGGTTTCCTGGAAACTCGTACCCTGGACTTCAAGAATGTAATTGTCCTCTCTGCCAATGAGGGTAAGCTACCGGCTCAGCGCAATATGAACAGTTATATTCCCTATGCACTTCGCAAAGCTTTTGAGCTGCCTACGTTCGAAGAACAGGATGCCATCTTTGCTTATCACTTCAAACGACTGATTCAGAGAGCTGAAAATGTCCATTTTGTTTATGATTCGGAGGTAAGTAAGGATTCGTCTGGAGAGCGTAGTCGTTTCATTTTGCAACAACTGCGCAAGTATGAGGGCTTGTCCAATATCTCAATTTCACAGAAACAGTATACGGGAAAGCTGAATTCAGCCAATCAGGAGGACGAAAGTATATCGGTTGTGAAGACTAAGGAAGTGTTAGCAAAGATGTCCAGGTACCTTGAAGGAGCGGAAGAAGGGAAGTTTCTTTCGCCTACATCGCTTTCTACTTATATCACATGCCCGCTTCGGTTTTATTTCCAATACGTTCTAAGAATTAAGGAAACTGAGGAACTGGAAGAGGACATTGATGCCAGGAACTTTGGTATTGTAGTACATAGGGTATTGGAGCTGCTCTATCAACCTTGGTTGAATAAGGAAATCTCTTCGTCTGACATCCGGGGATTGGAGAAGCATGTGACGAAAAAGGTAGATGATGTGCTTAGAGAGGAGAAAATCATTCAGGAGAATCAAGCCCTTGCCGGTAAGGACATTCTGACACAAGGCGTCATTCAGCGATTGGTGTTGAAGATTCTAAAACTGGATCAGGACGAAGCCCCTTTTACGATTACTGGCCTTGAACGAGATGATCTTAGCTATCAAATTACATTGCCCAACGGAAGCAAAGTGAACCTTGGGGGTGTGGTTGATCGCGTTGATAAAAGGGAAGGCGTTGTCCGCATCATTGACTATAAAACGGGAAGAGTGAAGCTTGCCTCAGGCTATCAGCTTAAAAAACCAGTTGAAGAGTATATCGACCTTTATTTTGACAGTCCGGATCTAAAATCCGGATTCCAGGGCTACTATTACGGGCTGCTTGCTCAAAAAGAACTCACCGGAGATTTCAAGGTAGGTGTTTTGGGAATGCGTCAACTCAATCAAGGAGTGCAGTGGTTGAGAAATGGAAATACAGTCTCACCAGACTTGATGCAGGAATTTGAAACTAGATTGGAAACCTTAGTGCAGGAAATCTATAACCCCGACATCCCTTTTAATCAGACTGAGGAGGAAAAGCACTGTACCTATTGTCCTTATAACCGGATTTGCAACAGAGTTTGAATTGGGGTTTAGGTCTTGCTTTCCTATATTAAGGGATGCGCATTCTATTAACCTTCTTATTGATCACTGGGACCTTGATCCCAATTGAACAACCCATCACCTCATTTACATACGAAAGCCAGATCAGTGGTGTCAGCATAAAATTTCCGGGTAAACCGGAATCCCGAGTAAGAGACTATCCTGAAGGAAAATTGGAAGAAGTGGCATTTGAGGATGATAATCGTACCGAGTACATCCTTGAGATCAGGAAAGCCACGAACAGGGAAGCCATGGAAGAGCAAATCGCGAAAATGGGTACTCGCTATCAGGCGGCCAGAAAAATGGCTTCGGCATTCCACGCTAATAATGAAGGGTACACCGAAGGTCTTAAGCGCAAAGACTGGAAAGTGAGGAAATTTAAAGGCGATATGGTCACCTTCAAAGGCAGGGGCTACGATTACCATTTTCGAGCGATAGTTTTTGAGGATATGTCGGTGCGAATTATTGTAAAAGCAAAGGGTGCGGCCTTTGTCGATTCAAAATATGACCATAAAGCAGCTATGAAATTTGCCGATTCATTTAAAATCAAGTAGCATCTCGTATTTCATCGGATTTCCATACCTTGTTAAGAGTATGAATTTCACAAGACTAAAACCTTATCACTTTCTGCTGTTGATTCTATGTCTTGGAGTAAGCTATGCCTGCAACTCTCAGCAGAAGAATCAATCTGATCAAGGTGAGGGGACCGAAGTTAGGGAACCCACTGAAGATGAACTTCGGGAGATTGGTAGGGTAGTGGCTATTGAGGATGGGGCCTATCCCATGTACTCCATTACCATCGATTTTTCGAGAGCGCAAATGCAACGCAGCATGGGATTCAATATCGAAGAAAGTGAATTGGATGCCCAAGGTTTAATGGCTCTTAAGGGTAAGGAGGTAGAAATCTACTATACCAGTGAGTTGGAACATACGATGGTCGACATGGTGGTTGATTGCGAGTCTATACTCGGTGAATCTGCTCCTGACCAATTAGAGGATGGTACCAAAGAGCTTTTCGGCATACTCTCTGGTGCCGAATCCCTAAGTGGTGATTTACCCACTGAAATTACGATAACTGCTTCTGATGGCGGGTCGGTCAGCTTAAAAGAATTCGTTTTTGACGAAATGGTTCAAGCCAACGGCAAAGAGGTCACAGTCTACTATATAACCAGTGGAGTAGACATGATCACTCTCCTTAGGGAATTGAAAGACTAGGTGATCACCTGGCGCGTTCACCGACCATTGGAAATATATCCTCTCCAGCAGTAACTGTCCCTGTCATTTTATCCCCATCAAAATCAACTGCGAGTTTTGCAGGTGTACCGCCAACGTCAAGATCTCCGGTCAATTCGTTTCCGGTGATGTTGAGGTTCATTACCTCCAGGGTGCCGAATACCTCCGTGGTCATGGAAGCTTTATAAGCCCCTGACTCACCTGAGATCATGATTTCTCCATAGCTGACATCGGTGGTGACTTTATAACTCCATTTACCAACCGGATCGAAAGCCTTTTCTGATTTGGATGAGCTACAAGCTGAAAAGATGACTATTGCTATTAATACCAGACCTGCTTTAATGTGAAGTTGAGTGTTTTTCATAGTGTTCGATGATTCAATACTAATCATCAAAGTACCCATGAACTACTGTGAAAGATTAAGCTTCAGGAGGTAATAAGGTCGAAGTGTTACGAAATTTGGGTTGAAGTGCTTAGGCTTCGGCTTCTAGGTCCTCTTCCGGATCAGGTTTATTGAAGTGAGGGTGAGTCCAGACAAGGAGATTTGGCTTAACTTCTTTAATTGCTTCGATGAGCTCCTTTACACTGTTATGCTGGAAATTGCCTTCCAGAAAATACTTCTTCTTGGGTTGATCGTCTTTATCGCTATACTCAATGTACCAGTATTTGCGGTTGTTATACTTTCTTCCGCTTCGTTTAACACTATCAATTTGAGCAAATGGAATAACTCTTTCGCGTTGGCCATTGGTGATAAAGAAGTTCCCGCTATCAAAACGAATGCGCTGAGACATGTAGAGTATGATCCAGACAATGGCAGCTATTAATAGGGAAACTATGATGATCTGCTGATTTGCCGATTTCTGAAATGCTTCAGGTATTACAAGGATGATGATCACTGCCAGAGGATGCCTTAACCATCTCAGGCCATTAGTAAGCGTTGTTCTTTTCTCCATTGTGTCTTTTACAATGTAGATAATAATTCAACATTCAGCCACAACAAATACAAGAAGGTTTACAGCATTCAAGAGGTTGGAGTAAAGAGAAAAAAATGATGTCCCTAATTTGGTCAGTATTCGTTATACCTAAAATTATAAACATTAAAACTCAACACTTATGAATCCTATCAATTGGTTTGAAATACCAGTCAATGACTTGGAAGCCGCCAGAAAATTCTACGAAACTGTTTTTCAACTTGAAAGCATGCAAGTCACAGAAATGGGCCCTGCGTCAATGGCATGGTTTCCGGGTGGACCTGAAAACCCCGGAGCAACAGGAACGCTGATTAAAACAGAAGGCTATACCCCTTCATACGAAGGAACTGTTGTCTACTTTAGTGTAGAAAGCATTGAAGAAACCTTGGGCAGGATCAGCGAGAATGGAGGTAAAACCGTAGTGGAAAAGATGAGCATTGGAGAGTACGGTTTTATTGCTCACTTCGAAGATTGTGAGGGCAACCGTGTAGCACTTCATAGTGCGAACTAGATAAAAATGATTTCAATATAAAGCCGTTCATGGGTGTGAATGGCTTTTTCATGGCTCGAGCAAGTTCTGATTTCTGAGAACAATCAACAGATTTTATGACATAAGTCATTCAAAATGAGAGGATTGATTTAGTAATTGATAACTAAACAGAAATGAGATGAAGAGATATATCAAAGCAATACTCCTCGCATGGCTGGTCTTTATAGGTGTGGACTTCCTTTTTCACGCATCTCTTTTAGCCTCACTTTGGGAACAAGACCCTGAACTTTTTAAGTCACCACAAGAACTTGCTTACCTTATACCCATCGGGTACGGCAGCTTTTTGCTGTTGACTGCACTTATAGGCTATGCCTTTTTTAATGCATTTCGAAATAGGCCCACGAGACAAGAAATCTGGCGATTTGGACTCATATTTGGTGCCTTATTCGCATTGAGCAATATGATGGGGCTATTCTCTTATGTAGCCATACCCATCAAACATCTCATTTTCTTCAATCTCGTCTATTTCATCGAAATCGTAGTGGTGGTGCATGTGTTCTATTTTTATCGGTATTCGAATAATCCCAAGAAGGTTGTAGGAATGAGCATACTGAGTTTCTTTTTGATGCTTGTTGCCGGAATTATAATTCAAAACATAGTTTAAACCCTTCAGAGATATTCGAGGCTGAGATTCTACTGTTCATGGATTTCCCACTCCAGGTTAGTGCAGAATTCCTTAACTTCTGATCCAACTTCAATCCTGATACTATGAACAGACGTGACTGGCTTAAACGAGGGAGTGCAGTAGGAGCACTAACACTGTTAGGTGGACAAACCATTGCTTCAACCCTCACCGAAAAGGAAATTCAGATGTTCAACCCAAGGCCTCTGACAAACCCTGCACAATTGAATTTTAATGAAAATCCATTCGGACCATCCGCAAGGGTTAGAAAAGCCATGACCGAAGCGTTTGATCGCGGTTGTCGGTACCCGAGTTCATACCTGGATCAGTTGATTGACAAGATTGCCAGGAAGGAGGGAGTAACACCGGACCATATTGTGATAGGAGGAGGATCGACTGAAGGTCTGAAAGTTACGGGTTTGACTTATGCCAACAACGGGGGTGAAATTATCGCTGCCCGTCCGACTTTCCTTGCTATGCTGAACTATGCCAAGCAATGGGGAGGTACAATCAATTGGGTCGATTTGGATGATACACTAACCCATGATGTGGATGAGATGGAAAAGCGAATTACGTCAAAAACGAAGCTGATCTTCCTTTGCAATCCCAATAACCCTACATCCACTTTGCTTGAGAAAAACAAGCTGATCGACTTCGTTTCTTCGGCATCCAAGAAAACCATCGTCTTCAGTGATGAGGCCTACTACGACTTTATTGAAGAAAAAAACTACCCATCCATGATTTCCATGGTGAAAAAGGGAGAGAATGTGATTGTCTCCAGAACGTTCTCAAAGGTCTATGGACTTGCCGGGCTTCGTATAGGTTATTTGATTGCCAAACCTGAAATAGCCAATAGACTTCGTAGAAATGTGGTTGCCAATACCAACGTGCTTGCCATACAAGCAGCCATCACCGCCATGGATGATAATGAGTTCTATGAATTCAGCCTGAAGAAGGTAAAGGAAGGTAAGCAGTTGATGTATCAGACCATGGATCAAATGAACTTGGAATATCTGAAATCCAACACCAATTTCATCTTCTTCAAAACAGGCAGAGATATTGGTACATTCAATAGACAGATGTTACAAGAGGGAGTGAAGGTGGGCAGACCGTTTCCACCGTATACCGATTGGTGTCGTATTAGTATGGGCACCATTGAGGAGGTTCAAATGTTCAACAAGGCACTCAAGAAAGTACTCGGGTAGTCATTTAAAAGGAAGCCTTGAAATCAGGATTTCAGGGAGGTAGCCATCTTTTGTAAGACTGTAGTGGAAAGCTGCTGCCCATTCATCAGCTCGCTCTACCTTGGGGCCGAAAATGATTTTCTCAATTTGCTCTCTCAGAGGGGCAACCTGAATATAGACTTTCGGAGGTGTTCTTTCTTCATTGATCATTTTTTCGAAACCGGTACCGTTGAGCACTAGCCTCAATTCGTGTTCGTATTGATACTCCGCACTTTTGAATAGGAAGGCAATATTGTTGAGTAGTTCAACAAGGTCATGTGTATCATTTGCTGAACTGAATTTCCTAACATATGCTGCTACATATTCTTGTAGTTCATTCATTAGTGAATTGAGTTCATCTACCTCATTATTAGGTGCATCAGGAATGACGAACTTGTTCTGATGTGCTCGTTCACGATAAGCGACCCTATAGAAATTGAAACGATTTGCTTCCTGATCATCTGGTTGTTCGCCATTCCCATTGGAAATCGAGCGTTGTACCATCCCGCCCTGAAAGCCCTTCATGTTTAGGGTAATTGCACAACCGTTCGCTTCTTCCTTGTTTTCTTTGGCATACATTCGCCAAAGAGCCAAATCATCGTGTTTGATTTCTGCCACAAAGCTTCCTATGAACGGTCGTTCAGCGAAAAGTTCGGCTAATGCCCCTTGTCCTTTGTGTGCCGTTAACTCCACGGAAAGGAAGTCAAACACCTCCGTGCCTTCAGATGTATCGTTGAGAAATGAGGCCTCTGATATTCTGAATAAACTTCCCTGCATGATTAAAGCCCTGGCAGACGAAAGGCCTGTATAATGGGTGACGGTATCGCCAGTATAAAGTAGAAGCTTCTTAATCTTCTCTACACATTCTTTTACCTTATTAAAGTCTTTGTTGATCATACAGGTCTGGCAAAAATTGATGCAAACAACTTTCAAATTAACTGGAATTGTTGGGCAAAGAAAAGATATCAGGGATTAGTTCCCACGGTGCCAACCACTTGCTACAACCTTATTTGAAATCAATCGTTAATTAGGTTGTTTTACAAAATAGTAAAAACCATATGCGTAGTTCAATCGGTGAATTCGAAGAAATAGTTTTACTGGTCGTAGCGGCTCAACATGATCAGGCTTATGGCTTGTCCGTAACTGATGCCATAGAAGACCAGTTGAAACGCTCAGTGAAGCTGAGTAGTGTCCATACATCATTGTATCGGCTGGAAGAAAAGGGACTGGTCGAATCCAGAATAGGTAAGACCTCAACTTTGAGGGGAGGAAGGAAGAAACGGCACTTTACAATTACCAAGGCGGGTAAGACGGCATTGATTGAAGCACAAGAGGCCAGGAATCAGCTTTGGCAGCAGGTACCGAGCTCTGTTATTGACCTTAAGAAGGTATGAATAAGGTCTCCGAAAAGATAGATCCACCTAAGTGGGCAACCCGTCTTTTTGATTATTACTGTCGGAATGAGCTAAACGACAGCATAATCGGGGACATGCAGGAACAGTTTTATCGAGAGGTAGAAAGAGGTAGAATAAAAAGGGCCCGACTAAGGTATTGGCTTAACGTCTTCTCATTTATCAACCGACATACTCTAAAGAGGAGATCAAACTCCAATTCGTTCAGTAAAAACTCAATGGCCATGTTCAAGAATTATGCACTTATAACCCTAAGAAACTTTCGTAGAAAACCTGTTTTTTCAATAATCAATGTCTTTGGACTTGCCATTGGTTTGGCCAGTTGTATGATCATCTACTTCTATGTTCAACGTGAGCTTAGCTTTGACAAATTTCACAAGGCAAGTGACAGAATCTATAAAGTAGCTAGTGTCATCGAACGAGGGAGTAATACACTCCGATGGGGCAGGGTCCCTCCGGCAATGGCACCTGCGATAAGGGATAATTTTCCAGGCATTGGGAAGGTGACCAGGCTGAGGTATACAGATGAACATGTTTATGCGGTAGGTGATCGCATTTTTAGTGAACAGAATGGGTTTTTCGCGGATTCACTTTATCTCGAGATCTTTGACTTTCCATTGAAATCAGGTGATCCGGCTACGGCCTTGGACGAGCCGAATAGTATTGTGCTCACAGATGAACTGGCCACCCGTTTTTTCGGTGAGACCGAGCCCATGGGGAAGTTGATTCGATTTGATAATGAGAAGAGTTTGAAAGTTACAGGTGTACTGAAACCGTTGCCAACAAACTCCCACATCGATTTTAACTTATTAATTTCCTTTTCCACATATGTGGTTCCTGAAGGGTATTTAGCCAACCTTAACAGTTGGTCCTGGGGTGGGTTTCATACATACATACAGACTGATCCAGGGATTGATGCCAACCTATTGTCGAGTAGAGTTTCTGAACTTTACCAAAGCAACTACACCAGATCGGAGACGAAAGTACAAGCCATATTCCAACCTCTGGAGGAGTTGTACCTGGGGTTTGAGAATTTTGCGAATCGTGGCGAATCCATTCGGGTGGGAGATAAGTCGACTCTATACACCTTGTCGGGAATTGCAGTCTTGGTATTGCTCATTGCTGGTTTGAATTTTATGAATCTCTCTACAGCGATTTCGATGAATCGAGGAAAGGAGATAGGCATGAGAAAGGTAATGGGGGCAGTAAGACGTAAGATCAAGACTCAGTTTCTGGTAGAGTCCATAATGATGGCACTTTTGAGTATGACATTGGCCATAGTGATGGTAGTGGTTACTGAGCCAATGTTCAAAGAACTGCTGGGTATTGAGTTGCCCAAGTCGATTGATGATTATCTCCGTGTTGTGCCGCTTTTTGTAACTGCCACCGTGATTGTTGGAATCTTGTCGGGCATATATCCATCATTGGTTCTCTCTTCATTTAACCCTATAAAAGCGTTAAAAGGAAATCTTAGATCGTCAAAATCGGGAATCTGGATGAGAAGAACATTGACCGTAATTCAGTTTGTAGTCTCCGCGAGTTTAATGACGGGAAGTCTTCTTATTGTTCGTCAAACGAATTTTATGATGAACAAGTCACTGGGATTTGACCAGGAAAATGTCATTGTTCTGAAGGCCATTGGTGTCAATATGACCGATAAATATGAAACCCTAAAGAATCGCATAAAGCAGAATCCATTTGTTGTCGAGATGACCCGCGCTTCGCATACTTTCAACGGATCGGCCAGTAGTGGACCAGCACTATTGAGAGGTGCATCACCGGATGATAGTCACCACCTGAATTACTACCAGACAGGGTATGATTTCCTTGAAGTGATGGACTTAGAGCTGTCTCAGGGGAGGTTTTTATCCAGAGATTTTCCTAATGACACCGTTCAAGGACTGGTGCTGAATGAAACTGCTGTCAGACAAATGGGTCTTGAAGAACCGTTAGGACAACGTTTGAGGTTCAACAATCGAGATCGTGTTGTGATAGGTGTAATCGAGGATTTCAATTTTCGATCTCTCCATACTCCCATTGAGGCCCTGGGAATAGTAATGCCGTTTACATTTTCAGAAACGATGTTGGTCAAAACTCGTGGAGGGGATATGTCAGGAATAATTTCAGCTTTGGAATCGGATTGGAAGGCAGTACTTGAGGGTGTTCCTTTTGATGCTACTTTTCTGGATGATGGTATTCAAGCGATGTATGAAAATGAAATGCGGCTCTCCAAATTGGTCGGGATTTTTTCCACTCTTGCTGTATTATTGGCGTGTCTTGGACTGTATGGCCTCGTAGCGTTCTCCGTACAGGCAAGATTGAAGGAAGTTGGTATTAGGAAGGTGCTGGGTGGATCAATCAACGGTATGCTCGTATTGTTGTCAAAACAGTTTATTGGGTTAATTATGATTGCCAATCTGGTTGCAATTCCTCTGACTTATTTCGCTGGTTCGAATTGGCTCAATAACTTTTCCTACAGAACAGAAATTGGTGTTGTTCTATTCGTTTTACCAATGGTTGTTCTAGCTGTAATCGCACTGATTACTTTAAGTCATCAAGTTGTCAAGGCTGCATTGACCAACCCCGTTAAGGTGCTTAGGAACGAATAAAACCTTATTCATCACTCAGTGCTCATATTGCCTGGTATACTGAGTTTGAAAAGAGTTTTTTTGATTTGAGGTTGATAATCACGATTTTAGGAGAAGTTGTTGAATACAGCTACACCAAATACCTGAAAGACTGACTTATGAAAACCTCGACACCATCGAGCAGAATTGTCTATTTCTTGGCACTGCTTTTTGCAATTTCCATACATCCATTATTTTCTCAAAAACCCGAAGCAATTGATGCGTTTACCAAATCAATGGAAACCACAGTGCTGAACCAAAATGGGAAACAATACGATCTTCGGGAGGTAACTCCATTCTTAAATGATTCAGAGTATTTCTCGATGAAAGACGGCAAACTGGTGTTGCCTTTTCAGGGAAAAATTCTCAGAACCATTCCCGATTGGGTCAATAGTGGCGGGGTCAATTTCGATAAGGTTTTAGGCTCAAAAGTAGAGAATATCCCCACGTTGGAATTCATAATGAATACTGCTTCCAACACCTTTGATGTACCCAGGGAAAAGATTGAACTGGTATTTATTTGGTTTGTTGCCGATAAAACGAAGACGATGCTCTATGAAGATGTGCTAATTGTGAGTGCCGAGGATGAGACCATTCAGTCTCGTGTGGTGAAATTCAAGGATTCGAGAATGGAGATTGTGACTGAATCCCCAATGGGTGGAGTCAAAAATTACTATAAGAAGTACGAATGGCAATCTAAGATCAAAGCGATCGGAGATCAGGATTAATGCAGTATGTTATTCCCGCGTCCGTGTGCCCCTGAAGCTTTAACGGAGGCACATGGAGATAGATCCCCGTTTTCACGGGGATGACGTTCAATTGGGTGCTAGCTTAGGCTTGGGTTGGCTACCGCTTAATATCAACCGACACCGACTCGGTTTTGTACTTATCAAACCATGTCAATACTGACGAGATCTTTGCTATCAAATTACTTGGCCTGGCTGCAATGCCGTGATACGCTCCGGGAATTCTTACCATGGCTGTGGGCACTTTCCGTAGCTTCAGTGCGGTGTAATACTGTTCTGACTCGTGAATAGGAGTTCTCAGGTCAGCTTCACCGGTTAACAACATTGTGGGTGTGGTGACATTTCCAACCAAGGAGATAGGAGAGTGCTTAAGATATTTTTCAGGGTCTTCCCAAGGCTTTTTGTCAAACCAGTAACGTGTTCCATAAGCCGACATGTCGGAGTTGAGTGCCCAACTGTACCAGTTGATCACAGGTTTGGCAACTACTGCTGCGGCAAACCGATTGGTTTTACCAACAATCCAGGAGGAAAGTACTCCACCACCACTGCCTCCGGTCACAAAGAGTTGACCCTCATCGATATACCCTCGACTGATCACCTCATCTACACCTGACATCAGATCATCATAGTCTTCACTGGGGTAGTTTTTGTTAATGAGATTTCCAAATTCAGCTCCATAGCTGGTGCTTCCTCGTGGGTTGGTGTACAGCACCACATAGCCAGCTGATGCCATCAATTGGATTTCGCCTGAAAAGACAGCTCCATAACTGGAAAATGGGCCACCATGAATTTCAAGAATCAATGGATATTTTTTACTCGGATCGAAATCAGGTGGGGTAACTATCCATCCTTGAATATCTCTGCCATCAGCAGAAGATTTGTACCAGATTTCCTCAACATTACCCAATTTCTTATAATCGAATAGGTCCTCATTAACCTTAGTAATTCGCTGGTTTTTTCCATCATTGCCAGCGCCAACGTCAGCTGGCTCATAATTTTCTCCCCAGGTATAGGCGTAGTTACCATTAGTGGCAATGGTATAGCCTCCGGACGTATACGGGCGACCAAGACTTTGACCGCCAAGCCCCTCAGTCACTTGACTTACTTTTCCACTTGTCGTAATGAATCCGATTTTCGTATGTCCTTTATCCACATATTGAAAGTATAGCCCCTTTCCATCGGCTGACCAATTGATGTTTCCGATACTTCGATCGAAGTTTCCTGATACCAATTTGCTATTAGAACCATCAATATTTGAGATGTAGAGCTTTTGTTGTTGGTAACCCAAATACTCGTCATCAAAGCCAGTATAGGCCATTTTCTTGCCATCCGGAGATATTCTTGGGCTACCGTCTGGCCCATATCGAGAGGTTAATTTTGTAAGATTGCCATCACTTAGTTTCAAGGAATAGATGTCACTATCCAATCCTTCATATTCAATATCTTCTCGCATATTGGCACTGAAATAAAGGTGCGAACCATCTGGTGA
Source organism: Cyclobacteriaceae bacterium (assembly GCA_028281285.1). Classification (GTDB taxonomy): domain Bacteria; phylum Bacteroidota; class Bacteroidia; order Cytophagales; family Cyclobacteriaceae; genus Roseivirga. Next base: position 360,748 of record JANQKF010000033.1, read on the forward strand.
CCAGACAGCATTGGAATGATTGTACGGGCCTTCTGTTATCTGTCTTGGAGTACCTCCGGAAATCGGAATTGTGAATAACTGCTGATTTCCAGAAGGCAGCTCGCCCACACCGTCTCTTCGCCAATTCAGATTGTCGACATACTTTGGTGGAGAATTCCACTTTGCTCCGGCCGGTTTTTGCGGCATTTTTATTGGTGAAGGGTTCGCTCTGGCTACGAACATGTTGAATGCCAGGTATTTGTCATCAGGTGACCAGCGAATGTTGGAAGGTGTCTTCGGAGTGTTGGCCAATACACGCTCTTCCCCGGAATCCATCCAGCGGAGGTAGAGTTCTGTTTTACCTGATTTGTTGGATAGGTATACCACTTTGGATCCATCATGAGACCATCTTGCAGACCGGTCGTTTTGTTTGCCTGTAGTGAGCGGCCGGTTTTGCGTACCATCAAAATTAATGATCCATAAATTCGAGAGGTTTTTGTCGGTCATGATATCCTTGAAGTTTCTTGTGTAGATAATCTGTTGACCATCAGGAGAAATTCTCGGATCAGAAATGTATTCAAGGTCGAAAATATCCAGCATTTCCAACTTGTTGGAAACCTGTGACATTGCAGGTGTCACTACCAGGAAGCAGATGAGAATTAATACAGAGCGTTTCATAGGGATTGATTTATGCCAGAAGATAGTCAAATGACTAAAGGCGTACAATCAAAGAACTATGAATGGAGAATATGGAGTTACAATTTATCGTCTATATACCGTGTTGCCTTTAAGAAGTGTCAGGTTTACCCTAATGCTTCCGATCTGACTAGCTGAAATTTGAAAAGGATTGCGGTCAAGAACGATAATGTCTGCTTCCTTGTTGACTTCAATACTACCTACAAGGTGTTCCTGCCGCATGACATAGGCCGCGTTAATGGTATAGGCTTTAATTGCTTGTGCCAGGGTTAACTCCTGAGGTGATCGGGTCACCGCATTTTGAATACCAACGAACGGGTTTAATGTGCTGACATCATGATCACTGCTTAACGTAATTCTGGCTCCAGCCTGATTTAGACTTTTGATTGGAATGATGTTTTGAGAGTTAGCTGCACCAATAAACTCCTCGTTTTCCGACCAATGTTCAGGGTTAGAAAAGTCACCTGCCACCTGAGCATCAGCCGTCACATTCAGCTCGGCAAAACGATTATAATCAGAAGGGTCGACAATTTCGATGTGGGTTAGGCGATGTCTACCATCACCTGATGAACTGTTTTCAATGGCGTTAAGAGATTCCGTTATACCTCTATTCCCAATCGTATGAATATGGAAATCAAAGCCTAAAGGCTCAAGTTCCCTGATATAAGTACTGATTCGCTCTTGTGTGAAGTAATTCAGCCCATTATTGGGGTTTCTTCCAAAATAATTGACTCGATAGTTAGAATGCATGGCAGCGGTGGTATTTATCACAATGCCATCACTATACAATTTGATCTGATTAATCTTAAGCAGGCTCGATGCGTTATTGCTGTAGAGACTTCGAAGTTGGGTGAGCTGTGCTTCATCATTATCCGCTGGATAAGCCCAGAGCCCCAGATTTACTCGAGCTGTGAGTTCATTGGCCGCTTCGATTTCCTCCCAGACCAAGTGATGATCACGTTTCCAATAAGTGCGGGCATCACAAACGGAAGTTATCCCATGTTCGGCCAACTGAGGGAGCATAAAATTGACCAGACCGTCTCGGTCTTGTTGTCGGGTAGTGGCATTGGGTGACAAGGCAATGTCCATTACGATGTTGCCTGCGTTGTCAATTAGTATTCCATTGGGTTCTCCAGTAACAGGGTCTTTCATGATGATGCCTCCCACAGGATCAGAACTATCGGCATTGAGGCCTGCAATTTCAAGAGCCCTGGAGTTAACAAAGGCCGAATGTGAAGTTTCTTCAAGGATAATCACCGGTCGATTTGGTACTACCTCGTCAATAATCTCCTTAACAGGTCTTTGGGCATCTAACAGGGTAAATATGGAGTGACCCCATCCGATTAGCCAACCACTTCCAGGATTATCAAAATGTGCATTTTCGATGTCCCTGGCAAAAAGTTCAGGGTTAGTCTCTTGTGAATTCAGCTCGAATGTGATGGCCTGAGAGGCCGCTTCCAATGGATGAATGTGCACATCGTGAATGCCGGGCATTACGAATTGCCCATTGAGATTCTCGACTCTTGTATCCGATCCAATGTACTGTTCCACTTCGGTGTTAGAACCAACAAAAACAATCAGGCCGTCATCGATAGCCATCGCTTCAGCCTCCGGTTGGTTCGGATTCACTGTATAGATCACTCCATTCCGTAAAACCATATCTACGCCATCTACAGTGTTGCCTCCGGGATCCGGGTCATCATTGTTGCATGACATGGATATAAGAAATAGGAGAGCAGAGACTGTGCTTAACATAGTTTTGAGATGAAGCCTTGAGTATTTGTCGCTTTTTGGTAACATTAGATTGAGTCATTTGGAAGTTACATACCGAAATACTCATTTTTACCCTACCTCTTGGTACTGGTGTTTTGGAAGATAAGGGCTAATGCAAGTTTCAATTAACATCTGGGCGGCAATTATCGGGATTAGCGCAATTCATGGTTTTTTCCTTTCGGCAGTTCTGCTTGGTAGAAACCAGGGCTTTAAGACCTCTAATCTCTGGTATGGCCTTATCCTCGTGATTTTTTCCTATTGTTTACTGGAGTACACGTTGTTATTATCTGGCAATATCAAATACGTGGTTCACATCTTTTCAGGCAATGTTCCATTAATGTTTCTGCTGGGTCCCTTTCTTTGGTTCTTTACACGACAGAACCTTGGAATAAGCGGTCTGAAAAAGCTTGAGTATTTGCACTTTGTTCCGTCTATAGCTGTGCTGGTAGGTTTTGTACCCTTTTATTTGATATCAGGCTCAACGAAACTGGCTATTCTGGAGGGGCTATATACTCAAGGTGAAACCATACCATCAAGCGTGTTTGGATTTAACATAGCCTTTTTCGTTCATCTCGGATTATACATTGTGTTTTCCAAACGGGAGCTATCAAAATACAGGAATACCATGACCTCGTTCAAAAAGATTGAGAGAAGAGTGAATGTACTGGTAGCCGCATTGATCGCTTTATTCTCAATTTCTTTTTTGTCCTTTATCTTCTTTCTTTTTCCTCTAAAATGGCGTCTGGAAGTTCACTATAGCCTGATCCTGATATTCTCTTTCCTTATTTACTTTTTCTCTTATCGGGTACTTTTTTCAAAAGAGGAACAGAAATTTGGGCAGCCGCGCTATGGTGGAAAAAAGATAAATGTGGATGAGGCGCTACAAGCTAAACTGTTGGAATTACTGCATGAAGAAAAGGTGTTTCTTGACCCAAATGTCAAACTTCAGTCTCTGGCCGAAGGACTTGAGGTGAGTTCTCACTACCTTTCTCAGTTAGTAAACCAAACTTTCGACACCAACTTTTCAGGACTGATTAATCGATTTAGAGTGGAAGAAGCCAAGAGTCTGTTGGATCGACAGACGGGCGATAAACTATTGGGTATAGCCCTTGATTCAGGTTTTTCAAATCAGACCAACTTTATTCGTGTGTTTAGGCAGCATACTGGTCAGACTCCTTCTGAATACCGTGACTCCCTGAAAAAGTAGTTTACAAATTATAATCTGTCGATAAACTAGGGCTGACATAATCTAATATGGCCTAAAAAAGGTCATGAAAAATCTCTCAAAGTTTAATTATCTGCTGATTCTTGCCCCGGTCTTTATTTGGCCAGTCCTATGGTCTAATGGACTCGTACCGTCCTTTCCTCAAGAATGGTTTGCCAACCCATCAAGAGGTTGGTGGTGGAGCTTTGCTACCTCCATTTTCATTTTAGAGTGGCTAGTCTTCTTTTATTTGAGAGCCAGGTTAAAGAAGAATTCCATTTCCTGGAAAGAAATTGGACTTGATGTCAACTGGTTTCATCGAAATCGAAAATGGTTGATTCCTTATGTATCCGTCTTTCTGATTATGTCCGTTTTGGCACCAGGGCTTTTATACGGTGACAATATCCCGGATGCTGGCCAAATCATTCCAATTACTGCAGTGACTTGGTCGGAGCGCTTATTCTTTGTGTTTGTTTCAATGACTGCAGGAATCTGCGAAGAGATTACCTTTCGAGGAATAGGCTTGACCTTCTTTTCAAAAGTGGTAGGAAACAAGTGGATTCCTGTTATTGTGACCTCGTTGTGTTTCGTCTTTATTCATGGACCTTTCAGAAACTGGATATGGTTTGCACAATACTTCTCGGTAGGGGCTTTATTCGCCATAGGGTTTTTAGCCCCAAAAAGGCCGCGACTTGAGATCTTGATTTTAATACACTTTACTGTGGATGCTTCATTGGCAGCATTTGTTCCTTGATCACTATCTGCCGCGAAAGTCCTTGGAAAGAGGTCGTGAGACACTGACCTTACTGACTATCTTCCATTGATTTCCAATTTTCAGCAGTTGAAAGAAGTCGGTCACCTCAAAAGTGTTGAAACTTAATTTGACCACAGCGGAAGCCCCGTTATTGAAGGTATGGATATTGATTACATCACGATGATGCGGAGGAAGGAACGAAGCGCTCTGGGTTGTAATGTCTTTAATATGTTGTTGGATAGGAACATTTTGATAGGTAGAGTCCCTGTCAATAAATTTTAATGTACTTGAATCATGGAAAATTTCTTTAAGTAGCGAGACGTCTTTTGCTTTCCATCCAATAAAATAGTTTTCGACCGTAGAATGCACACTTGCATACTGCTGAGTACTTTCTTGTCCACTAACACTCGTGAAGCTTAATATGAGTAAAAAGAAGGGAAGGGTTGATTTCATAGCTTTGCCTTTGTTTCAGTATAGCCAATTCATCAGAACAATTTGAATTAAATCGACCAGTGAAGAATAATTATCTATGAATGCAGGTATTCGGTCTAGGTGAAATAGATTAAGATGGCTCCTGCAGCTGTTGCAATTAGAATAAACTTCCGAAACAACGAATCATTGACTCGTTTTAGGACACGAATACCTACAAACAGTCCAAGGCAAATAGTGGGTATGGTCACTAGGTCCACTTTAAGCGTGTCCCAGGTGATCGTACCCCAACTGAAGATGTGGAACGGTACCTTAAACAGGTTGATAATCAGGAATAGCCATGCAGTGGTACCGATAAATTGATTTTTAGGTAAACGCATCGCCAAAAAGAAGATGTTGGCAAATGATCCCGCCAAATTCCCGACCATGGTGGTAAAGCCTGCGATTAGCCCCATGACTCCGGCAACACCAATGTGTTCTGGAACATATTTAGATTTTCTATGGTCCCACCACCACATTATAACCACAGCAATGAATATGACGATGGCCATGCTTCTGCGAAAAACTTCTTCATTCATGCCATGTCCTACCCAAGTGCCTAGTATTACCCCAATCATCATAAACGGCATCAAGCGGATGAGGTATTTCCATTCCGTATGTCGATTGTAATAAATAGAAGCAATGATATCGCCAACAATTAGCATTGGAAGAAGAATTCCCGTAGATGCTTTGGCCCCGAAAACAAAGACCAGCATTGCCACGATAATTACACTAATTCCCTTGATTCCGGATTTTGAAAGACCGAGAATAAAGCTGGCGGTGAGAAGGGTTATCCAATCGGTGATGGAGAGTTGAGAGAGCACGGAGCTAATGTAATTAAAGTGATTGATAAGAATCTGGTTGAGTACCCATTACCACATTAAGGCCATTTCAATATGTACTATATTGAATGAAGATCGAACTAGTTCATCGAATGAGAAGCACTTTTTTGGCAATATTGGGTCTGTTTCTTTTCACCTCATGTGAAAAACATGAGAATCATCAGAAAATTGATGAATTGGTTGTAACCGATCAAGTTCAGTGGATTGAGATTAACGAACCGTTGCCTGAACATGACTCCTTGTTCTACCTCGAACACCCCGCTCCACTCTTTAGAAAGGAATTCAACACCAATAAACCTCTCAAGTCGGCCAAACTACTTATCACAGCGGCTGGCTACTATAAGGCAACGATCAATGGCAATGCAGTTGGAGATAATGCTCTTGATCCGGCATGGACGGATTTTAGTAAACGCATTTATTATTCTGAACAGGATGTGACTGACTTGATTGAAGCCGGTGAGAATTGTATTGGTGTAGTACTTGGGAACGGTTTCTATAATCCGCTACCACTCAGAAAATGGGGTAGGAGAAACATGAGAGTTGATCTTTCAGTAGGCAAACCCACGTTCATTGCCAAATTAATATTGCGTTATGAAAGTGGTGAAACAATGGAAATAGGGACAAATGACTCGTGGAAATACACATATGGGCCAATAAGAAAGAACAGCGTTTATATTGGAGTGGCTTATGATGCCCGCAAAGAAATCCCAGGATGGAACAAGAATGAATTTGATGATGCTTCATGGAACTTCTCGAAAGTTGGAAAAGGTCCAGGAGGACGGCTGGAAAAAGCTTTTTTTCCACCTGTTCAGGTGACCGAAATAATTGAGCCAACCAGAATTTATGCTTCAACTAACGGGGGCTGGGTAGTCGATATGGGAGTGAACTTTACGGGTACTTATCGTATCATGTTAGAAGGAGATGAGGGAGATAGTATCAATTTTCGCTTTGGGGAAAGAGTGTACGATGATGGCTCATTGAATCCAATGACGGCTGTTATCGGTCAGATTAAAAGACCAGGAATAGGTGGCCCGGGAGCACCGGATATTGCCTGGCAAACTGATAGTTATGTATTGGGCAAAAATGAGATGCATTGGTTTAGCCCGGATTTCACCTATCATACCTTCAGATATATGGAGATCACAGGTTTGGATAAAAAGCCGAACCTTGAAAGTATCCGGGGCTTGGCCTTGAACAGTAATGTGGCCACAAAAAATAGCTTCATCTCTTCATCAGCACTTGTCAATTCCATCCAGAGGGCAACACAACGCACTTTTTTGTCGAATTTGGTCAGTGTTCAATCCGACTGTCCTGCACGTGAGAAATTTGGCTATGGAGGAGACCTTAACGCTACTAGTGAGTCCTTCATATATAATTATGATATGCAGTCATTCTACAGAAAAACAGTTTATGATTGGGTGGATGCAATGAAGGATTTAAGTTTTGTCGATACTGCGCCATTTGCAGGAATAGAATATTGCGGAATTAGTTGGGAATCAGCCTTTTTGATCACACAGTATTACCTCTACCTATATTATAACGATACGGATATCATAGAAGAATTGTACCAACTCGATAATCAATGGATGGATAAGGTTGCGATGATTCATCCTGATGGTATTGTGAATAGTGGGTTAAGTGATCATGAATCATTGGAGCCTGTTCCAGTTCAATTGACCGGAACAGGTCATTATTTACAGTGTGCTCAGATTATGACGGAATTTGCGTCCATAATGAATGATGATGCCAATCAAAAAAAGTATTCTGCCTTAGCCAAACAGCTGAAAGACAAGATGAGAGAAAGATTCTGGAATCAACCAGTAAATGGTGAAATCAATCGACAGACGCTTTTTTCAACCTTATTATATCATAAAATCATTCCTGAAGATAAAGTAGCTGCAGCCCAGGACTCGTTACTGAAAGCAGTCACTAATGGTCCTTCGGGTCATTTTAGTACAGGTATTTTCGGCACGAAGTACGTATTGGAAACCTTATCGGAAATAGGAAAGGCAAATACTGTTTTCGATATCGTCAATAGTACTACTTATCCCGGATGGGGATTCATGATTGAGCGAGGGGCCACCTCTATTTGGGAAACCTGGAAAGAAAGTGACAATACATTTTCCAATAATCACCCAATGTTTGGCACCGTTACTGAATGGTATTATCGATGGCTAGCTGGGATTCGTCCCGACCCTCAATACCCTGGATTCAAAGAGTTTATTTTAAATCCCACAATTCCAGAGGGGTTGGAGTTCGTGGAAGCCACCTATTATTCACCATATGGGGCTATCGTTTCCAATTGGAAAAAGCAGGAAGGTGGGTATAGCTACACGGTTTCCGTTCCGGAGGGTAGCAAAGCCCGTGTCCGATTGCCGATTACGAATTCTCAGAGTATTTCCATTGTCGGAAATAGAACCGACAAGCTTAGTGGTGGAGAGTTTGAACTGGAAGAGGGAGATTATCAGATTATTATTTCAACTCAGCGTTGAATTAAATGACACTAAATATTTGTTAGTCAATATGAAATAGCCTTGCTATTTAAATAGATTTATGAGCCCTCCGGTATGCCAAAATAAGACATTGTCATTCGGCTTAAAAAAACCATGCCTTGCTTTGTTTACTATTGCCGCTACACCTTTAGCCGTGTATGTTTTGTCTAGTAAAATGCCTTCAAATTTAGCGAATGCCTCACTGACTTCCTGAGAGAGCGCTGTGGGAATACCATACCCTTCTCCAATTTGAGATACATCAACATGTATGTCATTTTCCAATGGTTCCGGAGGAAGATTATGTTCTTTTAGCATTGGTGTCAATGCGCTCATTATGTAAGAGGTGATCTCTTCTACCGAATCGTCAGCACTTACGCCAATTATATTTAGATCATCCTTTTCAAAGAGGTGTTTGCCAAGTACAAGACCTGCCTGTGTACCACCTGAGGATGAACCATGAATTATATAGTCGAATCTTGTGTCGGTGTCTTTTTCATATTGTACAACCTCTTCAAATGCCCTTACAAAACCATATGAACCGATGGCATCAGATGCACCTAATGGTATTTTATAGACAGTTCGCCCCTTAGCTTTAAGTTGTTGGGCAACTTCATCCATTTTAGGAATGCGTTCTTCTCTTGTTTTAACAAAATGAAGGTTGATGCCCATCAAATCATTGATTAAAAAATTGGCAGAGCTTCTGGCTGGTTTTTCACCATGTAGTACTAGTTCGCAATTAAGCCCCAATCTTCTTGCTACCTGCGCAGTGATACGGGCATGATTGGATTGAATGCCACCATAGGTAATGATGGTATCAGCATTTGATTCTTTGGCTGCTGCCAAGGCGTATTCTAACTTTCGAAGTTTATTGCCCCATACTAAAGGGCCAATCATATCGTCACGTTTTATGAAAAGATTGGGTAATTCAGGGCATATCTTTTTAATACGTTCACATGACTCTATAGGGGTATTTAGCTGTGCTAGCGATATCCTTTTTTTGGATTGATAAGTGTTCAGCAAGGTGCTTGTCTTACTCATAGAGTGACTTTAGGTAATTGAGAAAAATATGGTTGGTCAACTGCCTGTCCATTGCTCTATTCGTTGGACCGGTTGAATTAAAGCCGAAAACAAACGCCAAATCCTTACGCGTGTCGAAATAGATATGGGTATGAAAACCATTTTGCCATCCGCTATGGCCATTCACTTTCATGCCTTCAAAATCTTCCATAAAAAACATAAGCGATTGCCACTCAGTCATCTGTTCAGTATTTCTTCCTGTTTTAATACGTGGAGTAAACATTTCTTCCAGGCTGGAACGTTTTAATACCGCCTCATATAAACCATTGTCACCATAGCCCAGTAAAAAATTCAGGTACTTGCTCATGTCTCCAAATGTGCAGTTCAAACCACCATTGGAAACAGTGATTTCAGTATCCAGATCGAATATGGACTTGGTTCTATTTCCTTGCTCATCGAAATGATAGCTTTGGGCCACTCTATCTTGTAGGTACCATGGTGCATGGTCAAAATAGCTTTCGCTTAAACCGAGCGGAGTCAATATGTTTTTTTGAATATAGTATTCGAAATCATCGTTGGTCAATTTCTCGATGATCATTCCCAAAAAAGTAACTCCCGGATTTGAATACATCCATTTGGAACCCGGTTTAAAATGGATTTTTGAAAAGGCAAGCGTATGTTCCAGTTGTTCCCATGTTTGGGCATTAAGAGGTTGCCAATCGTGCTCTCGCCAAGGCCAAGTTGCTCCTCTAAAACCGGAACTATGCGTCATCAAATGATTGATGGTAATATCATCCATACTTCCGTAAGGATTATGCACTTTCCTTAGCTCCGGTAAATAATCGGTAACTTTATCTTCCAGAGACAGAATACCACGATCACGTAGCTGCATTATCCCGATTGCGGTAAAGGTCTTAGTAATGGATGCCCAATGAAAGATTGTCTTTTCGTCCATGGGGGTGTTCTTCTCCAGATTGGCCTTGCCGTATTTGTCCTTAAAAACAACCTCTCCATCTTTTAACATCCAGAGTTGAGCACCCACGATATTGTTTTCACGCAGTGTTTTCTCAAAATACTCACTGAGCCCAGAAAAGTCGGTGTTTTTAAAGTTGCCTTTATCTTGTGCTTTTACATTCAGATGACATATTAAGAAGATAAGAAGTATAAGAGATCCTCGGTTTAGTTTCATGTCTAGATTTTAAAATGAATGGAATGGGCCAATCGCTATTGAAACTATTGAATTTAAACCTTTTAGTTATTTTCTCAGAACTCATAAATGATCAAAACTACTTTTGAATACTATTCTTGATCGGTGAGGGAGAGTTGAGATAGCACTGGTGAAGATAGAGATGCCAGAATACAAATAAAAAAGCCCTGAATTTCTTCAAGGCTCTAAGCGGAACGGACGGGACTCGAACCCGCGACCTCCTGCGTGACAGGCAGGCATTCTAACCAGCTGAACTACCGCTCCAGTATTTTGAAATACTCCCTTTCGTTTAAGGTGATGCAAAAGTAGTATGCTTCTTTTTATTTGCAAACAAGTCAGGCAAAAATATTCATCCATTTTGGGAAGACCGTAGCTATCACCAAACTCTGCGTTTTACCTGCATAAGACCACATATCGATGTGAGGGATCAGTAAGGATACTTCGCTCTTTTGTTGTCCTAATTATAGTTGTGCATTCGTGCACGATAGCGTAAATTTCGTTTTACCGAAAAAATCAACCTGATGACCCACCGTTTACTGGTATTCCTCATGGTGCTGATGCTCGTTTCCACCCTAGCTTCAGCGCAACGTGTGACACCGATCAAAATTACTGAGAGCTTTGCTCAACAACCCATAGAACGGGTACTCTCTTCAATTGAGTCCAAATATAACGTCCGAGTGTTTTACAACCCTGATTGGGTTAGAGGCATTATCATTTCGGAACAGGCCAATGATGAGTCGTTAACAGACTTTCTGAACAAATTATTGGGCAATGTAGGACTAAAGGTGGAGGCCTATGATGCCGCAAATCTTGTGGTCTTACCCACGGAAAACTTCAATCGTAATGTAAGAGGTGCCGATGATACGGCTGTAGAGGCCACCGAGACAGTCTTGGAAATAGGGAGTGGTACCGGTGTTGCCGGAAGAGTCGCCACCCTTAGCGGCTATGTAAAAGATGGGAGAAATGGAGAGACTATAATTGGAGCATCAATTTATTCGCTGGAGAATGAAAAAGGAACGGTAACTAACGGACAGGGCTTTTTCAATCTTGAAATTCCTACAGGTCGACAGCGAATTCGCTTCAGTTTTATTGGTTTTGAGGACGAAGTACGGGAAATAAACCTGAGGTCGGACGGAGCGATCAATGTAGAACTATTTGAGGGTGTCGTAAGTCTGGAAAGTGTTACAGTGACCGGAGAAGCACCTGATGAGAATGTAAGGAGTCTTGATATGGGAGTTGAGAAACTTACCATCAATACCATCAAGAAATTACCCAGACTTCTGGGTGAAGCCGATGTTGTTAAAAGTTTGGTGCTATTACCAGGTATTACCACGGTTGGAGAAGGTGCAGCCGGCTATAACGTAAGAGGAGGAAGCGTTGGTGAGAACTTAATCCTTCAAGACGGGGCTGAGGTATTTAACTCTTCCCACTTGTTTGGATTCTTTTCTGCCTTTAATCCTGATTTGGTGAGAGGAGTTTCTCTTTATAAAGGGGGGAGTGTTCCGGCTGACCTGGGTGGAAGATTAAGTTCAATTCTGGATGTTCAGCTTAGAGAGGGTAACTATAAGAAAATAGAAGGGAATGGAGGAATAGGCCTGTTGACGAGCCGCTTGGCATTGGAGGGTCCTATCGTTACAGATAAAACCTCTTTTTTGGTGGGAGGTAGAGCTTCCTATTCTGATTGGATCCTGAATCGTGTAGATGATGTGGACTTACGACAGAGTTCTGCCAGTTTTTATGATGCCAACATCAAGATATCACACGAAATCAACCCGAATAACAAGATCTTTCTTACGGGATACTCAAGTCAGGATAGGTTTAGCCTTGCTAGTGACACCACTTTCAATTATGGTACTGACTTAGCAAGCCTCAAATGGAACCATCTTTTTTCACCGCAGGTCTTTTTATCAACCACAGCGACCATTGGGAATTATAGTTATGATGTTACCGATGAAGAGGGGTTGAATCAATTTGAACTCAATTCCAAAATTGACTATCGATCTCTTGAATCTTCGTTGGAGGTCGATATTCTTGATAGTCATAAACTTACAATGGGTGTAAAAGCCACATTGTATGAGAACTATCAGGGAGATTTTGTCCCTGCAGAGGGAAGTTTTAACCTTACCCAGGTTAATATCCCGAAAGAAAAAGCGATTGAGTCTGCTGCCTATATCAGCGATGAATGGGATGTAAGTGATAATGTTAGTCTTTCATTGGGAGTTCGGTATTCAGATTGGAGGAACATAGGAGCGCGCGATGTTTTCCTTTATCAACAGGGTGTTCCTATGACTACAGGGAGCATTATTGATACTTTGAGTTTTGAGCATGGAGAAGAGATTCAAAGTTATGCGGGGTTAGAACCGAGGGCATCATTACGACTTAGTATGGATGCTTCTACCTCTGTGAAGGTGAGTTATAACAGAATGCGTCAGTATATGCATCTTGTATCGAATACGGTAGCAGTAACACCAATCGATGTCTGGCAGATGAGTAATTATCATATCCGACCGGCAGTAAGTGATCAGTACTCTATAGGCCTCTTCAAAAACTTTTCCGACAACACCATCGAGACTTCTCTGGAATACTATCATAAAGACACCCGGGATGTTTTGGATTTCAAAGGCGGAGCAAAGTTGCTGCTGAACGAAACATTAGAGACCGATTTGCTTCAAGGAGTTGGACGGGCGTGGGGTATCGAATTCCTGATAAAAAAGAAGGAGGGTGTGCTTACCGGGTGGCTCAGTTATACCTATTCAAGAACAAAACTTAGGGCGATCAGTGAGTTTCCAAACGAGACTGTGAACCAAGGTGAATTCTATGCCGCCAACTACGATAAGCCTCATGATCTAACCATCGTTGCTGAGTACCGATTGGGGAAAAGGGTGACATTGAACGGAAACTTCACTTATAGTACAGGAAGACCGATCACGGCCCCGACCTCATCTTATTCGATCGGTCAGCTCAGAAGTTTGGCGGATTACTCGAGACGAAATCAATTCAGAATACCTGACTTTCATCGTCTCGACATTTCCCTGACAGTTGGAAGAGGATTTAAAAAGGCCAGGAAATACAAAAGTGAATGGAACTTTGCCATTTACAATGTCTATGGAAGAAGGAATGCCTATTCAATTTTCTTTGATGAATCTTCCAATGCTAATAAACTCTCAATATTAGGGATGTTTCCATCCATCAGTTACAACTTCAACTTTTGATATAAGGCGTGCTTAACATGAGGAGGGAAATGAACAAAATAATGAAAACCAATCGATTCTGGGTTTCAAGCTTGGTGCTGTTGATTATCGTGAGTTCATGTCGTGACCCGATTGATTTAAAGTTTGAGGCAGAGGATCCGAAAGTGGTTATTGATGGATTTATCACGGATCAATTCAGACCGCAAACAGTGCGCTTGAGCTACTCTTCGGGATTTACCGAAGAAGGGTTTTTTGAGCCAAACCCGATAGAGAATGCCTTGGTTCGTATTGAGGATGATCAGGGTGAATCATTTGATTTGACACATCAAGGTAATGGACTCTATGAATCTACTTCCTTTTTTGCTGAAGAAGGTAAATCATATCGAGTGGTTGTGAACCTGGAATCAGAGGAGTACGCCAGTACTTTTGAACAATTGCCTGCAGAAGCTCCACAGAATGCTACATTAAGCTATCAAGCCGAAGAAAAGGAAGAACTTTCAGGGAATGGACTAATTGTTAGCGATGATGGTGTCGGGGTATATGCAAATATTGCCAAGTCCGATCAGACCGTTTATTATCAATGGCTCATTCAGGAATGGTTCATCGCAGAAGCATTCTTTAGTCCCGGGATCTTTTGTTATGTAAAAGACTTTGACGTCCCAAGGGTGGTTGTTTTGGAAGATCAGGCAAGACAAGAAGGCGAAGGAGATAGTTACGATTTCAGATTAGGGTTTGTGCCGGTAAGCGTAAAAACTAAACGTGACTTTGCGTTTGTGGCCAATCAACTCATTCTTACACAGGAAGCATTTGAGTATTGGAATGATATCAAAGAACAGTCTCAAACAGTAGGAAGCCTGTTCGATTCGGCTCCATTTACCATTATAGGTAATGTGTTCAACACAAATACAGATGAAGCCGCTTTGGGGTACTTCGGGGTTTATCGAGAATCAATTGGTAGAACATTCTTCAGCGAGGCAGAACTACCATATCCAATTACTGACTACCCATGTAATCCACCCCCTGTAGTACCGAATATTTGTACGGACTGCTCATTATGGGCTGGAGAAATTAATCTTGGATTTAAACCGAATTGGTGGAGGTAATGGACATCAGACTTACATATCGCGTGGCGTTGTGTCTTCTTTTGGCCTTCTTAATGGATTCATGCCAGGAGAGAATCATTTTTGATTTCGGAAATATCGAAAGGAGACTCGTTGTTGATGGTTTCATTACTGATAGTATGAAACAACATAAGGTTCGACTTACCTACAGTACTGAATTGATGGAACCTCAATATGAAGAAAACGCAACATTAATCATTCGGGATGAACTGGGCAATTCACACTTCCTGACCTATGAAGGAGAAGGAAGTTACGTTACTGATTTCATGGCTGCAGAAGAAGATACGCGGTATAAATTACTCATTTATTTAGGAGATTCTCTCTTTGAAACGGGGTACGAGGAATTGCCAAAAGGTCAAGGCACAGTTCTGGAAGTGGGTTACACACCAGAGGAGAGATTATTGGTGAGTGGTAACAGTGATCTCGTTGATGAAGAGGGAGTAAGAATCCGGGGAACCATCTTCAGGGAAGATCAACCATCTTATTATCAATGGATTATTGAACATTGGTTTGTCGGTCATGCCTGGCAGGCTCCGGTAAACGGGTGGAAGAGGAGATGCTACATCAAGGACTATGATTTGCATAGGGTACTCCTTTCTGAGGACGAGCCTGGTGAAGGACAAAGCTCTGATTCCTATGATGTGGAACTTGAGTTCATACCCATTAGTGAAAAGACATGGGAAGGCTTTGTGTCAAGGATTAGGAGACTTCAAATAAGTGAATCCAGCTATGAATATTGGTCTTACATTAGGGAACAGGTGGAAAATGTCGGAAGCCTTTTTGATGTTGCTCCAAGAAATATTTACGGGAATGTGTTTAGCTCTATAACGGCCGAACCTGTTTTAGGATACTTTGGTGTCTACCGGGAAATGACCAAGGACATCTACATTAGCGATACACTATTGCCTTTCAGAGAGCGTCATTACGATTGCATCATTCCCCCAAAAATTACTCCGGCCGATTCTGCAAACTCTTGTGAAGACTGTTTGTTCATAGGAGCCGAACATGTACAACGAGAAAAGCCGGATTGGTGGAAATAAGATATGAGAAAATTAATAGCATTTTTCATTTTGATCTTTACCTCGCCAAGCCTTTTGGCGCAAGACCAGGTGGACTTCGTTCAGGATCAAGCACAAAATCAGGAGATTTATGTCCATTTCGACAGGCCTTTTTACCTGGGAGGTGAAACGATTTGGTTTAGCCTTTACAATTACCGGGCAGATAATCACCAGTTGATTTTCGGTCGGAGGTTTATGCAACTTACCCTCGTTGATAAGAATAAGCAGGTAGTCAAAAAGGAGAGAATTCGTGTGGTTGACGGCAAAACCTGGGGGCAATTGACAATTCCTGACAATCTAACCACAGGGAATTACCTTTTCCTGGTCACTTATCCCTTTGAGGCGGCCGATAACTTCCTTTACCGCAAAGTCATCCCGATTTATAACCCCAATGATGAACTACCCACATCTGCACCTCTTGATGTATTTGTAGATCTCCCTGACAAGATGATGGAGTTTAAGGGCATATCAACCAAAGAAGAAATTCTCACAATAACTCCGGATAAATCCAGCTATGAGAGGAGGGAGCCTATCACGATATCCCTTAATCTACCGGACGAACTCACAGGTAAGGCATCCATTGTAGTGAGGGAAAAGACATTCAGTGGAAGCCAAGGATTGGATATTAGAACTATTGCGATGGACCCGGGGGACTCTTCAGTCGATAGTCACCTCTCAGCAGTGGAAAGGACAAATTTCAGGGAGAATAAGCCACTTAACTGGAGATTGGTTGATTCCCATGGTTTGCTCTTGTACGAATTGATTCAAACCGATTCGGCTCCTGAGAGTTCTATACCTTATGTCTATATCCCTGAAGACAGAATGACTCACGGCATATTTGAGGTGAGGCCAAAACAATTTGTATTCGATGCAACGGATGTTTCGGGTGACGAGAAGAGTCTTTATTTCAGCAGCTTTACTTTCGGTACGTTTGGTGCTGAGAGTCAGGGAGAGCAGAGATTTGATTGGATATACAGAGCAACCAACTATAATAATATTATACCTAAAGAATTGAACAGGACCTTAGAACTGAGCCCTTCGGTTGCTCAATATATTCAAAAAAGGAGGCTCAGAACTGAAGTTCTCAGTTCTTACGGGTCGAACCTAGTCATTGAAACAAAGGAAGAAGATGTTTCAGGGTTGCAGTATCGACCAGCAATTTGGAAAAAGGCGGATGACTATACTGAAATGAGCTCACTTCCGGAGTTTTTAAGGGAAATAGTCTTAGGACTAAGAGTCTGGGACAGGCGAAATAAGTATGATCTCCGACTCAATTTTGTTGGGGGCAGATATCCATATGCGCCTTTTTATCTGGTTAACGGTGTTCCAACCTGGGACACTCAACGTGTGCTGGAAATACCCATGAAAGACATATTCGGGGTAGGTGTTATCAAGGATTTGCAAACCGAAACAGGACAAGCACGTGACGCCCGTGCCGAGCTTGAAAGGTTTGGGTATTTTGGATCGAATGGAATTCTGTCGGTAGAATTAAGGCCAGGGGTTGCGAACCCATTTCAGTCGGAATACAACAATTTACTCAAAAGACAATTCTATCTCGAAGCCCAGAGTCTTCAGATTCCGGAATACACGCTTGAAACTCAAAAGTCTTTTATTCCGGATTTCCGCCCGGTCTTGTATTGGAATCCGAATGTCGTTTTTGCAAAGGAGGGAAATCCAAAGATCAGCTTTTTTGCTTCTGACGATTCAGGAGAATATGAGGTAATTGTTGAAGGAATTGGGAAGAATGGCGAGATAATATATGGTAAAAAAATAATCTCAATTGGAAAAGGGTCATAGTTATGAGGAATTTGAATATCAGACGATCTAAGCTAATCATCAGTATGCATCTAATGGCCATTTCAATAGTGCTGAATGGCCAATCTTCCAGTCAAGAAGCTTATATCAGTCGAGACAAACCATTCTATATTGAAGGAGAAACGGTCTGGTATAGCCTGTTTTTATATAACAAAACTGACCAGAGTTTAATCAATGGGACCAAGTTTATGGAACTGTCCTTGGTGACTCCTGAAGGCATGGCTTCAATAAGCCAGAAAATTCGTGTTGAAAACGGGCGAGTAGCAGGTCAGATACGATTACCTGAAAAATTGAAAACAGCAAACTATTTGCTAGTACTTACCTATCCTTCTGAAAGAGTTCAAGATTATGTGTATAGTACTTTGCTACCTGTCTTCTCAAAGGAGTCGGCTATTGCCGACCCGGGTTCTCCTGTTCCAATATCTAACCCAATTACTACATTGAAGCCAGATCCTCAAAACCAAGTTGATGTAATTACTGTTGATGGTAACATGGGGAACCGGAGTCAAGTGACGGTCAGGATAGATTTGAGTGAACTATCCACAATGAATAATACAGCGTCCGTTGTGGTCAGAAAAAAATACATGTCCGATTTCTATAAGCAAATTGACCCGCTGACCAGTAAGCTAATTTCTACCATCAATAAATCTAATTCAAGGGCTGAACGAGCGATCAGCTTTTCTAAATCTGACACTCATGGTTCACTTCTCTACAAGTTGCGGAAAGTTCTTGGTCCACAGGAAACGGCAGTGAATGCTGCATATATCAAGGAAGATCAAAAGCAGGCATTGATTTTTGAAGAAGAGTCTGGTAATTATATGCTCGATGCTTCAAACCTTAGTCCGGGCCGAAAGACTTTTTACTTCAACCACTTCTATTTTCTCCCATGGAGTGATAATCGTTACCGATATGTGCGCAAACGCTGGATGAATGGGGGAGAAATGACACTTGAGTTCGTAGATGATCAACGTAATTTTGATGAAATTCTGCCGGAAGGCATAAAATCCGAGTTGTCCCCAAACCCGATCGTTGAACACTACCTGGATCAACTTGATTTGTTGAAGAGGATCAAGCAGGCTTACCCAAAGCCTAATGAAGGTGTATTGGGTGAATCGGTAGATGAGTCTTATCTGCCAAGTGACTGGTACAAGGTAAGCGATTATGCAGCTATGGAGAACCTTCCCGAATTCTTGAGAGAAGTGGTTTCAGGACTAAAATATACCCGAAAGGACGGTGTCTATGATTTCCGATTCAGTTATCCTGGAGATAAGTACAGAGGAATGCCCTTTATAATAGTTGACGGAATTCCTACACTGGATGTCGATAAGGTATTTAATATTCCTATTAAGGATATTGAAGGCGTTGGCGTATTAAAGGACTTGACCACCTCAACTGAAATGGCAAAGCAAAACAGAGAGGATTTGAAGCAATTTGGATATTTTGGTGAAAACGGAATATTGTTCATCAAGCTGAAGGGCAACGTAGTTAATCCATTGCAGCAAGAGTTGACCAAAATGCCTCAACGCGACTTGATTTCTTCAGCCGCCCGGTTTCCAATGCCTGAATTTCAGTCATCAGATATGACATCGGTTCCTGATTTTAGGTCAGTGTTGTATTGGAACGCCATTGTGCCTACCACCGATGGAAAAGGGGAGATTTCTTTCTATACCTCTGATGACAATGGTCAATATGAAATTATAATTGAAGCAGTCTCCTCGAATGGTCAGCCTTTAAAGGTGGTCAAGGAAATTAAAATAGGAACAGCAAAAGGAAACTAATGAGTTGGATGATCAAGACCATAAGGATTTCAAAACTTTCGAGGCTGAGTTTACTGTCTTTTTCCATTCTCGTTTTAGTCAATTCATGTAAGGAACCTATTGATGCTTTCGACTTTGAAGGGAACAATAGGTTGGTTATAGATGGGTTCATTACGGATCAATTGAAAGTTCACGAAATCAGATTGTCTTATTCATCCGGGTTTGAGGATGGAATTTTCCAGCAATTGTTAGAAGAGGACGCCTCGGTGTATGTAGAGGATGATTTGGGAGCAAGATTTGAATTCCAACACACGGGTTCTGGTCGATATCAATCTGCTCCGTTCAGTGCTTCTGCTGACAGAGATTATCAACTCTTTGTTCAGGTAGGTGAAGAAGCTTATAGTTCATCTAACCAGAGAATGCCTTTAAGAGCAGCAAAGGCTGACATTCGATTTGAACGAGGAGAAAGGGAGGTATTGTCAAACTCTGGCAGAGCAATTGTAACGAGGGAGGGAGTGGTAATTACTGCTAATATGCCTTCTGCCAATTCCAACACTTACTATCACTGGGTATTCGAAAACTATCATCAATATATATCACCGGACTTCGGTCCTATTGCAGCTGTTTTTGGGGATTTGATCCTGGAATCTTTCAGAGGAGTTGATTTCTTGACTGAAGAACAAAGAGACACCATGGCCACGTGGCGAGATCCGCTTGCGGAAACCTGCTATTTGAGGAATATACCTGATCCACAGGTGGTTATTCACCAAAACAATCCTGGGACTTCAACTTATGATGTTGAAATAGACTTTATCAATAGAGATCAGTCTTTCATTTTTGATTATGCGATCAGATCAAGACAGTTGATTACAGATGAGGCATCATTTAGGTACTGGAACCAGATCAAGCAACAATTTGAAAATGTAGGTAGCCTGTTTGATGCGGCCGCATCGTCTATTAATGGGAACATTGTTAATCGTTCAACCGGTGAGACCTCTTTGGGCTACTTTGGTGTTTACCGAGAATATTTTGACTTGTTTTTCTTCAACGATGAAGAACTTGGTTTTGATCCACAACCTTTATCATGCCGAACTGAAGACCGAGCTTTTTTGCATTTGGCTCAGGCATTGGGCCCGGAAAATGAGGAGAAACCTTGGGGTGATTGCATCAGCTGTTTAGAAAGAGGAGGAGCACTTAGCACCACGCACAGAAAGCCTGATTGGTGGAGATAGGCTATTTCTGCCTGCTTAAATGGCTTCTGCCCATTAGCTTCACCAACAAATCCGCATCAGGCATTTGGGCAAGTATCACCCGCGCCAATACAATTAAAGGAACCGAAAGAAGCATACCGGCAACTCCCCAGATATATCCCCAAATAACAAGTCCGAGAATCACAGTCACTGTATTCAGTGCAACGGATGACCCCATTACATACGGTTCAATGACATTACCCCAGACAAACTGAGTGGCAATCAAAAGGGTAATGAACAAAGTGAATGTTCCGCTTGAATCAATTTGTATAAGCCCTAACAGTATTGGCGGAATAGTCGCTGCAATAGATCCCACAGTCGGTATGAAATTTAGCAGAAAGGCCAGAAAGCCCCAGAACAGGGCAAAGTCAATTCCAAAAAGCCAACTGATAAGACCGAAGCAGAGTCCTGTGCAAAAACTGGTCAGAAACTTCACCTTCATATAAGAAACAATGGACGCTTTGACCTCCACAAAAGATTTAATCAGCCGCTCTTTCCCTTTCTGATCATCACCTTCCAAATAGCTTATGTATTTCTCGTATCTAATTATACTGCCAAGTACAGCCACCAAGTAGACTGTAGTCAAAATGAAGTTAAATGTGAATGTTCCCAGTTGGCTAGCCACAAATCCCGAGGTATTAACCAAAAAATCCCGAGAAAAAAGTTTGTTCAAAGCGGCTATGAAGCCGTCAGCCTCTAGTTCTTCGGCACCTGGAATGAATGAGAGATCCTGCAAAATTCGTTCGAAGCGCACCTCCATCTGAGAAAGAAGCTTTTCCTTTTCTGCCACAAGTTGTGTGGCCGTGTCAGCGATTACCAAGCCAATGAGAAACAAAATGCCTATGGTCACTACAGTGATTAATGTTATACTGACTGTATAAGGCCAATTTCTCTTGCTTAAGTATTCGATAATAGGTGAAAGCAATATTCCTATAAACAAGGCAAATGCCAAAGGGATCAACAATCCCGAGAGCTCCTTGATTATCAAAATGACCAAAATTGTCATGAAAAACAGGAGGGTATTTTTAATTGTTTTCAGGTGACTGGTGCTATCCATATTGTTGACGATGCGAAGCAATGAATTTACCGATTGTGACTTTCATGTCAAAAATTTGAGCTGCTTGGTCAGTCAAATCAGATTAATATTAATTTTGTACCTTCCTAAAATAACCCTATGCTTTTGGAATTCGAAAAACCCATAGTTGAATTAGAGGCGAAATTGGACGAAATGAAGCAATTGGCCGAGAGTAGTAACGTGAACGTAGACGATGATATCAAATCACTGGAGAAGAAAATCCAGAAACTCAAGGAAGATACCTATGGCAATCTGACACGTTGGCAAAAAGTACAGCTTTCCCGGCACCCTGACAGACCTTATGCACTGGATTATATCTACAGTATTACTGATGACTTTGTTGAGCTGCACGGAGATCGCACAGTGAAAGATGACAAGGCGATGGTTGGAGGACTTGGTACCGTTAATGGCCAGAGCATTATGTTTATTGGTCAGCAGAAAGGTAGAAATACCAAACAGCGTCAAATGCGAAATTTTGGTATGGCTAACCCTGAGGGATATAGAAAAGCTTTGCGATTGATGAAGATGGCGGAGAAATTTAACACTCCAATAGTCACTCTCATTGATACTCCTGGAGCTTACCCCGGTTTAGAAGCGGAGGAAAGAGGGCAGGGTGAAGCCATTGCGAGAAACATTCAGGAAATGTTCATGCTCAAAGTGCCGGTGATTTGCATTATTATAGGAGAAGGTGCATCAGGTGGAGCTTTGGGAATTGCCATTGGTGATAAGGTGCTAATGCTCGAGAACACTTGGTATTCTGTCATCTCACCTGAATCATGTTCTTCAATTCTTTGGAGAAGCTGGGAATATAAGGAACAAGCCGCTGAGGCATTGAAACTTACGGCTGACGATATGAGTGGCTTTGGCTTAATTGACGGGATTGTAAATGAACCACTGGGAGGAGCACATCGTGATCCGGCCTGGATGTACAATGAGCTTAAGACACGAATTCTAAGCGAGATCAAGGCTTTGAACAAAGTAGATATACAAAAAAGAATTGACGACCGCATCGAGAAATTCTCCGGAATGGGTGAGGTTGTGGAATAATAAGAGATATTTATGCAAGTGTAAGACCGCAGGGTGATGACTTTGCGGTCTTTTTGTTTTTGGCTAATTTCCATCCAAGAGCCTTAAAAATGGGGAACAAGTCTGGCATTAATTGGAAAAATCACCTGGTTGAGCTTTTTGTGGTCATTCTGGGGATCACCATAGCCTTTACCGTTGACAAGTACAATGAAAACAGGAAAGAAGCTTGGGAAATGAGGTTGGCTATAGAATCCATTGCTGATGACTTGAAACGAGACATAAGAACTTTTGATGAGGGCCAAATTCCGAACAACCAAAAGAAAGCAGATGAGCTGGAATTCATATTGAACAAACTCAGGAATGAAGAACTGGACAATGACTCACTCGTCATTTTTCTAGGTAGGATGCTTGGGTCTGCCAATTCCAGAATAACAATCGCAACTTACGAGACAATCAAAGCCTCAGGCCGTCTCGATGACATTCCTGATGTGGATTTGAAACGGAAGATAATAGCGCATTACGAAAACAACTTCAGGCAATCTGATTATCTGTCTAACTCTAATATTGCCTACTATCAAAAATTAAGTGATTACATCGCTGAACATTCAACAGCCATATTTGATGGTAATTTTGGAGATAAAAAGCTAATGCGAGATCCTACTTTTCGGAGTATGGTTGCGATTTGGAGAAATATGATCACTTTTAAAGTGAAAGAGTATGAACGAATGTCTGCTTCGTCAGCCGACCTTCTGCAGACAATTAACGACTACTTGGAATGACAAAACAGAAGATTAACTGGCGGCATCACTTCGTAGAACTTCTGGTAGTGATTATTGGCATCTCAATCGCCTTTGCACTCGATGGTTGGTCTGAAAGAAAAAAGGACGATCAATTGAGTGTAAACTATCTCAGATCACTACGCTCAGACTTGCTGAAGGATAAAGAAGATCTTTTGGCCGTTATTGATTCATCTAATGTTTTAATGGGGCACATAAGCGAGACTTTTCAGCTTACGTATAGCCAGGCAAGAATAGAAAGTTTCAAGAGACACCATATTACCAGTGCTTATACTGCACCCTATTTTTATCCCAACAACGGATCTTACGAATCTCTGGTTAATTCAGGCAATCTGAATCTACTTGGTGATTTTGAATTGAAGACATCACTGGCGGATTTGTATAATGTAAGGTACAAAGAGATTGAACGTGTAGACGGAGTGATCAGAACCCTGGTTGATGATATGATTTACCCCTATATGATTAAGAACATTCGTTTTGCTTATGATCGTGATGGTATAGTAAGCAATGCTCCATTAAAGACGAACGAAGCGACCAACCTATTGGGAAGCTATCTCAATTTTCTGTTGAGGAGAAGGCAATCGTATAGTGAGATTATAGCTGATTTTGATGGCCTCGTGAATAAAATTGATCAAACCATAATGAGCTTGGAGTAATGGGTAAAGACCGATTGAGCATCAAAAACATCATCTTGGAAATCCTGATTGTGATCATCGGGATCACAATTGCCTTCTGGGTTAATAATTGGGGTGAAGAGAAAAAGGAAAGGAAACTGGAAATGGAATTCTTGAGGTCTCTGGATCAAGAGCTTGCTTCTGATAGCTCGGCCTTTCACTATCAGATCACAAACAATCAGAATAACCTGAAATACTTGAATCAATTCATTCGGTTGTGTAGAGAGAAGGACTACCGAAATGACTCGGCCCAATGGTTGGTTGGTCATTTTTTGAACCGAAACAATTGGGTGATTAACTCAAACACCTATGATATGTTGAAAAGTGGCGGTAAGCTGGACATCATATCGGATTTCGAACTGCGATCTGAGATCAGTGCCTTCTTTCACATCAGAGTGTTACAGACTAGTAAGTTGCTGGACATTATTCAGGAATTTATGGATCGCCAAATGGATCCCTATCTCACTGAAAACTCAGATTATCACATTTCTTTGAAGCCGGATTTGGCATTTATAGAAGATAGGACATTTCAAAATTTGCTGGTTCAATGGAGAGATTTGACAGAAGTCAAATTGAACACGTATGAGGAAGTAATTGAGGATATTGGAATCCTAAGGTCTCGTTTTAGAGCGCTCTTGGAATAACAAGTAATATGAATTTGCATATAATTAATACAGGTTTTTTTAAGCTGGATGGAGGAGCAATGTTTGGAGTTGTTCCGAAGTCACTTTGGACTCGAACCAACCCGGCTGATGATAATAATATGTGCACCTGGGCCATGAGGTGCCTTCTTATTGAACAAGGTGATCGATTGATACTAATTGATAATGGTATCGGCAACAAACAGGATGCAAAGTTCTTTAGTCACTACTATTTGCACGGTGACGATAGTCTTGATGTCTCCTTAAACAAAGCAGGATTTGCTAGAGAAGACGTTACCGATATGTTTTTAAGCCACCTTCACTTTGATCATTGTGGGGGTGGAGTAGACTACAAAAGTGGTGATCCCGAGAAGTTTGAACTGCATTTTCCAAATGCCAGGTATTGGTCACACAAAGACCATTGGGACTGGGCGATAAACCCAAACCCTAGAGAAAAAGCCTCTTTCCTTAAAGAGAACATCTTGCCTATGGAAGAAAGCGGACATCTGAATCTTATTGAAGGGAACGAATCTCCATTCGATAAAATGGAAATCATGACTGTAGATGGTCATACGGATAAAATGATGATTCCAAAAATTAAGTATAAGGACAAGACGATTGTGTTTATGGCAGACCTGCTTCCTTCGACAGGGCATATACCTTTGCCTTACGTCATGGGATATGACACACGACCATTGATTACATTAAAGGAAAAGGCAGCGTTCCTGAACGAAGCTGTAAATAATAACTACATTCTGTTTTTCGAACATGATCCTGTACATGAGTGTTGTACCTTGAAACATACTGAAAAAGGAGTGAGACTAGATCGAACGTTTCCTCTGAGTGAGATATTGTAAAATGAAAATTGGATTGGCACTTTCTGGGGGCGGAGCAAGGGGCATTGCTCACTTAGGAGTGGTCAAAGCATTGAAGGAAGAAGGGTTGACCATCGTTGCTTATTCAGGAACCAGCGCTGGTGCTATTGCTTCTGCCTTTATGGCCAACAATTATTCTCCTGAGGAGGCGCTCAAGGTATTGGATAAAACCAACTTAATGAGATTAATTTGGCCTGCTTTCAGCAAAAAAGGCCTTTTGAGTATTTCCAAGACCAGAAAAATCTATGAGCGCTACTTCCCTGAAGATAAGTTTGATTCGAGCAAAGCTGAACTATTCATTACTGCCTCCAACTTGCAGACCGGTAAGCCGGAAGTGTTCAACTCAGGATCACTGAGTTTGGCTTTAATGGCGTCATGCTGCATTCCCATTCTTTTTGACCCCGTGAGAATCGGTGATTATTCGTATGTAGATGGTGGGATATTGAATAATATGCCTTCAGAGATATTGAAAGAACACTGCGACTATGTCATTGGTGTGAATGTGGCACCTATTTTGGAAGACTACGCCATCAAGGGACCAAAGCAACTGATTGAGAGGGTGAGTATGCTTGCGATTAATGGAAATGTAAGGTCGAGCCGTGAGTATTGTGATTTGTACTTTGAACCACGGGAATTACGGAATTACGGCACTTTTGATTTTAAGAAATCCAGGGAAATATTTGAACACGGTTATGAATATGCAAAACACCACCTTTCTCTTATCGACAAAGATGATATACTTCATGCCAGTATTTCCTGAATTCTTCAATTAGGCAACAAATCAAACAAGCAGAAAGACCAAAAGATATAAAGTGAGCAATAGAAGAAGTAGATGAGGAGGTTTGAGTTTCATACTTTGGGCTTCGTTGCTATTAAAACATTCCATCACTGATTATACCTATCACATGATGATGTGAAAATCTCGGATCCTATTCATGTCCTGATTGCCTCGGAATGAAAAATAAATTGACTTTGGCATGAAACTTTCTTGAGTAGCTGACGACTAATTAATAGGATTCTGAAATAATTATGATCTGGTATTACGTGTAGTAAGACTGCCGAACGTCACACTAATGAAATTCAAGGCAACAACGCCATTTTTTAACTCAAAAACTCAATCAAAACAGAATGCGTAAAGCACTCATTTTGATCATGCTGTTAGGTTTGGCAAGCATGATCTATGCCCAGGAAAAATTCACAATAAATGGTTATGTGAAGGATGCCCAAAACGGTGAAGAGCTCATAGGAGTAACAGTTTTAGTACAAGAACTCAGGAACGGAGTTATTTCCAATCCTTACGGTTTTTACTCTATTACTCTCGAACCGGGAGAATATACAATCAGCTATAGTTTTATAGGTTATAGAACGTTGACCAGGAAAGTAGTTCTAGACAAGGACGTTGTCCTGAATATTGAGCTGAATGAAGAGACCACACTTCTTGATGAGGTTGTGGTAACGGGGGAAAGCCCTGAGAAGAACGTGGTTGATATTCAGATGAGTGTCAATGAAATTGATATCAGACAGGTTAAGAAGTTACCTGCTCTGTTTGGTGAACCTGACATCATAAAAACGGTTCAATTACTTCCAGGTGTGATTTCTGCAGGTGAAGGGACATCGAGCTTCTTTGTTAGAGGAGGAAGTGCTGATCAAAACTTAATCTTGATCGATGAAGCACCCGTCTATGATCCCTCTCATTTGTTTGGCTTATTCTCTGTATTCAATTCGGATATTATTAAGGATTCTGAGTTGTATAAAGGTGGTATTCCGTCACGCTTTGGTGGACGTCTTTCATCAATTCTTGACATCAGGACCAGAGATGGTAATAATCAGGAATTTGAAGGGGACGCGGGGATAGGTCTTTTGGCAACGGGAATTGCCTTAGAAGGTCCCTTGAAAAAGGGGAGTAGCTCTTACATTTTCTCAGCAAGGCGTTCTTACGTTGATCTCTTTGCAAGAGCTGCTGACAATGACAATTTGGTTCATTTCTATGATGTGAATGCCAAGGTGAATTGGAGAGCTAATAACAAGAATCGGTTCTTTTTGGCCTTGTATGCGGGTAGGGATAACTTTAGTTTCGGGGATGATTTTGGATTCGATTGGGGAAATCGAACGGCTACATTCAGATGGAACCATCTATTTAATGATAAACTCTTCTCAAACACCTCGTTGATAGCAAGCAATTTTGATTATGGGCTTGAATCAAGAGATCCGTCACAGGGATTCTTTTGGGATTCAAGTATTGAAGAATTCAGCTTTAAACAGGATCTAAACTACTTCATAAGTCCGCAATTTGAGCTTGATTTTGGCTATCATGTGACTTATCGAAAATTTGCCCCCGGGAACATCAGACCTACTCCGGAATCAATCTTCAAAGGGAAGGACCTTGCCAAAGAATTTGCCTTGGATCATGCAATATATGTAGGGGCTCAACACCGTATTTCTGACAAACTGACTATGACTTACGGTGCGCGACTTTCAATTTTTCAGAGTATTGGAGAAGGGAAGGTGTTCCTTTATGAAGATCCACAGGACAATATAAATCCCGTAAGAACCGATTCATTGTTTTTCGACAGTTTCGAATCCATTAAGAACTATGTGAATATTGAACCGAGGTTGGCAATGCGGTACATTCTTAATCCTACAAGTTCAGTGAAGTTGAGCTACAATCGTATGGTGCAGAACACACATCTTATTTCAAGTGGTACCGTACCGGTTCCATTCAATACATGGGCACCAAGTTCGTATTACCTAAAGCCTCAAAAGGCCGACCAATTTGCAATTGGCTATTTCAGAAACTTTGATGATAACAACTACGAATTCTCCGTGGAGGCTTATTATAAGACCTTCAACAACGTCACTGATTTTGCGGACAACGCGCAAATTTTCTTTAATGAGGATATCGCCACAGAATACAGACAGGGAGAGGCTGAAGCCTATGGTCTGGAATTCTTGTTAAAGAAGAATAAAGGAGATTTAAGTGGATTTGTGAGCTATACCTGGTCGAAAGCTACTCGTACTGTTCCTGGCGTGAACCTAAGCCGGACATTTGATGCAAATCATGACAGAAGGCATAACTTTAATGCAATAGCCACTTATGATTTCAATGACAAATGGACCTTCGGGGCAACTTTTACTTATGGCACAGGCAAGCCAACCACTATTCCATCAGGATCCTATCAATGGGGTGATGGCTACATTGCAGATATAATTACAGACAGGAATGGCTACCGGCTCCCTGCATTTCACAGACTTGATTTAAGTGCGACCCTTCGTCCAAGAAAGAACCAGGGTAAGAAATGGGAAACATCTTGGGTATTTGCTCTATACAATGCTTATAGCCGTAAGAATCCTTTCGCCTTGTTTACACAAGTAACTCAGAATAGGGACGGTGATATCATAGGAGACGGAACTCAGAAAGAGGCCAAAATGATTTATCTATTTCCAATTCTACCATCCATTACCTACAACATCAAATTCTAACACCGGACATGAAAGTTAAAATGAAATATATCAAGCATTTCTTATTCACATTAGCCATTGGACTCATACTTATCTCTTGTGATGAAGTTATTAATCTTGACATAGATGATTCCGAAGAGCAAGTGGTCATTGAAGGACTAATAACAAATTCTGATCTTAATTTCATAAAAGTAAGCCGATCGAGAGCTTTCTATGCTTCTGGGCCGGCAGAAGGTATTGAGGATGCCACCGTGGTGGTCACAGATCAAAACGGAACTGAGTTTGTCTTTTCCCACAACCCGGACAATGTCGAAGGTTTCGAGGGTGTTTACCTGGCACCTCCAGGATTCACGGGGGTGATCGACCATACCTATTCAATGAGTGTAATTGCCGAAGGCGTAGAATACAACGCTCAGGAAAAACTACTACCTGTAACTTCAATCGACTCTCTGACTGTGGAGTATGCTGATTTGGATCCCGGTGATGAGGAATTTGAAGATTTTGGTGTAGAAGAAGGTGAACTATTTGAGGTGATATTCTTTGCTCAGGAACCCCAGGATCGGGTAGATCATTATCTCTTCAAATTCTATCGCAATGATAGTTTAGTGAAGGATTTTCCTGAGGATATCTATTTCAGTGAAGACGAATTTCTGGGAGAAGAAATAGATGATTTACCCATTGCAAGCTACTACCTGGAGAACGACACGGTTCGTGTAGAAATGTATAGCATTACGAGGGAGGCATTTGTTTTCTATGCTGACTTGTTCAATCTCATCAATGGGGACGGAGGGATGTTTAGTCCTCCTCCGGCAAACCCTCGAAATAACCTGTCCAACGGGGCACTGGGTTACTTTCAGGTTAGTGCGATTGACACTGAGACGATTATTGTCAAGGATCCGGGAGACTAGATCAAGTATGGGCATTTAAAAAACACGAGACCAGTCATTCTGAACCCGTCTGTCGCCTGCCTGCCGACAAAGGCAGGCAAGTTCAGGAGGACGTGAGGTTTTTTGGATACTCCTTTTTAGTCAACAGTCACCAAGTAATAATTCTTCTTTCCTTTTTGAACTAAGAAATACTTGTCTTGAAGCAAGTTGATTTCCGGCTTAGCATTGAAGTCGGAAATCTTCGCTTTGTTAATACTAACTCCACCTCCTTGAAGCATTCTTCTGGCCTCACCCTTGGAAGCGAAGATTACACCTTTCGTAACTGTCGACAACAGATCAATAGCCCCTTCGGCATTTTGAAGTTCTTCCGTTGTAAGATCGACTTTGGGTACACCATCAAATACTGATAGGAGGGTGCCCTCATCCAATGACTCTAAATCTTCAGTTGTAGATTTACCAAATAGAATGTTGGACGCTTTCACGGCCATTTGATGGTCCTCTTCTGAGTGGACTCTGATGGTGATATCTTTGGCAATTGCCTTTTGTAACACACGAAGATGGGGTGCCTCTGCATGCTCTTTTTCAAGCTTTTCTATTTCAGCTTGAGATAATAGAGTGAATACCCGGATGTAGTTTGCCGCATCTTCATCAGAGGCGTTCAACCAATATTGATAGAATTTATAGGGAGAGGTTTTCTTCTTATCAAGCCAAACATTCCCACCTTCGGACTTACCGAATTTTGTTCCGTCTGCTTTTTTTATCAACGGGGCAGTCAGAGCGAATGCTTCTCCCTGAACTTTTCTTCGTATCAATTCTGTACCGGTAACAATATTACCCCATTGATCAGAACCTCCCATCTGTATCTTACAATTATGGTTTTCGTAAAGATGAAGAAAGTCATAACCTTGGACCAACTGGTAGCTAAACTCAGTGAATGACATTCCTCCTTCCAGCCGATTCTTTACAGAGTCTTTTGCCATCATGTAGTTCACGGTTAGGTGCTTCCCTACGTCACGGATGAAATCGAGAAAGCTTAAGTTTTTGAACCAGTCATAATTATTAACGATTTCTGCGGAGTTATCCCCACAATCAAAATCAAGAAACTGCTCTAATTGAGCCCTTTGGCAAGAAAGGTTATGATTAAGTACGTCTTCGCTTAGGAGTTGTCTTTCTGCGGTTTTACCCGAAGGGTCACCGACCATTCCAGTGGCTCCACCTACTAAAGCAATGGGTTTATGTCCGGCTTTCTGAAGATGGACCAGTAACATCACCGGCACCAGGTTTCCGATATGCAATGAATCTGCAGTAGGGTCAAAACCAATATAGCCAGTAGTCATTTCCTTCGACAACTGTTCCTCCGTTCCCGGCATAATATCGTGGATCATGCCTCTCCATTTCAACTCTTCGACTAACTGATTCATATGGAATTGGTATTTCTACGGCAAATATAGAAGATGCCGGACAGAATTAACTTGAATTTTGGAATATACTACCAGGCTACGGAGCCGTAGTTATCATTGCGATCTTCTTCTGAGGAACTGCTTGAACTAGTACCACTTCGGGAAGGAGAGGAAGTACTCATTTCCGGAATGTCGACAGCTACACCGACATTTACCTTTCCATTGAGCTCGGCTCCTTTTTCAATGGCGATTTCCTTCGCGAATATCTTGCCGTAGATTTTCGCTACTGACGAAATTTGAAGGAACCCTTTGGCTACAACATCACCTTTTACAAAGCCTTCAATGGTGATATCACTACCATTGAGATTGCCTCCGATCTGACCATTGGAACCTATAATAATCTTCTCCTTGGAGATTAAATCCCCGGTAATATGTCCGTCTACCCGAATACTGTCAGGTGAGTTGAGGTTTCCCCGAACCACAGAACCATCCTTAATTTGGGTGATATGAGTAGATGGATTCGACAAAGCTGTTTTTTCCTCTCGTCTTGCCATTAATAGTCAGCAGGTATAGAAGATTCAGTACTTAAGTTGTTTTCGTCAAAGACTGATACAATCGTTGATGCATTTCCAATATCAAGTCCAACGGCAGAACTTTTGACTCCTCCGTTTAATTGTGAAGAATTGATACAATATCCACGACTTGCCAGCGACTGAGGTTCATGAGCTATCTGAAGATCAAGAATGTCCTGGAATTCTTCTTTGAAACAATTTATAAGCTCCGGATACAACGCTCCACCTCCTCCAAGGTACATCACCGAACTCAATGTGAAGTCATTATCGTTAAAGGCTTTTCTCATTGCAGGAGAGATTACGTCTTCATAGTATTGACGGAGCACTTTGTCACGCATGCTCTTGATATCGATCCTCTTTCTATTAAGGAATATGACACCTTTTGTGAATGCTGCATCAATCTGATGCTCGGTTTTAAGCTCAAGATAATATTGCTTAGCAAGTTCTTTTTCAAGAAGATTGACAGCATATCTTAAACCATAAGTTGAAAGAGAAGTTCTTTGTACGATTCCGCTTTCGGTACTGAGTAGCCCTTCCAAAGTTCCATAGCCCAAACTCATTACAAAGAAGTTGCCCGAGACATTCATAATTCCCTTACGAATTCCAATAGTACAACCAATTACTTCTGGGATCACCTGAACGTGGTCTACGTCTACTTGAACATTCTTTTTAGATCCTCCACCATATGTAGCGGCATCGTATTCAACAACATGCTGCTGATTGATAAGGTTGGCAGCTGTTTCTTTGTAGAGCTGAAATGTTGAAAAAGGGAAGCCGGTAGTAATTGTTAAAGGATTGCCTAATTTTTGATTAGCAATCAAAAGACCTGATTTAAGAAGTAGGTTATAATCCAGCTCATCGGGTGCTGCATTTATATTTCTATGCGGAGAAATTCCTTCCGTCAATGCAAGATTACCAATAACATACCCATCTCCATTATGGCTTATTTTAAGTCCATTGATAAGATCTGGTGATACATTTCGTAGGTCTGTATTATTACCCTCAAATACACTAGGGAAAGTATAGGTCTTAAACATAATTTTTAGTTTGTACTTCTTCTAAAGAACTCGGGCGGAAATTAAAACAATAAAGTGACTAATTAAAGCATCCAAGCCAATCTGAGTTCAAAAATGAATACCAAGTTCCGAAATTCTTCTATATCAAAAAATAATCATGCGTATTAGTGATTGATCACAATCGCTATTCTCTTGTTATCCGGGCTTACGGCCATCCTTGTAATGCCTTTTGAGCCTAAATCACCTAAATCCATCAATTCAGCCCAATCTTTATCAAATTTGGGATTATACCGCATCAATTTCGTTCGAACCGAAGTAATATAGGTGCCTTCCATGGTAATTGCCCAATCCGATGCATCAGAAGGTTTTGCAATTACTTTGTCAAAGGAATCAGTTGAAGGCGTCAAAGCATAAATTACCTTGGAACCATCTTCTTCTGTACGTTCAAACGCAATCTTATTACTGTCAGGTATTGTTTTCAGGGTGCGCCCGATATTGCTGGTAATAATTCTGTCGTTTCTCTCTTTATAATCAGTTAACACCATGGTAATTGGCTCTCCCAATACAAACATGGCAACATTATTTCCGTTCCAGGCATGATAACCCACAGGAGAGATATCATCGAAAAGCACTTTTGGTTTCCTCTTCTTATTAATATGATATAAGTAAAGAAGCTGGTTGCCCTCTAAATCCTGCCTGATCACTGAGTAGGAATCAAAACCGGGAACCATAGTGGGAGAGTACTCGCTCACTTCGCTCTCGGTGAGATTAAAACGCTCGTCATTATAAATATCATATAACATGATATCGGTTTGCCCATCAATGCTTGAAGAATACAATACCATATCCTCATTGTAGAAATGAGGTTGATTGTCATAGCCAACACGGTTTGTTATGTTCTTCCCCTTGCTAAGGGTGAGTTTGCCCTTTTTCTCCTTGAGATCATAGACGTAAATCTCGGTGTCAGGCGGGCTTTGAGCTATAACAGGCAAGACTATCATCAAGCAAAGCATGACAGACATTGCCCTGAATAGGTGTTTCATAGGTCGATTGTTTCTTACAAATTATGGAAACCTCGTCTTTTACACAACAAATCGATGGCCTTAGGACACTTTCAATACTTCATTCTGAACCTGTCTGCTGGCATAGGTACAGGGCATACCGGTTCATTTCAGAATCTCTAATTCATTCAGTGCAGATTCTGAATCACGTTCAGAGTGACTTTTGCTTAAGCTATTTCCCCACCACAACTTGAGCCTGAACCCGCGGTGCAGCCATAACAATGTTGGTTTAGGACAATATTTCGATTCTCCAGTTCTTTGGGATCAAATTCTGATATGTGTTTTGCACGAGAACTTACTTTTAGGTCAAGCATCTGATTGAAGTCGCAATCGTAAAGAAAACCATCCCAACCAATGGATACCGTATTTCTACACATCACGTTTGCTACGGTTGCAGGATTGAAGGCATTAACCAGTTTCTCCATATAAGCTTCATAGTTTCCTGTGCTTACCAGATACTCCAGGAATCTACTTATTGGGATATTGGTAATGGCGAAAAGGCTGTTAAATTCTATACTGTATTCTTCACGAAGTTTACGCTTAAAGTCATATTGCAACGATTCCTGACCAGGGGGAAGAAATGCCCCGCTTGGATTGTATACAAGGTTTAGCGTCAAACCACTGCCTTCCATTCCATAGCCTACTTTGTTGAGCATTTGCAAAGCTTTTATTGACTTTTCAAAAACTCCTTCTCCACGTTGAGAATCGGTTCTTCGTGCTGAAAAGTGGGGTAGAGAAGAAACTACTTCAACATTATGTTTCTTAAAGAATTCAGGAAGATCATTGTACTTTGGATTGGCCAGGATGATTGTGAGATTACATCGGACAATAATATGACAGCCTAGTGCTGATAACTCTTCGACAAACCATCGAAATCCCGGGTTCATTTCAGGTGCCCCCCCGGTGAGGTCTACAGTTTTCACCTTAGCCGCCTTCACTGCCTCAAGAATCTGGCCCATGGTCTCCCGTGTCATGATTTCCTTGCGATCAGGTCCGGCATCCACATGACAATGTTTGCACACCTGATTGCACATTTTGCCAACATTGACTTGGAGGATATCGATCCCAGTTGGTCGGAATGGTTTGAATCCCAGGTTTTCCACTTTTTCCTGAAAGGAGGCAAATCTTTGGCCATTAGATGCTGGCCTGTTTAATACATCCAGTTGGATGAACGTATCTGCCAATTCATGATTATTCCCTTTAAGTGATTTTTTGCTCATCTACATTGAGATTTCCTTCACCTTATTCATCATCTGTATTCCATGAACCAAGGCCGCTCCACTCTTTATGGCAGCGGCCACATGTACGGCTTCCATCATTTGTTCCTCGTCTGCACCTTTCTCTAAAGAACCTTCGGTATACGCATCGATACAATAGGGACACTGCACAGCATGGCTCACCGCCAGAGCGATCAATGCCTTCTCTCGGGCAGTGAGAGCCCCTTCTTTGAAAACATCGCCATAATAGCTGAAGAATTTTTTGGCCAATTCGGGTTGGTATTCAGCGATCTCTCCAAACTTGGGAAGGTCTGCCGGGTCGTAGTATGAATTCATGGTTGTTGCTTTTCTCCTTCTTACACTTTAGGCAAAGTTATAAATGTAGAAGGAACACCCTTTGAAAATCAAATGGGCATAGGAAAAGTTTCACGAACTTGACACATATCTAATGAGAATGATTGAAATGTATTCTGGCTGTCGTTTCTAGGACCGCCATTCCTTCAATCGCCTGAATTTTCGATTTCGGATATACATCTTATCCAATACCTGGAAAACAACTATCATGCTGATCATGCTTAGTAATGGAAGGACCAGTTTATTACTGAATAGTGTCTGCTGAGTATCAAGTATGGATTTAGAAAACTGAAGACCTGCGATGGTAATAGCAATTACGAGGATGATAGCTGAAGCAAATAGGAAGTTCTCTTTTATTTGCTCTCTTCTTCTCTTCTTATTGATCCGTGCAATCACACCCGGGGCAAATTCAGGGTTGATGACGAGTTCATCTTCCTTGGACAGCTCCTTAAATAGAATCTCGTAGGCTTTCTCATCAGCTTGAGTGAAGTCTGTTTTGTCGAATTCTCTTTGTTCCTGTAGGTCCTTATTCACTTTCATAACAACTCCTCCTTCAACATAAAGTTAGACAATTGATCTTTTAAAAGCTTCCTTGCTCTAAATAGGTAGTTTTTTACCGTTCCCACCGGTAGCTGAGTGACCTCCACAATTTCGGGGTAACTCATCTCCTCAATATGATAGAGGTATAGGATATTTCGGTAATGAGCCGGAAGTAAATTAATATGTTCTTTGATGAAATGGCTTACATCTTTCGACTCGATACTTTGGGCTGGTGTATATTCATCCTTGAAGTAATTCTCTTCCATATCTTCTTCAATTTCCTTAAAAACCATTTTCTTGTTTTTCCTCAGGTGATTGATTGTATGTCGATAAGCAATGGTGCCAATCCAGGTTGAGAGCTTACTCTCGAACCGGAAGCCGGGTAGTTTTTCATGCACTTTCATGAAAACGTCCTGGGCAAGTTCTTCGATGATCTGATCGTTATCAACAAGCTTGTTGATCATATGAAAAACCAACTTTTCATATTTCCTGATAAGAAATGAAAAGGCTTGGGTATTCCCGTTTAATATATTTCTTACCAGGGACTGATCATCCATTCAGAGCGTGAGACAGATTTTTAGTTTAAGAGGTTGCTGGATTAAGTTAAAAATTTATTGAGGAAAGATATTTTGATAAATTTAGAAACTGCTGCAACCTCTGAGTTTGGGTTGGTGTCTGATGGGCCAAATAAAAACTCAAAAAATAGAATACTATGGAAGGAATGGATATAGTCTTGACGGTGCTGATCACCTTTACCTTTGTTGGGTTCACCACGATCGGTATTATCAAAGGCATAACAAATTATAGATTACGAAAAAGAATGATTGAGGCCGGAATAGTCAACGAAGAGGCGATGGAACTGTTAAAGGATGGCGCCAAGGAGAGCTATTACAGCTCATTGAAGTGGGGATTGATCTTCTTCTTTGGCGGGATTGCTTTTATTCTGATCAATAACCTGGATATGTATTATGATTCTGCTGCAGCAATCGGAATTGTTGTGCTCGCAGCATCATTCGGATTCCTGTCTTACTTCATATTTATGAGGAAGGAGATTGGGAAGGAAGAACAAAAAGGAAACAACTAGATTTAATTGAGGTCAATAACCAAAAGTCGCTGACGGTCATCAGCGACTTTTTTTGTTTAAGCTTCGAGTTCCAAGTTTTAAGTTTGAGAAGCTTGCAGCTCTTGGCTCGTAACTATTTCTTTGTTGGCTTTGGAGGGAGTGTCCTTGCGTAAGCCTGACATTTTTCCATCCATATTTTTAGCGTTTCGATATCATCAAAGAGTTCCTCGGGAATAGGGACGTATTCGCGCATTACCGCGCCATAAGATTTGAGATCGCCTACTCCATACTTTTCACGAAAGGCATGGTAATCTTCTTTTCCAAGTCGAATACCAAGGATGCCTTCCTTACCCATGTAGGTATACATGTTCCCGTTCATTGAGGTATACCACATGTTTTTGCCTTTTAATTCCATTTCAGGAACAAGTGAAACTGCTAGTTTGAATTGTTCCAGGTTTCGGTCCGGTGGGGGAGTTGCTGCCATGTTTTTCTAAGTTTCAAGCTTTAAGTTATAAGTCACAAGTTTTATGCCTGGCATTCTTGCCGCTTATACCTTGTAACTTGTGGCTTTTAATTAACCTACACGACCATCACCATCGATATCCTGATTGGTGGACTCTTCAAGTGCGCGCAATGTTTTGATTAATAGTTGTTGTGTTTTATAGAGTTCATCTTCCAGGTTTCTCACACGCTCCTCCAAGGAAGCCGCATGACTTTTCTGTTCCTGAATTTGACTTTGTTGGACGAGGTCCCAAAATAGTCCCATAGTTGATCAATATTTAATAGAAGTTACGGAAAATCCGGTACTCAGAAATGGGCAGGACGGTAAAAGGTGTGGTTGTTCGCTAAGTGGTGTTAGGTTTGAGTTAAGAGGAAGTTGAGCATACTTATGGGGTTTCGCTTGCTTTAGCCAAATAGTCTGACAATTGCTCCATGTAGTTGTCATCGCTTGAATTGACAGTTGCAATTGAGGAATCTACATAATTCCTGAACTCATGGGTAAAGCCACCTGCTAGATTATTGGCCCACCATTTTTGGGCTCCCGGGCAACTGAACCACCATTGTGAACCTTCATCCCAAGAAGACCAGGTAGCACTGTCCAGATCTCCTTTGTGCCACTTTCGGAAGCCTAACTCCAAATGCACGAATACATGGTAGAGATAACTTGAGAACCTGAGATGTTCATTTGCCGGTAGTTTATCTTTCCCGGCAAGACCTTTGGCGACTATTCTGGATAGTTCACCATCCTGGGCCATTTGATTGATGAATTCAGCCCGTTGCTGGGTCACCAAATTGGTAGCTTCTTCCTTTCTCTGGTAACGACTATGCCTTATTTGGATGGCCAAATAGAGAAGAGAGAATACCACTGCAATGGCGGCTACGATTTCCGCGATTAAAGATAATTGCTCTAAATCCATAAGGAGGTAGGCTCCGTCAAAATCGGTTTAACTAAAGTATTGTGACTCGAAACTATCTAACATTGAGGCCATTTTGGCGAGTTCACCCGATTCTTCAAGACCTTTCACATAAGCCTTATGATCATCCGAGCTATCCCATTGTTCAATGGCAATAATGTGGTTTGGATTATCTTCGTTGATGTGCATGGTAGCTCCCTGACAACCTGGTTGTGTTCGTGTGAATTCAAGAGCTCCCGTCAGGGCATTGGCAAAATTTTCGGCTTGTCCCTCAGCCGTGTGAAAATGGACGATTGCAGTAGTCATATTTTTGGTCGATTTATGGTTGAGCACAGAATATAAGCAAAATGGTACAAAAAAAGCCATTCGATTTGACCAATAGCCGTTTTCCCTTAAGACATGGGACAAGGATCGATCATACCTTTTAACGACCGAAATTCGCCATCTGTCTAAGTATGAGTGCCCTTGAGATTTGAGTCTTGACATTGGCCCATGACCAATTTAGATTCAGCTGATATGTATTTGATCCCGAAAATCCATCCGTGCCTACTCCTTTTTGCATTATGGTGCGCCTTCCTGAGTTGTGATCACAAAACAGAGCAAAGTAAGTCTTGCTCCGAATATTTTCCTTGTGAAATTGAGGATGGACTCAGTGCAGAGTTAACCACTGACAGTCAAAACGCCCTAACAAAGTACCAGAAACTTATTGCGTGCGGAGAATGGGACAGCGCTTTGAAAGAAATGCGAGAACTTCTTGAAAACCATACCAAACTAGATGATCTTGAGAAAAACGAAATCACTTTGCTTATTGGCGAAATCCTTTGGAAGCAAGGAGAAGATGCTAAGGCCGAAGATCTATTGAATGAGCTGCTCGATTCGATAAGGGGGAATATTGGTGAAGGCCTTAAGGGTAAAATATTGTACAATCTGGGAGAGATTTATTATATCCGACATTATGTGAAACGAGAGTCGGTTCTGGAACTAGTAAAGAAGTATCATTATCTATCCAAAACTGCTCGAATGGACATAAAAGACAGCATTGGTCTTACTCATTCCTTTTCCAGGTTAGGAGTTATTCATCAGCGAGAAAGAAATACTGATAGTGCCTTGTACTACTTTCACAAAGCCATAGAGATTAGCGACAAAAAGGAATACGAACCGGGAAAGGCCAGACCCTATATTCATTTAGGAGTGGAGGAGCGAGCAAAAAATAATGTTGCTGGGGCTTACGAGTTTTTTTGGAAAGGTTATGGAATCAATAAGACTTTCTACAATCATGAGGAAATTCCGTTCAACATTGCCAACATAGTGAGATTGGAATCGAATGAATCAATTATCGAGAAGCTGGGATGGTCTCATATGGAATGTGCGCTTCATATCGCTGAGAAGATTGATTTTAAATTAGGAATCGTCAATACACTCTTCAATATGGGATCAATTAAGGAAAGTGGAAATGACAGCATAGAGGCCAAAAAGTATTACTCCCGCGCACTTGAAATTTCTGATTCTGTGGGGTTTAGAACTTATGGCGATTTGCTTAGAAGGAAACTAGACATTCAATAATCATTGAAAAGCGAAAAAGCCGATGGAATTAACCAACGGCTTTCTTAAAGGAGTTACTAAAGTTTAGTTTTTTGGAAAATCAGGGTTCGCCATCACTTCTTTCATCTGATCAACGTGCCTTTTTGTGTGACCCGACATGAATAAGATTGCCTGGTAAGCATCAATAGTACCGAATGGTAATTGTCCGTATCGATTTCTCAAGTCCTCATTGGTTTTCTTTGTCCACTTAATGTGTTCACCTCTAAGGGTTTTAAATTCTTTCAGAACCGTTTTAAAGTCTTGGGGTTTGTTGCTTGGCTCAAATGGAGCACGAGTTTGGACTTTCTGCTCTCGGCTTTCAATCATTGTAACTAATTGCTCATCGCTCATACCTACTTCAGAGCGTTTAGAAGGATCTGGCTCTTGTGCCAGAGCAGCGTCCACAAAACCGGCCCAGATATTGGTTTCAGAAATTGTAATGTGTTTTAGACACTCTTCAACTGACCATGATTCGGCATTTGGTTTCCAAGCCAGTTGCTCTGCTGAAAGGCCTTTTAGTGTCTTCATCATATAATCGGAAGTTTCGTTTAAGTGTTTAACTGCAAACTTCCTTTCCTCAGGTGTCATCTGTGCCTGTGCTGTGTTGTAGACGAATAGTGATACCAGTAATAGGGTAAAAATTCTCGTTTTCATGGTTTTGTCTCGTTTGGGTTAAAAATGATTACGTCTCTAGGGCAATCTAATTTAATGTTAATTCACTCGGATGACGGAAGTGAGAAGGTAAGAGGGACAATCCGATAAAAAATAATTTGATCACCAACCTTTCGGAGAAAGATAGGGTCTAATAAAGCAGACTCCCTAAACTCTCATAGAATGAAAAAAATAAAGATCGTATTCATATTAATAGTTGGTGCCGTACTTACGTCATGTGGTGATTCTGAATTGCCTGGCTTTGGAAATTGTGTGGAAGTAAAGATGGTTACTCATGTTTGCGGTCAGACTGTGCTTCAGGTGATCAATCCCCCGGTAGGATTGGAATTAAGTAGTTTTACCAGTTATGATAATGATGGTAATCCTTATGAAATTGATAATGTCTTCTTCACATGGATTCTCTGTCATGATGATTTATCGATCTATGAAAATGGGGCAACGTTTTCAGTAGTACTTGATGAATTCGACATCAACCCTGAACTGGATTGCATTGTGTGTTTGGCCTTGTTGGCCAATCCTCCTGAGGCGAGATATAATGTGACCATCGTTGAGAATTGTGTATTGCCACTCGGTGATCAGCTGTAACGGCCTTTGACTTCTGGTCTACTAAACCAGCGCTTCTAACATTATCTCTACAGGGTGTCTTGCGACTCTACCGGTTCCATCTTTGATTTGGTGCCTACAACTGGTCCCTGAAGCAGCTAGGATCACCTCTTCGGGTTGGTCTCGAACGGTAGGAAAAAGCACTAGCTCTCCAATCTTCATTGATACCTCAAAATGCTCCTTCTCGTAACCAAAGGAACCCGCCATTCCGCAGCATCCTGAAGGAATCATATGCACTTCAAAGTTTTCCGGAAGTGCTAGCATCTTTTTGCTGGGAACCATAGAAGAGAGTGCTTTTTGATGGCAATGTCCATGGACTTTTATCAGTTTTTCCTCTCTGGTGAACTGATCGGAAATGATATTCCCTGAATCAATCTCCTTTGCGATGAATTCTTCAATAGTGAGTACATTTTCGGAAAGTGCCTTGGCTTTTTCCTGGAGTTCGCCTCTGAGCAGATCGGGGTATTCATCTCGAAATGTAAGCAGGGCAGAGGGCTCTATACCTACCAAAGGGGTTTCTTGCGAAATCACTTCTGCAAATTGATTGACGTTTTCCAAGGCTACTTTCCTGGCTCTATCAAGCAATCCCTTCGAAAGAAATGTTCTCCCACTTTCTTCGTGTTTTTTAAAAAC
The DNA here is from genome assembly GCA_028281285.1 of Cyclobacteriaceae bacterium. Taxonomy (GTDB): domain Bacteria; phylum Bacteroidota; class Bacteroidia; order Cytophagales; family Cyclobacteriaceae; genus Roseivirga. Next base: position 402,933 of record JANQKF010000033.1, read on the forward strand.
AACCTCGTAGCCAAGTTTATCCAGAAGTTTTACAGCAGTTTTCCCGATTTCGGCATCATTATAATCGGTGAACTCATCACAGAAGAAATGGACCTTTCTGTCTGAAGGAGTTGGATTAAAGTCGTTTGTAATCCATTTGTGAAGTGGTTTTCTGGATAGCTTTGGAATACTGCGTTCTTTGGCAAAGCCGACAAAAGATTTGGCGATGTTACCTGTTAATTTGTTGCCGAAAACAAAATCATAAGCCCAGGGTAATTTGCTTGCCAACTTCATGTTTTTGGTGAAGGCAGCAATCTGTTTAGTTCTCCATGGAACTCCTTTAGTTTGATAATACTGATGCTGCCATTCCGCCTTTAACTTTGCAACATCTACATTGGATGAACATTCTGCGGTACATCCTTTGCAAGAAAGACAAAGGTCCATTACCTCTTTAATCTGGTCATTGGCAAAAGGGTTCGAGTCCTTTGAATTGGTAAGAACTTCCCTCAAGATATTGGCTCTGGCCCTGGTGGTGTCCATTTCATTTCTAGTGGCCATGTAACTTGGGCACATGGTTCCTCCGGTCAATTCTGTTTTTCTACATTCACCCGCACCATTGCACAACTCGGCCGACCGTAGTATTCCCTCATTATTGGAGAAATCAAGCACTGTGTCAAATTGGGGCGTTGCCTGACCTTTTTCATAGCGCAAAAAAGTGTCCATAGGCACGGTATTCACTATTTTCCTTGGATTGAATATATTGTGCGGATCCCAAATCTCCTTCACTTGTTTGACCAATTCATAGTTCTTTTCACCAATCATTTGGGGAATGAATTCACCTCTCAACCGTCCATCTCCATGTTCACCTGAAAGGGAGCCTTTGTATTTTTTGACGAGTGCCGCAATCTCTTCAGCGATTAATCGAAATTGGCGGACACCTTCTTCTGTTTTGAGATCGATGATAGGGCGGAGATGCAACTCACCTGTACTGGCGTGTGCATAATGAACGCTGTACATCCCATGTTTCTCAAGGATTGCATTGAACTCAGCGATGTACTCTGGCAGGTCTTCCACATCTACAGCTGTATCCTCAATGACTGCAACTGCCTTCGCATCGCCTGGAATATTGGCCAATAGTCCAAGCCCTGCCTTTCGCAAGCTCCAGACCTTCTTCATGTTATCACCACTTATGATAGGGAAAGCGTAGCCAAGGTTATCTTGAATGAGATTCATAACCAAGTTCTGGGCTGCAGTATTAACCTCTTCTTCGGTGGCTTTTGTAAACTCGACCACCAGAATTGCCTTTGGTTCACCTTCTACAAAAAAACGATTCTTACTCTGTTCAATGTTGGTCTTAGTGGCGTCAAGAATATAGTGGTCCATCAATTCACAGGCCGAGGGACCATACTTCAGAGCAACTAAATTGGCCCGGAGAGATTCATCAATGCTATGTGCATGAATACATACCAATCGCTTATGGGTAGGCGGGAGAGGAGTGAGTTTTATCTTGGCCTTAGTGACAAATGCCAACGTGCCTTCAGAACCTGCTAGGAGACTGCAAAAATTAAAGTTTGTTCCCCCTTCCTGGAAAGGCTCATGACGAATAAGCATATCGAGGGCATAACCTGTATTCCTTCTTGGAATGTCAGGTTTAGGAAACTCCTTTACAATCTCTTCTTGATGCTCTTTGACTTTGAGCATTTCCCTTGTCTCAAAGTAAATCGAGTTATGCAATTCTCCAGTTGTGGAAAGGCCATTGCAGCGGTCGAGAAAAGCCCCTTTGTCCAGTGATCCAAACCAGGCTTCAGTACCATCCGAAAGAATTGTTTTTACTTCAAGTAAATGTTCTCTTGTACTTCCATAAACAACTGAATTTGAGCCACATGAATTATTTCCAATCATACCCCCAATCATAGCTCGGTTTGCCGTGGATGTTTCGGGAGCGAAGAAGACACCATGTTTTTTTAGACGTTTGTTTAGGTCATCTCTGACTATTCCCGGTTGTATCCAGGCATAGCCTTCATCAGTATTGACTTCAATGACTTGATTGAAATGTTTTGAAATATCGACAACTATTCCACTACCTACCACCTGCCCAGCCAGTGAGGTGCCAGATGTTCTTGGTATAACGGAGGTCTTATTTTCTCGTGCATAGTTGATCAACTTGATTAAATCCTCATCGGATTTTGGGATGGCCACCGCTTCTGGCAACTCTCTATAGGCACTGGCGTCCGTAGCATAGAGCCTCCTGGTAGTATTATCCGTAAATAGGTCTCCTTCGAGGGAATTCGAGAGTTCAGTCAGGGTCATTAAGGGCAAATTAGCTTGATAATTCTTATTGTCAAAAGAAAGAATCAAGCTTAATCTTCGTGATCGAAGTGATGCTCGTTATCCGTAAAACACTAATGAAAAAGTTGAGCCTTTTCCGAGAGTACTATCCAGGAGTATTTCGCCATTGTGCATTTGCATAATTTGAGAGGAAAGGCTCAACCCAATACCCGAACCGCGCTTTTTTGTAGAGAAAAAGGGCATAAAGATCTTGTCGCGAGCTTCCTCAGTAATTCCCATACCATTGTCTGTGATTTTGATGAAAACCGTCTCGTTCAGCTTGGTCAACTCAATCTTCACCGAAGGATTAGAAGCATTCTCTGTTGCTTCGCGCGCATTTTTAATCAAATTGATCAACACCATTTCAATAAGTTGGGTGTCAATGTCGAGCTTGATTGTAGTTTTTGGTTCTACATACTGTAGTGAGACACCGGTATCCTCAAATTCCGATTTTACGAGGTTAATGGTGGTTTTTAGCAACTCCTTTAAATCTGCCTTTGTTTTGGACGGTGTGGGAAGATTTGTGTAATCTCTATAGGCATTCACAAAGTCGATAAGGCCTTGACTTCTGCCTGAAATTGTACTTAGACCTTCTGTAAGATCGTCAAGACTTTCGTCCGAAAGAATATGATGACCATTCTCCTTTTCCAAATCCTCTTCTAATACTTGGTTCAGCGTTGAAGTCAATGAGGAAATAGGGGCAATGGAATTCATGATCTCATGTCGCAAGACCTTTGTCAGGTTTTGCCAGGCCTCCAGTTCCTTCGCCTGTAGTTCGGCCTTGATATCCTGGAAAGCGAATAGTCGATAGGATTCGTTACCGAGCTTATACAGGGTTTCCAGAATGGCCAGTTCCTGACCATTTTTATTCTTGAAAATTGCTCGTTGCGTCTTCTCCATGTTTTCAAGGATTTCGGCCAGAGCAGGAGACTTGATGTTTAAATCCGCCACATTCCGGAGATTCTCTAAACCCAGCATTCTCAAAGCAGCCTTGTTGATGAGACCAACACGACCATTAGAGTCGATGGAAATGATACCCGTTCCGATATTCTCAACAACCACATTCAACTGTTGAAAGAATTCCTCACGTTTTTGTCGCTCGGCCAGAATGGCGTCAATTACATCTTTGAAAGCCATGTTGAGCTCTCTGAACGTTCTTCCAAGTTTGTTGTCATGGGTAAAACCCATGTTGAAATCATTGTATTTGATGGCGTCAAAGAAGCGTCTGAGCTTTTTATTGGTACTTTCAATGTAATTGAAAAGCTCAAATACTTCGAAAATGATTAGAAAGCCGGTTACCACTGTAGTGACATACTTCTGATCAAAAAATATTAGGTACACGAATGTGGCGACTGTTAGAAAGAGAATGACTACTCTAAGAAGGACATATAAGCGAAATCGATTAAAGCCCATATTTTTCTAGTCGTCTGTAAAGGGAAGATCTGGTAAGACCTAGCTCTTGAGCTGCATGAGTGATATTCCCGTTGTGTTTAGCCAGCACTTTTCGAATCAATATCCTTTCCACATCTTCCAGGTTGAACTGTTCAAGGTTAATGTCTTCTTTTTCCTTAACAGGTTGATTGTTAAAGAAGAAATCCTCTGGCTGAAGCACATTATCTCGACTCATAATCACCGCTCGTTCAATGGCATGTTGAAGTTCCCGCACATTTCCAGGCCAGTTGTATTTCTGTAGGCGAGTAATTGTGGCTTCGCTAAACTTGTAAATGTCCTTATTGTACTTTCGGGTATAATCAGATAGATAGTGTTCAGCAAGTAAGGGAATATCTTCTGTCCTTTCGCGAAGAGCAGGCAAATGAAGCTCGATGGTATTAATTCTGTAAAGCAGATCTTGCCTGAATTCTCCGTTCTGGACCATCTCATACAAGGGCATATTCGTGGCACAAATTAACCGGATATCAACATCAATGCTCTTGTTTGAACCTACACGATTGATCCTTTTGTTCTGAATTGCGGTAAGTAGCTTGGCCTGTAATGGTAAGGACAGGTTGCCAATTTCATCAAGAAATAATGTTCCTCCATTCGCGATTTCAAATCTTCCTGCACGATCATTCTTGGCATCTGTAAATGACCCTCTTGTATGTCCAAAAAGTTCACTTTCGAATAAATTTTCGGATATAGCACCAAGATCAACACTGATAAAGGGTTTGTCAGAACGGTTGGAATTTCGATGAATCGATCGTGCTATGAGCTCTTTTCCCGTTCCATTCTCACCAAGAAGAAGCACATTCGCATCGGTTTCGGCCACACGGTCAATTGTGTCAAATACCTGGATCATCGCTGGACTTTGACCAATAATGTCCTTGAACTTTTCGTCCAGGGCTTCGGTCAATTGTACCTGAGCATCCTTCAGAAGTTGTATCTCCTCCTGTGTTGATTTCAACTTCATGGCTGAAAGCATGGTGGCGAGGAGTTTTTCATTTTCCCAAGGCTTCATCACAAAGTCAGAGGCTCCGGCTTTTATTGCCTTAACCGCCATATCAACTGAGCCAAATGCAGTAATGAGAACGACAACAGCCGATGGGTCAATCTCCAAAATCTTATCAAGCCAATGAAAGCCTTCCTGTCCACTATTCACATCCTGTGTGAAGTTCATGTCGAGTAGAATTACGTCATAGGCTTCATTCTTTAGAAGATCAGGTAGGAGAGTGGGGTCTTTTTCCAGGTCGATCTGACCAAAATGACGCTTGAGAAAGATTCGTGCCGCTTTCAACAAATCTTCATTATCATCCACTATAAGTATCCTGCCGGTTTTCATTCTATTTGGATTTGAAATGTATTCATGCAAATGAAACTGCTGCTTAATATACAAACAAATGCTACCGTCCGCCAGCGGATGGTAAAGTTCGGTGACGAACTTTTTAGAATGGATTTGTTTTGATAAACATTTGATAGACAATTACTTATCGTTTGGTATTGTGATTGCATTAAAGCTAACTTAAATTACGGAGAGTCATGATCAAGATTCGAATCATTCTTCGAACCCTTAAAAAGAACCTGGTATATACATGGACCAACGTAGTGGGCTTGGCTATTGCCTTCTGCTTTGTGTTCCTGACGTCTATATATGTGATTCATGAATATACTTTTGATCAATCCTACTCCGATCATGAGAGATTATTTAGGTTGATTACTACAAACCCGGGTTCAGATTTATCTGCCAACAGTAGTACACACCCTTACATTCTGACATCTGATTATGAAGAAAAGTATCCTTCGATTGAGAAATCGGTGCGCGCCTATTCGAATCCATATCTCTCAGCGTTGGTAAGAACCTCCGAAGAGGGTCGGGAGGGAATCGAAGAGACTGATTTTTGGTACGTGGAAAGGGACTTTTTATCCATGTTTGATGTGCAAATTTCACAAGGGAGTCTTGAAATGTTCGATGTGCCTGGCACTGTAATCATTAATAGGTCAGTATCATCCAAATTCTTTAAAGATGCGGATCCCATCGGTGAAAGACTTCAAGTTGGTGAAGATGAATTTGAGATTATTGCAGTCTACAATGACTTCCCATCCAACAGCTCTTTAGACCCCAGGTTTATTATTTCAATGGAAACCATGAAATCAAATAAGAGATATCAGTCTTACTTTAAAAGTAGTGGCTATCTGATGTTTCAGGTTTTTATTTCACTTCATGCTCAACAGGATAAATTGAAACTAGAAGATCAGATAAATGGGAGTTCCAGAGGATCTGAAATCTCAAAAGTTTCGCAATTGAAACTGGAAGCGCTAGATGACTACCATTTTAGTGATCTTGACATATCCAAGTCGCTGAGGGCGAAGGCTGATGAACAATTGATTGTTTGGCTGGTGATTATATCTATCTGCCTGTTGGCTGTAGCCATAGCAAATTTTGGAAACATCTCGATTGCCGTAGCGCTGAGTCGCAAAAAGGAGATAGCGATTCAAAAAGTCATAGGCGCTCAAAAAAGGATGCTAGTCATGGATGCACTAGTGCAATCACAAATACTATGCTATGTATCATTCATAGGAGCTCTTATTTTGATCGAATCTCTCTTGCCCATGTATAGCAACTTTGTGGAAAGGGAGCTAAACACAGGTATTCTCGGACCATGGACCTATCCGGTACTCTTTGCTTTTGCTTCACTAATTGGTTTGATCGCTGGATTATATCCAGCCTTGTTAGCTTCAAATTTTAAAGTGTCTCGTCTTTTCAACTCTTTTGACAGCGATAAACGATCAAGGTCATTTGTAAGAAATGGTCTATTGGCTTTTCAGTTTTTCATTGCCTTTGGAATTATTTCTGTGATGCTGTTTATGAATCGACAACTACAATTCATGTTGTCTAAGGAACCTGGCTATAATTACCAGAATACCTTGGTTTTGAGGTCGAGTTGGTTTCAGGGAAGGGATGAATCCACTATTGATCATTTCAAAGACCAACTTCTATCTATGTCAGAAATCTCGGAGGTTGCACTTTCTGATGAGCACCCAATGCGAGCTTTAGAAGTAAATGATCTGAGAAAGGCCGGTTTTAGAGATGGTTGGGAGAAGGTTGATTTATTGAACATCGCCATCGATTGTCATTTCCTGGATTTTTATGAAATCGAAGCTGACTTTGATAAAGATGTAATTTCACTATTCTGCACTCAGAGTAAGGTGGGTCTGCTAAATGAAACTGCCTTGAGTATCCTGGAAAATGATCCAATAGGAAAACGGTTACCGGCTTTCTATGGAAAGGCAAAACCGGGTTATGTGATTCAGGAAGGAGCTGTGTCAGATTTTCATTTCAACTCGTTGAATGAACCCATCCCTCCAATGTTGTTTATGCCGCTGAGCCTTAGCAATGGAAGGGCTCATTACTCCATTCGCTATGCAAAAAACACAGATAGGGGTGCACTTGTTCAGAAACTTCAGGATATGTGGTGGGAATATGAACCAACGGAACCTTTTTACCTAAAGATTCTTGAAGAAGAACATCAAAGATTGTACTCATCAGAGCTTAAAATGATGCAGATGACAGGTGTATTGGGCGCAGGTGTTTGTATTATCGCCTTGGCTGGAGTGTTTGCAATGTCAATATTCTACGGTAGAGAAAGGCTTAAGGAAGTAAGTATTCGTAAAGTATTGGGCGCAGGAGTGAGTCAGCTATTTAGTTTGCAAAATCGTGTCTTTTTGACCTTAATGTTATTCTCCTTTTTAGTAGCTATTCCTGTCGTTGTTATGATTGTTGATTCATGGTTCGATCAATTTGCCTACAGAACCAATCAACCCTTCAGTCTTTTTGTTGTCTCCAGTTTGATTATGGTGATAGCGACAATTTTATCTTCAGGTTGGTACACTATGAAGGTAGCCAGAATCAACCCTTCTGAGATTCTTAGAAACTCCTGAACAAATACCGGGTTTCTTGGCGTCCGCCAGCGGACGGTAAAGTTCGCCACCGACCGAATCAGTCAAAAATAAATTTCTTAATTTGTTGATAAACAGGTGTTTAAGTTTGGTATGGAGCTTGAAAAGTAAATAAGCAATACTGATCTGATGCTAAAAAATTATCTACATACATCGTTCCGCTACTTATCTAAGAATAAGGCTTATACAGGTATCAATATTCTTGGTTTAGCTGTCGGCCTTGCTTGCTTCATGTTACTGACCTTCTTTGTCAGGCAGGAATTCAGCTATGATGAATTTCATACCAAGAAAGAAAATCTATATCACCTTTTTCTTGCCGACACCATAGAGGTGACCCCAAAGTTCGAAGTACAAACTCAAGGACCAGCAGCACCACTTATTGCGGAATCAATTCCCGAAATTATCGACTTTGCGAGGTTCTCATCAGATACTGAGAAAATTGCCAAAGTTGGTGAAGATCGCTTTGTAGTGAAGAACATTTACTACACTGATCCCGGGGCATTTCATATGTTTGACTTTCCGTTGCTATTTTCAGACGGCAGAAATCTTGAGCTGGGTGTGAGTGAAATTCTCCTTTCAGAATCTGAATCAATTAAGTTATTCGGCAGTCCTGATCAAGCGATAGGAGAGACATTCGAGATCATAGAATTGGGTACTTATACGGTGAAAGACATCTTCAAAGACCTACCGGAAAATACCATATTCAATTTTGACTATGTCATGTCATTTGAAGAAAATGCTCAAAAGCAATTTGCGGGTTGGGGAGATAAGAGTATTTACGATTGGGGATTTTTGAGTGCATTCCCGGTAGTTTTTAAACTCTCAAGCATCGATGTATCAATTGCAGATATCGAAGCCAAAATCAAGGAAGTGTTGGCACCTCATCAAACAAGACTGGCAAAATTGGTACCTATTAATGATATGTACTTTTCAGAGCTTAACTCTCGATGGAAAAGTGGTAACAAGCAATTTGTTCAGTTGTATCTGGCAATTGGGTTCTTAATTCTGATTGTGGCGGCAGTAAATTATATGAATTTGTCTACTGCTAGATTAAGTAAGAGGGCCAAGGAAGTTGGGATCAGGAAAACTGTTGGAGGTCATCGCAGTCAGATTATTAGACAGTTCCTGGCTGAATCAATCTTGATTTCAATTTCAGCGTTAATCCTCTCCGTATGCTTGGTTGAATTATCAACCCCTTACATGTCTGTGCTTGTTGATAAACCAGTTAAGGTGGATTATTTGGATCCAACAACGTTGACGTTTATGCTTGGTTCAGGGCTTTTCATCGGTTTGTTCTCCGGTCTTTATCCTGCGCTTTATCTGTCGAGATTCAATCCAATAGAAGTATTATCAGGGAAATTTAACAGCAATTCCAATAAATTTTCATTCCGACAGGTTCTGGTAGGATTTCAGTTTTTGACCTGTCTGGGTTTGATGACGACTACTGGTATTGTATTCCAACAGTTCAAACACATGGAAACGCTTGACAAAGGTTTCACGGCAGACCAGGTGATTTCAGTGGAATTGTCAGACAAGGCAGTTCAGGAAAAGTATAAGTTGTTTAAAGGAGAGTTGGAACAGAATCCATACATACAAGATGTCACTGGTTCAAGTTTTTCGGTTTTCGCTGGACAGTCGAGTTTTTATGTTGAACCTGAAGGAACTGGTGAAAGACAACCCGTCACAGTAATGACAGTGGAACAGAATTTTATCCAAAATCTGGACATTGAAATTGCTGTAGGTGAAAATTTTAACCTGAACAATCCTGAACTCAATAAGAGAAAAATCATTGTTAACCAGGCTGCTCAGGAGAAATTCAATTGGGAAGAACCATTAGGAAAGAAGATTTTAAGTTATGAAGTCATAGGCGTAGCTGAAGACTTCATTTATGGAAGCGCCAAAGAGGCCATTAATCCACTTATGATTATTCCTACAGAGGATGAATTCGAACACGTTTACATCAAGCTTTCAGGAGACAATGTACAGGCAGCTATTGAAGGCGTTCGAGCCACCTACGATAGGTTCGCAGAAACTTATCCATTTGAATACACCTTTTTAGATGAGGACTTCGCAAAGAAATATGAGAAAGAGAAGCGGATGTCGAATGTCTTCACCACATTTAGCGTGATTGCTCTTTTCGTGGCAGGCCTTGGCATTCTTGGATTGTCAATCTATATCGCTGAACAAAGAATTAAGGAGATTGGAATTCGAAGAGTGTTGGGTGCCAGCATCGGTAATATTATCTGGTTACTTAACCGATCTACCACGCTCTTGATCATGGTCGTAGCATTGGTAGTCTTGCCAACAATTCACTTGATCATGTCATCCTGGCTAGAGGATTTCACAAATCGAATTGATTTAGGAATCGGGTATTACTTATCACCTCTCTTGGTTCTCATTGGATTGATCTGGTTAATATTATTAAAGCAGTCAATCAAATCGGCCAGGCAGAATCCAGTAAATGCTTTAAGAACAGAATAAACTCAAAATATCATGTTTAAAAATTATATCAACGTAGCACTTCGCAATCTCAGAAGACAGCGAGCCTATTCTTTGATCAACATTGTTGGTCTTTCGGTCGGAATAATGGCCTGCATTATTATTGTGCTTTATGTACAGTATGAGTCTTCCTATGAAAAGTTTTACCCGAATTCGGAAAATATCTATAGGGTAACGACCCATTATGGAACATCCGATCAAACGGCAAAGATTGCTGTGACACCTGCTAAGGTCGCGCAGGTTTCTTACGCTCAAATTCCAGAAACTGAAAAAGCCACTGTGGTATTTGATTGGAGGGTGGGGAGAGAGATCCTCACTAAATATGAGGACAAGCGGTTTATAGAGACTCAAGTCTTCTATGCAGACACAAGTTTCTTTGAAGTATTTCAGCACACCTTTATTGAAGGTGATCGGTCCACCGCATTGAACGAGCCAAGATCGGTAGTCATGACTGAGTCTACAGCAATGAAGTATTTCGATCGCTCCACCGATGTAGTTGACAAAGTAATCAATGCGAATGGGGCTGATTATAAAGTTACTGGCGTGGTGAAAGACATTACTGGTCCTACAGCGCTTTCATTTGATTTTGTGGCGTCCACAGCCACATTTGGTGCCGGAGGTACAGGAAATCAGCTCAAAAATCCCAATTGGTTTCCTATGAACTTTTTCACCTACATCCAACTCAGGGAAAATGCAACGATTGAAACGTATACAGAGAAACTCAACGCTGTGTTGGAGGAGAGTTTCGGAGAGCAATTGAAAGCCTCAGGGACCGAATTGTATTATGAAACGCAGTCTTTGACCGACATGCACTTCAACACTGAGATTCAAGCGGATTATCCTCAAAAAATAAGCATGAGTCTTATTTATTCATTACTGGCCATTGCAGGGTTTATTCTCCTTATCGCTTGTATTAACTATATCAATTTGAGCACCGCTAAATCTGAAAAAAGAGCGAAGGAAGTCGGAATGAGAAAGGTATTGGGTGCTGTAAGGAAACAACTCATCATTCAATTCTATGGTGAGACAATAATGCTGACGTTGCTATCGGTGGTTCTTGGGGTCGTATTAGCAGAGTTGTTTTTACCTAGTTTTAATAGCATTGCCAATACGAATTTGGATATCGAATATTTCGGTAGTTCTTATTTCATACCAATCCTTGTGGGCTTTGTGGTAGTAGTGAGTTTGATTTCAGGAAGCTATCCTGCGGCTTTCTTATCGTCCTTTAGGCCTGTGAAAGTATTAAAAGGAACCCATCAGGTAAAGGGAGGGAACTTATTTCGCAGAATTCTAGTGGTGGTGCAGTTTACTGTCAGTGTGTTTTTGATTGTCGGAACCCTTATCATTTATTTCCAACTGGACTTTATTCGCGACAAAGAGATGGGCTATGATGCAGAACAGGTTGTTGCTCTGAAATTGGGAGACAGAACTGCACGTGATAGCTATGAATCAATGAAAGGTGGATTTCAAGGAATCACAGGGGTGGAGAACGTGACTTATTCCAACAACATGATTAGCAATGTACAGTCAGGTTGGTCGGCTGTTATGGACGAAGGGATTATTCCTCCTGGTCAGACGATTTCCTTTAGAGGGATGAATGGGGATATTGATTTTGCCGAGACTTTTGGCTTCGAGATAGTAGCTGGAGAAAGCTTTGTAAATAGGTCTAATTGGAAAACAGAAGAGTTTTACTTACTGAATGAGGCTGGGCTAAAGGCTGTAGGGCTTACTCCGGAAGAGGCAGTAGGTAAAAACTTTGGACTGAATCCAAGTATGATGGGTACCATCGTTGGTGTGGTGAAAGATTTTCACCTGGCCAGTCTTCATCAGGAAATAGAACCTCTTGCGATATTCACTGGTCCTCAGAATTTCAAAAATTTAATGTTCGTTCGTGTCAATATGAGTCGGTACGAGTCTGTTCTTGCTCAAATGGAAACCATTTGGGATCAGTTTAATCCGGACCGGCCATTTGAACCAGCGTTCGTCAATGAGTCAATTCGTGAAATGTACGAGGCTGAACAACGGTTGGGGAATATTATTCTCGTGTTTACATCATTGGCCATTGCGATTGGCTGTCTCGGTCTTTTCGGGTTAGCGTCTTACCTCGCTGAGAAGAAGACAAAGGAAATTGGCATCAGAAAAGTGCTTGGTGCAGATATCGGACGCATCATTTTTATGCTTTCCAAGGAATATATCCGAATCATCGTGATATCTAATGTATTGGCCTGGCCAGTGGCATATTATGCTATGAACCAGTGGCTTCAAGGTTTTGCTTTTCAAATTGATATTGGATGGTACTTTTTCGCAATTGCGGGTTTGGCTACAGCTATTGTGGCTATGCTGACTGTATCCTATCAGTCAGTTAAGGCTGCGTTGTCGAATCCGATTAAAGCATTGCGCTACGAATAGTATGGAACCAAAACTGCTTAAGTATTTAACGAATGCTGACACTTGGATCTACTTTGAGAATTTCTAAACAACTAAACGAACTACTATGAGACGTTCACTGGTATCAATTTTAAGAAGTTTTAAGCGCAACAAGCTTTTCTCACTGCTGAACGTCATCAGCTTGGCTTTAGGGATCTTCTGTTTTCTGGTTGTGGCTTTATTTGTCCGAGACGAATTGACCCACGATAAGTGGCACAACAATGTCGACAATATATATCAAGCAAAAGTAAAGTGGGGAGCTGGTGATGGGACATTTTATATGTTCCCGCCTTACCCTTTCGCGCAGGGAATTGCAGAAAGTTCTGCAGGTGTTTTAGATGCCGTCAATATTGGTTTCAGCGGTAAGGTGGAAATCAAGTCGAAACAGGATTGGATAGAGGAGGATAATCACTATTTCTCATCATCGAACCTCTTTAATATTTTTGATTTCGACCTTCAATATGGTGACCCAAAGACTGCATTGGATGAACCTAATTCTGTGGTGATTTCAAGGAGAATAGCCATGAAATATTTTGATTCTGAAAACCCTATTGGCGAAACCTTTGAGATCAAAGATAGAGGATTGGTCACCGTAACCGGAGTATTGAAACGCATTCCTTCGAATTCTCACCTGCAGTTTGAAATCATTAGTTCCAGAGGCGGAGGTGATGAGACTTTTGAGGGAATAAAAAACAACTGGAAGTTTGGTGGTGATGGAATCGCTTACCTACTCTTACAAGATGGGTTTTCTTTGGAGCAACTCTCAGCAGATGTTGAATCATTGATTGCTCAACGAACCGAACCTAATGAAAATGAGACCTACGAATTTCAGGGTTTCGGAGAGTTATACCTTGGTGGAATGACCATGCGCAGTGAGGACACCAACCTGTTCGGAGGCAACACGAAATACCTGTATATCTTCAGCGTTGTCGGGGTTCTTATTTTGTTTGTGGCTTGCTTCAATTATGTGAACCTTACAAGTGCCCGACTCTTCACACGTACTAAGGATGTTGTGGTTAGAAAGGTATTAGGGGCATCACGGAAAAGGCTCATTACCAAGTTCATAGGTGAATCCATGGGCTATGCTGTTCTTTCATTGATCGTTTCCTTGATAGTTATTGAAATGTTGCTGCCTTCGATTAATTCGACCATAGGGAAGCAATTGGATATTGACTATGTCAATGACCCTGGAGTCTTATGGATTCCCGTTTCAATTACCTTTCTGGTTGGGCTTTTAGCCGGACTTTATCCGGCAATCGCAGCGAGTCGATTCAACATGGTTTCCTCACTCAAAGGAATGACCATCGGTTCAAGCTCTAATCGTATAAGAAAGGCGTTGATTGTTCTTCAATTCATGATTTGTGGTGGGCTGGTTATTACCACTTTTATTATTCGCGGACAGGCCCAATTTCTCGTCAATTTTGATCTTGGATATAACAGTGAGGACGTGATCAATCTGGATGTTTTCAGAGGTGGTTTCGATGGAAAATATGCTACACTTAAAACAGAAATGGAGCGTATTCCGGGTGTATTGGGAACTAGTGGGTCTCCGTTGCCAGAGTCATTTAGTATTTTTTCGATGCCTCTCGAAATAGATGGAGAAAAACGAACTTTCGTCCCCAGTTACGCTGCAGTGGACCGTGGTTTTGAGGACTACTTCGGGATTGAGATCGTGAAAGGAAGAGGACTGTCAGAACTCACAGATGAAGAATTGAAGACTTCTGTTTTAATCAATGAATCTGCAGTTGAGAATTTAGGCCTCACGGATCCCGTGGGGTTTGAGCTTTCTCCCAATTACAAAATTGTGGGCATAGTCAAGGACTTTCACTACTCTTCCGCCAAATACAGGATACGGCCCCTGATGATCAAATATGATCCAAAGAACATCAGGTACCTCCATTTGAGGTTCGACCCATCGAATAAAGACGCCACCATTGCTCATGTTGAGCGTACATGGTCTTCGTTGAATTCAGGCAAACCATTTGAGTATGACCTGATGGAAGGTCATTTTGATGATAGCTACAGACGAGAGTATAGCCTTCTGAAAGTCTTTAATATTCTAACCATTCAATTGATTGCGGTTGCCTTTTTAGGATTGTTCGCCTTGGCAAATTTCGAGGCAAAGCAGCGAGAAAAGGAAATCGGGATTAGGAAAGTGTTGGGTGCTAATTATGTGCACTTAATACAAATTCTGGGAAGGAAATTTGTTTGGTTGGTGGTGATCGCTTTGACATTGACAGTGCCCATCACTTACCACTTTCTTAATAAATGGCTTCAGGCTTTTCCCTATCAGTTAAAACTCGGGCCAGACTATTTCCTGGTGTCAATAGCAGGTGTTGTCTTATTGACCATGCTAATCCTCGGAGTACACGGTTACTCTAGTTCATTAAAAAATCCTGTCAAAATCTTGAGAAACGAATAAAACTATGCTTAAGAACTATTTCAAACTAGCCATTCGAAACTTATTGAAGAATAAGCTTTACACCACCATCAATGTAGTTGGCCTTGCAGTAGGTCTGTCTGCGTGTGTTCTGATCATTTTATTTGTTAGGCATGAACTCAGCTTTGACAAACATTTTAAGGACTCCGAAAGAATTCACCGATTGACTGGTGCTTATAATCAAGGAGGTGATTCAAAAACATACTCTGTAAGTACAACTTATCCTTTGCTGCCTATTCTAGCTGTCAATTTTCCGGAAATGGAAGTGGCCACAAGGTTGGACAATACGGCAGGGTTGATCAGTAGAGGTGATCAGCATATCAATCAGGAAAACATGATCATGGCTGATTCGACTTTTTTCGACCTTTTCAGCTTTGAGGCAGTCGCAGGTGATTTGAGTACTGTGCTTAACGACCCCAATTCAATTGTGCTGTCTGAGCGTGCTGTTGAAAGGCACTTTGGAGATGAAGATCCCATGAATCAGGTGGTGAGAATATTTGAGACGGATTTGAAAGTCGGTGCC
This sequence comes from Cyclobacteriaceae bacterium, assembly GCA_028281285.1. Classification (GTDB taxonomy): domain Bacteria; phylum Bacteroidota; class Bacteroidia; order Cytophagales; family Cyclobacteriaceae; genus Roseivirga. The sequence goes on from JANQKF010000033.1 coordinate 418,520, forward strand.
ATTGTCAAGGATTTACCTTCAAATACCCATTTTGAAGCCGAAGTAATCATCCCGATGGCCACAGGAATCACCTGGTATGGGGATTGGGTGAGGATATTATTTAACGGAACCAGTCATTATAGCTACTTCAAAATTGCTGAAGGGGTAGATGCTGAAGATTTGGAAACCAGGATAAATGCTTTTTTAGACAAAACCTATGGTGATCAGGTCGAATCGGGCTTTGATTATTCTGTGCAGGCCATGGAGAGCATCCATTTGAATTCAGATCTGGTAAATGAAATAGGCATCAATGGTAACCGTTCGACCGTCATGATTTTCATAGCAACGGCAATAGTGATTCTATTACTGGCCTGTATTAATTACGTGAACCTATCCATGGCAGGTGCATTCCAAAGAGGAATGGAGGTAGGGCTCAAAAAGGTGTTCGGAGCACGGCCAATCTCCCAGTTGTTACAATTTCAGGCCGAGTCAATCATTGTTGCTTTTGCAGCATGTATTGGTGCTGTGATATTGGTTGAAATGGCATTGCCTCAATTTAACTTACTAACCAATGGAAATTTCGATTTTCAGATTCAGGAAGATCTAACCCTTGGGCTAGGCTTATTCGGGGTTACACTTCTAATCGGATTCGTATCCGGCACTTTTCCGGCACTCTTTCTTTTAAGGCTTAGAACAGCGGATGCACTCAGGTCATCAGTCTTGACTTCGGGTAAGGGGAAGTTCAATCTGAGAAACGGGTTGGTAGTTTTTCAATTCTTCATTGCGGTGGTTCTTATTGCTTCGACACTCATCATTCTCAACCAGATCAACTTCCTCCGAAACGCAGACCTTGGAATAGATACGGAACAAGTGGTGGTGTTGCCAATGGGAGTTCTACAGGACGACTATGAACTTGTCCGACAAGAATTGTTAAGAAATCCATCCATTGCGAATGTAACCGGAAGTAATAACCATCCTGCCAATCGCGTTGGTCATTGGAGAGGATATAGGCCTGATGGAGCCGAAGATCAGATTTCGGCACCAACCGTGATCATATCCTATGACTTTTTTGAGACACTTGGAGCTGAGATGGCAGCAGGGCGTTCGTTTAGTCGGGATTTTCAAACGGACAATTTAGAAGCTTATGTAATCAATGAGGCTGCTGTGCCATTTTTCAATCTTGAGGACCCAATAGGAAAGCCCCTGGTAGGAGGTGCTTATGATGGCAACACCTGGACTATGAAGAATGCCAAAGTAATTGGAGTTGTCAAAGACTTTCACTTCGCTTCGTTGCATTCTGAGATTCGACCAGTGGTGTTTTCACTTAACTCGGAAGTGACCTGGGGGTTAGGGTGGATGAGTATACGCATCACCCCTGAAAACATAGCTGAAACCCTCCAATACATTGAATCGGTTTGGAACCAATTTGCGGGAGATGAACCATTCAACTATTCATTTCTTGATGAGGACATCAATGAACACTACCAGGCAGAGGACCAATTTTTAAAGGTATTCACATCCTTCTCTTTTCTTTCCATTGTCATAGGTTGTCTTGGCCTTTTTGGACTCACGGCCTTTATCATGAAGCGAAGGACCAAGGAGATTGGAATAAGGAAAGTGTTGGGGGCAAATATGCCTGGTTTGGTCAATGTCCTATCCAGAGACTTTATGAAGCTGGTATTAATTGCCAACCTTCTGGGATGGCCACTTGCATATTACATGATGAATAGCTGGCTTCAGAATTTTGCATACAAACAGCCGATCTCCTGGCAAGTATTTGCTTATACAGGACTAGGGGCCTTGGTTATTGCCTTCATATCTGTGGCCTACCATTCGATAAAAACGGCAAGCGCAAATCCGGTCAAATCCATTCGCTACGAATAAAGCTCAAAATCATGCTCTATAACTATCTTAAAATAGCCCTTCGGAATATTGTAAAGCACAAGGGATACTCATTTATCAACGTTTTTGGTCTGGCTATTGGTATTGCCTGTTGTCTGCTGATATTCCTATTTGTTAAAGACGAATTGACCTATGACCACTTTCATTCAAAGGTGGACAGGATTTACAGAGTGGCATCTACCTTGAGTTTTGCCGGTAATGAGACCACCATGGGTTCCAATGGTTTTCCGGAAGGTCAGGCTTATTTGGAAGGCATACCGGAAGTAGAGAACATGGTACGGTTAGATAATGACCAGGCAATCATACAAAAAGGGGATGACTACATAAGCCAGACCGGACTCATTTATACCGACCAGTCCATCTTTGATATATTCGATTTTGAGGTGCTTGATGGTTCGAGTGATAATGCTCTGTCCGGATTGAGCAACATTGTAATCACCGAACGAACGGCCATCAAGTATTTTGGAAAAACAGAGGTGACTGGTGAAACCTTAAGGATGAATGTGGAGGACGCATTAGAAAACTACACGATCATGGCCGTAATCGATGATCATCCAAGTAACTCCTCTTTCAATTTCGACATAATGATTCCCTGGGCCAAGAGAGAAAGTCAGCTCAACAATTATCGCCTCACTTCATGGGGTAATATTTCGATCAACACTTATCTGCTTGTCAGTGAGGGTGCTGATATTGCCTCTATCGAGGCTAAAATGAGGGAAATCCGTGAGGAACGTAACCCTGGGGAAGGTGGAGCTTTTGCTCGTCAGGTGACCAACGTGCTCCAGCCAATGAAAGACATTCACCTCAATACTGACCTCGGAGGAGGGGACGGAATAATTGCATCTACCGATCCTCAATACTCTTATATCTTATCAGGTATTGCGTTGATTATCTTAATTGTTGCTTGTATTAATTTCACTAATCTTTCTGTAGCCAGATCACTGCCAAGAGCTAAGGAAATTGGCGTGCGAAAAGTCCTGGGGGCACATAGAAAACAAGTTGCATTTCAGTTTCTAAATGAGGCACTTCTAATGTGCATGATCGCCTTTGTGCTGGGGTTGATCCTGGCAGAACTTGCGTTGCCTGTCTTTGGTCCTCTAATTGAAAAGACATTTTATCATGGGGTGACAAGTGATCCGGTTTTAATGTTGTCCTGTTTGGGATTGGTGCTGATAACTGCCTTTTTATCAGGATTTTACCCGTCCTTTATTGTTTCAAGGTTTAATACGGTCATCTCCCTAAAAGGAAAGGTAAGACTAAAGGGGAACAGGTACATTTCTAAGGGGCTTGTCGTGATCCAATTCACTATTGCCGGAGTATTGATCATTGGCACTATCGCCATGAACCGCCAGATCGACTATATGATCAATATGGACTTAGGGTATGACGATGAAAACCTGATTCGCATTCAGTCATATCAGTCAGGTACTCCAAACCTTTCACAGCTTTTCAAAGACGAACTGGCTAAGAATCCCAATATCATTGCAGTGGCTGCAGCGGATAATTATAATAGTGCTACAGGAGCAGAATTTGACGGTAAAGAGTTCTTCTCAATGTATAATGATATCGATGAAAATTATTTGCAGATGATTGACATCGAGGTATTAGAAGGTAGGAATTTGAGAAAAGGTAAGGATTTGTACACCTCAAGTGAAGATACTTTGACCAATATCTTGATCAATCAGGCCTTCGTTAAAGAGTCTGGTCTGGAAGATCCTATCTATAAGACTTTTAATGGATTTCGAATCGTGGGTATCGTGCCGGATTATTATTACCAGGCGGTTAATAGCGAAATATCTCCTTTAATGCTGATTTCAGCCGATGAAACAGGGACTGATGAGTTCATGAGCATATTTGTAAAATTCAAACCGGAATATTTGCCCAAGGTGATGACCGTCATTGAGGATACCTGGAGAAAATATGTGCCTTATCGTCCTTTTGAAGGATATTTCGTGGAGGAGGCGAATGGAGAACGATATGCAGAGGATGTCAGATGGAAAAAGATTATTACCTATGCCTCAATTCTCGCTATCTCTATTTCGGCATTAGGCTTATTTGGTTTGGCACATTTAGCCACTCAACAGCGAATCAAGGAAATCGGTATTCGAAAAGTACTGGGAGCTTCAGTCGGGCAGGTAGTATTGCTCCTAAATGCAAATTTCTCAAGGTTAGTTTTGCTTTCGGTGATTCTTGCGACACCGATAGCTTATTATTTCATCGACAAGTGGCTTCAGGATTTTGCCAATCCAATCAATCTGACCGTTTTACTGTTCCTCGTTCCGGGGCTGGTCACTTTTGGTATTGCCCTGGTTACCGTGACGCTGCAATCACTAAAATCAGCCAACTCAAACCCTGTCGACTCTTTGCGATATGAATAACCAGAAATGAATATGATCAAAGATTATTATCGATTGACATTAAGGAGCCTAAGGCGAAACAAGGGGTATTTCACGATTGATGTATTCGGCTTGGCACTGGGCTTGGCTTGTTGTCTGCTGATATTTGTCTATGTAAAAGACGAACTGACTTACGATCAATATCATCAGAATGCAGATCGAATCTATCGTATTGCCACTCACGTGACCATTGCCGGTAACAAGATTCACAGCGGTTCTTCTGGCTATCCTGAGGGGCTGGCATACAAGAATTCAATTCCTGAAATAGAGGAGTTAGTGAGAATGGACAATGAAAGAGCTATTGTTCAGTTGGGTGACGGTTACATCAACCAGTCAGGTATTGTGTATTCAGAGGAATCACTATTCCGAGTCTTTGATTTTGAGCTACTTGATGGGAGCTTGGTGGCAGCTCTTAATCAATTGAATGATGTGGTAATAACTCGAGAGATGGCCATCAAATACTTCGGAAAGGCTGATGTCGCAGGTACAGAAATGAAAATAGATCTGGGTTCTAAGCTTGAAACCTTCATTGTTAAGGCGGTGATAGATGATCACCCTAGTAATTCATCCTTCAATTTCAAGATGGCACTTTCATGGAAGAAACGAGTGAATCAGTTGAATCCGCAACGATTAAAATCCTGGAGTTCTATAGGTATAAGTAACTACGTATTATTAACGGATGGAGCTGACGTCAAATCAGTGGAAGGCAAAATGTGGGAATTACGTTCCCGACTTAATCCTGGTGCTGAGGGACAATCGGCCAGAGACATACGGAATAGTCTTCAGAATATCTCAGATATTCACCTCAATTCGGAAGTAGGGCGTGGAGACGGAATGACGGATTCAAATGACTCTGCTTACTCATGGACACTATCAGGAATTGCCTTGATAATACTGATACTCGCATGTATGAATTTTGCCAATCTCTCTATAGCCAGATCTATTCCGCGCACAAGAGAAATAGGCGTTAGGAAGGTGCTTGGAGCCAGTAAGAAACAACTTGCATTTCAATTCTTAAACGAGGCATTTCTAACTTCCATAATCGCCTTCGTTTTAGGGCTGGTTTTAGCAGAGATCATGCTGCCGTCTTTTGGAGAACTCTTCAACAAGAAATTTACATCCGGGGTTTTTAGCGATTTAAGTATAATCCTCCCTTGCATCATTTTAATTGCTGTAACGGCAATATTAGCCGGATTGTACCCATCATTGGTTGTATCGAGATTTAATTCGGTAAATGCCCTAAAAGGCAAGAACGGTTTAAGAAAGAACTCTTATGTCACTAAAGGCTTGATAACGGTGCAATTCACCATAACAGCAGCGTTGATTACAGGCACAATAGCCATGAATAGACAAATCGACTACATGGTGGATATGGACCTGGGTTATGATGATGAAAATGTAGTCATGATTAGAACAAGTGGCTCTGGGGTTGATAATCTTGATCGACTATTCAAAGATAGTCTGGGTGCTTTTTCAGGGGTTGATTTAGTAGCTGCATCGGATGGTTTTGGACCTAGGACATTCTTCAATTACATGGGCGGTCAATACGAATCTTTTTTTATTGAAATTGATGAAAACTACTTCGATATGATGGGATTAGAGTTGCTGGAGGGGAGGAAGTTCAGAAAAGGTAAAGATGTTTTTGTTACACAAAATGATACACTTTCCAATGTACTGGTCAATGAGTCTTTCGTTAAGAGGCTTGAAATTGATAATCCGATAGGAACGATATTCAGGAACTACAGAATCGCTGGTGTTTTTAAGGATTTCTACTTCAATTCCACGCATGGGGCAATTGACCCTTTGATTCTTCTGGATTCAGATATTGGAGGGGCCAATTCGTTCGATCGTATTTATGTGAAGCTTTCTGAAGGATCATCTGCAGGCGTTGAGTCAATGCTCGAAGGCATTTGGGGAAAATTTGTACCATTCAGGCCATTTGAAAGCGTTTATCTGGAGGAATGGAATGCTCAAAGGTATTCAGAAGAAGAGCGTTGGAATAATATCATTTTCTCTGCATCTGGATTGGCTATAGTTATTTCTTTGCTCGGTTTATTTGGTCTGGCCAGTCTGTCAGCGCTTCAACGAACAAAAGAAATCGGTATTCGCAAGGTGCTTGGCTCTTCAGTAATAAGAATCATCCTTCTGCTCAACACTGAGTTTGCTAAACTTGTGGTGCTCTCCATTTTGGTGTCGACACCAATTGCCTACTATTTACTTGATAATTGGTTGAGTGGATTTGAAAATAGGATTTCCCTGACCGTATTCTTATTTGTAATTCCCGGGGTAATAACCTTGTCAGTGGCCCTAATTACGGTTTCCATAAGATCCTTGAGATCTGCCTATTCCAATCCTGTAGATTCATTGAGATACGAATAATAAAATTTGCCTATGTTCCTTAATCACCTCAAAACAGCCGTTAGAAACCTCACAAAGAGAAAGTTTATCTCTGTGATAAACCTCACAGGACTTTCTGTAAGTCTTGCCTTGTTCATCATGATTGGTTCGTACATCAAATTTGAGACAAGCTATGACAGCTTTCATGCAAACAGTGAAGACCTCTATTTGCTTACCAAGGAGTTCAATGGCACGTTGCTTGGCACTGTCAACTATCCCGAAGGACAGCTTTTGGTACAGGACTACCCTCAAATAAAGGAAACGGTGAGGATGTACAAGTCTGACAACTCGTTGACTAAAAGTGGCGAATTGGTTTTCATGGAAAACAATTTCTTCTTTGTCGACAAGAATTTTTTTGAAGTCTTTGACTTTGAGTTGCTTGAGGGTTCTGGAGATCAGGTTTTCAGAAATATTGACAATGTAGTGATTACTGAGGAAACTGCTCTACGATATTTTGGAAGCACTGAGGTGATTGGTGAAATCATCACCGTTACAGAGCAGTATTGGAATGTCACTAATGACTTTGTCGTGGCTGGAGTCGCTAAAGATCCACCTTTAAACTCACATATTCAATTCGATTTCCTGACTAGTTTCGATGCTTTTGAGCGACTCACTGGTCTAAATGCTTCCCATAAGGATCCGGTTTGGTATTGGGGTTGGAATGCTTTTCATGCCTATGTGCAATTGGAAAAGAATGTGAATAAAGCTGTTTTCGAGCAAGAATTTGATCAGTTTATTACTAAGTATTATCCGGAACGACACCAGGACATATCGAGTCTGAGCCTTACTCCATTGACAGATGTTTACCTCAAGCCAGAGATAAACAATGGTCATGATATATCGGGCAACCCGAAAACAATAAAAGTGTTGTCGGGAATTGCATTGTTTATTCTCATTATAGCCTGTATCAATTTTGTAAATCTAACCACCGCGCGATCCTCTCTTTATGCCAGAGAAATTGGAGTCAAGAAAGTGTTGGGAGCAAGGCGGATTCAGCTATTTTTTCAATTAATTACTGAATCAACCCTGCTCACCTTTGGAGCCATTATTCTTTCAATTATCGCAGTAGAGCTAACTCTTCCATTCTTTCAGAACGCTGTAGGAAAGGACATTTTGGTCGATTTGTTTTCATCGTCCTCCTTGAGCCAGTTGTTGGTGTTGGGTCTTATAATTGGTGCTGTTGCCGGCTTCTATCCGGGAATTATCTTGTCGGGTTTTAAACCTATGGAAGCACTTAAAGGAGAACAGGTCCAGACTGAAGGCAAAATATCAGTGAGGAAGGTGCTTGTAGTTTTCCAGTTTACAATTTCGATAGTTCTGGTTTTGGGATCAGTTGTGATTTATCAACAGCTCATGCATGTCTCTGATAAAGATCTGGGTTTCAAATATGATGAATTGCTCTATGTTGAAGTTCCATCAGGAATTACTACTGGGGCTAAGGGACTTACGGCCAAATATGATGCCCTACAGGATAGGATCAGACAGCTTTCTAGTGTGTCTGGTGTGACTTCGTCAGAAGATCGGCCTGGAGTATTTATAGGTGGCGACATGATGGTGCCGGAGGGCAGGACAGAGGCAGAGCCGATCTCACTTTCTGTAATGTGGGTGGATGAACACTTCTTTGAAACTTTTGATATCCCTTTGACTCAAGGTGAACTGGGAACCTTCGGAGGCCCGAAGGCCCCGGTGAGTTATTTCTTGAATGAGAGTGCAAAAGAGTTAATCGGTTGGCAAGACCCCATTGGTAAACAAATGGCAAGGTTGACACGCAACAGTGTAAGTAGAGCCGGCATTGTAAAAGGTACTTTTCCCGATTTCAACTTTGAATCATTGTTCAATCCAATTGAACCCATGATGATCGGGCTTTGGCCCAACAACCTGAGTTCAGGTCGGTGGAATCTTTTCATAAGGGCCAATACCACAGAGTACAATACACTGATTGAGGATGTAGAGTCGATTTGGAAAGAGTATTACCCGGAAAGGCCTTTTGATATTTCTTTTCTTGACGATAACATTCAACAGCAATATCAGGCACAGATCAACCTCTTGAAGATTTTACCTTTTATGACAGGCTTTGCGATATTCATTGCTTGCTTAGGCTTGTTTGGTTTGGCTTCCTTTGTTGTTGAAAGAAGAACAAAAGAGGTCGGGATTAGAAAGGTTTTGGGAGCCTCAGTTAGTGAGATCATCAAATTGATCTCCAAAGACTTTGTTCTATTGATTCTTATCGCCAATGTGGTAGCATGGCCGGCTGCATTCTATTTTCTCAAAGATTGGTTAAGCAACTTTGATTATCGAATTGGTTTAGGTTGGGAATTTTTCGCGGTATCTGGCCTATTTGTTCTTACAGTGGCCCTAGCCACTGTCAGCTTGAAAATTGTCAAGGGGGCCCGATCAAATCCGGTGGATTCATTGAAGTGTGAGTAAAGAGTTGTTGAAATGCATCACCCAAACTCACAATAACCCTTAATAAGATTCTGGAATGAATCACCACTACTAAAAACTCGCTCTATGTACTATCTCAAATTGGCATGGAAAAACTTCCTTCATAATCGATGGTATGTTTCGTTAATGGTCCTGTCACTGGCAATAGGCATCTTTTGTTTCGCTGTTGGTAGTATGTATGTCGACTTTGAGTACAGTCGAAATTCCAATCACGAGGATGCTGAGAGGGTCTATCGTGTAATGCTCAAAGTGAATCAAGATGGCAGAAACACATATCTGCCCTATGCATTAGCCTCAAATTTGAAAGCAAGGCATCCCGAAATTGAACACCTGAGTTTGTTAGATGGGGTGAGGGATGAATTATATATCTCTATCAACAAAAACGACTTTATAGCTGAAGATAGAGGCTACTTTGCCGACCCAGGTTTCTTTCAGGTCTTTACATTTCCACTAAAGTACGGAAGTGAAAAGGACGCATTGCGGGGAGTCGACAACATAGTAATTTCCAGCGAGTTGTCTTTCCGTTTATTTGGGGATCAAAACCCTGTTGGAGAGACTGTTTGGATTCATGAGCGAGGAAACTTCAGGGTGTCGGGAGTACTGCAGGACATCCCCGCTGAGAGTTTGCTATATCCTGGCTTAATTTTTACCAGGGAGAGATATTTTTTGGATCAACCTGAAAAGAAGGATACATGGACCAACTTTACCCATGTAAAACTCAAGCCTGAAACATCGGTTGAAGATTTCCGAAACAATCTATTTGCATCCTATCAGGCAAATTACCCTGATGGAAAATATGTGGGTGTTTATGCCGAGAAATTGACGGATGCCTTTTGGGGTTATTCTTACTATGACTACGGGGGAGGTGCCAATTATGACTCCTTCTTAGGGGCAGATAGGTCTCTCATTAATACTGTAGGCTATGTGGCATTTGGAGTTATGATATGCGCGATTATTGGCTATCTGTCTCTTTCTCTGGGCTTGTCAATAGAGCGATCGAAAGAAATTGGAATACGTAAAGTCAACGGTGCCCGTAGATCTGATGTTATTTGGCAGCTCTTAGTAGAATCAACAGGCTATAGTTTGGTCGCATTGCTTATTGCAGTGATGGCACTAGAACTGACTGGTGGATTCTTCGCAGAACTATTCGGGGTACCCGTCAATGTAGATTATGCTAATATCGCTTTGCTATTGAAAGGTTTTACATTAGCAATGACCGTGGGTATAGTATCAGGATTATACCCTGCCTTGATCATTTCCAGGCTTAATCCCGTAGATAGTATTCGAAGAAAACGAGATTCCCCAACCGCTGGTTTTGACCTTAGAAAGATTCTTCTCGTGACTCAACTGGTGATAGCCGCTATTCTGATTTTTGGGTCATTAGCACAGCTCAATCAAACACAAACCATGCAAAATTTTGATTTTGGCTATGACAAATCATCATTGGTGGCATTTAAGCTAGAAAGAGGCCAAAACATTCGCGAGAATTATGCCGAGATTTTGAGCGATATACAGTCACTTGACGGAGTGATAGACACTTCGGGTGGGCCATTCCCTTTTTCGATCAATGGTTACTCAGATTTAAAATATGATAATGGAGATACTTTGTTGAACCAACAAGTAGCTCGGGTGTTGGTAACGAATAATTTCTTTGAGATGCTTGATATTGAAGTGTTACAAGGAAGAAGTTTCGTTCAATCTGATGTTGTTAACGCCAACAACATTTGCATTATCAATGATGCAATGGCAAAGGAGCTAGGTGATAATTTGGTAGGCGCAACTGTTGATTTTGCAGGAGTGAATCGTGTCATTATCGGAATCACTCAAAACTATACAGATTGGGGATTGTCAGACCCTTATGCCGACCCAAGAATCTATCTTCTCAGCACTCAAAATAGCTTTCACAGTATATTGATAAAACACGATGGAAGAAATACAGGTCAGTTGTTAAACCGCCTGGAGGGAATATGGAGAAATTACCAGAATGTCATTGAGCCGGGGGTGGTTGACCTGGAAGCTGAAGAGGACTGGACCATAGATAGAATGAGGAAGTCAACAATTCTAACTGGATTTTTGTCCTCTATGGTGTTGGTGCTTTCTCTCTTTAATTTGATAGGTTACGTAGTGATGTTCTCAAGTCGTAAAGTCAAGAGTATGAGCATCAGGAAAGTTCTAGGCGCTCAAATACCTGAATTATTCTTTCGACTTCTACGACCTTTTATAATGAGTCTAGTCCTTGGATTGAGTATTGCATTGCCGATTGCGTATTGGCTTATGAATGATTACTTGAATAATTATGCCGTTCGTGTCCAACTAACATTCAAAGATGGGTTAGTAGTCTCTGGCTT
>JANQKF010000003.1 GCA_028281285.1 Cyclobacteriaceae bacterium
AAACCAATCGGTCCACAGAAACCGGTAATGGCTCCGGCAAGCAAACTTGTTACTCCAATAATGAGAACACGTGATCTTTTGATATTCAGCCCCATACTTTGGGCATAGTTCTCTCCCAAAAGAAGTGCGTTCAAGGTTTTTGAAAGAAAGAATGAGAATACAATACCGATAATCACGATAATCGAAAGTGCACCCAGTTGTTGGTTGCTTACTCCACCAAGGCTCCCGAAAGTCCAAAGAATGTATTCCTGAATTTGCTCAGGGTCAGAAAAATATTGCCAGATACTGACAAAGGCAATTGTGATATTAGCTACCATAATGCCCACTATAAGCATTACTACATTGTCTCTTATCTTGAATGATATTCCCAGGATAATAATCAGGACAAATGCAGCCCCCAAGGTAGCTGCCATAATGATCAACCAGCTCCCGCCAATCCCCAATTCACGAATCGAAAAAATGGTTGTCACACTTCCTGCAGCTAGCATTACTGCGGCTACTCCAAGACTCGCCCCGGCTGTTATTCCCAGAACTGAAGGTCCTGCAAGTGGATTCCTGAATAAAGTTTGCATTTGAAGACCACCAATGGAAAGAGCCGTTCCCACCAAGACAGCAGTGATCGTTCGTGGCAGACGAATTTTTAAAATAATCGCCTCCCATGCAGCACTCTGTGATTCAGCACCACTTAGAATTTTAATCACTTCCTTCACTGGAATTGCTACCGATCCTAGCGCTATATCTAAAATGAATAGACCAATCAACGCAATGGACAAGAGCAAAAGCCATCGCCAGTTCAAAGGCATTTTTGATGCCTCGTGCACTATCGTCTTAGAGGAAGTCAAGGATTAATTCAGTCGTGCGTGATAGACCAGGTCATGTTCTGGCAGCAAGTCGGGATGAAAAATTTTAACAATATCTTTTAAGATCACATGGGGCTCCATCATTGCCATCTCGTAATAATCGTTACCACCTCCCTCAGTATAACGGCCATAGATATTATAGATTTGGCCATTTTTGAATGACTTAAAATCTGCGTAACGAGCATCTCTTTCTAGAATCCCTTCCATTGTTCTAACGTTACTTGGTGCCATCCAAAAGTCAGCGGTAAGGCCTTGTTCGTATACAGTCTCGAAATCCAATTTCAAACTTCCAGTGGAAGTATCATCGGCCCATGGGTAGTTAACTTTTGCAATCTCCAGCAGGTAATTGGCAAAGCTCCTTCCGCCAGAAACATACCAACTATCGCCTTGCGCAATTCCCGTGATCGTGGTAGGCCCTTCTTCGACTTGAGCCTCGACCATTTCAAGCACCTGATTATATTCTTGCTCAATTTGGCTGAATAGCTTATTGACCTTTGCTTCCTTATTGAGCAAGACAGCCAGCATTTTGATCCACTCTGTTCGACCCAAAAGATCCTTTTCTTGCCAATCTGCGTTAAGAAGGACAGGGATTCCGGTCCGCTCCAACTGCTGGTAGGCTTCGTTTTGTGAATTGGGATAACCCACGCCCAGAAGAACATTAGTTCCCATGTCGATAATTTGCTCGACATTGATAGCACCAGCTGCGGCAACTTCCTGAACCGAGCCATTATCAACCAATCTTCTTATTTCTTCATTAGTAACATAAGTCTTGTTTTCAATGCCCTTCAACTGCCCGTAGGCCTCGAGCAGTTTAAACATCCCCAAATGGGTTGTTGACATGGACACAACGTTTTCAACAGGAATGGTGATCTCGGTCAAATCCGAAAATTCTGATGGCGCCTGGCTTTCGTTCTGGACTAAGACGTATGTCACCGTATCAACGACTTCGTTATAGTGCCGAAATAGGTGCAGTAATTTGTAATTCGATCCATATTCCACATCAAAGCCAATGGAATGTTGGATTTCTACTTTGTCTGTAAATATGGAGGTGTCAGAATTACTCTTCGAATTCTCTGAATTCTTCTGCGGGTCACAGGAGAAGAGCAGGACGCTGAGCAAGGTTGTCCAAACTAAGGCATTCTTTACCTTGATGGACCAATGTAGGTTTTTCTTTTTCATACTACTCGGCTTTTCCTCAGAAAGCATTTAGTGATTTTGCTTTGGCAGGTCTTCTGACTTTCCCCGTTTGCTGAGCCTTCCCGTCAAAAATCGGACAGTGGCATTTTTCAACAAACGCTTCAGGGGATTACAGCAGCTGGGACTGTTCAGGACTCACACCTGATTCCCTTTTAATCACTGACATAGTTGTGAGTGAACCAAAACGTAGGTCAAAGGTATGAAAAATTTATAAAGTCAATTTCCGTCCTTGAAGCGGACCGTATATGAACGTTGAGCTACTGTCGGTGTTCCCGTATCCGTTAGCCCTTCAAGAGCAATTGTAATTGTAGTGGGCATGTCGGCATTAAAATATTTTATGGTCGCCTTTCCACTTGAGTCTGTTCTAATTAATGGCTCCCAATGGACAAGGATTCTCTTATCCGGGACATCATGTTCAGGCTTTGGAGTGGAATAGTCAGGGCTGAAGTATTCCCGTGCTCTGTAAAACCCTCCAGGCAGTACACTTACCCTCTTGTCTCCAATTGCCTTATAGAATTTTAGTAGCTCTTCTTCAGTTCGGGTGACCACATTGGCCGGAGCAGAAAATCGTTTTACTTGCCACGCGGGCATATGCATTAGCCTTGCATGTGTACTATCACGATAGCCCACACCATCGATGTAATAATTCTCGACCTGACTACCCCAGTAAAAAAGTCTCCGATAATGAGCATCACCTTCAATTGTGACACCCTGAACTGTACCTCTTTGTAATACCTGAAATAGCGTAGTGTATTGGCTAAAGACGAGAATTTCATCAAAATCATATTGGAAAACCTCAAATCCCGATCTGGTTTTCCTCGTCCCTTCAACGACATACTCACCTAAATCTCTTACACCATCAGCAACATCATAAAGACTTTTAAGGTACTCTCGCTCTTTGCTTTTCTCGATATGGTCTTTAATGAAAAAAGTATCTAGCTGGTTGTAACTGTTTAAGTCTTGCCCGATGCCCGGAAATCTCTGCCAGGTGCTATCAATGGTGACATTTGCCTTTCTTCCCCTTGCAGTTTTACCCTCGAGAAAATTCTCTTCATCTTCGAAGAAATAGAGACTGTCTAATTCAAATAAACCGTCATTACTAGTTGATGTGGATGCAAAACTTGGTCGTCCATGATAAGAGCCAATGTGAGATACGCTGCCATTTACTACCGGGCGCTCCCCTCTTAAAAATTGGCCTTTGACCATTATTCCTTGTTCCGCTGTAAATTCCGGAACGGTTGATTGCCCGTTTAACACATTCTGCCACTTGAATCGTCTCCAGCCATGGGTCATTAAAATTCTATCCAAGGCCTCTGATAGCTTTTGGTCATTGGGGTCTGAAAAAAACCTGCTCGGATTGTGGAGATACCCCTTGATTTCGCTTGTTAGTAATAGATTACTCAAAATGTCCTCTTTGCTCAAATGGGCATTTACCTGAGCTGAGTCCACAACCGAGACTGAAAATGCTCCTTCTACAGGATTACCCTCAACATCCGTAACTTCCAGAGTCAAGATAGTCGAGTCCCGCGCGAAATATTCACGCTTATCCGTAGTTATTCTGACATCAAGAGTGGGTAGATCGTTAAGAAAGACCAAGCGTTCTGCTACAGGTCTCCATTTCGAGTCGAACAAAGTGACATGATTAACACCGGGCAATAAGTCATGTTTGGGGATCTCGACAAATCCTTTCCTTGCAATAAAGGCTACTTCAGCAAAGTGGCGCAAAATATTCCTCGATTGAACGACTACGTATCCTCTTAATCTTCTCTGAAGGTCGGTGGTAAGAGCAGTAACGTTCAAGAAATCCTTACTAGCCAGGTTGTCAACACTCAATGAATAACCCTGTTCCAGGGGTTTGGGCAAAGGAAATCTGTTACTCTTGTTGGCCAATTGAACAAAATACTCTGAAGAGTTAGTCGGAACCAGCTCGAATACACCAATACCATCATTGTTAGTCAAAAATTTTGAGATCGTATTACCTTGGTTATCGACTACCACCAATTGTTGATTTTGAGTTGCATTCGGACTACCAAATAACTTGACCGCCACTTTAGAGCGTAATCCAGCAACGAGATCCCCTCCTTCCGGATAGGCCCGTAGGCTTATTTCTGCTGTTTCCTCCACAACCGGTGCCTCACCATCATAAGGCCTGATGATCACAATGTCCCGACTAAAGAAAAGGCCATGATCAAAATTGCGCATCCAATTGGTGTAGGCTCTGATCTTATAATTCCCCGATTCAAAAAACTGTGGAATCTTAAAATCCCCTTTGGCTACGCTCTCTTCTACGGGCAACTTGATTCTCTTTAAGAGGGAATCACTCTCAGAAATCAATTCCACATAGACTACTTTGCTCATTGGTGATGGCTGATGAGTAGGACCTGCTGCCAAATAAGCTGTGAACCACATATCATCTCCGGAATAATAATAGGGCCTGTCAAAATGCAAATAAACCTTCTCAATTGGGTAAATAGACCGATAGTCGTCAAGTGCTTTTTCAACTCGATCAAAGGCATCGATATTTTGAGCCGAAACAGACAAAGGCAAGATAAATATGAGGGCAATTGCTATTAGATATCTTATCAATGTCCAACCCATAGATTAGTTCTTTGCTAGTGGAGAATAATTGATTGGAAGTGCTTCATACAATCCCTCTTTCGTCAAGTGACCAAACAGATAAACGCTGGTCGGATCAATCAAAACTCCATTTGTGTAAACCAGAATCACATCATCCTTTGCCATTAACCAACTCTTTTGGAGTTTGCCTTTTTTGTCTGCCTCCAGCCAGTATTCAAATTCCAAATAATCGGTGAACTCGATCTTTTTGACGTTCGGAAATTCAGTGCTACTAATTTTAAATCTACCTTCCACATTTTTTCCTCGTAATGTGTCCACCTTAGCCTTTCTAATCATTCTTTTTTTGTTGGACTTGAACGGGTTTAGCGTGGTTATACGAGCTTCGAACCCTTCCTCGACATGTTGACCATCGATTAAAGATTTCAAGAAATGGGTCAATGAACCATGATAAGACTTTTCTCTGTTCATTAGCCAAGCCTCCTTCTCGTCCTCATCGGTCGTTTCCATTTCACTGAATCGCATATATCCATAGATGAATTCTTCAGTCTGGTCACCCACATAAAAATCCTGAACCGAGTAGTCAATGACATAACCTGTGTAGTAGTTATGAATTTCAAAATCAAAAGGCTCGCTGAGGGAAATCCCGTTGCCTTTAACCAGTTCCTTATCAGGCAGTTTCATCCATGGATACTTATTCGCCTTAATGCGTTTTTGAGCGGTTGGGATATCGGAGTACTGATACTCAAGATTATATTCGTTTGGAATGTGGATTTTGTCAGGTTCATAGTTTTCACCAAAAACTGATCTTTTGAACCGCTTAATCTCTTTTTTCCATTCATTATCCTTCCTCGCACTTACCTCAATATCCAGCATTCCCTGAACTTTTATGCTCAGCTTTACTTCACCAAGATCCACGTCCTTATTCAGGAGGGTAAGATCAAAAACTTGCAACTCGTAAGCGACATGAGAAATCACCAATGAATATCTACCAAGGTTCAAATCAGGAATTAAGAACTTACCATCTGCATCTGTCGCAGTTCCAATTGTCGTTCCTGAAATATAGACATTCGCATTGTGAATGGGTTTTTGAGTTTCACTATCTAAAGCTTTGCCTGAAACGCTTAAGCCCTTATTCTCAGTTTGAGACAATACCGTAGGTTGAAAACTAATAGCAACAATTAGCATCAGGTAAATGCGTCTTGCCATAATCGTTTTAGTTTGCGTTTAAAGTTGACTTTGATCGAAACGTACCAGATTTTTAACAAAAATTATACCAGTACAGTAGCCTGGATAATTCTAAAACTACTCTTTACTCTTTCTTAATCAGCACCCTTATAGAGTATAGTCTCTCACCTTTAGGTTGAATTTGAATAGTAGAATTTTGGGTTTCACATATCCAATCTGCAAAAATTGATCGGTTAGTTCAAGGCGATCAAATATTCAATCTCGACTCAGAGTATAAATCATAGATAGCTATTAGCCATTCAGAGCCAATACGATGACTTAAATCTCTAAACTCAGAAAACTCATCTCTATTTTCCAAAAACCTGGGTGAATAGGACTTGTCAAAGTCGTCCCAAATCACGGCCATAAACTCGTAGCTGATTTTACTTTGACGACCTTTTTCCAACCACTCTTCAAATAGTTCTTCATCTAGTGATTGAGGATAGTCCGGGCCTTCGAACATAAGGGTAGTTTAGTAGCCCCGGCAGGAATCGAACCTGCATCTAAAGTTTAGGAAACTTCTATTCTATCCATTGAACTACGGGGCCAAATGGGGCACAAATCTAATTAATAGAACTCGTTTTTCAAGTAGTTGGGGAAGATGGTGTAATGCTTCACTTTCACCTTATCCACTATTACTTGTCTTAACTCTGTTATGTTTTCCTTCTTGGTTGCTGAGATGAAGACTGCAGATGGGTCATCCTTCCCAATATAAGTAGCTTTCAATTCCGAAAGACTCATAGGCGGATTATCCATTTCTTCCTGGATGTCCTCATCAATGTCATTTCTGAACTGATCAATTTTGTTAAAAACCATAATGGTTGGCTTATTAGCAGCACCAATGTCCACCAACGTTTGATTTACAGTTTCGATCTGATCTTGAAAGTAGGGATGTGAAACATCTACCACATGAAGAAGAATATCAGCCTCTCGAACCTCATCCAAAGTCGATTTAAAAGATTCAATTAAGTGTGTTGGTAATTTGCGGATGAAACCAACTGTATCTGACAATAAGAAAGGAATCCTATCTATTACAACCTTCCGAACAGTAGAATCGACTGTGGCAAAGAGTTTGTCCTCAGCCAGCACATCAGCCTTTGTCAACAACCTCATAATTGTGGACTTTCCAACGTTGGTATAACCGACTAGTGCAACACGAACTATATTTGATCTGGATTTACGTTGAACCGCGTTCTGCTTCTCGATTTTTTCCAACTTCTTTTTGAGTACTGAGATTTGATTCCGGATATTTCGCCTATCTGTCTCTATTTCTTTCTCACCAGCTCCGCCTCTTGTTCCGGTACCTCCTCTTTGTCTTTCCAGGTGTGTCCACATTCTGGTTAGCCGTGGCAGTAAATAACTGGATCTGGCCAGTTCTACTTGCGTTTTGGCTTGGGCGGTTTGCGCTCTTTTGAGGAAAATATCCAAAATGAGTAGGCTCCGATCGTAAATCTTTACTTTAAGATCCTTCTCCAGGTTTCTCAGCTGCGAAGGACTCAAATCATCATCAAATATGACAACATTTACGTTCTCCGCTTTGACATAAGTTTGTATCTCGTCTAATTTTCCTTTCCCGACAAAAGATCTGGTTTCTGGTTTTTCCAAACGTTGAGTAAATGTTTTGACAACATTTAACCCCAATGTTTCAGCCAAAAATGCAAGCTCATCCAAAAACTCAATTACTTTCTCCTCAGATTGATCTCTGTTGATTAAAGCTACGAGAACTGCTGTATCTTGCTCTATGTTTATGGTTTCAAACCCTCCCATTCAGGCGCAAAACTAGCATAAATCGAACCTAAAACCGAAATTCCGAAACAACGTTGAACATATGGTTTACTAATCCATTTGAAAATCTCCAAACTCGAGATACCTTGCGACAGATTTTTGAACAATGAAGATAATTGAAACGGGGCTTGAAGGATTAATAGAACTCGAACCTAAAGCATTTGGCGATTCGAGGGGATATTTTTTTGAATCATTCAGAAAATCTCTTTTCCAGGATTTAGGCTTGACCAGTGAATTCGTTCAGGATAACGAATCCTTTTCTGTTCGAGGTACGCTGAGAGGGTTACATTTTCAAAAAGAACCGTATGCCCAGGGTAAATTGGTAAGAGTATTGACAGGCCGGGTTCTGGATGTAGCTGTAGATATTAGGCCAGAATCAAGGACTTTTGGAAAACATCACTCTGTGATCTTAAGTGCTAAGGAACACAACATGATGTATATTCCTCCGGGATTCGCTCATGGGTTCGTGGCATTGGAAGACAGTATTTTCTCCTACAAGTGTACACAATACTATAATGCCGATGCCGAAACCGGCATTTTGTGGAATGATCCCAAATTAGGAATAGATTGGAATATCCAACAGCCCATAATGTCTGAAAAAGACAAGGTTTTACCTACCTTTGAGTCCTTATTCAAATAATCAGGCGATTGGGTTTATTTTCCTTTTTCAAAAGTCAACCTTCTGGACCATCCAGTGTTTTCCCTTTGGAAGTGGACATCCATTCACACCTGATTCCAGGCATTGATGATGGAATTCAGTCCATCGATGAAGGACTGGAAATACTTCGAGAAATGGCCGGGTTGGGTTATCGAAAGGTGATCACAACCCCTCATACCATGCCCGAATTCTACACCAACACTCCGGAGACAATAAATTCAGGCTTGGAGAAAATGCAAAAAGCGATAAAAAAGGCTGAACTGGCAATAGAATTGGAGGCGGCTACAGAGTACTATCTGGATGAAACATTCATTGCCCGACTCGATAATAATGAGCCCTTAATGACATTTGGTGATAATTATGTGCTTTTTGAAACCGGATTCATTAATGAACCGCCATTTCTCAAGGAGGCCACCTTTAAAATGACCATCAAGGGCTATAAACCAGTTTATGCGCATCCTGAAAGGTATCTTTATCTTCTGGAGAATCATCAATTACTGGAAGAAATGGTTGACAGGAATGTCTATTTTCAACTCAACTTAGTGGCCCTGACCGGATGTTATTCCAAGCCAATTCAGAAATTCGCAGAAAAACTAATTGATAAAGGTTTGGTTAGTTTCGTGGGAACCGATTGTCATAATATGGCCCATATTGATTTGGTGAAAAATGCCACCCAATTAAAATACTTCAAAAAGCTAATGGAGCTTGATTTACTTAACAATACACTTTAACTCATGATATTTATTACTGGGGCCACAGGCCTTTTAGGAAGCTTCATTTGTCGGGATCTTCTTCGTAAAGGATATAAAGTACGAGCTATCAAAAGACAGAGTAGTCGTTTGACACTGCTCGAGGACATTGCCGATCAAATTGATTGGGTAATTGGGGATATGGACGATACTACTTTTATGGAAGAAGCTCTAAATGGTGTGGAGGCCATAATTCATGGGGCTGCCATCATTTCGTTCGATAAACGAGACGAAGCCAATATGCACAAAACCAATGTTCAAGGAACAGCCGACCTGGTGAATGCTGGATTAAAAGCAGGAATTAAGAATTTTGTTCACATTAGTTCCGTAGCGGCCTTGGGCCGAAAAGCCGACCAGACTAATATCAATGAAAAAGACCGTTGGGAAGGTACTCCATACGACTCCATCTACTCAAGATCAAAACACTTGTCGGAGCTTGAAGTTTGGCGCGGAGGTCAGGAAGGTCTTGAAGTTAAGATTGTCAACCCTTCAGTAGTATTAGGGCCTGGAATATGGAAAAAGGGCAGCACATCAGTATTCAAGTATGCATTTGATGAAAAGTCATACTATCCTTCTGGAACAGTCAATTTCGTTGATGTTCGTGACGTATCTCGAGCAATCATTTTGTTGATGGAATCGGACATCAAGGATGAGCGATTTGTTCTGAATGCGGGAAGCATGTTGTATAAAGATTTTTTTGCAAGAATCGCTCAGGAATTTGGCAAGAAGCCTCCAAGAAAACCAGCTCCACCATTTCTTCTGAAGATTGCGGTTTTTGCCGAATTCATTCGTTCCAGAATTACAGGTAAGGGGGCCATGATTACTTCCGACACTGCAAAACTTTCTCGTATGAAGTATCACTTTGAAAATCAGAAGATAAAGGAGATGCTCAATTTTGAGTTTACTCCATTTGAAGAAAGTGTGAAATGGACTGTATCAGAATTAAAGAAAATGCATAATCTCTGAAATACTGAAATTTTTTATGTCCTTATATAGTTTCAATTATGAGATTTACCTATTTTAAATAAACCATTTCTAACCAAGTTGCATGCAGGAAGATTATCCTAGTAGAGAAGAGGAACGTGGGTTGATAAAGAGATTTGAAGAGCAGCTTAATCAGCAAAACTTCTCGTTTTTTGATGTTTCGGAATTTGAGGTTATTATTCAATACTACCTGGATCATTTAAAGTACGGCAAAGCGCTAAAAGCCAGCCGTATGGCACATGAACAATATCCTTATTCCCAGGAAATTGCCCTTTTGATGAGCCAAAGTCTTATTGGTAAAGAGCAGTATCATGAGGCCCTGACAGTGATTGAAAAGGCTCAGACCATTCACCCTAATGATGTGGAACTGAACACAGTCAAAGGTTCATTGCTCTCTTTTATGGGTGATTTTGAAGAAGCCGTTAGGGTTCTGCGAAGCACGTTGGACTATGCGGAGGACAAATCTGAAGTATACTACAATATTGGGCTGACCTTTCAAACCCATTCCAAATTCCGGGAAGCCATAGCATCCTACAAATTTGCTATCGAGCACAACATCAATCATGAGAGTGCTTTGTATGAATTAGCCTATTGCTTAGACGTTCTTGGTGAACTTGAAGACAGTGTAGAATATTACAAACAATTTATAGACAAAGATCCATACTCCAGTTATGCCTGGTATAACTTAGGCATTGTATACAACAAGCTTCAACGCTATGAAGACGCAATAAGGTCTTATGACTTTGCCCTCGTCATTGACGATACATTTTCATCTGCCCATTTCAACATGGGCAATTCATATATGAACCTTGGGAAATTCCCTGAAGCACTTGAAGCATACAAGAATACACTTACCAATGAAGGACCAAGCGCAGAAACCAACTGTTGCATAGGAGCGGCCTATGAGAAGCTGGAACAATATGAGTTGGCCATAAAATATTATAGAAAGGCCTCAAAGGCTGATCAGTTTTATGAAGATGCCTGGTATGGTATTGGATGTTGTCTTAGTGCACAAGAAAAGCATTTTGAGGCAATACACTTCTTCAACAAGGCTCTTAAACTTGACCCGGAAAATGCCAACTACTGGCAGGCAGCTGCAGAGGCAGAATACAAAACTGGGAACGTGATATCCGCTGGTGAATGCTATCAGGAAGTGGCATTTCTGGAACCGAATAATATCGATTTATGGCTCGACTGGTCTTACATCTATTATGAACAAGGTGACATGGATCGTGCAATCGACCTAATTAACAAGGGCCTTGAAGAGTCTCCGGACAACTCCGATCTGCTTTACCGAATGACTGTCTACCAAATAAATACTGGGCATTACAAAGAGGCCTTTAATTATTTGGAAAATGCCTTAATTTTGGACTTCGAAAATCATGAAGTGCTGTATGACTTCTTCCCAAAACTGGAGACCCAAAAAGCACTTTATAAGATTATCGACCAATACCGAAAGAAAGAAGACTGAATGCACTATTTTTTGAATGACGTGCCCGACAGGACACAGAAACCTCGCGATAAAGGTTTTACCATGGCAATGGATAAAGGCCTAAGTGTAAGAGAGGCAGAAGACTTCATAAGTGTCTGTGGAGAATATGTTGATATCGTAAAACTCGGATGGGGGACCTCCTATGTTACTCCCAATCTGAAAGAGAAGCTTGAAATCTATAGATCAGCCGGAATACCTTATTACTTTGGAGGGACTCTCTTTGAAGCCTTTGTGGTTAGGAATCAATTTGAGGACTATCAAAAGGTACTGGATAAATATGAAATGCCGTTTGCCGAAGTATCTGATGGATCCATAGATTTAGATCATGACAAAAAATGTGAGTACATCAACAGATTGTCAGAACAAGTGACGGTACTCTCTGAAGTTGGTTCAAAAGATGCGGAAAAAATTATCCCTCCTTATAAGTGGATTGAGCTTATGCAAAAGGAACTGGATGCTGGTGCCTGGAAGGTAATTGGTGAGGCAAGAGAGGGTGGAAATGTAGGATTGTTTAGGTCGACTGGTGAAGTCAGATCTGGTTTGGTACAAGAGATTCTGACCAAGATTCCATTCGAAAAGATTATCTGGGAAGCTCCTCATAAAGCTCAACAGGTGTGGTTTATAAAGTTGCTGGGAACCAATGTTAACCTCGGCAATATTGCCCCGAACGAAGTGATTCCTTTGGAAACCATTCGTTTAGGGCTTAGAGGAGATACTTTCGATCATTTCTTGACCACTTGATTATGAGGGGTATAAAAGATTACCTCCTTGTTTATCTAAAAGGCATCGGGATGGGTGGTGCGGATGTTGTTCCCGGTGTATCAGGAGGAACGATAGCGTTCATCACCGGTATTTATGAGACACTGCTCAACGCCATCAAAAGCATCGACCTGGAAGCATTTAATCTTTTGAAAAGATTACAAATCAAGGCACTATGGAACCATGTTAATGGTAGTTTCCTCATTACCTTACTTTTAGGAATCGCTACAAGCGTCCTGACCCTGGCAAAAGTAATCACCGGCTTACTCCATGATTACCCTATTCAGGTGTGGTCATTTTTCTTTGGCTTGATAATCATCTCAGCCCTTATTGTCTTAAAGGAAATTAAGAGGTGGAATATCGGGGTGTTTCTCGCCATAATAGTTGGTGCGGCTATAGCCTATTTGATCACTTCAGCAACTCCAGCTGAGACCCCTGAAGCATCATGGTTTCTTTTTGTAGCGGGCGCATTCGCCATTTGTGCCATGATTCTACCTGGTATTTCCGGAGCTTTTATAATGCTTCTATTTGGCAAATACGAATATATTCTCACTGCAATTAAGGAATTCAGGATTGTAGACATTGCTATTTTCGGACTGGGTTGCATAGTGGGTATTCTTACTTTCAGCCGATTGGTGAGTTGGTTACTGAACAAATATCACCAAATCACCATTGCGGTTCTGTCGGGCTTCATGCTTGGTTCGTTGAACAAGGTTTGGCCATGGAAAAGAACAGTTGAAACATATGTTGACAGACATGGAGAAGTAAAACCTCTTGTTGAAGTTAATATTTTGCCAAATGAATATGTCGGAGAGCCCTATTTTCTGCAAGCAGTGCTATTTGCGGCAGGAGGATTATTGCTTGTTTTCGGGATAGATAGATTGGCAACGTTGCTTACAAACACCGATTAAATCATGAGAAAGTTTGGCCTGATTGGATATCCGCTAAGTCATTCTTTCTCTAAGAAATACTTCACTAAGAAATTTGAGGATCATGGCATTACAGATGCCTCGTATGACTTGTTCCCAATCCAATTGATTGATGATCTTCCTAAGCTCATCCTGGATAATTCTGAACTCAATGGACTTAATGTAACAATTCCATACAAGGAACAGGTGATACCCCTGTTGGATGGTCTGGATCCGGCTGCTGAAAGAATTGGTGCTGTAAATACCATTAAAATTGCCGATGGTAAACTGTATGGGTACAATACCGACTATCACGGTTTTAAGGACTCATTAGTCAAATGGATTGGGCCAAATACCCATCCGGAAAAAGCGCTAATTCTTGGAACAGGAGGAGCTTCAAAAGCCGTAAAAGCAGTGTTGGATGATTTGAACATAAGGTATCAGTTGGTCTCTAGAATACCATCGGATGATTGCCTTACTTACGATGATCTGTCCTCGTCACCCAATCACTTACTCTCTTCTTCTCTCATCATCAATACTACCCCTTTGGGTATGTCACCAGATATTGAATCAGCACCTGATCTCCCTTATGATCAACTCACGGAAAGTCACTTCCTCTTCGATCTCGTCTATAATCCGTTGATCACTTCATTTATGGAAAAAGGGATTGAGAAAAAATGCTGGGTTAAAAACGGCTTGGAAATGCTACACGGCCAAGCTGAAAAAGCCTGGGAGATTTGGAATCAGTGAGTGCATCAAAAGTTAAAAATACTCGTAAGTTTATCATTCCATGGATTTCAAAATCACTTCAGAGTTCGAACCAACGGGAGATCAACCCGAGGCAATAGCCCAACTGAAACAAGGCGTTGAAGACAATGAACCTTCGCAGGTCCTCCTGGGAGTCACAGGTTCGGGTAAAACCTTTACCATTGCCAATTTGATCCAGGAGACGCAACGCCCAACGCTAATTCTAAGCCATAACAAAACACTGGCCGCACAACTCTACGGAGAGTTCAAACAATTCTTTCCTGAAAACGCAGTCGAGTATTTTATCTCCTATTACGATTATTATCAACCTGAGGCATTTATTCCAAATAGTAACCTATACATTGAGAAAGACCTCTCAATCAACGATGAAATTGAAAAGCTAAGATTAAGCGCCACCTCTTCGCTACTCACAGGCCGGAGGGACGTGATTGTAGTTGCTTCGGTCTCATGTATCTATGGTATCGGTAACCCTGATGAATTCGGAAAGAATGTAGTACGGTTACAGGTCGGAGATGTCCTGTCAAGGAACAAGTTACTTTTTGCCCTTGTCGATATTCTATATTCAAGAACAGAAGCGGAGTTTAAGAGAGGCACTTTCCGGGTAAAAGGAGATACGGTAGATATTTTTATCGCTTATGGAGACTTTGCCTATCGAATCTATTTCTGGGGTGATGAAATTGAGGCCATACAACGCATCGATCCCATTTCCGGAAAAAAAATCTCGGTTGAGAAGATTATCACAATTTTTCCGGCCAACCTCTTCGTAACCGGAAAGGACGTGCTTCATACCGCCATCAAGGAAATTCAAGACGATTTAGTGGTGAGGTTAGAGCAATACGAAGACGATAGAAGGTTTCTTGAAGCCAAAAGATTGAAAGAACGAACCGAGTTCGACATGGAAATGATGCGAGAACTTGGCTATTGTTCGGGAGTCGAAAATTATAGCCGGTATTTTGATCGAAGACGACCCGGGCAGCGCCCTTTCTGTCTATTGGATTACTTCCCGGATGACTATCTGATGGTTATTGACGAAAGCCACGTCACCGTTCCACAAGTAAGGGCCATGTGGGGTGGAGACCGATCAAGGAAAGAGAACCTTGTCGAATATGGCTTCCGCCTCCCCTCGGCCTTGGATAATCGTCCACTCAAGTTTGATGAATTTGAAGACCTGACAAATCAAACCATTTATGTCAGTGCCACGCCCGGAGAATATGAACTTACCAAATCTGAAGGCATTGTGGTTGAGCAAATCATACGGCCCACTGGGCTGCTCGATCCGGTTATTGAAGTACGTCCAAATCCAAATCAGATTGATGATCTTCTCAATGAAATTGACCTCCGTGTTCAGCGTGAGGAACGGGTGCTCGTGACTACCCTGACTAAAAGAATGGCTGAAGAACTGACAAAATTTTTGGAACGTGCTAATGTGAAGTGTCGATACATCCATTCAGAAGTGAACCCACTCGATCGGGTCGAAATACTTCGAGAGCTAAGGCTTGGTATTTTTGATGTTTTGGTAGGTGTTAACCTGTTAAGAGAAGGGCTTGACTTACCGGAAGTATCTTTGGTGGCCATTCTTGATGCCGACAAAGAAGGTTTTTTGAGGAATGAACGCTCTTTGGTTCAAACCATAGGTCGTGCAGCTCGGAACGAAAACGGTATGGTGATTATGTATGCGGATAAGGTTACTGAATCAATGCAACAAGCCATCGATGAGACCAACCGAAGACGAAGTATACAAATGGAGTATAATATTGCGAATGACATCACTCCTATGACCGTCAAGAAGTCCAAAGAGGCGATTATGAGTCAGACCAGTGTGGCCGATTCCAAAAAAGGCAAGAAGAGCTATTACATTGAAGATGAATCGCAATCTGTCGCGGCAGATCCGGTGGTGGCCTACATGGACAAGCCTGCCTTAGAAAAAATGATCCAGAAAACTCAAAAGTCGATGGAAACAGCCGCCAAAGAGCTCGACTTTATTGAAGCAGCCAGGCTCAGAGATGAGCTGAACGAATTGAAAGAGTTACTTGATCATAAATAATCCATTTCAAACGTTTGCACAGATTTTTCAATCATATTAGGTAATTTTTAATCCTATAATTGATTAAATTTCATGATAATTCGAATTTTTAATCAATTTTTTACCCATGTCTGATAATTTTAACAAAAAGTGGATTCCAGGATTTATCCTCCTGTTACTCCTATCCATAATTGCTCTATTTGATTTTGAAAATGGAAGTATCGTTGCTGATGAGAACATCAACGGGGCTGATACTGCTTGGATGCTTGCTGCAACTGGTTTGGTACTTCTAATGACTCCTGGACTTTCATTTTTTTATGGAGGTATGGTGAGTAGAAAAAATGTGATCTCAACCATGCTTCAGAGCTTTATTTGTATGGGAGTAGTCACTCTTGTATGGGTAGCCTGTGGGTTTAGCTTGGCTTTTGGAGATAGCATTGGAGGAATTATTGGAGACCCGGGCACATTCGCATTCTTCAATGGAGTAGGCATATCCACTGAAGCCAATCTGGCCCCAACTATTCCATTCGTACTTTTTGCTTTATTCCAAATGAAATTTGCCATCATTACTCCAGCATTGATTACCGGTAGTTTTGCAGAACGCGTAAGGTTTTCGTCCTTTTTGTTGTTTATTATCCTCTTTTCTATTGTCATCTATTCTCCTTTAGCACACATGACATGGCACCCTGAAGGTTTCTTAAGGAAATGGGGAGTCCTCGATTTTGCCGGAGGTACCGTAGTACATATGTCCGCAGGATTTGCAGCGATTGCAGCTGCCATTATATTAGGCAAACGCAAGATCCATGGGAATGGACATTCCCATCAACCCGCGAATATCCCATACGTTTTGCTAGGGACAGGCTTGCTGTGGTTCGGTTGGTTCGGATTTAATGCCGGGTCAGCACTGGGAGCAAATGGTGATGCTGCAATGGCCTTTGCCACAACCACTGTTGCTTCTGCCGCAGCTATGATGGCGTGGGTTTCCTTCGATGCACTCATGGGAAGAAAAATTTCAGGTTTGGGTGCTTCCATAGGGGCGGTTGTCGGCTTGGTTGCCATCACACCAGCTGCAGGTTTTGTGACAATTGGTCACAGTGTCTTTATTGGGGTGGCTGGAGCAATAGTTTCTAATGTGGTTGTCTATTACAAAAACAAGACAGGCATTGATGATACGTTGGATGTATTCCCATGTCATGGCGTGGGTGGCATTGTGGGTATGATTCTGACTGGAGTCTTCGCCAAAGAAGTCGGATTAATCTATGGCGGAACAGAGACATTCATAAAACACATTGTAGCCATATTCCTGGTTGGCGGATTTACTTTTGGGGCTTCTTACCTGCTGTTTAAATTGACTGATATAATCATCCCGATTCGAGTGGATGAAAGGTCAGAAGACATTGGATTGGATCTTAGCCAACATGGGGAAAGCCTTGGCAGCAAAAAACCCATCGTCAAACCTCAGACCATCATAAGAAAGGCTTCTTGAACCCAAATCAAGTCTCCCCAATAAGAACCAACTTGGAAGCATCTGATCTTCTGATTTTTCGGTGAAAATTCCTGTACTCAGCATACTTTTCAGCGGGGAACGTGCCTTGTTTTATAAGTATTGATCTAGTGTATTTCAATTGGTTTGTCTCCGGAATAAATTCATAACTGGCTTTGTATTGTCCGAAATCAGATTCAACTTCTACACCTTCAACATCAAATTCCAGCCGATAATTCTCAGGAAGATTATACAGAATAGTATCTACGTCTTTGTAGCCAAATCTCACTATGATGTCAGCTTTTCTGTCATCAGAACCGGGAGGATTGTGGTTTGACCTGTTGAGTAAATTCGGCACCAGAAATAGTCTTTTGCCACTTCTTGTAGCATACTTTCTTATTGACAACTCAATCTCCTCATTCATTGAAGGACTTTCAGAGTTTCTGTCTTCAGTATAGTTGAATGAATTGAGGTCAAAAACAGGCAGATCAATATTATTTAGTAAGTATTTCTTCTGATCATCATGACCCAAATCTACCAAGCCATAGTAGTTGTCATACTGTAAGCCAGTTAGATTCGTCTTCGATTTTGCCACCACATTTCCTTCCTGGTCGATTGTGGCCTCTATGCTCCTGACTTGTAAGTTTGATTCTTCCGAATACTTTGGTGTTTTGACAATAATACCTCCATTATTTGTGACCATCAGTGCGTGTCTGTTCGATGTGAACGATCCCAGAAAATTAAATGGTGCTTTCTGACTTGTACACTCTAACCATACAGTATCTTTTTCCATTGGTACAGCTACAATCACGTGATTAAATTGAAAGCTCGGGAAATCGATCAGAATATCTTCCTCATCCTCTCCTGCTCTGATCTTAACATAATGGGAGTCAATCCCTGCATATTTCAAAAGGCTATAGGTATAGTTAGACAACGCCTTGCAATCACCGTATCCGTTGGTGATGACATTCATGGCATCAAAAGGCTGAAAACCGCCTATCCCAAGCTGAATACTCACGTATCTCGTGTTTTTTTGGAGATATTGATAGATCAATTTCGTTTTCTCGCGAGGGTCGGTGACACCCGAAAGCAACTGATCAATTTCAGCTTTCACCTCATCCGAAATAACATCTCTACCTTCATTCAATTTGGACTGCCATTTAGCCAATCCCTCCCAGGTAGTCATATCACCGGTATACCCTTCCATTTCAAACTTCGATGGGCTGATCAGTACGTGAGGTGCTGTAGTTGCTGCAGCCTTACCGGCATAAGGAGTTTTTATTGATTCTTGATTATTAAGGGCCCAAAAGTAAGTGTCCCCATCGTCATTTTTGTCTATAGTAGGATCCGGAGCTCCATTTCTCGGTTTGTATCTCAGCTCATAGCCGCTGGCAACACTAACTTTGTAAGCGGCCGACTGAACCGCCATTCGTGATTTATATATGGGACGAAAGGAAGGAAAATAAGCAGTTGATTCAAATTGTTTTTCAAAGGAATACTCTACCGTGAACGGGTAATCATATTCTTCCGGTTCGAAATACTTCACTCTACTATCATCATATACGGCCCCGCTGGAAGTCACATTGAAATCTTCAATCTCTTGGTTTTTTACTTTTTTTATCTGCTTACCATTCTTATCGTAGTAGTAGATTGAAATAGATCGAATCTTCGACAGTTTGTCATAAGACTCATAAAAAACAGATGCCCCAAAGCCGTCAGAATTCAAAACGGTGATTGCCATTTTCTCCTTGTAGACTCCTTTTCCAAGGTTGATGATGTTGAGCTCTTGTTCCGAACTTCTAACCACCACATCTGTTCCTTTTCGCAACTCGGAAGGTATATCTGAAACCGGGTATTTTTGTGCTTCGGCATAAGACGAAACAATCAAAAACAAAGAAATTATCTGTATTAATACTCTCATTGGCCACTTTCTTTGAGTACAATCTGCTCGTCTTGTTTATTAATAATCAAAGTGAATAGCTCTCTTAGATATTCATACTCCTCAGATGTATATGTCGTCTTTGAGAGGTTCAATCGAACCATAACTGTAACATCGTTGCCTTGCTGGCCTATGGTATACATGTATCTGCCACCCTTTTCGGGAAGAAGGATGTTCTCCGATTTTGGAAGCTCCTCCACTTCGTAGCCTTCAGGAATATGAATCTTGAAAATATAAGTATCGGCTATTGGTGCGGCCAGTTCCACTGGATATAATCTCTTTTCAAGTTTGAATGGATTTTCATCAACGTGCTTGATTAAAATCGGACTCATGAAGATTTTGTCACCTATAAAATTTATTCCTTCCTCAGTGGTGAAATCATAATTTACCTTCAAGTTCTCCTGTGGCGATTCAAGATTCTGAACCTCCAAATTCGAAATTTCTCCTGTCTTATAATCATCTAAATCTTCGGTTTCTTCAACTGGATCATCTTCGTCATCTTCAGCGTCTTCATCATCGCTTTCCGATTTCTCCATTTCCTCAAGCATTGAATCTCTCAGGCGACTGGCTGCGGTACCTCTAAAATTGATTGCCATTTTTCCTGCTAGCAAGTCATCATCATTAAATGAGAACTCACCCGAAATTGTCTTCGAATTCAATTCTTTATTAAGATTCATATCTATCCATCGAGTACCTAAGCCGCTAACGATAAGTCCATTACCATTGAGAGCCCTTTCAGGAAGTACATTGTAGGGTCTGTATTTGTCAGTAGCATCTAATAGATATTGCTTATCACCAATAGTAGCCATCACAACCAAGTAGTTGAACTGATTGACCAGAGGGACATATTGATTGATATAACCATGCCTTCTCGTGCTGAGCGTTATTGGGTAAGTTATGATCCCTGCTTTCTTCAAAAAAGCAGCCAAGGTCATGTTAATGTCGGCTGCATCACCTTCACCCTTCTCCCACAATTCCCTGAAATTGTCCTCGATAACAAATGCGTTATATTCCGTCCATTTAAAGTGATCTCTTACATAATTGTAAATCTCAATCATGCTTTTCTCGTCATTGCCCCAACCTTTGTCCTCTGGGTAAACTCTGCGTAACCCAACGGACTTTTCCAGCGCCTGTCCCAATCCATCGTTAGAATGTAATTCCGTGGTAATCGCATCCCAAGTCTGCATGAATGTTTCGGAACCTCTGCCGGGTATATTGTACGACTTAATCTCAAATTCAATCTTTGATCTGAAATTTTCCATAGTGGCAACATACGGCTCTTGTTTCAGGGCAGGAACGTCTTTCATTATCATATGATAATATTGGGCAGTATTGTTATTGTAATCCAGTGGAATATAGGACTGAAACTTAGGCTGGTACTCACCGTATCGAGGTATTTGTAGTCTAAATTCGGTGTAAACAGTGGGGATAGAGACCTGGAAATTCCAAGACGGTAGTCTTGTAAAATTGCTCACTTGTTGTGAATACGTATACTCAATAACCGATCCTACCTTGACGTCAGGGAAAGAGACTTTTTTTGTCCAGCGCTTATCATTGAATCTTTCGTCCACCCATTGCTTCTTGGAGATATTTGTGGTGACCACTTTCCCATTTTCTAAATTGTAAGTGGCTGCTTTCAGCTTTTGAATAGGGTTTGTGCCTTTAGTGTATCTCAATTCCACATCGGCCCTATCAAAGGCAGATTCTTTCAGAATCTTGATTCTAACATGCATCGTTAGATACATCATTAGATCTGATTCATTGAAATTTACGTCACCATGACGAACCAGGTAAACCGCATCAGCACTTGAATCAAGCGGATAAACACTCATTTCCAATTCTTCGCTGGAAACCTGACCAAATTTGAACTCTTGAACTTGAGATTGGAGATTTGACACAGTCAAAAAAATGCCAATTAGAGAGGCAGAAAAAAATCTATACATAGCTTGAGGTTGATAGAATCTAAGTTATTAATACAATACTAATATTCAAGGGATAAATTATATCGATCTAACCCTCATTGTATTTAGTGCTATCTACGACCATGATGTGAGCAAAAAAAATCCCGAATCTAAGATCCGGGATTTAAAAACGAATATCTCGATCTCCTATTTTCCGGCACTATAATATTCTGCTACCTTACTCCAATTGATCACATTGAAAAAGGCGTTGATATAATCGGGTCTTCTGTTTTGGTAATTCAAATAATAAGCGTGTTCCCAAACATCCAATCCAAGAATAGGAGTTCCACCACATCCTACATCGGGCATCAAAGGGTTATCCTGATTGGGTGTCGAGCAAACCTCAACCTTGCCACCAGGGTGAACACAAAGCCAAGCCCATCCGGATCCGAAACGCGTAGCCGCTGCATTCGAAAACGCAGTCTTAAATTCATCAAATGAGCCAAAAGCACTGTTGATCGCTTCAGCCAAATCACCAGAAGGCTCACCACCACCGTTTGGTGACATTACCTCCCAAAATAAGTTGTGATTATAGTAACCACCACCGTTATTTCTTACTGCCCCATTGTCAGTGTGATTGGCAAGAAGGTCTTCAATACTCTTCCCTTCCATTTCTGTTCCTTCAACAGCACCATTCAGTTTACTGGTATATCCTGCATGGTGTTTGCCATGATGGATTTCCATTGTTCGTGTATCAATATGTGGTTCCAATGCATCATTGGCATATGGTAAAGCTGGTAATTCAAAAGCCATAATTCTGTGTTGTTATAAGTTAAACTTGATTCAAATTAAGCATTATCTGAGCTTCGAAAAAAATTGCTTTAACAAAGCTTCGCTTTCAGATTTTAACAAACCCGAGACGACTTCTGTTCTCGGATGAAGCAATTTTTTTCCAACCATGGAGAATCCTCTCTTTTCATCACTGGCAGCAAATACTAATTTGCCAAGCTGAGCCCAATATTGAGCACCCGCACACATCACACAGGGTTCGAGCGTAACGTACATTGTGCATTCATGGAGGTATTTTCCTCCAAGATAATTAGCAGCAGAAGTCAACGCTAACATTTCCGCGTGTGCCGTAACATCGTTTAACCTCTCGGTCTGATTATGAGCCCTTGCAATAATTCGATTCTCCGCAACGATTACTGCACCTACAGGAACTTCATCCTCCTCAAAGGCAATTTGAGCCTGTTTGAGAGCTTCACCCATGAAATGTTCGTCTGAAAAAATAGATAGTGCCACGGCCTTTACTAAATTTGCAGCCTGAATTTAATGAATAACACCATGTTGAGAACACATACTTGCGGGGAACTTAGAATCGAGCATGTGAATGAAAGCGTTACGCTATGTGGTTGGGTACAACGAGTACGGGATAAAGGGGGGATGCTTTGGGTCGATTTGAGAGATCGATATGGTATTACTCAATTGCTTTTTGAAGAAGGTTCTACTGCTCCTGAATTGTTGAGTCAAGCAAGGGCATTGGGAAGAGAGTTTGTGATCAAAGCAACTGGAAATGTGGTGGAGCGGTTTTCCAAAAATGATAAAATTCCTACTGGAGATATAGAGATTAGAGTTGGGACTCTTGAGGTGCTTAATGCCTCAGAAGTGCCTCCGTTTATCATTGAGAACGATACTGATGGAGGGGAAGATTTGAGAATGAAATACAGATATCTGGATCTTAGAAGAACTGAAGTTCGTGAAAAACTCCAGTTGAGAAGTAAATTGGCAATCGCTACGCGAAACTATCTGGCTAATCAGGACTTCATCGAGGTTGAAACTCCTGTACTAATAAAATCCACACCTGAAGGGGCAAGGGACTTTGTAGTTCCTTCAAGAATGAATCAGGGAGAATTTTATGCACTCCCGCAGTCTCCCCAAACTTTCAAGCAACTGCTAATGGTCTCAGGTTTCGACAGATATTTTCAAATCGTTAAGTGCTTTAGGGACGAAGATCTTAGAGCAGACAGACAACCGGAATTCACACAGATTGATTGTGAAATGGCCTTTGTGACGCGAGAAGATGTTTTGAATCTATTTGAAGGAATGGTGAGAAGTCTCTTTAAAGATATTAAGGAGGTCGATTTACCGGAGTTTCCCAGAATGACCTACCAGGATGCCATGCGGTTGTATGGCAGTGATAAGCCGGATACGCGGTTTGACATGAAGTTTGTGGAGTTCAACGAAGTGGCACAAAATAAAGGGTTCAATGTATTTGACCAGGCCGAATTGGTGGTAGGTATTTGTGCTAAGGGGTGTGCAGAATATACGAGAAAGCAGTTAGATGCACTCACAGATTTTGTTCGAAGACCTCAGGTTGGTGCAAAAGGATTGGTTTATGTCAAGTGTAACCCTGACGGTTCATTTAAATCGTCTGTAGACAAATTCTATACCCAAGATGACTTACAATCTTGGGCTGATTTAGCCGGTGCGGAGAAAGGAGATTTACTCTTGGTCCTTTCCGGAAAAGCGAATGAAGCAAGAAAACAACTTAATGAACTTCGACTTCATTTGGGCGATGAGCTTGGGCTTAGAGACAAAAATGACTTTTCTCCTTTATGGGTAGTCGATTTTCCGTTGCTTGAATTGGATGAAGAGACTGGTAAGTATCATGCGATGCACCATCCTTTCACCTCAGCCAAGAAAGAGGATATTGAATTGCTTGATCAATCCCCTGGTGAAGTAAGAGCAAATGCCTATGACATGGTAATCAATGGTGTAGAAGTAGGTGGAGGTTCAATTCGAATTCATGATAAACCTACTCAGCAGTTAATGTTTAAACATCTTGGCTTTTCAGAAGAAGAAGCAAAAGCTCAATTCGGATTCCTGATGGAGGCATTTGAGTATGGTGCTCCTCCACATGGCGGGATTGCCTTCGGGTTCGACCGACTATGTGCACTTTTCGGGGGCTCAGATTCAATTCGCGATTATATCGCATTCCCGAAAAATACTTCTGGTCGTGATGTGATGATCGATTCTCCATCTCATGTTTCTGATGATCAGCTAGAGGAATTGGGCATTAAGCTACGATAAACTGCTTTTTATCGACTGCTTAAAGATTTAGTTAACTGGCTTTCTCTTTTTGATTAATTTGTAAATTCGGGTTCTTCAAAATTCAATGAAGTTTAAGCCTACAACCAAGCTGATTTCCAGACTAAGTATCACCTTAGGAATACTTCTATGGGTGAGCATAGCTGCAATTCAGATTTTACAGGTTCTGGCTCAAAAAAGTGATGTTGATTTGGGTCTCTCACAGGAAGTACCTCGTCTACTTCTGGATCTTTTCTTCATATCATTCCTGGTTTATTATCACTTCAGAATTGGTAAGGCTGAAACGAGCAACTTTATCGATCTCTTGTGGCGTGTCTTTGCAATAGGACTAGTCACTACCATCGTATCCTTAGCTGTAGAGCTTTTCTACACTACCATTGCGAATACCACACTAGCAGAAAATGAGATGTTGGCCACATTGACCTACAACATCAATTTCCTTGCCATAAGCGTGCTCCTGATATCGACCTTTACCGTATGGAAAAAGCTGGTTCTGTATCAAAAATCCAGAAGACTGGTTGTTTCCTGGAATATTTTCGAGGCGCTCTTAATGGCTTCGATATTCTTCAATTTCACAGGGCTTGTTCTTCAAAATAGTGTGGTATTCCAGTTGCTCTATGGTGTGCTAGCCCTAATGGCACTCGTGTTATCGGCTAATATGAAGTGGGTGGCTTACTTGAATTTTAAGCAGAAATGGAAAAGTATACTATTAATCTTATTAGTGACCATTTACCTGGTTTACTTCTTTAGACTTCTTTATGTCACCGATGACTCCAGTACAAACTTTTTCTATGAGATTAACAATCTGTTTGTCTTTTCCTTATTCACTTTCCTATTGGCCTACAGCGTATTCTCTTTATTGGTGATTTTGTTCAATTTACCAACTTCTTCAGTATTTGAGAGAAAACTTGAAGAGGCCATCAACTTTCAGCGATTGAGCCAATCGATTCAAAAAGGTGAAAATGAGAATCAAATATTCGACATCCTGTTAAACAGTTCAATGAGTGCGGTCTATGCTGATTCCGGATGGATAGAAATAGACAAAAATGGCGATGAGCCCCTACTACGTACCAGACATATCAGTAGAGTCAATCTAAATGAAGTCAAGAAGCTAATTGCTAAAGGGAAGCGCAAAACCCTGCTAAGAAATCCTCTAGAGAAATCTTCCGAAGAAGATAGAACCCTGGTTAACATCAGAAAGTCGAATTTCCGGTCCGCCCTTATAGTACCTCTTAAGGTTCAAAACAAAATAGCTGGCCAAATGTATCTGCTAAAGGAAGTCTCTGATGGGTTCAATAAGGAAATGATCAACATCATTAACACCTTTGCTAATCAGGCTTCTATTTCTGTAGAAAACTTCAGATTACTTGGCGAGGCCCTGGAAAACGAACGATACAAGGAAGAGTTAAACATTGCCAAAAGTGTTCAAAGAGCCTTAATTCCTAAAAAGCTAGATCATGATGAAAGCTTTGAAATTCATGCTTTCACCGAAGCGGCCGCGGAAGTCGGGGGTGATTATTATGATACGTTCAAACTTGCTGAAAGCAAATTTGCCCTGGTAATAGGAGATGTTTCTGGCAATGGCACGTCAGCGGCCTTTCATATGTCCCAAATGAAGGGAATATTTCAAAGTCTCGTCCAACTTAATTTGTCTGCCAAGGATTTTCTGGTGAACGCCAACACGGCCTTGAGTCGATGCCTGGAAAGAACATCATTCATAACACTCTCTTACTTTATCATCGACACGAAGGAGAGGACTATTGAATTTTCGAGGGCAGGTCATTGTCCAACGCTGTATTATTCAAAGTCCAAAGGCAGTTCAGAGTATTTCCAAAATCAGGGGCTTGGTTTGGGTATTCTTAGGAATGAGCGATACGCGGACTTTGTTCATGTCAACAAAATGACCTTTGAGAAGGATGATATTGCTGTTTTATACACTGATGGAATATCCGAGGCAACGAATAGCGAAAAAGAGGAGTTTGGATACGATAGAATGCAAAAGCTGCTGGATCAGAATGCTCATTATGACCCCATTATGATCCAAAAAATATTCATTAGCAAGCTCTATGAGTTTTGTGGTAATAAAGACTTAAATGATGATTACACAATGGTAGTGATCAAGTTTAAATAAATGACGTAATATCTAATGACTGAGTGATGATCGAGATTAATGTAAGCACAGAAAACAATTACCTGCTAATCCACGTAGAAGGAGAGGCTGATGCGAGTTCGTCCATTCATCTGGACAACGTCATCAAAGAATCAGTTGAAGAAGGCCATAAGAATATCCTGATCGACTGCACCAATCTTAACTACATCTCCTCAGCCGGACTTGGCGTGTTCATGTCACACCTTGGTGAGATTGAAGAGAAGGAGATTAACTTCATCATATTCGGGCTATCTGAAAAAGTATTGAATGTTTTCAATATCCTCGGACTGGACCAATTATTGACAATAAAGAAAAGTAAGGAAGACGCCATAGTCGCGATCTCATGACCTATAGTTTCAACATACCGCCCAGTAAGGACAAACTCCGGCAAATGCGGAAATTTGTGACCGAAGTGTTACAAAAACACCGAGTGTCTGAATTGGAGATCAATATGATGGTATTGGCTGTAGATGAGGTGTGTGCCAACATTATTATTCATGGGCACCCAGGAGATGACTCAGAGTATGTAAAAATCAATATCGATATTAAAAAGAATGGAGTCTCCTTCGAAATCATCGACAAGGGAGATGCTTTTGATATCCTGAAATACAACGAGCCGGTTCTTGCCGACCTTGTTAAGAATAAACAAAAAGGGGGAATGGGCATCATGCTCGTCAAGAAAATTATGGACCAAATAGACTTTAAAAGTACCAGGAATCAAAACACCCTGAAACTATTCAAGCAAGTTGATGTTCAATCCTGAATCCAATGATTCGAGTCCTAATATTGTCATTCATTTTTTCTGTTTTTCCTCTAACCCTACACGGTTTTCAGGAAAATCAGGTAGTCGCTACCATAGACGGGAATCCGCTGTATTCGGGCGAATTCTTATATGCGTATAACAAAAACAGGGACCTGAGTCAACCGATCAGGTCTGACTCTCTTTTCTCATATCTTGATCAGTACCTGACGTTTAAACTAAAAGTGTTAGCGGCCAAACAGGCCGGAATAGATACTACCGCTAAATTTCAGCAAGAATACCTGGCGTATACCAGGGGGATTCGGAAACCATACATTCAAAGTGAAAACCTCATTAAAGATCTTTCAATAGAAGCATATGATCGATTGCAATATGAGGTAAGAGCGTCACATATACTGGTAAGAATTCCTGATAATGCTTCTCCCCGAGATACATTAATAGCCTACGAGAAAATCTCGTTTCTAAAAGAACAAGCAGAAGCCGGAGTAGATTTTGCAGAATTGGCCAGAAAGAATTCTGAAGACGGATCTGCTCGTAATGGGGGTGACCTGGGGTTTTTCACCGGATTCTCAATGGTTTATCCATTTGAATCGGCAGCCTATGAAACCGCTATTGGAAAAATTTCGGGGATAACTCGAACCCAGTTTGGTTATCATCTGCTTAAAGTCACCGATAAACGTGCAGCAAGAGGCCGAGTCAAGACATCGCACATATTTATTAACACTTCCAACCGCAATACTGCCCAGGCCACATCTCTTATAAACATGGTCTACGACTCTCTGAAAAATGGAGCAGACTGGAGAGCTCTTTGTGCCTCCTATTCAGATGATTCCAGAACCAAGCTTAGTGGGGGATCTTTGCCTTTTTATGGTGTGACTCAATTCCCCGAACCGCTGTTAAATGCCGCATTTGAACTTAAGGAGCCAGGTGATTACTCTAAGCCCGTAAAGAGCCGGTTCGGTTGGCATATTCTTAAACTGGAAGCCAAAGAGCCCATCAAGTCATTTGAGGAATTACAACCAACTCTTTATGCAAGGATTCAGAGATCAGGGAGAAATCAACTTGATAAAAAGGGCATTATAAAAAAACTTAAAGCGGAAAACGGATTCAGACAAGATACATCACAGATAAATAGAATAACCAACTCTATCGTTGCGTCTGATTCAATTTTTCCGGAGCCCGAACTGGCAATACTCTTTGAAATTGGCACCAAGAAAATTACAAATCAAGACTTCATTGGGTACATAAAAACTCGCTACACACAGTTATCAAATTATCCTAAAGACCAAGTATGGAAGGATTACGAAAACTTCGAATACGAGGGCATAATTGCATTTGAAGAAGGACTTATTCCTCAAAAGTATCCTGAACATCAATATTTAGTGGATGAGTATCGGGACGGCCTCATGTTATTCGAAATTATGGAAACCAAAATTTGGAATGCGGCAATTGAGGACTCGATTGGCCTGGCCAATTTTTATGAACAGAACAAGAAAATGTATTCCGCTCCGGAGAGAGCAATAGTACACACTGTAGAGTCTGACTCTAGCCTTTTGCTTCAAAAAGCAGACTCGCTTTTAAGAAGGGTTTCCAATATATCTGAACCTAGAACCTTTCTTCGCGATACTATGTCTAAAGAGGACTTTTCGCTGTTAAAAATTGTAAAAAGGAGCGTTGAAGGGGAGGATTTATCTATTTTCGCAGGAATTAACTGGGAATCAGGCACAACTGTCCTGAATACTGAGGCCGGCAAATTGTATTGGGTAGAGAGGAAGCTTTCACAGGGATACTATGAGCTGGATGAAATCATGGGATTGGTGATTTCAGACTATCAAGACGACCTGGAAAAGAAATGGGTAGAAAAGCTCAAATCCCAGCATAAGATTAAAATCAACAAGAAAGTAATTAGATCCTTATCTGAGAATTGAAGAATCGAATTCAACATATTGCTGTAGCTCTGCTTGGAACTTTCATAATTGGGTGTGAATATCTAACCGATACTGGCTCCAACGGGTCTGAACAGGCGAGTGCGGTAGCCCGAGTTGGAAACTCGTTTCTTTATGAAGCAGAATTAGAAGGGTTAGTTCCCAATGGGTCATCTTCACAAGACAGTGCTTTCATTATTGATAGATTCATTGACAATTGGATTAAAAAGGAACTAGTGGTTCAAGAGGCCTCCAAAAATGTTCAATTTGATGCTTCTAAAATAGAAAGACGGGTCGAGGAATATCGTTATGCATTGATTTCCTATGAATACCAACGACTAAGGGTCGAGCAGGCGTTAAACAGTGATATAACTGAAGATGAAATTCAAAATTATTACGAACAGAATCTGGAGAATTTCATATTGAAACAGAATATTATACGTGGAAGATTTATGAAGCTTGCTAAGGAAGCACAAAAGAAGTCTGATGTCAGAAGGTGGATAAAATCAAGCAGGCCTCAAGATTTGGAACAGTTGAAGTCCTATGCATTTCAGTTTGCCCTCAATTATTCACTTGAGGATTCTACCTGGTTGAACTTTGATGAAGTGATCAAAAATTCACCCTTTTCCACCATTTCAAACAAAATTCAGTTTCTACGGAGGAATAGATACATCGAAGAAACCGATTCTAGCTATCTTTACCTCTTCAAAATTGACGAGTATAAGATATCGGATGAAATATCTCCGTTGGAGTTCGTTAAAGAAGATATTCGGAGCATAATACTAAATAAACGTAGGGTTGAGCTGGCCAAGAATTTGGAGAATGATATTTATGAAAGAGCAAAGGAAAATGAGGATTTCGAGATTTATAAATAAGTGGGTTGCCTCTGTGATGCTGACAGTAGGATTGAGTTTTACGATCTGTGCTCAAGAGGGTCAGGTAGTGGATGGGATCATTGCAAAGGTGGATGATTACATTATCCTTAAAAGCGAGTTAGAAGCTTCTTACATCAATTTCTTATCGAGTGAACAGGCAAGGACATTCGATGGTGATGCCAGATGTCTCATACTTAGAAGCTTTATTGAGAATAAGATATTACTGGCAATGTCTGAGATAGATTCGGTTGAAATTTCGGAAAGCCGTATTGATTATGAACTTCAGGGAAGGATGCAACGTATCATTCAGCAATTCGGCTCAGAACAAGCCATTCAGCAGGCGTATGGCAAGAGTATAGATCAATTTATGGACGAATTAAGACCCGGAGTGGAAGATCAGCTAAGAATCAAGACTCAGGAAAGCAATATTCTATCTGACATTGAAGTTACTCCTGCAGAAATCAGAAAATTTTATAGTAGAATTCCTAAGGACAGTCTTCCATTGTATAACCGCGAATATGAAGCAGGGCTGATTGCCATAATTCCTAAGCCCAGCCAAAGTGAAAAACAAAAGGTTATTGACAAACTTATCGAGGTAAGAAATAAAATATTGAATGGCGCTGATTTTGGAATTGCCGCAATTGACTATTCTGAAGGACCAACCGGACCAAATGGAGGAGATCTGGGGTTTACTAGTAGAGGAATGATGGATCCAGCTTTTGAAGCGGCCGCTTTAGCTCTCGATAAAGGAGAAATTTCAATGCCCATTGAAAGTTCGTTCGGAATCCACTTGATTCAATTACTTGAAAGAAGAGGTAACGAATATCATTCACGACACATCATCATAGTTCCAAAGCCTTCTCAGGACGACATGGACAAGGCACAGAGCTTTCTGGATAGCCTCCGAAATGAAATAATAGCCGACAATATAAGTTTTGAGGAAGCTGCGAAACAATATTCTGATGATCAGGGTACAAAGTACAATGGCGGCTTCATTTCAGGACCTTATGGTTCTAACCGTGTTCCTGTAGAAGCATTAGATCCATCGCTTTTCTTCGCTATTGACTCCTTAGATCAAGGACAGATTTCGAAACCGGCAATGGTTCAAATCAGTCCGGATACAAAAGCCGCCAGAATAATTTATTTTAAAAAAGAAGTACCGCCTCACCGAGCGAATATTCGTGATGACTATGAAAAGCTAAAGCTAGCTGCCACTGAAATGAAAAAAGCGCAAAAGAGAGACGAATACCTAAAAAAGAAGATTCAGGAAGTCTATATTGAAATTGATCCTGAATACAACAGGTGCGGTATTATCAAAAATTAAAACTACCGAATGAGCGAATCACAATCCGAGGTCGCACTGGCTGACCAGTTTTTCCAGGATTTCCAAAATCTGAAGAAAGAAGTTTCCAAAGTAATCATTGGCCAAAATGAAGTCGTTGAGCTTTTATTGTCCTCAATATTTTGCCAAGGACACAGCCTGCTGGTTGGTGTTCCAGGGCTCGCTAAAACGCTCTTGATTCAAACCATATCTCAAGCCCTCGACCTAAGTTTCAACAGGATTCAATTCACTCCGGATCTTATGCCTTCAGACATTCTGGGAGCAGAAACTCTTGACAAAGACAGGAATTTCAAATTCATTAAGGGTCCTATTTTTGCTAATATCATTTTAGCAGATGAGATCAACAGGACACCTCCAAAAACTCAGGCTGCTTTACTGGAATCAATGCAAGAATATTCCGTTACCATTGCTGGCCAGCACTTCCCGTTAGATAGACCTTTCTTTGTGTTAGCAACTCAGAACCCAATAGAACAAGAGGGTACCTACCCCCTTCCTGAGGCACAACTTGACCGTTTTCTATTCAATATTCAGCTTACCTATCCTGAATTCGCCTCAGAGGTCGAAATCGTGAAAAGCACGACAACAGATGAGGAGAAGGTAGTTAACAAAATTTTGAGTGGTGAAGAAGTAATGGCCTATCAACACTTGGTAAGGAGAGTTCCTGTTGCCGACAATGTTGTAGAATATGCAGTTGATCTGGTACAT
>JANQKF010000024.1 GCA_028281285.1 Cyclobacteriaceae bacterium
TTTGGAAAAAGATTAAAAGAGGTCTTTCAGCGGGACGTGTACAATCGGTAGCCGTAAGACTGGTAGTAGAAAGAGAGCGTGAAATTGATAAGTTCGAACCAATTTCTTCCTTCAAAATAACAGCGATATTCAAGCTTGACGGAGGGAAAGAGCTTAAGGCTGAACTGCCTAAGAAATTCGATTCGGAGGAATCCGCCAAGAGCTTTCTTGATTCATGTATTGGGGCCGAGTTTTTTATCGAGAACCTGGAGAAAAAACCGGCAAAAAGAAGCCCTGCTCCCCCGTTTACCACTTCCACTCTTCAACAGGAGGCAAGCAGGAAATTGAGTTTTTCAGTAGCTCAGACCATGTCAATTGCACAGAAGCTCTATGAGGCCGGTAAGATTTC
Organism: Cyclobacteriaceae bacterium; assembly: GCA_028281285.1. GTDB lineage: Bacteria > Bacteroidota > Bacteroidia > Cytophagales > Cyclobacteriaceae > Roseivirga. The sequence goes on from JANQKF010000024.1 coordinate 389, forward strand.
CTACATGAGAACTGATTCTGTGAATCTTTCCGAAGAAGCTGTTCAAGGAGCCGTTGCTGAAATCAATAGTGCTTATGGAAGTGAATTCGTTCAAACCAGGAAATTCAAAACCAAATCACAATCTGCACAAGAGGCACACGAGGCAATCAGACCTACAAATTTTGCTGCTCACTCTGCTGGCTCCAACTACAATGAGCATCGCCTTTATGAATTGATTTGGAAGAGGGCCATTGCCTCTCAAATGGCAGATGCACGACTAGAAAAGACCACGGCCACAATCGGCATCTCCTCCTCACCGGAAAAGCTTAGAGCGCAAGGTGAAGTGATAAAATTTGAGGGCTTTTTGAAGGTTTATATTGAATCTACCGATGATGAAGACGATTCTAATGGGGAGGCCAAGGGAATGCTTCCTCCTTTGGGAATTGGAGAAGTTCTAAATCTTGGTAAAATGACCGCTAGAGAGAGTTTTACTCGCCCTGCCGCAAGGTACACAGAAGCCAGCCTGGTCAAAAAACTGGAGGAAATGGGTATTGGAAGACCCTCCACATATGCCCCTACCATCTCTACAATTCAAAAGCGAGAGTACGTTATCAAGGAGAACAGAGATGGGGTGGATCGGAATTACAAGGAGTTGACCCTCAGCAATGATCAGGTTAATGTTCAGACGAACACCGAGATCACAGGAGCTGAGAAGTCCAAGCTCTTCCCTACCAACATCGCCATGGTGGTCAACGATTTTCTTGTTAATCATTTCCCTAACGTCATCGATTACTCCTTTACAGCAAAGGTCGAGGAAGAGTTTGATCAGATCGCTCATGGCTATCAGCAATGGGATAGCATGATTGACAGTTTCTATGGAGGATTTCACAAAACGGTTCAGGATACTGAGCAGGTAGATCGCGCATCCGTTGGATCTGCAAGAGAGCTTGGTACTCATCCTGAAAGTGGTAAAAAGGTGATTGCACGCTTAGGTCGCTTTGGGCCTATGGTACAAATCGGTGAAGCTGATCCGGATGACGAAAATGCGGAAAAGCCTGAATTTGCCAGCCTGAGAAAAGGCCAGTTCATTGAAAATATTACTCTGGAAGAGGCATTGGAATTATTTAAACTGCCAAGAACAGTTGGTACTTTTGATGGTCAGGAGGTAGTCGCAGCGATTGGTCGTTTCGGGCCTTATATTAAGTTTGACGACAAGTTTATCTCTCTACCAAAAGACGCTGATCCACTGACGGTGGATATTGAAGAAGCCATTGTCTTCATTAAGGCCAAGTTGGAAGCTGATGCTCCAATTTATGTCTACCAGGATCTTCCAGTACAGAAAGGCAAGGGGCGTTTTGGTCCATTTATCAAATGGAACAACATGTTCATTAATGTCAATAAGAAGTATGACTGGGACAATCTCTCCGATTCGGATATTATTGAATTGATTGAGGACAAAATTCAAAAAGAGAAGGAGAAGGTAATCCACAACTGGGAAGATGAAGGTATCAGAGTGGAAAAGGCTCGTTGGGGTCGTCACAACCTGATAAAAGGTAAACTAAAGGTCGAATTACCAAAAACAGTGGATGTGACTGATATGACATTGGAACAAGCTAAGGAGACCTTAGAGAAAAATGCTCCTGCCAAAAAAGGCAGAGCAAAGAAATAGGCCTCAATATCACTTTTGCATTAACTCCGATTTAATTTATCATTCATCTGACATCGATTACCAATCTATTTCCGTAATTCATAGTTAGAACTGCGACTAGTTTCCAACTATGAGATTCCATCTTTCTATTTCCCTCCTTCTGTGCCTGTGCTTCAATTGGTCAATTGCTCAGTCGAAGATTTCAGGGTCCATAAAAGATAGAGAATCGGGTGAACCGATATTTGGTGCAATAGTCTTCATCGAAAACACCAAAGTGGGCACTACCACCGACCCAGATGGAAACTTTGAGCTAGGAAACATTCCTACAGGTTTCAACAAATTGGTGGTTAGCCATGTGGGTTATAAAAACTACTCGGGGCAACTCTCCGGAAAGACCGTACTCAATATCCAATTGCGGCCGGATGTCAGACAATTGGCCCAGGTAGACGTTACGCAAAAGCAAGACCGCCAATGGAAACGACTCTATGCCCAATTCGAAAAGGTATTTCTTGGCAATACGATCAATGGAAAACAGTCAAAAATTTTAAATCCATGGGTGGTAGAGTTGAGCAAAGATAAGGACGGCAAGGTGTGGGGATATTCTACGGATCTCATCCAAATTGAAAATAGGGGCACGGGTTACCAAATCGACTTTTTGTTAGAAAAACTTGAGATGCTGAATAATCAAGTTACCTATTCAGGCAAACCCCTATTCAAAGACCTTGAACCAAAGGATGCCGCAGAAAGAAAACGATGGAAAAACAACCGCAAGCGGACCTATTCCGGCTCCAAACAGCAGTTTATCTATGCCTTAATGAATGATCAATTGGAAGAACTGGGGTTCGAGGTGTATAAGGCACAAATTGATCATGAAACGAAAGGCTTCAAAACCCTCCAGCGATTGACTGCCGACAAACTCTATTCAAATGGAGAAATAAAGTTCTCTGAATTCATTCGCATTGTTTACAAAAATGAGGATGCGGAAGCAGGCTATCAAAGTGATGCCAATCAAAGATTTGCAATGCCCTACGATGGTCCTGACCACAAAATGGTACGTGGAGGTATTGCCATCCAAAATGGTCCTGAAGGCACATTACAGGTTTCTTACCTATTCAACCGCGCTTCAAAAGTTTTCCTAAACGAAAATGGGCTTATCAAAAACCCGGAGTACCTTTTGGAATATGGATACTGGGGATGGGAAAGAATTGGAGAACTTCTACCTAATGAATACCATCTGGAGCTGATAGGTTCCTCTGCGGAAGAAGCTGAGGATGGAGCAGCAAGTGCAGCACCAACAAAAAATGGATTTGTACTTTCAAACCTCTTGGTCGACAAGGACGATTTAGTAAGTGGCAATGTTGAAAAAAATGGCATTCCCGCCATTAGCAGTCCAAAATTCGAAGATGCAACTTCCAATTCATGGCTGGGCAAAAAAGATATGGTTTTGGGTGTTGAGTTTAATGGCGAAGCACGTGCATATCCTATCAGCATTCTGGACCGTCACGAAGCGGTGAACGATGAGTTTAATGGAGTACCTGTTCTCATCACCTATTGCCCTCTTTGTGGAAGTGGGATGGCCTTTAACCCTTCAGTTGAAGGAAAGAAAATGACCTTTGGCGTCTCCGGTCTACTTTATAACAGTGATGTCTTGCTTTATGATAATGAAACGCAATCATTATGGTCGCAAATCGAATCCAAAGCGATATCAGGGGAAATGTCTGGTAGGAAATTGGAGCATCTACCCACTTACCATATGTCATGGCCCGAATGGAAATCCAAATTCCCTAATGGCAAGGTGATGACGAAAGAAACCGGTTTTGACTTTGACTATGGTACACCAGCTTATAAAGGGTATGACAAAAGTCCTCAGATACTATTCCCGGTAAAAGACCAGAACCCTTATCTGTCTACCAAAGAGCTAGTCATTGGAGTAACGATAAATGGTAAACATAAATCCTATACTCTTAAGAAACTCAGAAAGCTTAAGAAGGCCATGGAGGACGAATTAGGCGGCAAGAAGATTTTCATTACCTATCTTTCTTCTAGTAATTCTGCCGTGATTCACGATGAAAACGGAAATGTTGTGCCATCGACTCGATTGTTTTGGTTTGCCTGGTACGCATTCCACCCAGACACCGAGGTATATTAAAACCATTATGAGAAGACAAGAAGCACGAGAAATACTCGAGTCCATGACCAAGGGTGATAGCCTTTTAAGGCATGCCAGAAGTGTAGAATTGGTGATGGAGGCTTATGGAAAGCATTTTGGAGAAGATGCGGAGGAATGGGCCATTACAGGAATGCTCCATGATGCCGACTATGAAGCCTACCCGGAAGAGCATCCAAATCGGATCGTAGGAATGCTTAGGGAAAAAGGAGAAGAAAAAATTGCACATGCCATCTCAGCTCATTACACCAAATGGGGAGTTTCCTACGATACACTTCTTGACAAGGCATTACTTGCTTCGGATGAACTCACAGGCTTTATCATTGCCTGCTGCCAAGTGCGACCAGGAGGCATTGAAGGGCTCACGCCCAAGTCCGTGAAGAAAAAACTCAAGCAAAAGAGCTTTGCAGCAAAAGTTGAACGGGAAGAAATACAAGCGGGTGTAGACCTCCTTGAAGTCGATATGACTGAGCATATTCAGTTCATTATTGATGTTTTGGAAGCGAATCGTGAAGAGCTACGTATCTGATGAAGAAACTCGTTGTGCTTACCGGTGCTGGTATCAGTGCAGAAAGCGGACTCAAAACGTTCCGAGACTTAGTTTTTTCATCTCGACCGAAGTGGAGAGATCTGACCAATCTATGAACAAGAGCTTCTCGGTTTATATCACCACTAATCCAAAAAAAACTGTTCTGTACGTTGGTAGAACCGAAGATTTAGGACAGAGATTAATCGAGCATTGGCTCAATCGAGGGGACAAAGACACTTTTGCTGGCAAATATTATTGTTATAACCTCATATACTGGGAATCAACCAAATATGTCCTTAACTCAATTGAACGTGAGAAACAACTAAAAAATTGGAGTAGGAAGAAAAAGCTAAAGCTTATTGAAGGATTCAATCCAAATTGGAAATTTCTAAATCAAGATATCCTTGACTGGCCTCCTCAAGAACCATTTCATCGAAAAGATATTATTTCTTAGCTTCCTTCTTAAGTGGTTAGAATAGATGTCTCGACAAGCTCGACATAGAAAAGCTCTAATAATAGAATTAGTTGTATGAAGAAACTCGTTGTACTTACCGGTGCTGGTATTAGTGCAGAAAGCGGACTCAAAACGTTCCGAGAATCCGATGGGCTCTGGGAAGGCCATGATGTTATGAAAGTGGCTTCTCCGATTGGATGGGCTAAGAACCCCGAGTTGGTACTTGATTTCTATAATCAAAGAAGGAAGCAGGGGCTCAATGCTAAACCTAACGATGGTCATCTGATCTTAAAGGAACTAGAATCCTATTTTGACGTGGTGATCGTTACCCAAAACGTGGACAATCTCCACGAAAAAGCTGGATCGTCAAATGTGATTCACCTGCATGGTCAATTATTTCAATCAAGAAGTACCAAGGATCCCTCATTGATTTATGAAATGGAGGATTGGCAACTGAATCTTGGCGATACATGCGAACTTGGCTCCCAACTACGGCCAAATATCGTATGGTTCGGAGAAGCAGTACCAATGATGGAAGTAGCAATGATGCATGCTCAACAAGCTGATATTTTCCTTGTGGTAGGCACTTCTCTTCAAGTTTATCCTGCAGCTGGATTAATTGATTTTGTATCCTTAAACGCCCCCAAATACATTGTTGATCCCAATAAACCTGAGACCGGAATTTATCCCAATCTGCGCTTTGTGGTAGACAAAGCTTCAACCGGAATGAGAAAAATTCAGGAAGAACTACTAAGGGAATTCAATTAGTTCTTTGTTAGTAAAGAAATTTAGCACACATTTGTGCCATCATGAAGTTATGAGAATTATCGACTACATATCCACCAAGCTGCGAAAGGATCTGGTCATAGAGCCGGGAAGCTTAAATTAAGCCTCCCCTCCCCGCTTTATTATTTTTTTAATTACATAATTCTCAATTAATGAAAAGTTCTAAACTCTCTATAAAGAGGTTTTTTCAATACCTCAAAATCGCTATCACTGGTAAAGAGCAAGATTTTACCACAGGTAGCATACGCAGGGCAATTTTTATGCTCAGCATTCCTATGATCCTGGAAATGTTGATGGAATCGACCTTTGCCTTGGTGGACATGATCTTCGTTTCACGAGTCAGTACCAATGCCATCGCGACCGTTGTCCTGACCGAATCTGTGATTACATTAATCTATGCAGTAGCCATCGGACTAAGCATGGCCGCAACAGCTGTAGTTGCTAGAAGAACCGGTGAAAAGGACATGGACGGTGCATCCAAAACAGCAGTTCAAACCATAATTCTTGGATCGGCTGTAGCCGCTATAATCGGCTCCTTGGGTATTATTTTTCCAAAGGAAATATTAGGTCTAATGGGTGGCGAGCCGGACCTGATCGCTGAAGGTTATGGCTATACACGCGTACTTATGGGTGGAAGCATTACTGTGGTACTCTTATTCCTTATCAATGCGATCTTTCGAGGAGCGGGCGATGCTTCCATTGCGATGTGGATGTTAGTCATTTCCAATGGTTTGAATATCATTCTTGACCCGATGTTCATCTTTGGTTTCGGCCCTATTCCAGCCTATGGTGTGGAAGGAGCCGCGATTGCCACCACCATTGGGCGTGGTACAGCGGTTATAGGTCAGCTATTGGTATTGTTCTATGGGTGGAGCCGTATCAAAGTAGGTTTCAAGGACATCGTCCTTCGACTAGACATTATGTGGAACTTGATCAAAGTGTCTCTTGGTGGCATTGGTCAATTTCTAATTGCCACATCCAGTTGGGTATTCCTGACAAGGATTATGTCTGAGTTCGGAAGTGCGGTACTGGCTGGCTATGGCATTTCTATTAGAGTAATGATGTTCACTTTGATGCCATCCTGGGGTATGAGCAATGCAGCAGCAACACTCGTTGGACAAAATTTGGGTGCCGAACAACCTGAAAGAGCCGAAAAGTCAGTGTGGAAAACCGGGAAATATAACGCCACCTTCATGGTTGCTGTTTCCTTGATCTACCTCTTTTTTGCCAAAACCATTGTTGGCTTGTTCAAAGACCAGCCTGACGTAATTGATGCAGGCGCTTTAAGTCTTCAAGTAATTGCGGCCGGATATGTCTTCTATGCCTATGGTATGGTGTTGATTCAGTCGTTCAACGGTGCAGGAGATACTAAAACACCAACCGTGATTAACTTCTTCTGTTTCTGGCTGTTTCAGCTACCTCTTGCCTACTTATTGGCGATCCAAATGGATTGGGGGCCTTTGGGTGTATACCTTGCAATTACAGTTGCTGAAACTTTGATTGCTGTTGTATCCATGCATTGGTTCAAAAAGGGTAAATGGAAACTGGTGAAAGTCTGATGACGAATATCCAGCCAATAGTCAGCATTATAATGCCGGTAAAAAATGCCGAAAAATATATACATGAATGTCTGTCCTCAATTAGAGGGCAGACATTTTCATTTTGGGAACTGTTGATTGTTAATGATCATTCCACTGATAATTCTCAATCAATAGTTGAAGAGTTCGTGCAAGTAGATCACAGAATCAGAAGCCTTCCCAACAAGGGGAATGGGATCATACCAGCTTTGCAATTAGCCTTTCAACACTGTCAGGGAACGTACATCACCCGCATGGATGCGGATGATATAATGCCTAAAAACCGGCTCGAATTGATGGTAAATACATTGGAGAATTCAGAACCTGATTCTATTGTCACTGGCAAAGTCGAGTACTTTGGCTCAACCCCCATTTCTCCCGGATACCTCAACTATCAAAACTGGCTCAATGAAAGAGCAGAAAAAGGCGACCATTGGCAATGGATCTATCGGGAATGCGTAGTAGCCTCACCTAATTGGATGATTCGTACAGAAGATCTTAACCTATCTAACCTCTCCTATCCGGAAGATTATCATTTGGTCCTGAAGTGGTATGAAATGGGTTATAACATTCAATCCATAAATGAGACCACATTGAATTGGAGAGAGCATCCCGAACGGACTTCCAGAAACTCTCTTCATTATCATCAAGAAGCGTTCTTTAATCTAAAGGTTAATCATTTTATCCGTCATAAACTTGGGTCCGATCAACTTGTCCTTTGGGGAACTGGCCAGAAAGGGCGACTCACGGCAGACATTCTTCGCGACCAGGGTATTGAGTTTGTTTGGATGGACATTGACCCAAAAAATCAAATAGTGGATTATCGTGAGATTGAAAAGACGACCAACTTCAAACTGTTAATAGCAGTATTTCCTGAAGGGAAGGCAATGGAACACTTACTGTCCTATCTGGAAAGAATTCAGTTGAAAATGGGTGAAAATTACTGGTTCTTATAAAGTTAGATGTCATTGCGATCCCGAGAACTTGGGAGAAGCAATCTTCTGATCAAAAAAAGGTCACTTCGTGCCTCGTGATGACATCGAATTACCTGATCATTCCATTGACCAAATCGGTTTCCCCTGTTTTCAAATTGACCACAAAGCCATTGACCACGGCCATCTCAGGTTTCCCGTTCTTGGTTAAGAGAAAAGTAGCATGTTGCCCAAGGGACAGGCGATCGTTCAAACTTGAACTTCCTCTTAGCACACCGATCGGATAATTTGTAAATCGCATACTTCTTGGAGCATCATTCACTCTGACATGGGTTATTCCTTGACGTAATAATCCGACAAAGTCCAGTTTCTCCAGATCAGCGTAGGCCACTGCGCCTTCTTTGACTTTGCCTCGTTCATATTTCATTCCTGTCGCATCCAACTCTTCGAATCCATAATAAATGGACAGATCACCCAACTCTTGAATACTACTATAAAAGAAGAAATTTCGGTGGTTGTTATATTCCAGTTCAAATCTATTAATTGCGACATCAACTGTGTATTCATTTCCCCCTAACTCGTAAGTCAAATTACTGATTTTCAAATCGAACAACTGACGCTCATTGAATGGGATAGCGTCATATTTTGAATAATTTTCGGTCTCATACGTCTCGTCAGCAATCACTTCCAATGCCGATAGGATGCTCATAAAATTAAGTTTACGAATTTCCTGCTTCTCGCGATCATTCTGATAACCACCTGATTCGATGAGAATAGTACTGGTCCCCCATTTCTGGATATTATCTCCAAAGGCACGAGGCTCGAAGTCATCATTGTACTTGCCTACTTGATTAGGAGCGTATTTTTGGATCACATCGTTCATTTTCCCAATCACCTTCATCGCATTCCCTCTAACCTCATTGATGTCCTTGGCATAATTGTATGCCGGGGCCAAAAAGGAAATGGTAGCCGGATTTCGGCTATAGCCCACCGTATAATACCTGCTCTGATCATGAAGATTAAAGCCAAAGTCAGCGTCAGTACGATCACGGATGCCTTTGAGAATCTTAGATTCCTCAGATTGCAGCCGTTCAGCATCACGATTCAAATCCACACCCAATGCATTCCTCCGCATATATTGTTCAGCCCCATCAGGGTTAAGCATAGGGACAAAATGGATGGTAAGTTTGTCGAAGAGATTGGACTTGAACGACCCAAAATCCTCTGACCTGAACAGATTGATAATATCGAATATGGCCATGGTCGCGGTTGGCTCATCGCCATGCATTTGCGACCATAACAATACGCTTGTAGGTCCATTGCCTATTGAAATCAGGGAGATACTTCTGCCTTCTATCGATTCTCCTAGCTTTTCAACTTTGAACTGATTGTCACTTTTCAACTTCTCGATCAAAGGCTGGATTTCGGCATGCTTAAACCTTCGATCCTTAATGGTAGACTCTTTGTATTTGTCATAAGCATCATACAATTGTTTATCGATGGTTTGGGCAGAAGCAGTCATTACAATTGCAAGTATGGATAAAATAGAAAGGCATCTCATGAATCTATAGATTTTCAATTTTTACTGGTAGGAAATCGACATTAAAAGCTGAAGGTCATGCCGGAAAAATAAGACTTATATTTTCAAAGTCTTATTTTATCCGGTATCTATCAAGTTGGAATTGAGATTCCGGACATTTTTCTTCGTGTAAGGTATAAAACAAAGAAAAATTCCGGAATGACGATCTATCTTCCCGGAGATCCTTTAAGCCCCGTCCCTTTTAATCCGGCACGGATATCATTCATAAACTTCACGCCTGGGTCAGTTTTATTGGTGAGATAATCAGGATCCTTTTCCAACCATAAATCATGACCTATAAATGCCTTATATTCAAAATGACCAATCACATATTCCAGATCATACTTTTCATTGAGCATTTTAATGAGAGCGATATTGGCCTTGAGTTGGGCCTCATTCATGGGAGTTTCTTTGGTGCCACCTACATTCTCTATCCCAATGGCACAGTGGTTTAAACCAATCACATGTCTCGCCATTACCGTATCCGGCATAAACTGATAAATGGTGCCGTCCCTGTCGATTGAGTATTGAGAAGACACGTTCAATGCTCCGGCACTTTGAATTCCGGTTCTGGCACTTGGTAGGGTAGCCCGATTGAATGTCCCAAAGGTTCCTGCAAAAGTCGGGATCACGGTAAAATGAACCACCACCATTTTGGGAGTGATATGAGGGGTTTCTTGCTCTAAACCGTAACGGTCTTTTAGGTAGGCCAAGGTCAGATCAATTCTCTCCTGATCCCAGAGAATGGGTTTTTGGATAATCTTTTGGCCAAAAAGCGGACTACTGACAATGAAGAATAACACTGTAATCAAAATTCTCATATTTCAATTTAAGGAATCATGGGCACTCATTGCTCCAAAACAGTTTTTAGATTCCTTTATATTGAAATGTTAAAATCCAATCGAGTCGAATGAACACAAAGTGTTATGGCCTTTTACTCATTGCCTGCCTAATATTATTTAGCCTTCTCATGGGTTGTAATCTTCAAGAACAAGTCGCTGAAAACCCACCCAACATTATAATCTTTTTCACGGATGATCAGGGCTATGGTGATCTTGGGTCGTTCGGAGCCGAAGGGTTTGAAACGCCTAATTTGGATGCATTGGCTCAAGATGGCCTTCGGTTAACCAACTTCTATGTTCCCGCAACGGTCTGCACTCCTTCGAGAGCCGGATTGCTCACAGGACGTTACCCCAAGCGAAGCAACTTACACGAAGCAGTAGTCTACCCTTTTTCTGATCACGGACTCGCTCCCTCTGAATACACCATGGCAGAAATGCTCAAGGGCGCAGGCTATTCTACTTCCATCATAGGCAAATGGCATTTAGGACATCAACCTGAATACATGCCACTGAATCATGGTTTTGATTCCTTTTTTGGAGTTCCTTATTCCAACGACATGGATAATCACTATTATCGCCATAATGATTTTCAATCCCCTCCTCTACCTCTATACCGAGACACCTCAATTATTGAAAACGGACCCGATCAAAAATATTTAACCAGGCGGTATACCGAAGAAGCAGTCAGGCAGATCAAAGAAAGAAGCGACTCGCCCTTTTTTCTGTATGTTGCTCACAACATGCCCCACTTACCGCTTCATGCTTCGGAAGAGTTCAGTGGTAAAAGCGAGTTAGGACTTTATGGTGACGTAATTATGGAACTGGATTGGAGTACCGGTGAAATTATCAGGACATTAAAAGAAGAGGGAATTTATGACAATACCTTGTTCATCTTTACTTCCGATAATGGGCCAAGGGTTGGTTCGGCAGGTCCATTGAGAGGTAAAAAAGCACAAACCTGGGAAGGCGGCCAACGAGTACCTGGCATTATCACCTGGCCAAGGAAAATACCTGCTAATCAAACGGTAGAATATGTCCTTAGTACACTCGATCTATTCCCGACAGTAGCTTCTCTTACCGGAGCAACAATCCCGGAAAACCTCACCTTAGATGGCATTGACCTTTCTCAATTTCTGGCTGATCCTGCCACCACAGTAATTGAAGACAGGCCCTTTTTGTACTATGCTCGTAACGGTAAACCTGAAGCCATCAGAATGGGCAAATGGAAATTGCATATCAGCAAGAGCATCGGTTGGAATGTAAAGGAACAAGGTGCATTTGAAATAGCACTCTACAACCTTAAAACAGATATCAGTGAAGAGAAAAACCTGGCCATGGAGTTTCCCCAGGTTGTCAAAAAACTAAGCGATCTTTTGCGGCAGTTTGATGAAAATCTGACGCCAGAGGACGGGATTTAAATAGTCTTCTCTCACATCGAAATGGATAAAAGCATTTTCACCAATCGTTTTGATCCTTGTTCTTCGGGTCGTCCGTTCGGTGGCCTATGTTGATCGGAATCCCACCCCATTCATAAATTTCCATCCCGGCATTTTTGTAAATCTTCAATTCATTTGATCCTCCAAACTTGTGGTATTCCACTTTCGGATGGGTCGCCTTAATATTATTCAGAAAATGCTGAAAGTACTCATGTATATATAACCAACCCGTTACTGAATTGAAGTTATTATTGGGTGTACTCGGGAGTTTGAACTCATGAGTTAGAAGCGCGTTTATCTCTGCCTTTGGATCTTTTGTCAGACGGTTCTCTGCTTGTTTTAAGAGCGTTTCTTTGACTGGTTTTCCGTTTTCATCAATCCATTCTACTTCTACTGCACCTAAGGAAGCTGTTTCTATATAGGCCGACTCGATGTTTGTGAATACATTTCTACTGCTTTTATCATCCACCTCAAGAAAGACGGGTTTTGGGGAGGGAATAATGTATTTTTCATCCGGATCTGTCGTTTTAGAATTGTGAGCTTCGGCCAGCAACATGGTCATGTAATAGCTGGAAGTGTACCTTGGAGGCAACCCTTCCCTGCCGTTTAATCGACAACCCACGCATTCCTTAAGTTTGATACTGGAACTCAAAGTCCGAGCGCTTTTCTTGGCATAATCAGGCCAATACGATGCTCCCAAAGTCAAGCGCTGTCCACCAGTACCAAAACTCTCAAGACGAAGCCCAAGACATCTTTCTAGCAAAAACACGTGCCGATCATAGCCACCCTCATGATAGATATTGTAGACAAAAGTGTTAGTGGAGTTGATGAAGTGGTATGACGGTCCGAATAGGCTACCATCACTGAATGCGAATCTCCAGTTCACGCCATTGGCCCTACCTTTAAAAACTCCCAACTGTTTGCCATAAGCCCATACATTTTCAACCTGACTATACTGTAACCCCACCGTATCCATTCCATAATGACTATTTACTCCCTGATCAAATTCAAAGAGTATACAATCGTGACTTGGCATATCAAGGTCAGTTTCTCCCAACCAGTCCTTATAGCCCATCTCTCTATAATGACCGGAACGGGCATGAGGAACGTTCTTACTATTTGCATATTCATCACTCACTTTGGCATTTATGTTCTTGAATGAACTCGTGATCATACTGCCTTCAAACCGACATATAGCGGGATTATAAATCCCATTGCAGCCATAGAAATTGACTTCATCCATATGAAGTTGCATTCTGCTTCCTTCCATGCTTCCTTGCCACAAAAGCCGAAATACTTCCGTTGCTTCCCTCCATGTATTCTGCAGTTCTGTGATCGAGGGTACGAACATTCGTTGGCCCATCTCTTCAGTGGTATTATCGGGAAACCATTTCATGCTCGCCTGTTTCTTACCCTTCACTATGACCGCCTCGATGAGATCGAAAAGAATTGGTCGATGCATCATCCATGGCCATCTACGATAGATGGCATATGTTCTTACCGGCATACCATGCATTTTTGGCCTTTCAGGGGTTTTTAAAGTAATATTCTTAATGCTTTGATGAAGAGCTCTGTTTAACGGAAAGGTATTGGCTTTAACATAGAGTTTACCATTGCTGTCGTAGTCTATAATTGCCTGTTTCTTCATATCGTCCACCGCACGTTGATAGAGTTCGGTGACCTCTCTGAGTCGGGGCCCGCCAACATCGAGTTCTTCTTCAAAAATGGCATTGAATAGCTCTTCCGCACGTTCGTCCAGATCGATCAGCTCTCTTATCTGCCGGATCGTTTGCCAGGTAGACCAATCTGCTTTAACCGTGTTCTTAAGGTCTTTGAGATTGCCGAACGGCTCTAGTGCATCATAATTATAGTTTGGATCCCATTCAATCAAGCCTCGTACTTCCCTGGTATCATAGTTCGGAAGTTTTTGAGCAAAATCAGTAGTCGCGGCTATCATTGTACTCACAGAATTCTCTCCTTCTATGTGAATGCAAAAGCCGTTGGTAGCGATCGCATAATCTCCTCCACTAGCCGGAAGCACTATGGGACGGCTGATGCGGTAGGTCCCAGACGGAAAATAGAGTTTAGCCCCACCCTGGGTGGCAAAATTGGTTCGTGAAGCGGGATAACTAATGCTATTCAGATCAATTTCATCCGAGTTGTTGTTAATACTGGTCAACGACCCTTTGTGCATTGCATATTTAATGGCGGCCTCAATAGCATCGGAATCGTCCTTGACGGCATTGCCCACAGCACCAAAATCTTTGACATTCACAACCAACTGTTGGTCTAATGCCTCCTTGCTTAAAAGTTTGGACATAATTAGATAGGTTAAAAAATCTAATTAATTTCCAAATTTTTAATGCAATAATCAAATATTTAATAATCCAGATCGAGAACTACCATGTATACTCAGGAGGCTGAATATTGTTCATTCTGATGTACAGATTGGATTTGGCTCGGTGATTGGTCATATGATCCTGCACATAAAACATGGCAAAGGCTCTACTCACAGTATTGCCGCTATGATACATCACGGTGGTTTCGTCCAACTGTGCCTGTGCGATAGTATAAATTACCTCGGTAGTATAATCAAAGCCCTCTTCTAATAATTTGATGATCTGAGCTTTGGTCATTTTGGTATGATCAGGACGTACCGGTACAACATCCATACCCTGAACATAGCGCTTGGTCAGCAGAGGAATAGTGTATGCGATATGCACCATTTGTTCTGCGAAGGTCTTGCTCACCTCTGTGGGTTTATAGGTGTAGAGTTCTTCGGGCATAGCCTTTGCCACTGCCAGACAATGCTCCCTCGCTTCTTCCCAGACAGGGAGATACATTTTCATAAACTCAGTTTTGGGAACTCGGTCCTGAGCGAGAACGGAAATCGTTAAACAAAGAATCAAGGAAGTAAGGAGCACTCTTTTCATAATATGGAATTTGGACATAGAAACTACTCATTTTAAAGAACATTCTATAAGGTCATTTCGAGTGGATGCAAGAAGTCTTCTTAATTAAAAAGGAGATTTCTCATTCGCACGCTTATTCGAAATGACGACAAGAGTCAAACTAATTAACGCTACTCCACCCCTTCGGTACATTATACACCAACTCCCCTTTACGAATCTCCAAAGGTGAATCAATGTTATTCTGGTAAAGCTGGCCTGTACCCAGGCCTTGAGGTAGTGAAGGATTGTAAGAAGCGGTTAATTGAGCGATGGCGTTTAGCCCTATGTTAGCTTCCAGCATGGAGGTCATCCACCAACCGGTATTTAGTGACTCAGCAATTTCGATCCATTCCTGGGTAGCCAGAACCCCTCCAATAAGTGAGGGTTTGAGAATAATAAATTGAGGTTTGATATTCTCCAGAAGAGCTCTTTTATCTTCCAATTGGTCGATTCCAATCAGCTCTTCATCTAGGGCAATCGGCAGGATTTCTTCCTTGCAAAGCTCGGCCATCAGTTGCGGCTGACCAAGTTTGATCGGTTGTTCAATCGAATGAATATCCAAGCTTGCGAGCTCAGTCAATCGATCCCGAACATTAGATTCATCGAATGCCCCATTCGCATCTACACGTAGTGTAAAATCACCAGGACGATAACGATCACGTATTTCGGACAGAATGGCCAATTCGGTTTCCCAATCTATGGCTCCAATCTTCATTTTGATGGTGTCGAATCCCTGCTCAATTTTCTCCTCAATCTGCTGTCGCATAAAAGACTCCTCTCCCATCCACACAAGCCCATTGATTGGGATACGCTGATTTCCTTTCACAAATGGACTCTGAAAAATCACTTTCTTCCCACCGCTGATCAGATCTAATAATGCTGTCTCGACCCCAAAACGCAGTGAAGGCATATCAAATGGGGTGTTCTCTGAGATGAAATTGAGAATGTCTTCTTTTGGGACATCCAGCCCTTCGATATGATCCAGGACCGCCCGAAGTTTGATCGCATAATTCTCCGAGTAGTCAATACTTAGTCCTTTTAAAGGACTGGCCTCTCCCCAGCCTACAACATCTTCTGCTCCTAATTCCCAAGCCTTGATAAACCAGGTTTCCTTTTCTGTAAAGGATCCTCTGGAAGTTCCAGCTTCAAACCTGAACTTTAGCAGATGAGGGATGACTTCAAATTTGACTTTCATTATCCGAGTAGCCGCTTGACGTATTTGCCTACAATATCAAACTCAAGGTTTACGGAATCCCCGATTTTAAGCTGATGGAAATTGGTGTGTTCATAGGTATATGGAATAATGGCTACACGGAATTCCCCTTCCCGGGAATTAAAACAGGTCAAGCTGATTCCGTTGATGCAAATAGAGCCCTTTTCTACAGTCACATTCCCTTGTGAAGTGTCATATTCAAAGTCAAAGAGCCAGCTTCCGTCTTGCTCCTGAATGTTGGCGACTGTCCCAATTTGATCCACATGACCTTGAACAATGTGACCATCAAATCGTCCGTCAGCGACCATACAGCGCTCTAAATTGACTTTTGAGCCCACAGTCCAATCACCGAGGTTTGTCTTTTTCAAGGTTTCATCGATCGCTGTTACCGTATGAATATCGTTCTGGACTTGAACCACTGTGAGACAGGTTCCATTGTGAGCGATACTCTGATCAATCTTTAGTTCATTACTGATATTACTCTGAATATCGAAGTGAACATTTGACCCATCTCTTTCAATTTTGGTGACTTTGCCAAAGGCCTCTATGATTCCCGTAAACATGCCTCAATGTTAGTGATTCAACCTAGTAAAACCAATCATTGACTCATGTCATTCAGAGGGAGCAGTGCGACCGAAGAATCTCAAGTTAGTCAGTGAGATTCTTCACTTCGTTCAGAATGACGAAAAAAGGAAGAAAACTCATAAAGGAAATCTTATCTTCGCTCAATCGAAATGGAAGACACCTACAGACACAAAGGGCTGAGGCGGCAACTGGTAAAAGTTGTTAAAAGCAAAGGCATCAAAGACCAGAAAATCCTGGATGCAATCAACAAAATCCCCCGTCATTTTTTTCTGATGGATAGTGCTTTGGTAGAACATGCCTATCAAGACAAGGCTTTCCCGATTGGAGAAGGTCAGACCATTTCACAACCCTATACGGTCGCGTTTCAAACCGAGAAGTTAGAAGTCAAACCGGGGGATAAAGTGCTTGAAATTGGCACGGGATCAGGGTATCAGGCAATTGTCCTTTTGGAAATGGGCGCTAAGGTCTATACGATTGAATATCAAAAAAAGCTCTACGAACGAACCAGGAAGTTCCTCCCTTCTTTGGGCTATAACGCCAATTTCTTCTATGGTGATGGTTCTCAGGGGCTTCCGCGTCATGCTCCTTATGATAAAATCATCGTTACTGCGGGAGCGCCAACGGTGCCATCGGCCCTAATAGAACAACTCAAAGTTGGAGGTATGCTGGTCATCCCTGTGGGCGATTCAAGGGCACAAAAAATGCTGAGAATCACCAAAGTGGACGAGGACAAGATTCGTAAAGAAGAATTCACCGATTTTGCCTTTGTCCCTCTTTTAGGAAAAGATGGATGGAGTTAGAAGTCGTAAGCTCCAAGTTACAAGGTCCAAGCCTCACGGCATTATTGACCTTACGAAAGTCACTTCTTCATACAACTCTTGCTTGAAACTAAAGACCTGAAGCTTGCAACTTGAAGCTTAAAGCTTTTTGTCCGAATTATTTTTATCAAAAAAGCGTTTTAGCCGGAGATAAATCTGGGTAAAGAAGTAATTTTGCGACAAACGAAATAAAAGATGGCAAAGAAGAGAAAGACATGCAGTGATTCAAGGGTGACTATGACCGAATTGGTCCTTCCTAATGATACGAATACTCTTAATAATTTAATGGGTGGGCGACTAATGCATTGGATGGACGTGGTGTCTGCAATAGCGGCTCAAAAACATTCAAATAGAATCGTAGTGACCGCTTCGGCAGATAACATTTCGTTTAGAAATCCTATTCAACTTGGTGATGTGGTGACTCTTGAAGCGAAAGTGACAAGGGCATTCAGCTCTTCTATGGAAGTCTATGTTGAAGTCTACGCGGAGAATATCCCTTCAGGTACTCGATTTAAAAGCCACAGTGCCTTTTTCACCTTTGTTGCCGTGGATCAGGGAGGAAGGCCTATTGATGTGCCGGAATTGGTTCCTGAAACTGATGAGGAAAAAGAGATGTTCGCTGGCGCCTTACGAAGACGACAGCTCAGGCTTGTTTTGGCCAAAAGAATGAAGCCTGAAGAGGCTACCGAACTCAAGAGTATTTTTGATGAATAACTTTCCGGTTTAGGACGGAAATCCCTACTCATTTTCTAAATTGAAGTCATAAACCTGAGGCTTGTGACTGACGACTATTCATTCCTTACCCAACTTATTACAGAAGATATTTATGTAGTCAAGGAAAGGGAGCTTGGACCTACCACAGGTTCACAGACCAATGAGCCCACTACTGAAAAAGGAGATGAAGAAGGGGTAGTTTCCGAATCCAAAGAGACCTATATCAAACCTCTCCAAACTGAAGGAAATAACTTAAAACACTGTTTGGTATTTGTGGAGTCATCGTCTGAGATCATTGATGCAAACTCCAAAGAGTTCTTATCCAACGTTTTGAAAGCGGTTAAAAGAAGCCTGGATGATATTCTTTTGATAAACCTAAAGGGAGCATCAATCAAACAAATTGAGGCATTGATGGCCGAACAAAATCATCGTCATCTACTTGTTTTCGGAACGGGTAAACTCGATGATCTCTTTACTTCAGAACAGTATACCGTTCATGAGTCAAATCACAAATACTTTCTCAAAGCCGATGATTTGAAAATCATCAGCGAAGAAAAAGACAAGAAAAAAGCGCTGTGGACAGCGCTTCAGAAAATGTTTTTGTGATTCCTGGCAATTACTCCCCGAAAATATTAGCTAGCTTAGCTCTTAGCGCCCTACCTCTTAAGTTCTTTCCAATTACTCTTCCCTCAGGATCCAGCAACAGCGCAAACGGTATTGCATTAACCTTATAGGTCATTGCTGCCGCAGATTGAAAATATTTCAAGTCGGAAACATGGCTTGGCCATCTTAATCCATCGGCTTCGATTGCCTTCAACCAGGCATCTCTTGTTCGGTCCAACGACACACTAAATACTTCAAAACCTTTGCTGTTGTACTTTTCATACATGTTCACCACATTGGGGTTCTCAGCACGACATGG
The DNA here is from genome assembly GCA_028281285.1 of Cyclobacteriaceae bacterium. GTDB lineage: Bacteria > Bacteroidota > Bacteroidia > Cytophagales > Cyclobacteriaceae > Roseivirga. The sequence goes on from JANQKF010000024.1 coordinate 19,521, forward strand.
TCTGCACCAAGCAGCCCAGAAATCGACCAGCACATACTTCCCTCTAAGGTCAGACAGGCTCAACGTTGCTCCATCGGGAGTAGGAAGTGTCAAATCCGGGGCAATATCGCCCATTGAAACTGCGGGTCTGAAATATTCTAGATTATTTACGAACATGGCTACATGGCTGGAATTGGGAATCTCCTTTTGGAGCTTATTTGCCAGGCTGTCCATAAAGCCAAAGTGCTCCGTTTTGTCCTGAATGAAATCCGTAATTAATAGAGAAACCAATGATTTTTCGAACTTCCAGGCCATTGCCTTAAGTCCATCGTCTCTTTCCTTCTGTAAGGCCATTCCTTCATAGGAAAGATCTTCCATGATCTCCATATTCCGATTCTTCTGGGCAGTCATGAAGCGTTGGTTGAAATCTTGTATCCGAACACCCATACCCGTCATAAACCGGTCAAGTTCCTTCATGTAATCCGTATCTTTGGAACCCGTCACTTCAATTTCCGAACCTCCCTGGCCGTCAGCGACTACTTTCAGATCGTCCTTATCAAGAACAATTGTCTCCATTTGTTGACCATAAACATTGATACGATAGAAACCGGCTTCGGCCAGATCTGTGGTCATTTCGAATTTTCCATCTTCGTCAGCTTGGACCGTGGTGACAGGAACTACCTCTCCTACCTCAAATTTCTCCAGTATGATATCGCCTTGTGGAATTGGGTTTTTGATCTGTCCGGTAATCTTGACAGAACCATCTTCTTTGGTGGCCGCACATGACCAGGTGATCATCACTACAACCAATAAGGACAAAATTCGCTTTGTCATTTTAAGTCTTTTTAGTTCAGGCTTAGAACACAAAGATAAACTCTCTGTATTTCAATTCATTCGCCACTAATATAATTGCGTTCTCAAGGTCTTATAACGCCAGTTTGCCTTAATCAGTTTCCTTGTTATCCCACCTGGTAAGGAAGGCCCATCAAAGTCCCTGGATAAAATCTCTTGCCTTCCGAACGACTTCATCTAGTCCATTAATGTTTTTTCCCCCTGCAGTCGCAAAGAACGGCTGGCCACCACCACCTCCTTGAATTGCTTTGGCCAAATCTCTCACAATATTTCCGGCATTCAATTGTTTTGAATCCACCAACGAATCGGAAATAACCACAGAAATTTGTGGCTTACCTGAGATATCGGCTGCCAGGACTGCCAATACATTTTCCAATTCATTCCGTAATTCAAAGGAAACCTTCTTTAAAGCGTCCGCACTTGGTAGGCTTACCTTCTCCACAATGGCATTTATCTCCCCTTGTGGAGTGACCTTACCTTTCAACAAATTTTTAAGATCTCCCGATTGCTGACCATGGACCTTTTCAAGTTCTTTGCTAAGTTTTTGTCGCTCCTCAATCAAGGTATTCACAGCTTTCTTCACATCCTTTGGCCCTTTCAACAGCTCTTTTAAATCACGAATAATTCGATCTTGCTCTGAAATGAATTCAAAGGCTGCAGGACCGGTGATGGCCTCAATTCTTCTCACTCCGGCCGCAACAGCACTTTCGGAAGTGATTTTCAGGAAGCCTATGTCTCCCGTGGCATTCACATGTGTTCCCCCACAAAGTTCCACAGAGTGACTCGGGTCGAATGTGATTACACGAACAAATTCTCCATATTTTTCACCAAAAAGCGCAGTAGCACCCATTTTCTTTGCATCCTCGATAGGAACATTCCGCTTTTCATCCAACTGGATATTTTGCCGGATATGGTCATTAACAATTCGTTCAATTTGTTCAATCTGGTTTGGCTCAACCTTGGCAAAATGTGAAAAGTCAAATCTTAACAGGCTATCTGAGACTAAAGAGCCCTTTTGTTGTACATGATCGCCCAATACTTCCCTTAGAGCAGCATGCAATAAATGAGTCGCTGAATGATTATTCTTGATCAAGTGTCGCCTGTCAGAATCAATTGATGCTTTAAATGAAGATTCTGGGTTTTGAGGAATCTTGTCCACAAAGTGAACAATCAAATCATTCTCTTTTTGGGTATCCAATACCCTAATAGATTCAGAATCACTTGTGAGCGAACCGGTATCGCCTATTTGACCTCCACTTTCTCCGTAGAATGGGGTCTTGTTCAGCACGATCTGATAGACCGAACCCTTCTTCTCCTTTATTTCTCGATATTTAAGAATCTGTGAATCTGCTTCCTCAAAGTCGTAGCCAAGGAACTCTACGTCTTCCTCATCTCTCACTTGGATCCAATCTCCTTTTTCCTGGGCTGCATCGGCCTTTGAGCGCTTTTTCTGCTCCTCCATTGCTGTATTAAACCCTGCCTCATCAAGGATTAGGCCATTTTCTCGGGCTATTAAGGCCGTCAAATCCAGTGGAAAACCATAAGTATCATAAAGCTCAAAAACGACTCTCCCATCGATCACTTTGGAATCACCAAGACCGGATTTGACCTGATCGATTCTCTTGAGCCCGTTTTCCAAGGTTCTCAAAAATGAAGCTTCTTCTTCCTTAATTACTTTGGCCACAAAGTCTTTTTGTTCAGCAAGTCCTTCGAATACACCATCGAATTGCTCCGCAAGCACATCGACAAGGTTATGCAAGAAAGGTTCTTTGAATTTTAGGAATGTATAACCATATCGGACGGCACGCCTCAAGATTCTTCGGATAACATATCCAGCCTTATTATTTGATGGAAGTTGACCATCGGCAATTGAAAAGGAAATCGCCCGAATGTGATCAACAATAACCCTAATCGCAATATCAGTTTCTTCAGCATCTCCATAATTCACTCCTGCAGCGTTGGATACAGCCTCAATCAACGGAGTGAAAATATCAGTATCATAGTTGGACTTCACTCCTTGCATGGCCATCGAAAGCCGCTCGAATCCCATGCCCGTATCTACATGCTGATCAGGCAGTTCTTCCAAATGTCCATCGGCCTTTCTGTCATATTGAATGAATACCAGGTTCCATATCTCGACCACTTCCGGATGATCTTGATTCACCAAGTCCTTTCCCGGAACTTTGGCAATATCTTCATCTGACCTCAGGTCGATATGTATTTCTGAACAAGGGCCACAGGGTCCAGTATCCCCCATTTCCCAGAAATTGTCCTTCTTATCACCATTAAGAATCCTGGATTTATCGATGTGCTCGGTCCAATAATCATAGGCTTCCTGGTCGAATTCGAGGTCTTCCGACTTATCTCCTTCAAAAACGGTAACATACAATCGATCTTTTGGCAGACCATATACTTCCGTCAATAGTTCCCATGCCCATTCAATGGCTTCTTTTTTAAAATAATCTCCAAAAGACCAATTCCCTAACATTTCGAACATGGTGTGATGGTAGGTATCCATCCCTACATCTTCGAGATCGTTGTGTTTGCCAGATGCTCTCAGGCACTTCTGACTATTGGCTACACGCTTATATTCAGCCTGCGCATTACCAAGAAAATAGTCTTTAAATTGATTCATCCCGGCATTGTTGAACATTAATGTGGGATCGTTCTTGACCACTATCGGAGCAGATGGAACGAAATGATGTCCTTTTGAGTTAAAAAACTCGATGTATTTTGCTCTGATTTCCTTCGACTTCATGGAATGCTTATGCGTTAAATGCGCAGGATTAAATCCAAATAATTCAGTATTTTTGTCGATTAGAAATCTCTATCCCTAATCGAAGGGACAAAATTAGGAGAATTTCAAAAAAGGACGCTGTATGGCTAGAATAAAATATTACTACGATACCGAGACCTGCAAATACGAGCGCATAAAGGTTAAAAAACGTGATATTGTTATTAATGCCCTTGGTTTCCTATCTCTCGCCCTTGTTCTTTCAGTAGGCATTATTGTAATCTTGGCGCAATACTTTGACTCTCCCAAGGAGGCTGCTCTAAAAAAAGAAAACGAGGAGTTGAAACTCTACTATCAACTAATGCAGGAACAAGTTGATAATATGGATCAAATGCTTGGTGTTTTACAGCAGAAAGATGACAATGTCTATCGAACTGTGTTTGAGGCTGAGCCTATCCCCGAAACAGTCCGTACTGCCGGTTCTGGTGGTGTATTACGCTATAGAAATCTTTTGGAAAGTGACTTGAACAACAAAGATTTGGTAGTAGGCACACTCGAAAAGATCGATAGGGTCAAAAAGAAGATGTATATCCAAACCAAGTCTTATGATGAGATTATGGAACTTGCCCTGAAGAAGGAAGAGCTGTACGCTTCAATGCCTGCCATCCAACCAGTAAGCAATAAAAACCTTAGAAGGCTCTCTTCTGGTTTCGGGATGCGTACCGATCCGATTTTGAAAGTAAAGAAAATGCACTACGGTACTGACTTTTCAGCGCCACAAGGCACCCCAATTTACGCCACCGGTGATGGCAAGGTCTCTGTTGCCAGGACTACTTTCAATGGCCTTGGAAAATATGTGACGATCGATCATGGCTTTGGGTACAAAACCGTTTATGGCCATATGAGTCGCTATATTGTTAGACCTGGTCAAAAGGTGAAGAGAGGACAAATCATCGGTTATGTCGGAAATACAGGTAAGTCTACTGCTCCACATTGCCATTACGAGGTTCACATTAATGGGAAAAAGGTAGATCCGGTTAATTATTTTTATATGGATCTGAATCCAGAAGAATATGAGGAAATCCTTCGTTTGTCTAGTATAGAGAACCAATCACTTGGCTCTTATCAAAATCGTTAAAATTTAGAAACTTAGGAATATGAGGAGACTGATTTTATCAGCCAGTTTGCTGGTGTTGATCATATCCGTTCACGCGCAAACCTTGAGAATTAAGGCGGTCGGTGATATTATGTTAGGTTCTCAAACACCTACAAAGATCCTTCCACCTGGAAATGGAGAGGAATTCTCACAATCGATTGGAAAGTATCTGGAAGGAGCCGACATCACCTTCGGCAACCTCGAGGGCGTTTTCGTTGATGGCAATATACTTCCAAGAAAATGCAGTGACGCGAGCCGAAAGGCAAGAAGGTGTTATGAGTTTGGCATGCCAGAAAACCTTGCTCCTGTGCTGAAAGAAATGAATTTCTCAGTGCTCGGCATGGATAACAACCACAATTCGGACTATGGCACTGCCGGGGTCCTACACACCAAAAAACTTCTCGATGAGCTCGGAATTAAATATGCAGCAAAAAAAGCACCCATTGTAATGGAAATCGAAGGCAAAAAAGTAGGAATTGTTGCTTTTGGGCATTCTTCAATTTCCCACCGTGTCTCTGACCTTGAAAATGCTAAGCGGGTAATTGAAAACCTGGATGAAAAATGTGATCTCATAATCGTCTCGTTTCACGGAGGTGCTGAAGGTATAAAAGCACAGCATGTAAAAGACGAAACTGAAGAATACTATGGAGAAAACCGGGGAAATTTAGTTCAATTTTCAAGGACAGTAATTGATGCAGGCGCAGACCTGATTATTGGTCATGGACCACATGTATTGAGAGGAATCGATACCTACAAGAACAAGCTCATCATTTATTCCCTTGGAAATTTTCTTACCTATGGTAATGTCAATATCAGAGGAGTACTGGGCAATAGCGTAATTATGGATGTTGAGATTGATAGTGAAACAGGTGATTTTGTAAATGGGTCTATGATACCGACAAAGCAAGAAGGAAGAGGCATTGCCGTTTATGATGAGTCAGGTAAAGGAATTGAACTAATTAAGAGTCTATCAGAAGCGGATTTTTCAAGTTCAAAACTCTCCATAACTACTGATGGAAGAATAAGCCACAATTAGTAGATATCAGAGTGTTTTTTTCGTTAACTTTCTGATATGCCGTATAAAGACAAGCCTATTGAAAAGAAATACTTCACCATTGGTGAAGTGGCTAAAGATCTCGGTGTTGCTACTTCTCTTATCCGTTTTTGGGAAACTCAGTTCGACTTCATCAAACCTAAAAAGAACAATAAGGGCAATAGAAAATATACACAGGATGATTTGAAAAAGATCAAGCTTGTCTATCATCTGGTAAAAGAAAAAGGCTATACCCTTCAAGGAGCCAACGACCATATCAAAAAGAGTTCGGGTGGTATTCAGGATAGGTCTGAAATGATCAATTCATTGAAAAAAATCAAAGGCTTTCTCGAAGACATGAAAAGCCAGTTGCCATGACCGAAGAGAAGCTCTATCAAGTAGCTTTATCTCTTATCCCAAATATCGGCCCTGTTCTTTCAAGACAACTGATCAACCATTTCGGTACTCCTCAGGAAGTATTCAAAGCCAGAAAAGGATCTGTTTCAAAAGTCAAAGGCTTTGGTGAAAAGCTTTCCAGGATTATTCCGGATGCCAACAAAATGCTTTTGGAAGCCGAATCCGTGATTGAAAAATCGGATAAGGCACGAATTCATATTCACTATTACAAAGAACAAGCCTTTCCAAAGCGCCTGATTAACATTAATGATGCTCCGATTGTCTTGTATTCCAAAGGGAAAACCGATCTGAATGCACCACGGAATATTGGCATTGTGGGTACGCGGAAAGCTACTCAATATGGATTGGAAACCACTCAAAGGATTGTAGCCGACTCGAGCTCGACTAATCCCGTGATCATTTCGGGACTGGCCTATGGAATTGATGTGAAATCCCATCGAGAAGCTCTCAATAATGGTTTACCTACAATTGGTGTGATGGCCTGCGGACTTGATAAGGTGTATCCCGTTCGTCATCGATCGGTTGCAGAAAAAATGCTTGAAAACGGAGGGTTGGTGAGTGAATATCCAATAGGAACACCTGCTGATCCCCGTTTCTTTCCTGCTCGCAACAGGATCATAGCCGGATTGTCAGATGCCCTCATTGTTGTGGAAGCGGTCAAAAAAGGTGGCGCCTTGATTACCGGAAATATAGCCTTCAGCTATGACAAGCCGGTTTTTGCTGTGCCTGGTGATCTCCAAAGCACATATTCCGAAGGATGTAACAATCTTATCAAACAACTCAAAGCCAATATCTACACCAATTTTCAAGACGTTGCAGAGTTCCTGAATTGGGATTTGGAATTGCTGGAAGAAACAAAAAGCGAACAGTTGTACTCTAATTTGCAGGGTACGGAGTTAAAGGTAGTTGAGACTCTATTGGCCAATAATCGACAAATGCATTTGGATAAGTTAAGTTGGCAGTCCCAAATCCCTCTTAGCCAGTTGGCTGGGATCTTACTTCAGCTTGAATTTACCGGCTTGATCAAGCCGCTGCCCGGAAAAGAATATCGACTGACTTAGTCGTTTCCCCTAAGGCTTAGATCAGTCGTACCCTTCTCTAACAAAGCATAAACAAGGTTGTGAATCCGAGGCCGAATGTTGAGCGAATATATCTTGCTGTTCGCGCGTGTTGGGTGCACTCGATTTGAAAGAAAGACAAAGAGCAAATCATTCTCGGGATCAGCCCATACTAATGTGCCCGTGTAGCCGGAATGACCATAACTTCCAGGGCTTGCTCCTTTTGCTACACTGCTTCTGGTCTCATCGTACTCGATCAATGGCTTATCAAAACCCAACCCTCTCCTGTTTTCCTCATCACAATATTGGCAGCGCGTAAATTCTTCCACCGTACTTTTTTTCAGGTAGCGCTTTCCATTATAAACGCCATCATTCAACCACATTTGCCATACTTTGGCCAAATCATAAGCATTGGCAAAAAGACCCGCATTTCCGGATACACCAAGCATCATTGCCGCTCCTTCGTCATGTACAACTCCATGTAAAGTCTGCATCCTGAAAAAGGAATCTACTTCAGTCGGTATGATTCTGTCCAATGGAAACTTTTGACCAGCGTTAAAACCTACAGTTTTGGCTCCCAGCGGGCCATAGAACTCGTCTTCCAGGAATTGATCAAAGGTTTTACCCGAAATTCGTTCAACCAACTCAGGATAGAGGTAAAACGAAAGACCAGAATACACATATTCTTTTTCCCTTAACATCTTCGACCTTCGAATCATCTTGTAGATCTTTTTGGTTTTGAAGTCCTTGTGAAGAAATAATCCGGATTCGGATATTCGATGAGGAAATTCTGCCGATGAATCTGACGAAACGGTGTTCTTCCTGTACTTCCCATTCCTTTTTCGGGACTCCGAATAATAAGGTATCCATGGTTTTAAGCGCGCTTGATGGGCCAACACCTCTCTCATAACCAATTTCTTCTTCCTTCCTTTTGCGATGTCAGGAAAGTAGTGACCAAAAGTCTGATCAGGATCAAACTTACCTTGGTCATAAAGCTTCATTAAAGCTAATGTAGCCGCTGTGGTTTTGGTCACCGAGGCAAGGTCATAAATGTCGGACGGAATCACGGGAGAAAGGCTGTCATAGGTTTGATAACCATAAGCTCTTTCGAAGAAAATCCTGCCATTTTTGGAGAGTAAAACAACACAACCAGGAAAGGCGGCAGAGTCAAGCGCTTCATTAATGATGGCATTAATTCCTGACTCCAACACAAGGGGATCTATATTTACATCACCTGGAGACACACTGCGAAGAATATCCTTCCGGCTTTCAAGCGGAATCCCGATCGGGTCCTCGGCCACTACTCCTCCTGGATTACTTTGAGCCATTAAACCAGAAGAAGTCGACAAGAAAATAACGAGGCAAACAGGCTTTAAAAATCTCATGGTTTAAAATACCAATTTATCCTTGACCCAGGAACGAAATTTATAAGAAGACTGATGCGCTTGCTTGAATAGAAGTTTGAAGTTGCGCGCTGTCAAGGTTCAATGCTGAGTCTTTAGATCCCAAATATTCGATCAATACTTCAGTAGCTATATTCCCTGTCAAATCGTCTTTGGCCATTGGACATCCACCATAGCCTTTGATCGCCCCATCAAACCTAATGCACCCGGCATTGTATGCGGCCTCAATTTTCTCTATGGCCGTCTGAGGAGTAGAATGAAAATGCGCACCTATTTCTGTCGATGGGAAGTCGTTGATTGTGGTTGTAAATATTGAATCAATTAGTTTCGGATTGGCAACTCCAATCGTATCTGCTAATGATACCACAGACACCTCCATGTCAACCAGAGTTTGAACGAACTCACCTACGATTTGCTCATTAAACGGCTCTCCATAAGGGTTACCGAATCCCATCGAAATATAAGTAACCAGTACCTTACCATTTTTTTGACATACGTTCTGAATTTCGGCAAGTTGAGCAAGAGCTTCAGCGATTGATTTATTGGTATTTCTCTGCTGGAAGGTCTCAGATATTGAAAGGGGGAAGCCCAAATAGTCAATCTCTTCAAATTGACAGGCGTCTTCAGCCCCACGTAGATTAGCCACGATAGCCAGTAGTTTTGAAGAAGTAGTTGATAGATCAAGTCCCTTTAAAACTTCTACTGTATCACGCATTTGAGGAATAGCCTTCGGTGACACGAAACTTCCAAAATCGATGGTATCAAATCCAACTGTCAATAGATGGTTGATATATTCAATCTTTTTGTCTGTTGGAATAAACTGGCGCCAACCCTGCATGGCATCTCTCGGACACTCAATAATCTTCATATCACAAGTTTAGACTTCAACATTCATATAGGAAAATCAATTCCATAAAAAAACCCCGATCCCAATGGAGACCGAGGCTTATCAAACCAACAACTTATCCTACATGTTTGGAGGTAGAATCACCTTATCAATTACATGAACCACACCATTCTTCGCCTTCACATCAGCTGCCACAACTTTTGCATCGTTGATCTTCACTGATCCATTGCCAATCCATACTTTGATTTTTTCTCCTTGAACAGTACCTGCTTTCATTCCATTGCTAAGGTCTGTCGACATCACTTTACCTGAAACCACATGGTATTTCAGAATTGCAACCAATTTGTCCTTGTTCTCAGGTTTCAACAGGCTTTCCAAAGTTCCTTTTGGAAGTGCAGCGAATGCCTCATCGGTTGGAGCAAACACAGTGAAAGGGCCATCGCCTTTCAATACGTCAACCAAACCACCTGCCTTTACTGCGGCTACCAATGTTTTAAGATTGTCATTACCAACTGCCAAATCAACAATGTCCTTTGATTGTGCCTTAGCGGTAGAAGTCAATGTAAATAGAGCAATTACAGCTCCTAATAAAATCTTAGTAATTTTTTGAGTTCTCATTTCTAATGTGCTTAAATTTTAAATACACACTAGTTACGAGCTGGGGTAGCGGTTTGGATTTCGAAGGGTTAAGTTTTTTTCAAATTTCCCTTCACGTAGGTCTTTTCTACTGTTGCAATCGGTGACCCACCCTCCTTTTCGAGGGTTACGGCAAAGGAAACAACGTTGCCTCTGATCACCTTCAGTTCCTGAATTAGCTGATTATGGTCAAATATTCCTGCATCAATAGGTGCCTGTCCTTGCTTAATTGCCCAAAGCTGATATTGATGGCCATGTGGGGGTTCCGGAAGATTATCTACGCTAATGAAAACAGCATTGGTCTTTTTGTTCCAGAACACATTGGCAAATGATTCGGGCGAAATATCCAGACCATCCATTCTGATATGAATGTTGTCCTCATTTAGAAAATGAGCTATTCTCAAATTAGCGTAATCCAATTGCTGGTTGGTCTGATCCACCTGATCGGCCAGTAGAGAACTGGATTGTGTGAGCCCTTCGATTTCCTGTTGACTTTTTTCAAGCTTGGAGAAAAAGAACACATTGAATCCGAGGCTTATGAAGAATAGTATAGAGGCCGCAACAGCCCATAAAGGCGTCCGGACTCTTCTAACAGCTTCCTCTTCATCCACAATTCTCAGGAATTCTTCCTTTTCCTCCTCTCTAATTTCTTTCATCGCCCCATCCAGAATTTCCTTTCCAGGTAGTTGACCAGTAGATGCTCCGTATTGTTGAACGCTCTCAAAAATCTCGTCCAACTCAATTTTAATTGCTGGATGAGCCTCAGCCATTTTATCTACCTCCTTCATTTCGCGCTCATTGAGCTCGCCTGCTACATAAGCCTCCAGAATTCCTGACGATATGTACTCTTGAATATCCACCCTCTAAATTATCGCTCTCAGTTGTTTAATTGCAAGTCGAATTCTGGTTTTTACGGTACCCAAGGGCAGCTCCAAATTCTGGGCTATTTCCTTGTGGGTATATCCTTGAAAGAATGAAAGATCAATTAATGTCCGCTGATTTTCCGGGAGTCGATCGATCATCTGTCTTAAATACAATTCATCCACTCGCTGATCTAAATCCGGTTGATTATTAATAGATACGAGGTCAACAGAATCTTTAGATTTCTCTGTAAGCTGAAAATCTTTGGATCTCGTCTTATCTATAGCTGCATTTCGACAAATTTGCGCTAACCAGGTATACAGGCTACCTTTCGAACGATTGAAACTCCTTCCGTTCTTCCAGATTTTTACAAGAGCATCTTGCAAAACGTCCTGTGCAATTTCGTCATGTTTCACTATTCTCTTTATAATATTGAACATGGCCGCAGAATAACTCTTGTAAATCAAGGTCAAAGCATGACGATCCTGATTATTGAGACAAATGATTATTTGTTCTTCCACATCAAGGAATGTTCTGATATCGGGGGACTGTGATGACAAACCAAAAAGTTATATGGAAGAAACCTGTCTCCATCCGAATTGTTTACCATTACCTGAATTGACATATTGATTATATTTAGTTTTCCTCTATCAGTATATGCTTCAGCTCCTTGAAAACGCACAAAAATTCGGAAATGGCACCGCCATAATTTCCAACTCAAAATCCTATCGCTACTCAGAACTTTTGGACGTTTCGCATCGAGTAGCTGCAACTTTGATGAATAACAAAGGAGACCTGAATGAAACTCGCGTGGCATTTATGGTAAATCCTGGATTTGACTATGTGGCAACACAGTGGGGAATTTGGCAGGCAGGAGGAATTGCTGTACCCATTTGTATTTCATATCCAGCTGAATCAATTGAACATGTGCTCGATGATGCTAACTGCTCAGTTGTGGTTACTGCGGGTGAATATTTTGATATTCTCAAACCATTGGTCAATCAGCGAGAGTTGAGAATTATTAAGACGAACGAGTTTTATGCTGATAAAGATGGGCTACCAGAAATTGAGATTGACAGACGAGCAATGATTCTTTATACCAGTGGCACAACCGGTAAACCGAAAGGCGTGGTCACTACTCATCAAAACATCGAATCACAAATAAAAACCTTGGTGAGAGCCTGGAATTGGTCTTCTGATGACCACATCTTAAACGTCTTACCCTTACATCACGTGCATGGTATCATTAATGTCGTTTCTTGCGCTCTTTGGTCAGGTGCAACATGTCAATTCATAAATGGATTCAAAGCTGAAAAAGTATTTGAAATTTTCCTGAAGGGAAATATAAATGTGTTTATGGCCGTTCCCACAATCTATTACAAGCTCATTGCTTATTGGGAGCAACTTGGTCTGGATGAGCAGAAGGAACTCACAAATAGATTAACCCAATTTCGACTTATGATCTCAGGATCTGCCGCTCTCCCCGTTTCAGTGATGGACAAGTGGAAAACTATCAGCAACCAAACACTACTGGAACGCTATGGAATGACTGAAATAGGCATGGCTATCAGTAATCCATATGATGGTGAAAGGCGACCAGGGCATATTGGTCAGCCTTTACCGGGGGTTCAGGTCAGACTGGTAGATGATAGCGGAAATCGGGTCCCTAATGGTGAATCAGGTGAGATACAGGTAAAAGGATCTAATGTGTTTCTGGAATACTGGAAACGTCCTGAAGCCACGAAAGAGTCCTTTACAACGGATGGGTGGTTTAAAACCGGAGATGTGGCAAGGATGGATAATGGCAGCTACAAGATTTTGGGTCGAACATCAGTGGATATTATCAAATCTGGTGGCTATAAACTGTCCGCGCTGGAAATCGAGGAAGTACTAAGAACACATCCTTCTATCAAAGATTGTGGTGTTGTGGGGATTCCTCATGAGGAATGGGGTGAATTAGTCTGTGCTGGTTTGGTGGCCTCAGGAAAAATAGACATGGATGAGCTATCTGAATGGATAAAGCTGAAGCTGCCATCCTACAAGACACCACGGGAGTACAAGGTTCTCGATGATCTTCCGAGAAATGTCATGGGTAAGGTCACCAAGAAGGAACTTCAGCAATTGTTTATTGAGGCATCATGAAAATCTATGGAGTCGCCATACTAGCCGGTTGCTATCTCTTAGGCCAATTGATCGGTTCGTTACTTGGAGTTTGGCTGGGAATTGGAGGTAATGTTGGGGGCGTGGGCTTTGCCATGGTTTTTCTGATTCTGGCTAATGATCAACTAAGGAAAAGGGAATTACTTGAGACGAAGTCAGAACAAGGTATCCTCTTCTGGAGCGCGATGTACATCCCAATCGTGGTAGCGATGTCGGCAACTCAAAATGTCAAAGCCGCTGTATCAGGAGGTTGGGTAGCAATTTTCGCAGCGGTAGCTGTCACTCTCATTTGTTTCATCCTTGTGCCCGTACTATCCCGAATCGGTCAGAAACGTTCAATTGATCCCTGATGGAGACCCTGGAACAGTTAATCGATAAGAATGGATTGGTGTTTGCCTTTCTTTTGGTAGGTGGGTTGATGGCAGTCTCTTATTGGTTTTCCAAGTATATACTTAGAGGAAAGCTACCAGGTGCAGCGATTGCAATCACAGCAGCCCTTGTACTCGCATATTTTGGTGGAAAAAAAGGAGTTGCTGATTTTCCCATTCTTGCAGGAATGGCGCTGTTAGGGGGCTCTATGCTTAGAGACTTTGCCATCGTAGCCACAGCGATGGGTGCCAGTTTTTCCGAAATCAAAAAGGCAGGCTTAGCTGGTGTTCTCTCTCTTTTGATTGGCGTAGTTTTATCTTTTATTCTGGGAGGTTTGATTGCCTTCATTATGGGTTATAACGATGCCAGAAGCATTACCACGATAGGTGCTGGTGCCTGCACCTATATTGTTGGCCCGGTAACGGGATCGGCCATTGGTGCCAGCTCTGAGGTAATTGCCATAAGCATTGCAACAGGGGTGGTAAAAACTGTGCTCGTTACGATCGCTACTCCTTTGGTTGCCAAGAAAATTTACTTGAATAACCCTAATTCTGCGATGGTCTTTGGAGGGCTAATGGGTACAACCAGTGGAGTAGCCGCTGGCCTCGCGGCTACAGACCCCAAACTTGTACCCTACGGAGCTTTGACTGCCACCTTCTACACCGGCCTTGGGGCTCTTTTATGTCCATCAATCCTCTACTTTTTGGTGCAGGCATTAGTATAGTCTCTCCTACTCTAGAATGAGATTCTTTAATATTAGTTCTACTTTATAGAACTAATTCATTCATGCTGCGTATATTTGTTATACTAAGTAGAACAAATGCATTCGAATAAACTACACATCGGTGAACTTGAAGAGCTTATTCTTCTGCTCATAATGATGCTACAAGAAGATGCCTACGGACTGGCAATCAGAAAGAACTTACATGAAAAGGCCAACAGGAAAGTAACCATTGGTGCTGTTCATGGTACTTTAAATCGATTGGAGAAGAAAGGATTCACTACATCTGAGTACAGCGGTGCAACGGAAATAAGAGGTGGAAGAAGAAAACGCGTTTTCTCTATCACAGCTGCTGGAAAGAAGGTATTAATGGCGAGTCAGGACGTGAAAGTCAATCTTTGGAAACAAATCCCTGAAATGGCATTGAAGTGAAAGAGCAATATACTATACCAAAGCTAGCGCAGCGCATTCTGCAATGGATTTGTAAGGAGCAGTATATCGAAGAAATCCTTGGAGATCTGCACGAATATTACTTCGAATTAAGGGTCAAACCCAATTGGAAGAAAGCATTTATGTTCTGGTTCCACGTCATGAATTTCATTAAACCTTGGTCAATAAAACGCTTCGAAGGAAGCCAAAGTCTAAATCAATACGGCATGTTCAAAAACTTCATTATTTCCGCTTTACGGTCGATAAAACGGCAAAAAGCATTTTCAACAATTAACATCTTGGGTCTGGCGATCGGTATCTCTATTTCCTTAATGCTGTTCCTGTTTATCAGACATGAATTAAGCTATGATAAATTTCATGAGAACAAGGATCGTCTTTTCAAAGTAATCTCTCATTATACTACAAATGACGGTCGTTCAGGACGAACCGGAATTGCGTTTGGTTCGGTGGCTCCGGAGATCAAAAGTAATATTCCCGGGGTGGAAAATGCGGTACGCATATTAAATATGGGAACGGTGGATGTAATTCACCAGAAAAACAGCTTCAACGGTCAAAGAATCTATTACTCGGATAAAAGTTTTTTTGATGCATTCTCATTTAAGTCCACAGCAAATGGTCTGGTGAATAAGACTACATTCGATGATTACGGTATTGTATTGAGCCAGCAACTGGCCAGTGCAATTTTTGGGGACAAATCGCCTCTGGACCAAGAAGTAAGAATTGATGGCAAAACCTATCGGGTACTTGACGTAATTGATGTTCCTAAACAATCTCACCTAACGTTCGACCTCATCATTTCACTGGAGACCTTTGGAGATATCCACGAGTGGTCCTACCAGGGAGGCTTGGAATTTCATACGTACGGCTTGTATTCCCCTAACGCTGATCATCAATTGGTAAATCAACAGGTGTCCGCACTCTATAATCAACAAATGAATGATCGTTTTAATGAGTTTGTTTCGGAGGTTGACAATTATGTTATGCCTTTTGAGGATATCTATCTTAAATCAGAACACGTATCCAACAACCTTGCTACAGGAAGCATCGCCACAATCTATACGCTGAGTGCAATTAATGTCCTCATCTTATTCATCGCTATTGTCAACTACATTAATCTGACTACAGCTCAATACGAAAAACGCATTAAGGAAATTGGGGTGCGTAAGGTAATCGGAGCAAATCGAAAGATTCTGGTATTTCAATTTTTAGGAGAATCCGTAGTACTTACATTCATTTCTTTTGTAATCGCCATTATACTTACTCAATTCTTTATTCAACCTTTTGGAGAGCTGATGCAAATTCCTGCTTCATTATCATATTGGACTGATCCGAGTCAACTTACGATATTGTCAATATCGATGCTTGCTTTGGGTATTATATCGGGTCTATATCCCGCCTTGTTCATCTCAAAATTTAGTCCTGTAAGGATTCTTAAAAGGGACTTTTTAAGTTTTAAAAAAGGAACCGGAGGTAGTCGAATCTTAGTTACTGTTCAATTTATAATTGCGATTGCGCTATTGATCAACCTGGCTTTCCTTAATAAGCAGATCAGTTTTGTTAAGAATAAAGACCTGGGGTTCAATGATGATCAAGTGCTGGTTATTGACAACCTTGGCGATGTTCATAAGAAAGCCTATGACGCCCTTACTTCAGAAATTCTCACACACTCAAGTGTACTGGAAATCACGGGAGCCCAAGCCGCCCTGGGCAGAGGAACCAGCGGTCAAACGGTATACCTCGAGGGGCAATCTCCCAATACATCTCAGCCGATTGGAGAAATTCGTACTAAGCATAACTTCTTAAAAACACATGACATCTCACTGTTATCTGGAAGAGATTTTTCTCCATCATTAATTACGGATAACCAGGCCTTCATTATTAATGAATCCGGTGTGGCTCTCCTATTCCCCAATGGGGATGATCCTGTTGGAAAGGTAGTTAATATTGGCAGCAGAAAAGGCCCAATAATCGGTGTCGTTGGAGATTTTCATTATACGAGTCTGAAAAGGAAAATCAACCCTCTTTTAATCAGTCTGGATGAACCTTATCGAATAACCCTATCTATGAAGATAGACCCGAGCAATATCAAAGCCACGTTGGAGCATGTTGAAAGCTCTTTGCAGAACGTTGATTCCGAATATCAACTTTCTTATTTCTTCCTGGATGACTATTTCAACATGATGTTCCAATCGGAAGAAAGAAATGCCGCTTTAATCAGCTATTCAAGCATTGTTGCAGGGATCATTTCTTTGGTCGGACTTATTGCGCTTATCAGTCATTCACTGGCAAAACGCACAAAGGAGGTCGCCATAAGAAAAGTACTCGGAGCACATTCTAAGCACCTGATGTGGGTACTGACCAGGGAATTTTGTTTGGTAATTCTAATCGCCAACCTAATCTCCATTCCTCTATCGATTCTAGTCATTGACAAATGGATGGAACCTTTCGCCTACCGAATTGAACTAGGGCAAAATTGGTCATTGTTTCTGGCAGTTATATGCGCAGCATTTGTAGTCACTTTTGCTCTTATATCCGCTCAGGTAGCCCGTAAGACCAAGGCTAACCCGGCTGAAATACTTGCAAATGAATAACTACAAGTCCCACTGACATATTCAAGCTGTTCTGATTGATCGAAAAAAGGTAAATTAATATCAAATTCGATCTTATGAACAAGCGTGACTTTTTGAAGCAGGTTTCCTTATTGGGTCTAACTGCATCCCCATTTATAGCAAACTTAGAGCGGTTAGTCTCCTCTGTGGAACACCTCTCTCCTACTCAGCTTGCAGGAGATGAAGATTTTTGGGAAAAGATCAGAGCTACTTATAAGCTCAAGCCCGATTATATCAACCTTGAAAATGGTTACTATTGCTTTCTACCCCAAGACACTCTTGAGCATTTCATTGAACATGTTCGAGAAGTAAATTATCAGGGATCGTATTACATGCGCACCGTTCAATGGGACAACAAGAAAAAAATAGCCGCAAAGCTAGCTGAAATGGCTGATTGTGGATCAGATGAACTCATCATTACCAGGAATACCACTGAATCATTAGATACAGTCATTGGTGGAGTTCATTGGGAAAAAGGTGACCATGCCGTTATGGCGAACACAGACTATGGAGCCATGCGAAACATGTTCAAGTTAGTTCAAAGCAGATATGGAATTGACATTACTTCTATTGATGTCCCACTACACCCAAAGAATGACGAGGAAATTGTAGCGGCATATGAATCAGCAATAACTGATAAGACCCGATTGCTTATGGTCTGTCATATCATTAACGTCACCGGCCACATTCTCCCGATAAGGAAGATTTGTGATATGGCACATGCCAAGGGAGTGGATGTAATGGTAGATGGAGCACATGCATTCGGCCAGTTCAACTTCTCCATTAATGAATTGGATTGTGACTATTACGGCACAAGTCTCCATAAGTGGCTAAGCGTTCCTCTTGGTGCGGGATTCCTTTACGTCAAAAAGAAAAACATTCCGAAAGTTTGGCCTATGTTCGCTGAAGGTCCAAGAGACCCTTATGATATTTCTGTATTGAATCATACAGGAACACACCCTTGTCATACTGATCTCGGCATCGCCAATGCCATTGACTATCATAATATGATTGGCAGCGACCGAAAAGAAGCGCGGCTTCGGTTCATACAAAATTATTGGACTGACAAGGTGCGTGACTGGGATCATATCGTACTAAATACCCCAAAAGAGAGACACCGGTCTTGCGGAATTGCTAATGTGGGCATCAAAGGAATGAAACCGGCAGAAATGGCAAAAACGCTTATGGATAAATACAAAATATTCACTGTAGCCATAGATGGTCATGGAGTTCATGGGTGTAGAATCTCACCAAACGTTTATACCACCACTAAGGAATTGGATGTGTTTATTGATGCCCTTAAAGATATGGCCTGAGTTTTTTCGCTCTCAATTCTAAGAATTGAGAAGTACTGAGCATTTTGAACCGGGGACTTTCTCTGGATTGGCAGTTCATTTAATTGATGAGTATAAATGACACCATTCAACTCGTTTTGCTTATTGCTTTGGGCCAGGGAGTTTTTCTCACCATAGTATTGATCGCACAGAAAAAAGGAAACCTTAGGGCCAACAGACTTCTCGCTATTGCCGTTTTTCTCATGACTTACTTCACTTTCGTTTTTCTTTTGAATGAAAGTGGATATAGAAGATACATACCTATTCTGATTCTCAACGGGTTTAGCATTACTCCACTGATTCCGGTGACATTCTATTTTTACTTTAAGCAATCATTGAATGATCAACTGGCAAAGAGATGGGGGTTGCACCTTATCCCCTTTCTGCTTCAATTTGTCTACTGGTTCCCAAACAATACAAATGGCTTATTATTTCACCTGTCAGGTTCTGATCTCGCACAATACTATTCCCTGACCATAGTTAGAGTGGTAGGCGGTATACATATTCTGCTGTTTATGGTTTATTTCCATGTTCTTTTCTATAGAATGACCATTCCACCCGAGGCAAGATGGCTGACCAAAATCAGAGTGCTGTATGGAATACTTACCTTTTTCTTTACCATGGGCCTCCTATCCATTTGGCTTAGCGATACTGAAGTGATTCGTTATGCCTTTTTCTTCTTTCTTTCATTTTTCATCTATCTAATTGGCTATCAGGGTTATATCCAAGATGAAAAAATATTCCCGCAGCCCAAAGTCACAAGATCAAAGTACCTCAATTCAAGCATCTCACTTGAAGAATCGAAGAGAATCTACCGGACTCTTATTCGTCATATGGAAAACCAGAAACCTTTCCTTGACCCCAATATCAAACTCTCGGAAATTGCTCATCAAATCGGCACCAAGCCTCATCATTTATCAAGAGCGGTCAATGAAAATTATGAAGGTAATTTCATGGATTTTGTAAACAAGTATCGGATTGATGAAGCCAAGTCCATTCTGATTCATAAAGACACCCAGACCCTAAAAATGCTTGCTGTAGCAATGGAGTCTGGTTTTGGAAACAAGGTTTCTTTTTACAAGAGTTTTAGAAAATTCACTGGAGTACTCCCCTCTGAATTCAAGTCGCAACATCAGCAAATCGTGCCAAGCGCTTAAAAAAGGGTTAACCATTATCGGAGTTAACTCGAATCACATCTCATTACATCAACAAATCAATCAATAATCGTGATTATTGAGCATACCTATAAATCAAGAAACATGCTTAGACTATTGTTCAAAACAACGCGATTCTCAATCTCAATTCTATTCCCGGTATCCATTCTCATTCTATCCGGCTGTGGTGATAGTGGGTCAGATGACCAACCACCTGCAGGTGAAGGGCCTTTGGTGGAATCGGTAACCATTACTGGCGACTTTTCGGGAGACGATGGACTTTCGGTAGACAATCAAGGAAATGTATATGTTTCAAACCTAGCCTCGGGTAGTGGCACCACTATTTACAAGGTCACGCCTCAAGGTGCCAGTACCGTTTTAAGTTCAGAACTAAGGGCTCCAATGGGACACACCTTTGATGCTTCAGGTAATTTGTTGGTTTCCAATGATAATTCAACTGCAATCTCTCAAATAAGTCCTTCAGGCCAATTAATAGAATTCATCAATGACCCTAGATTTCAGGGTGGTAGCCTGGCCTTTGGCCCGGACGGCAACTTGTATCACTCGGTTTATGCCACCGACAAAATTTATAAAATATCACCTGAAAAGGAGATCACGGAAATCGCCAGTGGTGGTACAATGGATGTGCCTTTTGGAATTACGGTTGATGATTCCAATAATGTATATGTAGCCAATTTCTCAGACGGAAGGATAACCAAAATTACCCCGGAGGGAAATACCAGCCTACTCGTGGATGTACCATCAAGAATAGGCTATGTTGTGTTTGCCAACGACAAACTTTATGCAACAGGCTTCAGCTCAAATGTAATCTATGAAATCACCTTAAACGGCACTTTAAGCACATTTGCAGGTGATGGTCGAGCCGGAACCGTTGATGCTGCAGCCTCTGCTGCCTCATTTATTGCACCTAACGGAATCGGAGTGGATGCCAATGGAACGACACTGTATATTTCTCAGAAGAATTTTGCCTTAAGGAAAATTGCTCTTCAATAGACATTAAAACAATGCCTCAGCTATCTTTCTGGTGACCTGAGATTTACTCATAGTATAGTAGTGTAGACATGGTACCCCGGCTTTCTTCAATTCCTTAGATTGTTGAATTGCCCATTCAATACCTACTTCCTTGGCCGAGGCATTATCATTGCATTTTTCGAGTTCATCCACCAAATCATCAGGTAAGTCAACATGAAATATGCTTGGTAATACGTTCATTTGCTTTAAACCAGTAATAGGCTTCAAGCCAGGAATTATGGGCACATCGATTCCGATTTCACGGCATTTGTCCACAAAGTCAAAGTACTTCTGGTTATCAAAGAACATTTGTGTAACAACATAGTCGGCCCCCATATCGACTTTCATCTTCAGGTACTTGAGATCGGATTTCAAACTGGGTGCTTCAAAGTGCTTCTCAGGATAGCCCGCAACACCAATGCAAAAGTCGGTTGGATTCCTCTTTACTTCCTCATGTAAATAATCTCCATTATTCAAATCCGTCACTTGCTCTAACAACTCGCTCGCATAGGAGTGACCGTTAGGATCTGGTTCGAATCGGGCTTCAGATTTTATCGCATCTCCTCTTAACACCAAAACATTGTCAATGCCCAGGAAGTCAAGGTCAATCAGAGCATTTTCAGTTTCATCCTTGGAGAATCCACCACAGATGATGTGAGGAACTGCATCAACACCATACTTATTGATAATTGCAGCACAGATTCCAACAGTTCCCGGACGCTTCCGTGTCGAAACTTTCTCAAGCAAACCATTCTCACGTTTTTTGTAGATATACTCTTCCCTATGATAGGTCACATCAATGAATGGAGGTTTGAACTCCATTAAGGGATCAATGGCGTCAAAAATGTTCTCAACGTTTTCCCCTTTTACCGGAGGTAGTATTTCAAAGCTAAAGAGGGTTTCTCCTTTTGACTCTTTTATATGATCAATGATCTTCATTATTGAATTCTTTCGTTATATGTCATAGGCCAGATTAGGGGCCAACCATTTTTCTGCTTCGTCTGTGGTTATTTCCTTTCTTGTTGCATAGTTTTCAACCTGGTCTTTCTCAATTTTTCCCAATCCAAAGTACTTTGCTTCTTCGTGCATGAAATAGAATCCACTTACGGAGGCAGCAGGATACATAGCAAAGGATTCCGTAAGACTCATTCCAGTATTCTTCTCCACTTCCAAAAGTTCAAATAGCGTCCCTTTCTCCGTATGATCCGGGCATGCCGGGTAGCCAGGAGCTGGCCGAATACCCTGATATTTCTCCTTAATAAGAGCTTCATTATCAAAATTTTCAGAAGAAGCATATCCCCAAAACTCCTTTCGCACCTTTTGATGCATCAGCTCGGCAAATGCCTCAGCCAATCGATCAGCTACTGCCTTGATCATGATGGAATTATAGTCGTCATGATCAGTTTCGTATTTCTTAACCAAAGGTTCAATTCCTACTCCTGCCGTGACTGCAAATGCTCCCAGGTAATCACTCTTACCAGAGGATTTTGGTGCTACAAAATCTGCCAAGGATAAATTAGGGAGGTCATTTCCCTTTTTCCCTTGCTGGCGCAAAAAATGGAATCTGGTGAGCACTTCGGAACGAGACTCGTCAGTGTATACTTCAATATCGTCATCTATGGTATTAGCCGGATACAGGCCTATGACAGCATTTGCATAAAGCAAATCATCAGCTATGATATCATTAAGTACATTTTGTGCATCGTCAAAAAGTTTCTTCGCTTCTTCACCGATGACTTTATCACCAAAAATCTTCGGGTATTTACCCTTTAGCATCCAGGTTGAAAAGAATGGTGTCCAATCGATGTATTGTCGTATTTCCTCAATTGAATAATCCTTGAATACCTTGTTGCCAATGAAAGATGGCTTTACCATGGTTTTATCGGACCATTCAATAGCTGTTTTATTCAATTTCGCATTTTCATAAGGGATATAGCTTTTGATCTGCTTTCGATTCGCATGATCTTCCCTCAGCCTGGCGTATTCCTCTTTGGTCCTTGAGAAAATTCCCTGATAAGTCTCCTTACCTATTAACTCACCTGCTACAGGCACACTCTTGGAGGCATCAAGCACATGAACGATAGAGCCGGAATAAACAGGATCAATTTTAACTGCGGTATGAATTCGAGAAGTGGTTGCTCCACCAATAAGGAGTGGAATGTCCATTTTTCTGCGTTCCATCTCCTTTGCCACAGTGACCATTTCATCCAGAGAAGGAGTAATCAAACCACTAAGACCAATAGCATCCACATTTTCCTCCATGGCCTTGTCAAGAATTTTATCAGCTGGAACCATCACGCCCATATCGACTATGTCGTAATTGTTACAGGCTAGAACAACCCCTACTATGTTCTTACCAATGTCATGAACATCGCCTTTCACGGTGGCCAACAGTATTTTCGCTGCGGTCGAAGTATCAGCATTAGCTGCCTTTTCCGCTTCCAGGAACGGTAATAAATAAGCAACTGCCTTTTTCATTACACGTGCACTCTTTACCACCTGCGGTAGAAACATCTTTCCACTTCCAAAGAGGTCACCCACCACATTCATTCCATCCATCAGAGGACCTTCAATTACATGCAGTGGCCTTTCATGCAACTGTCTGGCCTCTTCAGTATCTTCATCGATGTAGTCAACAATTCCTTTAACTAAGGCATGCTCAAGACGCTTTTCTACTGATTCTTTCCTCCAGGAGTCGTCCTTGACCAGCTTCTTACCTTCTCCTCTCACTGTCTCGGCAAATTCAAGAAGTCTTTCAGTAGCATCCTGCCTTCGGTTCAACAGAACATCCTCTACCTTTTCCAGCAAATCTTTGGGAATATCATCATAAACCTCAAGCATGGTTGGATTGACGATTCCCATATCCATTCCATTATTTATGGCATGATAAAGAAAAGCGGAATGCATGGCTTCGCGCACCGGATTATTACCTCTAAAGGAGAAAGAGACATTTGAAACTCCACCACTCACATGTGCCCCGGGTAAGTTTTCCCGAATCCATTTGGTGGCTCTGAAAAAGTCCAATGCGTTATTATTATGCTCTTCAATCCCTGTGGCCACCGGAAAAATATTCGGATCGAAAATTATGTCCTCTTTGGGGAAGCGAACTTTTTCGGTCAATATTCTGTAGGAACGTTCACAAATCTCAATTCTGCGTTCGTAGCTATCTGCCTGACCGATTTCGTCAAAAGCCATAACAATTATGGCCGCACCATATCGCTTTACTTTTTTGGCCTGTTCAATGAATTTTTCGTTACCTTCTTTCAGTGATATGGAGTTTACTACACCCTTACCTTGGATACACTGTAGTCCGGCTTCAATGATTTCCCATTTTGATGAATCGATCATTATTGGAATCCTGGCAATATCGGGTTCGGCTGCGATAAGGTTCAAAAACTTAACCATCGCTTCTTTGCCATCAAGCATTCCCTCGTCCATGTTGACGTCCAGGATTTGTGCTCCCCCTTCTACCTGATCTCTGGCTACGGATAAGGCCTCATCATATTTCTCCTCCTTGATCAACCTGGCAAAACGCTTAGAACCAGTTACATTGGTTCTTTCCCCTATGTTGATGAAGTTCGAGTCAGGGGTTACTATGAGCGGCTCAAGGCCTGAAAGTCTTAAAGTTACCTCTGACATTTACACCTCTATTAACTCCTCAATCATTCTAGGACTATGTTTGGCCGCAGCTTCTGCGATCAACCTTATGTGCTCCGGAGTGGTGCCACAACATCCTCCAACAATATTTAGAAAATTGTCTTGCATAAAGCCATCAATGAGGCTGGCCATTTCCTCCGGAGTCTGGTCATACTCGCCAAATTCGTTGGGAAGTCCGGCATTCGGGTGGGCACTGACATGAAATGGAGCTTTTTTAGCCAACGTCTGAATGTATGGCCTGAGCTGTTCTGCACCAAGAGCACAGTTCAACCCAATACTTAGTAAAGAAATATGGGACAATGAAACCAGGAATGCTTCGGTAGTTTGTCCTGATAGTGTCCTTCCACTCGCATCTGTAATAGTGCCCGAAACCATTACTGGCCATTTTTTACCGCGATCTTCAAAGATTTCTTCAATTGCAAAAACAGCTGCCTTGGCATTTAAAGTATCGAATACTGTTTCGACCAACAAAATATCCGCACCACCATCGAGCAGTGCTTCGGCTTGCTCCTTGTAAGCAATTCTTAATTCATCAAAACTGACCCCTCTGAAACCAGGGTCATTCACATCTGGAGATAAAGAAGCCGTTCTGTTTGTTGGTCCCATTGAACCCGCCACGAACCTGGGTTTATCTGGGCTGTGTTTAGTAAATTCATCGGCAACTTCTCTGGCTATTTTGGCTGACTCAAAATTGATGTCATAGACAGCCTCCTCCAGATGGTAATCGGCTTGGGCAATGGTGGTTCCACTGAATGTATTAGTACCTGCTACATCGGCTCCTGCCTCAAAATACAGTTCATGAATTTCCCTAATGATATCAGGCCGTGTAATGGAAAGCAGATCGTTATTTCCCTTTAAGGGATACTGATGCTCTTTAAACCGTTCACCTCTAAAATCTTCTTCATCTAGCCGATGTCTTTGAATCATAGTGCCCATAGCACCATCGAGCACAAGAATCCGCTCTTTTAGTATTTCCTGAATATCGTATGCCATAATCTTCAAACTTTTGGCTTATCAGAAATACTGAGGGAGTCTTTTTCATCTCATCTTTTCCTCGCTTGGATCGAGGCTAGGAATTAGCACCTGGTATTATCCAGGTTGCTAAGACATCACAGGGCCTAGTCCCTCAGTCTTTCTTGATAAGTGCTGCAATTAAAGACATAAAATGGAAATCTGAACAAAAAAGTTCGGATAATTTGTAAGATGCACTTTTTCCCTAATCCGCGGTGATCTCTCCTAACACAGTCAATGTGCCGTTTTCAGACAATTCGATATTGAATATCCCACTGTCTGTTGTCACAATCATTACGTCTCCTGTATTGATGATGTCAAATGGCACAGCTCCTGACTCAAAGGTAAAGCGCTCCAACCACTGTAAATTAGCGGGATCAGAATTGTTTATCACACTAATTCCTCCATTCTCACAAACCAGTAAATAGTCTTGGGTGACTGTCAGACCATAAGGTGTGTTTACACCATAAGAAGCGATCGTTCTGGGGTTGTTCAGGTCTGAAATATCAATTACATCCAGCAATTCCTGACCTGCCCAGCGACAACCGGTGGTTCGAAGCGTTGAATACGCGATATTTCCACGAGCAACCACCGGATCACAACTTGTAAAATGTTGATATTCGGAAATTAAACGGGGTGAATCAGGATCATTAATATCCACAAAGTAAACGGCATCATTGCTTCCAATAAGCAATCTGCTTTCGTAAAGGAATAAAGTCTCCAAAAAACTATCCAATGTAAGCGTACCACGATGCTCAATGCCGTCTCCATCCGTAAGATTAAATGACTTAAGGTCACTCCCTGTAACTACATACAAATTGTCTCCTGTAACCAAGAAGGATGCTAATGAACCTCCGGTTCCTGTCCCACCAGTAATTGATGCCTCTGCATTTGCATCTCCATTTTCACAACCAAATGCTATCATGGCTATGATCAAAAAGCTGTATAATGTTCCTCTTTTCATCACTTGTAGCATTTAGGGTTTTCAATAGTTGTTTTCTCCCAACCTATCACATACCCTTTGGAAGAGTCTATACATTCGAAGTAAAATCCGAATTCCGGAGGTGTGAGGTTCAAACTTGGAGATTCCAATATTCCGTCCTCTCTGGAAACCAATGTAGGGTTATTGACATCACTTATGCTGATTGCCAGAAGATCATTGAATTGATTGACATACATGACGCCATTACGAATGGCCATATCGGTACTACCGTGCACTCTAAGAAAAGCTATGTTCTGTGGAGCAGTCGGATCAGAATTGTCAATGATATGTATCCCTTCAAGTTGTTCATTGAGGAATAGATAGTCATTCTTTACATATATCTTCCCAGGACTAATAAAGGTTCTTGGAGGCTCGAGAACAACATTTCTATCAATGGAAGAAGAGTAGATCGGTTTGTAGCCCAGAACTTCTCCTTCGGGGAATTCTCTGCTGTAATCATCCGACCAACAAGACGATAGGACTGAACAGAAAAGCAGGAGTACCAACCCCTTAATCAGGTTACTTTTCATGAGATGGTAGTTTTCAGATTGAATATGCAAATTCTTAAAAAAGTGCGCAACAATGTTGCATTAACAAAATATTAACACTTAGATGACCTACCTACCCTACTTTGATCTCCTATCTTTTTAACAGGTGATAAGAATTACTAATTTCGAACCTGAAACTTCTAAGCAGAGATTGAAACTAGCAGCGATTGATATCGGCTCCAACGCCATTCGTTTTCAGATCACCAACGTCATCACCTATAAAGACACACATACCTTTAAAAGGTTGGAATATGTTCGTTTTCCTCTGCGACTAGGTCAGGATGTTTTCAAGTACAAAGAGATCGGGCCAAAAAACGAGGAGAGTTTTTTCAAACTCATGCATGCTTTCAAGCTATTGATCGACCTGTATGAGGTGGATGATTATTATGCATGTGCTACTTCAGCCATGAGGGAATCAAAGAATGGCCATAGCATTGCCGATAGGGTGAATCAATTGCTTGGCTTGAAAATCCACATTATTGACGGGAACAAAGAAGCCGAATTGATCAATAAAGTGGTCATGAAATCCCTGGACAAAGATAACTACCTCCATATCGATGTTGGTGGAGGTAGCACCGAACTAAACATTATATCGAAAGGCAAAAAGAAGAACTCCAAATCCTTTAAAATCGGCTCTGTAAGAACACTTGAAGCCTCCAGGCTTGAATCAACCCTAACTGAGATCACCAGGTGGACTCAAAAGCATACCAAGGAATTTGAGAATATCATTGGAGTCGGGACCGGGGGAAACATCAATAAGGTTTTTGATCTCACCGGCAGAGAAAAAACAGACCGCCTTCTTTCGATCACTGATATTTTGGATGTGGAAGACTATGTATCTTCCTTTTCAATGGAGGACCGTATCCATCAATTGCAACTAAATCCTGATAGGGCGGATGTCATCCTTCCCGCCATCAATATCTATCTCCATGTAATGAAATCTGCCGGGTGTAAAAAGATTCTGGTTCCTGATGTGGGGCTCAAGGACGGCCTGATGCATATGCTTTACGAGCGAAATTTCAAGAAGCTGGATCTTCAGTTCCAATAAAAAGCCCTGATAGGTATCAAGGCTTTGACAAGTCCATTGGGTTAAACTCTAGATATCAACGTTCGCGTATTTCGCATTACGCTCAATAAACTCTCTTCTTGGCGCTACTTCATCCCCCATTAACATCGAAAATAGGTGATCAGCTTCTGCGGCTGACTCTACAGTAACCTGCTTCAAACTTCTATTAGTAGGGTCCATCGTAGTTTCCCACAACTGCTCGGGGTTCATCTCTCCAAGACCTTTATAACGCTGTATGTTCACTGAATCCTCCTTACCATCTCCGGCCATTTCTTTAATCATGCGCTCTCTTTGGTTCTCATCCCAGCAATAGCGCTGATCCTTACCTTTTTTGAGCAAATACAAAGGAGGCAACGCGATGTAGAGATAGCCATTATCGATCAGTTCTCGCATATATCGGAAGAAGAACGTTAGGATCAGGGTACGGATGTGACTACCGTCAATATCCGCATCCGTCATGATGATCACTTTGTGATAACGCAGCTTTTCCATGTTCAGCGCTTTCTCGTCCTCTTCAGTTCCGAAGCTTACTCCTAAGGCAGTGATGATGTTTTTTATTTCATCATTATCATAAATCTTGTGCTCCTGAGCCTTCTCAACATTTAAAATTTTACCTCTCAATGGTAGGATTGCCTGGAAATTTCGATCTCTACCCTGCTTTGCCGAGCCACCCGCAGAGTCACCCTCTACCAGATACACTTCGCAAAGTGCAGGGTCTTTCTCTGAACAATCCGCCAATTTTCCCGGAAGGCCAGTCCCAGAAAGCACATTTTTTCGCTGAACCATCTCACGGGCCTTTCTGGCTGCATGTCTCGCTTGGGCAGCTAAAATCACCTTCTGAACGATCATTTTAGCTTCCTTAGGGTGCTCTTCCAGGTAATACTGTAGCGTCTCTCCTACAGAAGACTCCACCGCCCCCATCACTTCAGAGTTACCAAGTTTCGTTTTGGTCTGTCCTTCAAACTGAGGCTCAGCTACTTTTACTGAAATTACGGCCGTAAGTCCTTCTCTAAAGTCATCGCCACTGATTTCTACCTTTACTTTTTCGAGCAGTCCCGACTTGTCGGCATAACTCTTCAGGGTTCTGGTCAAGGCTCTTCTGAATCCCGAAACGTGGGTTCCGCCTTCAATCGTATTAATATTATTCACATAGGAAACCACATTCTCAGAATACGAAGAGTTATAACTCATCGCCACTTGAACAGGCACTTCAGACTTCTCTCCTTCGATATAAATCGGTTCAGGAATGAGTTTTTCCCTTGTACCGTCAAGATACTGCACGAATTCAGTCAATCCTCCTTCTGAATAGAAGGTCTCGCCCAAAGGTTGGCCATCGTCTCCTGTCTCGCGCATGTCTTTCAGGTGAATGGTAATTCCTGAATTCAGATAAGAAAGTTCTCTCAGTCTAGAAGCAACAGTTTCATACTTATATTCCAGCACTGAAAAAATCTGGTCGTCAGGCTTAAAATGTACTGTTGTACCTGTATCACTGGCCTTGCCAATTTCTTTCACATCATATTCCGGAATACCTCTGGAATACTCTTGTTGGAATTCCTTCCCTTTTCTATGCACGGTTACCTTCAAATGTGAGGAAAGTGCATTCACACAGGAAACACCAACACCATGGAGTCCTCCTGAAACTTTATAAGTGTCTTTGTCAAATTTACCCCCCGCATGGAGCACGGTCATTACCACTTCGAGTGCCGACCTTTTCTCCTTCTCGTGCATGTCGGTCGGAATACCTCGACCGTTATCTTTTACCGTTATAGAATTATCTTTTTCAATTACAACAGTAATTTCATCGCAATGGCCTGCAAGTGCCTCATCAATCGAGTTATCAACAACCTCCCAAATCATATGGTGAAGGCCTTTAACGCCAACATCACCAATGTACATGGCCGGTCGCTTACGAACCGCCTCTAAACCCTCTAAAACCTGAATATTACCTGCTGAATAGTCTTGATTCTTCTTCTCGTTTTCTTCGCTCATATCCGTTATCAGAAAATAAAAAAATGAGAACCAGGCCGTTGAAAATTATCGTTCAAAATGGGTGGGTTCGGCTGTCCTCAAATCACGGACGAATATAGTGAATTTTTGCTTAGAAATTGCCTATTGAGAGCATAACTAATGTACAGGCTTCAAGACATTCTATTCCTTCATTTTCGGCCATCAATTTGAACTCCTGATTTTCCGTTCCAGGATTGAAAATAATTCGCTTGGGCTTAAGACTAAGCAGGTAGTTATACCATTGTTTCTGCTTGTTCGGATTAATATACAGCGTAATGGTATCGACTTCGGGAATCGCGGGTTCATCATAAATATTGAGGATCTTCTCACCGAAAACCTCACCTTCTCTGATTCCTACAGGAATAAAAGGATGAGACGCTGCATTTAGCATGCTTGCCGCTTGTTGTGCATACTTCCAAGGGTGGGTCGTGCTACCGATAATTACGGTCTTTTTCATTAACAAGAATTAACAGTGATTTGAAACTCTATCCCTTACCTTTGCATTTACAATGAAAACAAGAATAGCCCGTTAAGAACGTGAAACATACAGAAGGGTCATGAGAGTTCCGAGAAGAAATGTTATAGGTTTGATTTTGGTTTTGATTTCGCTGATTGGATACGGCAATGAAATCAAATTTGCCGAAATCACCAATAAAGAAGAATGGCAGGCGGCTTTCGATCGGGCAAAGGCGGAAGACAAGCTGGTTTTCGTAGACATTTACACGGATTGGTGTACGTATTGTCATAAACTGGATAAGGAGGTTTATACCAATCCGGATGTGGTCAGCTATTTTAACGACAACTTCATCAATATCAAATTTGATGCGGAGACCGAGTTCGGTTATCCTTTAACTGACAAATATGATGTCACCGGCTTCCCCAGACTTCTTTTTCTGACCTCAGAACAAAACATTTTTGAATCAATTGAAGGATTTGTCCCCGCCAACGTATTGTTACAATATGGCTCTGGAGCCACAGATAATTGGAAATCCCTTCCGGATTTATTGGATGCTTATAAGAACAAAAGCCTGGACCGTGAAGGGCAGTTGCGACTAATTGGAATTCTGGAGCGTACAAACCCAGAACAGGCGGAATTTGTAGCCGAAGGATATATCTCAGACCTAAAAGAAGAGGATTACCAGGACATTGAAAACCTGTGGTTGGTTTCCCGATTCCAAAATCAGTTGACGGGAAAGTCTTATCAATACATCTCTGCAAATCGAGAAAAGATCATCGAGATGCACGGTTTGACTGAGTTTGGAGATTATATGAAGTCGGTTTATAACGACAATCTGAATTTGGCCATCCGATATGGTAAAAAAGATCTACTCGAAAGATTAGTATTAGAAGTTCTTCCCGAATTTCTGGAGTCAAATGAAATTGCTGAAGCAGCATACATTACAAAAAAACTCTACTATCGAGAGCGTCAGGAATTTGAAAGCTACAGATTTGAAGTTGAAGCCTATAAGAATAATCATCTGAAACGGGAAGATCAACCTGCTTATCTATTCGAAAATGCCATGGAGATCATTGAGACTACTGAAGATAAAACCATGTATGAATTCGCGGCTACTCTCTTGAAAGAGTCGCTCGAAATACGAGCAGAAAGTTTTGAAGCAACAGCGCTGCTGGGGTATGTGAATGGCCTTCTTGGCAACTTCAAGTCTGCAGAAGATTTATTATCAAAGGCGAAAGGATTGAGTTCCAATTCTGACGAAAAAGGAATGGTGGATAATCTTATTGAAGCGATTGATATAATGAAGGGAAATTAACTACTGATTTTAAGATAGTTAAACACTAGTTTTTCAGCACATTTTTGACCATCCATAGCGGCTGATAATATCCCACCTGCATAGCCAGCTCCTTCCCCACAGGGGTACAATCTTTTAATCGTTAAGTGTTCGCATGAATCCTTGTCTCTTGGAATTCTGACAGGTGATGAAGTTCTGCTTTCCACCCCGACTATTTGAGCCTCATTAGTCAAGTATCCTCTCATCCTTTTACCAAAACCTCTGAAACCATCTTTTAACCTAGAGGTCATGTTCTCGCCCAATAACTCGGACATGTCGATAGAACTAAGGCCGGGCTGATACGAAGTATCATTCAGCGTGCTTGATACTTTGTCATTCAGAAAATCTATTAATGGCTGAGCTGGTGCTGCCTGGGTACCGCCTGCCATCAAACAGGCACGCTGTTCGAGTTCCTTCTGGAACTCGAGCCCGGCCAACGGACCGAATCGCTCATATCCTCTCAAATCCTCCAATTCAATGGCTGTAACTATCCCCGAATTTGCATACCTGGAATCCCGTCTCGAAGGACTCATTCCATTCACAACTACTTCTCCCGGATTAGTTGCCGCAGGAACAATAAAGCCTCCAGGGCACATACAAAACGAAAATACCCCTCTTTGAATTCGCTGATAAAAGGTTTGCTGAACAAGCGAATAGGACGATGCAGGCAGATAAGGCCCTCGGTCATCACAGCTGTACTGGATTTTATCAATGAGCTGCTGTGGATGTTCTACCCGCACTCCCATTGCAAATGGCTTGGCCTCGACAAGAATATCCTTTTCATGGAGTAGATGAAAAATATCGCGTGCCGAATGGCCAGTAGCCAGAATAACACCTTCTGCCAACAATTTCTCTCCTTCACCAAGTACAACACCCCTCATCACATCTCCCTCAAGGATGAAATCGATCACTTTTGTATCAAACAAAATCTCTCCTCCAGCTCCTAAAACACTCTCTCTGATCTCCTGAACTACCTTAGGAAGCTTATTAGTTCCTATATGTGGATGTGCATCAATGAGGATTTCTTCAGTGGCACCATGCGCCACTAAAATCTCAAGACTCTTCTGGATATCGCCCCTCTTCTTCGATCGGGTATAGAGCTTTCCATCCGAATAGGTGCCCGCACCACCCTCTCCGAAACAATAATTGGACTCTGGGTTTACCTTATGTTCTTTGTTGATTGCCGCGAGATCTCGTCTTCGCTTCTGAACATCACTTCCCCGTTCAATTACAATAGGTTTATAACCCAATTCAATAAGTCTCAAGGCTGCAAACATCCCAGCAGGACCAAATCCTACGATAATCACAGGATCAGCACCAGAGACATTTGGATAATCTCGCTGATAGGAAATTAATGGTGGTAACCCCTCATTAAGATAAACTTCAGCTTCAATATTGATCTTCACTCGCTTCGAGCGAGCATCAATTGACCTCCGAATTGCCCTTACCTTAGAATCAGGGTCAGATATGCCTGCCCTTTTGCAGATAACTTCTTCAAAAAGCTCAGGGTCATAGGCTTCCTCGGGCCTTAGCACCGTACGAATTGTTTTTTTCATGTCGTAGCCTTTCTATGGCTAAATCAAGTTGCAAGGATCAAGTTACAGGCTATAGTCAATGACTTGCAACTTGGGTCTTGAAGCTTGCAGCTAAAGTCCGAATACATTCGTCTTCACCCAGCTTTTGCCCCAATCTTGCTTCTCCTGCTCTGTCCAC
This sequence comes from Cyclobacteriaceae bacterium, assembly GCA_028281285.1. Classification (GTDB taxonomy): domain Bacteria; phylum Bacteroidota; class Bacteroidia; order Cytophagales; family Cyclobacteriaceae; genus Roseivirga. The sequence continues at coordinate 53,100 of JANQKF010000024.1, forward strand.
AAATCGGGAAAGAAGATGATCTTTTGAAATCTTGGTGGCAAGTATTTTTGCCAATTGGTTCCTCCAGTCGCCTTGATGTCCTCAGGGTCTTTCTGCAGGTACCTCACAGCCGATTTATAATGCGAAAGTGGCCATTCTACATTGGTGAGAATATCCATTTGTCGAAGCACCGCCCTTAGGTCTTCTGCTTTTGGATCATCCTGATAGAACTTGTTATAGAGCTGTGCAAAATTGGTTTCTCTGGTTTTCTCACCTAAACGGATGAAATCATCTGAGTACTTTTCCTCAAAATGCCTCAATGTGAGTGTCTTGTTACCCGTAGCCAATTCAGTTGCCCCTACCATCCAGTAGATATTCTCATACATTGCCTCAACAGACCCACCTTGATCAAATTCTGCCCGTTTGTCCAACTTCACCAGGTTGATCATATCCGTAGCTCCAATTTCAATCAATCGGTATTGTGCCGATTGGAAGCCCGAGGACGGTAACAACGACATCCTAAACTTTAAAAACTGCTCTTTCTCCATGCCATCGATCATGATATTGAAGGAATGGCAGAGATTCTCAAAATAGTTATTGATTCGCTTTACACGTGCAATAAAGAAATCCGCATCCGGATGCTCGTGGTCATGAATTTGCTCCATTTCCCATCGTGCCATTTTAAAGTATAGCTCAGTGATCTGATGATACATTATGAAGATCATCTCATCCGGGAAATTTGTCTTTGGCTGTTGAAGTCCTAATAGAGAGTCAAGGTTGATGTAATCCCAATACTTCAGATAGTCAGCATAAAGAAGTCCATCCAGATAGGAGGTCATATCTTGTCCCATTGCTTGATACTTCTCCTGAAGCTGCTGAATTCTATCTAATATATTTTGGTCGATTTCGGACTTGTTCATACGTTTGCGTAGGCTAAAAAGTGGTCGTAAAATTGACCACTTTTGATTCAGAAACCAAATACTTATGAGCACCAATACTTCTCCAGACATTCAGAAATCTTCGAAACAAGACGAATTTGAGCATCCCGATTTCTACGGAATGGATGATCTTTTGACAGAAGAGCATAAACTGGTCCGAGGATCGATTCGTGATTTTGTAAAAAGAGAAATCTCACCTTATATCGAAGGTTGGTGTCAGAAAGCCCATTTCCCTTATGAGATTGTGAAGAAATTCGGTGAGATCGGAGCGTTCGGTCCGCAACTACCGGTCGAATATGGCTGCGGTGGAATGGACTACATTGCCTATGGTTTGATCATGCAGGAAATCGAGCGTGGGGATTCAGGAATGCGCTCTACGGCATCTGTTCAAGGCTCTTTGGTGATGTATCCTATCTACAAGTTTGGTAATGAAGAACAACGAAATAAATACCTGCCAAAATTGGCTTCCGGAGAATGGTTGGGCTGCTTTGGACTGACAGAGCCTGATTACGGTTCCAATCCTAGTGGCATGGTGACCAACTTCAAAGACATGGGTGACTATTATCTTCTTAATGGATCGAAGATGTGGATCTCCAATTCCCCACATGCCGATGTCGCAGTGGTTTGGGCTAAAAACGAAGAGGGCCGAATCCATGGATTGATAGTCGAGCGAGGTATGGAAGGCTTCTCAGCTCCTGAGACGCATGGAAAATGGTCGTTAAGAGCAAGTGCAACCGGTGAATTGGTGTTCGACAATGTGAAAGTACCAAAACAGAACCTACTACCTGGAAAAAGCGGTTTGGGAGCACCAATGACGTGCCTTGATTCGGCACGATACGGAATTGCCTGGGGTGCAATCGGAGCAGCAATGGATTGTTATGAGTCTGCCAGAAGATACTGTGCTGAACGTGTACAGTTCGATAAACCAATCGGATCTTTCCAGCTTCAGCAGAAGAAACTGGCTGAGATGCTTACCGAAATCACCAAGGCGCAGTTGCTAAACCTCAGGCTCGGCCAACTCTTCAATGAAGGCAAACAAACCACCGCTCAAATTTCGATGGCAAAGCGAAACGCGGTTGAAGTAGCCCTCAATATTGCCAGGGAGGCCCGCCAGATGCATGGTGGCATGGGAATCACAGGAGAATACCCAATGATGCGTCATATGGCCAATTTGGAATCAGTGGTGACCTATGAAGGAACCCATGATATCCATTTGTTGATCTTGGGTGCTGAGATTACAGGGATTCCGGCTTTTAAATAAGACCGTCCTATTTCTTATTCAACTCGGCTGTCAAACTTTTTCCTTGAAACTCGAAGACCACCTTATAGGCTTGGTCCTTATCCATACCTGCTAGCAGTTCTTTCAGTTCTTTTACTGTGGAAACCGCTTTTCCATCAACAGAGATCAGCTTTGCTGGAGGTCGAATCCCTATCTTGTTGATTGCTTCGGGCACTAATGGGTCCACCTTCCCGGCCATAATCAGCGCTCCGTTAGCTTCTTTCATAATCAAGCCCCATTCATCGATCCGTGACATTCCTTCAGGCATCGGTCCACCGAGCCCTCTCCTCACCTGCACATTTCCCGGGCTTCGTTGTTGACCAAAGTTGACCAATCGCTCTTGTGGTGGATTGTCCATCATTGATTGCAACCAATCGATGTATTGGCTAACACGTACATAATTCTCCTTGGCACCATAAGTACCAGGTCCATTACTACCTGGCTGACCCAGAGAACTAATTCCTGCCACATAATTCTGTCCGTCCTTGACAATGAAAGCCGGACCGCCACTATCCCCAGGTCCTGCAGTGCCTTCTAAATCAGTCGTTTGCTCCGAATCAGGTGCATCAAAAGTAAATTGGATATGATGATTATTCACCTCATCGATCTTGTTGGTGGCACCCCTCTTCATGCGGTCTATTTCCCAATTGCCTCCGGTGCCTCGTTTGGTATCACCATGGCCGACCAATACAATTTCCTTACTCAACTCATCGCTCCAATCATATAGCCCTACAGGTTCGATTGAACTAATAGGTTGTTCCAACTTTAATAAGGCGATATCATGAGGTCCCATGGGCCTAAAGCCAGGATTAAGAATCACCTGAGTTACCCTAGCCTCTATCTCATCATTCTGAAACCAAACCGAAAAATTTCCCTGGGTTCTTCGTGTCATTCCTTCCGCGACATGGGCCGCGGTGACCACCCATTGTGGGGCGATCAATGTGCCATCGCCTCCGTTCTTACCTACTTTACCCACTTCAGGAAATTTTTGTCCCAGTTCCAGGTACTTCTCCGGGTCGACATCATGCCGGATTGCTATATCCTCATCATCAATATTCGATAAGGGGTTTAAAATCAGAAACGAGGCCAGAATAAAACTTTTAAGATTCATTGATTTATCTATTATATTGGAAATCGAGCGAATTAAGGCTGGAAAACGCTGAAAAAGAGGGGCTTGTTGTCCTGAAAATATCCAGAAAATATCCGGATTCATGAATACTCCATTTCAGATCGATAAAATCACTGTCTACCCTCAGTTCAATAGAATCAAAATTGAGAACAGACAGATAGGTATCGAACCCAGAGTGATGAAACTCCTGGTTTACCTTGTGAAAAAGAATGGAGAACTGTGCTCCAGAGACGAGCTTGTAGATTCTATTTGGGGTGGCGATTACGTCAACAAAAACGCCATCACAAGGGCCATGAGTGATTTGCGTAAAGCCTTTGATGATTCGTCCACATCACCAAAGTATTTTGAGACCATTCCCAAGCAAGGCTATCGTTTTATTGGTCTCGTAGAATGGCTGGATCAGGGAGAGAACAAATCTGAGAAAAATAAGTCTAATCGAATCTATTGGCGAGTGGCTGGTATTGTGCTTGTTATTTTAACAGCAGGACTTGCCTATTCTGCCCTGTCCACTCCCAAAATCACTTATGGGAATAAAGTCGTCCGAAAATCTGTGCCGGTGATTGTCGAAGACACCACCAACCTACCCGATTCAGTATTTCATAAGAAGGTAGAAGCCATTGTAGATGCTACCGTTGAAAAGGAAATGAGGTAACCTTATTGATAGGACAACTCAAAATCGTCAGTACCAAAGCCGGATGGTTGATATTTAAAAGGGACTTTCCTCAGATACTTAGTACATTCGCTGCTGCCGATGAAGAGAGATTTAAATGCACTTACAGAGGGACCTATCCTCAAAACTCTGATCAATCTTTCCATCCCTATCATAGCTGCCAATCTTTTACAAACCAGCTATCAATTGGTAGATGCGTACTGGGTTGGGCGATTGGGTGCAAATGCTGTTGCTGCAGTATCGGTCAGCTACCCGGTCAACTTTCTTTTGATCTCATTGAGTTCCGGATTTGCCTTTGCCGGGACGATCCTGGTTGCACAATATGCTGGTGCCAAAAACCTGAAAATGGTAAACCATGTGGCCATTCAGTCACTGGTCATGGTATTGTTGATGTCCTTGGTGTTATCAGCAATAGCCTACTCAATAAGTCCTGACATTTTGAGATGGCTGGGTGTAGAACAGGAAATCTTTGCAGAAGCTGATCTCTTTCAACGAGTGATTTTCATCGGGCTGGTCTTCAACTTTGGTTTTATCATGTTCCAATCCTTGTTACGAGGAATTGGAGAAGTCAGGATACCACTATGGATCAATGCGATGAGCCTTGGGTTGAACTTCATACTAGATCCCTTATTCATCTATGGGTATGGACCGATTCCGGGCTATGGAGTTACTGGAGCTGCCTATTCAACATTGGCAACCTTGGGTCTGTCGGCTATTATAGGACATTACATCTTGTTTTATGGGAAGACGGGCTTCAAATTGACATTAAAGAAATTCAAATTCGATTTCCCACTTCTAAAAAAGGCGTTTAAGTTGGGAATGCCTTCATCAATTGAGATTTCAGCACGAGCTTTGGGTCTAACAATTATGACCGGTATTGCGGCTAAGTTTGGTACAGAAGTGCTGGCCGCCTATGGCGTTGGGGCTCGACTCATAAGTCTGGTGGTGATCGTGGGCTTGGGCCTTCTTCGTGCCACTACCACTTTGGTAGGTCAGAATATGGGTGCCAGCAAAATTGACCGTGCTGAAACGACTACCAATTATGCTGGCATTATAGCATTTGGCTCGATGACGTTCATCGGTATTTGCTTTTATTTCTTTGCGGAACCAATAATCAGAACATTTCTCGATGCAGAGGATCATGTGGTGTCCATGGGGGTCTCTTTTATGAAGATTGTAGCTCCATCATTTGGGTTTATGGGAGTCCAATTAGCCTTAATTGGAGCGTTCAGAGGTTCCGGCAACACATTCCAATCCATGCTGTTGACTATAATTGGCATATGGGCCATCCAATTTCCTTTTGCCTGGATTGTTTCCAGTATGGAATCAATGAGTTACTTGGGCGTATGGTGGTCCTTCCCCGTTTCATACGTCATCCCAGCTATTATAACCTATGCCTGGTTTAAAACAGGGAAATGGAAAAAGAAAAAAGTGATATAAGAACTCCTCTCCAATAAGTGGCTTGGCAATTCTTGGCTTTTGTTATCTTAGCTTTCTACAAACTGTAAACCATGAAAACCAAAGTTACCTTCCCGTTATTTTTTATTTGCATGCTTATACTGAGTTGCTCAGGCTCAAAAGAAAGCAATACCTCTGAGGAGTTGGCGGATGATGGGTGGATAAGTCTCTTCGATGGAGAAACGCTGGAAGGCTGGCAAATGTACGGTCCTGAACCCTTCACTGATCGTTGGGGTGTGGTTGATGGTGCCATTGTCTGTAATCAGGGAGCTGGAGAATCCAATACAGGCTTCAATAGGTCTATCATAACCAATCAGCAGTTTGGTAACTTTGAGTTTGAAATGGAGTACAAAATCGCCAAAGGTGGTAATAGCGGCCTGATGTATCATGTTGTGCAAACGGATAAATACTTTCACGACTATTCAACAGGGCCGGAATATCAAATATTAGATGATGAGTTTACCCGCAGCGAAACGAAACCAAATAAAATGGTTGCCGCCAATTATGATATGTACGAGCCACTCACGACCAAAAAACCAAATCCACACATGCAATGGAATAAAGTGCGACTCATCTATAACAACGGGCATGTGGAACATTGGCTCAATGGAGAAAAGGTGCTTGAATTTGAAGAGGGCAGCGATGATTGGAAGGAACGCAAATCAAATAGTAAATGGCGAAATGCTGAAGACTGGGGAGCTAGTAAAGTAGGGCATATAAGTCTTCAAGACCATGGTGATGAAATCTACTTCAGAAATCTCCGTATTAGAGAATTAAAATAGAAACAGGCAATGGCGGTCTCAGCAAAATTTCCAATAAGCAAAGACCCAAGTTTCAAACTGAGCTTGACCGCTTTGACACTCATGTTCGTTGCAGGATTGGCTTTCCTGGTTGAACGCTATCTCAGGCTTTCCAGCCAAAACTTCTCATTCGATTATGGTTTCGAGATTGGTAGAATGCTCCTCAATTTTGGAGGAATGGCGTTGCTATCCCCACTGATTTGTAAAATAGCAGGAATAACGATAAAACGGCCCCGAATTCGTCTGATAACTTGGTTGGTTGGATTTGTTCTGTTCATTCTGCTCTACATCTTGGTCAATAAGCTTGGACTCTTACTACTAACCGGGGAGCTATCTTCTATGGGCAATCTTGTCGGAGTCAAAAAGTTAATGATCAACTTCTTTCATTTGTTGGTCCTTTTCTATCTGGCTATGGGATATGTTGGCCATCGCATTCAAAAAAGAAATCTAAAGAAATCGGAAACTAAAACCATACAGGAAAAAATAACCTCCTTTCAGATATCAGTAAATGGAATTCCTCGTCAACTTGGCGTTGAGAAAATAGCACACCTTCAAGCTTTTGATCATTACATCAAATTGCATGTGGACGGTGAGTTCCACCTGATACGTAAACCAATGAAAGAGGTGCTTCAAAGACTTCCTGAGAGATTCATCCAAATTCACCGTTCGCATATAGTGAATACAAAGTTTATTAAGGGAATTATCAAAAAACAGGGTAAGTCCTGGGTAGTCTTGCAGGATCAAACTCAACTTCCCATTAGTAATTCATACAGGGAATCACTCAAAAAGAAGCTTTCTGAAGGATAATTCGCGAAAAAAAACTTCAACCCACGACTTAGTGAATAATTTCTCCTTCCCGAGTATTAATCTAGGAGAATGAAGTGGATAATCACGGTTCTTTTTCTGGCCTCCTCTTTTGTGGTGCATGGCCAAAAGAGTCCTTTTCTTGGTGACCTGAAAATCGGTGAATATGACGTTGGCTTCAAGACCATTCAACTCTACGACTCCACCAGGAAATATGGGAAGCACTACCGACCTCTGCTTATTTCAGTCTGGTACCCGGCAAAAGTAAAAACTGAATCGGTTCTTTATTTCGAAGACTATCTCCTCCACGATGCCATAAAACTTAATCCTAACCTGAAAGAAACGACCAATCAGGAACAAGCATCCAAAACCTTTGTAAGTCGTGCAAAATTGAGAGGTGCGCAAGAGACTGAGTTGTTAGAACTTATTGAAACGAAAACCTCGGCTTACCTCAATGCTGAACCACTTGCTGGTGACTTCCCGGTTATCACTACCGTTCAGGGAGGCGGGCGCCCAGCCTATACCAACTTTATTCTGAACGAATATCTGGCCTCACATGGTTATATAGTAGCCTCCATAGGTGACATTCGTGAAGGACCTAACAGAAGACAAACAACGGCATTAGGCAATGCCAGGGCTTTGTCTAAAGATATATCACTGATTGAGCCAGCACTTCTGAATGAAGGATTTCGGCTTGGGGCCTCGGGCGTTATTGCTTTTAGTCGAGCCGGGGAGGCTGTGATTCTAAACCAAAAGGAGAACACTTCTTTCACTGCCGCAGTATTCTTGGATGCACAACCCGATTCAACGCTCATTAGCGAATTGGGAAGGACTGAATTGTCAAAAGTACAATTACCATTATTGGCATTTTTCAGCAATCATCAGAAGAAAATGACTTACTCTGAAGCCATTCAGGACACTTCTGCCTTTGAGTTTTTACGGAAAAGTGAAGCCACCAAAATTCGCATGATGGAATCGAATCATGGCAATCTTACCTCAGCTGCTATGATTGGAGAATATATGGTTAAAAAGTACGATCGCTGGCCCTTGATCGGCAACGCAAAGCTTGGCTATGAGACCATTTGCCTTCTAATTCTGGAATTCTTCGGTGAAAAAATTAAAGAGCATGAATCGACTATGCTTAAGAACCCAATAGATCAACTAAAACTAAAGTCTGAATTCTTAGTAATCCATAGAGCCGGAAAATAGTAGTTCTTTTCATAGCTTAGCCCCACTAATGGGCAAAAAGAGCTACTATCTGGTTCATATTCAATACCTCGGTTACCGATACCATGGTTGGGCCAAACAGCCAGGAATTAAGACGGTGCACCATATGATCGATCGAACTTTGAACTTCGTTCTTGGTGATCAAAAGTTTAAAACGCTTGGATCAAGCAGAACAGATAAAATGGTATCGGCCAATCATTCAGCCTTCGAGCTTTTTCTGGAAGAGGCAATCGATCCGGAGTCGTTTTTGGATGAATTCAATCTCAATTTGCCATTCGATCTTAGGGCGACTCATATTGAAGAGGTAAACGAGGAGTTCAACATCATCCAGGCTCCAAAAAGTAAAGAGTACGTCTATCTCTTTTGTTGTGGAGACAAGCCTCATCCCTTCACAGCTCCCCTCCTTACCTGGTTTCCCGGAGAGTTAGACATCGAGTTAATGAAAGTAGGTGCAAAACTCTTTGAAGGAGGGCATGACTTCAGAGCCTACTGTAAAAAACCATCCAATAACACGGAAACTGAAAGAGAGATCATTTTATCGGAAATTCGTACTAATGATCGAATAACTGCAAGTTTCTTCCCCGAAACCACCTATACCTACCATGTTCATGGCAAAGGTTTTATGCGAAATCAGATCCGAATGATGATTGCACAGTTAGTTCGTTTAGGCAGAGGTGAAATCGACTTGGACTTTATTAAAGCCTCAGTAACCGCGGATTTCTCCGAACACTTGTCAGAAATTGCACCAGCGTCCGGCTTACAATTGGATTCCGTTTCTTTCACCGGATAGTCTTTGTGTTCATTTTTTCGAAAGAGCGTTTTACTCTGCTCACAACAGTCGATTCAAATCTCAGCAAGAAGTCTGGGATCTTGTTCATTCCTGATCGAATAGCCATGTAAAAATGAAAGCAAGTAGGCAGGATAGCTGAAATTCCCATAACAATTCCGAAATAGATATTTCTCTTATTATCCATCGGATTTTCAATCGCGTTTTCCAGGCGTTCTCTGTATACCTCTTGCCTGCCGGATAAGTCCGATGCAAGACCCGGATCGACTTCGGTGAGCCTGATCAACCAACTGGAAAAAGAGAAGACGAAAAGCACCCAAAAGGTAGCAATAACAGCGATTAAGATATCAATCGACAAATGCCCCACGAATCTCCGCAGAGAATTAGATTTCAAGGCCCTTCTGACAATATAGAGCGTTACAAAGAACGAGAGACTGTCAAACACTGCACCCAGTATTCCGACAGGTATTTGCACTTTGAAATAATAGAAAAAGGCACCGCGAATACTCTCAGGAAATGCCGTAAGTGAGGCCCACCAATAGCAGAACACATTCACACCAACAAAGAATAAAAATAATCTGGGATATAGTCTTTTAAACGGAGGCCGGTTCGAGTCATAGTATTGCAACACATCACCCAAAGAACTTTTCCAGCGTTGTGAAAAACTCATGATCCAAAAATGAAATTCATAGTTACTCAGAATCAAAAATCAACCTCTTAAATTAAGAATCCGAGGCATAAGATAACGATCCCTACGACCGCTAATCTTAACATTAATGGTGAAACGAATTTCAACCAAGTATTATAATTCACATTCACCATACTCAGGGAGGGTAAAATAATCCCGGACGGAGCTACGAACATCATCAACCCGAATCCAAAAATGTACGCATTTACAATTTCCTCAGTTGGTACTCCAACAATATTGGCCAATGCACTCATAATTGGCATGCTAACCAATGCAAGTCCTGATGAGGAAGATATAAAGAAGGCAAGAACAAAGAATACCAGCATCAGGAGTGGTAAGAATACTAAACCTGAAGTATTGCTCACTGCATCTGCTGCATAATTAAGAATTGTGCCACTTATCTTCCCGTCATTCATCACGATAGTAATCCCCCTCGCAACTCCAATGATCAAGGCTACTCCTAAAAGGTCTTTGGCGCCATCAATAAAAGCCTTAACAAAGGCGCTTTCTCCGGATCGTTGGATCAATCCTAACAAAAATGCCGCTAACAAGAATAACGCTGTCATTTCTTCGAACCACCAACCCAATGATGACACTCCATAAATCATAAGTACAAACGTGGCACCAAAAAGAATTAACAAGACTCTTGTCTTCAGGTCAAGCGAGACACTTGTTCCTTTCGGCTTTATTCCTGCAAAAGGACTCTTGATATCTAATCCATGAAGTAAAGACTTTGATGGGTCCTTCTTCACTTTTTCGGCATAACGGATTATATAATGAATCGTAATGATCAAGCCAATCACCAACATCGCTAGTCGACTATAAATACCCACTGTCCAACTGATACCTGCAGCATCAGAAGCAATAATGGTCTCAAAAGGATTAGTAATAGCACCCATTAGTCCAACAGATGACCCCCCGTAGATACAAGCCACCGGCACCACCAGGTCATAACCTGCAGCCAGGAATACGGGCACGAGAATTGGATAAAGGGCGACTGTTTCCTCCTGCATACCAAATGTAGTACCACCGATGGCAATCAAGGTAGTTACCAATATGATCAACCATTTTTCCCTTCCTCGTAATTTGACAGATAAATAGCTGATCCCTTTATCAAAAGCACCTGAAAGCGCAAAGACTCCAATAAATCCTCCAATGATCAAGACCAGCAAAATAATATCAATGGTTTCATAAATACCCTTGATTGGTGCATATACAATGGCCCAAAATCCCTGTGGTTGAGACTCCTGTTGAGTATAGGTACCAGGAATGGAAACCGGTCTCCTTATCTTACCTTCCTCAAACTTTGAAAAGTCCATCTGCAATCCCAGGCTATCCAAGGTTTTTTGTGTTGCGGGTAGTGTCCCAGATTGCCGGCCTTCCACTATAAAAGCTTCTTGAGCAGCATCATATGCCAATGTATCATAGCTGCCTGCCGGCATCAGCCAAGTAGCCAATGCACTAATGATGATTATGATGTACAGGACCGTAAATGGACTTGGGAATTTGAATCGCTTCATGAATGGAAATAATTCTTAAGATAACCAATTTGATAAGAAGCACTCATCCCCTATTTTCCAACATGGTTGAATCCATAGAACCCAGATTAGTAGAATGTAGCGAAGAAGACCTCGAGACACTTGTGAAAATCTCAAAACATACTTTTGTCAATACATTCCAAGAATTCAATGACCCAAATGACTTTAATGCCTATGTGGAAAAGGCATTCACGTCCCAACAGATTCTATCCGAATTGAATAATCCCGACTCAGCATTCTACTTCGTCAAGGTCAAGGATCAAATCGCAGGTTACCTGAAATTAAACTTTGGTCCTGCTCAAACCGAATTCAAAGAACCAGAAACGATGGAGATCGAAAGGATTTATGCTAACGCAGAATTTCAAGGAAAAGGCATTGGAAAGTTGATGATGGATTTCGCAATTAAGCAAGCTCGTTCAAAATCCATGGAATACATTTGGCTGGGGGTTTGGGAACATAACCCAAAGGCAATTGCCTTTTACAGGAAATATGACTTCTATCAATTCGATAAACACAGCTTTAAACTGGGCACCGATTTGCAAACCGATATCCTTATGAAGCTGGACCTGGTTTATCCAACGAATTAATTAAGACTTTCATAATAGCTAGGAATCAATATCTTAGTGAACCTAAAACTTAAACTACCTATGACCATAGGCCTTTTGAAGGAACCATCCGGAGAAAACAGGGTGGCCTTATTACCTGAAAGTGTCAAAGCACTTGTCAATCTCAAAACAGAAATAGTCATCGAATCGGGAGCCGGCAACAATGCCGCGGCATCAGATGGGGATTATACTGAAGCAGGTGGGAAAATAGCTTCCAGAAATGACGCTCTTAATTGTGATGTTGTCCTTGGGATCAACCCACCCACCAATGAAGAAATTGACGGTTTGTCTCCTAAACAAGTGTTGATTTGTGTGTTCCAGCCTCTCTCCAACCGGGAATTGGTTGAGAAGTTCATGGAAAAAGATCTCACCACTTTTAGTCTTGACAATATACCACGGACTACTCGAGCACAGGCTATGGACGTGCTTTCGTCCATGGCAACGGTCGCAGGTTACAAGGCAGTGTTGCTGGCTGCATCAAATTCACCAAGATTCTTCCCAATGTTTATGACTGCTGCGGGAAGTATTGTCCCCTCCAAAGTCTTGGTTCTGGGTGCAGGAGTAGCAGGATTACAGGCCATTGCCACTGCCAAAAGACTAGGTGCCGTAGTAGAAGCTTTTGATGTACGTGCCGCAGCTGAAGAGGAAGTATTGAGTCTTGGAGCCAAGTTCATTAAAGTGGAAGGCGCACAAGATGACACCTCGGCCGGTGGGTACGCAGTAGAACAAACGGAAGAATATAAAGCCAAGCAACGCGCCCTGGTTCAAGAGCATGCCAGTAAATCGAATGTGATCATAACAACAGCCCAAATTCCAGGTAGAACTGCTCCCATCCTGGTTACCAGGGAAACAGTCAAGGCAATGTCGAATGGTTCTGTAATAGTCGATTTGGCGGCCTCCACAGGCGGTAATTGTGAGCTTACTGAAAATGACCAAATGATCACTGTGGACGGGGTGACCGTTATTGGTAACTCAAACCTTGCTTCTACACTACCCATGGATGCAAGCAAAATGTTTGGCAAAAACGTGGTCAACTTTATGAAATTAATCATTGGTGAAGAAGGCGAGTTAAATCTCAATTTCGAAGATGATATTGTTCAAAACACTTGTGTCACTCACGACAAAGACGTGAGAAGTGAACGTGTAAAAAACATCTTTTTCCAAGCCGTAAATTCTTAAATCAGAATGGATCAAATACTAACCCTTTTCTATGAAAACAGGGAATTCATATTCCTTATCATAGTTTCAATCTTTCTCGGAATCGAAGTAATATCCAATGTACCTGCTGTTTTGCATACGCCACTCATGTCTGGTGCAAATGCAATCCATGGTGTAGTGATTATCGGTTCTATCATCATCATGTTGGAAGCAGATCCAACGAATTACTTTGCTCTAATTCTTGGCTTCCTTGCGGTTGTACTGGGGACGCTAAATGTTGTTGGAGGATTCGTGGTGACCAACAGGATGCTGGAAATGTTCAAGAAGAAAGACAAAAAGTAAGCGATCATGACAGGATTATTAGGAAATAGCATTCTCGAAATCTGTTATATCGCAGCTTCGATTACATTCATTTTAGGGCTAAAAATGTTGAGTAGCCCGGATAAGGCAAGAAAAGGGAATTTGTATGCAGCCTATGGAATGGGATTGGCTATCGTAGCCACCATTCTGTTTAAAGAAGAATTCTCCTCCGAAAAGACGCTTAATTATGTGCTCATCTTTGCCGGTCTTCTAGTGGGTACATTGATTGGTACCCGAATGGCCCTTAAGGTAAAAATGACTGCCATGCCTCAAATGGTGTCCTTCTTTAATGGTATGGGAGGTGCCTGTGCTGCTGTTATTTCGTTGGTCGAGTTTGACCATTTGATGCATACCGGAGAATTTGACCTGGGCCTAATCATTGTGATTGTACTGGGATTGATTATTGGATCGGTTTCGTTCTCCGGAAGTATAATCGCTTACGGTAAATTGGAAGGCAAAATTGGCGATAAGGCACTCCCTGCCGGCCAAATTTTGAACATTGTACTGTTACTGGGTATCCTTGGCCTTGGTGCTTATGTCACTGTAATGGATGTACCGAATGAAATGTTTATCTATATCATTCTGGGGCTCTCGTTGCTCTATGGAATTCTCTTTGTGATGCCTATTGGTGGTGCAGACATGCCCGTTGTGATCTCGCTCCTCAACAGTTTTACCGGAATGGCAGCAGCCTTTGGAGGGTTCCTTTATGATAATCAAGCCATGCTTACGGGTGGTATCCTGGTGGGATCAGCAGGAACAATCCTCACAGTCTTGATGTGCCAAGCGATGAACCGGTCGCTTACCAATGTGATCATCGGATCATTTGGTGGCGGTGGAGCAGCAGCCGGAGGAGATAAGGAACAAGGTACTGTAAAAGAGGTCACGGCAACTGATGCTGCGATCCTACTAGCTTATGCAAGCAAGGTGTCTGTAGTTCCTGGTTATGGGCTCGCTGTAGCGCAGGCGCAACATACAGTACATAGCCTTGAAAAGGCCTTGGAAGAGAAAGGTATTGACTTCACTTATGCCATTCACCCTGTTGCCGGACGAATGCCCGGGCATATGAATGTGCTTCTTGCTGAAGCAGATGTCCCCTATCCGAAGCTTTTGGAGATGGAAGATGCCAATGACCAAATGGCCAATACGGATGTAGTACTCGTGATCGGTGCGAATGATGTGGTTAATCCGGCAGCTGAGAATGATCCTTCCAGTCCAATTTATGGAATGCCGATCATTGATGTGCTTTCGGCCAAGAACATCATTGTAATGAAACGAAGTATGGGTAAAGGTTATGCTGGAATCGAAAATGAACTCTTCTTCCATGACAAAAACCGCATGCTCTTTGGAGATGCTAAGGATTCGCTGGAAAGCTTGATTTCCGAGGTGAAGAACCTGTAATCTCAAAGTACGATTTTATTTGTAATAGCCTTGGGTTTCGGCTCAGGGCTATTTTAGTTTGCAGTATGGACGGAAAAAACAGGAAGGACATTCAAGTAGGCTCGGAGGTCAATATCGTACTCAAGCAGGATCAACGATCGGGGAATCTAACCCATGGTTTCGTAAAGGACATTCTTACCCACTCCTCATTTCATCCCCATGGAATCAAAGTGCGTCTGGAAGATGGTCAGGTGGGTCGGGTGAAGGAAATTCTTACATAAAATTGGCATTCTGAACCTGTCTGCAGACAGGCAGGCTCGTTTCAGAATCTCTGTATATTCAGATCCTGAACTGAATTCAGGGTGACATTTTTATCTTTGGTTGTGCTCGAAATTGTTTACGAAGACGAATACCTAATCGCAATTAATAAACCTCACGGCTTATTAGTACACCGCTCTCCTATTGCCAGAAATACTGATGTTTTTGCGGTTCAGGAATTGCGGAATCAAATCGATCAGCATGTGTTCCCTGTACATAGATTGGATCGAAAAACGTCTGGCGTGCTATTGTTCTCTAAGGACAAGGAAATCCTCTCTCAGATTCAGTTACAGTTTGCTGACCAAAAAACAAACAAGACCTATTGGGCAGTCGTCAGAGGATATACTGAAGATTCTGGAATTGTTGATTACCCGCTTAAAAATGACAAGGGCAAGATTCAAGAAGCCATCACCGAATACAAAACCCTATTCAGAACAGAGCTACCAGTTCCATTTGGTAAACACCAAACCTCAAGGTATTCCATGGTAGAGGCCTACCCCAGAACAGGTCGTATGCACCAATTGAGAAAGCACTTTGCCCATATCCTGCATCCGATAATCGGAGACCGTCCACATGGCTGCAACAAACAGAATAGGTTATTCAAAGAGAAATGGAACATGACCACCATGTTACTCCATGCCACCAAACTGGAGCTAAGTCATCCTTTAACCGGGGACCCTATTGGGATAGAAGCCGGATTACACTCAGAATTTAAACGGATAATGAAAGTAATGAATTGGTCAATCCTCCAACCCAAATAGTTCTTTTTGCTGGTATGGAATTCTGCCCAATAAATGCTCAATAGCTTTGACTCTTGCTGAAGTTTTGCGATTGGCCTTGAGTATTATCCAAGGGTTCTTGTCAGTATGGGTATGGGCAAACATCCGCTCCTTGTAGTCAGTGTAAGTATCCCACAATTCCTGGGCTCTCTCATCTACGGGAGACATTTTCCAACGCTTAAGCGGGTTTGACTTAATGTCCTCAAATCTTCGAGCCTGCTCCTCTTTAGTAATGGAAAAGTAGAACTTCACTAAGATGATCCCATCATTAATGAGCATAGATTCAAAATTATTCACCTCATTCATGAACCTATTGTATTCCTCATTTGTGCAAAAGCCATTTACTGGCTCCACAACCGCCCTATTGTACCAGCTCCTGTCGAACAAGACAATCTCTCCCGGGTTTGGAAGTTTATTGATATATCGTTGAAAATACCATTGACCCCGCTCCTGTTCCGTGGGTTTCGGAAGTGCGACCACCTTATAGTGTCTCGGATTAATATAGTGTGTTATCCTCCGTATAGCCCCGCCCTTACCAGCAGCATCTCGGCCCTCAAAAAGAATGCAAACCCGCTGATTCTTATCAATTACCCACTGTTGCATTTTGATGAGTTCAACCTGCAACCTTTCCAAGTAACGTTCATACTTCATATACCGAAGTACCCTATTCGGATTGACCTCCTCTCCTTGCTGCAACATCATCTTTACCGCACGATTTGTACTCAGCAGTCTTAGTTCTTTATCGGTGAAATTGAAAGCGTTCATACTAATCCAAATGATAAATTGATCGATGGAACCTCATTACGATATTTGGGTCGGGCAGTACCCTGGTCTCAGCGGTATCCTTTCCTTCATATTCGAAATTGGACAATACGTGTCTTATACTCTCCAATCTTGCCAGTTTCTTGGTATTGGTCTTGATGATTGTCCAGGGACTGAATGATGTATGCGTTCGAGCAAACATCTGCTCTTTGTAATAAGTGTATTTATCCCAAAGTTCCTGTCCCTTTTCATCTACCGGACTTAGCTTCCAATTTTTTAAAGGATTCTTGCGCCTCTCTTCAAATCGCCTGCTTTGTTCCTCTTTTTCAACTGAAAACCAAAACTTTATCAAATCAACGCCATCTTCGAAGAGCATATGCTCGAATTCGGTGACTTGCCTCATGAATTCATCATATTGTTCGGGTGTACAGAAACCCATTACTGGTTCAACAACTGCCCGATTGTACCAACTTCGATCAAAGAAAACGATCTCCCCTCTATTCGGAAGCTCCTTAATATATCGTCTGAAATACCATTGTCCCATTTCGAGGTCAGTGGGCTTGGTGAGCGCCACAATCCTCATGGCCCTGGGGTTTAGGTGCTCAGTGAATCGCTTTATTGAGCCCCCTTTGCCCGCGGCATCACGACCCTCAAAGATTATAATCACCCGTCTCTCAGTCTTTTGAATCCAGCGCTGGAGCTTTACCAATTGCACTTGTAATTGTATCAATTGGCGCTCATAGCTCATATTGAACTTTGCCTTTTCCAAATCTCGACCCTTATCCAACAGGACCTTTTCTAAATCAGTCGCTGATTTGATTGCTGCAAAATTCTTATTTGTTAATAATGGACGTTCGCTGACCGATTCGTCCATTGCCTCATCTGTGATTATAAACTCTCCCATAAAGCCGGCAAAACACCAATATACATATTCAACTTTAACTCCATATTATGAGTGAGTAAAAAGGTCAATGCATTTTGTTAATGGTTGTTAATCTATGTGGATTGACACCCGGATGACTGGTAAAAAATGAAATTATGCCCTACTTTCGTTTGCTCATATGATCGGTGCTATGAAGAAATTTTATTTGGTGTTGGCCAATCTGGTGTTGTGTTTTTCTCTTTCTGCACAAGATGTATTGATCACAACACGCGGAGATACTTTGAAAGGTAAACTTACAATATACACCAACCGTCAAGGCAACCAACTCATCAACATGAAGGTTGATAGGAAAAAGCAGCAATATCGATTAATTGATATTCAGCGATTTTATAAAAAGGGAGAGGGATTTAAAACGCTCTTCGTAAGTGGCAGGTACCGGGTTGTGAAAATCGTGAATGAAGGTGAATTTCTTGGTGAGTATCTGTATACACCGACCAGCCACTCTCCTGTCCCTGAATTCTCACAAGGGTTACTATACAAATCAGATGGGGATCAAATTGATATTCCAAAGGCACTACTTTTCCGAAAGACTGTGGCCGGCTTTCTGACAGAATGCCCTGAGGTTTATGAAAAAGTACTAAACAAGACTTATGGCAAATCTCAGATGGAATCAATTATTAGAGATTACAATGCATGTATGGCTTCCGAAGCTGAAGCCATCGAAAAGCAGAAGTCTGTGGAATCCCTTCTCACTGAGCTGCGCGATGCGCTCCAAAAATCCTCTAAAGTGAGTGGTAAAGCAGAAATCAGGGAAATGCTGGACGATCTTAAGAGTAAAGTCGATGCCAAGGAAGCGATTCCAGGTTATCTTAGAACGGCACTGACGAATGCTCTAAAAGAGGATATTGAACTTTCTTCGTTGCTGGAAGAAATCCTTAATTATAAGTAATTATTTCACATGTGCTCTGAAGGTGAGTACCCGTGTAGGTTGACGAGAGTCATTGGAAAAAATGGCCAGTGTTTTTCGTTCATAACCTACCCTACCGGTTGAATTGTATTTTACCTTTAGTTCGGTAGACTCCCCGGGAGGAATCTCATTCATCCCTAATTCATAGGTCAGGCATGAGCAATTTACTTCGAGATTCTTAAGGATCAATTTATCGGAGCCGACATTGGTTACAGTAAAAATGGTCTCTCTTATATCTCCTTTCTTAACCACCTTAAAGTCATGATTGATTTTACTTAAGGCAATTTGAGCATTGGTATCAACATAACTTCTTCTCGGTGCCTCCAAGGTAAATTGAATGGGTATGACCGTTATCAACTCATCATTGGCACCAAAAACCTTTAAAGGTTTCCTGGTAAAACCAAGTCGATCATTACCTTCTGGATTTAAAACCACTTTCATTCTAACAAATTCATTATGAGCGGCTTTTCCAGGCAAAAAAGATACATCAATACGGTCATCATTCGTCCTGACATCATCCAGATTAAGGCTATCTCCTCCGAAATTGTGGATGAAAAATTCGCGTTCGAGTGGTTGATCAATAAATGTACCTCCTAGATTAAATACCTGCTGTTTTGCTTTAAACGGGAAAAAATCGTTGCGATAACTGTTAAGCGCCTCTATATCAACGGGATTAATACGGGCTTCTAGCAAAAACCCATAGAGAATGACTCCCTCAGTATCCAAGACTCTAATCTCGTATTGCTGATCACCCGTTTTTCCTTCCAGATCAATAGAGTAGGATATTCTCAGGCTATCACCGCGTACAGAATTGAAATCGGTATTTTCAAAAAAGGCGAGCTGAGCTGTGTTTGTCCATAAAGTTCCTGTTACGGAGTCTGACACATCGTTGATCCATATCAATTCTCCCGCATATGTTCTTAACTCACCAGGAATTACACCGAGATCAACGGTTTTCAACGTTTGGGCAGATAAAGCCAAACAATTCAAAAGGGCAAATATGACCAGTAGTTTTCTCAACATCACAAACTCCTAACTGGGCGAAAATATGAATATTATATTCTCGGTTTAAAAATTGATCAGGGAATTATTGAAATGGATTTGCATTCATTTAATTTGCGCTCAAATCCACAGTCATGGCTAGAATACTAACCGGCATTCAGAGTTCAGGAAAACCACATTTGGGGAATTTGCTTGGAGCGATCATTCCTGGAATCGAGCTTTCTAAAAATCCTGAAAATGATTCCTTCTTTTTTATTGCCGATCTGCACTCTTTGACCACAATCAAAGACCCTCAAACGAGAATCGACAATACAAACGCAGTGGCTGCAGCGTGGCTTGCATTCGGATTTGATACGGAACAAAACACCTTCTACCGACAATCTCGGGTACCTGAAGTCTGTGAATTGACTTGGTACCTGAACTGCTTTACGCCCTACCCTATGTTGGCCAATTCAACAAGTTTCAAGGATAAAGCAGATCGATTGTCTGATGTCAATGCAGGACTATTTACTTATCCGGTACTCATGGCCTGCGATATTTTAATGTATGATGCCAACATCGTACCTGTCGGCAAAGACCAGAGGCAACACTTGGAAATGACCAGGGACATTGCCACTAGTTTTAACAATCAATTTGGTGAAACCTTTGTAATACCAGAAGCTCAAATCGATGACCAAGTGATGACTATCCCCGGAACGGACGGCCAGAAGATGAGTAAGTCCTATGGTAATATCATTGATATATTTCAACCTGATAAGAAGCTCCGTAAGAACGTAATGCAAATTGTCACGGACAGCACTCCTCTTGAAGAACCTAAAAATCCGGATATCGACAACGTTTTTGCCATTTACTCCTTGCTGGCTTCTCCAGAACAAACCGAAGCAATGAGAGAGAACTACTTAGGTGGTAATTATGGCTATGGCCATGCCAAACAAGCACTTTTTGAGCTCATTATCGAGAAATATGCTAAGGAAAGAGAAGTTTACAACCATTATATGGAGAACCTGGATGAGCTGAATGCAAAGCTTCAGGAAGGGGAGAAGAAAGCAAGCGTGGTAGCCAGAGAAGTCTTGGAACGCGTCAAGCAAAAAGTAGGATTCTCAGATAAGGTCTAATCCAACTGTATCTAATTGTTTTAAAAACCGTTTAGGGTATAGGAGAGTTATATTGTCATATAACTGATCCATCTCTTTGAATATGACGCAATAAGATGGTCTATTCAAAGTTTTAGTTATAAATTGAAACTGGTATTGCTCGATTGAAATGAAGGAGATTCTAAAATATATAACTGTTCTATTGCTGGCTGTCTCTATTGTGGCCTGTGGGTCTGATTCTGAAGGCGAAGACAGTCCCTTTACCGGAAATGAAGTTAGTTTTACCTTAATCCCTGGTGAGGTGGAAGGAAATACTACTTCTGGTACATTGACCATCAAAGAAAGGACGGATGGCCAAGGAGAAATCCAGATTGTCTTAAATGGTGTGATCCAAGGAGCTCAACATCCGGTGCATCTTCATTTTGGTGATCTCGAAGCCGATGGTTTGGTAGCTACCTATCTTACTCAAATTGCAGAAGTCGATGGTGTCGGTCGAAGCAACACTATACTATCACAACTCGATGATGGAACGCCACTGACCTATTCAGATCTCATCACCTTTAACGGAAGTATTAAAATTCATTTTGAAGAATCAGGCCCTCTCGAAGATGCGTTATTGGGCGCGACAAACATCGGTATTAACAGTGCTGGTAATGAGGCCTATCTGCTAGGATTGAAGGACATTACTCAGTGCAATAACGACTTCCAAAGAAACTGATCATCTGACGATCAACTTCTTGTTCTCGATACCCAAGCTACTTCCAACACGTACAATGTACATTCCGCTTGGCCATTTAGCGTCCCATCTAAGTTTTACCTCGCCCACACTAGGCTCAAGTTGATTTATTGATTTAATTATATTTCCTTGTAAATCAATTATTTGCACGTATTCAGTTCTATTATTTATTTTAATATTCAATTCATCATTTGTCGTAAGAGGGTTTGGGTAAATTTTGACCCTTGATTCAGGTCGGTCGTACACTACTGATTTGATCTCAGAATAGTCGAAAGCGCCACTAAAATCAGTTTGCTTCAATCGGTAATAGGCCTTCTGCCCAACCACAGGATTTCGGTCGATCAAGGAGTATTCCTGTACCTCATAGCTATCACCAGCACCTTCCCTGTACAGAACCTCCTCGAAGTCAAGACCATTGACGGATCGCTCAATTGTGAAGAGTTCATTGTCAATTTCGGTAGCTGTCACCCAGTCAATTTTTACGCCTTCGTCCGTGGTTTCTACGTCAAACGATAATAACGTTATTGGAAGTCTGGAACCCGCGTTGTCCATACAATACAAATCTCCAAATGCGTCCACATTGGTAATAGTAACCGTATTCGTAGTTGGATTTACCGTTCCAGCAACCAACCAGTCAAGAATAGCCAAAATTGGGTGAGTCCTGTAAATTGCTGCCACCATATTTCCTTCTGTTGTTCCCGTAAAGTCGGCCTCTTGATAAACATAAGTAGCGTTGAAACGCGGGCTTGTTATGTCATTTGGGGTGAGCGTCCAATATCTTGAAATTTGGTCTGTTACAGTAGCCCCTGTATCATCACCTCCTGAACCGGTATTTGCTGTATTTCTGTTAGGATGAACAGCATCGGTGATGGTGAATTCCAGGTAAGGGCTCGCTCCAAAAGTAGCGGAGTTAATGGTCAATGCTGTGATCGGACTATAGTCATTGTTATCACCTATCGGAAAGGTCAAGGTTGCTCCCGCAGCCGAATAATTTTGTCTGACCACCCCAGTACTATTGATTCTAATATAACTGTCGGCATCTCCTCCAGAAATTGTAGCACCATCGGCAATAGTTAGTCGATTTGCATCCAGAATAATGTCTCCAAGAGTCATGGTCAGCTGATTGTCTACTGTAATATTAGCTGCGAGGCTTACATCGTTCCCCGCTGCAGTAGTTGCAATGATCAGGTTATGATAATTATTCTCAGTATCGGATGTTGCTCTGAGCTGCATGTCTCCCGCTCTTGCATAGGTCACGCTATTCCCTGAGGCGGAAGCAGTAAA
Source organism: Cyclobacteriaceae bacterium (assembly GCA_028281285.1). Taxonomy (GTDB): domain Bacteria; phylum Bacteroidota; class Bacteroidia; order Cytophagales; family Cyclobacteriaceae; genus Roseivirga. Next base: position 75,722 of record JANQKF010000024.1, read on the forward strand.
AGTCGTAATATCAAAGTTCGATCCACCTGAGTTATTTCCTGAATAACTAAGAATGCCATTAGCACCATTAATAAATGTACCTGTCCCGGTAATTCGGTCCGTCACAGATAATCCTCCTGTATTAGTATTGGTATAACTCGCTGGAGCGTCAATTACTAAATCCGAAGTAGCCGTCATAGCACCTGATCCGCTTATACTTCCAGAAGAACTTGTAAGTGTATAGTTGCACCCGTTACTGCTACATCCCGTCCAGGTACCGTCATTGGTGATATTGCCACTTATTGTGAAATCTTCTGCAACTGTAGAGTTATTCCAATTCCCACTACCATTCACGTCTATGTTGCTGAAAGTTTTTGTACCTGTGGTACTTGTAAACGCCAATGCCCCATCCAAGGTAGTCGTTCCACTTACAGAAAAGCTTACCCCTCCTATTGATGCCGTTCCGGAGGTAACGTCTAAGGTTCCGGAGACAAGCACAACCATATTAGCGTTGGTTCCGGTGATGCTGGAGGTTCCAAGCATTGTCAGGTTACCTCCTATAGTCAGGGTTTCATTTGCCGTAAAATCAATGTTCCCTGAGCCATTAACGATTACATTACCTACTGATTTGGTGCCGGTAGCACTCGTTATGCTCAAATTACCGGCCACTGTAGTCAAACCCGTAATGGACAAGGTCACACCTCCTATAGATCCGGTTCCTGAAGGGACATCGAATGTACCAGGAACACTTACTACCTGGTTAGTATTGGAGCCCGTTATGCTGGATGTCCCGGACATATTCAACGCTCCGGAAATTGTCATCGTCTCATTAGCGGTAAAGTTTACATTTCCGGAATTTGTCAAAGTCACATTGGTAAAATTCTTGTCATTTGCAGTATCATCAAAGGTGATTGTTCCATCTACTGTGGTTGTTCCTCCTGCTGTAAGATCGACATCTCCAAACAGTATGGACTGCCCGGCATCCACAGTCATTGCTCCTGTCGTTAGGATTCCCCCATTGTAATCGTTAGTTCCTCCACTCACTTGATAAGTTCCTGTTATAGCCACCGTTCCAGCAGACTGTGTAATAGAACCACTGTTTGTGGTAAGGCCTCCGGTTAACGTTAATGTTCCATTCGTAATTGTTACTGTACCAGTTGTTATAGCCATATTTACCGCATCCAGCGTACTTACTGAATTTGATATATCAAATGAGCCCCCCGTCACAGTAATATCTCCTGTTACATTAACATCGGCACCTGCATTATGATCATACGTGCCAGCAGAAAGAAGGAGATCGCCACTAATATTTGCAATGGTGCTGGCATTATTAGGTGAATATTCAGCGTCACCAGCCGCAATATTCAGATCATTCGTCACATTGAGCGTGGCGGCATTGTGCGTGAGCACTCCCAATGCATTAAGTGTAATTCCATCGGCACTGGCATTCGTCACCGTGATGGTGCCCCCATTCAAAACTGAACTAGAACCTGCAATACTCAGCTGATCCATGTCCAACGTTGACGTACCTGTAATATTCAGCTCTCCACCCGTAATCAAAAAATCGTCAGTAATGTTGGTATCTCCATTGTTGTGGTCATAATCGCCTCCCGTCATGATGATATCTCCGGTCACATTCAAGATTGCTCCAACATTATTCATGAGCATTTCGCTATCTGTCGTAATGGTCAGGTTATTTCCAACAGCAAGGGTATTTGCGGATTGAATACGGACGAGTCCCATATTTATTGTCAGATCATTATTGATAGTCACATCAGTGCCATTCACCTGAGCACGAGTTCCTACGGCATCCATATTGACCTCCACATCATAAAACGGTCCAATATCAATTGTCTCGTTAGTGCCACCGGCATATCTCACCAGATTTCCAACAGTATTCAGTGTGAGGATAGAGATGGAATAATTACCATTGTCACGCAATTCCAAAACACCCGTTGCTCCATTGATAAATACACCTGTACCCGTGATATTATCGGTCATTACAATGGTCCCATTATTGGTATAGGAAGCTCCGGTATTAATTACCAAGTCAGTAATATTGAAAGTTCCTGAACCGCTAAAAGTACCGCTCGCACTGGTCATCGTATACGGACAACTCACCGTATCCGAACATCCAGTCCACGTTCCTCCGTTATTCACCAGGTTACCGGTAAAAGTGAATACCTCTGTGACCGTGCCATTGTTCCATGTTCCGGATGCATTCAATGTCACGTCAGAAAAAGTCTTATTTCCAGTGGTACTGGAAAAGGCCAGGGTACCATCTATAGTGGTAGCTCCATTCGCATTAAACTGAATTCCACCGATCGTGCCAGTGCCCGAGATAACCGAGGTGGTTCCAGTGACAGTAACAATATGGGTATTATCGGTTCCGGTAAGGCTTGAGGTTCCTGACATCGAGAGATTCCCGGCAATCGCCACGGTTTCACCAACGGTAATATTGATATTTCCCGAGCTAGCCGTAGTCACATTGTTGAAATCCTTATCACCCGTGGCCCCATCAATCGTTACCGTTCCACTAATGGAAGAGGTACCTCCGGCTGTCAAATCAACATTTCCCAGATTGATACTTTGGCTACCATCTACAGTCAGTGCACCAACGGTCAGGGTTCCCCCATTAAAATCATTGGTACCTCCACTTACCTGATAGGTGCCCGTCACCGCCACCGTTCCTGCCGTTTGCGTGAAAGAACCACTATTGGTGGTTAATCCTCCGGTCAATGTCAATGTTCCATTGGTCACCGTTGCACCCTCGGTGGTCACGGCCATATTTACCGCATCAAGTGTACTGGATGCATTGGAAATATCAAAAGTCCCTCCTGTTACCGTAATGTCTCCTGTGACATTTACATCGGCCGCATTGTTATGGTCATAGGTTCCTGCAGATAAGAGCAGGTCTCCACTGATATTCGCAATTGCACTTGCATTATTTGGACTGTACTCTGCATTTGCTCCGGCAATACTTAGGTCATTGGTCACATTCAAGGTGGCAGCATTCTGAAACAATTCACCATTGGTGTTCAACGTAATCCCTGTGGCACTGGCATTCGAAACCGTCATGGTGCCCCCTGCTAGTGTGACTCTCGTAGCCAAAGCCCCTGTCACGGTCATTTGGTCCATGTCCAAAGTGGCATTCGAAGCGGAGCTCAGGTTGGCCGCACCTCCGGTAATAATAAAATCCCCTGTAATATTCACATCACCATCATCCTGATTGTAATCTCCATCCGACATAAGCAAGTCGCCCGAGATATTGACTGTGGTGCTCGCATCATCAGGATTAAAATGAGCGTTGGCCCCTGAAATACTCAAATCGTTCGTCACATTGAGTGTCGCATCGTTGTTCACATTAATTCGACCGGAAGCACCAATGGTCACCCCTGTGGCTGAAGCATTGGAGGCCGTAACCGTTCCGCCATTAATATTCGCGGTAACTCCGGCCACTGAAATCTGATCGGCATCCAGCGTGGAAGTACTACCGGTGAATGACCAGGACGTCCCTCCTGTAATCAGGAAATCATCGGTGATATTGACATCCCCGTTATTATGATCATAAGTTCCCCCAGTCATGATCAAATCTCCAGTCACATTCAAAACAGCGCTTGTATTGTTGGGCTCCAATTCACCATTTGTAGTTAATGTCAGGTTGCCGGTGACTGCAAGAGTGTTAGCACTATTCAGACGAACTCTACCTTGTGTAATCGTCATATTGTTATCTACAGTAACGCTTTCACCATCAACATCCGCCTGAGTGGTGGAACTACCCATATTGATTTCCAGATCATAATAGGTTTGACCGTCTATATCGGTATTGGTACTCCCCGAGTAGATTACCGTATTGCCTACATTGTTGAAATCAAAAGTGATTTCCGACAAGGTACCGTTCTCCCTTAGAGTGAGTGTTCCACCATTATCATTGACAAACGTTGCGCCCGTCCCCGTTTGCCCATCGATATCATCGGTAATTTCGAGATTTCCTGTATTGGTAAAAGTAACGTTGTCATTAATCCTCATATCCGAAAACTCCACTGTTCCAGCACCACTTACCCCAGTACTGTTTGTTCGGATTGTATAACGGCATCCTACGTTAGCAGAACATCCCGTCCAGGTAATTCCTGAATTCGCCACGATGTTTCCGTCAATGTTAAAGTCCTCAAGTGAATTATTATCCCAGGTTCCTCCGGTGTTGACTGTGATATCGGTGAAGGTTTTGTTTCCGTCAACACTGTTGAAAGAAAGTGTTCCATCAATAGTTGTGGTTCCGTCTACGGTGATCCGTATTCCTCCGATGGTTGCAGTTCCCGAGGGGATATCGAAATTACCACCTACCTCTACACGATGACTATTGGAGGTTCCGGTCATGCTTGAAGTTCCGGACATGGTAAGGTCGCCATTGACATTAAGTCTACGAATGGCAGTCCAGTTAAGGTTTCCTGTACCCTGAAGGGTCATATCAGTAATGGTCCTGGTTCCGGTATTGGCCATAGTAACCACATCACCATCGGCAATAACTACATGATCGCTGGAACCGGGAGTAGAACCTCCCTGGTCCCAGGTGGCACCATCATCCCAGTTTCCTCCTCCGCTTTGACTAGTAAACGTAGTTTGACCTCTTAAAGAAGAGCACAGGCATAAGAGCAGTAGGCATCCTGCTAGATATCGCACGAGGTCATTCACTATTTCCGAGTAGGTTGAGTAGGTCAAAAAAAACCAGCCGCAAAATTAGTGTTATACACTGAAAGTCACAACGTTGTGGCTGGATGTTTTACTCCAATTTTCACCTTGTCCCTTGAGAGTTCTATATGACTCTTTCCATCACACAATTCCACCCTTCAAATAGTCAAAACCTTCCCGAAATAATCTTCACCTCGCAGAGCACATTTCTAGTGCCCATTGGCAATTTTCAAAACTCAAAAGGGATATTGATGAAAACCTTGTATTAACTACGTAATACCCCCTGTGAGACCCCACTTATGGTGAGGTTAAAATTGAGCATTACCAAACTGGCATTGAGTGATTGCTCTTTTAGACGAAAGGTAGATTTAGTATACTCATGTATTTGGGCCAATTGCCACCTTGAGTAATTCATATTCTGCTCTGGAAATGCAGTTGAATTGGCAACGACCTAGAATTGAACCATCACCTTTCGCGTTAATGCAAACCCTTTGCCTTCAAACCTAAGAAGCTGGATACCAGCATTGAGTGATTGAGGGAGCCTTAGACGGAATTGATCATTTGGGGAGTCTATTTCCCAATTTGCAATTTGCACACCGTTAAGATCAAACAATGTGACCCTCTGAATTTCAAGTCCATTCTTTTTCACCAGGAATTCTTCACCCGGAGTCAGAACATTCTTGAAGGTCAGATCTTTTGACGGATCAATTGTATTGGTTATCGAAACAATTTGAGAATAGGTGAATGACCCATCGAAGTCGGTTTGTTTAAGTCGGTAGTAAGAACGCCCGGTCAACGGCTCTCTGTCTGTGACAGCATAATGTGCAATGCTGTTGCTATCTCCTGCACCTTCCTTGAACAAAATAGGTTGAAAATTGAATCCATCAGTCGATCGCTCGATTGTAAAAAAGTCGTTGTCGATTTCTTCAGCGGTAGACCATTCGACAATTACTTCTCCGTCAAACAAGGTGGCATTAAAGGATAAGAGTGTAATGGGGAGTCGATTGCTTCCATTGTCCATGGCGTATAGATCCCCGAAGGCATCTCCCCCATTCAGAAAAACAGTGTTATTGGTCGGGTTGACAGATCCTGCTACTAACCAGTCTAAGATACCAAGGGTCGGGTGCGTTCGGTAAACCGTGGCAACCATATTCGCTTCAGTGCCGGTTATGTCAGCGTCCAAATAGATATAGGTTGCATCATAATCAGGAGAAGTGATATTATTAGGTGTCACCGTCCAGTATCGACTGATGTAATCTGTTGAAGCAATTCCATCATCGTCTCCTCCGGCCCCAGTATTGCCCGTATCCCTGTTGGGATGATCAGCATCTGTGATGTCAAACTCCAAATAGGCTCCCGCTCCAAATGTAGCTGAATTGATCCTAAAGGCTGTAATTGGAGAATATTCATCGGTATCTCCAATCGGGAAAGAAAGTATGCTTCCTGCAGATGAATAGTTTTGTCTCACCACACCGCTACCATTAATTCTGATAAAACTGTCGGCATCTCCTCCGGATATAGTCGCACCATCAGCCATAGTTAATCGATTTGAACCTAAGATGACATCACCTAATGTCATTGTGAGTTGATTATCGATAGTAATATCACCTGCCAGAGACACATCATTTCCTGCCGCAGCAGTACTGATCACTACGTTGTAGTAATTATTATCCGTATCAGTGGTTGTTCTTAGTTGTTGATTTCCAGCCCTGCTGTATGTTACTGTATTACCCGTAGCCGAGGCCGTGAAGTTCGTAATATTGAAATTAGCTCCTCCTGAATTATTACCTGAATAATCCAAGGATGCGCTTGCTCCATTGACAAATATCCCGGTTCCTGTAATCCGATCTGTAACTGCCAAATTACCGGTACTTGTATAACTTGCGGGCGAGTCAATAATGATATCCGGAACGTTGATGGTACCACTTCCTGATATGGTCCCAGAGGTACTTGTCAGGGTATAATTGCAGTTCAATGCACTGCATCCAGTCCATGTCCCATTGTTGGTAATATCACCAGATATGGAAAAGCTTTCGGCAGCCGTCACATTCCAGCTTCCTGTGCCATTCACGGTTATATTATTAAAACTTTTGGTACCCCCGGTGTCGTCAGTAGTCAAGGTGCCACTAATATTGGCCGTACCTGTAGAATTTAGGGTAGCGTCTCCCAGAAGCACTGTTTGACTTGTAGCTACAATTACATCTACTACAGTCAGTGTCCCACCATTCAAGTCATTGGTTCCTCCATTGACTGTATAATCATTCGTGATCGTCAACGCTGTTCCGGCCAGTGTAAAGGTCCCACTAGACACGGTCAGGCCACCGGAAACACTATTCACATTAAACTCCCCTTCGCTAAGTGTCACTGAACCGGTTGCTATAGTGAAATCATCCGCATTGATCGTAGATGTTGCTGCACCCTGATTCATGGTCATTGTACCCCCGGTAACAATGAAATCACCCGTAACACTGACATCTCCATCGTTATGATCAAATAATCCGCTAGACATACTGAAATTTCCTCCTACGTTCATTATTGCAGAGACATCATTAGGAGTCAATTCTCCTCCTTCAATTGAGACATTGTTGATGACGGTGACAGTGGTTGCACCAATGGACAAAATCCCGCTGCCTTGAACAGTCAAATCATTCCCGATGTTGGTGGTTCCTGAAATAGTGGCCGTATTGCCTGATTTGTTGATGATCAAATTGTAATAGTCACCGGCATTGACAGTGATATTGCTTCCGCCTGAGAACGTCACGGTATTGCTGTTGGCCGAAGCATTGAAAGTTGTTATTGACAGGGGCCCATCACCACTCATTTCCAAAGTTGAACCATTGGCATTGATAAAGGTTCCTGTTCCTGTCAGATCATCAGTAACTATAACATCCTGGGAATTGGTATAGCTTCCCGGTGCATCGATGTTCAAATCAGCGAAGGTTACATCTGTCGTCCCTGTGATTGTACCACTTGAGCTGGTTAGGTCATATGTACAAGCCGTGGTATTGCTACATCCGGTCCAGGTGCCATTGGAGACTATATTACCATTAATGGTGAATGATTCGGCATTGGTCACATTCCAATTTCCCGTAGCTGAGATTGTCAGATCACCAAAGGTTTTGGTTCCTCCGGCATTGTCCACAGTTATTGTACCATTGGCGGTGGTCGCACCAGTGACTGTAATACTCGCTCCACTGAAAATCACGGTTTGGGAGTTATCCACTGTCAAAGCTCCGGTAGTAAAAGCCCCCGCATTAAAGTCATTAGTTCCTCCACTGACCTGGTAAGTACCTCCTACATCAAATGTTGAACTTGCCCCGTCCACGGTCAACGTTCCATCACTGACGGTCAGATTTCCTGTCACGTTAACGTCCCCATTGTTTTGGTCATAGAGGGTCGTGGCACCAGACATTGTAATATCTCCCCCAACATTAACAACCGCACTCGCATCATTTGGTGAAAATTCGCCTCCGGTGAGCAGAATATCATTGGTAACTCCAAGTGTAGCTGCTCCCACCGTCATAACCCCTGACTGTATGCTTAGATCATTGGCAACGGTGGTTCCCGCATCAATGTTGATAGTACCGGTCGACTTATTAACGATCAGGTTGTAATAAGATCCAGAATTAAGTGTCGGGCTTCCTGTTCCCGAATAGGTCACTGTATTGGTAGCGGCTGAAGCATCGAAGGTGGTTACGCTGAATGGGCCGCCTCCACTCAGTTCCAGAGTAGACCCATTGGCATTTGTAAATGAGCCTGTTCCGGTCAACTCATCCGTAATCAGAATGCTCCCGGAACTACTGTAACTTGCAGGTGCAGTAAGGTTGAGATCGGTAAAAATCGTCTGAGTGGATCCGGAAATCGTCCCACTGCTACTTGTTAAATCATAGGGGCAGGCTGTCGTATTGCTGCATCCGGTCCAGGTTCCATTATTCGTGATATTTCCATTAATAGTGAATCCTTCAGTAGCTGTTACATTCCAGTTTCCCGTAGCTGAGATCGTTAGATCATCAAAGGTCTTGGTTCCTCCATTGCCATCCACAGTGATGGTTCCATTCGCAGTGGTTGCTCCATTGATAGTCACATCAAGACCTCCGAAATTGACTACGTCTCCATTATCAACGGTCAGCACTCCGGTGACAAAAGCACCGGCATTGAAATCGTTCGTCCCTCCACTCACCTGATAAGTACCGTTCACATCGAAGGTAGAAGCCGCGCCATCCATGGTGAGCGTTCCATCGCTAACGGTCAGGTTGCCTGTCACATTTACATCACCATTATTATGATCATACAAAGTGGAAGCTCCAGACATAGTCATGTTACCCCCAACATTCACCACCGCTGTCACGTCATTGGGTGTAAACTCACCACCTGTTAAAACGAGATCGTTCGTTACTCCCACTGTTGCAGTGGTGATGGCCAGAATACCGCCTTGTACAGTGAGGTCATTGTTCACTGTTGTCGCAGCGTCAATGGTAGCCGTATTGGAAGTCTTATTTATGGTCAGGTTATGGTAAGTAGCTGCATTCACCGTAACATTACTTCCTCCGGAATAAGTGACCGTATTGGAATTGGTGGACGCGTTTAAGGTAGTAATGCTAAAGGGGCCTGCTCCGTTTAGCTCTAATGTGGAACCGTTGCCGTTAATGAAGGTACCTGTACCCAAGAGATCGTTGGTCACTTGAACACTACCCGTATTGGTGTAGCTCCCAGGGGCATCAATAGTCAGTGTACCAAAACCGACTTGTGTTGAACCCGAAATCGTACCAGAGGAACTGGTGAGGGTATACACACAACTTGTATTACTACAACCGGTCCATGTCCCGTTACTTACAATGTTTCCATTGATAGTGAAAGATTCAGCAGCGGTAACATTCCAGTTGCCTGTTGCCGATACCGTGATATCGTTGAAGGTTTTCGTACCCCCGTTAGCATCTGTAGTAAGCGTACCATTGACTGTTGTAGTCCCGCTTACACTTGAGGTAACACCCCCAAACAAAATCACATCTCCGTTGTCTATTGTCAAAGTTGCGGCTGTTAGAGTTCCGTTGTTAAGGTCATTGGTACCCCCACTAACCCTGTAAGTGTCATCCACAGTCAATGTAATAGCGGCATTAGCCATAGTAATAGATCCACTATTGACCGTCAATCCTCCACCTGAAGCATTGTTTACGTTCAAGGCACCTTGTGTGAGTGTAACATCTCCTGTACTTAAAGTAAAGTCATCTACATCTATAGTCGAAGTGGTTCCATTCATGGTCATAGTACCCCCGGAAATAATGAGGTCTCCTGTCACATTTACATCACCGTTATTGTGGTCAATGAGACCACTTGACATATTAATATCGCCAGTGACATTGGTCACCGCTGATGTGTTATTCGAAGAATACTCACCTCCCTGAACAAGAAGATCACCTGTAATATTTGCTGTTCCGGCATTGATCCGAAATTCGCCTGATGTGACAGTAACATCATTATTTACTGTAATCGTAGATGCCAATTGTGCGCGTGTTCCGGCAGTTTTGCTAATCACCACATTGTGATAGGTTTCAGTCAGGATGGTGGTATTCCCGGTGTTTGTATAGGTCACTGTATTTCCAGAAGTAGTAAAATCCATATTGGATAAGGAGAAAGGGCCGGTTCCCTGAATCTGGAAGTCTCCTGTGGCACCATTGGTTAGTGTCCCATCACCTGTCAAATCATCCGTTAGCAATACCGTCCCGTTATTCGTAATGGATGCGGGCGAATTAATCGTAATATCCGCCAAGGTGGTAGTAGATGAACCACTAATCGTTCCAGATGAACTGGTTAATTCATAGGTACAACCACCAGTATTAAAACAACCATTCCAAGTGCCATCGTTGATTATATCACCTGTAATTACAAAATCTTCAGCCACATTATCATTGTCCCAGGTTCCTGAGGCATTTACATCGATAGTTCCTAATGTCTTATTTCCAGTGGTACTCGCAAAGGTCAATGAGCCATCCAACGTTGTGGTACCAGTAATATTGATCTGTTGGCCATTGATTGTAGCTGTTGCACCGGATGACACATTGAAGGTTCCTGTGACATTAAGAATCCTATTGTTGTTGTTACCTGTGACCGAGCTAGTACCGGTCATGGTGAGGTTGCCGCCAACACTCAAAGTTCTCCCATTACTAGGAAAATTTAAGGTGCCCGTGATTGTCAGGTCATCAACAGAGGTAGTCCCGGCAACAGCGATGTTGATGGTGTGTCCTGATAGAATGGTAACATCATCATTGGAATCGGGAACGCCATCGCCATCTCCATCAGCTGGTGATCCTGAGGCGAGTACCCAACTACCGGAATCGTCCCAATCTCCATTGGAAACGTTGCTTTCATAAACGGCTTGGGCATACATGGCCTGCCTGACTACTAGACATAGCAGCAGCACAACAAGTCGGACTCCATTATAATGAGTTCGTTTGTTCAAAACCCAGTGTTTAGGTAAACCCCTTCTTTCCTTTCTCCTTACAAGGTTTTAGATGCTATTTAACACCAAACCTTACGCAATATCGGTAATATTTTTTTGAGTCTTTTCAGACCATTTATTTCATTTGGATTCAACCCTTTTCCAGACTTTCTTGTTTATAATTGCACTTTCAAAAACTCGGAAAAAGAATTATGAACCCTCTACTGTCTATACGTCAAACCCCCTTTAACACCCCACCTTTCAACGAGATAAAAAATCAACATTTTTTGCCGGCCATAAAGGAGCTTGTAGAACGCGCTAAGTCGGAGATTGAATCCATTATGAATCATAACGCTGCTCCAACCTTTGACAATACCCTTAAAGCCCTAGAAAAAAGTGGAAAAGACCTCGACCGTGCATCTTCGATCTTCTTTAACCTTAATTCTGCCGAAACCAGCGATGAGATTCAGGCATTAGCCCGTGAAATCTCACCAATACTAACCGAATTTTCGAATGACATTCTCCTCAATGAAAGGTTATTTCTAAGAGTAAAATACGTCTATGAAAATGAGGATCAAAGTACCTGGAGCGAAGAGCAAAAAACGCTATGTGAAAAGACATTCAAGGGCTTTGTGCGCAATGGAGCTTTGCTTAATGAAGACGAAAAAAGTCAACTACGCGCGATTGATGTGGAATTATCAAAGTTATCGCTTGAGTTTGGTGAGCATGTTTTGGCCGAGACCAATAAATATGAGATGGTTCTTGACGATGAGAATGATTTAGCCGGATTACCAGATAGCATCAAAGAGATGGCAGCCCACACTGCAAAAGAAAAAGGGCATGATGGGAAATGGGTCATTACTCTGGATTACCCAAGCTATGTGCCATTTATGACCTATGCTGAGAATCGAGGTTTGAGGAGAGAGTTAAGCCTGGCGTTCTCCTCCAAAGCTTTCAAGGGAGATGAACTAGACAACCAGGAAATAGTCAAGAAGATAGTCAACCTCAGAAACAAGCGAGCTCAGCTTTTGGGTTATGAGACACACGCCCACTTCATTCTTGAAGAACGTATGGCACAATCACCGCAAAAAGTGATGGACTTTTTAAGCGAAGTAAGAACCTATGGGAAACCCGGTGCGGAGCAAGATGTTCGAGCAGTAGCAGAATATGCCTCACAACTTGATGGGCTCACCGACCTTCAAAAGTGGGACTTTGCGTATTATTCAGAAAAACTCAAAAAAGAGAAATATAGCATTGATGATGAGCTATTAAAACCTTATTTCCAACTGGATAATGTGGCCAAAGGGGTGTTCAAAACCGCAGGGCTGCTCTATGGAATTCACTTTGTTGAAAATCGTGAAATTCAAAAGTACCATGATGAGGTCACTGTCTATGAGGTTCTTGATGAGAACAACAAGCATGTTGCAGTCTTCTATGCTGATTTTTTCCCGCGGCCCGGAAAAAGAGCGGGGGCCTGGATGACCTCCTATGCAGGACAATACAAGGATAATGAGGGTGATCACAGACCACATGTATCGATAGTCTGCAATTTTTCGAAACCAACAGAAACGAAACCTTCCCTCCTCACCTTTAATGAGGTCACTACCCTATTCCATGAATTTGGGCATGCCCTACACGGAATGTTGGCGAACGGCTCTTTTGAAAGTCTTTCCGGAACCAGCGTTTATTGGGATTTTGTGGAGTTACCTTCTCAAATCATGGAGAACTGGTGCTATGAGAAAGAGTGTCTTGACCTTTTTGCACGTCATTATGAAACAGGAGAACCCATTCCGGAAGAGTTAATTAAGAAAATTAAGGATTCGGCCAACTTTATGGAAGGCTACCAGACGATGCGCCAATTGAGTTTTGGTCTTCTCGATATGGCATGGCATGGGCAGGACAATTCGAGTGTGGAAGACATTGACGCTTTCGAAAAAGCCATTTTCGCAGAAACAGACGTGCTTCCAGCAGTTCCGGGCACCAATATGAGTTGCTCCTTCTCTCATATTTTTCAAGGTGGTTATTCTGCAGGATATTACAGCTATAAATGGGCTGAAGTATTGGATGCTGACGCATTCGAGTACTTTAAGGAAAATGGTATTTTCAATGAAGAAGTTGCTGATAAATTCAAGCGACACATTTTATCGGCTGGAGGGTCTGAACATCCGATGAAGCTTTACAAACGGTTCAGAGGGAAAGAACCCGATGTCAAGCCACTCCTCAGACGAGCCGGTTTGTTGGAATAATTGATATATTCAGATAGAATTATCATTTGATTAACGCTATCAGGCTTGTCTTCTACGTCAATTCCAAAACGTATACTTCCAACAATAATCTTTGCACAGTTTGCCGGAACATCCCTTTGGTTTGCTGGTAATGCTATCATCAATCAACTTAACCATAGGTGGGATTTACCGTCAGATTCTCTTGCTTCGGTTACTTCAGCCGTACAATTTGGGTTTATTGCCGGCACCTTTCTATTCGCATTTCTATCCTTGGCCGATCGTTATAAGCCATCACGAGTATTCTTTCTATGTGCACTTCTGGGGGCAGTGCTCAATGCCTCAATTATCGTTCTTCCGGCTTCCTATATTTCCTTACTGGTAGCCAGATTTATGACCGGATTCTTCTTGGCAGGAATCTACCCCGTAGGGATGAAAATTGCCGCTGATTGGTTTGGAGGTAATCTGGGTAAGGCACTTGGTTTTTTGGTTGGAGCACTTGTTCTGGGAACTGCATTTCCTCATTTACTGAATCACCTCGGTCATTCAGCCAGTTGGCAAGATGTGTTAATAGGCACATCGATTACTGCACTTCTGGGTGGATTCGCGATACTCTTCTTAGTTGGCGATGGCCCTAATCGAAAGGTTGGCACTATGTTTTCACCATCCCAATTCTTGACTGTATTCAAGAACAAAGAATTCAGATCGGCCGCCTTTGGTTATTTCGGTCATATGTGGGAACTCTACACCTTTTGGGCATTTGTACCTATCATGATACGTTATTATAATGTCTATCATCAAGACTTAATTTATGTAAGTTACTGGTCCTTTATCATCATTGGTTCCGGTGCTATAGCCAGTGCTCTGGGAGGTATTTGGTCTGTCAAATTCGGAAGTGCCAAAACTGCCTATTGGTTTCTTGTAGTTTCAGGGTTATGTTGTTTGCTCTCTCCATTATTCTTTGAATTACCATCCTTTGTCTTTCTGGGCGCACTAACACTCTGGGGGTTGGTAGTCGTTGGTGATTCAGCTCAGTTTTCGTCATTAAATGCCAAAACAGCTCCGCCCGAACTAGTAGGAACTGCATTGACAATAGCCGTAAGCATTGGCTTCTTCATCACCATTCCCAGTATCCAACTCGTAAATCTCCTAAACCCAATTATGACTACAAAGTGGGTTATGATTGTCTTGGTAATTGGACCAATCTTCGGACTTATCAATACGTCTAAACTTGTTCAAAAGTGATTCAGACCGGACCCTGAATCTCCGTAGAGCTTGCCTAAAAATGAAGACCTCAACAGCTCAGGTGAGATTTATTGTTCTTCCGGTATAACTCTGGAGTCGTAGATGATTTGAGAGTTGCCAAGAGGGCAATGCAGTCGCTTTGGACCAGAAGCCTTCAAAAAATAACTCTTTATTAACCAATCTTAACTTTCTAAAAGGTCATTTAACCTCTTCCTTACCAACAATCGGTATTCTGATCAACCTCTTATAAATACAAAGTCAAAACTCAAAACAACATGAAAACAACAGAACAGCTAAAGCGTTCAGCATTGCTTGCTCTATTGATCTTATTCGGACTGCAACAAGCAAACGCACAAACCTTATCTCCAGGAGATAAGGTTCCAGACGGCCTTTTTCCCGATTATGAAGGAAAGGAGGTTCAAATCACGTCTCTGAATCAAAAATACTTATTGATTGACTTCTGGGCATCATGGTGTGGACCGTGCAAGAAGCACATGCCCAAACTCAAAGCCCTCTACCAGGAATTCACTGGGACAGAATTTGAGGTGGTTTCCATCTCAATTGATGAAAGTCACAAAGCATGGATCAAAGCACTCAATAATTATAATTTGCCGTGGATAAACCTCAAAGCAAAACCTAATCAAATCGACCGGGTGCTGGATGGGTTCCAGGTAGTAGCTGTTCCAACAACCTATTTAATTGATCAATCCAGAAAAGTGATTCTGGTAGATCCCGAAATCGAAGTACTCAGATCATTTCTTAAAAAGAATCTTTAAATAAATGTCAAACTCAAAATATACAATCATGAATTATTTCAAGAACAAATTCAAACTAGTCACCTTACTCGTACTAATTATGGCAATGTCGAACACCGGCTTAGCCCAGAAATGTGGTGTCAAAAGACCAATGAATATTTCAACTCTATTGGGAGAATGGAAAGGTAACTTCTCCTCTGAGGGAACTATATTGCCTTTTACTGTCATTTTTTCTCAGGATCAAAGTGCAATTACCGCCAGTGTTGAGGGAATGGGTGAGAAGGCTATGGTTTTACCAATTAAAAAATGTAAAACCCATGTGCATCTGACAACCTTCAAAAATGGTCTGAGCTATAGCTTTAAGATTGAACCGTCAAGCCGAAGCATATCAGGTTCGATAAAGGTATCTAAAGACTCAAAAGCCCTGCGCACCGAGATTTACGTGTTGTCAAAGGAGCAAAAGAATCACGAGTTTATTGGAGGATAGATTTTCGGACTGTGAGCTTGGTGTCCTTGTTCACAGTCCCTCTTCATCTCACTTCCATCTTTGAATCACCTATCAGTCAAATCGATAACCAAACTCCTCAATGTCACGACTGCATAACTGAGCTACTCTTTGAGCTGAATGGTCGTTATAATAGTTTCGGAAGTCGTCCTTTTTTGTCTCGTTGAGTTTTGGTACCTCGAATACTGGGATTGAAATGAGCTCAAAAATTCGTTTCACTTCCTCTTCGTAATTTTCGTACCTACCAATTACATCGACTTTTAATCCCTGATGGTCAATACTCAGATAATCCAACTGATTCAAAAGAAAAGGTGATTCGTTGGCTGAATTGTTTTCTTGAACCAACTGCTCGAGGAATTCGCCCATATTCAAATCCATCTGGGAATTGTTCATCACTAAAAGTTTGTACCAGGATGCAATTCTGTCCCATGGGTTTCGAACAAAGCTAAAAGTGAAAAACTCACCAATATCGTCTCTATCTTCCTGAAAATCAGTTAAGGGTTTATGCCCTGATAAAATCACGTGAGCCGGATGTTTGTACTGAGTCAATAAATTGCGAATGGTAGTTCCTCCAGTACGCTGTATATGTATAAAAAGAATTTTTCTGTGCTTGAATTGCATTGGTTCACAAGAAAGATGTTAACCGTCAATTTTCAAACAAGAAGTTCAAAGATCAGTCGATTGAATTTCTTGGTGCAACCCAAACCCCCGAAGATAAGTCTGGTTGTTAAGGAACATTAGTTTCGTTTCAATGCAGACAATTGACATCAGCTTAAGACGCCCCAAGCTCAACCTGGAGTTGGATGTCAAGGTATTTCTCGTGGCGATTCCATTGATAAGTGCATTCAATTATTACCTCACCTACCCCAATATACAGTTCGACAATCACCTTCTACTCACCTACTCAATAGACACCATCCAGGGTTTCGTGGCTTGGTATGGAGTCAGAAAACTCATCCAGAGATTCGACCAACGACTTCCGTATCAATCCGGTATGATCAAGCGCACAGTGATTCAATTAATCGCAACAACCCTACTTGGCTTGGGAATTATTATTGTACTGACCGAACTTACCAGCTGGGTTGCTCTGGGTAGGTCGGCAATTAGCTCCTTTTATACACTTGACATATTGATTATTGCCATCTGGTTTTTGGTCATCAACGGATTTTACATCGGATGGCACTTTTATAAGGAACTCAACGACCAAAACCAATCAGCACTATTCGAGAACAAAACGGTCTTTTTCTCAGCTGTCGGTAAGAAGGTGTCCAAAGTCAATGCTGAGAATATTTCCTACTTCACCATAGCGCATGATCGAGTCTTGGCTATCGACAAACAAAATCAAAAACACACCATTGACTTATCATTGAACGAGGTTGAATCCAAGCTACCCAAGAAACTTTTTTTCAGACTTAACCGCCAGTGGATCGCCCATCGAGATGCTATCAAAGGCTTTTCCAAAGAAGTGAACGGGAAATTATCGATTCAAATTGGCACAACGGAAAAACCTGTTATCATGAGCCGCACCAAAGCTCCTGCCTTCAAAACCTGGTTTAAAGGCTAATTTTTTAGGACAATTCAGCCATTTATCTGCTACAGTTCAGCAGATAAGTAACGGCATAGCTCCTTTTCCAGCAGATCATTGCCGTATGATTGCATAAAGTCAAAAACAATGGTCAGAATTATACTTATAACCTTACTTGTTCTTTTCTGGAGTATATCTGCAAAATCCCAGGAACTGGAAATTGGGGATTATAACAAGTTACCCTTAGTAGTAACCATTCAATTTCATTCCCTCGCCCTGCCCTTCTCGGATTTGGGATTGTCAAATTTTGGGATTGGTCTGGGCACAGAGGTCAATTGGAACAAGGATCATACGCTTGTGCAGAAGTTTGGAATTTCCTGGCTAGGTAATCAATCTGTCGGTAATAGATTAATCCTGAGTTCTCAATTTAGTTGGAGACCCAGACTTATAGATAATTTCTTTACCGAGCTCAAATTTGGAGCTGGCTATCTCCGCGCTAATCGTCCTACGGATTCATTCAAATTGATTAATGGTGCCTGGGAGCCAATTGGAAGAAAGGGAAAAGGAATGTTAGCGATACCTATTGGGGTTTCATTAGGTTATGAGAATTTTTCGGAAAACCACCTTTTCGCTCCATTCGTCAGTTATGACTTTCTCCTTGCCTCAGGGTACAGCAGAAGTATTCCTTTAGTTCCTGAAACTCTACTTCAAATCGGTTCCAGAATACATTTCAAATAACTCAAACATGAAGACATTACAGAGATCTTGGTTATTGATCACACTTTTCCTACTAAGCAGTTATTCCAACTACTTACAAGAGATATCCAGCATTACATGTGTACCTGATCCGGTGACAGGCAGTTTCAAAAATGCCACCGAAATCATACAGGTCTTGGATAGCATGGTGTATATGGGTATTCCCGGAGTATCAATTGGCATACAAAGTTCGGATGGTTATTGGGAACATAGTTCCGGTTTTGCAAAACTTGAAGATCAAATACCAATGGAGCCTTGTCACCTCATTTATTTGCAAAGTATTGCAAAACTCTATTTAGCGACCGCTACCTTAAAATTGAAAGAACAAGGAAAGCTTGAACTTGATGCACCAATAGGCACGTATCTTCCAACCCGAATTACTCGGTACATAGATAAGTCTGAGAAAATAACGGTAAGAATGCTATTAAATCACACTTCTGGCATTCCCGAATACAATGATGCCCCTGCCTACATTGCCTACTTATTGCAACACCCTGATCATGTCTTTAGTCCGGAAGACTACCTGAAATACATCGATGGACGATCCTTAAGTTTTGATCCTGGCAGCAAATACTCCTATAGAAATACCAACTATCTCATTTTGGCCCTATTGGTTGATGTAATTACAGGTGATCATGCAGCTTATATGAGACAAGAAATCTTCGAACCTCTTAACCTTCGCAACACACTATATCGAGCCAAGCCTGATTACTTAAATGATGGTCGTCTGATCAATTCATATTGGGATAGGCATAGTGATGGCATCATTGAAAATGTATCACAAATGCAACGTACCAATGTTGCCTCATTGATCGGAGATGACGGAATAGTTGCCACCCCAGAAGATGCAATCAAGTTTTTGAATGCATTGATGAATGAACAGATAATCAACAAAGGTAGTCTGGCAGAAATGATGGATTGGCAATTAAATTCGGATGGCACTCCAGCCTATGGTCTGGGGTTGGATTATACTCTGTTTCCGGGTGAAAACATTGGTTTTGGACATAGTGGCGGAGGTCTGGGGGGAGGATCGGAACTCTATTATTTTCCCGAAAAGGATCTCTATTACTGCATCGGTATTAATCTTGGTATTATAACCGAAGGCCCCCTGAATGATCAAATACTACCACTTGTTGAAAAGCTTCACAAGACTATTTTGAAATAGAAAAACATAAAGCTTATTCAGTAGTTTTACGGATATGATTTCTTTTAAAAGTCATTCCGGTATTTACACCTTTGAGGCTACACAAGAACTCCCTATTTCCTTAAATGAGGCTTGGGAATTCTTTTCATCTCCGAAAAATCTCGTGAAAATAACTCCAGACCATATGGGCTTTGCCATCACCTCCGGGGAACCAAAGCCAATGCATGTTGGGCAGATTATTACGTACAAAGTGTCTCCTTTTCCGGGTATCAAGGCAAGTTGGGTCACCGAAATCACACATGTAGTCGACAAGAAATTCTTTGTTGATGAACAACGTTTTGGTCCTTATTCCATGTGGCACCATGAGCACATATTTGAGGAAACTGAGAAAGGTGTCTTGATGCGTGATAAGGTTTCTTACAAGCTTCCCTTCGGAATATTAGGAAGACTCATGCACCCTTTCCTGGTAAAGCCAAAACTCGGCAAAATCTTTATGTACCGTTTTAAGATACTTGAGGAGATGTTTCGTACTTCAGAAAGACATTCTGAATTAGCACGAATTTCCTAATACTCAGGAGTCTTATTTCATGTTTCGGAGTAACCGAAGAGTCTCACATACGTACCAGGAGATTCCTCGCTTCGCTCTGAATGACGTTACCAATTCAGAACCTCCTTAGACAGGTCATCCCAGTTTGGATTTACTTCGTAAATCAATTTCTCTTTCCACTCTCTTGACTTACCCTTTATATATTTCTCTCGTGCTATTGCCTCCTCAATTGAGTGAAAGTGCTCCATATAGATCAATTGACTCAAATTATACCTAGCCGTAAATGACCTTGGGTAGATTTTGGCTTTATGTTCTTGTAGTCTAGAGATAAGATTCGATGTGACACCTACGTAGAGAGTTGTTTTTGCTTTATTCGTGAGAATATACACCGATCCACCGCGTACCATTCAACAATATAGTCAATCGTCACTCAGAGGTTTCGGAGTAACCGAAGAGTCTCATCATCGCATTAAGAGATTCTTCGCTATGCCTGTCTGTCGACAGGCAAGCTCTGAATGACGTTAATTATTTACTTGCTTCCGGAATTGTAAAACCATATCCTTCAATCTCTGATGCTGTCATTTCAATAACTTTGACTTCTAAAGGAATTGTTTCCAAGGGAGCATCCAGAGAATCCGTTTCCACTTTCACGATGGCATCCACCACGTCCATCCCTTTAAATACTTGACCATAGATCATATAATTATCGTCAAGACGGGCAAGACCATCCCTGTTCTGAACAATATAGAATTGACAAGCCGCGGATAGCTTACCCGGGTTATTATCACGTCCGGCACCAAATGCACCATATACATGCCTTAGATCAGGATGGAATTCCGGCTTCAAAAGATGAACCGAGTAGGCAAAGCCTTCAGGAGTATCAGGACACCCTCCCTGGGCCACGAAATTGTCGATTACCCTATTGAATGTATAATCACTCCAATACCCTTCGTTGGCCAATTCAATAAATGCTTCCTTGTGCTTAGACGCTTCATCATATAACCAAACTAAGATTTCACCCAATCGAGTATTGATCTGACCGACTTGATAGGTTTTGGGAGTAGTACAGCCCCAAAAAAGGACGATTAAAGAGAGAATAGACAGTCGCTTCATAGTGGTTGATTTAAACCAAACCTACCAAAAACTTAGAGGCTATCATAATCCAACTAACCTTGGTCCACTACTGCCATTTCTCGGATAAATTTTGTAGTTTGTAAAGAGCGTTTGTCTCATTCGCTAACCTTCAAAAGTATGGCCTTAAACAAATTCCCCGGGACGGAAGTCACGGCAGAACTCCTTAATCCCCAACGATCACAATTTTGTGAAATCTTTTATGAATCCAACCCTGAAGATGATTCCATTGTCATGGGTTCGGTAAATGCCGGCACCTCCTATTCCGGTTCATTATTCGAGGTTGGTCAGGAAGGTATGACCGGAGCGTTTTATGGGATTCTGAGCGTTCAACAGGGTTTTGTTGGTAAGCATCCCTACCAAAAAGTTCATAAAAGTCTACATCGTTATGCCGGTGAAGAAAGGGCAGCAGCGTTAGACAGCTTTGATCCGGACATTCCTCTTCAATTCGCAATTATGCAGAAACCGCCTGAGAACTCTGCCTGCATTGATTTTGACGGAACGGTTTTTATCGATGTTTTTAAGGAAAACCTCCGACCCTATGAAGTCGACTCCAACTATGCAATGATCTATGTAGTGCCACCCATGGGCAATCTCTACTCCACACCCACTGACTTTCTCCATGCCGTAGAGGCCACAGCCGAAAATATTGTCAGCACCGTGATGTTGTACAATAAAAATTTCACTGGTGAGAAAAGTCCTGGTGGATTAAGGCTTAAAGCGATCAATACAATTCGAGTTGTGTTGTTCAGTGGTGGATATTTCAACACCTTCGAACTCTCTCATGATCAAATCGCTACATATATCTTCCATGGTATTGCCAACGAATTGCATAGTAAAGACACCAGCATCCATACCATACAGTTCGAAAACAATTACTATGAAGTCACCGAAAATGAGGTCAGAGGGGAAAAGCAAGACTTCGCTTCAATTGCCGAGCTTCTATAAGTAGCTTGGTAATCGCTGAAAATATTGGCAACTTATATAGCTTCAACCGATCTTAATACATGTTTAGTTTTTTTAAGGGCAAAGCCGTTCTAGTCGGTTTTTACTTCCTTTTCCTCCTTCTCATTAGCAATACACTACTGGCATTTCAAAGTCAAAAAACTGTTAAGCTCTCCTCCATTTACAATGACCTGATCACTTCCAATCAATCCGATTTGTACTATGAGCAGATGTATCTGATCGATGATATCACGGATCCGATTACACCGGATAAAGAGACCGATTTCATTAAAAGACTGGAAAAGATTTTGGGCAAGAAAGTACCCACAGATTCACTCGGAATATTGACCCAAGTAGACAGAATCCTATTCAACCGAATTACAAGTGAATTTATAAACCTTGAAAAGGTTCATCTCAATGGTTTGGATCTGCTCGATTCGAAGATCGAAACACTGGACTTCAATGAATTAAAGATCGATAGCGTTGTCCTTGATTCAGTGAATATCAGTGCCAAATTCACAATAAGAGACTCTCATTTTGGCGAATATTCTGATAGCCGAAATGTCTATCAACGATATGAAATTTACAATACGGTCTTTCGAAAACACTACCTGATTACCCAAACGGTACTTAAAGGAGAATTTTGGGTTTTTGACTGCACTTTTGAAGAAGGAGCTTATATCGGACCGATGTACAATGCCACTTTTGGCGATTTCACCATGGAAGGGTGCATATTCGAACCCATCGATTCTTCCATCCCCGTTTTGATGGAGGATCTTTCCCCCGATTCTCTTGTATTTAAAACACAGGCCTATTTCAATCTTTTTGGTGAAATCTATCAATTCAATGTTTCTGATACCGACTTTCAGTCCAATGGAGATGAACAATACATTTTCATTGAAGGTGGATTTGAGTATATGGGTTTTGAAGGCAACAATGTAGCCTCCCAATTTTTCCCACAAGCCACGGTTACCAAGCAGTTGACAATGAGCGAAAACGAATTTACAGGTAATGTCATGTTAGCCGAATTGATCCTTGGAGGCCAAAATAACCATGTCAATTGGGAGGAAATACAAGGTTTTAAAATGGGAAAAGGTCAGGTATGGGAAACGCTCCTTGTCAATACTGAGATTAGCGGTCTTGACATTCCTGAAGAATTGGTCAATCCTTTATTTCAACAAACAGGAGATTTAGTGATCACTACTTATCGAGGATTAACCGATGAAGAATATGAGGATCAAGAAGCCTTTCAGGAATTAATATCCAGTTATTACCGACTCTATAAGATCTATAAGGAAAATGGGCAGATTCAGGATGCCAACCATGTCTATGTGGAAATGAAGGACGTACAGCTCAGACAACTGGCTTATATGAACAAAACATACGGTGGATTGGAAAACTGGATACAATGGAGACTCAATGGACTATTGAAGTTCTATACCGATCATGGTACCAACCCAGCCAAAGCCATTCGAATCTCAATCTTTGTGGTTCTGTTGTTCTCAATATTTTACTTCTTTTTTCCCAGTGAATGGGACACTAAGAGCAAAAAGCAGTTGCTGGCAGATTATCGACTATTTATAGAAAAAAACGATCATGGTTACTTCAAACCATTTATGAAGTTGCTATGGGGATTCTTCAAGAGCCTGGTTAATGCCATAACACTGAGCCTTAATTCATTTGTAACATTGGGTTTTGGTACTATTCCCACAACCGGCCTGGCGCGATACGTATGTATCATCCAAGGATTTTTAGGCTGGTTCCTTCTCAGCGTATTTACCGCCAGCCTTATCAATCAAGTTATGTTCTAGACATTGGCATTGTTGAATACAATAACCATCTTTGGATTCTCAAAAAACACAGATGGTCAAAATCGGTATAATCACAGTTTCAGATAGAGCAAGCCAAGGCGTATATGAAGATATTTCAGGACACGCTATTATCGATACACTCAACGATTACCTACTCACCGAATGGGAATCGGTCTACCAAGTCATACCTGATGAGCAATACTTAATTGAAAGTACCATCAAACAAATGGCAGATAAAGAGAAATGCTGCCTTATTGTAACTACAGGAGGAACCGGCCCAGCTGTCAGAGATGTAACTCCTGAAGCCACAGAGGCCGTTTGCGATAAGATGATGCCGGGTTTTGGTGAATTAATGCGACAAGTGAGTCTACAGTATGTCCCCACGGCAATCCTCTCCCGTCAGACTGCCGGCATTCGAGGTAAGTCATTAATCGTCAATCTTCCAGGCAAGCCCAAATCCATCCGTGAATGCATGGATGCCGTGTTCCCGGCTATTCCCTACTGCATCGACCTGATTGAAGGGCCTTATTTAGAAGCCAATGAAGAGGTAATTAAAGTCTTTCGGCCGAAGGCGAAATAGTCCGAATATGGCAGAAGGATACTATCATACCAAGGCCTCTGTCGAGGAGTATATCCGACTGGCCGAAGATGTCAGTGGAGCAGATCTAATAAAGAAACTCGATCCATTTCTTCAGGCACAATCTTCTGTACTTGAACTAGGAACAGGGCCAGGAACGGATTGGCAATTGCTGGATAAGCGATATAAGGTCACTGGCTCCGATTTATCGCTTGAATTTCTATCACATTTAAGAAACTCAGTCCCAGAGGGTAAATTCATAGAGCTTGATGCCATAACCATCGATACGGAGCAGCGATTTGACGCAGTATATTCGAATAAAGTGCTGCACCATCTGAAAGATGAAGAACTAATTCAGTCAATTAACAGGCAATCAGAAGTATTGAACGAAGGTGGGATAATCTGTCATTCTTTTTGGAAAGGTGAAGGTTCGGAGATCTTCAAAGGACTATTCGTCAACTATCACACGGAATCTGCACTTACCGATGTATTCAGTTCTCGGTTCGATATCGAATTGATTGAGCCTTATGCAGAATTTGAGAGAGGTGATTCGATTCTTCTAATTGCGAGGAAAAAGCCTTGATCCTTCATCCATAATACTTGTCGGATAATGACAATTAAGGAGATTTCTCGCTCCACCTATCCATGTTTCGGTGGACAAGTCCGCCCGAAATGACGAAATAAAATCAGTACGCCATTCCGAGGGAGTATGGGACCGAAAGAACCTCTCTGCCCACAGACAGGTCTCCTGATGATAGAACGGGATTCTTCGCTACGCTCCGAATGACAATAAAATCGATATCTTCAACCATGCGATTTTCCGGCATTGTTCTATTGTTTTCATCTCTCGTTCTATTCTCCTGTAGTACCCAAAGTGGTAAACATCTCTTTATCCTGTCCGGTCAATCTAATATGGCTCGTTTGGACCCTAGCGAGTCTTTTGCACCAACCCTGATCGATGAATTCGGAGAAGAAAACATTGTCGTAGTCAAAGACGCCATAGGGGGCCAACCCATCCATCGGTGGTACAAGGCCTGGAAATCGCCCAATGACAGCACGATCGGCCGCCCCGACCTCTATGACAGTCTTATGAACAAGGTGAATTTGGCTATTACGGGTTATGCTTTCGAATCAGTGACCTTTATCTGGATGCAGGGAGAACGCGATGCCAGACAACAATGGGGTGAAGTGTATGAAAAAGGCCTCACTGGTCTTTATGATCAGCTATGCAACGACCTGGATCGAACGGATATCAACTTCATAATCGGTCGCCTGAGTGATTTTGATATGGACAATACTCGTTATCCACATTGGACTATGATCAGGGAAATCCAGATGAATGTGGTCAATTCCAATCCTCGATTTGCCTGGATCGATACTGATGATTTGAATGATGGTCTTAACCAGACTGGAAAGGAAATCAAAAACGATCTTCATATGTCGGTTGAGGGTTATAAAATCATGGGAAAACGCTTTGCTGACAAGGCGATTGAGTTGATCAATCAGAACAAATAACTTTCTTCTTTGTCATCTCGAACCTGCCTATGCCGGCTGGCAGGCACAGTGAGAGATCTTCTTAAATAGTTGAGAGCCGGATGATGACGATTAAGGAGATTTCTCGCTCCACCTACATCATGTTTCGGTGGACAAGTCCGCTCGAAATGACGAGATAAAACAAAGGGAGTCATCCTGAATTCATTTCAGGATCTACTATTCACTTGAGAGATCCCGGATCAAGCCTGCCCACATAGGCAGGACAGACAGGTCTTCCAACTGCGATAAAGAGACTCTTTCGCTACGCTCAGAGTGACGAACACCAGAAAAGCCCTGCCAAACTCCACTAAGCACCCCTTACACTGTATTCGCAAAACGATTATCTACAACTTCGGCTCAAGCCATAAAAACCCTGCTGAGAGCAGAAAAATCAAGTAAAACCAGAGCACCGGAATCTCCTTATATTGATAAAGATCAGTCCTATTATCAACCGTTTGGCTCGAGAAGTATTGACGGTTGGCATTAATACGATTATAGGCCCTTCGAGCCCTCCACTGACCTGGCTGATGCACGTAAAATGGTATGGTATCAGTCGCAATCACCATGTTTTTCCAACCTGCACCTCTAGCCCAATAGGTTCCACCCCACCGCTCAGGAATATCCGGATTTTGTTGCAATGGAATTCGAAAACCATCGATCGTTAATTCAGTGCTAATTGGATTCTGCACCTCAAATTCGTAAGGTTCAAATGGATAAACAACGTCTTCCTGGGCCAACAAAGAACTGGCACCAACATTCTCTTTTGCTAACCCGTTGAGCATTCCTGACCAAAGAATGGAATACACCAGACTATCTCCCGCTAAGTTGAGTCGGTAGGTGTCTTTTAGAATAGCTGTTCCCACCTTACCAATGCCCTTTCGTTGTCCTAAAGCCACAATCTCGTCCTCCGTATTCAATAGAGCAAATTGTAAATCATTGGTGGTCAAATCAAAGCCATAAGTAGCTACCACTTTAGGGTCTCCGAGCAGATTCAATGTTACTGCCTCTTCGTTTACAGGCAACCGCTCGAGATTGATCCATCGAGTTGAATTGAAAACCGCGTCCTCCGGTTGAATAAATAGCCCAAGGCCTTCTTCCTGAATTGCACGATCTACAGCATTGCGTTCACTCCTTGAAAGGTTCGTGAGTGAGTTCCAATCCATCATTAGCAAATCGTGCTTTTCCAACTCATCACTGGTCAATCGCTGAATTTGCCTTTCGTTGGTATTATAAAATTCTGTTCTGTACCGGTCCTGGCTAACCTGATTCCGTACTACTACCTCATGCCCTTTTCTCGCCAGATGACTTTTCAGATACCGGACCTCAAAAGTGGGAAATGAGTTCACCATCAGCACTTTCAGCTTTTTCCCTGGCTGAATGACCAGTGGGATTCTTTCATTCAGGCTACCCTCTTCATTGGAAAGTGTATAAATAAAATTACCTACGGTTTTGGGTGCAAAAGACAATTCAAATTGGGCATTCGCCTGCCCGACTGAAACAGAATCCAACACTCCTTCCGGACCGGATAGATAGAGCTTCTCCGAGGGTAGGTTCGTTCGATATTCTCCTTTGACCACGAGGTTCCTATCCTGTTCGGGCCGATTGGGAATATGAAGTTGAGTGATACCCGTTAATGTATTTGCAGGTAAGAAATTGACCGACCTTGCCCTGAACTTATGAAGATCGTATTGAGGAATTCCGGACCCCAGCACGAATACATTTCCATATTGATCCAGTATTGGATAGTTTCCAGTCGAATCGAGAGTAACTAATCGAGAGCGAGGCACTCGCCTTCTTAAGCTATCACGTTGGTCAGTGTCAAAACCATCCGTCAGAATAATGAGATTAGACTTGTCCAGCGACCTTTTAACAGCAGGATTGAAAATTATTCCGAGTAGTGACACGCCTAGAAAAATCTCTCCTAGAACCCTAAAAGCCAGCCTTCTTCGGTTCTCACGAAACCATTCTCGAAGTATTAGCCCCAGGCATAACACCAAGGCCAACACCAGAACGACCAGAGGATAGTCTTGGTTAAACACTACCAAACTGTCACTCATTGGATTTTGGATCAATTTCCGTCAGCATGGCGCGTTTCAACTGGGTCATATTCGCATCGCTGACTGCTGGTTGACGAATGGGTTTTGGAAGGGCTTGAATCAGGCCTCGATAAGCCAATTCCAATATTGGACTTAATTCCGAGTTCGGTAGGTTGTCGAAACTAAGCTGTTTGAGTTGTTGAAGGGTATTTAAATATGCCCCCGGAGTTTCGATGGCCAGACCAGCCAATTCATTACCGGCATTTTCAAATACCAACTTATCACTTGCAGAAAGCGCTTCTCTGGACTCAATTAAGACTGCCATTCGGGCAATACTGTTCTTAATATTCTTATAACGATCTTCATTCTCCAATCGCTCTGCCCTACTTCGACTGTTGACTTCATCCAGATCTCCGGTTAAACGGGACTCTTCCTTGATCGGAGGCGGATCGAAACCAATCCGATGGACATAAACTCGGGCATGGTTCTTTATCTGTTTTAATAATCGCAAAGCCTCGTACTGATGCGGTAGTGATTTTTCCGGTTCGTATAGTCGTAAGTACAATTCGGCATCCCACATCACCGTAAGTGCCTCACGCAACTTTTGCTTGATACTTATGCTGAAAAAAGTGGTTTCCTCCGGATCATCGTGAATATGTTTGTATTGTTCAAGGGGGTCTTCTTCTTTCTCATCTTCCACTAAATTGTGCTCGTTTTCATGATCATGATTATGGGTATACGCGGCCAGTGGATCTTCTTCTCCTTCATGCTCTCCATGTTCATCATGATCATGATCATGATCGTCATGTTCACCTTCACCAGCATCCACATTCATCATACTACTTTCGAACTCCTCTCCCATAAATTGACCGTAACGAATACGTAGTGCTTTTTGGTCAAATCCCAACTCATTGCTTTTGAAATTGAAGTCGTATTCGGAAAGATTGGGTTTGTCCTTGATCAATTGTTCGGTTTCAATAATAATCTGGCGCTGACTTCGAAAATATTCCGGCATTAAATCGACCCCCAGAGAGCCCTCTAAGGAGAATTCTATATCAGTTGTATCGATAATGCTTAGGAAATAGGTAGATGTTCGGGCAATGTTGGGTTCCGGTTCCATGTTATCAATGGCTTGCACATAGAAATAAAGTTCATCTCCTGGTGTCAATCCCATAGAATCCAGATTGATGCCCTTTCTCAAATCACCTTGAACTGCTCCAGACTCTAATGGATTGATAAAATCCATACGTTCCTCACGGAATCGAACAGATTCTCCCGATCCCTTAGCCACTGTGGCAATGATATGGACATCATCAAGACCGAAATCATCAGAAACCAAAGCCGAAAAAGTCACCTCTTTCTGATCATCATAGCTGAATCTCGTGTACTGGTCAAGCCCCAGTACTTCAACCTTCGGGGTTGCGTCTTTAGTGACCTCAATCTGATAGATGTCGGAAACCATTTTTTCTTTATCATGAAGAAATTCAAAATTGTAGAATCCCGAATGTTGTACCCTCCAGGTACCTGAAAAAGTATTATCACCAATCTTCTTAAACTCTTTGCCACGATTTCCTGACCGAAGGCTTAGCGATTCAACGGGTAAGGACATTTCAACTTTCCATTCTACAATGGTTCCTTCCAAAACCTCAAGGTTTGGGTCATTTTCTTGACTGGTTCTAAGACCGGTATACTTAGGAGGGGTCAGCGTTAATGTCAAAGATTGAATTCTTGCCTCAACTGATTCTTCAATGGTACTGTCCTCAGGGGTAAAAATGACCTCCGGACTGGAGTCGTTGGAAAGATCGGCTGTTTCCGGAGTGCTTGTTTGTTGAATTAAGAAGCCCAGAGCACCAGCAATTACGGAGAAGACGATGGCTTGCTGGAAATGATGAGGAATATTGATATTTCCTGAGAATTCCTGAAGCAGTCGACCCACTTTCCTTTGCTGCAATTGGTATAGTGCCGAGCTATTTGGTTCCATTTCGACCAACAATACTGCACTACTCTCTGCCACATCCAGTTCTCGATCTACCAAACGGGCAGTTCGCATCAGGTCAATTTTCCAAGGGCGTAATGCCAAAATGGTCAATATGATTACCCCAAAGAAGATCAACAATGCAAAAATTGCCTGAATATTAAATGAAAGGAAGACAAAGAGAGAAAACCCAGCGGCATAAATTATGCCCTCCAGCGCCAGCAACACACGCCATTTTCTTTTCAGTTGTTGTAAAAATTTAATTCCTCCCATTATTGCTTCCTTGCAAAAGAAATCGCCCTTTCAGACCCAACGATCATTATCAGTACGATCCAATAAATATACGGTACCCCCTGATTAGATCGATTAATAACTGTTCCTTCCACGGAATAAGCAGGTTCTACCATTTCCAAATCATAGGTCCTTTGATCGGCCGATGCAATTTTCTCGTTCATTGTAGGATCTCTCCAAAGGTTGGTCACCAATTCTTCAGCTACATTCTCTGAAGTAATTGTTTCAAGGCTTAATCTTCTGGAGATTCCAAAGCCATTATCGTCAGAGCTAACCAATTCACTATTCAATTCATTTGGTCTATATATCAACGATTTAGTTTGAATTTCTGGCGCTCGCTCCTCACTTAACCAAACAAGAACATCCGCATGGTCAATTTGATTTTCAACACTCTCGCTATTTATAGAAACAGGAATTCCATTAGTTGTCCAAAGTGCTCGAAATGCTGCGGCCCACAATTGGGCGTCTGTCTCAAAGCCTTCGTCAAATCGAATAACCACCGTGGTGGGGCTAAGTTGCATGGCGTTCACCCAATCTTCCTGGTCACTTGTTTTGAATTGCGTGAACTCTCCTTCTTTTCTAACCTGTAACTCGCTTGATACTTCGTCTGAACGAAAAATGAGATGTTCCATAGCCGTCTTTACCTCAGAATAGTTTCCAACGGAAACACGAAATTCACCATTGTATTCTGTTGCCCTGATCACATGCCTTTTTTCATCTTTGGTTGGAACTTTATACCAAGTTACTTCTTTGGATAATCGCGGCAACCGTCCTCGAAACTGACTTGTAGTGCTTCTGGCAAAAACTATCAGTTGATCCGAATTGAGGGTTTCAGCCTCCTTCAGAACATCCCAATAAGACGGGTTTTGTTCTTTCTGTTCCAAGTCAGATTCAAAATCAGGTAACCCTGATTGTAAAAGTTTTACGGTATAACCTTCATCCAATACTGTATCCAAAACCGATTTCACCTGCGGATCATCCATCAAGCTTGCTTCAATCAACACGGTCGGTTGTTCTCTACTCTTTTTTCCGGTTATAATAGGTTGGGCAATTAGCAATACCAGGAAAGTGATAATAGCGGCTCTCAGCAATAACAAAAGCAACTCATTGGGGTATAACTTTCTGGACTGTCTGGTTTCTCCTTCAGGAAAGAATTTAATACTGCCTACCTTGATTGTCTTTCCCTCTTTTTTGCTCCATAGATGAATCAGAATAGGAATGGTCAATCCCAAAAGTCCGTAAAGCCATATGGGGTTTGCAAAATTCACCTAGAGAAGATTTTTACGTTGCTTAAGAAAAATATTCAAGGCTTCCGTAACGGGTTCATCCAACCTGAAAAGCGAATAAGCAATCTCTGCCTCGGTTAATTCGCTTTCCACATTAGCGATTGCATTGGAGATATTCTCCAAATAGCGCTCCTTCACGGTGTTCGGATCCACTTTGATCCGGTCCTTTGTCTCCAGGTCTTCAAGTGTAACTGTGCCAGAATAGGACATCCCCAACTCTTCTCCACCCATTATTTGAAGCAAAATCACTTCATTCCGTGTAGTTTTTTGGCTTTTTACGAAATCCAGCAATTCACTTCCTTCCTCATACATGTCAGACACCACAATTATCAACTCTCTGTGTTTGCGGTCATGTAATGAATCCGTTTCGGAAGAATTCTGTGGCCAACGGCCTTGAGGTTGAATTTCAATTAGTTGATGGAGGAATCGATTAAAGTGCTGCTTCTGAACCCTGGGATAAAGGCTATACAATCGGGCATCATTTACTGCAAAAAGACCCATAGCATCTCCTTGTGTTTGTGCCAGGTATCCCAAAGTAGCAATCAGCACCCTGGCATATTCTATCTTGGAAAGATTCCCTTCTCGATGCTGCATGGAGTTACTGGCATCCAAAATGAATTTCACCGAGATATTTGTCTCAATTTCAGATTGCTTAATGAAATATCTCCCTGATCTGGCCAGCATCTTCCAATCCAATAAGCGCAGATCATCACCTGGTTCATAGCTGCGGTATTGACTGAACTCCATTCCAGCTCCTACGCGATTGCTCCGATTCAAGCCTGCCAAGTAGCCGTCCACAATAACCTTAGCCACCAATTCGAGATGTTTGACACTCGAAACGATTTCAGGTTTGAGTAGGTCTTGGTAGTCTGTTGACATTATCTGGATCCGTTGGTCGGAAGGTCAATGGTCTTGAACAAATGTGCAGTTACATCATCAGAAGTGATTCCTTGAGTCTCGGCTTTAAAATTCACCAAAACACGATGCCTCAACACCGGATAAGCTACTGACTCCAAATCTGCCTTTGTTACGGAAAATCTTCCTATTTGAAGTGCTCTGGCCTTAGCAGTCAAGATCATGGCCTGACCGGCTCTCGGTCCGGCACCCCAGCTGACCCAATCCTTCACATAACTATCGGTGGTTTGAGCTGGTCGAGTAGCTCGCACAATCCTGCTTACAAATTCGACAAGATCATCGCTGATATGAACATCCCTTACATATCTCTGGAGTCTGATGATCTCCTCGCCTGAGATGACTGATTCAACTTTCTCCGACTTTGATCCGGTTGTATTTTTTAGGATAGCTGTTTCATCTGCAGCCTCCGGATAACCTATTTGAATGTATAATAAGAATCGATCGAGTTGTGCCTCTGGTAATGGAAAGGTACCGGCCTGTTCGATTGGATTTTGCGTGGCCAGAATAAAGAATGGCCTTTCTAGTTCATAGGTTTTCCCGCTGTAGGTTACCTCAAATTCCTGCATAGCCTCTAATAAGGCAGCCTGAGTTTTTGGAGGTGTTCTGTTGATCTCATCCGCCAAAATAATATTGGCAAAAATTGGTCCCTTGTTGAATTTGAAGAACTTCTTTCCTGTGCTGTGATCTTCTTCCAGAATCTCTGTACCGACAATATCGGAGGGCATCAAGTCCGGGGTAAATTGTATTCTTCTGAAATCAAGATCAATCGCCTGCGACAGGGTTCTGATCATCAGGGTCTTTGCGAGCCCAGGCACACCTTCCAACAAGGCATGACCGCCAGCCAAAAAGGTTACGATCAGCTGATCTACAGTCTCCTCCTGACCCACGATGACCTTGGCAATCTCATTTTTCAAATCGCCCAGTTTCGCGATCAATCCGGTAACTTCTTGCTCTACTTTTTCTAATTCCTGCTCCATAGTGTTCCTCTTATGAGGTCAGGGAATACATAATAATATTCACGCTGAATCTAGTATTATCAATTTTATACCAACGCTTGTTGCGGAAGTCATAATCCCATTCACAACCGTAATCTTTGTTGCTGTATAGCACCCCTATCCTGCCGTTCACTTCAATCGCTTTCAGGTAGTCATGAACAATGTCATCACCCCACCCATTCAACTCCTGTGAAGTGGTTGGCGGACCATCCTCAAACTCAAAGAAGCTTGTATAAATTGGATGATTATTGGGGATTTTCTTTAGTGCATTTTTGCCAAAAAGACGCTCCATCTGAATTTCGAAAGATTTAGCAAAAAGGCCATCTATGTCATGGTTGCAGTCGTCCACAAAGACAAAACCTCCATTGTCGACATATCGCTTGAAATTGTTTGCTTCTTCGCTGGTAAACTCCACCAATTTGTGGCCCGACAAATAGCAAAACGGACAATTGAAAATCTCGGGATCTGATAAGGCAATGATATTCTCCTCTGTATCCACTCTCAAAGTAGTGTACTCTACCAATGAATTCAGGACATTCGATGGCATACGCTGATCCACTTCCCAGTCTCCCGACTCATAGGAAAGCCTGGTAAAGAAGAATTCGTTTTCTCTATTCAGAATGCGATCTCTCACAATTTCAACTTCTGGATATTTTTAAAAAAATAGCTCCTGAACATGAACAGGAGCTATTTAGATCTAAATCAATTGTGTTTATACTGCATCAGACAATGAGGTGAACGTAAAGTCTCTCACCTTCATATATGGAATCAAATTTCCATTGATTCTCACCTGCTGTCCAAGTGCCTCCAGATTGTTCAGCATAATTATCGGGCTTTCGTTAAACCTGAAGTTCTTCACTGGATGCTTGATACGGCCGTTCTCAATAAAAAACGTTCCGTCACGTGTTAGCCCGGTATAAAGCAAGGTCTGTGGATCCACCGTCCTGATATACCATAGTCGTGTCACTAAAACTCCTCTTCTGGTGTCTTTGATGAGGTCTTCCAAGGAAGCATCTCCGCCCGCCATAATCCCATTGCTCGGAAAAGGAACTGGGTCGACACCCTTTTGATCGGCCCAGTAACGACCATAAGCAAGGTTTTGAACAACGCCATCTTTGATCCAATCTGTTCTTTCCAATCGCTGACCGGCACCGTTCCATGTTGAAACCGGAACCTCCGGATTCTGCGGATCAGACCAAAGTTGGACCCTCTCATCAACAATCTTCTCTCCCAGCTTGTTGCCTCCACCTTCTTTTGACATAAAGCTTCTTCCTTCATCTGCGTTTCGAGCATTGAAAGAGAAAAGCATGTTACCAAGAAGCTGAGAAGAAGCGGCCGGCTCCAGGATTACAGTATACTTACCCGGCTCAATGGCTTTCGCATTTCTTGACTGAAGTGCCTTATCGATGGCCACTGCCGAAGCTTCAGCTGCATCAAATTTGTTGATGTCATTTACATCTCTGGAAACCCATCCTGATCCCGTGCCATCATTCGACCGCATGGTTACGGTGAAGTTGGCATTGGTGGACTGGTTGTATGCGAATAATCCATTCGAGTTGATCATTGATGAAAAACTTGATGAATCATTCAGGAATCCCGCTGCAGTCACATCCTTTGCTGCTGCCGGAGTGATACTCTTATCCGCCACATCTGTTCGATATTCAGGAGTGATATCGGCAGTGGACTGAGAGAATGTATTTGAATCCAAATACCGCTGAGGCCCTAATGGAGGCATAAATTCCGGGTTTTCCGGAGACAGCCTAGCCAGTTCTTCTGACAGTGCCACCACTTTTTGAAGAGAAGCGTCATCGAACTCATCGATGGTTGCCACGCCTACTTTTTTTCCAAAATTACTCTGAACTACCAGGGTCTGGTTTGACCGGTGGCCTGCGGTTGATACGGAGTTTCTGGCATAACGAATATTGCCACTCTCACTTCCTGTAAGATTGATCTCGCAATCATCAGCCTTGGAAAAGCCCAGGGCTCTTTCCAAAATCTGCTTTGCTTCATCTTTAGTATATATTGCCATTTTCTTAAGTCAATTTTGTTAAACGATCATTAAATGGTACGACCTGTGTTAATCACATTCACGTCATCGAACCTGGAAGTTGAGCTTCCGTGAGATACCGCACTGATCTGTGAAGGCTGACCCTTTCCGTCAAAGAAAGAACCAAACAGACGATAGTCATTCTCGTCACAAATCTTCGTACAAGAGTTCCAGAATTCCTGCGTATTCGACTGATACGCCACATCATTTAACATGCCTACTATTTCACCGTTCTTGATCTCGTAGAATACAGTTCCACCGAACTGGAAGTTGTATCGCTGCTGGTCGATAGAATAAGATCCACGACCGGCAATGTAAATTCCTTTTTCTACATCCTTGATCATATCCTGAACGGAGTACTTCTCCTTGCCAGGTTCCAACGACACATTAGGCATTCTCTGGAATTGGACATCATTCCAGCTCTGAGAATAACAACAACCGTGTGACTCGTTCTGATCAATCATGTGAACCTGATCACGAATGGCCTGGTAGTTCACCAAGACTCCATCCCGAACCAAATCCCATTTCTTACACTTCACTCCTTCATCATCATAGCCAACAGCTCCAAGAGATCCTTCTTGAGTTTTATCAGCCACGAGATTTACCAACTTGCTTCCATACTGGAAATCACCTGCCTTCCATTTGTCAAGTGTGGCAAAGCTGGTACCGGCATAGTTAGCTTCATATCCTAATACACGATCGAGCTCCAATGGATGCCCTACAGACTCGTGAATAGTAAGTCCCAAGTGGTTTGGCTCTAATACCAAGGAGTATTTACCTGGTTCCACCGACTTAGCCGTTAGCATTTGTTTGGCTTGCTTTGCAGCGAGTGTAGCATCTTCCACAATGTCATAGCTCATTTTATAGAGCATCAAATCAGCTGCACCTGCAATTTTTTCAGAATCCAGCCCATCCATGTATTCAAAGCCCATTCCCACAGGAGCACTTAGCCCTTGTCGGCTTTTGAACTTTCCGGATTGACGGTCAATACAGGTAACACCAATTGTTGGCCATAGTCTGTGAATATCCTGATCGATATAAGAACCCTCCGTAGATGCAAAGTACTTCTGCTCATTTACCTGGAATAGTGCAGAATTCACAAAGTTGGCACCATTTTCCATAGCTGCATTATTAGCCTTTAACAATAAATCAACTTTGTCAGCTATTGGTACTTCTTTAAAATCTTTCGTCAATGGCGTCTTCCATGATACTTCACCATATCCCTGAACCGGGGCAAGTTTTACCGGTTCTTTTTGGATTTTGGAATTGGCTTTGGCAATGGCTACAGCCTGACCAGTTGCTTTCTTAATACCATCGGGTGTGACATCATTGGTTGAGGCAAATCCCCAGGTGCCATTGGCAATCACGCGTATTCCGACTCCAAAAGATTCAGTATTCTGAACTCCCTGGACCGTTTTTTCTCGAGTAAAGACGAACTGATTCAAGTATCGCCCAATTCGTGCATCGGCATAAGTGGCTCCCATGGATTTGGCGGTGTTTAATGCCACGTCCGCCAAGGCTTTTTTCTGCGCGTTGTCCAGGATTGGATCCAACATCGCCTCTACCGAAATAGGACTACCCAGCAATGTGGTAGGAAGCATCAAGGCTCCCGCTCCTAATCCGGCCATTTGTACAAAATCTCTTCGATTCAAATTAACCTCCTTTTTAGTTGAACGATTGAATTAATTTAAGGCGTTTCTGACCTTCTTTGTTTGAATAAAATGCCCAAAATAAGGGCGCATCTTCAATTTAATTACATAAACGGTCAATTCCCATGAAAAGACCATAAACGTCCCAGATGACCTTTTTCAAGAAAGGTCACAAATTTTAGACGAACTGTTCAGGGCTAAAGTTGCTATTTCAGCGGCTCCTTATTTGAACGGTGACCGCCTATTCATATCGGAGAGATTTAACCGGATTAGCTTTAGCTGCCTTTATCGTATGAAAACTTACGGTCATCAATGCAATGAAAGTGACCAGAAAACAAGCCGCAGGAAATAGCCAAATATCTATTGCGATCCTACTCACAAATGAATCCAACCACGTGTTCATCAAATAGAAAATTAATGGCCAGGCAAGTAGATTGGAGATTAAAATGAGCTTAATATATTCCCATGAAAGGGTCTTTAGAATATTAGTCACTGAAGACCCCAAGACCTTTCTAATACCAATTTCTTTCGTCTTTTGAATTACCGTATGAGCAGCCAAGCCAAAAAGCCCTAAGCACGCCACGAAAATTGCCAGCAGGCTGAATATGCCAAACATATCACCAAATTGCTGATCGGCCTGATACTGCTTTTCAAATTCCTCATCTAAAAAGAAATAGCTAAATGGGTTGCCCGGAAAAATATTCTTGAAGTTTGCTTCAGATTGCTGCAGAACATGTCGGATTGAACTTCCGGGGTCTTCTGAGGTATTGAACTTGACTATATAATACCTCCTTATAAATGGGGCAAACCTCATGATTTGAGGACTATAATCGACTTTTGGTGACAATTGATGATAGTTTTCGGCAACTCCGAGTATCGTCATTCTAAAATTCCCGTTCCCTCCGGCAAAAGTGATTTCCTTATTAATAGCATCTTGTGGTTCCTCAAACCCAAATTGCCGAGAAGCCTCTTCATTTATGATCACGGATTGATTGGTGTCTTCCGCTTTGAAATTTCTACCAGCCAGCAAATTGATCTCCATTGCCTCAATAAAATCCTGATCGGAAAACGTGCTCAAACAGTAGACTCCATCATCCGGAGAATCTTCAATTCTTCGATACCATGTAGCTCCATTGATCTCTCTGCCGGGAACATCTCCTGACACTACTACATTGGAAATCAACGGGTCCCGTTTCAGTTCAGTCTTGAAGCTTCTAATCCTGGAAACATAGGTCGAATCCGCCAGCACCGGAGCTTTCAATGCTATGGCCTGTTCGATGTTTACTCCAAGATCCATGTTTCTCATATGATCTATTTGGAAGTACACCACGGCAGTACCAATTAGCAATGAGACTGAGGCCACAAACTGGAATACCACCAGAACCTTCTTGAGCCAAATTCCCTTTTTGTTTCCATAAAAGCTGCCTCTCAAAACAGTCAGTGGCCTGAATGACGAAAGGGCAAATGCAGGATACAGGCCTGAAGCCAGAACCCCCAGCAGCCATAAAGCACCGACTACTATCCAAAATATAGGATTGGACCACGGTGGAACACTGAGCATCTCAGCAGCGCCAAATTCCACAAATAATGTCTGGCTAATGGCCACCAATATCAGGGCGGCTGAAACCGCGATTAGGTTCATAATGGAAGCTTCAATCAAAAACTGTCCTATCAGTTGTGACTTAAATGAGCCCAGAACTTTTCTCACGCCCACTTCTCTGGCCCGTTCTGCTGCCCTGGCCGTGGAAAGATTAACGTAATTAATCCATGCTATAAATAAGATCAAGCCGGCTATTATACTTAGGTAAGTCACTGTACTTGCGCTACCATTGACCTCCGCCTCATGTTCAATGCTTGAATTGAGATGAATATCTTCCAACGGCATCGGCCATAGAATTAGTTCAACGCCTTCTTGCCTTCTAATCGCTGACCATATAAAGTCATCCACAAACTGAGGAAATTTTCCCGAAAGCAATTCGGCTGTTACTCCGGGTTGTGTCTTTACATATAGATGGCCGTGGAATGTTCCCATTCCATTAGGGTTATAATTCTGACCTAAAATGGCCGTCAATGAATTATGAGAAAGCAAAAAGTCAAATTTTAGATGCGTATTTAACGGAACATCCTCCACCACTCCTGTTACAATATAGTTTTCAGTTCTCCCTCGTTTGAATGTCTTTCCAATAGGGTCTTCATCTCCGTAGTATTTCTTGGCAATTGATTCAGTAATCACCGCACTGAATTGCTGCTCCAAGGCACTCGCAGGATCACCCTGGATCATCTTAAATGAGAACATCTTCAAATATGATTGGTCAGCAAAGAACACACGATCTTCCTGGTAAGCGTTGTCTCCCACGGTAATAACCGATTGAGAATTGAGAACTGCTGCCGGCCTCAATCGGGCATAGTCGATTACTTCAGGAAAATTTTCTTTAAGAGCCGGACCCACACCGGCATAAGTCAGCACTGTATGAAAAGACTGTACCCCTTTGTTTTCCTTCGAATAAGTGACCCGGAATATGTTTTCACTGTCTTCGTGAAACTTATCATAGCTTAATTCGAAAGAAACAAACTGGAGAATCAATAGGCATCCGGCCAAACCAATAGCTAAGCCAAGAATATTTATGATGGAAAAGCCTTTCTGTTTGACCAAACTTCGAAAAGCAGTTTTGATATGAGTGATTAGCATTTGAATTGAGTTTTTGATTTTACATATTATGCACCGACCTTATTATCAAAAAGTTACAGGCTTAAAGAGGGAATTGTCTCGGCTTTTTGATCAACGGCATGTTAAGGTTTGCGAAAATGACTGTGCAAGGGAGTCACTCTCAAGACGGCTTTTGATTAGCTGGATGAATAAAAGTTCGAAAGGAAATACTGAATAATCAACTGGGGGTTTTGGTAAAACCCGGTGAAAAGAAACAGTGAACCAAATACATGTATGTATGATTAATTTTGAAAATGAAGGAAAACAATGAGTAATTCAATTATCAATATCAAGCCGCTTGGCTTTCACTGGGTTCTTCTCCCCTCTTCTTTCAAAAAGCTCAATCGCATCTCCTTCTATTTCCTCTAGCAAATCCGGCCGGCAATAGAACCGGAGAAAGTATTGAGCAAGGTATGGTGGTTACGCGACCTCATTCCTGCCTGAGCGAGTTTACCGGACTATCGGTAGCTGTTTTGGTGATTCCTGCCCCCACTATGAGCCCTACCAGCAGTACCAGGCCCAAACCTGAAATGAAATAGGTCATCATCTTCATGTTGATATGGAAGGCAAAACTCTCCAGCCAAAGGTTCATGATATAATAAGAAACAGGAACAGCCAATAGCAATGAGATCAGAATAAGGCTGCGAAATTGGTGGAAAATGACCATAAAGATGTGCTTCAGCTCCGCTCCAAGTACCTTCCGAATACCAATCTCTTTGACCCTTGAAGTGACCGAAATACCTACCAGACCGATAAGGCCGAACATAGCAATACTAATGGCGAGTATGGCAGAAGTGGTGATGATCTTTGTCCAGCGCTCATCAGACTTGTATTGTGCGTCCATATCATTGCTTAGAAAGGACGCCACAAAGGGCGTGTCAGGAGCTGCCTCATACCAGGCAA
Source organism: Cyclobacteriaceae bacterium (assembly GCA_028281285.1). Taxonomy (GTDB): domain Bacteria; phylum Bacteroidota; class Bacteroidia; order Cytophagales; family Cyclobacteriaceae; genus Roseivirga. The sequence goes on from JANQKF010000024.1 coordinate 116,326, forward strand.
CTTCCAGTTCTCGCAAGGTCTCTACAGCACGCTCAGGTCTTACTTTTACCAGTATGTTTGCAAAACTACCAAAACCGTTCAGGGTGAGTATACAGGGTCTTTGAGGATTCCTGAGTGATTGAAACTGATAGTCATTGGTAACACCAATCACCCGGGGCTCCTCCAATCCACCATTGTTAAAATCGGGTACTTTGTCCCCGATCTTAAAGCCCGGCCCCATCGCCTCCATAAAGGCGCGGTTTACTATGATTGAGCTGCCGTCAGAAGCCAGCTTCGAGTCAAAAGACCTGCCATTGAGCAAATGGATACCGAGGGTGTTAAAGTAACCAGTATCTATCTTGTAGAGGGAATACGGTATCTCTCTCCCCTCAAAGATAAACGATGAGTTCATGCCTCCATGGGTAAATGCGGAGCTCACCATCCCGAGGTTAAGCACATTCGGGTTATTTCGGTAGGTATTTTTAAGTAGTTGAAGCTTTTCAGCCTCCCGTCTGAGATCGTTGCTGATCACAATTACCCCCTCATCCTGGAAGCCCAGGTTCTTGTTTCGCAGGTATTGGAGTTGATCGATCATGATAAAGGTACCTGTGACCAAGACAAAGGAAAGAGCGAATTGGGTGGACAAAAGGATTCTTGAAAAAACGTTTCTCCCTCCCAGTTTGACGATCTTCCTGAAAACGTCAAGTACAGGTATACGGGATAATATCCATGAGGGATAAGCTCCCGAGAGTACACCTACTGTAAGGGTGATTCCAAGAATTACCAGCAGGTTGGATGCCGTAAACAGCAAACCTGAGTGAATCTCTTTTTGTGTAAGTTCATTGAATACATCAAGACAAAGCCAGGTAAGCCCAAGTGACAGTAACATGGCCAAAACAGCCATAAGCAAGGCCTCTCCCATGAATTGATGCCTCAATTGGCTTTGGGCGGCACCAATTACTTTACGCACGGCTATTTCCTTACTCCTGTTCGCAGAGCGGGCAATGCTGAGCGTGGTAAAATTAGCACAGGCAATGACTAAAATGACCAATGCAATCCCTCCTAATATGTATGAATAAGCCGGATCACTGGAAGCACTTTGAGCACTGACATCAGGGTCAAGGTGTACCTCTACCAGCGGCTGTAATCTGTAGCTTTGGTCAGGTTCTTCCCCCGCAGTTACACTTTCCAATTCACCGGGCACATACCTGTGCCATGCCTTAGCGATTTTTTCGTTGATCGCTGTCAAACTGGCATTTTCTGAAAGTTCTACATAAGTCTCATCCGTGTTCAACCTCCAGAAGTTCTTGTAGCGGTCATAATAGCCTAATTCACTATAGGCCACCATAATGTCAAAGCGAATGGTTGAGTTAGCAGGTACATCCCTCACGACTCCCTTTACCACAAAGTCCTCAAAATCACGGGTTACCAATACCTTCACCGTTTCTCCTATGGGATCAGGCCTGTTAAAGAGTTTCATCGCCATGCTCTCACTTAATACCACACTGGACTTTCTGGCAAATACATTGTTGGGTTTACCATTGATGAGTGGAAAAGTGAACATTGACAAAAGAGACGAGTCTGCAAATAGAATGGGCTCTTCCAGTATCTCTTCTCCCACCTTGATATGCATTTCGTTCTGTTTACTGAAACGGACGTATGAGACAATCTCGGGATATTCTGCCTGTAGGGTCGGGCCTAAGGGCAACGGCTGGTATGCCTCGCTGGCCTTGACCGTTCCTTCAGGGCTGTAAACATCCTTTACCACACGATAAAGGCGATCACCTTTTTCATGAAACTTGTCAAATGACAACTCGTCTTGCACAAAGAGATAAATCAGCGTAACGGCCGTAAAGCCTACCGTAAGACTAAAAACATTGATCAATGCGAAGGCTTTTTGCCTTTGTAGCACTCGCCACGCTACTTTGAAGTTATGAGAGACCATAGTGTTATTCTTTGAGTTTTGCGCTTTTCCAGAACACCGACCTTATTATCAAATAAGTTACAGGCTTAAAGAAGAAATTGTCTTGGCTTTTTGATCAACGGCATCTTAAAGTTTGCGAAAAGCGATTCTCGCTGATTTCGTTAAATTCATGTCTAGTATAATCGACCTTATGCAAAAATTCGCTCCACTCTTATTTGCCGCACTGATTCTCTCTTCGTGTTCCAAAGACTATGATGTCATCGTGAAAAACGGAACCGTTTATGATGGATCCGGTGGTGACCCAATACAAACCGATATCGGAATTAAAGGTGACCGAATTGATACGTTGGGGAATCTGTCGGAATTTTCTGCAAAAGAAGTGATCAATGCACAGGGTCTCGCTGTTGCTCCGGGATTTATCAATATGCTGAGTTGGGCCACCAATTCTTTGATTACCGATGGTCGGGGCCAAAGTGATATCAGGCAGGGTGTAACGCTCGAAGTGTTTGGAGAAGGTGTTTCCATGGGTCCGGTGAGCCCCGCTATGAAGCGAGATGTTGAAGAAAATGATGGCGTGGTTTATTGGGAAACATTAGGAGGATATCTCGAATATCTAGAAGAAAAAGGTGTTTCACCCAATGTCGCCTCCTTCTTAGGGGCCACTACGGCAAGAATTTACACCATTGGATACGAGAATCGAGAGCCTACTCCTGAGGAGCTAGATTCAATGCGGCTATTGACTCGACAAGCCATGGAGGAAGGTGCAATGGGCATAGGTTCCTCATTAATCTATGCTCCTGCTTTTTATGCTAAAACCGAAGAGCTTATTGAGATATGCAAGGTTGCTGCCGAATATGGAGGAATGTACATTTCTCATATGCGAAGTGAAGGCAACCGATTTCTTGAAAGCATAGACGAGCTTATCCGGATTTCGGCAGAAGCAGGTCTGCCGGCAGAGATTTATCACCTCAAGGCAAGTGGTGCTGAAAACTGGCATAAACTGGATCAAGCGATTGCCAAGATTGACAGTGCACGTGCAGCAGGCTTGCAGATTACTACTGACATGTATACTTATACTGCAGGATCCACCGGACTCGATGCCGCTATGCCCCCATGGGTGCAGGAAGGTGGTTATGACGAATGGGCCAAGCGGCTTCAAGACCCCGAAATAAGGGCCAAACTCAAAGTGGAAATGACCACACCGACAGATGAATGGGAAAACCTTCTTTATGCAGCGGGTACACCCGAAAAATGCCTACTCGTAGGATTCCGAAACGATTCATTGAAATACCTTACCGGAAAAACACTTGCTGAAGTAGCCCAAATGCGAGGTACCTCGCCAGAAGAAACTGCTATGGACCTCGTCTGGCAGGATGGTAGTCGGGTGCAGGTAGTTTACTTCCTGATGTCTGAAGACAATGTCAAGAAACAGCTGACCCTTCCCTATATGAGCTTTGGTTCGGATGCCGGTGCCCTAGCCACAGAAGGCGAGTTTCTACAGTTCAGCACTCACCCGAGAGCCTACGGAAACTTTGCTCGATTGCTAGGAAAATACGTTCGTGATGAGCAAATCATTCCTCTGCAGGAAGCCATCTACAAATTGACGACACTGCCTGCTACCAATCTTAAAATCAGGAACCGAGGAGCAATTAAAGAGGGATACTATGCCGACCTGGCCTTGTTTGATCCGGATAAGATTACCGACCACGCCACCTTTGACAAACCCCATCAATACAGCACTGGAATGATCCATGTATTGGTTAATGGAGAATTGGTATTGAAGAATGGCGAGCACACAGGTAAAACCCCAGGCAGAGTGGTTAGAGGACCGGGATGGACCGGACATAGCAACTAGATGTTTCGGAAATCCGGAATGATCATTTTTCATAACCCAAATCATAATATGGCAAGATTGGCATGGATGTAAACCCTAACATTAGGATGATAGACTTCGTTTATCACAAAAACTAATTGTTTAGGTCAGAACTCAACCTGCTCACCATGCTCAAAAACTATTTTAAAGTCGCGCTGCGCAGTATTCTGCGAGACAAATTCTATTCATTTATCAACATTGCAGGCCTTGCCATGGGAATTGCATGTTGTTTGCTTATTCTCATTTATGTCAATGACGAACTCAGTTATGATCGTTTTCATGAGAATGCTAATCGCACTTATCGTCTGACGGAAATCATAGAAACTGAAGGCTCAGGGGAAAAGTCCTCTAGCATGCCCTTCCCTGTTGGGCCCACACTTCAGCAAGACTTTCCCGATTTTGTGGAAGCACAAGTTCGAATGTTTAATTTCCAGTCGCCTCATTTGCTCATTGTAAACAAGGAAAAGAACATCGAATTCAATGAGAAACGGGTGTTTTTTGTAGACAGCACCTTTCTAAATGTATTTGACTACGAGCTGATTCGGGGAAATAGAGAAACTGCCCTGAACGAAACCAGGTCAGTATTGATCACCGAGTCGATGGCAACGAAATATTTTCAGGATGAGGACCCCATTGGAAAAACTCTAAGAATTCAGGATCAACAAGATCTGGTGGTTACTGGCGTGATGAAAGATGCCAGAAAGAATGCACATTTCGAGTTTGACTTTCTGGTCTCATTTTCCTCACTCAAAGATTACTACGGTGGAAATTATCCGCAAACGTGGTACTGGAACCCCTGTTGGACCTATGTGGTCTTGAAAGAGAATGTAACTCCCGAAAACCTGGCCACCGTTTTTCCTGATTTTATTCAGAAGTACTTTCCAAGAAACATCGTGGATGACTCAAAAATTGTCCTTCAGCCATTGACCGATATTCATTTGAAGTCTGAACTGGACTTTGAGATTCAAAAGAATAGCAGCCAAGACAATATCTATGTCTTTTCAATCATAGGGTTGTTTATTCTCTTTATTGCGTGCATCAACTATATGAATCTTTCCACTGCGAAGTCTGTCAAGCGAGCTAAGGAAGTGGGAATGAGAAAAACTTTGGGAGGTGTCAGGCAACAATTAATTGCCCAGTTCTTAACGGAATCACTATTGATCACTTTAGTTGCTCTCATCATTTCAATAGCCTTAGTCATTTTGGCACTGCCTCAATTCAACACCTTTACTAATAAGGGGATCGAACTGTCGGTACTGGCTCAACCTATAGTTATTATTGGGTTGTTACTCATCGCATTGATTGTTGGGATTGGTTCGGGAATCTATCCGGCAATGGTTCTTTCCTCATTCACCCCGATTAAAAGCCTTCGGGGAACCGCCATTAAAGGAAGCGGAGCATTACTTAGGAAAAGCCTGGTTGTACTACAGTTTTCGCTATCGATCATAATGATCATCGGGACCATAATCGCAATCAATCAACTGGATTATTTAAGGCAAAGCAATACTGGTTTCAAAAAGAACAACATTGTCTATATCTCAGCATTGAGAACTCCAATAGCTAATAACTACAAGGCGTTTAAAAATGATATTCTGACCCATAACGACATAGTGAATGTTACCGCAGTACAAGATGTTCTCGGGGCATATCATCAAGGCGATAACTTCAGATTTGAGGGAATGGAAAACTCCAAACTCTTCTCAGTATTCTGGATGAGACATGACTTTGTAGAAACCTTCGATTTGGAAATGGCAGCCGGCCGAAGTTTTAGAGAACACATCACCACCGATGACTCGCTCGCCATTTTAGTCAATGAATCCATGGCCAGACAAATGGGCTGGGAGGTAGAAGAAACGGTGGGAAAGCGATTCCAGTACAGTCGATTCAATGGAAGTGTGGTTGGTGTAGTTAAGGATTTCAATTTTGTCCCAAAACATGAGGAGATCAAGCCACTTATTCTTCAACTAAGAACTCGACCGGGGCATTTCAACCTGATGATAAAATATATTGCCGTAAATATCAATGGACAAAATGTACCTGAAACCCTCAACTACCTGGAAGAAAAATGGAAGGTCTTCGTTCCAAGTCATCCTTTTGATTACTTCTTTCTGGACGATGAACTTAACAAGCAATACGTAGACGAAGACAAATTGAGTAAGGTGGCCACGGCTTTCTCGGGACTGGCAATAATTGTGGCATGCCTTGGACTCTTTGCCCTGGCCTCATTTATGACCGAACAGCGAAAGAAGGAAATTGCCGTTAGAAAAGTTATGGGAGGCTCTTCAATGAGCATCATTGTTCTCTTATCATCTGATTTCACAAAGCTTATTGGATTGGCTTTTGTAATTGCCGCTCCGCTTGCCTTTATGTTTGTGAGAAACTGGCTACAGACCTTTGCCTATCAAATAGAAATCAATTGGGTCGTATTCCTTGCAGCTGGCTTAGTCACTCTACTCCTGGCCCTATTGACCATAAGCTATCAATCTGCAAAAGCTGCCACTGCAAATCCTGCTAAATCGTTGAAATACGAGTAACTTGTTATTTCAGAAACTAATTATGTGTATATACAGTTAGTTTTTGAAATAAGAAATCATGAGCAATTCAATCATAAACATTAAGCCGCTTGGCTTTCCATGGGAGACGCAAGATCCATTCTTGTTCTGTGCTTTTCATAAGGACGACTACCCGAAAGGTGATGGTAAGCTGGGGCCGGCCGCTTCATTAGATGGTCGGAACATGGGATCCGATTTTGGAGGTAAAGATGGTTTCAGCATGTATCACGGACAGACTGTTCCCGGCTTCCCCTCCCACCCGCACAGAGGGTTTGAAACGATTACCATTGCCGAAAAAGGTATGGTTGACCATTCCGATTCACTCGGTGCAGCTGGAAGATTTGGAGATGGAGATGTTCAATGGATGACTGCCGGAAAAGGTGTTCAACACTCTGAAATGTTCCCTTTATTGAAGGAAGAAGAGGGAAACCCTCTGGTACTTTTCCAAATCTGGTTGAATCTTCCTCGAAAAGGTAAAATGGTGGAGCCACACTTTGCCATGTTATGGAACGAAGCCATTCCGGTATATGATAATGGCAATGGCACTTTCGTGAAAGTAGTTTCCGGAAAATTGGGAGATATCGATTTTGATTCGCCTGCCCCGGACTCCTGGGCAGCCAACCCCTACAATGAAGTCGCGGTTTGGGTGATTACCATGGAACCTGGTGCAGAATGGACATTGCCCCTGGCATCCGACCAAGCAAATCGAGCACTTTATTATTACGAAGGGGCAGGTTTGGCTATTGATGGTCAGTCTGTGAATGCGAATAGCACAATTCAGACACGGGCTAATAAGGAGACCACATTGGTCAACGGAAATACTGAAAGTAAATTGCTTCTATTACAAGGTCGGCCTATCGGAGAACCAGTGGCTCAATATGGTCCGTTTGTGATGAACACCAATATGGAAATTCAACAGGCTATGATGGACTATCAGCAAACGCAATTTGGTGGATGGCCATGGCCTAGTCATGATCATACGCACGGTAAGGAAAGAGGGCGATTCGCTCTACATGCCGATGGTCGTGAAGAAATAAAATAGTTTCTCGTCATTCTGAGGGCGAATGACCCAAGAATCTCCTAATCATAAAACGAGATTCCCTGCCTACGGCAGGCAGATGCATTCCGCTCTGAATGACATAACCAAAGATAAATTAAGGGTAGCCACAACGGCTGCCCTTTCTTATATTCACCGACTTAATTCATTACTATGCCCAACCCGACTCTTGACCTCGACTTTGTTAGAAGTTATTTCCCAGCATTAAAAAGCGGATTCGTCTATATGGACAATGCCGGAGGGTCGCAGACCTTGAAACCTATTGTCGACAAGATCTCAGAATATCTACTTGAAAGCGATGTTCAGCATGGTGCCTCTTATCAAATTTCTCAGGATGCCACTAACAAGGTCGATTATGCTACTGAAGAGCTGAAAACACTCATCAATGCAAGGGATCCCAAAGAAGTAGTGTTTGGTCCCTCTTCTACTATGATGTTCCGAATTCTAAGTCTGACGCTATCACAACTTTGGGAACCTGGCGATGAAGTGATTACCACCAACTCAGAACATGAAGCGAACTGCTCGCCTTGGATGGATCTTCAAGATAAAGGTATAGTGGTCAAGATTTGGGAAGTCAATTCAGACACACAAGAATTTGAATTGGAAGACCTAAAAGCCTTAATCAATGATCGAACAAGGTTAGTGACCATGGTACATGCTTCCAATATTCTGGGAACAATTAATCCGATTAAAGAAGCGGCCAAGATTGCTCATGACAATGATGCTCTCTTTGCCGTAGATGGTGTGGCCTATGCACCCCATCGATCACTAGACATGCAAGATTGGGATGTCGACTTCTACATTTTCAGCACCTATAAAGTCTATGGGCCACATAGTGCGGTGATGTACGGCAAACTGGAACTACTTGAGAAGATTCCGAGCATCAATCATTATTTCATCAATAAATCACCCTATAAGTTTCAACCTGGCAACAAGAACTTTGAATTAATGTACAGCATGTCCGGGCTCACCGATTATCTGAGAGAGCTGCATGATCATCACTTCCCAGATGGAACATCAGTATCAGACCAGGACAAATACGACAAGGTATTTGACCTAATTGCTGATCATGAAGAACGACTCTCAAATCGCTTTATCGACTACCTGAAAACAAGAAGTGACATAACCATCATCGGAGAGTCTTCGGGAGATCAATCCAAACGAGTCCCTACCATCTCCTTCTATCATGAAAGTAGAAAAAGCTCAGAAATAGTTGAGAAGATTGACCCTTACGGTATTGGAATTCGGTTTGGGGATTTTTATGCAAAAAAGATCATTAATGCACTTGGTATTGAGGAAAAAGACGGACCCATTAGGGTAAGTCTCGTACATTACAATACGCTGGAGGAAGTGGATCAATTGATTCAGGCATTTGAAGAAATCCTATAGCAATGGCCCTGGAATTTAGAAAAGCAAGAGAAACCGATTTACGCTTTGTGGTAAAGCTTTTGGCCAATGATAAACTGGGCAAACAACGAGAATACTTTCAAGACCCTCTCCCCGAATCGTACCTGCGTGCCTTCGATGCTATTCAAGCAGATAAGAATCAGGAATTAATGGTAGTTGAGAATGAGGAGGGTGAAATCATTGGCACCTTGCAACTGAGCTTCATTCAATACCTCACCTATCAGGGTGGTATCCGAGCACAAATTGAAGCTGTCAGAATTCGAGAGGACCAACGTGGAATGGGTGTAGGTGAGGCCTTTATCAAATGGGCCATCAATCGAGCGAAAAAGAAAGGGGCACACATTATTCAACTCACATCTGACAAACTACGTCCTGAAGCCATCCACTTTTATGAGAAACTTGGATTTAAATCGAGTCATGAGGGCATGAAACTCCACTTGAGTTAGTACATAGGCGGCAGCCGAACTCTCTTCATTAATTCCTATCTTATCTACTCCTAAATCAACCCAACCAACTATGAAGTTGCATCTACTTTGTGCCGCCATATTGATTACAGTTGTATCAAGTCCATCGAAAGCACAAAACTTACCACAGGAGTATATCCGAGAATGGAAAAGCTTTTATCCTTCCAGCGCGCTGGCCAGAGGAATTCGCTCAAGTCTACCCTTCTATGAGCAACGTCATGCCAATAAAATCGAATGGTGGATAAAGTTTAACAAAGAAAGCCTCTCGAAAATCGAAGGAGGAAATGCAATCGGAGATAAAATTGATTTGAGGTTGCTAAAGGTTCAAATTCAACGCGAATTGGACACCTGGGAAAAGGAGCAACCTCATAAACATTCGCTGGTCATGTATGCCTCACTGATTTCCAGGGCGCTTCCATCGATTATGAATGTGGATTATCTTACCCGGAGACAGAAAAATAATGAGATTTGCGTCCGTCTGGCTGCGATGATGGAATTGGCCATGGATGCTGACGTACTTGAATCTGTTGATAAAAATGATGCAAACCGGGGAATCAGGATGTTGGAAAGTACGTTGACCTACCTCAAAAATGAATTCCCAAAAGAGATTGAAGACCTTTATCCAAGTTGTAACTATTCCTTCTTTGCAAACGGTGCCATGTCCCAAATTCAGGAATTGCTTGACAGAGCGAAGGACGAGCTTCTTCCTAAGGCCACCGAATCAAGTCCGTTGCTAGGTCGAGATGAATACGCCAGACAATTGGCACTTTATACCGATAGTGACCTCACACCCGAGCGTCTCGCGGAAATTGCCTTGGAAGAAATCAACTTAGTTCGAGGGTTGATTGGTGACGTTTCGAGATCATACTTGAAAAGTACATATCCCAACAAGGAGCTACCATCCGATATCGGTGAATTAACACAACTAGCGTTGACTGACATGGAAAAGGACGCCCCGATCAATGCACAGGATTACCTCAAATTCTGGCAGGATCTTAAAGTAGCTGCAGTCGATTTTATAAAAGAGCACAAGATCGCAACACTTCCAAAAAACGAAACACTCCAGATCAAAACAGCACCCGAAAGTGCAGGAGCGGCTGCCAGAATTGGTTGGGTAGCCAGCGCACCTCCCTTTGATCCTAACCCAATGACCACACTCTACTTGCCGTCAATACCAGAAACATTGCCCAAACAGGAACAGATTGATTTCTGGCGATCTTTTAACAAACCTTTCAACCGAATGATAGTGATTCATGAGTTATATCCCGGACACTATATGCAATTAAAGATCAGTAGGGAAACACCACATCATATCAGGCTCTTATTCCCTTATGGGACCTATATTGAAGGCTGGACTACCTTCATTGAAAGAGTGTTGTTGGATGAAGGCTGGGAAAATGATAATCCATTGACTTTTCTTGCCCATTTGAGGAAACGGATTGAAAATGCCAATCGGGCTTACACCTCAGTACAAGTGCACACCAATGGTTGGACCCAGGACCAGGTGATGAAATTCTCAATGGAAACTTCCTTAGTGGCTCCCCAATTTGCCAAAAGTCTTTGGGGACGAATTATGCGTTCCCCGATGCAATTGACCTCTTATTTTCTGGGTGGCGCCCAATTCACAAAACTTCTGGCCGATGAAAAGGAACGGCTTGGAGATAAGTTTGACCTACAGCTATTTATGGACACCATAATGATCGCGGGGCCAATTCCCATAGACGAATTTTACGGGATATTTAAAGAAGCCGTAGCCAAATAATAGTACCCAATAAGCTTCTAATCACGACAAATACCCGAATGATCAGATCACTATTCACCATTGTTTTACTAACCACATTATCAACCACGGTTTTTGGACAATATGTCTACGACTCTGAAAATATCTTGTTAAACAAAGGACGACTCTATGTGGGAACAACTCCCACTAGCCCAGCCAAAGTGCTTGACTTGATGAAATCCAACCAGGAGGCCTATAATTTGATGAAAAAGGCCAAGGGTAGCTATGACTTTGCTATGGGCCTTGGCTATATCGGAGGTTTTCTGGTAGGTGTGCCTTTGGGGTCGACTGTAGCAGGTGGAGATCCTAATTGGACCCTTGCTGCTGCAGGAGGAGTGACGATTTTACTAGCACTGGAGGTGATCAAGGGCTTTAAAAAGAATGCCATGAGGGCAACCGAAATTTACAATAGCAGTCTGAGTTCGGGAGGAAATACACCAATTGCTTTGGAAATGGGTATGATTGGAAACGGTTTTGGATTTAAGGTGCGATTTTAGAAATCAAATGAAGTATAGGGCTATCGGCAAATCAAAATTAAAAGTTTCCTCTCTTGGTTTAGGCTGTTGGGGCATGTCAGGAGCCTATGGGGAGGGTAACCGGAAAGAGTCCATTGCCACTATTCGAGAAGCTTTTGATCTGGGAGTCACCTTCATTGATACTGCCGATGTCTATGGTTTTGGCCATAATGAAGAATTAGTAGCCGAAGCGATAAATGACTTCCGGGACAAAGTTGTCTTGGCTACCAAATTTGGTTTCAGGAAAAACTCAACCGGGCAATTAGAAGTATGCGGAAGACCTAACTATGTAAAATCCGCTTGTGAAGCCAGTCTAAAACGACTTAATACTGACTGCATAGACCTCTACTATCTACATCGACTGGATAAATCGGTTCCAATTGAAGAAACGATAGGTGCCGTAGCTAAACTGATTAAAGAGGGGAAAGTAAAGCATATTGGTCTTTCTGAGGTTTCAGCAACCACACTTGCCAAAGCTGACAAAGAGCATCCAATTACAGCCGTTCAGTCGGAATATTCATTAATTACCCGAGACATTGAAGAGAGTGTTATCCCCTATTGCGTTCGCGAGGAAATTGGAATCATTCCTTTTTGTCCGCTAGGCAGAGGCCTACTTACAGGTGCTCTGCAAAATATCGATGGCTTTCCAGAAAGTGACTATCGGGCTGATCTACCCCGATACAAAGGTGAAAACTTCAAAACCAATCAAGCATTTGCCCAGAAGGTTATTGACTTGGCGCTTGAAATTGGTCTCACCCCTGGTCAATTGGCATTGTCTTGGTTGCTACACCAAAACGAACTTGTCGTTCCCATCCCGGGAATGAAAACGCAAAAGTATTTGAAGGAAAACCTGGATAGTGTGGACGTAGAGTTATCTCAAGAACACCTCTCTTATTTGAACCAACTAAGTCCTCAGATTATTGGTGATCGTTACCAGGCCTCCAACATGGATTTCCTCGATTTCGACTAGACCAGGACCATGATGACTTTCATGAAATTCTGATTGTATCATTTCTCAGAATCGTGGTTCTAGTAAAGAACCCCATCCAGGATAAAACGATGACGGTAATTCACAATAGGACAACCTTGCTGGCAGTCCTGGTCATTTTGCTTTTTTCGAGCTCATGCAACAAGCAGGATGATCAGGCAGATGAAATAGTTATTGAGGAATTCGAGCGTGATATCACCTACGTTTTACCATATCCGGTTGGAAGTTCTTATTTCGTCACTCAGTGCAATTTTGGTTCATTCACTCATAACAACAAGGCCTCATTTGCTTGGGATTTTGACATGTTTATTGGTACAACTATAACAGCTAGTAAAGCCGGTAACGTGATTGAAATTAAGGAGCACATTGTTGATGGAGATAATTCTGAGGGTAACTTCGTTAAAATTCTCCATTCTGATGGAACAGTTGGCAGATATTGGCATCTTACCAAAAACGGAGCTCTGGTCGAAATAGGTGATTTTGTAAACCGTGGAGACACCATTGCCTTAAGTGGTAATACAGGCTTCAGCACCGGCCCACATCTCCATTTTGATGTAATTTATCCTGAAACTTGTGATGAAAAAAAGGTAAATACTTGTGAAACGGTAGCAATCGGTTTCATTAATAGTATCCATCCGGTTCCATATGATGGAAGAGCATTTAAGGCGCTCCCCTATTGATTTCATACTTCCTATCTGACCTAAATTGAAAAGCCTGAACACTACATAACTATTATCATTGCCTTAAATTCAAGTCAATGGAAATCACCCGGCTCGATCTTTATGGACATAGTTTTGCAGAATGCGTTACGCTTTCACAGAATTTCCGGATTCCGAGCGTGATGAAAGATGATGCCTGCTTTATCTATGTGGCAAAAGGACATCAGGAGATCTATGCCCCGAATCAAAAGTTTGTGTTAAGAGATCGGGATTCCATATTGATGAAATGTGGAAACTACATCGCTAATTTCAAGGACATTTCTCCTGTATCCACATTCCAAAGTGTAGTATTCCATTTAGACCCTCAATCCATCAAAAAGGCCTTTGGAAATCGTGAGCCTGACTTTTTCCGGGTTAGTCAGAGAAGGCACCTGGAACTCACGGCCTTAAAAATTGATGCCAACCAAGTGATGGACCAATTCATCAATAGTATGAGCATGTATTTTTCAAATCCAGCATTAGCAACAGAGTCCCTTTTGGCCGTGAAGCTCCAGGAATTAGTGCTGTTGCTCTGTGATTCCGGTAATAATGAATTAGCAAGCCAAATTATAGGTACACTCTATACACCCGCTGAAATTGCTTTTGAAAAAGTAGTGGAAACCAACCTCTATAATCATTTGACGGTAGCTGAGGTTGCGATGCTAGCCAATTGCAGTGAATCGACCTTTAAACGCAAATTCAAAGCATGGTATAATGAATCTCCAGCCAAATACTTCCGTAGGAAGAAATTGGAAAAAGCTGCACTGCTCTTAAAAACCACCAACCTGCAAATCAATGAAATAGCTTGGGACTGTGGGTTTGAGAATCCTGGTCACTTCAGCACCTGCTTTGTTCGAGCCTATGGCAAAAACCCTAGTACCTTCAAGAATGACCTGAATTGAAAAGTCTTTGACCGGATTGCAAATTTCAGTTGGCCCTAGGTGAATGATCTTTGATTAAGAATCAAAAAACGACTTACGATGAGACATATAACAAGATCAATCACCATCAATACTTCCAAAGAGGAAGTTTGGGACGTACTCTTTAACCAATTCGGAGATGTGAACAATTGGAACCCATTGATAGAAGGATCATCTTTCATCAAAGGTGACACTGGAGCTATTGGCTGTGAACGCATGTGCACGATCGATTCCAAGTCAAAGGTCCGAGAGCGTATTATTAGATCGGAAGATGGCCAAAGTTTTGATGTAGAAGTATTTGATGGCGGACTGCCCATGATGGACAAAATGAAGGGCAGATTCGATTTGGTAGAGATTTCAGGAGAAAGAACCAAGGTGCTTTTTACTATGTATTTCACCACCAAACCTGCTTTTATAGGTGCAATCATGAAGGGAAAGATGAGCAACTTTTTCTTCAAAATGCTTGTCGGTTTGAAGTACCACTTGGAAACAGGCGAATTGATTACTAAGGAGAATATCAAAGAAATTGAAGGTCTATACAAAGGCCTCAATGAAAACGACTCCTTTTCAGCCTCAGTTGCTGTCGCTTCTTAAGCCTTTCGATTGGGGGTAGTCTCTTAAGACTGCTCCTATTCAGCACTGTAACCAACCGTAATCATACTCGAGATGAGTCTATGAAGGTCCTTTCTTTTGGCTATCGGGAATATGTGAAGAAATTTCAGCCTGTCATCCCATCAAGTCTTATTTTAGCAAATGACCCAAAATCTTGTCAACGGCCAATTAGTTGAGAAAAACCAACTATCCCGCAGATCCATGAATTTCGGGCAGCATTGGCGAACAGAAGGTATCAAAGAGTTCAACTATGAGGTTTACATCCCGATCTCATTTACGGTTAAACTTATTAAACCGGAATGGCAGGAAATGCTTGAAGACTATCAAAAACACCCAGACCCGGACGATCCTTTGGAGGCGGCAATCAAAACAGCCAACTGGCCTGAGAATGTCGAAGATGTGCTTATCGGCAATAAGGAATCTCTTAAGATGGAATTACTCAATTTCTATGCTGATGAGATTTTGCTTCGTTGGTTCGAAGACGGTGAACCTGAGAAAAAAGGCTATGTGATCAATACGATTGAATCTATAGCTACTGTAAAAGATGAAATCAGAATAAAAGGAATGTGTCGAGCATCCCATATAACTGTGAAATACCAAGATGTCTGATTAGTTGGCTCTCCAAGCCACTTGTTTGGCGCTGTCTCCTACGGTGACCAACAACCTGGTTGGGCCAGGGACTAAAACCAATCGAACTTCCTGCCCTGGAAAATCATCAACTTCAACAGGTACTCCCTCACCATATTCCACGTCATAGCTATGTCTACCTTTATGGTCTTTCTGAAGCCTTACATAGTTTTTGGCAAAATAAGCAGTAGGTAAAAGGACATCATTGTCAGGGCAAAACTCATCATGCACCAAGGCAATCGCTTCTTCTAAATCTTGCCCGAATTCTTCAATAAATGCATCTTCCAAATCGTGCAACTCCTCTTCTAAATCATCGTAACGTTCATCACTATAATCAAGATCATCCAACTCGTTAATCTTATCTGCAAGAACAGCAAAATCAGCATTCAATTTTTCGACATCCATGGTTTACAATTTGATGTCACAAAGAATGGAACTTAGGTAAAAACATGCAAGCGAAATTATTAAAAGGTTAAGGCCTAAAAGTCTTTTTTTATAGTGGCCGAAACGACTAACTTTACCACCGCTTTTTAATAGAAATATCTAAACAGAACGGAGAATGGAACAAGATTTTTTACCTATTAATGGTACTGACTTCATCGAGTTTTATTGTGGTAATGCGAAACAGTCTTCACTCTATTACCAAAACTGCTTTGGTTTCGAACTAATCGCCTATGCGGGTCCTGAAACCGGTGTAAAGGATAGAGCATCCTATGTGCTGAAACAAGATAAAGTTCGTTTGGTATTGACTACAGCATTACAAGAAGACCACCCAATCGCAGATCATGTCAAAAAGCACGGTGACGGTGTGAAGGTGCTGGCCCTATGGGTCGATGATGCCGCGAAGTCATTCGAAGAAACCACTAAGCGCGGTGCCAAAGCAATTGAAGCCCCTAAGACAACTACTGATGAACACGGTGAAGTTGTCACGGCCTCAATACAGACCTATGGTGAAACCATTCACACCTTTGTTGAAAGAAAGAACTACAATGGCCCATTTCTTCCAGGCTTTGAAGCTCGTGAAAGCCTAATGGAGGTTACACCTGTTGGGCTCAGATATGTGGACCATTGCGTAGGCAATGTAGGTTGGGGTGAAATGAATACCTGGGTCGAATTTTATGAGAAAGTCATGGGATTCAGCCTTTTAGTGACATTCGATGACAAAGATATTTCTACTGATTATACAGCTTTAATGTCGAAGGTAGTCAGTAACGGCAACGGTTATATCAAGTTTCCAATAAACGAACCCGCGGAGGGCAAAAAGAAATCGCAGATTGAAGAGTACATCGATTTTTACAATGGAGCCGGAGTTCAGCACATCGCAATCGCCACGAATGATATTTTACACACCGTTTCTGAGTTGAGGCGAAGAGGCGTGGAATTCCTCTATGTTCCGGATAACTACTATGATGACCTACTTGAACGTGTAGGGGACATTGAAGAAGATTTACAACCTCTAAAAGACTTGAATATTTTGGTAGATCGTGACGATGAAGGATACCTGCTTCAGATTTTCACTAAACCCGTTCAGGACCGACCTACGGTATTTTATGAAATCATTCAAAGAAAAGGTGCGAAATCGTTTGGTAAAGGAAATTTCAAGGCGCTTTTTGAAGCCATCGAACGAGAACAAGAATTAAGGGGAAATTTATAAGCCTTGAGTCTCGAGTTGTGAGTTTCGAGAATGCTCGTAGCTTAAAGCTCTTGACTCACAACTCTACATACGTGGATCAAAAAATTCAAAATAAGGTCAATAAATGGTTAAATAGTGCCATTGACGAAGAAAGCAAAGAACAAATCCGAGCATTATCTGAAGATGAGCTTGCCGATGCCTTTTACAAAGATCTCGAGTTTGGCACAGGAGGTCTCAGGGGTGTTATGGGCATTGGTTCCAATCGGATCAACAAGTATACCGTTGGAATGGCTACTCAGGGTCTGGCTAATTACATCAAGAAGTCTTTTCCGAATGAGGAACTGAAAGTTGCAATAGCTCATGATAGTCGCAATAATAGTCGATATTTTGCCGAGACTGTTGCTGCAATCTTTTCAGCCAACAATATCAAAGTTTACCTATTCGAGGATTTAAGGCCTACCCCGGAATTATCTTTTGCAATTAGGCATCTTGGTTGTCAAAGTGGAGTGGTATTGACCGCTTCTCATAACCCAAAGGAATACAATGGCTACAAAGCCTACTGGAATGATGGAGCTCAGGTGGTACCCCCGCATGACAAGAACATCATTGCAGAGGTTAATGCAATTTCAGGAGTTGAGGAGGTGAAGTTTGAAGCCATACCTGAGAACATCGAAAGTGTAGGAAAAGAACTAGATGAACTTTACTTGCAAGAGATTCTTAAGCTAGAGCTTTCTCCTGACGCAGTTGCCAATCAGGAAGACCTTAAAATCGTCTTCTCCCCCATTCACGGAACTGGAATCACGCTGATTCCTGAAGTTCTGAAGAAAAAAGGGTTCAAGAATGTACATGTGGTAGCTGAACAAGCTACGCCTGACGGAAATTTCCCGACAGTTGTATACCCTAATCCAGAAGAGAAAGAAGCAATGACTAAGGCATTGAACAAGGCCGCGGAAATCAACGCAGATCTTGTGATGGCCACCGATCCGGATTCTGATAGAGTCGGGATTGCAGCAAAAAATTCATCGGGTGAATTTGAATTAATCAATGGAAATCAGGCCGCTACTCTTTTGATTTACTATCTGCTCAAGAAGTGGAAGGAGAATGGAAAATTGGATGGGAATCAGATGATTGTTAAAACCATTGTCACAACAGACTTGCTGGATAGAATTGCCGAAAGTTTTGGAGTGGATTGCCCTAACACACTGACCGGCTTTAAATATATCGCCATCCTGATCAGAGAGAATGAAGGCGTTAGGGAATTTATTGGTGGTGGTGAGGAAAGTTATGGTTACATGATAAGTGACTTTGTTCGCGATAAGGACGCTGTCGCTTCATGTGCCATGCTTGCCGAAATGGCGGCTTGGGCCAAGGATCAAGGCCTCTCTGTTTTTGAACTACTAGCAGACATTTACGCTAAGTATGGATTCTATTTGGAAAACCTGATTTCAATAACCAAAAAAGGGATGCATGGTGCAGAGGAAATTAAAAAAATGATGAGTGACCTGAGAAATGCCCTACCTGAATCTATTAATGGAAGTAAAATAGTAAAAATCACTGATTATCAAATAGGTATATTAAAAAATAAAACATCTGATCTAGAAGAAAAAATCGACTTTCCTTCTTCCAATGTATTGCAATTTGAATTGGAAGATGGTTCAAAAATCTCCGCCAGACCATCAGGCACAGAACCCAAAATAAAGTTCTATATAAGCGTGAATGAAGCCCTTCCCGACAAGGCCAACTATGATCTTATTAAGTCCAAATTGGAAAGTCGAATAAGCTCTATCAAAAATGAACTTGGATTGAATTAATATAAAATGATCCGATTGGGACTAGTCTTCTTGGTAATGCTCTTACAATCGACAGTTATTCTGGGTCAGTCCACCAGGTTCACCAAACTGAGCAAAAATCAGAATTATCGAATCGGAAGAATTGAAAAGCTCCATGGAGAACCGGAAGTAGGTTTAATCAGGATGCGCTCCGAGTTAACTATGCACCGGCAAGTGACTTTCATTGACTCTGCAGGGACAAAATCGACATATCAAGCGAGTGAACTCAAAGGTTATGAGATGGAAAACGACAAATATCACTCTGATGGAAAGGCCCATTTCTACAAATTGATGGACAGGGGGCATCGCATAAGTCTCTATCAAAGAAGATTCAAACCAACCCAAAAGACCGACTACGGAGTAGAACGTGATTTTGCCAATTCAAACTACAAATTGGTAGAAGGAAAGTCTTACGAAGACCTTGGAGTATTTCTTTTTTTTCGAAAATCCTCGGACCAGAGTTTCTTCAAAATACCACAGGAAGGTGGTTTCAATGAGACTTTGGCGACCTACTTTGAAGATTGTCCAAAACTAGCGGCTGATTTGAGATTAAAGAAATTCGAAGAAAATGCGTTGTCTGAGATAATGAATGCCTATAACTTTCAATGTGAATTCTAAAACAACGATCTTGTTAAAAACTTATATCCATGACCATAGAAAGCCTTAAACTAATTTTTGACAGAGACCTTGACAAACTAAAGACCGAACTGGATGCCTATTCTGACGAGAACCAGCTTTGGCTGATGGATGATGGCATAAATAATTGTGCCGGTAATTTGGTGCTCCATCTGTGTGGAAATATTCAACACTTTGTAGGAGCAATTCTTGGTAAAACAGGATATATCAGAAGGCGAGATGATGAGTTTAATCTTAAAGGAGTATCCATAGATGAGTTAAGGAAGCAGATTCAAACTACCAAAAGGGTTGTCCAGGAAACATTGAGCGGACTTGATCCTGAGCAACTCAGCGAGTCCTACCCTATCAAAGTATTTGGAGACAAAGAGATGTCAACCAATTTTTTCCTTATCCACCTCGTTACACATCTGAACTATCATCTGGGTCAAATCAATTACCATAGACGCATCTTAGCCAAATAACACTCTTGATTCAGGAAAACGTATCTTTAAAGCCTTTTAATAGCTTTGGACTAAATGCCAGCGCCAGATTATTCGGTGCTTTTCATTCCATTAATGAGCTAAGGAATGCACTGGTGAATAGACCACATGAAACTCCTCTTTTGATTCTAGGAGGTGGCAGCAATATCTTATTCACTGGAAATTTTGATGGATTAGTACTCAAAAATGAGCTCAAAGGCATCGAAATACTCTCCGAGGATGAGCACAACATCATTGTACGAGTGATGGCCGGTGAAAACTGGCACCAATTTGTGATGCACTGTATTGACCGAGGATGGGGCGGAGTAGAGAACCTCTCCTTGATCCCAGGAACTGTTGGGGCCGCACCTATGCAAAACATTGGTGCCTACGGTGTGGAGATCAAAGAGGTGTTCAGTTCCTTAGAAGCACTCGAAATTGATTCTGGTGAAATCAGAACATTCAACAACGAAGAGTGCCAGTTTGGATATCGCGAGAGCATCTTCAAGAAGTCGGCTAAGGGCAAATTCATTATCCTTTCAGTCACCTTGAGATTGTCTAAATCTCCGCACTTCAATATCTCTTATGGAGCAATTCAAGAGACTCTTGACAAAATGAATGTTACAGATTTGAGTCTTCGGGCAGTCAGTGATGCTGTCATAGCCATTCGCCAGTCCAAACTTCCGGATCCTGACAAAATTGGAAATGCCGGGAGCTTTTTCAAGAATCCCACTATAGATAAGATCGATTTCGAGGGTCTTAGGGCCGAATTTCCTTCCATCCCTGGATATAAGCTGCCTCATGATCTCATGAAAGTTCCGGCAGCCTGGCTCATTGAACAGGCCGGATGGAAGGGAAAGACATTTGGCGAAATTGGTGTTCATAAAAATCAACCCCTGGTTTTGGTCAACTATGGTGATGGTCACGGAAATGATCTCAAAGAACTGGCCTTCAAAATCAAAGATTCAGTAGCCGAAAAATTCGGAATAGAGCTGACCCCCGAAGTCAATATCATTTAGTGAAATACACCATCCAATTCCGACACGGCAGAGACAAAATATCCCACATTCTATCCTAAAAGTGAAACACGATTGACTAAAAATCGGTTATGAACACATAGCCAAGCATGAAATCTACCTTAATCTCGCTTTTGCTCTTTTCTGCTGTTCTATGCTATGGACAGCGTAACAATCCGCTAGATCCACCTGATATGGTTAGGATTGATGATAACTTCTGGGTAAGTCAATCAGAGGTACTGACACAACATTGGATCGATTACTTTTATATCGTTACCCGAGATTCCGGAGACCATCACGCCAACAGGATTAGGCCTATCTTGCTGAATAACTGGGTAATCCCAAGTAGCAGAGAAAACCTCAGAAGAGAGCGAGTCTACAATAACCAGCCCACCAGCCTACGTAATCTCAGGATGTCTCCGATAACTTATATCAGCTACCAGCAAGCTCTTGACTACTGTGATTGGAGATCAAAAATGATGAACAGCTATTTGAGAGAAATAGGGATCTCCAAAACGATCCGTTTCAGACTGCCGACCAAAAAAGAATGGGACAGAATACTGGCTTATAATAGAAGATGGGAGGAAACAAAGTTGAGAAGGGCCAATAGATACGTCAACAAGATTGATTCTGATCGTAGACAGGTTGCCGTGTTCCAGATCCCATCAACTGTCCGGGATAGGCGAATCTATCAACTTTACCATAATGTTTCTGAAATGACCGCGGAACGAGGTATCGCCATTGGAATGAATAATGGAAATTTCAGCCTTGGCCAAGCACTCAATCCTACCTTCAATTATAGATCCCCAGGTCCCCTATTGGGCTTTCGTATGGTGGCAGAATACATCGACTAAGCTGATATTTTACATTGAAATTTTTCAACTCGAAACATTTCTCTAAATTCCGACAGCTTTTCAACTTAGAATGTCAAAACGCACTCCTGCACTAGGGTTTATCCTTGTTACCGTCCTTATCGATGTCATAGGTGTTGGCCTGATTATTCCGATTATGCCAGAGTTATTGGGTGAGCTTGGTATTACAGATACTGGCCGTGCCTCCTTCATTGGAGGACTCTTAATCTCATCCTATGCGATCATGCAGTTTTTCTTCGCTCCAATCCTTGGAGGGTTAAGTGACCAATACGGAAGACGACTGGTTATACTGATTTCTCTATTCGGTCTTACGATCGATTATTTGATTGTAGCCAACGCGCCAACAGTTACTTGGCTTTTTATCGGAAGGATAATTGCAGGAATCGGTGGAGCTTCATTCACGACAGCCTCAGCATATATCGCAGATATCAGTGCACCCGAAAAGCGCGCCCAAAATTTCGGAATGATCGGGGCGGCCTTTGGAATTGGCTTTATCCTTGGTCCTGTCCTAGGAGGATATATCGGAAAGATCGATACACGATTGCCTTTTTACGTGGCCGCTGGAATGAGTTTTCTCAACTGGCTTTATGGGTTCTTTATTCTACCAGAATCACTTTCAAAAGAGAATAGAAGACCATTTCAGTGGAAAAGAGCAAACCCAATTGGCTCGTTCCGTAGTTTGATTAAGTATCCCCTGTTACTTAATTTCTTCATCGCTTTTTTCATCATTTATCTTGCTGCTCATTCCGTTCAAAGCAACTGGTCTTTCTTCGGAGCTGAAGTATTTGACTGGAAGTCTGGGGAAATTGGGTTTTCGCTGTCCGTGGTGGGCATTTTAGTTGCTATTGTACAAGCCGTGCTCATACGAAAATCCGTAGCAAAATATGGCGACAAGGTTACAGTATACATGGGACTGGCCTTCAGTACAATGGGATTGATCCTTTTTTCAATGGCCACAGAAGAATGGATGATCTATGCCTTTTTAGCCGTATACGTATTGGGAGGATTAGCAGGACCTACGCTGCAAGGAATTATGTCGAATCAGGTTCCGGCCGATGAACAAGGAGAACTCATGGGCGCAGTAACCAGTTTGCAAAGTTTAGGCAATATTGTTGGACCACTAGTAATGACGAGTACATTCTTTTATTTCACCAGCTCTGCACCAATATATTTCCCAGGAGCTGCATTTGCCTTGGGGGCATTGCTCTCCATAGTTAGTGGCTTGATCATTTATCGTACCATTCGAAATACAAAGGAAACACAAATGGCCAATGAAGAAAGTGAAGGATAACTTCTCGGCACAAGCAGAAAACTATAAAAAATACCGTCCGGGTTATCCTAATGAACTTTATGAACTGATACTTCACAATTGCGCCAATTTCGATTTGGCCTGGGACTGCGCCACGGGTAACGGACAGGTGGCTGAGGTACTTTCTAATCACTTCAAAAAGGTGATTGCCACGGACATTAGTGATAAGCAGCTTAGTCAAGCTCTAAAAACCTCGAATATCGAATACAGGAAGGCACGAGCCGAATTATCCGGACTTGAAGATAATTCCATTGATTTAATTACAGTCGGGCAAGCTGTCCATTGGTTTGAATTCGACAAATTCTACAACGAAGCACATCGTGTGCTCAAGACAGACGGCATAATAGCGATTTGGGCCTATGGCACGTTTAAAGTGAAACCGCAAGTCGATGCCATTATTTTAGATTTTTACAAAAACATTGTTGGTCCTTATTGGGACCCAGAGAGGCGGTTTATTGACCAAGAGTATAAAACCATACCATTTCCCTTCACTGAATTAGAACATAGCACAAGCCTTAATATCACTCAGGAATGGACGCTAGATGAACTTGAAGGATATCTAAACACATGGTCCAGCGTGGCCCATTTCAGAAAAGAAAATGACACCAATCCGATCAACAGAATGATTAAGAACATATCCCCCTTTTGGCATGGGAAGGAAGTTGTATCTTTTCCTTTATTCATTCGTTTGGGTACAAAATAACAAAGAGCATTCCCTTGTTAAAATGGATTCAGACCGGATTTATTCTTAGTTTAGATGTGCTCAAAGTAAATTCTGAGTGAAATACCTTATGGAGACTGCCCAAATAGATATCTGGATTTTGCTTTTTGTAGCAGCGGCTGCTCAGGGGTTTTTCTTGTTCTTTCTATTGATATCAAATAAAAAAAGAAAGAAAAACCATAACGGCTACCTGGCCTCTCTTATTCTTGCTTTTACACTCACATTAGGTTATTACATTACCTATTGGGCGGGAGTGAGTACATCTCTTCCTAATGCACTGGGAATTATCATGTTTTCTACGTTTTTGTTTGGGCCGTTAATAGTGGCGTATTTGACACTTGCGCACAGAAATAGACTTCCACGATATTGGCTTTTTCACTTATCCCCATTTGCAATTTCGATCGTCTTCTATTTTCTGGCAACCTATCGAGTGGTTCAACTATCAGATGAAGCTGCATCGAATCTACAGACGTGGACCACATACCTTCAAAATATTTCATTGGTAGTATATGCAATCTGGGCACTCTCCCTTGGTCTCTCTATGAAGTCTACCAATTGGGGCAAGCAATTGGCCATCGCATTCTCAGGTTATGTCGCTTGTTTTCTGGCCTATTATATCATGGTTTGGACAGGAACCCTGGAACTCCAATATGACTACCTGGTTTCACTCGGTATGACTGGATTTATCTATTTCCTGGGCTATCACGGTTTCAAGGCTCCCGAAGGGCTTTATCACAAGAATGCACTAAAATATGAGAGGTCCTCTCTCACCTCACAAGCACTTGCTGCAATTGAAAAGAAGCTAGACAAACTAATGGATAGTGAGAAGCTCTTCACCAACGGTGACCTTAAACTGCAGGATGTTGCAAGGGTAATGGAGGCCAGTGCAAACGACATCTCACAAGCAGTGAATGTAAAAAAACAAATGAAATTCACGGATTACCTGAACGAATTACGGGTTGATCACGCGGTAGAACTGATGCATTCTGATGATTACAAACAGGACAAATTATTGGCGGTAGCATTGGACTCTGGCTTCAACAATAAAACCTCTTTTCTGAATGCCTTCAAAAAGAAACATGGCATCAGTCCTTCGCAATACAGAAAACAAATTCACCTTAAAGCCTCCTAAAAGGGAAAATCCTATAGGTATTTCCTTCCTTCTCCTTCATGATGACTTCATTTATGAAAAAAAGTCATGAAAGCTTCAAAAACTCTAATCACACTTTTGTTCATCTTTATTTCATCAGCCCTGGTTGCGCAAGAAGATATTACCAAACGTTATGATTTCTGGGTAGGTGACTGGGATCTCACCTGGAAGGACCCGGATGGGAAAATCGGAAAAGGAAAAAATCATATCGTCAGAATTTTGGACAGCAAGGTAATCCAGGAAAATTTCGAAGCCCTTGAAGGCGCCTACAAAGGACTCAAGGGAAATAGTATTTCAGTTTACAATCCACAACAAAAGCTTTGGCACCAGGCTTGGGCTGACAATCAAGGAGGGTACTTCGATTTCATCGGAGATGTAGATGGAGACAAGAAAATCTTTAAAACCAAGGTGCAGGAAATCAACGGCAAGAAGATTATCCAGCGAATGGTCTTCCATAGTTTTCACGCAGATGGTTTCATATGGGATTGGGAATCATCGCAGGATGCCGGTGAAACGTGGACACTCAATTGGCAAATCACCTATAAAAAGGCCAAATAGTTCGGCCATGTTCAATGAACAACAGCTTCAACTTAAGGTTTCGGGGCGAACGTGTCCCCACCTTATTTCGATTTCTTCGAATCACCGTACTCTTGTTGCTCGTTGTCTGTCAATCCTTATTTGGGCAAACAGAAACCATCACAGTTACAGCCAATAGCAAATATCTATCAGGTAGTCATCTTAAACCCTATTCCAACAAATGGAAAGTCTATGCAATGGATCAAGATGGAAGTAGGCAGTTTCAAACGGTTTGGACCGACTATGTGCATGAGTTCGAACTGAATGGGAAAAAAGTGATGAGCCGCACACAAGAGCTCTACAGTCCTGAAATGCACCTCCAACAAGTTTGGACCAACCTCTTTGAAAAAGAAACTATGTTGCCAATTAGAGCAAGTCAATTCCGAACCAATTCCAGCTTTCTTTACCAGGAGTTTGATGGCTCCACAGTCACGGTTCATCAACGAAACCCTGGTTCTGAAAAAAGTGAAACTACTTTCGACTATCAACTTGTACCCTATGATTGGACTATGTATGGTGTACTGCTTAGTGGTTTGCCATTCAAACAAGGCTGGTCAGGTCGGATACCGACACTCAATTTTCAAAACGCCTCTGAAAACTCTTGGCTCGCAGTTGAGATCATTTCACATGAAAAACTAACTACGGAGGACGGAAGAACAATCAAGACAACCAAAGTCAGGACAGATCGTGGTCTGACGTTCTGGTTGAGTAAAAAAGCGCCCTATGTAATTCAACTAGAGCTTTTGCAGCCAAACAATACCCGTTTGCAATGGATAATGTACTAGTTACTGGTCTAACCACTTACTTTGTTCCGGAATAAATATTGGAGTAAACAATTCGTATTATGGTATCAAGAAGACATACGCTTCGAGGAATTCTTTCAACATTGGCCATCTGGCCACTACGTGGATTTCTAAAAACTGACTCCTTAGCTATGCAAGAAACACCAGATCAACTTTTTTTTGAATTGGACAAAGTCTACGATGACCTTAAACAATCGCGCAGACCATACAATTCATTTTTGAATGTCCCCAAACTCAACTCCGGTCTATATGTTCTTGAAGCGGGTAAAGAGGATAAACAATCTCCACACGAGCTTGATGAAGTTTACTATGTTATCAGCGGGAATGGCAAATTCAGATCAGGGAATGATCAAACTAAAGTTTCTACTGGATCCATACTATATGTCAAAGCCGGTGTAGAGCATCGATTTTTCGATGTTGAAGAAGAATTGAAAATTCTCGTCTTCTTTTCTGAAATGAAATAAAAAAAGCAGCACCCTTGGGGTGCTGCCTATCATCCAATATACACACACTTATTGGATAAAGCTGAGCTCTACACGTCTGTTAAGAGCTCGACCTCTAATCGTTCTGTTACTTTGAGCGGGGATGTCCTCACCGTAAGTGCCAGTTTTCAACTGAGCAGGATCTACCCCCTTATTCACTAAGTAATTATAAACCTCATTGTATCTTCTTTGTCCCAATGCAATATTGTACTCGTTACTTCCGTAGTTATCGGTATGCCCTCCAACGAACACCCGGAGATCAGTTCGTTCACGTAGTAATCGAGCTGCTTCATCCAACCTATCGAAAAACTCTTCTTTGATATTGTGCTTATCAAAATCGAAGTACACAATAGGCAATTCAATATCGTTTATATCAACTGTCGTCTTAGTAGCAATATCAATGGGAGGCAAATCAGCCGCTTCTTCTTTTTTGGTCTCCGGCTCAGGCTCTTCTTCCACCACTTCCTCAACCTCAGGTTCTTCGGCTTCTTCCTCCTCTACTACTTCCTCTTCAGGCTCCACCACTTCAACTTCAGGTCTTTCAACAGCGATTTCCGATGGGTTTAGATCAAATGCATTCTTTAGTTTGATAATGATCCTTTCATCAGGCTCTTCGTTTCCATCAGCACAACCAATAAGAAAATCCTTGCCAACATCATTTGCATCTCGGAATAAAACCTTTACATAATGTTTTTGTCTATACAAGCTATTTCCAGCTCGAACCACATTCAACATAAAATCCTGCTCAATGGGGAGCTCCATCTTATAGAAACCTGTTTCATCCGTTACAGCGGAGAAGGTCTCCTTCTGTCCCTCAACAAATACCTCAGCTCCAACAATCGGACTTCGATCATCACAATTGAGAAGTCTTCCGGCAACGACCGTTTTATTGAATAAATAGATCTTATAGATATCCACATTGCCATAACCACCTGGTCGAAGAGACGCCATATAGGCCATCTTTCCATAAACCGAGAAGAACGTGTCATCATTTACTGAGTTGATTGGCGCTCCGAGGTTTTTAGGTTCAGTAAATTTTTGAGTGGCAGAATCGTAGGTTGATTCAAAAATATCATAGCCTCCAATCGCATCATGCCCCCTGGATGCGAAGTAAAATGTGCCATCTTCAGCCAGAAAAGGAGAATCGTCATTGTAAGGGGTATTTAGCTCTTCAATTGCCTCTCCGCGTCCCCATTTGCCTGAAGCATCTTTGTGAGCTATATAAAGATCAAGAGTTCCATCTTTAGTTCCGGCTGCCGTAGCGTAAATCATGGAATTTCCATTATTGTAGAAATACACGTGAGAATCCCATTTCCCGGTGTTAATGTTTCCGATGCCTCTCCTATTCCCCCAAGAACCATCGGGCTGGAGGTCTGAAATAAACAAGTCCTCGTTTCTAACAGTAATAATGGTGCTGTCGTTGTTCATCAACTGAACAGTAGCATCATGATCTTTACGAGATCCATAGCCTTCCAATATCTGATCATCTTCCCAATCATCAAATGCATCCATCTGAGTTGTCATCACTTGCTCATAAGCACGACCATCAAATGAGGTCTCTGAGTCGCCTTCTCTTCTGGCTGTGAAGAAAATACCTCTGTGATCAGCAGTCATAACCGGACTATATTCACCCCCATCTGTATTTACCTTTGGCCCCATGTTTTGAACGATTAAGTCCTTAGGGTTAGGCAAGTACTTTTCGGCTGCCTTGATATTAGCCTGGGTCTTGCGGTATTGCTTCATATCAGGCTCTTCCATCTGATCACTCGTCACACGTCCAAAGGCATTTTTCGCCTTCTGGATTTGTCTGGCCTCTAAATAGGCCTCCGCCAAAAACACATAGTATAAAGGGATGTCCTGACCTAGATCTGCTGCCTCCTCCAGGAGCACAATTGCCTCGTCTGCTCTATAAAGCTTTGTGAGGCATATTCCTGCATATAACTTTGCTTCAAGGTTCTTCTTCCGCTTCTTAAGAATTGGCTCCAATTCATCATAAGCAGACTGCCATTCTTGTTCATCCATTTTTTGGAGAACACCATTCAGGTTTTGCGCCATTACTCCTGTAGATAGCACACCAATAAAAAATACCAACAATAAAGATTTCATCTTCATGATTCTAAGTTAATTTACCCAGTTTGAATAATAGAACGACAGGTTAGTCGAAAATGTGATGGTAGACCAGGAACGAGGTTGAGATTATTCCAGTCTCTGCTAAATTACAAAAATTGGTTAGAAATTGAAAAATCTAAAAATATAGGAAATCAGAACTGGAAAACTCTACCCCATATTTTTCTCCTTCTTTTAGTTTTTTTGATGAAAAGAACAAAACCTCCTTACCCGATTTTGCAATGCCTTTATTCAAAAAATCCTTGCCTAGAAAGCGAGATTCAATGATTTCTAATTCGATATCGCTGGAATCGGTAACACCGATATGTTCCGCTTTTATTACCAACGTTTCGAATTTTTTGGAACTTTGAAACCATCCAAGTTCAGCTAACTCAATACTGGAAAATTCATTAACAAACCCTAGAAAACGGGCAATTTCAAGAGAAAGTGGAGATTTGTAGATCTCTTCGGGTGTGTCAATTTGAATCAACTTTCCGTCATTCATAAACGCAATTCTATCCGATATGAGCATGGCATCCTTAGTATCATGCGTGACAAACACTACACCAATCTTAAGTTGTCGGCTTATTTCCAGAATTTCGAGAAGAAGCGTTTGTTTACTGATCGGATCAATATTACTGAATGGTTCGTCCATCAACAGCACTTCTGGTTCTTCGGCTAATGCTCTGGCAAGAGAAAGGCGTTGTTGCTGACCTCCGGAAAGTAGTTTTGGGGTCTTTTTCTCAAGTCCATCGAGTTTACAGAGTTCCACCAATTGACCAATTTTCGACCTCTTCTCTTCCTCAACCATGCCCAGCAACGGATATCCAATATTCTCTTCAACAGTCATATTGGGCATTAGCGCGTAATCTTGAAAAACCATCTTGATTGAACTATGTCCGGCAATCAACTGATCATTGGGGTTTTGAAAGTCCTCTCCGTTATAAGTAAGTCTGCCTGTATCCGGTCGCATCAGCCCGGCCAGCATTCTTAAAAGCGTGGTTTTGCCTGACCCACTTTTCCCAATTATTGAAATGATTTCTCCAGGCTCAACGTAAAAGCTCACATGATTGACTGCTCCAAGACTTTCACCCGGATAGGTCTTAGATACTTCGGATACTTCTAGCATGGAATCAAACTACACCGTTGACATCTGATTCTCTAACAAATTAAATACTATGATGTTTGAACAGGGTGCTGAAGAGACGATGAATCAATTTAACCTCCATAGGAAATTCTGTAGATAACTCCCGCCACGTCATCCGATACCAGAATCGAACCATCAGGCATTTCCAAAACATCCACTGGTTTGCCCCATCCCTTGTTGGTCTCCTTATCAAGCCATCCGCTTGCAAAAATTTCACTCTTGACCACCTTATCACCATCAATCTCTACGAATCTTAACTGATAACCAATATGTCCCGCATCAGAGCTTCTGTTCCAAGAACCATGCTGCGCAACTATGATGTTATTCTTATACTTGGCGGGAAACATATCACCTGTGTAAAACCGAAGCCCCAATGGTGCTGAGTGTGGCTCAAATTTATAGGACGGTTCGACAAACTTATCCCGTGGGAATTTGCTCCCAAAATCGGGGTCGGCTATATCTCCCTGATGCCAAAAAGGAAAGCCAAAATGCATTCCCGCCCTAGGCGCATAATTCAGCTCGCAAGCAGGAATGTCATCCCCCATCATATCTCTTCCATTATCTGTAAACCACATATCTCCCGTTTCAGGATGCCAAGCAAAACCTACAGAGTTTCTAACACCTTTTGCATAAATTTCCATATTGGACCCATCCGGATCCATCCTTGTTATGGTAGCGTATACTTCGTTTTCACTCTCTTTGTCGCAAACATTGCAAGGAGCACCAACCGGAACGTATAGCTTTCCATCAGGTCCAAACGCAATGAATTTCCAACCGTGATGACGATCTGATGGATAACCATCGTAAATCACTTCAGATTTTGGATTGTCAAGGTTGTTCATAATGTCCTTAAATCGGTGAACCCTATTCACCTCAGCCACATACAAATCCCCATCCTTGTAGGCAACACCATTGGGAAGGGTCCATCCTGAGACAATGGTCTTCATTTCGTCCGCCTTCATGTCCCCATCCGTATCAATCAACGCATATACATTTTTCCTTCTTCTGTTCGTCACAAAGACTGTTTTACCATCCGGTGTTCTGGCGAGAGATCTGGCATCAGTCACATTGTCCGCATAAATGGAAATCTTGAACCCGTCAGGTAATTTGATTTTTGACAAATCAATACTGGAATTCTGAGGAGCAGGATCGGTTTCTCCTTCCTTTTCCAGGCATGCCGTCAAAACAATCACTGCCATGGAAAGGAAAAGCAAAGTCAACTTAGTTTTCATAGTGTTAGATAAGTTCGGTTTCAAGTTATCATTTTAACCAATTTGAGCTGAAAAAGATTTTACAAATGGCAATTCGTGTCATTTTTGGAACACATCGTTTGAATTCATATTGAGCTCCCTATTTTTGCGCCATGATTTCGGTGAATAATCTTTCCTATCTGATTGGAGGTAGAGCACTTTACAAGAATGCTTCACTCCACATCAAGCCCAAAGACAAAATCGGGTTGATCGGATTGAACGGTACCGGCAAATCGACACTGCTTCGACTTATTAATGGAGAATTTCAACCAACTGAAGGTGACATCAGCAAAAGTAAGGACTGCTCTATCGGGTTTTTGAATCAAGATTTGCTGTCCTACATCACTGAAGATTCAATCTTATCAGTGGCGATGCAAGCCTTTGAAAAAGCCGTAATTCTTCAAAAAACCATTGACGAGCTACTCCATAAAATGGAGG
This sequence comes from Cyclobacteriaceae bacterium, assembly GCA_028281285.1. Taxonomy (GTDB): domain Bacteria; phylum Bacteroidota; class Bacteroidia; order Cytophagales; family Cyclobacteriaceae; genus Roseivirga. The sequence goes on from JANQKF010000024.1 coordinate 148,148, forward strand.
TAGCATACGAGGATAGATTGGTCGAGAAGCTGACCAAGGCTCAAGAAGAATTTGAAGCGCTTGAGGGTTATTCGCTCCAATCCCGGGCTGAAGAACTATTGGAAGGAATAGGGTTTAAAACATCTGACCTACAGCGGCCACTAAAGGAGTTTTCAGGAGGCTGGCGAATGCGAGTGATGCTTGCAAAGCTATTGCTGGAACAGCCTTCCCTTCTCATGCTTGATGAGCCTACCAACCATCTCGATCTCCCTTCGATTCAATGGATCGAAAACTACCTGAAAACCTATGAAGGTGCGGTCATCATCGTATCTCACGATAGAAACTTCCTCGACAATGTAATTACAAGTACAGTGGAAGTGTCCCAGCAGAAACTGAATCAGTATAGTGGCAACTATACTTTTTATCTTAAGGAAAAGGAACTTAGATCAGAGATTCAAAAAAATGCTTACCTAAATCAACAACAGCACATAAAGCAAACCGAACGATTCGTTGAACGATTCAGAGCAAAAGCTACAAAAGCAAGGCAGGTACAATCCAGGGTGAAGTCGTTGGAACGCATGGAACGAATCGAAGATGTGGTTGACGATAATCCTACCATGAACTTCAAGTTCAGATTCAGTCAAAAATCAGGCAGGTTTATAGTTGAGTTGAATGACATCTCGAAATCATATGGTGACCTTCAGATACTTAAGAACACGACTGCAAACATTGAAAGAGGAGACAAAATTGCGCTGATCGGAGCCAATGGCAAGGGCAAGTCGACTCTACTCCGGATAATCGCTGGAACAGAACCAATCAATGGTGAAAGAAAGGATGGATATAATGTAATTACCTCCTTCTATGCCCAACATCAATTGGAAGCACTTAATGTTAACAACGAAATCCTACAAGAGCTTCAACAAGCAGGCAGTGACAAAACGGAGATGGAGCTTCGCAGTGTGTTGGGGTGCTTTTTGTTTACAGATGACAATGTTTTCAAGAAAATCAAAGTGCTCTCAGGTGGTGAAAAATCGCGTGTAGCTCTGGCAAAGACCCTGATCTCTGAGGCAAACTTCCTGATGATGGATGAGCCCACAAACCATCTTGATTTCCTTTCAGTCAATATTCTCATCCAGGCGCTCCGACAATATGAAGGTACATTCGTCATCGTTTCTCACGACCGTCATTTTATTTCGCAAATCGCTAACAAAATTTGGTATATCGAAGACCATGAGATAAAAGAGTACCCAGGTACTTATGAAGAATATGCCTATTGGCAAAAGAGACGTGAGAGCCAAGTTAAGCCAAAGATTGAGGCCAAAGTAGAGGTTAAATCGAAAGGTGAGAAAACCAGGAGCAAGTCCATTCAGAATGAAAATGAGCTCAAAAGACTTCAGAAGGAACTTTCAAAGGTTGAGTCCAGGATTGAACAACTAGAAAGTGAGAAATCGAAATTGGAAGATCAAATGGCTCGACCTGAAGTTTATTCAGATCACACTCAATTGCAGGAAAATACGAGTCTACTTAATAAGGTTGAAGCGGAGTTGATCGAATCTCAAGATGTCTGGGAAGACCTTGCCGAAAAAATTGATTCCCTATCCTGATCCGGAACCAGGTCACTTCTTAATGAAATAATTCACGGAGAGTCCAAACCCATAGAATGCCGGACTAGTGTTGTTCCTGGCATCATTGGCTGATTGCGTCAGGTATTTTCTATAGAACATCTCGGCCCCTATTCCGAACTTATCATTCAGTCGATACCCAAACTCCAGACCAGTCAATCCATTGATATTAAATCGATTGAATTCATCCGATTCTGAAAGATCAACCTTACGGGTTTCAAGAAAATTCAAGTCTCCTGATATTTTGTAGGAGGCAATAAAATCCAACCCAACTCCTAAATTGAGCGCAGTAGAAAACCTACCGGCATTTATAAATCGATAAGAAAAAATCGTGGGAATTGAGATAGTCGATAATGTACTGCGAAGGTTATATGGGCCTACTATAAATACGCTTTCCGCATTAAAACCGGCAGGCACATAAATGGGAAGTTGTTCATTATTTTCCACGGAGTAAGCGTTCGCCATGTTACTAAACCTGTATTGTGAAAAGCTAATTCCGGTTCTATAATCCCATCGTTTGCTCAACCGGAAAGTAGCGGCACCTCCTATAGAAAAAGAACCTTCCTGTACATTTTCGGTATTACTTGCTTGATCGACCAGGTTATCAAATCCTTCATTTTGAATTACGGCAAAGGCGTCTTCCTGACTAAAAGCACCACCAGCATCTGGGTTGAAGCTTCCAGCGGCTATCGTTCCACCAAGGCCGAGCTCCCTGTTCTTCTCCGGAAGTTCAGCACCATAGCGATCCTCAAAATTGAAGTCGGGTGATGGTACCAAATACTTATTTCTCCATTGTAGTTTTCCAGCTACAGATTGCCAATCCTTCAACCCAACCTGGCTAATCTCTTTGAAATCACGATCTAATTGACTTTCACTAATCAATGAAGTTTCTGTGTCTTGGCTACTCACATCAACTTTTTCCGTTTGTACAGTATTCAACGCCAACGTCTGCTCACGATTGACCAGGGGATCGCTCTTTACAAGGTCCTGTATAGGTTCCTGCTTTTTAACTGGAGGATTTATATCATTTTCACTATTAGGCTCTTCCTCTGTTGGCTCTTGTTCAGGCTGATCACTTTGTTTTTCTGAAAGTTGCTCAGTTTTTTGTGGTTGTGCCGGTTGATCTTTGGCACCAAAAATTTCATCTCTGAGAACATACCCGATTCCCAGAACCAAAATCAGTGCAGCAGCCATTCCATATTGCTTCCAATTAATCCACAGAGCTATACGCTTCTTTGAGGTCAGCTCCTTCTCTACTCCTTGCCAAACTTTGTCGGAAGGAGTAAATTCTGCATCTTCAAATATGTTCTTTATGTCCTTTTCAAATTCACCCATCATCCACTCACATTTGTATTGAACACCTGATTTGCCTCCTCGATCATTGCCATCATCAATGCCCTTGCCCTCGCATACTGTGATTTCGAGGTACCCTCGCTAATCTCAAGTTGCTCTGCAATCTCTTTATGACCGTACCCTTCAATCGCGAATAGGTTAAAGACTGTTCTACAACCCGTGGGCAGTTTCTGAATCATGGCTAAGAGTTCGGTAAAATGAAAATTAGAAAGTGTTAGATCATGCTCTACATAGAGCGTAGTCTTTTCTATATCAAGCATTGGTTCCTGATACAACTTCTTCCTATTATGATTAATCGCTGTGTTGATCACAATCCGTTTCATCCATGTCAGAAATTGGGCTTCACCTCTGAATGACTTGAGATTCTTGAAGATTTTAATAAACGAATCTTGTAAGATGTCTTCCCCATCTTCCCTTGACTTTGCATAGCGTAGGGCCATAGGCATTAATCTCGAGGCATAGCGGTCATAAAGCTCACGCTGGGCCTTTAAATCGTCCTTAGCACACCTCGCTATTAAATCCTGATCCTCAATCATTCAGCAAAAAAGAAGTTGAGCCACACTTCTGATTTATTTGACACATGATGAAAAAAATAGGTTGTATTGACATCAAATATTAATTTGAGTTCGTTAGTCTACCATTAATGAAACCTAGGGCTCTCGGATTTCTCATTTTCTTCATTCTTTATGCAAATCTGGCATTTAGTTTTCAAAAAACGTTGGATTATGGAAATCACTCTTACGAATCGACTATAAAAACGGTCCAACTCTTCCCGGGAGGTAATACCGTTCAAAGTACCCTGGCCCCGGCAGTTAGTCGCCTGAGTGCTACCAGGAACATGGTTCTGGAGTTCGATGACCTCAAAGAAGATGCCGATTATTACTATGTACGTTTTATTCATTGCAACTCTGATTGGACACCTTCAGGTTATAGACCCAATATGTATGTCCAAGGATTTAATGAATTCGAAATTGAAGATTTCGAGTTTTCATCTGAAGCTAAGATCAACTATGTCCATTATCGATTCAAACTACCTCAGTTCAAAAAATCTGGAAATTACCTCTTAGTGGTTTATCGAAATCAGGATAAGGCTGACATTATTCTGTCCAGAAGATTCATGGTATATGATGAACGAGCCAAAGTGGGAGCAAGAGTTGTCAGGTCAGCCGAAGTATCGAATCGACTTACTCATCAAAGGGTGGAGGTAACGATGAATTACTCCGAACTTCAAAGTAACGACCCAAGAAACGACTTTAAAGTTGTGGTAAGGCAAAACCAGCGCTGGGATAACGCGAAATTTGGATTGCCAATAACCTTTATCGATCAAAATTCGAGCGTTATAAGCTACCGAAACCTGGGTGAACAAAACGACTTCAGAGGTGGCAACGAATTTCGGTTCTTCGATCTCAGTACTGTGAATTTTACGGGGAGAAATGTTGCAGAAATACGCTATGAAAACAACAGGCCTGTAGCGCAACTTCTGCCTGATCGCATGGGTGCAGAAGCCTATCTTCAGAACCTGGATATTAATGGAAGCTTTTATTTGAGGGACAGAGAGGCAAATTCTTCAGGAATAACCAGCGAATACGTAAATACCAAATTCACTTTATTGATTCCTGAACAACGATCGAGCATTTATATTCTCGGAGCATTCAATAATTGGCAGCGAAATTCGGCAAGTAAGATGACTTATGATAACACTGAAGGGAATTACATATTGAATACACTGCTTAAACAAGGTTGGTATGACTATATGTATTGGGTCGATGATCCACTTGATCCTCTTCAAATACAACGGTCATTCTTCGATACCCAGAACCTGTATGAGGTTTTTGTTTACTACCGGGCAATGGGAAGTAGAGGAGATGAATTGGTAGGTTATACCTATCTTGATTTTAACGCCAGACGTTAAACCACTTTTTTGATTCTATTGAAGGTATAAGTGGTTGTTCTCTCCGTTGGATCAGCATTTGCAATATCCAACATTCCAAACCCCTTGTGAGTATAATGTCCCAAGCCACAATTGAAAATAAACTGCTGAACTTCCTGGGCAGCATGAAGTTTGAAAGGAAGGGTATAACCTCTAATCTCGTATTTCACATCCATATCAAAGACAGAGTAAATGCGGGCGAACTTTTTATCTCTCTCCTTTAGACGGTTCAAATAGGCAGCATCTGGCACCACCTGGAACTTGCTGAACGAGGCCAGTTTTTCAGGAGAGTATTTACCGGTTGCCTCCATCCTTTCCATTGTTGATTCATAAAGTAGATCAGAGAATTCATCGGCAAAAGGCTGAACGAATTTCTTGCTTTCATTGCTACCGAAATCTGATTTTAAGGCAACTACGGGTGAAATACAGAGAAACTTCATTTCAGAACTAAATTCCGGAATATCTTCCAGCTCAGTAGAGAGAGGCTCAAGATCAAGATTTCCCAATCTAAATTCTTCAAATTCAAAAATCTGTTCCAAAATATAGTCAATGAAGTCTTGGTCCGAAGCTGACAATACCAGGGTCACAAGACTAGAGAAATATTGGAGTCCATTGCGACTTATTCGGGTTTGTCCTTTTAATCCGGAAAAGTTGTAAAAAGGGTAATTGATGAATTTGCTGTCTCTCCCCTTCACCATTAACCCTTTGATAAATTGAGCCAGTATATACTGATGATGAAACGGAAGGTAGGCTCCCTTATTCTTTAGCTTAAAAATTACTCTTACTCTCACGTTACAGGCAGTTACTTAAATACATGTACCAACTCTAAAAGTCCTTTGTAAGAGCGTAACGCTACTGTTTTAGTGATTGTTCGACCGTTGATGTAAAATTGAAAATTAATGTCTTAGTTAAGACATCGGCACGGATCATAAGTTGAACCTGAAATGCATGATGTCGCCATCCTTGACAACATAGTCCTTACCTTCGATAGCCATTTTGCCAGCTTCTTTAATGGCCACCTCAGTTTTCAGATTCTGATAATCCTGAAGCTTGATTACTTCAGCCTTAATAAAGCCTTTTTCAAAGTCGGTGTGTATAACCCCTGCTGCCTGGGGTGCTTTCCAACCATCCTTGATGGTCCAGGCCCGAACCTCCTGAGGACCAGCAGTAAAATAGGTGATTAAATTAAGGATAGAATAGGAAGCTCGAATCAGCTTATTCAATCCAGATTCCTTTAAGCCGTACTCTTCCAGGAACATGCTCCTTTCCTCTTCGTCATCCAATTCTGCAATCTGTGCTTCAATGGAGGCTGAAATCAATATGATCTCAGCATTCTCATCTTTGATTTCTTCTCTTAGCGCTTCCACATGCTCATTCCCGGTATGAATCGAGTCTTCCTCAACATTCGCTACGTAGATCACAGGTTTTATAGTCAACAGATGAAGCTCCCTTATCGCTTCCAATTCTTCCTTACTGACTTCGACAGATCGTGCATTCTTTCCCGCTTCCAGGGCCGCTTTGAACTGTTCAAGAACTGCCATTTCCTTCTTGGCGACAGCATCACCGGATTTAGCAATCTTTTTGAGGCGCTCGACTTTCTTATCAATAGATTCAAGGTCCTTTAGCTGGAGCTCTGTATCAATAACTTCCTTGTCAAAAACGGGGTCAACAGTTCCGGCAATATGAACCACGTTGTCATCCTTGAAGCATCGCACGACATGAAGAATGGCATCTACTTCACGAATATTGGCGAGAAATTTATTCCCCAGTCCTTCTCCTTTACTTGCCCCTTTCACCAAGCCGGCAATATCCACAAACTCTATAACAGTTGGAATCACTTTTTGTGGATTGACCAATTCTTCGAGCACTGACAAGCGATTATCAGGTACTGTAACAACACCCACATTGGGTTCGATCGTACAAAAAGGAAAATTGGCAGCTTCGGCTTTAGCGCTTGAAAGTGCATTGAACAAAGTGGATTTCCCGACATTCGGCAAGCCTACAATCCCACACTGAAGTCCCATGAATATTACTTAGGTTCTGAAAATATAATACTGTTTATAGCCTCGTCTTAACTCCACTACCGATACTCTTATAATTGTATATGTGGGAATGGCAGCAATCATACCCGGAATGCCCGCCAGCGAAGCGCCCGCAAAGATAATAACAAATATTTCTAACGGGTGAACTTTAACACTTTTAGAAAAAATAAGGGGTTGTAAAACAATATTATCTGTCAGTTGTACCACGGTGAATACGGAAACAATCTTAGCAATCAGGATTAGGTAATCATTGTTTCCCATCAAATCTGCCGAAGTAGACAGCCCCACTATAATCCCGAAAGTTGATCCAAGGATAGGTCCGGCATAAGGTATTAAGTTGGCAACTGCAGCAAACAAGGCAATCGTCAGTGCATATTTGATCCCCATAATTGAAAGGCCAATAGACGCAATGCTGAATATTGAGAAAATTTGGAATAGCAAGCCCAACAAATAGTTGGAAAGCAATCGCTCAATTTTGCTTAAGGCCGCAATTGATACTTCAAAATATTTATTCGGAATCAAAGAGATGATAGAGTTTCTCAAAAGCCCTTTTTCGTACAGTAGGAAAAACGTGATAAACACAATAGCGAGAAGGCCGATGAAGAAGCTACTCGTAAAGCCAAGAATATAGTTAAGGATATTGGAGAATTGAATGTCGGATATGGCGGTTGTAATTCCATCCTGCAAACTATTCACCATAAAACCAGGTTCTCGATCGGTGAACTCTTGTTCTCTCAGGAAATTCTCAAAGTTTTCTATTGGCTGAAGTGCGTCAGCTGTAACTTGGTTATAATCTATTCCTGATAATATTTGAACTTGATCATTGATCAAAGGGATGAAAAGAACTACGAACAATGAAAACACCCCTACCAGCACCGCGTAGGCCATGAGGATTGCGAAAAACCTCGGCACATTAACATTGAAGAAATGGGTGTTATGAATACGCTCTACTAGTGGTCGGAGGATAGAAGCGATGACCACCGAGAGTACTACATAGGTGAAAATATCCGAGAAATACCAGATCATCAGAACGGCCACCAACATGATTAGGGCGATATAAATAATTGGTTTTCTCATACTGCTAATGATACATAAAAAAAGAGTTCTTGCAAACACAAGAACTCCCTCATTTCAATTCCTTATTATGGTTAGTCCCAGCTTAATTCCGTGTTAGAATCAGCCGATTGAACCGTTGCTTCGCCATTGTCGTTTTGCTCAAATTGAGAGAAGTCAACCTCTGGCATTAGTTCTTCCTTCACATGATTGATCGTCTCAATCAATGCATCTCCGAATTTGTCGAAGTCTTCCTTATACAAGAAAATCTTATGCTTTTCGTAAGTAAATCCATCGTCTTTGTACTTCCTTTTACTCTCCGTAATTGTCAGGTAGTAATCGTTGGATCTTGTAGCTTTCACATCAAAAAAATACGTCCTCTTTCCTGCCCGCACTCTTTTGGAAAAAATCTCATTCTTATCGCTGTCCATATCTGCCACTTCCCAATTAGTTTAGTTTATGTTCGTTTAAGGTTAAATTTTACGTAACAATAAGTCTCAATATAAACCAATAATAATTACTATTGCAAGAAGCCAAAAAAATAATTCGGGAAACTTAATGTAAAAAAAACAGTACCCTAATATCGGGCATTAGCACTCAAAAACAGGCAAAATTCAGAAAACAGCAACTACCTTATGGCATTCTCATTAGACGAAATCAAACAGTTTGGAAACATTGAATTACTGGCTAAACAAATGGTCGAAGGATTCATTACCGGGCTCCATAAATCTCCCTATCATGGTTTTTCGGTTGAGTTTGCCGAACATAGATTATACAATACAGGAGAAAGTACACGACATGTCGATTGGAAGATTTACGCAAAGACGGACAGACTTTACACCAAACGCTATGAAGAGGAGACTAACCTCCGATGCCAACTCATTATTGATCAATCTTCATCAATGTATTATCCCGAGGCAACCTTAGGTAAGATGAAGTTCAGCGTTATGGCAGGTGCAGCCCTGGCCTATCTGATGCACAAACAGCGAGACGCTGTCGGATTGCACACTTTTAGCGATAAGCTGGAAATCGAAACACCGATAAAGTCATCGGCTTCACATATCCACAAACTGTTCATTCAATTTGACCATTTGCTGAAAAAAGAAAAGACATCTCAACGAACAAATGTTGCCGGAATTCTACATCAACTGGCTGAAAAAATTCATCGTAGATCGCTGGTAGTAATTTTCTCTGATATGTTCGACAACGCCAACAATGACAGTGAGATTATGGCTGCACTTCAGCATCTTAAACATAAACGACACGAAGTGCTGCTGTTTCATGTCACTGATCACAAAACAGAATTGGACTTTGAATTTGATGATCGACCCTACGAATTCACTGATGCTGAAACCAAGGAAAAAGTCAGGCTCAATCCTGCTGCAATCAAAAAGGATTTTAAAAAGAGAATGGCCAACTATCATCATGAACTCTACTTGAAGTGTGCAAAGCTGAAAATTGATTTGATTGAAGCCAATATCAACGAGAGTTTTGATGAGATTCTGAAAGCGTATTTGATCAAACGACAGAAGATGAGATAAGTCAAAACATGCTGCTTAGAGCGTTATCTTATAACAAAAAAGCCTCCGATTGGAGGCCTAATTTCGTTTTCAGCAAATTCTACTTAGACGTGCATCCAATCCTTCTTGGCCAGTAACTCCTCTTCCGTCTCACGATAGTCCGGGTCATCCACGCAGCAGTCTACAGGACAAACCGCTGCACACTGAGGTTCCTCATGGAAGCCCATACACTCAGTACACTTGCCTGAAACTATGTAATAGAATTCATCAGATACAGGCTCTTGCTCCTCATTTCCATCAATTTTGGAACCGTCTTCCAACTCAATCTCACGCAGATCAGTTCCTCCGGCCCAAGTCCACTCGATTCCACCCTCATAGATGGCCGTGTTTGGACATTCCGGCTCACATGCACCGCAATTGATGCATTCGTCTGTGATCATTATTGCCATTTCTATCTTCTCTTTATTCTTTCAACTAACAAAAATGGAGCCTTAATGTTCCCATTTTTTATCGCTGCCGCAAAAGTATTTCAAAAACTTATAAAATTCACTTTTCCATCGAGTAATTTTGCTGCCGATGAATACGCCCATTCCATTATCTGCCAGAATCGATCTCTTCTATAAGTTAGGTGAACGACTCAGTTCAATTTCCAAAGAAGAATTGTCTCAATTGGCCATGGCAGCCGGATCAGAAAATAATTGGTTTACAATGGAAAGCGTTGAGAAATCGATTAAGGCAATTGCCAAAATGTTATCGAAACCACATCTTGAAGCATGGATCAAGCCCTACTCTATCGCCCCTAACACTTCTTCTAATGTAGGAATTATCATGGCGGGAAATATTCCAATGGTTGGCTTCCATGACCTCATGTCTGTAATCATATCTGGCCATCTTGCAAAAGTCAAATTGTCCTCTCAGGATTCAGTGCTAATGAAGTTCATTATAGATGAACTTTTGAAAATAGAGTCTGATGTGGCGGCCCAAATTGAAATTGTAGATCAGCTCAAAGGCATGGATGCCGTGATTGCCACCGGGTCTGACAACTCCGCGCGCTACTTTAGACACTATTTTGGAAAAATCCCCCATGTAATCAGACAGAACAGGACGTCTGTAGGAGTTTTAAATGGAAAAGAGAGTCAGGAAGATATTGTTAGACTTGGTGGAGACATCTTCCAATACTACGGTCTTGGCTGTCGAAATATTTCCAAGATTTTTGTCCCGAATGGCTATGATTTCAAGGGTTTTCTAGATGCCCTGCATCCTTATGAAGAGACCCTACATCACCACAAATACAGAAACAACTACGACTACAACAAATCGATATACCTGGTAAACAAAGAAGATCATCTGGATACCGGATTTCTACTATTGAAGGAAAGTCAAGAAATAGTCTCGCCAATATCAGTGCTCTTCTATGAAGTATATCAATCACTTGCCGAACTAGATTTAAAGCTGTCGGCCAGTAGGGGTAAAATCCAGGCAACGATATCCAAAGATTCATGGTACGAAGGCAGCATTCCTTTAGGAACAGCACAATGCCCCATGCCCTGGGACTATGCCGATGGTGTTGACATCCTCGAATTTCTCGTTGAACTATCCTGAGTTAAGACATCTTTTCGCGCCCTATACACTCTTGGCGATTCACCCTTAACTCTTTTAAAGAATCGATTAAAATTGCTTAAACTTTCAAAACCGGTGGAAAAGGCCACTTGCGCAATAGGCCAATCCGTTTGCCATAGAAATTGACATGCTCTTTCTATCCTGACAGTGTTAACATAAGTCACAAAACTTTTACCAACAGATTGTTTAAACCATCTGCAAAAAGAAGGCACAGTCATACCGATCATGCCTGCCACATCGCTCAGACCTATGGATTTATCGAAGTTGTTAACAACATGCGTGGTAACTCGCTCTACTCGATGCTGATGATCTGACACCGAAGACTGATGATAAGAAATAGTCGATAATATCTCCCTGTCTTCATGTTCGTAAAGCGCATTCAAAACTTGAAGGAGCGATAAAAGCCGTTGAAAATGGTTTTGATATTCCATCCCTTTTATCAGTTCGATCAAATGCGTTGATGCATTATGAAAGAGTATACCTTGTCTGGCCTCATCAAACAGATTATGCAGGTGTGCACATTCGGGAAAATCCTTGAGCAGATCTGCTCCAAATTGAAGAACATATGCCACCTTGGTTAAATCGGGTTCTTCCTTTTCAGTAACTCTATCGTGTGGGAGATTTACACCATTCAAAGTCAGATCTCCAGGTTCAAAAGTGCCAATATGATCCCCCACAAATCGCAAACCTCTACCTCTTTCGATATATGATATCTCAATCTCCGGATGGTAATGCCAATGCGGATCGAGGCTCTCCATTTCCAACCTGAAATACTTGAAAGAGACCTGATCTTCAGACAAATCAATCGTTTCTAAACTAGGCTTCATTAGCATGAAATTAACATAAATATCCTTCCAATTTTAAAATCATGTTAATATCTGCGCATTAATTCAAAAAATCTCGGAAGAACGTAAGGCGTAATGGCCATAGTTTTGATGTTGAAAAAATCTCATATCATGAAGCGCATCATCATAATTCTCAGCTTAGGTATCATCACTTTTTCATGTGACTCGAATAAGTCGGATAGCCAAGACACTGCCCAGGGACTTCCCAATATTGTCCTGCTCGTGGGTGATGATCACGGTTATCCCTACTTCGGATTCATGGGAGCGGATTATGTGCAGACACCAAACATGGATCAATTAGCCCGAAGTGGTACTCTGTTCACCAATGGCTACGTTCCAGCCAATCATTGCTTGCCTTCATTACAGACGATTATCACCGGAACCCTTCCCATTGACTATCAACAAGAAGTGAACCAAATGATAGAAGCACAGAACTTAAATGCTCAGGACGCTCGTGAATTCCGTTTTCATGCCATGAAAAACTTCCAAACACTGCCTCGAATCTTAAAGAAAGAAGGGTATCTCAGTTGGCAGGGCGGAAAATGGTGGGAATTTAATTACCAAAACGGGGGGTTTGATTATGGAATGACCAAAGGCTGGAACCCTGAAGATGAGGGTAAAAATGATTGGTTTTTGCAGTATATGGGAGGTGATGGCAGACAGCTCGGGAGAAAAACAATGCAACCCGTTTATGACTTCATCGACAATCACTTAAATAGTCCGATGTTCATTTGGTATGCACCTGAGCTCCCGCATTATCCGCTGAACGCTCCGGAAGAATATTATAATATCTACAAGGACAAAAATCTCACAGAATCAGCCAAACGGTATTATGCGAATTGCACTTGGTTTGACGATGGCGTAGGACAACTAATTAATCATCTAAAGGAAAAAGGAGAATTTGATAACACGCTCTTCATTTATGTGAATGACAACGGTTGGGAACAAAATCCAAATCAGGAATACCGCCATGATTCTTTGCGCTGGCACAATGGCGGGGATAAAGGCAAACTTTCCATTTATGACCAATCTTTTAGAACCCCTATCATATTCTCCTGGAAAGGAAAAATCAACCGAGCGGTAAAAAAGGATCTTATCCATAGCGCAGATATATCTGCAACGATTCTTGACTATCTAAACATTACCCCTTCTGAGAGACTTTATGGTCAGTCTTATAAAAATGTGATTGACGATAACTCCAACGAAGCACGTTCGGAAATTATCGGAAGAGCAACTCAAATACGTTCTGAAGAAGATATGATGGGTAGAAGTGTGGAAGGATACTGGTTTAGAAATGAAGATTGGTTTTTTAAATGGAACCTCACGACCAGGGAAATTGCGCTGTATGATATGAAAAGAGACTCACTCAATAACAATAATGTGGCAAGCCAAAATCAAGCAACAGTCAATTCGTTAACGAGCAAAATCAACAAATGGAGACAAGACCATGGAACCGATTGACCTCTATGAAGGGATATACATTCTTAAGCATTGCAACATCAGACATTCAAATGCTAAACAACCTATCCTTTAACAAAAGGACCTTGGATCAGCTGGTTTTGTTGAATCAATTACTTGAATTTTCGGCTCATTCTTAAACAAAACTGGGGTATGGGTCAAAAAGATTTTGTGCCATCCTTGGGATAACTTTTGTATCGACATATGTTTTTCCTTATAATTGGTGCTCCTATTTGGATTTGATCCAAATCAACTACTAACTAAAAACTATGGCGAAAATGGAAAAGACGGAAGGTCTTGAATGGACCGGCCGCCCTTTCGGAGGGTTTATTGATGACATTCGTAGAAGAAGACCGCACTACGGAAGTGATTTCAAAGACGGTCTCAATTCAAAAACTTTAGGTACTACCATCTTCCTATTCTTTGCTGCTTTGGCTAATGCAATTGCCTTTGGAGCACTAACCGGAGCACTGACAGGCAACCAAATTGGGGTGGTTGAAATGCTCGTGATTACAGCAATTGGTGGTATCATATTTGCCCTTTTCTCAGGGCAACCGTTGACCATCCTTGGAGGTACAGGTCCAATCACCATTTTTACGGGATTGCTCTATGTAACCTGTGAGCAAATGGAACTCCCATTCCTGCAAACCTATGCATGGGTGGGTATTTGGTCAGGTGTGATCCTATTGATATTGGCATTTACTGATGCCAGTGCCCTAATGGGCTATTTTACCAGGTTTACCGATGAAATTTTTGCAGCCTTAATATCCGTAATATTCATTGTTGAAGCTTTCCATGATACTTTCGTGGCATTCGGACCAGAAGGTTTTGGGCTATCAAGTGCATTCTTGACTTTGGTTTTGGCACTCGGAACATTTGTGGTGGCCCGGATTCTCAGGAATTCAGTCAATACTCCTTATTTAAGGAAAGGCTTCCGAACATTCCTGACAGACTTTGGGCCTGCAATTGCAATTCTTGCTGCAACCATGTTTTCGCTTCAATACCCCGAAATTCAGTTGAGTAAACCTGTAGTACCAGATACTATTGCTACTACCAGCGGAAGAGAGTGGTTGGTTCCGATCTTTAATGTTCCGACTTGGGTGATTTTTGCATCTATCGGACCCGCTATTTTAGCTACCATTCTTTTGTTCCTTGACCAAAACATTACCACTAGATTGGTAAATGCCAAGGATAACAAATTGAAGAAAGGCATGGGTTATCATCTTGACCTTGCCATTGTTGCATTGATTGTTCTTGGTGCTTCATTTTTCGCACTACCCTGGATTGTAGCAGCTACGGTACACTCACTAAATCACGTAAGGAGTCAGGCCACAATGGAGGTTATTGATGTAGGCGGCCAGAAAAGGGAAAAGATTGTCTCGGTTAAAGAAACACGTATTTCAGGATTCTTGATTCACACGTTAATTGCGGCTTCAATTTTCTTCCTGGATTATTTCGATTTAATTCCAATGGCCGTGCTCTTCGGACTGTTCCTCTATATGGGATTTGCTTCGCTTGGCGGAAATCAGTTCTACGAGCGTATGATGCTCTGGTTTACAGATCCGAAACTGTATCCGAATTCGCACTACACGAAAGTTGTGCCTGCTAAAGAAATTCACAAATTCACATTCATGCAGTTCATTTGTTTTGTGGTATTGTGGGTGCTCAAAACTTCAAAAATTGGAATTCTATTCCCATTGATGATCGCTGCCCTGGTGCCGATAAGACTCTGGATCAGCCGCTTCTTCAAACCGGAACATGTTGAAGCACTACTTACGGAGGATGAGAAAGAAGGAGAAGAAATGTCTGCAGGACTGAGCTGACGAAAATCATTCAATCATAAAAAAAGCTGGCAATGCCGGCTTTTTTTATGCCTCTATCACATCAGACATCAACTCTTCAGCCTGAAGCCAGTCCATGTGGATTATTGGAAGCGAATAGACCTCTGGAATTGAATCTCCGAATTCATCCCGCAACCTTGTGTCAATTTGTGGAAAAAGCACCGCCTTGGTTTTGGCAGTAAGCAAATGGACTGCGCTCAAAACTTTCTCATTGTTTATGAAATTGATCCGCTCCATATTTCTGGTAATGTTCAGATCTATGCCAAGTTTCTCTTCCAAAAGGATCTTAGCAATTCGATCAATCTTCTCTTCACTCCTACTCACAATTTGCAACAGTATCATAGGTCTATCTTAGTATTCCTAAAGCAAATTCCGATTTCAGAATTGCACGTAAATAGTCTATTCTGGCTCTGAGAGATTTAATTCGGGAGTCTACCAGACCAGTTTCCCTACTATTGACCATAAAAAGCGAACTTTCTCCTGATTGAAAGAGGTTTTCTTCTCCTCTGAAAAGTCGCTCATAATCAACTACTATCCTTGAGTAAGTTTCGGCTTGATCCAAAGCGATGATGCTCTCGTTGATCGCACCCCTGGCCTTTGCTAAAAGTTCAGCCTCCATATTTCTACGCTCGAATTCAACCTCTGAAATCTTGATTTTACTCAATCGGAGATTTCCCCTGTCCTTTCTCAAGAAAACCGGAAATTTAAAGTCCAGCCCTAGTGTGTAATCTTCTGAATTATATCCTCGAAATACCTCACCATCAACCGGTGAAGAGATTGCATTGAACTTCAAATCAATTTCGGGTTTGATATATTCCGCTTTGATTCGTCTGTCTACTTCCAGAGTCCCTAATTTAAAATCATACAGCCTCAATTTTGGATGAGCTTCAATCATTTGCTCCAGATTCGCATCCAACCTCAAACTTGATTGGCTGACAATCAGTGATTCAACCGTGCTGGGCACAGTGCCAGGCTTAAGCTCAAGTGGTAATACTCCGGCAATCCATAGATTAGAAACCATGATGGCCTCTTTTTTACCATATTCGATTCTTTCTTTCTGAAGCATTACCAACCTGTTGTTCAACTGAATACCAGCTTCCAACGTGTCAATTGAAGCACGATCACCAAACTGAGCACTTTGGCGAATGCCTTCCAACCGTACGTCCGACAAGTTCACCGCTTCCTCAAGAATTTTAACCCGATGATAGCTTTCTAACCAGTCCCAATAGGCAATGCCGGCCTCGTAAAGTAGATCATTGACTTTAAGCACTTGCTCAACCTCTGTACTTTCACGATAAAGTTGCGCCCGCTTCAACTCGGCTCTGCGCTTGTCAAAAACCAGACCTTGACCTAGTGGAACCTTGATTCCTGCATACCATAAACCATTGTTGGGAACATTGTTTTCAGGGTTCAGAAACACACCACTATTATCTTCAAAACCTCCATAAAATTCGACCCCTAAGTTGGTCGGAACCTTAAGGCCAGCTGTCCATAGCTGATAGTACCGTTTGTCGTCAAAGTACTTCTGCGATAGATCAGCTACAAGCTCGGGATCAAAACCTCCACGAGCCTTTAAGACAACCGCATCTCCTCTTTGCTCCAATAGGTCAGTTTGCCTTATCATGGGATGATTGTTCCTCACAATATCCATGTAGGTTTCAAACCTTAACGTGTCCACCTCAGCCGTTTGAGAAAAAGCACTAAACGACTGGCAGGCAGCAATTGTCAGGAGAATATATAGACTAAGCTTTCTCATTTTGAAGCAATGGCAGTAGTCTGATCAGTTTCGTAATAGTTCGGTGGGAATCCATTGATTTTTCGCCATATCTCAAACCATACAGGCACTTCTTTTAGCATGATCATCGAATTTGTACCTGCACCGATTCTAAGTGCATCAGGCCATGGTTCATCTCCTTCCTCCTGCTTCACCATGATACGGTATTTTCCATTGGCACTGATAAAGTTGTCTATTGCAAAAATCTCACCTCCATAGGTACCATAACTTGTGTTCGGCCATCCTGAAAAGACTATTGCCGGCCATCCATCAAACTGGATTCGTACGTGTTGCCCTTTCTTCAATAGTGGTAGATCAATAGGGTCGACATACATCTCTATTGCCAGTTGATACTCTGCAGGCATGATACTGACGATCTCACTCCCCTCCTTGATCGTTTCGCCAATTCCGGATTTGATAGCCTGTGTTATATACCCGTTCTGAGGAGCAAGTACATAGTATAGGCCTTGTCTAATCGAATAGTTGGCCACCTGATTTTTGAGCTTTGTTACCTCTGCATCCACCTTAAGTTGATCAGAAAGTGCGGTATACTTGTCCGCTTCAGCTTTAGTGATCTTATCTAGAAACTGGGCGTTAATTGAATTCAACTCTACTCTCGCATTTACCACTTCGTTTCTGCTTGCCAATAGTTTATTCTGTTTGGCGATCATCTCAGCCTGGTTTTTTTGATAAGTAAGACTTCTGTTTTCCAATTCAGTTTTAGACTTCAAACCCTGCTTTTCCAAGTTTTCGAATCGCTTAAATTGTCTTTCGGCAATTTCAAAGTTGAGTTTCGCAGCTTCATAATCCATACTGTCACTGGTCACCTTAAAAAGAGAGATCTGCAACTTGTTCTCCGCTTGATTGTATTTTAACTTTTGGGTAGTCTTCATAGCCACAATTTGCTTTTCCAAAGACGATACCTTATTTGCATAGGAAGTCGAACTTGCCTCTTTAATGGCTAACTGCTCTTCTGTTCTAGTGACCAATTCAGGGTCAAAATAGTCGTCCTTGACCTCCGAAATATGCATGATGGTGTCTCCCCTATTGACAAAATCACCCTCAGTAACAAACCATTTCTCGATTCTGCCCGGAATCACCGTCTGGACAGTCTGTGGCCTTTGATCGGGCTTGAATGTAGTGACTTTTCCCTTCGAGCGTATATTTTGTGTCCATGGTAGAAAGAACACCAACACCAGGATTATTGAGACGCCTGTCAATATCCTTATGAGCGTCTTCCCTGAGGATTTCTTTTCCACTTCACGCAACGAATCATACTCATTTCGATCAACATATTTGTTGACACTATTGTCTGAAATATTAAGCATTGGTCTTAACTTTTTTCTTTCTTCCCTTCACTGAATTTGTTCGTACCACAGTACCTTCCTCCATGGTTACTATGCGATCCGATTTATTCGTCAGGTATTCGTCTCCTGATACCGCAACAATTGTCCATCGGTTCTTTTTTGACAGAAGGAAGTCAATAATTCTTTGTCTTTCCTTGATTTGAATATGTTCAAATGCATCTTCCAATAAGATCAGCTTTGGTCGATCTGCTATAGTTCGGGCTAGCAATAATTTTTGAATAACACTTCTGGGCAGTTTTTTTCCTACAGGATCGAGGAAAGTGTCCAAGCCATGTGGCATGGCATTTACAAATGACTCGAGCCCCATATGGGAAACAGCCCAAGTAACGTTTTCGGAGGTAGCCCTTTCCCTGCCCATACTGATATTCTCGCGTATGGTTCCTTCAAACAATTCTTCCTGGCTAAGGCAGTCTCCGATGTTGCTTCGCAGGCACTTCAGGTTAAGTCCGCCTATGGCTCTGTCATTGTAAGTCACAATACCCGATTGGGGCTCATACAATCCTGCCAGTATATGGAGAAGTGTACTCTTTCCGGATCCATTAGGACCATTGATTACCAATCGCTCTCCTTTCTTAACCGTTAGGCACAAGTCATTGAGGATTTTTCGGCTGCTTTCCGGATAACTGAAGTTTAGATTATCCAGGTGTACTTGTATGCCTATATCTTCCGGATCGATCTCAAGATCTGTCCCTCCCTCTCTATCCAACTCCAAATCGGTAACCTGACCGATTTTCTCCAGTGCAGTAAGTACATCATAAATCGTCTCCAAACTTGAGAATAGCTTTTCCACGGAGTTCATTACCATCAAAATGATAATCTCAGCCGCAACGAATTGGCCAATATTCATTTGTTGGTTCATGACCAGCAAGCCTCCCAATGCAAGTAGGCCAGCAGTCAAAATCACCTTGAACACAACCATGAGTGAGAATTGCTTCAAAATGACTTTGAAATGACTCTCTCTGGCTTCGAGATAATCACCCGTGCGGTCATTGGCTCTTTGCATGGGCAAGTCTGTCTTTCCGGCCAATTTAAAGGTAGAGCTCGTCATGGCCAGTTCCTCTAGCCAAGACGCAATCTTGTATTTATGCTTTGACTCTTCCAGGCTTGTCTTCATTCCTAAGCTGATCGTGTACCTGAAAAGCGCATAAACCAGCAACACCATTAAAACACTAAACAGGATGAAGAAAGGATGGTAAAATGAAAGTAGAATAAGTCCAAACACCACATTTAAAATAGCGGTGGAGAAGTCTACCAGTATCTTGGAAAGCCCCTTTTGAACGGACACAACATCAAAGAATCGATTCATCAATTCCGGAGCATAGTGTCTATAGAGCGCCTCCATCCGGATATTCGGGATTCTGTAGGCAAACTCGAATGAAGCCCGGGTAAATATCTTTTGTTGCAAGTTCTCCGTAATCCTTAGCTGCGATATCTGGAGAATGCCTGTAAGGGTAACTCCTAATATCACGATAAATAGGAGGACTACCCACGAGGTACTAACCCTACCTACCTGGATTAAGTTTACTATTGCCTGTATACCCAGTGGAATGGACAGATAAACCAGTCCATTGAAAACCGCATAGATATAGACATTCCTTATTTCCTTTTGGTCAGGTTTTAACAACCTCCAAAATCTTTGCGTGGGAGTAATTGCCATCTTTTTCTTAGTTAAAGGGGGTTAGTCAAGAATAGTTTTGAAAACCATTTTAGTGTAAAACTCACATGTCGCATCTTCACCTTCCACTACATCAGTCAGACGAGGGAGGTGTTCGGCAAAAAAACGTTGATGGTGTGCACCTTCAATGACAGTCGAGATGAGCATATGCGGATATTTGAACCTGGGATTTATCTCAAGGACAATGTCACTTATAGCTGCTACCAAATTTTTATAGGGCATGAATACACCCTCCTGATTAATCTCGTCAACGGCTTTATGCAAATAAGACTTTGACGAATCATTAATAATGATGATGCTCAATTTCATCTCATTGATATGCGAAAAGGCACTGTCCTCATTCACTGGTTCTGTCAACAGTTTAATGGCTCTCGCGAGTCGATCCTTTGGATCAGGAATGTTTGAAATTCCTAAAGCCAATCTATATTGCATCCATCTCCAATACCAGCAGGTCAGGTAAACCAACAACATTTGTTTGCTCTCGAAGTATCGATAAATCGATGCTTCAGTTGAGCCAATTTTTCCAGCTAACTTCCTGAATGTGAACCTCTCATATCCCATTTCAGCCATCATTTCAATTGCATTCTGAACAATCTGACGGCCTAAATCGCTAGACTCGGGATCCTTTAGGTAAGTTGCTGAGTTAATCTGAAAAGTTAATGTTGATAGCATTATGATCGTATTTGATAGTTTTACTCAAAATTACAATAGTATTACTATCATTTCCAAAAAAATGTTTCAAGTTTTGTGATTTTTTCTGAACATCGTTAGCAGAATTCGACAAACCGAAATAGAAAAATTACGTTTTTCAGCTTATGTTCAAGAAACTACTGCTGGGCTTAATTGTTCTATCAGCCATAGGCTGCAAGGAGAAAAAAGACCATACGCTATTGATCGGTACTGCCTCTAACATGCAGTTTGTAATGTCTCCATTGGTAGATGCCTTTGAACAAGAAACCGGGATTCAATGTGAGTGGATTCTGGCCTCTTCAGGAAAAATAACCGCCCAAGTGAAAAGTGGGGCTCCGTTTGACATTTTTCTCACCGCTGATTTGAAATATGCCGAAGAATTATATCAGGAAAAATTCGCCAGTCAACCTCCAGAGATCTTCGCCTTAGGTCATATTGTATTGTGGACACAATTCGAAGAACTGGACATTTCTCTGGATTCTATCCAAAGTTCTCGAATCAAAAAAATTGCAATAGCCAATCCAAAGACAGCACCCTATGGTAGAGCAGCATGGGAAGTATTGACCTATTACTCCCTGCTTGAGCGGGTAGAAGACCGACTGGTGTATGGGGAAAGTGTTAGTCAAACTAATCAATTCATAGCTACTCAAGCTGTTCAAATTGGCTTTACCTCAAAGTCGGTGGTGCTTGGGCAAAAAAAATTCAAAAAAGGGAAATGGATTCAGATTGACCCCTCAACTTATTCTCCCTTGGAACACGCTGTTTTAGTACTAAACAGCGACAAGCACACTTCTGAAAAGGCCCAAAAGTTTTCTGAATTTCTTACTTCCAACGTTGCACGGGAAATTTTGAATAAATTCGGCTATTCCATCTCTGAATAACATTCAATTCAGACTATATTAATTAAATGTTCAATTGGGGACCATTATTGCTCACCTTCAAACTGGCCATTGTGGTTACAGTTTTACTTTTGGTGGTCTCCATTCCATTAGCTGCTTGGCTGGCCAGAACCAAAAGCCGCATGAAGCCGGTCATCGAAACATTGGTAAGTATGCCTCTGGTGCTGCCTCCTACAGTGCTTGGCTTTTACCTTTTGGTCGCCTTTAGCCCCTCAAGTGTATTGGGCAATTGGCTCGACTCGTGGTTTGGTTTACAACTCATTTTCTCCTTTGAGGGCCTTGTGTTTGCTTCGATCATCTATAGCTTACCCTTTATGGTTCACCCTATCCAATCAGGGTTGTCCAACTTACCCCCTTCCCTTACGGAAGCTTCTTATGTCCTGGGTAAGTCAAAGCGAATCACGCTCTTTAAAGTATTGTTACCAAATATCCGGCCTTCGCTGATAACGGGCATTGTGTTAGCCTTTGCCCATACCATTGGTGAATTTGGCGTAGTCCTTATGATCGGAGGAAATATTCCTGATCAAACAAGAGTCGCTTCCATTGCGATTTATGATGAGGTTGAAGCGCTTAACTACGGAGCCGCTAATACGTATTCGCTTATCTTATTTGGACTAACATTCGCGATTTTACTTATGGTCTATTTGATCAATGGAAAGTACCTTAAAGCCTTTTGGAAATGATTGAAATTGACTTAAGCAAAAGACTGCGATCGCCTTCAGGGTATATGTCCCTGAACTTGGATTTCAAGCTTCCTGAGGAAAGCCTCTTGACCATTTACGGCAAGTCAGGAGCGGGAAAAACTTCTATTCTTAGAATGATAGCAGGATTGCTTCTTCCCGAAAAAGGGAAAATTGTGGTCAATGGCAATACCTGGTTGGATAGTGATCAGGGGATTAATGTGAAGACGCAAAAGCGAGGCGTAGGATTCCTATTTCAGGACTACGCTCTGTTTCCTAATATGACCGTAAAAGAGAATCTGCTCTTCGCTTTAGATAAAGGGGGGAGTCATGCGGTTGTCAACCAGCTCATAGAACTAATAGAATTAGGTGATCTTCAAAACCTCAAACCAAACCAGCTATCAGGGGGGCAACAACAACGAGTAGCACTAGCAAGAGCATTGGTACAAAAACCAGAGCTGCTCATGTTGGATGAACCTCTTTCTGCTTTGGACAATGAAATGCGAGTAAAACTTCAGGATCATATTCTGGACGTACATCGGGAGTACAAGCTAACGACTCTGATGGTCAGCCACGACATTTCGGAGGTTGGCAAAATGTCAGATGCTGTGCTGGTTTTGGATGAGGGGCAAGTATCTGCTTACGGTACCCCGGCTGAAATTTTTGAAAATGAAGGCCCCATTGTCAATAGACAGATCGATGGACTGACCATTCGTACGGCAATCAGAGAAGATTTTCCTTCAATCTACGATTTCATTAATGAGCTTGAAGAGGAAATCTTTGATAGAGAAAGACAGTGGGATATTTTCATTGAGCATATTCAAAGCCCGAGAAGTATATACTTAGTCGCTGTAAAGAGCGACCAGACAATTGGCTTTATAAGTTGTCATATACAACCTCTTCTTCATCATGGCGGACTTATCGCAGAAATTCAAGAGATGTTTGTAAGGGAGGAGCATCGAAGCTCAGGCGTAGGAAAAATTATGCTGGATGAACTAAAAGTGACGATCAAAAAAATGGGTGTAGTCCAATTGGAAGTGGTTTCAAACGTCAAGCGCGATAGAACCCACAAATTTTATCAAAACTTGGGTTTCGATTATACCAGCAAAAAATTCGTAGTCAAATTGGATTGAGGCGCGCCTATTCGTCCTTAATCACATCTACTGGATTCATGTAAGCTACTTTGACTATTTGAAAGCCCAATGTCAATAAAGAAAGCACGATAATTGCCAGAAGTGCAGTACCAATTTGATACGGATTAAGAAATGACCTGTACTCAAAACTGCTCAACCATTGATCAGAAAGATAATAATTGACCGGCACTGCAAAAATCTGGGCAATTAGGATCAGGATGAAAATTTCCTTGTAAAACATGATCATCACTCCGGAAATATCAGCACCAAGAACCTTTCTTATTCCAATCTCTTTTTCCCGTTGTGAAATGGAAAAGCTCAACAATCCTATGAAACCCATTACAGAGATCACAATGGTTAGCGCGGAAAGATAGGTCATCGACTTTGAAAGTCTTCTCTCATCGGCATATAAGCGATCGAGTTCCTGCTCCAGAAACTGATGTTTAACTGGAATTTTAGGATTATATGCATTAAGTAAACGGCTTATTTCTTCAACCACATTCGCCCGATTCTGGCTGTTGCTCTTAACCAGCAATTGATTCCCTCTCTCATGATTATAGATGATGACGATTGGTTCAATTTTGGTATGTAATGAACCCACATTGAAGTCCTTCACCACAGCTATGGTATTCACATAAAACGGGTTTCCATTTTCGTCTGTACTCGTGTAGAGCTTTTTGCCTAAAGCACCATCCTGCCATCCGAATTTCTCCTTTGCTGCTTCGTTGATCATGATTGACTCATCGGCATCTTTGGCTGACCCTATAATAAATGGTCTCCCTTCAATTATTTCCATTCCGATCGTCTTTTGAAAGTCATGATCCACAATCATGAATTGACTCCCAACCGAGTTGTATTCACCATTGTCTTCAACGCTGACAATAGTATGATTTAAATCCATACCGGGTCGATTCAAGGCAAAGGAGGCATCAATCACCCCTGAAATCGCCTTCACTCTCTCTTTTATAAGCTGACTTCGGTTGCTTAGAACAGAATCCTCTAGCGGAAAAACTATCACGTTTTGCTGATCGAATCCCAAGTCTTTGTTTGCAACATAAGTCAATTGATTCTTAACCACGAAGGTGAATAGGATTACTATAGTGGAAATGGTAAACTGCAGAATAACAAGAATCTTCTGGAGACGCCCGCTTTCACGCGATGATCTTGATCTTGACTTCAAGCCATCTACCAACCTCATTCCTGATAAGATCAATGCAGGATAAAGGCTTACCAATAAACCCAAGGACATTGAGATCAGTACAAAAGCAAGTAAATGAGTTGGCTGAAATGGGCCTACATCGACTCCCGAAACACTAATAAACTCTCCATACAGCAGTTTTATGATAAAAAGGGAAATCAGTAAAGCCAGGAAAGTAAAGAGCAATGTCTCAACTATAAATTGGCTTGATATGTTGGTCTTTGATGCTCCGACCACCTTTCGCACCGAAATTTCTTTTTTCCGCAACGAACTTCTGGCAAGCGAGAGGTTCAAATAGTTGACCTGAGCGATTACTACCAGAAAAACACCAATGGCCAACAGAACATATACACTTGCCAAATCTCCGTTTTGATTAGGCTCCCAAGTGAGGTTAGATTTTAGGTGAATTTGATCAATCGGCTGGACAATCAAACTGACTCTTCCGTTCATCCGATTGAAACGCTCCGACATGTATTTATCAAAAATCAAAGGAAATCGATCAACTACCGAATTCGCTTGATCGGAACGTTGCAACCTCACATAAGTATAGACATGTCGTCCATACCAACTCGTATTAATCGAAGGATCGTAATAACTATGCCAGGCAACCAGCGCCTCATAGGGAAGATGAGTGTTGGAGGGAATGTCCTTGAACACCCCAGTCACCTCTAGTTTTCTTCCGTTTTCGGAAATCTCTATTTCCTGACCCAATGGGTCGCTTTCTCCAAAAATACGGGCAGCCAAAGATTCGGAAAGAACAACGGCATTTGGTCGATTGAGTGCCTGTAAGCGGCTGCCATGAACAAACTCTACATCAAAAACCTCAATAAATGTAGAATCCACTACAAAGATATTGTCTGTGCGAAAGTACTGCTGGTCATATTTCAAATTTGCGTAGTGCTCATCCAGTCCGTTCACTCCTCGCGCACGGGTGTATTGAACTACCTCAGGAAATTCCTCGAGCATTGCAGGCCCGAGAGGTCTGGGAGCATTACCGTAAGAATCTACCTTTCCTCCAATGTCATAGGTCACTCCTACTCTAAAAGTCCTGGCTCCGTCCTCATAAAAGTTTTCGAAGGAAAATTCATATTTGACCAGGAGCAAAACCAGAAAGCTAAAGGATAATCCAATGGACAGACCAATTAAGTTGATGGATGTGTAGAAGCGATCTTTCCATAGATTTCGCGCTCCTACTTTCAAATAGTTTTTGAACATGCCGTAGTTATTGATTGAGTAATTGCCTTTTGTAAAACCAATGATTCCAGGTCGAAATAAGAGCAGAACATCCCAAAAGAACTTTCGGTTGGCCTTACCTTTTCCATATGTCATTAGACGTTCCTGGTAGAGTTCTTCCAAGTCACCCTCGACATACCTCCGCAATTCCGAATGGCAAAACCATCGGAAGAATCGCATGATCAATCTAGGAGGCCTTTGATCTTGCATACCAAAATTTTAATAGGAAATCTTAATATTTAAGGCCACATCTGGAATGGCCTCCCACATTGCGTTTCGAGAATCCCGAGTCATTTCGAGGACCTTTTTGCCATGAGCAGTTATTGAGAAGTATTTCTTGGGCCGACCGGCTCGTTCGGCTGTTCCCTCCCCTTCTTTTGATTTCAGATAACCTTTTAATTCTAACCGTTTCAAAGCAGTTTGAAGAGCACCCACGCTGACACTTCTGGAAAGTCTTCCCTCAATCTCCTTTTTAATAGAAACCCCATAAGCCTCATCATATAATATGCCCACAGCCAACATGACGATCTCCTCAAATTCACCTAGTTGAGTTCGTTTCATAGTATAATAATTTCCTAATTGTAGTATTTACAATAAAAAGAAAATTAAAATAAATTCCTAATTGTAGTATTCGAATTTAAGGTCATTAGGTGGTGGATTGCCCTTCTTTTTGAGCTGCCGGATTAAACCCGCAGAGAACCTCTCTTCAATTTTTAATCGGCCAGTACTAATACTCTACTTGCATTCCTCAGTAAATATATACCTCCAATTATATAGCCAAGACAAAGAGCGATAAAGAGAAGATTGACTTGATTGATAATCGCAGCTTCAATACCGACATGACTAAACATGACCAGCCCCCCTAAGGCCAACCTTAACGCACCAAACACAATCATTATTATTGCCCAGGTCTTTAGCCAATTGACGGTCCACGCTTTACCATAATAGAAACCATAAATCAATGGAAGTCCAATAATGTCCATTACAAGAAAGGGCACATAATTACCTGCCTCGATATAAGAAACAGCCTTTACCATAAACGGAACGAAGCTAAATAGGAGCACCAGAGAAAATGTAGAATCAGAAATTCGAATTCGAGCCATAATGAGGAATGATTTAATTGCTTCCATTTACATTCATGGATTTTAAAACGTGTGCTATCAGGTCGGTGGATCTTTCCAAAAAGTCGAAATCAACGGTATCATAGGTGTCTGTGGGTTTATGAATATGAGGTGTTAAGTCATCGGAAAAAACACCGACCGTTTCAAAACCGGACTCGAGAAATGATAAATTGTCAGATGAGGCACCACCCACTACTTTTAATAGTACTTTGAGCTGGTTTCCCGCATTCAGATAAAGTTGTTCCAGCTTCTTAGAAGGTGATTGCAGCTCTATCATCCCGTCATCATTGTCATCCCAGGCTATCACATCTACTATGTGCACTGAATGGACATTGATACCACATTGCATTAGTTTTTTTGCAAATGCCCTGCTTCCTACTTCATCGTCTTCCTCCTGATCAAAAAAGGCAATTACATATTTATATTTCCTACTATCCATTTGGGTCAATCGTCTTCCCAATTCCATTACTAAGGCCACTCCGGATGCATTATCCCCAGCTCCCGGGCTTCCAGGCTCAGAGTCATAGTGTGCACCGATCACCACATATTCCTCACTGGGTTCCGTAGATGGAATAATTGAATAGACATTGGTTCCCTGCATCGGTGCAAAAAAGAAGTCTAGCAGGAAAAAGGAGTTAGACATTTTATAATCATGCCGATTTGCCGCAAGTCCAATTGAGTGTAGAGTTCGGCATAAGTAGTTTGCGGTTATTCTTCGTTGTTCGGGGGTGCTTCGTTCTCGCAGTACATCCAATGTGCCTTGGATTGGAACTCCACCGGTCAATTCCCTAACCATCTTCCGTTGAAACTCTTGGGTAGACAAGCTTTCTTGTCCTTGAATTATAAGGGCTGAGAAAAAAGTAAACCGTAAGAAGATGACCAGTCTTCTCACGATTCTAAATGGACTAATGTTGTTTTTGAATAAATGCACAGTTTTTGACTTAGTGTTGAGCAAACCAATACAGACCATTCCTCAACCACCAATTACTTTGATGAACTTACTTTTGAGCAGGTCAGAAACTTTGCAAACCATGTCCAGTCGGCTTCGACTAAAAAACCATCTCCTTCAAATCAATTTTCGCTATGTTCGTCAAGATTATTATCTGGCTATCGTGCCATCAGTAAATTTGCGCATGCTTTCATTTGTCAGAAGAAACCTTAAAACCACAATCGTCCTTACGCTGGGGCTCATCTTTTTTGCGGGTTTGTCAATGACTGATGAAAAAGGTGGAGCCCCTTTTTTTGGGGTGTTATTTGCGCTTCTCATTGCCTATGTTGTGCTTTCATGGGTAATAGGGCAATGGCGCAATATAAGAATGCTCAAATCGGAAAAATCCAAGGCTGAATTGATGCTGCTTAAAAGTCAGATCAATCCCCACTTTTTCTTTAATACTCTAAATAACCTGTATGGTCTTACAGTCGAAAAGTCGGACCAGGCACCTGAAGTGGTATTGAAAATCAGCGAGATGATGCGCTATACTATCTATGAAGGCCAAAAGGAAAAGGTACCATTGGAACATGAACTCGAGTACTTACAGAATTTTATCGAATTGCATAAAATGCGATACCACAAAAAAGTGGACATTCAATTTTATCATCAGATTATAGGTGATCAATTCATGATTACCCCGCTATTGTTTATCATCCTGCTTGAAAATGCCTTCAAACATGGGGTAGAAAATTTAACTACCGATGCCTACGTACACATCAGTTTGATTGCAGGTAACAACAGGGTTACATTCGCCATAGAAAACAACTTCGATGAAGCCGAACTCTCCGAATCAACAGGAATAGGGCTTCAAAATCTGGAAAGAAGATTGGAATTGCTCTACCCAGGACGACATCATTTATCTTTAATCAAAGAAGAAGATGTATTTAAAGCACAACTAGAAATATTGTTATGAGCATCAAGTACCTTGTTGTTGATGATGAACCAATTGCTCATCGCATCATTGAAGGCTATTGTAAAGACCTTCCACATCTGGAACTTGCGGGACATTGCTACAATGCCTTTGAAGCAATGCAATTCTTAAATCAACATCACGTGGATTTGATGTTTCTGGACATTAATATGCCAAAACTTAAAGGGTTCGAATTTCTTAAAACGCTTCAAAATCCACCAAAAGTTGTTGTTACTACTGCATACAAGGAATTTGCCCTGGAAGGGTATGAACTAAATGTTGCAGACTACCTTCTCAAGCCCTTTAGCTTTGAAAGATTTGTTGCCGCTGTCAACAAAGCCATTACCCATCCTCAAATAAACACTTTCTCAGTTACTACAGACCCTGACCCAAAAGACAAAAGGCTATTTCTCAAAGGTGACAAGAAATATCATCAGGTGGCTCTGAGCGACATTCTGTATATCGAAGCTTATGGAAACTACACCAAAGTACATCTCTCAAAGGAGATGATTATTACCCATGAAAAAGTCTCTTCCTATGAAGACATGTTACCTTCTGAGAACTTTATCCGGGTTCATAAATCCTTTATAGTTGCCGTGGATAAAATCAACTTAATCGAAGGAAACCAGATTAAAATTGAAGACCATAGTATTCCTATCGGACAAACCTACCGTATAAATGTAAACAAGCTGCTTTCTTGACGTATCTTTTGTTGATATTGACCTCACACCCTCGCCTCAGTCAATAGACTTTGTTTGCAGCTTGAGATTGACTAAATTTTAAGAGAACAGCGGTGTTCAGATTTGTGTGAACACCCAAATCAATAAATCATGAAACCCTCTCCCAAACTTCTGGTAATAAGCCTATTACTGGTATTTAACCTTCCAACCTTCTCACAAACACTGAACCCCCCACCCGATCGAAGAGCCGATGAGGGTGAAGGACCTTTCAAAAGATTAATTATCAGAGGTGCGACAGTCATTGATGGTTCAGGAGCTCCTCCCCAAGGGCCAATGGATATCGTTATTGAAAACAATCGGATCGTCCAGATAGCCAACGTTGGAACACCCGGTATACCAATAAATGAAAGTAGTCGGCCACAAGGAGCGACAAAGGAAATTGATGCACACGGCTCTTATGTAATGCCAGGTTTTATCAACCTTCACGCGCATGTCGGTGGCGCTGCTAAATCTCCTAATTCGGAGTATCCCTTTAAACTTTGGATGGCTCATGGTATTACCACGATTCGAGGTGTGCCTGCAGCCAACATTAATTGGACACAACGCGTGAAAAAGAGAAGTGCTGAGAATAAAATTGTCGCACCACGGATCTTTGCTTTTCAAATAATGGGTCAAGGCGAGGACTGGAAGGGTGGTCCTATCTACAATGAGGAGAAAGCCCGTGAATGGGTCGAATACGCAGCCAAAAAAGGTGTAGATGGAATCAAATTCTTCAACAAGGATCCGGAAATTTTCAAGGCGGCCATTGATGCGGCTCATGAAAATGGAATGGGCACAGTAGCTCATTTAACCCAACTTATGCTTGGTAGGACTACCGCCATTGATGCAGCGAGGCTCGGGTTGGATAATATGACCCACTTTTATGGCCTCTTTGAATCACTTTATAGAGGGAATGATATTCAGCCATGGCCGGCTGGTTTCAACTACAATAATGAGCAAAACCGATTCAGTCGGGTGGCCTATAACTGGGATAAAATCCACCCAAGAGGAAGTGAGAAATGGCAGGCTTTGATAAACGAATTTCTGGAACTGGATTTTATCATTGACCCAACAATGACGGCCTATTTGGCAAGTAGAGATGTTACAAGGGAGCGATTAGCGGAGTGGCATGAAAAATATACTCTTCCCACACTTTGGGATTTTTACAAACCAAGCAGGATCAATCATGGTTCTTACTTTTACAACTGGACCAGTTGGGATGAAATTGCCTGGAAAAACTTCTACAAAGTCTGGATGTCGTTCCTAAATGATTATAAAAACGCTGGAGGTCGAGTGACTGTGAGTGATGATGCCTCCTTCATTTATAACCTGTGGGGCTTTGGATACATTCAGGAAATGGAACTTTTGCAAGAAGCCGGTTTTCATCCCCTGGAAGTGATACGTGCGGCTACAATGCATGCTGCCCAGGCCATTCACGAACCTAAAGGTAAAAAACTGGAATTCGGATTAATCCGACCTGGATTGCTTGCCGATCTCGTGATTGTGGACGAAAACCCCATTGAAAATCTAAAGGTGCTCTATGGGACCGGCTTCTTAAGATTGAATGATGAAACCAATGAACTCGATAGAGTCGGTGGAGTTAAATACACCATCAAAGATGGGATCATATATGACGCCAAACAGCTTTTAGCCGATGTGGCCAAGATGGTTGAAGACCAAAAGAAGAACAGGTAGAGAATTTCCCCATGATCAACGACCGCCCATTGTAATTGGCGTCAGCTAATCATTTTGTTGACCGGATTTACATTGGAGGTTGCTAAATTCATTTTGTCACCACAAATCTCTTTGTTATGAAAAGTCTCATATCCTCATTGATCATAATAGTGATCGCAAATACATCTCTTGCTCAGAAGACTGACAAGCGCCTCAAAAATCTGGATGAAGATTTGCAGGAAGTCCTTGACACATGGGATGCGGCAGGCTTCGCAATAGCGATTGTTGAAAAGGATCAAGTCATTTATGCCAAAGGAGTCGGTTATAAAGATTATGAAAACAAGATACCTGCTACCGAGAACACACTTTTTGCCATAGGGTCATGCACTAAAGCATTTACCTCTGCAATGTTGGGTGTATTGAGAGATGAGGACAAAATCGACTTTAATAAAAGCCCTAGAGAATACCTACCAGAACTAAAGTTTTATAATGATGACATGAACAACAATATCATCATCAAAGACTTAATGGCCCATCGTACCGGTCTTCCAAGGCATGATTTTGCCTGGTTCTTTTTTCCGTCTGACGACATGGACGAATTGTTGGCAAGAGTCGAGCATCAGGAACCTTTCACCGGAATCCGGGAACAATGGTATTACAATAACTTTATGTTCATGGCTCAAGGATT
This sequence comes from Cyclobacteriaceae bacterium, assembly GCA_028281285.1. Taxonomy (GTDB): domain Bacteria; phylum Bacteroidota; class Bacteroidia; order Cytophagales; family Cyclobacteriaceae; genus Roseivirga. The sequence continues at coordinate 180,163 of JANQKF010000024.1, forward strand.
GATGGCTGAGAAAATCACTGGTAAGCCCTGGAAAGAGAATATCAGAGATAGTTTTTTCAAACCTCTTGGTATGCAAAGATCTAATCTATCTATTCCGGAATTAGAAAAGGATGCCGACATCTCCAAAGGCTATCAGACCACAGCAGATGGTGAAATCAAGCTGATGGACTATTATAAAATTCGAGGCATGGCCCCGGCAGGCAGTATCAATAGCAGTGTCAATGAAATGGCCAACTGGCTCATCGCCTGGATCAATGGTGGTAAATTCAATGGTGAGCAAATTATCCCATCCGGTTACGTTGGGGAGTCGACAAGTTCACACATGGTGGTTTCAGGCGGGAGACCAGGTAAGGAAAATCCTGATCTTCACTTTGCTAATTATGGCTATGGTTGGTTCAATTCTTCGTACAGAGGACACTATATGGTCCAGCATGGGGGCAATATCAATGGATTTTCTGCTATGACGGCCTTCTATCCTACCGACAGTGTTGGAGTAGTAGTTTTAGCGAATCAAAACGGATCGTCTATCCCGGCAATTGTTCGAAATATGGTCGCTGATAGAATGCTGAACCTTGAAGTGGAAGATTGGAATACGGAACTAAAAGCTCAAGCAGACAAGCAGCGAGAGGCCCAGAACGAAGCCATAGGAAGCACTGAGGAAACGGATCAGGTAAAAGGTACAAAACCATCACATATCCTTCAAGATTTTACTGGCTCTTACAATCACCCTGGATATGGTTCATTCACGATAGTGGCTAAGGACGATTCACTTTTCGCAGAGTTTGAGGTACAAAAATTTTATCTTCAACATTATCATTACGATGTCTTTGCCGCCTACCAGGTTCTGGACGGT
>JANQKF010000001.1 GCA_028281285.1 Cyclobacteriaceae bacterium
TGTGAAAGATCAGGGAGTACTCTACTATCACTTTAATCTACTAAGCCTAAAGGGAGATCTGGTCTATTCCGGTAAGTCGGTGACCAAGGAGATTGAGACTGTTGATATAAGGGGACTGAGTAATGGGCTCTATATACTGCAAATCACCTCTCCTGAAGGAGTAGGAACGTTTAAGGTGATGAAACGTTAAACCATCACCAGTTTACATAAATCGGGAAAGCCCTCATTTGAGGGCTTTCTTTATGCTCTATTTTCTCAACGGAAGACTAAGTCATGTTTTGAGAGTTGGTTAGGTGGCACTTTTTTTGCTCCTTTTTGACCAAATTCAAAGGGTATGAAGATCTTACTGACGAGTCTATCACTTCTTTTGTCTATAAGCCTATATGGGCAAAAGCCTGTGAAGTTCGAAGTATTGAATTCTATGCCACGAGGTGCCTTATCCTTTGCCAGCACTCAAGGGGAGAATGACATTTATGTTCTTGGTGGGTCGACCAATACACAGAAGTATAGTAAGGGACTTCAAATCTATGATATCAGGCTTAATCAATGGATGGACTTTTCTCCAAGAAACTTACCTGGACAAAAATCTTCGTCTGTCATTTATGTTGATGAACTGGATGGACTGTTGTTGGCGGGTGGAATAACTGAAAGTGGTACCTCAGCGGTATTGATAGACGAAATTCGGATAATTGATCGTGATCAATTAAAAGTCCAAGTCATTGGAAAATTACCCAATCCTGCAAGCGACCTTGGACTGGCTAAAAGCAATGGGATGGTTTATATGTTTGGAGGCTCCACAAGAAGACGCTCAAGTCCAAATGGGATAGTGAAATATGATTTCAGCGATAAATTTTATGCGCTTGAGTTGGCCAACGGGTTTATATATGAGCTTCCCGATCTTCCTAAGCCAATGGTGACCAGTGGAGGTATTGTTGATGGCAGCCTTTACTTATTCGGTGGATTTGACGGTCGTGCTTTAACGAGCGTTTGGCAGTATCAACTTAGAGAAAAGGTTTGGAAGGAACTCAAGCCGCTCCAAAGAAGAGTTTCCGGGTACGCTTTAGCCCAATACAAGGACTACTTCATATTGGTGGGAGACTATACAAATGGGAATCAACTGATTTTATACAACGCAAAAACCGGAGATACCGAATATTTCAGAACCAATTTTTGTGGTACTCACATGGGAGCCTCAGTCATCGGAGATGACCTCTATGTTTATGGAGGTAGATCCACTACACCAGAACCCCGAATTCAAAGCGGACATTTCAGGATTTCTATGAGCAAGTTGATAAGTAACTCAAAATAAACTGTCCCTGAAAGTAAGACTCCCAGGGACAGTAGTTGATAATCACTTCATTCCAGGAAAATGTGGTCACCTAAAAGGAACGGCCAAAATTGGAAAGTCCAGTCGATTGATCAAATTCTCGATGGTGATTCCCATGACTCCGGCAAAGTGGTTTTTGCTAAGATTTGGGACTGCGATTACATCGATATTCTTTTTTCCACAGTACCGCTCAAGTCCGTCTTCAAAAATATTGGCATTAATTACATCTACAGACCCAACCAGCTCCTTTGGTATTTTGGAAACGTAGGTGTCCATATTGACATCCGTTTCTTCCGTCTCCCGGAAATTTAGTCGGGTATTCACACAGAGGAAGTGAATCTTCATGTCCATTTGCTTGGCAAAGTCGGCAACAGGCCAAATAGAATCGGCAAAATCCGGATCATAGTCTGAAACAAAGACCAACTCCTTGAGCTCATTTTTCTGATCAGTTTCCGTCATCGCAAGTAGCGGAACCCGTGCCTGACTCAGGACTTTTTGCGTGAATGAGCCAATGAGTACACCTTTTAGCCCGGTATGTCCATGTGCTCCCATTATGACCAAGTCACTGTCATGTTCTTCGATATGCGCTAAAATGCCCTTATAGCCTTTAGCAAATTCCAGGAAGCTTTCTGGCGAATCTACTCCGTGTTTCTTCGCTAGTTCTACTCGATCATTAAGATTCTTCTTTGCTACCTCAATGTGTTCACGGATATCACGGTAAAGATTGCCTTGGGATTCTTCGGCCAAATCAGCCCAATGCTTCACGATGTTCTCAATATGTAAGATATGAGTCACCGCATTATTTCGTTGGGCTAACTTTGAACCAATCTCAAGTGCATAGTCTGCCGTCTCCGAGAAATCTGTGGGAATAAGTATTTTATATTCTTCTTTCATGATGCTATCGGTTTGGTTCAACAGAGGTCCAATCAAGTCATTCTGTCCTCAGAATTATATGACATCGGTCATGATTAGAGCTGATTAAAATCGTTCCTGCTGGTCGAGAATTGGTGCTGTCAAACAATATCCACGGAAACGTTATTTTATATTTGATTCTGTCTGCCTCTTATCAGGGGCTTTTATCAGCTAAAAAACTGCAATGCAAGAAGTTTCATACCCTTGGGAATACCTCAGAGAACAGATTAATGCTGGGATACCTGAAGAAATCAAAAGTTACCTGGACGAACTCGACCACTCGGATATCGTGCTGGCGATTAACCACCTGAAACTCGAGGAGCGTGTAAAACTTCTTTCTTTAATTACCCCCGAGGACGCTGCCGAATTGATTGAAGATTTGCCGTGGGTGCAGGCCTTGCGCATGCTTGAAGAACTGAATGCTTCCGAGGCGGCCGCCATTATCCATGAAATGCGCAGTGACGACAAGGCCGACTTCTTGTCTGAAATGGATGAGGCTGATGCCATCATCGATGAGCTGGAGGTAGAGGAGGCACAGAGTGTGAGAGAACTTATACGCTATGACGATGATTCGGCAGGGGGCCTGATGATCACCGAATTTCTTGCCTTCGAATCTTCAGCTACGGTCAATGAGGTGGTGGAAAACCTGAGTGCCAATGCCGAGGAGTACGAGAAATTCAATTTGCAATACATCTATGTGACCAAGCAAAATCGTTTTGAGGGCGTGTTGAGTATGCGGAGCCTTTTGATTTCTAAACCCGACACCCTGCTTTCGACCATTGTTATGGAAGCTTTAAGTGTAAATGATCAAATTCATTTAGATGAATTGATCCGATTTTTTGACAGCCATGATTTTTATGGCGTACCGGTTGTCAATGATGCAGGAGAACTAAAGGGAGTCGTGCTCAGGAAGGATTTGAGAGAAGCCCAAAACGAACAAATCAATACAGAGCATTTGGAAACACAAGGTATTGTGGGTGGTGAGGAGCTGCGTACAATGCCTGTTTGGCTCAGGGCGAGAAGAAGACTCTCCTGGCTCAGTGTTAACATTCTGTTGAATATTGCCGCGGCAAGTGTGATCGCATTTTATCAGGACACGCTTTCAGCCGTGATTGCATTGGCAGTTTTTTTACCCATCATTTCCGATATGAGCGGCTGCTCAGGAAATCAGGCTGTGGCCGTGAGTTTACGGGAACTTTCACTGGGAGTGGTGAAGCCATTCGAATTATTCAGAGTCTGGATTCAGGAGGTATCAGTTGGTTTAATCAATGGACTGGTGTTGGGAATTTTAATTGGGTTGGCTGCATGGATTTGGCAAGACAATATGTATATGGGCTTGGTTGTAGGAGGTGCTTTGATGCTTAATACCATTGTTGCCGTTTCATTGGGGGGGACCATTCCACTCTTTTTAAAGCGAATGAAGGTTGATCCTGCTCTGGCTTCCGGACCAATCCTAACTACAGTTACCGATATGTTTGGCTTTTTTCTCGCCCTGACCTTTGCAGGTTGGATGTTGGGGAGTTTATGATGATGAGCTTTGCTTGTAAGAGCACTAAAACAACAAAAGCCTCCATTGTTTTGGGTGGAAGATGGGAGTTCCCGAATCAATTCTAGAACATGAAAGATGAGATAGCAAAACTTGCCGAACAAGGTATTAAGGTCATTGAGTAATTGATTAATGCAGGTCTCAAAGAATTCCATACCAACAATAGAAACTCTTTGACCTTTTGCATAATAAATAGGCTTATTAAATGCAACGTTGTTGCAATGATAATTGCTAATGAGTATGCTTGTTATATGTGATGATGGCATCAATTATTATTGCTGAAAGGTATGACTATCCCTAATCTGTCAAGAACAAGTCAAATTATTAATCATGGAGCAGCTCTACTCTGATCTTAAATTTGGGGTACGCAACCTGTACAGGAAACCGTTAATTTCACTGATAGTCATATTAACGATAGCGCTCGGTATTGGAGCGAACACAGCTATTTTTAGCTTTGTTAATGCCTTGTTGCTGCAACCACTCCCGTACCATGAACCTGATCGTCTGGTTCTGATAAGGTCACTTAAAGGTGGCGAGGACGGTAAAGTCTCTCAAAGGGAATTCCAGGACATGCAGGAACGCCTATTCATTTTTGAAGACCTGGCCTCTTTTCGAAATGCAGCTTACAATATTTCTGGTAATGACGAATCACCGCAGGAGTTGATAGCTACTTTGTGTAGTCACAATTTATTTAAAGTGCTGGGTGTCGATCTACAGCTCGGCACTCATTGGCCTGAAGCTTATGATCGCCAGCGGAGTTTTGGAGTAGTCCTCAACCATCACTTGTGGCAGAATCGTTTCAAAAGTGACCCAGATGCAGTAGGTAGCATCATTGCCCTGGATGCTGCTCCTAAGTATGAGGTATATGGCGTGCTCCCGACTGGTTTTAATTTTCCATTTAATGCAGATATCTTCCGCTCCAGCGCCATTAGCGACAATGGAGTGAATAACCGTGCCGTTAGGGGGTCTACCGTTCTGGCTCGCTTGAAACCTGGCATTACCCGCTTTGAAGCTAACCATGAGCTTCAGAAATTCAGTGAAGAACTCTCAAAAGATTTTCCGGATACTAACCTAGGTCTAAGTTTTTATGCTTCCAGCTTGGAAGATCTATATGTGGGAGAGATTCGCCCTTATCTCTTTCTACTCTCTATTGCAGTTATTTTTCTTCTTCTGATAGCCTGCGTCAATGTGGCCAACCTACTGCTTTCCCAGGCTATCAATAGGGAAAAAGAAGTAGTTATCAGAAGCATCATGGGTTCAGGGAGAAAGGCTATTTTTCGTAAATTTCTTATAGAAAGCCTATTGCTGGCTTTGATCGGTGGAATAGCAGGCATCATCCTGACCTTTTTTATGATGAGTTTCCTCCAGGAGTTGACCATAGACAATTTGCCTTACTGGGTGAATATTACCCTTGATCTGAAAATTCTATTATTCACTTTGGGAGTGACCGTCACTTTTGGATTGCTGACGGGAGTGGCCCCGGCCCTCCGATTATCTGGCTTGGATTTTTCACAGATGATTAAAGGGGGAAAAGGAACAACCGGTAGTAAAGTGAATACCCGTCTAAGAAGAGGTTTCGTGATTTCCCAAATTGCATTGGGGATGGTTTTACTGACTGGGGCCTCATTAATCACACGCAGTTTTCTGAATCTTCAGCGGGTCAATCTGGGTTATGATGTCAATGACTTGATCACATTTCGTACGGCCCTACCTTGGTGGACCTATAACGAAGAAGAACAGTATAACCAATTTTACCGGCTATCGCTCCAGAAAATACGAACCCTCCCAGGAGTAGATTTTGCGGAGGTTAATACGAATTTACCCCTGACCAATACCAAGGAGTCCTCTCACTGGGAGTCACAAGCAGAAATTACTGTTGAGGGGCAAACTATTGATGAACAATTAAGGAACCCTCTCGTTAACATCCAGCGCGTAACTCCTGGTTACTTCAATGCTATGGGGATCGAATTGATGGCTGGTATTGGCCTTCAGGGTGATGAAGCTTCTAATGACGATGCCTCTGCAGTGATCAATGAGGCTATGGCGCGTCAGCTATGGCCTGGCGAAAATCCTATCGGTAAGCGAATAAAACCAGGTAAACCGGGTGATGACACCAATTGGCGCATCATTACTGGAGTAGTGATGGACGTTAAGCATTATGACATTAGTGAAGATGATCCTCCGGGATTTTATATGTCCTTCTATCATTCCCCTACGCGCAATGGCCATTTCGTAGTTAAGACTTCAAGAAGTTTAGCTGAAATGATGCCGCTAATTAATGAAGCCATCTGGGAAGTAGATTCCAAACAATCGACTTATGAGATCAGTATGATGGAGGACAGAGTGGCAAAGAAGATCTGGGAAAATAAAGCCAGTAGTGATCTTTTCTTAGTATTTGCGATTATTGCCAGTTTGCTTGCTGCAATAGGTATCTATAGCGTAATGGCATATGCCATTAGTCAAAGGACCAGAGAATTGGGAATGCGAAAAGTGCTGGGTGCTAGCAGTCATCAGATTATGCAATTAGTTCTGAGGGATGTTCTGATTATGTGCTTGATAGGAATAGGAATCGGGATAGTATTTTCCCTGTTCATGGTGAATCAACTTACGGCTTTGATTTATAATATTGCTCCCTATGATATATTTTCCTTCACTCTGGTTCCAGCTTTTTTGGTCTTCATTGCTGTGTTATCAAGTCTCATTCCCACACTTAAGGCGGTTCGGATTAATCCAGTAGTTGCTTTGAAATACGAATGAATCATCAAACACTAGTGGTAAGGGGTGGGTAAGGCTTACTCTTGTCTTTGCCGGACGTCTAAAATCAGGCTGGTGGATTTATGATTCGATAATCTGTTGCACATCTATTGCCACACAAAAACCTACTGGAATGTAGGCCTTTAGGGAAGTAGTTGGAAAATCACCTCAGGTTTTAGAGTCTTTACCTAGATTATTCTTGTGGACTTGAGGATGATCCTTACTTTGTGCCTCTAAACTGGTCTCATGTTATAGCCATAGCATATAAAAGGGAGTCACGTTTCTGTAACTCCATGATTTTCAAAATAGCGAGAGTAGGACTTGAACCGTGCCTTTGCCGTAAGGCAGTCTGCGGCCTTCGGGTTATGAGCATTAAGGTACTCAAAATTCTAAATTAGGGGAGTACAAAAAGTTTGATTTAAAATTAGCACGTAAGAAACGTGCAAGTAAGCACAAAAAAAGCAGTTACAAATTGTAACTGCTTGGTAATGAGGGTGGAAGACCGGACTCGAACCGGCGACCTCCTGAACCACAATCAGGCGTTCTAACCAACTGAACTACAACCACCATTTGTCGGCCCTTGCACCTTCTTCAACCAGCACCGGGGCAGGCAGGTGCAACCACCGTGTATCACCATTTGTGATAGGGTGTGCAAAGGTAAAGTATCACTCTGAATTTGCAAAAGGGAAGATTTGAAAATTTCCTTCTCTCCCGCTGGCGGGGGATGCAAGGGGGTGGACAAATGGATTTTGTATCTTCAATGGATGCCTTCAAATTTTCATTACAATAAATCACTTCAATCAAAAGCCAATGAGCTTAGAAAGAATATGACTAAGGCTGAGGCATGCCTTTGGAAATATGTACTCAGTAGAAGAAAATTGAACGGAAAGCAATTCAGAAGACAAAGGCCGATAGATCGGTATGTAGTTGATTTTGTTTGTCTTCCACTTAAGCTAATTGTCGAAGTAGATGGGATTAGTCATACGTATGACGAGGTGGTCGAAAGTGATGAGACCAGACAACTAAGATTGGAAGAGTTGGGTTTCAGGGTAATTAGGTTTACGGATGAAGAAGTGTTAACAGTAATTAACAGGGTTAGAGAAAATATTTTGGCGGTGATTAACGAAATTGAAGTATCCACCCCCTAACCCCCGCCAGCGGGGGACACCGAATTATCTATCAAAAGCCAAACGTTGCCCGTTGGTGCCTTCAATAAGCTGGCCATTCTCATACACCAGATTACCGGAGACGATGGTGTGAGTAACTGAGGACTTGAATTCATGTCCCTCGAACGGTGACCAACCGCATTTGGCCAGGATATTTCCGGAATTCACCTCCCATGGACTGTTTAGGTCAACCACTACCACATCCGCATGATAGCCTTCTCGCAAATAGCCTCGTTCATGCACATCAAATAGATCGGCAACAGCATGAGCCGTTTTTTCAACGATCTTCTCCAACGAAATTTTATTTTGATGATGCATATCCAAAAGTGCAGGGAGGCAATGTTGTACCAATGGACCACCTGAAGGCGCTTTGAAATAGGAGTTTTGCTTTTCCTCCAGCGTATGAGGAGCGTGATCGGTGGCGATCACATCAATGTTATTATTGAGCACCCCCTCAAGAATTCTATCCCGATCGGATGCCTTCTTCACGGCCGGATTCCATTTGATCAAGCTTCCTTTTTCTGCGTAGTCATTCTCTTCGAACCACAAGTGATGTATGCAAGCCTCAGAGGTAACTTTCTTGTTCTTAAGTGGAGTCGTTGAGTCAAACAAGTCCACTTCTTTTCCGGTCGAGATGTGCAGAATATGCAGACGAGCTCCGGTTCTTCTGGCCAGGTCAGCTGCAAAAGAAGAGGAAGCATAACAGGCTTCTTCGCTCCTGATATATGGGTGTTGACCAATTGGAACATCTTCCCCATATTTTTCCTTGGCGGCTGCAGAATTAGCCCTGATGATTTCTTCAGCTTCGCAATGTGTCGCGATCAAAGTAGGGGCATTACTGAAAATTCCTTCCAGTGTGGTTTGGTTGTCAACCAACATATTGCCGGTAGAGGAACCCATAAACACCTTAATACCACAAATATTCTTTGGATCGGTTTTTAGCACCTCGTCCAGGTTGTCATTGGAGGCGCCCATATAAAATGAATAGTTGGCCAGAGAACGTTGTGCAGCAATATTGTATTTATCCTGTAGCAATTCTTGAGTCAAGGTATTGGGTACAGTGTTAGGCATTTCCATAAAAGAAGTGATGCCACCGGCCACTGCTGCCCTTGATTCTGTGTAGATTTCTGCTTTGTGAGTTAAGCCAGGCTCACGAAAGTGCACCTGGTCATCAATTAGTCCAGGTAGGACATGTTTTCCAGATGCATCGATGGTCTTATCAGCCGTCAAGTGACCTAAGTCCCTTCCAATTTGTTCTATTCTTCCATTATTAATCAGGAGGTCAGATTCGAAGGCTTTTCCTTCGTTGACCAGGGTGCCGTTAAGGATAAGGATGCTTGCCATGTGCTTTTGAATTAGTAGGTGTTTGACTTAATTGCAAAAGTATAAGATTTACCGACCTCCGCGCAATGCCTTCAGAAATCCTTTCTTTTGAATCCTTAAAACTTACCCGGCAGTTTCTGAATGCTATTGATGATTTGGGCTATTCCGAGCCTACATTGATTCAGCAAAAGGCAATTCCGCTGGCTTTGTCAGGGCATGACGTGCTTGGAATCGCACAAACCGGCACTGGCAAGACAGCCGCTTTTATGCTTCCCATTTTAATGAAGCTAAAGTTCCCACAGGGAGATTCTCCTCGGGCATTGGTTTTGGCACCTACGAGGGAGTTGGTCATGCAAATTGAAGAGAATGCCAAATCCTTAGCCAAATACACCGATTTAAGAGTGGTGTCCCTCTATGGAGGGCTCGGCCCTAAACAGCAGATTGAACTTATTGAGGCCGGAGTTGATGTCATTATTTCTACCCCGAGGAGGTTTCTGGATATTTATAAAAAACAGGCTTTTCGCACTAAGGAGATCAAAACGATGGTATTGGACGAGGCGGATAAGATGATGGATATGGGGTTTATGCCGCAAATTAAGTCCATACTGGAGGTGATTCCTGTCAAACGACAAAATTTCCTTTTTTCTGCAACCATGCCCACCAAGGTAATTCGTCTAACGGAAGACTTTTTAGAGTATCCGGAAAAGGTGGAAGTTACACCTCAGAAGGTTACGGTGGATGCCATCGAGCAGCAGCTATTCGAAGTGCCAAATTTCAGAACCAAGCTGAATCTACTGGAACACCTTCTTGATGATGATGAACTTAATCGGGTCATCATTTTTGTGAAGACCAAGTCGAATGCGGATAATATTGGTAAGTATCTGGATCGTAAAGAGCTGGGGCCTGTGAGGATCATTCATGCCAATAAAGGACAGAATTCCAGGATTAATGCGGTTAGTGATTTCAAGGAAGGAGAGGTCCGCGTATTGGTTTCTACAGATATTACTGCTAGAGGAATGGATATCAGCATGGTTAGCCATGTGGTAAATTTTGACCTGCCTTTGATCTACGAAGATTATGTTCATCGCATCGGGAGAACTGGTAGGGCGAAGAACACCGGTGTGGCCATCACCTTCGCCAATGAGGTAGAAATGATGCACATTCCCAAGATTGAGGCTCTGATTCGTCAGCCTATTCCCCGATTAAGTATACCTTCTGAAGTCAGTATAGAAGAAACTCCTTTTGAAGAGAAGCAACTAATGGCCCGTGAAATCGATCTGATCAAGAGGAAGGAAAATCCGGACTTCAAGGGGGCATTTCATGAGAAAAAACGAAAGTTTGACAATCAGAAAAAAAAGTCGTCCAAAAACCGCAGAAGAAAGGGTAGAGGCAGGTAGACTGGAAGAAGTCCTTTCAATTTTATAACTTGCTTATTAACAACGTATTTGGATAAAACTCAAAAATCATGAAAAAACAACTGACATTTTTCGTGGCAGCCGCCATGATGATTACCACAACTGCTTTTGCACAGAATAATCGCGACAGAGACCGTGATCGCGAAGGGGACTATCATTTGGATGAAGTCTATACCATGGATGCCAAGGGCACTTTGCACCTTAGCTCAGAAGATGCTGATGTACGAATTATTGGAAGTAATCGATCTGATGTACATGTCAAGATTGATCGCTACGAGGAAGTTCGAGGATTTTCTAGTCGAAGAAGAGACTTTGAAGTCGAAGTTGATAACAGGGGGGGTGACCTTTACATCACCGAACGGGAAGGTCGTGGAGTAAGAGTAACAATGGGCTCTTATAGAGTCGATTATACTATCCTTATTGAGATGCCAGAATCAGGTTCATTGAGAATCAAAGGTGAAGATGACGACTATTACATCAAGAATGTAGATGGTGAAATTGAGCTTACCACTGAGGACGGAGATGTTGAATTGCTGGAATGTAATGGTAACAAATTTGATTTCCGATTGGAAGATGGAGATTTGAGAATGGACGGAGGTCAAGGTGATATGTTCATTCGTATTGAGGATGGCGATGTAGACGTAAGGAACGGAAAGTTCGAATCTTTAGAAGCGAACGTAGAAGATGGTACGATCATCATCGAAACCGAAATCACTGACAATGGGCTTTATGATATTAGAGGCGATGATGCTAATATTGAATTTGTCGTGCTTAGTGGTGGAGGAGACTTTACGGTGACCAAGGATGATGCAAGCGTCAGAGCTTCATCGGCATTTGAGCAAACTCGCGAATCGGACTATAGAGAGGAATTTAAACTCTCCGGTGGTTCTGCTGATGTTGAGATCAGGACGGGTGATGGCCGGGTGCGGTTGACGAAGAAGTGATAAAAAGAATTCAAGAAGAGGAGCTAGTTTCGATTCGAGACTAGCTCTTTTTTGTTGTGTTAATGCCCTCTTCCTTTCTAACTGGGAGGGTTGAGTGGAGTCATAATCTCCTTCGACTTTCTTTGCTTGTCCAAAGAAAGTAGCAAAGAAAGGACGCGAACGTCAAAACCGTTGAGGTAGCCAAGAACTTTGTTGTGTCTTAAGAGGTCAACGGTCACGCTGACGTTCGATCTCCGCCCACAAGGTGTGAACTTTTATTTCAATGTTAAGACTAGCTCTTTTTTGTTTTCGTCCCAACAGTAATCCGATACAAGAGCACCTCCGAGGTAGTAATTTCGATCGATTTTTTCAGCTACCCTTTCGAGGTAGTTGAAGTATTGAAGGTCACCTAACCCATAATAGGTGCCTTTTTGCCATCTCAGCATCTTTCCTACAATCTCTCTCGGCTCTGAAATCCCTTGGTCAATCAGCCTTTGCATCTCTGATTCGATTTCATTGAGGCCTGATGAGCAAAAGGGAAAACGCTTGCTATGAGCTGTGAGAGCTCCTTTTAAATAAGGAAATTTCGGGTGTTCGGGTAACGAAAATAAACTCCTTGGGTCTGGGTTACAGTAGACTTCGAATACCTCTTTTGCAAATAATAAATCCTGCTGATCCAGAGAAATTCGTTCGTCAAATAATTGAGGCAGTCGTTCCAATTGTAATTCACCAAGACCCAAAAGGTAATCTGAGCCGGCCTCCTGACCCGAGCAAATCAAAGAGATCGGTAAGTTGACTTGCCTGGAATACAAATAGGCGAGCATCGCCAACATATTGATCTGACAAAACAAATCGTATTCGAACCAGAGGACTATCTCGGAATAATCATCCAATTCCGTGAGCCTGTTGAATTCACGCACTACATGACTCTGGAATTCTTTATGAGTTGTCCCGAAGAAAGAGGTCATAAATTCAGCGCGTTGTTCCCAAAATTCGGGAGTACCTATGTCCGATCTGACAGGCCCTTCACAAAGCACATCTCGGAAGACAATTTTTTCCCCTGAAATTCCGATTTCAGTTAAAGCCCCGAGGGTGCTATCACCATTCAGTATGTGGAGTGTTTGTTTCATTCAGGAACTTCGAAACAGTTCGTTTCGTCTACTTAATATCAAATATAGAAGGAGCTGGGTGATTGCCATGTGGAATTCAAAAATACCGCTATGAATATTACATTTCTTATTATCGCTATTGTTTCATTGATGTTGATCGTTTTTATCAGAAACACTTTTAACATCAACACCAATGGTTATAGGGGTTTGATTTGGTGGCTAATCACTATTTGTTTGATAGATTCAATAGGAATTCTCATCAATGCTTCTCTTGTAATCCAATTCCCTCATGTTTTGTGGTTGACTCTACCCTTAAAGCTTCTTATTGCACCATACACCTTTCAGCTTCTGACAACGAAATCGTTGAATAAAAAGAAGTCACTATCGAATTGGCACTTTGTACCAGCTGTATTAGTGCTTGCCCTACTATTTCCGGTGTTCATGCTGGATGGTAGCCCAAAGCTCAACCTGGTTACATCTCCCAATTGGCAACTGGTCTTGTCAAAATACTTATTGATTCTCCAATTGATCGCGTATTTGGGAATATCAATTCATCAAAATCTGAAGCGTACAGTTCGCCAGAAGGGAAGAAGGCAAGCGAATATTCGACTCCTGGCAGGACTATTCTTGTACACAGTTGTGGTCATAATGGATGGAATTAAACTCCCGGGTGTAGCTACCATCGTTGCAAATGCATTGCTTGGGGTAGCTGCTTTGTCCTATTTGGTGTTTATGCATAGAGTTGAGAACTCCAAGACTAGTGTTATTGAGCCGGGAATTATTGAACGCATTGAACAGCTGATGATTAAGGAGAAACTCTATCTGCAGCCGGAATTGACATTAAGTCGAATGGCGAAGTCAATGGACTTGAGTACGCATAAGATTTCGAAAGCATTGAACAGTCAACTGTCTTGTGGTTACAATGATTATATCAATCGTTATCGTGTAAGTGAAGCGATTCGTTTGTTGAAAGATGAGGCGAACGAGAAGTATACTTTCGAGGCCATCTCAAAAATGGCGGGCTTTGGCTCTTTGACCACCTTTAACACAGCCTTTAAGAAGGTCACGGGCAAGACTCCACGTCAGTTTAAACTCTGACGGATTTATCATTTCGTTAGAATTCGTAAGGATTGAGGCCCTCTTTCATGAGAATTATTCCTCAATTCATGTCATGATACGGATTCAAAATATCAGGTCAATTCTCTTAACAACTTGTATTGTTTTCATTTCCTCTCCCGCCAGGAGTCAATCCGGAAAAGTTCATTCTTTAGTCCCTGAGGAGATTAAGGAAATAGTGATTATTCAGCCTACTGGGGAGGAGGTCGATGGATTACCTGAAATGGAAGTGCTCTCTGACACAACTACCTTGTACCGTGATGTGATGCATACGATCCAAAATTCCTTCGTCAATGAATTTCTGGATCTCTACTTTCTGGCGCAGTTCTATCTTAGGAATCAAGGCCGCTTGGAGAATATCGAACCGGCCTATCTCGGGTTGACTGAGAATCAGGGTGGTTTTGCCAAGTTCGGTTTTTCACTTTCAACCTCGAATGGTCAGATCCCGAAACCGGATGTCCCTTATATTGATATTACTGTCAATAGCGCAACCACTTCTCCGGATAGGCTGATGTCCTTTACTCAACTCTACCCTCATGAAATGGGCCATGTCTTTGTTCACCTGTTGACAGTCGAGGACAGTATAGAAAATAATACAAAAAATGTGGATATGCATTTTTTTTCGGTAGTGACAGACTTCTCCACAGCATTCAACGAAGGTTTTGCAGAGCACATAGAAAATGTCTCGCGTTTCTATGAAAAAAACGAAGTGATTCTGGAAGGAATAGGTCGGGATATGGAAGAAATTGAGCAGAACTCCCCTCGATCAATTCGGGGCTTTGAACGCGATTTTAAAATCCCGTTGAGATTAGGCTACTACAAAGCTTCTATGCTCTCATGGTATCAACGGTACGAAGATTTCAAGCGTTATCGACAAGCATTCGATGGAGACGTCAAATACAAACCCCGAACCTTGGCATTAAGGAATATTGAAGATCGGCTTACCTACAGAAACTCAGGTGTCAGGCTTGATAAAACCAGGAAAAGAAACCTGGTCCAGCTATTGGCGACAGAGGGAGCAGCGTCTGCCTTTTTTAGTCAATTAACTACGAGTGACCTTTCGAATCGATACCAAACCTCTCAGTTCTATCAGGATTTTCTATTTGAAATGGATTCTTTGGCTGATCCACCTCAAAACTATTTGTTGCCTTGGCAAAACCAGTTTCTCAAGTATTTCAAAGTGCTAAGTGAATTCGTGATATTCAATAATTCTAACAATTCACAGTTCACCGATTTTATCGATGGTTATTTGAAATTATTTCCAGATGAGTCATCAGAAGTTTTGCAAATCTTTCGGTCTTCGTTGGGAATCGATTATACCAATGACGTACCACCTCCATTGTGGTTGATGGTCGACAATTACGATCATCGATTGTTGACTTTTGACCCGTTTGGAGCGATAACCGTACCGCTATATACTTTTGACCTGAATGCAGCAGAAATAGAGGATTTGCTAACAATTAATGGGATCGGTGAAGTCGATGCGGAAAGACTGATCGAATATCGGGATAGGAACGGGTTTTTCGAGACGTTGGAAGAGGTCCGTGAAGTTTCCGGACTCTCTACGGCCACAGCCGAGAAGGTAATAGAGTCGGCATTGGATACAGAAGAGTTGGAGAACTTGCTTGGCGGTTTTGAACCCCAACTAAGTGTTGTGCAACTTATCGCCAAGCCATTGCAATATATGTTTTCAAGAGCATTGATCTATTTCTTAATCCTCTTTGCTGTAGCCCATTTTTATTTCAGAAAGCTGGAAGACTTAACACCAAAAACCAAGGTCGGGATATTTATCAGGCAACTAATCCTTGCATTACTACTCACGATTAGTGGCTTTTTAATGGTATTCGTTTCGGCTCAGGCCCTTCTTTATTTTTTACTATTGGATTCAGTAGTGGTGTTAATGATCGTTGTGATTTATCGAAAGAAGCCTGTCAAGAAGCAGAGAACACTTGGGCTAGTTATAGGAATGAGCATGTTGATTATCATGTCAATTCTATAAAAAAGGCCTACTCTAAGGTAGGCCTCTCCAATATAAACTGATGCTGGATTTAGTCTCTGTTGTAGGTCATGTCATCTTGCTTATCAACAGGAGTCCTTTTGTCTCGATTAGCAAGAATCCATGCGGTATGGAATACGAGTTTTGTTCTCTTTGCCATTACTTCAAACTCAATCTTTTCAATAGTATCCGTTGGTCGATGATAATCCGCGTGCGTACCGTTGAAGTAGAAAATGATTGGAATACCGTGCTTCGCGAAATTGTAGTGATCAGAACGGTAATAGATTCTATTTGGATCGTTCGGATCATCGAATTTATAATCGAGATTCAATCCTGTGTATGTAATGTTAGCAAACTCTGAGATGATCTTGAGATGGCTCGAAAGCTTTTCTGAACCAATAACATATACATAATTTGGATCACTTTCATGCGCTGGATCTACTCGCCCGATCATGTCAATGTTCAAGTTATTCACCGTTTTTTCAATTGGAAAAATCGGATTGCTTGAGTAGTAATTGGAACCAAGTAATCCTTTTTCCTCTCCCGTCACATTCAGGAATAAAATGCTTCTTCGTGGTCGGTTGCCTTCATCAGCAGCCTGTTTAAACGCCTCGGCAATTTCCATTACACCTGTGGTTCCTGATCCATCGTCATCAGCACCATTGTTGATTACTGTTCCGTCTGCGTTCTGGCCAATGTGATCGTAGTGTGAGGAGATTACGAGCACCTCATCCTTTAAATCAGTTCCTTCAAGGAAAGCCATCATGTTTTCGGTGGCTACTTCATTGATTTGCTTTTTCACCATTAATCGAACGGTGCGTCCTTTGATACTTTTGGAATCTGAAACGGCCGCTTCCAGTTTCTCAACCGAGCTGTTCAGAAGGTCAGCAGCCATCGTGTTAGAGATATAGAATAACATGTTTTCCTGGGCATCCCTATTGAGCTCAACGCGCATTCGGCCTTTGAGGAAAGCCCTTGAAAGCCTTGGAAGACGGTTAGCGAATTCCTCATCAGTTCCTGATGCTATAAAGACAGCTCGTGCACCTGCGGCCCTTGCCCTACCAATAGCATCATTTGCATTTCCTTTCGGTATGATCACCACACCCTTGTCCGTCAGGTCAACACCCTCGAAATCTGCATCTTCACCAGCTCCACCAAAGACAGTGGTGATCTTCGCTTCCTTTTTCATATCGCTATTTCCTCTGAAAATGAAAGCCTCTCCATTCTTCTGTGTTCCTTTCTTGGTCTTGATATACACTTCCGACCAGTCCGTCTGATAGAGATTAAACTTTTGATAGTAGCTACCATCCACCGGGCCAATGAGACCCAAATCGGCATAGAACTTCGCCAGGTATTCTGCTGCTTTCTTCTGTCCCTCTTCTCCTGTTTCTCTACCTCCAAATTCATCCGAGGCCAGTACGGAGAGCTTTGCCCTCATATCATCGGTTGTAATTGTATTGGCATACTTGACTGATACATCTTGTCCAGTTGCTATAAACCCCAGGCATGCCAGGGCAATCATCGACACTAATATTCTCCTCATTTCGCAAACAATTAGTTTCATAAAATAGATAAGACCCCAAAGCTAGGGAAATAATTCTGTAGAGCATACCTGACTCGATTGCAGACCCTGCTTTTTTGTGTTTAACGGGCAACAATTAAAGGGTTTATGTCTTACATTTGTCGGACTGCCGAAAAGAGGCTGTTTTAACCAAAAACGGAGATTGATTTATGACTAAAATTGATTTAAGAGCCAGCAAGAAATTTGAGGAAAGACACAACGGTCCATCACCTCAGGAGATCAAAGACATGCTCACTACAATCGGAGCAGAATCAGTCGATCAACTAATCAATGAAACAGTACCTTCCGGAATCCGGATGGAGGGTGATCTGAATTTGCCCCAGGCGAGAACGGAGCACGAGTTTTTATCTGAGCTGAAGGAATTAGCTGCGCAAAATAAGGTGTATAAATCATATATAGGAATGGGGTATTACGATACCATCGTGCCAGGTGTGATTCTTAGAAATATTCTTGAAAACCCTGGTTGGTATACGGCTTATACACCTTATCAAGCCGAGATTGCTCAAGGAAGACTTGAGGCCTTGATCAATTTTCAGACCATGGTCATGGATTTGACCGGCATGGAGATTGCCAATGCATCTTTGCTCGATGAGGGTACTGCTGCTGCAGAGGCCATGCAGATGTTTGCCGGGCTGAGGAAAAGAGAAAAGAAAAATGCCAACACTTTCTTCGTTGACGAGAATACATTCCCTCAGACGATCGATGTTCTCAAAACCAGAGCGACTTCGGTCGGGATCAATTTGGTAATTGGAGATATATCAACTGTAGACATTACCAATGAAGACATTTATGGTGTCCTTTATCAATATCCCGCTGGCGATGGCTCAGTGCGTGACTACAAGGCTTTTATCGAATCAGCTCACGAAAACAATGTGCTGGTTGCCTGTGCTGCAGACCTGATGGCATTGACACTTTTGACACCTCCTGGAGAAATGGGAGCAGATGCTGTAGTTGGTACAACTCAACGATTTGGAGTTCCGATGGGTTATGGTGGTCCTCACGCAGCCTACTTCGCTACAAGAGAAAGTTATAAAAGACAGATTCCCGGAAGAATTATTGGCGTTTCCCAGGACAGTCATGGTAATAAGGCGTATCGCATGGCCCTGCAAACCCGAGAACAACATATTCGAAGAGAAAAGGCCACTTCCAATATCTGTACTGCTCAGGTTCTATTGGGAGTAATAGCGGGAATGTATACGGTATATCATGGGCCGGAAGGACTGAAGAATATCGCTTCAAAGATTCACGGTATGGCCAAATTAACTGAGGCTGGTTTGAAGTCCATGGGACTTGATCAAAGCAATGAGGTCTATTTTGATACCATTAAAGTTTCAGGTGCAGATGCTTCAAAAGTCAGAGAGACGGCTGAGGCTGCCGGAATGAACTTCAGATATTTTGACAACGGAGATATTGGGATTGCAGTAGATGAAAAGACAACGATCAGTGATGTAGCCGACATTCTCAATGTGTTCGCAACGGTCTCCGGAAGTTCAAACGGTTTTGATGTGGAAACTGAGGCTGACTCTATCTCAATCAATTACCCTGCTAATCTTAATAGAACTTCGGGATACCTGGAGCACCCGGTGTTTAATCAATATCATGCTGAGCATGAAATGCTGCGATACATTAAGAGATTAGAAAATAAGGACCTTTCATTGGTGCATTCGATGATTTCTCTTGGCTCCTGCACGATGAAATTGAATGCAACTGCTGAGATGATACCGGTGACCTGGCCCGAGTTTGGAGGGATACACCCATTTGCGCCACTGGATCAGACTCAAGGATATCAAACTATGTTCAAGGATTTGGTGGATTGGCTTTCAGAAATTACCGGTTTTGCTGATGTGTCGCTTCAACCAAATTCAGGAGCACAGGGTGAATATGCAGGATTGAAAGTAATCAAGGCATACCATGAGAGTAGGGGAGACCACCACAGAAACGTGGCATTAATTCCCTCTTCGGCCCACGGTACTAATCCTGCATCAGCAGTAATGGCAGGAATGAAAGTGGTGATTACCCAATGTGATGACAAGGGAAATATCGATATCGCTGATCTTAGAGCTAAAGCGGAAGAGCATAGTGATAACCTTGCAGCACTGTTGGTGACTTATCCATCTACCCACGGTGTTTTTGAAGAAGGCATCAAGGAAATTTGTGATGTTATCCATGACCATGGAGGTCAGGTTTATATGGATGGAGCCAATATGAATGCTCAAGTTGGACTTACGAGTCCCGGGATTATTGGAGCGGATGTTTGTCACCTGAACCTGCATAAGACATTCTGTATACCTCATGGAGGGGGAGGGCCTGGTATGGGACCGATTGGTGTGGCTGAACACCTTGCTCCATTCTTGCCAGGTAGCCCGGTAGTAGATATGGGTGGCTCTCAGGCAATCACTGCGATTTCCGCAGCACCATGGGGTAGCGCGAGTATCTTAACCATTTCTTACGCTTACATTGCCATGATGGGACCTGATGGCCTGAAACGGGCCACGGAAATGGCTATTTTGAATGCCAACTACATCAAGTCAAGGTTGGAGACTGGCTTCCCAATTCTCTATACAGGTACCAACGGAAGATGTGCTCATGAGATGATTGTGGATTGCAGAGATTTCAAACAATATCATGTTGAAGCAGAAGATCTTGCCAAAAGACTGATGGACTATGGTTTCCATGCGCCCACATTGTCGTTTCCGGTTGCAGGAACATTGATGATTGAACCGACCGAGTCAGAGACAAAAGCAGAATTGGACCGATTCTGTGATACGCTTTTACAGATCAGGGCTGAAATTCAGGAGATTGCTGATGGAATTGCCGAGGAAGGTAACAATGTATTAAACAATGCCCCTCATACTGCTGAAGTGGTAGTAGGCGATAATTGGAATTACCCTTACTCAAGGGAGAAGGCAGCGTACCCATTGCCACATTTACGCACAAACAAGTTCTGGCCTGCAGTAGGGAGAATTGATTCTGCCTTTGGGGATAGAAACCTGATATGTAGCTGTATCCCAGTAGAGGCTTATGCGGAGGAAGAAATGGCCTAACGATTAGAAACTATAAAAAAAGCCCTGATTTTATCAGGGCTTTTTTTATATGGGTTCGACCTCTGGGCTCTGCTTCCTATATCCCGCGAAGAATAAATAGGGCAAGAAGGTAGTGACCAAAAGAAATATGGATGCCATTAACAATTTTTCCGCCCTGGAATATTGTCTATAGGCTACTATTGCGCTTTCAGCACTTTGCGCTACCATATTCTTATAGATAGGATGGTTGTGGAAGGCTGTGGGATGATTATTCTCCTGAAGTTCATATTCCATTTGAGCGGAGTTCATTCGAAGTGCATTTTTTTTGTTCTCAAAACTGGAGAGGGCAAAAAACAATATTGAAAGGCATAGGCACAAGGCACTCACATAGCCTCCCAGAAATGCTATTTTTCTGATCATAATAGTTGATTTTTGTGTTGTCAATAATTTCAAATCTCTTTCAAATTCCTGCGGGCCATTAGGCATAGACTGAATCTGGGCTCTTTCTAAGGCCTCTTCGAATCCTAGTTTTTCTTCATCCATTAATTCTTCCACTTTGCAGGAGAGGTGATCTAGTAGATCACTCTTTAACGATTGGTTTTGCATACCATGAGAGTTCATATAGTGTTGCAATACCTGTTGTTGTGATTGGGAAAGTCTCATGCGGATGCCGGTTTGGTACCAAATAATAGTTTCAGAGTTTCCCGGAATTCCAATACTTCTTCGATCATAGGGTGAGCGGCTTCCTTACCTCTCGGAGTAAGAGAATAATACTTGCGCGTTCGGTTATCTACCATTACCGATTCAGTGACTAAATAGCCTTCTTTAGTGAGGGCGTGCAAAGTAGGATAGAGTGACCCTTCTTTAATCAGGATTTTATCCTGGCTAAGGGTTTTGACCCTCTGTGTGATTTCATAACCATACATCCTGCGATTTTCGGAAAGGAGTTTCAGGATTATGGGTTTAAGGATGCCCTTTAGAATTTCTCTTGAATACATAGAACAATAATACATCATAATTTGATGTATTCAAATAAAATGAAAAATTATCTAAGCTACTCAGACATCCACATAGCCCTCATCCCAGGTTTTGGCGGGATTATGGCTTCTTAAGTCCACATCAAAATCAAGAGCTGCTTTCAAATTCATGAGTACTGAAACCCATCCGGGAAGTACTTCCAGGTATTCCTCATCGCTAATATTGGTATTCAGAAGTCTTAGGTCTGAACCTCCCTTCGGAGTGACATCTATGTGAAATGATACCTCGGAGTTGAAGTAATCTATTCGAAAGAGTTGATTTGGAATTCGTTCCAGAATTTTGGACTTGTATTTCCAGCTGTTGATAAATTCGAAGAGAATAGCACCATTTTCTTCCTTGGCAGATTCTGCCCAAAACCTTGCCCGTCCGTCACTGCTATTCAAAAAGTCGTACGTCTGTTTAGGGGAGGAATTTAGAGACAACCTCCATTCTACGGTTTTCATAAAGCAAAAGTATATATTGTATATTTACGATATACATTGAATCATGAGAATCCGTACTGAAGTCACTAGCGACTATATCACTGAAGAAGATCATCAAGTTGCCAAAATTGCCAATGCACTCGCCCATCCTTTGAGAGTCGCCTTGGTGCGTTATTTAGCGGAGAAGAATGGTGGACAGGGAATTGATAATGAAACCTGTAACAAAGACTTAGTACAGATGTTTGATTACTCGCAATCGACAATGTCTCAGCACGTTAAAATTCTCAGAGATTGTGGGATTTTTATTACCGAACCCAGAGACAAATTCACTTACTATTATTTGAATAAAGAATTGCTCAAACAATTCAGGTATCGCCTGGAAATTTGACCTGTTTTTATCCGGTACCTATGTACTTTTTGTCCTGGACTACCTTATAGTATCCGGTTTAGCTAGTGGACTACCCCGGCTAAGCTTACCGGACTTGAAGTATTGCAGATAAAAACGTATATCGCCTATTTACGATATATATTATGATTAAGTCAATACTCAAATTTAGTATCCGGTCACTTTTCCGTCAGCGACTTTACGCTGTAATCAATATTGTCGGACTGACCGTAGGAATGTTTGCATTTATGATGATCATGCTATTTGTCAGGCATGAGGAGAGTTTCGATCAGTTTCACCAAAAAGGTGATCAGATTTACCGATTGATCTCGTATGCAAAGGCCAGATCTGCAGCCGTGACCCCTTATGTATGGGGTAAGTTTTTGAAAGAGGAATTTTCTGAAATTGAAGATTTGGTTGCTGTAAACCCTCACGCACTCACCACAAAGATCGGTGATCAGGTGTTTTCGGAAAATAGTTTGTTTTCCGTTGATTCTACTTTTTTCAACCTCTTCGACTTTCCGATAGTCAGTGGAAACCCTAAGGATTTTCTGAAAGATCCGAATAAGGTGATTATCACTGAAAAACTTGCCGTAAGATACTTTGGTGATGACAATCCTGTTGGGAAGCTCTTGGAGATTGATATGTACGGGGATTTTATGCCTTTTGAGGTTCAGGGAGTGGTAAAATGTCCGGAAAATTCACATTTGCAGTTCAATATGCTAATTCCCAGGACACATTTTTTGACAAGGTCGCCCAATCCGCTTTCCTACACTCATTGGCGAATTCATTTTCTCTATAATTATCTATTGATACCGGGAGAAATTGATGTCGAAAATCTTAAAGAGAAGTTCAGTGCATTCCTACTTAAACATGCCGGCCCTGAGGTTCAGGAAGCCTACCAACCTGATGTCGTCCCTTTGAATGATTTGTACCTTCGATCGAATTTGCCTTTTGACATGGGCCCTAAGGGGAATGCCGAAAACAATCAAATTCTATTTTATGTGGCCATTGGAATTCTTTTGATGGCCTCGATTAATTTTGTCAACATTTCGTCAGCACAATCGCTTAGAAGAGCCAAAGAGGTTGGCGTACGGAAGGTTTTCGGTTCAATGAAATCGACCTTGGTGGCGCAGTTCGTGACGGAATCCGTTTTGACTGTACTTGTTTCGACCACCCTTGCTTTTCTTCTTGCGTTATCGCTGCTCCCTTCCTACAACTTATTGACCGATAAATCTTTTGATTACGGGGATATTGTCAATTCAACGAACATTTTATTGATGCTGGTAATTAGTTTGTTTGTAGGAATTGCTTCAGGTGCTTATCCCTCACTAATCATGTCTTCTTTCAAGCCAATTACTGTTTTACGATCCAGAGGTGCAGGTAAGGCAAGAGGGGCCAAAGCAAGAAAAGGCCTGGTTGTTTTCCAGTTCATATTGGCCATAGTCCTGATGCTTTCCACAGGAGTGATTTATAAGCAGGTCAGGTTTATGAGCAATAAATCCTTAGGTTTTAATAAAGATCAGACCATCTCAATAAATGGAGTCGGTAAAGTGGCCAATTCTGCATCAAAGGTTCAATTGTTGCGAAATGAATTGCTAAAAAACAACAAGGTGGAATCAGTCTCAGCTTCATCAAATGACCTTGGACAACAGACCTGGGCCATGAGATTCTCGCCAACGGGTTTTGATCCTGGAGAAAAACCGTCAATAGCCACAATTTTCTCTGATCATGATTTTGCGGGTACTTACGATTTAGTGATGAAAGAAGGCAGATTCTTTGATCGAGCTACTGTTACTGACTCCGGGCATTGGTAATCAATGAAGCCGCATTAAAGTTTTTTTCAACAAAGGATCCATCCTGGCTCACCGATTTGGATTCCAAGCGAATTGGATGGACAAGTTTTGCAGGACATAGCGGTGAGTCAAAGGTGATTGGGGTCGTTAAAGATTTTAATTTCCAATCATTGAAATCTGAGATTAAGCCACTCGTCTTCAAAATGGAACCCCAGTTTTTCTATACCATACAAGTGAAGGTTAATACCACGGAGGTTGCCTCTACCCTCGCTTTTGTTGAACAGACATGGCAAACCTTGTTCCCGGAAGTTCCAATGGAATACAATTTTGTTGATGATCGATTTGCGGAGTTATTTCAAGAAGACCAGCAATTGGGCACGTTACTGGAAGTATTTGCGGTTTTGGCAATAATGATTGCCATACTGGGGTTATTCGGGTTAGCATCTTTCCTTGCTATTGAAAAAGAGAAGGAAATGAGCATCAGAAAAGTCGCAGGCGCTACGATGTTTGAGATACTCAAGAAGCTATCGTGGACCTTCATAAAGCTCATTCTATTGGCCAACGTCATTGCCCTTCCTCTAGGGTTCATATTTATGAATCAGTGGCTGGGTGAGTTTGTGTTTAGAATCGATATGCCGGTGTTGGTGTTCATTGGTGCTACAGGCGCTACACTACTGGTGGCGATTTTTACGGTCGGTTATCATGCTTATAAAACTGCGCGAGTGAACCCGGCAACCATATTAAGTCAGGATTAATGCTTGAGGAGGATGGAAATGTTCGTCACTGAATTATTTCCATTCTTCCTTTGCCGCTCTAAGGTCCGCAAGGAAGCTGGGATTTGTCCACATCGCAGTTAGCATTTTGTGAGCTAACACACCGGCAGCTTCTTCATCACTAGGGTAGTGTATTCCCATAATCTCACGTGATTCCCCTACTTCGTAGGCGATGTCCAGAAACTGTTTACGCATTGAAGGAATCAATTCGCTCCAGGTAAATGCTTGAATGTAGGCCCAGAGCGTATGTCCACTGGCGAACGATGGGTTTGAAATTCGGGTCATCGAATTCAGTCTTGGCTCGAGGTGGTAGGGCCTGGGGCGCATAAGATGATATTTGACCGTAAATTCCATGATACGCATATCCCGCGTTACCCCTGCAAGTAGTTTTGTGGTAGCCGGGTAAGCGTCTGGGTTTATTTCTCGGTCCGTAACTTGTTCGTATTCCCAAAACAGATCCTCAATGTTGGCTCCGGAATAATCGTTAGTCTTTTCGAGTGGCGGCCAATAACCTATTCTGGCGATGACCCAAGCTCGTTTTTTTTGAGTATCGGTACGCTCTGCTTCCAACTTGAGTAGATAGTCCAGTTCGGCTCTTGTTTGGGCTGAACTATTGGAAGGGAACTGCATGGACTCTTTCAATAAGGTAACCTGGGATAGACTAAGATAAGTAGGAGAGATGCCGATGAACTGTTTTCCTGAACTTCGTGCATTTGTCGGATATCGCATGGCGTTTAGTTCCGGTGTCGATGGGTTTGGCGTTCCATCAAGTTTGGAGAGTTCCAGGTAATGTTTTTTGATTGGTTCCAACGAGTGTAACGACTGACTTATCGAAGATTGACCGGATAAAATCAGGGCGAAGCATAAAATGAGTCTAGTGATCATGTTATTTATATCGTATAATTGCGATATACGAATCAACTGTATAATTGTTGTCTTTTGAAATGTAAACGCGATCGTAAAATGACTGAGATTAAATTATTACAAGTAATGAGTCCATTGACCATGTTGATTGGAAGTTGGTCAGGACAGGGAAACGGAAAATACCCTACTATGGAACCTTTCGAATTTAGCGATCAGTTGAATTTTAAATTGCTTCAAGACTCATACGAGCAAGAACCTCTGATCCATTTTGAGCAGATAGCTAAGGTGAAAGAAGATTCCGAGTTTGTTTTCAAGCATTGGGAAGCCGGTTTCCTGAGACCTGTCGACAATGGAATGATTGAACTTCAAGTGACTCATAATACTGGACGTATTGAGATTATGGAAGGAAGGTATGAGCGCTTGGACACCAATAGAGGTCAATTCAAGATTCGTTTCACATCCACCTTTCTACACAATTCTGTCGGGTTGGTGGAGGCACATGCCAGTGAAAGGGTGTGGGTGTTAGAGGAAAACGAAATTCGATGTCAGCAAGCCATGTCCACCAAAGACATAAGTCAGATGACAGTTCACCTTAATTCAATATTGGAAAGAGTGCCTGATAGTTAGACGTTTACGTGACGCTCAGCATGATATGATGATCTGACCAAAGCACCAGATTCCACATACTTGAGTCCACGTTTTAGACCTTCCTCTTTGAAGAAATCAAATTTATCGGGGTGAATGAACTCATGAACCTCCAGATGCATTTTAGTGGGCTGCAGGTATTGGCCTAAGGTCAATACATCCAAGCCTACTTCCACCAAGTCATCCATCATCTTAAATACCTGGTCATCCGTCTCGCCCAATCCAAGCATGGCCCCTGATTTAGAGCGCTTGCCATATTCCTTGATTCTTTTCAGTTGCTCCAAGCTTCTAGGATATTTGGCTTGGGGACGCACTCTTCTGTAAAGATCCGGTACCGTTTCAACATTGTGTGAAACTACTTCCTGACCTGCCTCAATCATGCGATAAAGTGCATCCCAGTTTCCTTTTACGTCTGGAATTAAAGTCTCAATTGTGGTTTCAGGGCTAATCTTTTTGGTTTCGACTACGGTATTGTACCAGATTTCAGCACCTCTGTCCTTAAGCTCATCTCGGTTCACGGAAGTGATTACGGCATGTTTCACTCCCATAAGCTTAATGGCCTCGGCAACTCTCCGAGGTTCATCTTCATCGTATTCTGGTGGACGGCCTGTGGCCACAGCACAGAACGAACAGCTTCTAGTGCATACATTGCCTAAAATCATAAAGGTAGCCGTACCTGCACCCCAGCATTCACCCATATTAGGGCAATTGCCGCTTTCACAAATGGTGTTGAGTTTATACTGATCAACCAGTTTTCTGACCTTTTTGTATTCTTCTCCAACAGGAAGTTTAACACGTAGCCAGTCTGGTTTTCTTCTTTTCGTTTGTTTCTCTGCCGAAACTACCGGAAGTTCTATCATAATCGCTCTCCTCTAGCTTTTAAGAATAACACAAAGGTAAGGATAAGGTTCCAAAAAAAGGATGGAATCAAGTCTATCTTCTCTTTCCGAAGTAAACCGCAATGAATGCAGAAACGAAAGTACCCTTGTTTTCTGCTTTGGGAAGAATCTCAATTTTTCTGCTGAATGATTCCAGGTTGAACCCGGCTTCAAAACCGAATACTCTGTTCTTAGTAGAATTAGTCTCGAAGGTAAGTGCCGCCTTTAGATTGAAGCCCAGTACAAGTTGGGACTGGAAAAGCCCCCTAAATGGGCTTGCACTACCAAATATCGCATTTCGATTGTGATCAAGGTTATCAGGGTCATACTGCTCTCGTCTTCCTCCCTGCAATTCGATGAAATAAGGAGTTTCAAGTCCAATGGACGGGCCTCCTGCAATTAATCCTGCAATTCTAACACCTTGTTGTGGAGCCTTTTTGAAGAGAATCTTCTCTTGTCCATACTGGGGTCGGATCGAAAACAAGTAGTTCGATTTTCCAAAAATGAAGCTGTTACCCGAAAATGTTGGTTCACGGCTTTCACGAGGATGCTTGGTATTGACAATGTTGATCGCATAGTGAGCTAAACTGTTCTTGCCAATTTTTCTTGAGGTACGATAAAATACACCACTGATAATGCCTCCATTCGTTGAATTGAATGCTCCAAAAATGGATTCACGCTCATATTGTTCGTCCGGATATGCAGACTCCTGTGCATTGACAGTTGTGAGCGAACCGAGAAAAATAAGGATAATGAAGGTTTTGGTAATAGTACGTAACAAGTTTTGTAGCTCTTTTTGAGATTTCTAAATTAACGAAAAATTGTAGCGCTTAGTTTATGATCACAGTCAAATCAAACTATTCTGGTGGCTTGCGGACAAATTCCGTTCATGTCAAATCTGGTAACACTTATACCACTGATGCACCCGTAGATAACAACGGAAAAGGAGAAACGTTTTCGCCAACTGATACAGTGGCCACGGCTTTGGGTACTTGTATGATGACTGTCATGGCCATTGCAGGAGAAAAGAAAGGTCTAAATATGGACGGAATGCATCTGGAGACCCAAAAAATTATGATGGCTGACCCGAAGCGTAGGATCGGAGAACTAAAGGTAGATTTCTATTGGCCGGATTGCCCGTTGGATGATGTCCAGAAAGAGTGGATCAAAGACATTGGACTTAACTGCCCGGTTGCACTCAGCTTAAGTGACAACTTAAAGCAGAATATTACTTTTCATTTCTAAAAAGCCTCAAGCCCTTGTAGCTTGAAACTTGCAACTCATGACTAACCAAGCTTCTTATACTTGATCCGAGTAGGTCCGACATCGCCCAATCGCTTTTTGCGATTTTCTTCATAATCGGAATACCCACCTTCGAACCAGTACACTTGGGAATTTCCTTCGAAGGCCAGTATATGTGTACAAATACGATCAAGGAACCAGCGGTCGTGTGAGATAATCACTGCGCAACCTCCAAAATTCTCAAGTCCCTCTTCCAACGCTCTTAGTGTATTCACATCAAGGTCGTTTGTTGGCTCATCCAGAAGGAGTAGGTTGGCACCTTGCTTTAAAGTCAGGGCCAGGTGAACTCGATTTCGTTCCCCTCCGGAAATCTGACTTACTTTCTTGTTCTGGTCCGTTCCACTGAAATTAAACCGACTGACATAGGCGCGCGAGTTAATCTCCTTGCCGCCAAGTGTAATCAATTCGTTGCCTTCTGAGATCACCTCCCAAACTGATTTGTTCGGATCCAAGTTGTCATGGCCTTGATCGACATAGGCAATATCCACAGTAGAACCTACTTCGAATTCACCAGCATCGGCAGTTTCTTTTCCAGTGATCAGATTAAATAGTGTCGTTTTACCGGCTCCGTTGGGTCCAATTACCCCAACAATACCCCCTTGCGGTAGAGAGAAATTCAAGTTCTCATAGAGCAACTTATCACCAAATGCTTTGGATACCCCTTTGGCCTCAATGACTTTTGAACCCAACCGCTCACCTGGCGGAATATAGAGCTCTAGCTTAGCTTCTTTCTCTTTGCCTTCTTGACCAAGGAGCTTTTCATAAGCGCCAAGTCGGGCCTTAGCCTTCGCTTGTCTCCCTTTTGGATTCATTCGAACCCATTCCAATTCACGTTGAAGCGTCTTCTGGCGTTTGGACTCCGTCTTTTCTTCATCAGCCAACCGTTTTTGTTTTTGATCTAGCCATGATGAGTAATTTCCTTTCCATGGTATACCTTCTCCACGGTCAAGCTCTAGTATCCAACCCGCTACATTATCTAGGAAATAGCGATCGTGAGTGATGGCAATCACCGTTCCTTCATAATCATTAAGATGTCTTTCCAGCCAATGTACCGACTCTGCATCCAGGTGGTTGGTAGGCTCATCAAGCAGAAGGACATCAGGTTTTTGAAGAAGTAATCGACATAGCGCCACTCTTCTTTTTTCTCCTCCTGAAAGGTTTTTGATGATCGCGTCAGAGGGAGGAGTTCTTAAGGCATCCATTGCACGTTCCAATCGCGAATCCAATTCCCACGCATTCATCCTGTCCAGCTCTTCCTGAACAGCCCCCTGTTCTTCAATGAGTTTATTCATCTCATCAGGGTCAGCCAAAACACCCGGATCGGCAAATTTCAGATTGATTTCCTCGAACTTTGCAAGGGCATCCACGACTTCCTGAACACCTTCTTCAACAACTTGTTTGACCGTCTTTTCAGGGTCTAGTTTTGGCTCTTGCTCAAGCATTCCTACAGTGAATCCGGGAGAAAAGACAACTTCCCCTTGATACTCTTTGTCGACTCCAGCAATAATTCTCAGCAAAGAAGACTTACCTGCTCCATTAAGCCCTAAAACACCAATTTTGGCACCATAGAAGAAAGAGAGATAAATGTTTTTAAGTACTTGTTTGCCGGGCGGATAGGTTTTACTGACACCGGCCATTGAGAAAATGATCTTTTCGTCACTCATAATGGTCAAGGTTGGGGCACAAATATGCTAAAAAATTACGTTCAAATAGGATTCTATTCCTATTGAAATAACTATTTTCGAGCCCTTAATTTGAGTAACGATATACAACTGTGGAGCAGTACGGGTACATAAAAGATGGGAAAGTCTTCAGAAAAGGGTTTCTGTCGTTTGAAGATCGTGAGATTGGCGAGGTGAAGAAGACGGATGAAGAAGCACTGGAGTATTTTTCAAAACGATTTGATAAGGTGCATGAGAAATTGGCTCAGTTGGAAGATCGAATCAATGAAGCTACAAATAAGGGCTCTTTTCTTGGTCAACTGCTTCATTTAAAAACCAGTCTAGCAGAGTTTGATGCACTTGGAGATTATATTTCCGTCTTTATGAGACTGGATATACTCGAAGAACAATTGCAATCTTCGATCAACAACAACAGGGTTAAAAACCTGGAGATCAAGACTGCACTTCTGACCGAATTGAAAGTGCTTGCTGCAAGCAAAGAGTGGAAATCAGCCTCACATTTGGTAAAGGAATTACAGACAAAATGGAGAAAAACGGGGGCGGTTGCTGAGGAACACAAGGAAGAAATTGAGGGAACCTATGAAGCTTTGATTCAAGGGTTCTATGATAATCGGGCTGCATTCTACTCGGATCTGGACAAAATGATGAAAGATCGGGAGCAGTCTTTTGAAGAATTCCTAAAAAAGGCCGAAGGATTAAAATCGATAAAAAACCTGGACAAGCTACGAACGGAGATCAGATCTTATAAGGAAGAATGGAAAACACTTGGTCGGATCAAGCAGGACGTCAGAGATAAACACTGGGAGACCTTTCAGGCAATCATACAATCGGCCTTGGATGTTGCAAAAAAAGAGTCCAAGAAAAACAAAAAGGACGATCATAAGGCAAATTTTAAGGCCCGGCAAGCTTTCGTAGAAAGGCTTAGTACTATTGCACAAGATATTAATCAGAATTATAATGTGGATAGTTTGAAATCGGAATGGTCAAGCCTCGGCCCTGTTTCCAAGAAGGATATCGAATCTCTTAGACCTGAATATGGCAGATGGATTATGATCTTGAGTGAAGCCAAGTTTGTCGATAGTTTGGCCAGGAAAAAATCAAAGAAAGGTATATCGAAGGAAGATTTTGAACGAGTAAAATTTCGAGTGGCGCGAGATTTACTTGAAAGGGACAAAAGAGAACTCCAGACCTTTAATGAAAACCTGGGGAATTTTAGTACCGCGAAGGGGTTGGATAAAATAATTGGAGACAAACTGGAGTTACAGGAAAAGAAAGTTGCAGCCAAACAATACGTTTTGGACCAGCTTAGGAAAAAGAAATAGGGTTTTAAATTCCTCAGATACAGGTATTATAAGCTGTAAATTGTCTGAAAATTAATTGACCTTAAACGTTTGATTTTTATTGATTAATTATATTCTTTTGCACGCAATTTAAAGAGGATAACATATGTACTGGACATTAGAATTAGCTTCCTACCTGGAAGATGCCCCTTGGCCGGCTACTAAAGATGAGTTGATTGATTATTCAATCAGATCAGGAGCCCCTTTGGAAGTCGTTGAGAATCTGCAAGAGTTAGAGGATGATGGGCAGCCCTATGAAAGCATTGAGGAGATATGGCCGGATTATCCTACCAAAGAAGATTTCTTTTTTAATGAAGACGAATATTAAGAGGCAGTTTTAACTGCCTTTTTTATTGTCCTATTTTTTCCGGTTATGGACTTTTCCTGCTAAACGTCCAGCCTTCTCTTTCTTATTCCTTATATTCATTGCACCCTTCATCTGAAGGGTAATTTATATCGAATACGCAATGAATTTAAACCTAAAGTCAAAGCAACAGCGCACCTTTGATGCAATAGTCGTTGGCTCCGGAATTAGTGGAGGATGGGCAGCCAAAGAGCTTAGCGAAAACGGGATGAATACCCTTGTCATTGAAAGAGGTAGAAAAGTAGAGCACCTGAAGGATTACACCACCATGAATATGGATACCTGGGACTTTCCCAATAGGCAAAGGAACGATCCTGAAGAAATTGCAAAGGATTATCCCAAGCAGGATAGGACAGGCTATACGACTAATCCCGCTCATCGTCATTTCTTTGTTAAGGATAGTGAGCATCCTTACCAGGAAAAAACACGGTTCGACTGGATGCGTGGCTATCATTTAGGTGGACGATCACTCACTTGGGGACGCCAAAGCTATCGGTTGAGTGATATGGACTTTGAGGCCAATTTGAAAGATGGGATTGCTGTGGATTGGCCTGTACGCTATAAGGATATCAAACCATGGTATGATCATGTAGAGCGCTACATTGGCGTAAGCGGAGAAAGACGAGGCTTTAAGCAATTGCCCGATGGTGAGTTTCTTCCACCCATGGATATGAATTGTGTAGAGCAACATTTTCGTGAAGCAGTAGAAGGCAAATGGAATAATCGATGGGTGACCATAGGGCGTACGGCACATTTGACCCAACCCTTAGCACATGCTAACCCAGGAGGTAGATCCATTTGCTTATCCAGGAATCGCTGTATGAGAGGTTGTCCTTATGGTGGTTATTTTTCAAGTATTACTTCCACACTCCCGGCAGGTATAGCCAGTGGCAACCTTACAATTGTGACCGATGGAATCGTTCATGAGATCATTTATGATGATTCAACACAAAAAGCCACCGGGGTACAGGTGATCGATCAGAATACAAAAGAATCCACAGAGTACTACGCGAAAGTGATCTTTCTTTGTGCCTCAGCCATAGCATCTGCAGCAATAATGCTGATGTCGAAAAGTAATCGCTTTCCTGATGGCTTTGGAAACGATTCCGGAGAATTGGGGCACAACATCATGGATCATCATCTGGGAGTAGGTGCTTTTGCCAAGGTAGATGGATTTGAAGACAAATATTATAAGGGTCGCAGACCGAATGGTATTTACATTCCCCGTTTCAGGAATATGGGCCGCGGCACTCAAATGAAAGACTTCATAAGGGGCTATGGTTATCAGGGAGGTGCCTCGCGTGAAGGTTGGAGCAGAAAAGTAGCCGAACTTCGTGTAGGAGGCTCAGTAAAAGATCAGGTAATGGAACCCGGACAATGGTCAATTGGAATTGGTGGTTTTGGGGAAGTGCTTCCACAACATAAGAACTACATGAAAATGGACTATGATAACCTCGATCAATGGGGGTTGCCCCAGGTCTGGTTTGATGCTGGCAATTTTCATAACAATACCTATGAGATGAGGAAAGACATGCAAACAGCCGGTGCTGAGATGCTCGAGGCAGCTGGCTACAAAGATATCGGTACATGGGATGATGGCCCAAAAATGGGATTGGGCATTCATGAAATGGGTACGGCAAGAATGGGTCGTGACCCTAAAACTTCGGTCTTAAATAAATGGAACCAGGTCCATGCATGTAAGAATGTCTTCGTGACCGATGGCGCGTTTATGACATCAGCGGCCTGTCACAACCCCTCACTTGGCTATATGGCGTTTTCCGCAAGAGCGGCCAATTACGCTGCAGATCAAGTTAAAAAAGGAAACCTCTAAACCATGGAAAGAAGAGAAGCATTAAAGAACCTCGGATTTGGCTCATTGGCCGTTTTCACCTCGACAGCATTGTTTGGGGCCCTCCAGGGATGTTCGGTTACGCCTAAGGCTGATTGGTCACCTATTTTCCTTACCCCTGAAGAGGCCGCCCAACTGGAAAAGATATGTGAAGCTATCCTTCCAAAAACTAATACTCCAGGTGCTACCGATGCGGGAGTTGCTATTCACCTGGATAGTGCATTGGCCAATATCTATGAAGATGAGGAGCCTGATTTCTTTAAGCGAGGTTTGGCGGCATTTATCAAGAATTTTAACAATAGTCAGGAAGTCAGTTTCAATAAGTCAGAAATACAGCTAATCACGGATGTGATTAATGCCTACTTCAAAAAATATGAGGCCGATGAATCGATTCTCAAATCGTTCCGCGAATCATTTGATGAGGATGGAGAAAAGACAGATGAGTTCTGTGAGACATATTTTGTGACCAATGCTGTGGATTCAACCTTTTGGAGTTATTTCACTTCTGAGCTAGTAGGTGAAACGGTAATGCGTTATGATCCGATTCCAGGCCCGTACCAAGGATGTATTCCTTATGAAAAAGGACAAAAATCATGGTCAAGTGTAGGTTGATTTTGTGATTACACTTGCCAATAGAAATCACTGGATAAGCATTTTTCCAGAAATGGGAGGGAGCCTAAATGGGTGGGTTTACTCCCCTAAATCAACCAAGGAAAGCTCGATTTCACTTATCGCACCGAATATCAACTATCCAAGTAAGGGTAGCTGGCTTTTTCCCTTTCCAAACCGATTGGCGAATGGGGTGTATTCGTTTGATGGTCAGAAGTTCCATTTTCCTTTGAATGATCAGGGTCGACCGAATGCTCTCCATGGATTTTTACCGGAATGTTCATTTGAGATAGTAGAATCAACCGATTCCAAAATCTCAGTTCAGTATGCTTACTTGGGAGATAAAGCTTTTTATCCATTTCCATTTACCTTCAAAGTAGAATACCTAATAGTCGATCAGGGTGTTGATGTTAACATTGTGATTTGCAATGATGGGGAAACATCGATGCCGGCAGCCTTAGGTTGGCATCCATATTTCAGCACCGAAGGCCTGGATACATGTAGCTTGGAAATTGGTATACTGGAACATATTCAGGTCAATGAACTGGGTGTCCCAAGTGGTGAAATTCAAACAACAAAGGATTACAGTGGTCCACGCTCATTGGCAAACCGCGTATTAGATGATTGCTTTCGCGTTCAAAATGATGAAGATAGAGTTATCGTCTTGTATCTGAATGATCGGATATCGATTGAAGTACATCAAAGTGAGGATTTTAGTCATATTCAATTATATACACCTGATCGTAAATCAATCGCCATTGAGCCCATGACCAGTGGCATTAATTCGCTTCAAACCGGAGATTATAAAGTGCTATCACCGGGTGAAACCTGGCAATTGTATTGTGGATTGAAAATCAAGGAGTATTAGTTCCCGCCTTTGTATGGTCTTAATTCATTCCATTTATCAATAAACATCACAGCGGCTTCAATGCTTCGTAAGGTGCTTGTTCTGCCTCTTTCCAAACTCGATTCACTAGGATTTCTTGCCCCCCATACTCCCGTGCTTGACATCTCAGCTGAAGAGGTTTTTTTACCCGTAGATTCCTGTTTCAGGCCTTCGGCCAGGAACACAAGCAAAGCCGTAGGATCACCGGCAATGACTTCGGGCAGCATAGCATTCATATGAGGAGGCAAAGTCAGTTTTGGTGTTTCGGCTTTGTCCATTTGCACAAGGTTCGGAATCAAATACATCGAACTTGAGGTCTCAGGAGTTCCTGCGTGTCTATCCAATAATGTTCTTGGTGGCACATAGCCAGCAGATTTGGTTTTGGTTTGTGAATAGAATGGGCCGACCGCCTCTCCATAACTTACTGCTATTCCTTCGGTCGTTTGGTTGATTTGATCTACCAGCAGTGTGGTAATCGCCCTATTTCCTCCGTGAGCATTCATGATAATAAATCGCTTGAAACCATGTATGATCAGGCTTTCAACCGCCTCCAAGTGTACTTTGAGTATGGTTTCAGCGCTCAGACTAATTGTTCCCGCAAAGCCCATATGATAGGGGGATTGGCCAGCCATAAGTACAGGTGCTACCAGAATATCTCTTTCCTGGGCAATGAGTTTACAGCGTTCGACTCCATTCAAAAAATCGGTGCCGATGGGCAAGTGGTCTGCATGTTGTTCTAATGCCCCAACCGGGATGATCACCATATCGGATTTTGTCAGGAATTTCTCTACCTCAGCCACCGACATATGTGGTAGATAGTTTTTTACTTTTTTTTGTGTCCAAAGTGGATTGGTTTGGCTGGACAGGTTAATCGACAAGAAAATCAGGAATAGAAATGAAAATACTCTCATGGTCTTACAGTTAGAATCAGACAGAAGATAAGCACTCCCTCTTAGAATGGCTATGAAAATTACTTGCTTGGCGGATCAGTAAAGTTGCTTAGCGGTTTCAAATATTTCTTCTATCAAGTCTATTGGTAGGTCATCATTCGGGTCTATGTAAAGTACCTTCATTTTGGCACGTTTGGCCTGAATTAGTAAAGGGTGTTCAATGAATTTCCCTTTGACAATACCGATATAAGGCTGATTGGTCCTTTTATCAGACCAGAGATAGCAGAACATTTTACCCTTGTAAACAAACATAGGCATTCGGTACTTCCATGCTTCAGTTATATCTTGATCAAACCTTAAAATCCATTCACGAAGGGCCTGAAAGCAACTGAGGTTAGGTTCTTCGTGGTTCAGATACCACTGATCGATATCTCGGAGCTCACTCAAAGCTCCCGTACCCAGATATTCCTGAACCGAACCGGATTTCCATGATCTTGCAATATGATCGCTCCTTTTCCATGAGGAGGATTCTTTGGAAGCCCGATATATTCGGTGGTTCCTTTCAGTTCGACATGATTCTGTATTACCACTCCGTTATGAATCACTGTAATGTATGCAGAGCTTACCTTGATGCCATCAGCATTGAACACAGGTGCTTTATAAATGATATCGTACGTATTCCACTCGCCTGGAGCGACCATCGCATTGACCAAGGGAATGGCCTGTTTATAGAGTGATCCCGCTTGTCCATTGGAGTAGGTTTTGCTTTCATAACTATCCAGAATCTGGACTTCATATTTTTCCTGGAGGAATACCCCTGAATTGCCTCTTCCCTGACCCTCGCCAACAATTTCGGTCGGGGCACTCCATTCAAGATGTAACTGGATATCACTGAACTTTCTCCTGGTCATGATACTGCCCGAACCTTTGGTCACCTCCATGTAGTCATCTTCGATTTTCCATTTGGCCTCTTCATCTCCTCGCCATGATTTCCACTCTTGAAGAGTCGTCCCATCAAAAAGCACAATAGCATCGGAAGGTACAGACCCATTGACTACGGGAGTGATTTTTCGCGGTACGGGCTCCCAGACTTCCGTAACCTTCGGGTCCTTGATTTGTGCTTTTGCCGAATTTTCGAAGAGAATGAAGAAAACAATAGCGATTACATGAATCACAATAAAAAATCTCCAATAGAATCGTTGTGTATCTCCGAATATGGGTTTGCGTGAAGTTCTTTTCATTTTAATCAATTCCTAATAGTCCTTTAAACTCTTCATCGCTCATACCCGAACCTGCGAAGTCATCGAAAGTCTTTTCGGTGGCCTGAATGATAAAGTCACTAATGTATTCCGCACCTTCTTTTGCTCCTTGTTCTGGAGACTTGATACAGCACTCCCATTCCAATACCGCCCAGCCGTCATAGCCATACTGTGTCAGTTTTGAAAAGATGCTTTTGAAATCTACCTGTCCGTCACCTACAGATCTGAATCTGCCAGGACGGTCTACCCAATCCTGGAACCCTCCGTACACTCCTGACTTTCCGGTCGGGTTAAACTCTGCGTCTTTTACATGGAACATCCGGATCAATTCGTGGTAGTGATCGATAAATGTCAAGTAATCCAATTGTTGAAGAACAAAATGGCTTGGATCGTAAAGTATTTTGGCTCGATTGTGGTGTCGGGTGGCTTCCAGAAATTTCTCGAAGGAAATTCCATCATGAAGATCTTCCCCTGGGTGAATCTCATAGCAGGCATCCACACCACATTCTTCGAAATGGTTTAGAATGGGAAGCCAGCGATTAGCCAATTCATTGAATGCCTTTTCTACTAATCCGGCAGGTCGTTGAGGCCATGCGTAGAAGTAAGGCCAAACTAAGGCACCGGAAAACGTTGCGTGAACGTTCAATCCAAGATTTCGGGAGGCAGAACCTGCTTTCATTACCTGATCGATAGCCCATTCATTCCGCTGTTTTGCATTCAAGCCTTCAGGGGCAAAACCTTTAAACAGCTCTTCGTAGGCAGGATGTACGGCAACCAGTTGTCCCTGAAGGTGGGTCGAGAGTTCACTCACCTCAAGTCCGGATTCGGAAAGTATTCCCTTTAACTCATCGCAATAATCTTTGCTTTCAGCCGCTTTGTCCAGATCGATAAGGCGCGAATCCCACGTTGGAATCTGAACAGCCTTGTAGCCAAGCCCGCTGGCCCATTCTGCCATTCCCTTAAGTGTATTGAATGGGGGAGTATCATCAGCAAACTGTGCCAGGAAAATTGCAGGTCCCTTGATCGTTTTCATGTCTTATTCAATTTTGGTCCAGGCTTGACTGTTTTTGTCTGAGTCAAAAGCCGCTTGCATAAACTTCATGCCACGGATTCCTTCATCAAGCCGTGGATAAGTGAAGCTGCCGGAGTTGCCGCTTCTTGTTGCGATAATATCATCCGCAAAATTTTTGTAAATGTTCGCAAAAGCCTCTAGATAGCCCTCTGGATGTCCTCCCGGTGTTCTGGTCATGGCAGTTGCCGAAGGACTAGTTGCACTGAAACCAGTTGTTCTTGTTTCCACTGGTTTTCCTTGTCGTTTGATGGTGAGCGTATTAGGATTCATTTGGTGCCATTCGATACTGGCCTTATCTCCATATATCCGAATGTTCAAGTCGTTTTCTTCTCCAACAGCAATCTGTGAGAAATTCATGTGGCCTCTTATCCCACTTTCCATTTCCAACATCACCTGTCCATCATCATCTAGTTGACGGTGAGGAACAACTCGGTTCAAATGAGCTGAAACTGAAGTGATATGTTGTCCCAACATGGTTTCTACAAGATTTGCCGCATGGACTCCAATATCACCTAATGCTCCACCAATGCCAGATTTTGTTGGGTCTGATCTCCAAGCGGCTTGTTTTTGTCCCTCTTGTTCAATGGGTTCGCTTAACCACCCTTGCAAGTATTCCACAATTACTTTTCGGGGAGTGCCAAGTTCTCCGGATTGGATCATCTCTCTTGCTTCATGTACCAAAGGGTAACCCGTATATGTGTAGGTTACAGCAAATTTCAAATTAGTGTCTTGAGCCTCTTTACCTAATTGAATGGCCTGTTCCAAATTGGCAGTTAGGGGTTTATCGCAAATCACATTGAACCCATTGGCCAGAGCCATTGAGGCTTGAGGTTGATGAAGAAAATTGGGAGTTACGATAGATACAATATCGATTCGCTCATCATCCGGTAGTCGTGCTTCAGATTCGAGCATGGTTTGATAATCTGGATAGACGCGTTCGAGCCCAAGTGCATGTCCAGACCGAATTGACTTTTCTGGTGTGCTACTCAAGGCTCCCGCTACTAAATCTACATTTCCGGCAATTCGAGCTGCAAGCCTATGAACTTCTCCTATGAAAGCTCCTTCACCTCCTCCAATCATGCCCATTTTCAAATTCTGCATCTGATTAATCTAGCTTTTTCAGTTTTACTGTTCTGAATTGAATGGGGTGACTTTCGCTCTGCAGCGCAATATATCCCCCAGTGAGTGCTGTTCCATCCGGCTTAGCGTCTTCATTGTATCCATCTACCACGCCACCTCCAATTACAGGTTTAGTATAAGAAATCACAGTATCTCCATCAATGATGTGCGAAATTTTGTCATTACCCTCAACCAAAACATCTATTGTCACCCATTCTTCTCTATGGTAGGTGGGGGCATTTGCGGTGATGCAATGTCTCTCATCTAATTTGCCGTTCATCTCTACATGTGTTCCCGGAGTGCATAAGTTTCCGGTAGGGCGTTCATTTTCTCCATCGCCACCCAAAAACTGTACTTCAATAGAAATGGGAAAATCTTGATCCAGTCCCATCGATTCAGGGGACTGGGAATGTAGCATCACCCCGCTATTCTTAAAAGCCCAACCTGGCCCTCCACTCACCTGATCTCCCAAAATTCTGTATTCAATTCTAAGCAGATAATTGGAAAATGGTTCTTTGTAAAAAAGGTGGCCAAAACGGTCATCAAAATTTTCGTAGGCTTCGTATCCTACAGTTAATAATCCGTCTTCAACTCGAAATGTATTTCCAAAGTTGTTGTCCAACTCATACCCTCTGATTTTTATATGCCAACCGTCCAGATTTTGTCCATTGAAGAGGTTAATCCACTCCGCTTTTTGCTCTTGTGGCTCGCAAGAGGTAAAAATGAGACAAATGGTAAAGAGAATAATTGATAAAGGGTACTTCCTGGTCACAGCGGATTAATTGATCAAGTGATTAATTTAAGAAAAAGGGGCAGTATTCCATCAATCTTTAATTCCGTTGAGGAAGGCTTCGGCAATAATCAGGTCCTCCGGTGTTGTAATCTTGATGTTTCGGTAGTCCCCTTCTATCAGATTGATAGATTCTCCATAGGCCTCCAACACAGTTGCATCATCAGTGAATGAATTCTCATACTCGGTATCGAAGGCACTTTTGATCAAATCGATTCGGAAGGTTTGAGGTGTTTGTATTAGGTAGTATTTGGATCGATCCACCATGCGATTTCCGTCATTTTCCTGAACTCTGATTGAGTCCTTCAACGGAACTGCAACAATCGCATTTCCTTTCTCAGCAGCTACTTCATACGATGAATTGATAATATTAGTGGTGACTAGTGGCCTAACCCCATCATGAATTGCCACCAACCCCTCCTTGTTTCCAATATGGTCAAGGCCATTTTTTACAGAATCGAATCTTTGGATACCACCTGCTACAACATCGTGTGGGATTTGAAACAAGTGATGAGAACAAAGTTCCCTCCAGGTATCGATTTCGTTCTCCGGGAGCACAACTATGATTCTCATTCCCATAGAGGCCTTATAATACCGGTTAATGGTATGCATTAAAATTGGCAACCCGTGAAGCGGTATGAATTGCTTTGGAGTGTCGTTGTTCATTCGGCTTCCACGTCCACCTGCTACTATGATTGCGTATCGCTGCATCAATTGAAATAAAAAAGCCTCCCGAATAATCAGGAGGCTTCAATTTACGTCTTTATTTCTTTACACAATCAGCATCGCATCGCCATAACTGAAGAATCTGTACTTTTCTTCAATGGCTACTTTGTAGGCGTTCATGATATTGTCGTAACCACCAAATGCCGCTGCCTGCATCAATAATGTAGATTCAGGCATGTGGAAATTGGTCACCAACGCATTACAGATTTTAAAATCATAGGGAGGGAATATAAACTTGTCCGTCCATGCTTCATTCGCCTTTAATCGACCACTCGCTGAGACTGACGATTCTAACGTTCTCATAGAGGTAGTTCCTACCGCACAAACTCTCTTTTTATTGTCCAGTGCATTGTTGACAAGGTCAGCAGTAGGTTCACCAATAATGTAGTGCTCTGAATCCATTTTATGCTTGGTCAAATCTTCCACATCCACAGGTCTGAATGTTCCAAGCCCGATATGTAGAGTGATCGGAGTGATATCGACACCTTTGATCTCCAATCGTTTCATTACTTGAAGTGTGAAATGCAAACCTGCAACCGGAGCTGCCACAGCACCTACATGTTCTGCATAGATGGTTTGAAATCGCTCTCTGTCTTCCGGCTCAGTTGGTCTTGGGATGATTCTTGGTAGTGGAGTTTCTCCAAGCGTATCAATAGTCCTATAGAATTCTTCGTCAGAGCCGTCAAAAAGGAAACGAATTGTTCTTCCTCTTGAAGTAGTGTTATCAATGACTTCTGCAACCAATTCACCATCTCCAAAGTAAAGTTTGTTGCCAACACGAATCTTTCTTGCCGGGTCAACCAATACATCCCAAAGATGCATTTCCTGATTAAGTTCTCTAAGCAAGAAAACTTCAATCTGTGCTCCTGTCTTTTCCTTCTGTCCGTACAACCTAGCAGGAAAAACCTTAGTATTATTATTAACCAAGACATCTCCATCATCAAAATAGTCGACAATATCTTTGAAGGTCTTATGTTCAATATCACCGGTTTCACGGTGTAGAACCATTAGTCTTGACTCGTCTCGGTTTTCTGCTGGATACTTTGCAATTCGATCTTCCGGAAGCTCGAACTTGAAAGCGGACAATTTCATCCTGGTGATTTGTGTAATCTGCTGCGTCATCTTTCTATAAGCCTGCAAAGATAGGAATAAAATCAGTGGTCTCATAAACAGAAAGCACAGATTCTTAGTTCATAGCACCATAAATGAGTTGATCATCTTTAGATTCGTTGCGTCCATTCAACTGTTTGAAATTCCGATCAATACCGCTTTTGTAATATTTAAGTAATTCAGAATGGAAGCTGTTTACTTTTTTTGATTCTTTACGTTTACAAAATAGCGCTTAGAAAGATCTAAAAACTCAAACAACGATCACGTGGGAATATTTTTAAAGTTACTGGGGGAGAGTATTCGATTTGCATGGCAGGTTCTAACCACAAATCTCCTGAGGACAGCCTTGTCCTTACTTGGTGTAACCATTGGAATTATGTTGATTATTACGGTGTACACCTTTGTCGATTCCCTTGAAAAAAATGTAAAAGACGGATTGGACTTCCTGGGTTCCAACGTTGTTACGGTAGGCAAATTCCCTTTTGGTGATGGCCCTGACCCCAACTATCCATGGTGGAGGTATTTCAGACGCCCAA
The DNA here is from genome assembly GCA_028281285.1 of Cyclobacteriaceae bacterium. GTDB lineage: Bacteria > Bacteroidota > Bacteroidia > Cytophagales > Cyclobacteriaceae > Roseivirga. The sequence goes on from JANQKF010000001.1 coordinate 42,528, forward strand.
ATAATAACTACTCGGAGTTTGAGTTCTTAAGAGCCAATATGCAATCAGCCGCAGCGGTTTCTATTTCCGGGCAACGAAGTACAACGGTTAAAAGGGGAAGTAGTAGTATCAACAGCATCGACATTTATGGGGTAAGCTATTTTTATAAAGATGTTTATGAAATTCCCATTGAATTCGGGCGCTATTTTACTCAACAGGAAATTGACGGTGGTCGCAATGTGGCCATTATTGGTGATGAAGTGGCAAAATCTCTTTTCGAGGGGCAAAACCCGATTGGAAAGGATGTAAAAATTCGTGGGTACAAAATGCGCGTGATTGGTGTGATGGAGCGCGAAGGTGAGAGTTTCATTGGCACACCAAGCAATGATGACAGGGTGTACATCCCCTATAAGCAATTCACCAAGATGTACTACATCGGGAGAAGATTTGGTGTAAATCCTTCTATCGCAGTCAAGGGATATGAAAATGATATTGGATTGGTTGAGGCTCAGAATGAAATGGAAGGGCTACTCCGTAAGGTTAGAGGTCTTAAGCCAAAAGAAGAGTCGAACTTTGCACTGAACAGACCTGAAGCTATCGCAGATGCGTTAAGCGGTATTTTCGATGTGCTTGGAATTGCAGGTGGTGTCATTGGAAGTTTTGCAATTCTTGTAGGCGGCTTTGGAATCATGAATATCATGTTTGTTTCTGTACAAGAGCGTACCAAAATCATTGGTATTCAAAAGGCCCTTGGGGCGAAGAACTACTTTGTTTTGTTCCAGTTTCTTTTTGAGTCAATGTTCTTATGCTTGTTTGGAGGGCTCGTAGGGGTCTTAATTGTTTACCTAATTACCTTCATACCATTTGGAACTCTTGAGGTTACTTTAACTGTTAAGAATATCCTGAAAGGTGTGGTGTACTCCAGTGTAATTGGAATTGCTGCTGGTATTATTCCTTCTGCAAGAGCTGCGAGATTGGATCCTGTGGAAGCGATCAGAACAAATTAAGAAATAAGGTTGATTGATAGTTAAATAAAGAGGCCGGTTGAATTTTCAATCGGCCTCTTCTCTGTTACAGTGTTTAGTTATTTCTTATTCTGCAGCAGCTGCTTCTACTTCCTCTTCACCATTGACTTTAGCTTTGATCTTTGCTTCAAGTTCTTCCATAAGCTCGGGGTTATCTTCAATAAGCTGCTTGACGGCATCTCTGCCCTGCCCCAATTTTTCACCTGAATAGGAGAACCATGATCCGGCCTTTTGAATAATCTCCAATTCCACTCCTAAATCTAATATTTCTCCAGATTTGGAAATGCCCCGACCGTACATGATGTCGAATTCCACTACTTTGAATGGAGGAGCTACCTTATTCTTGACTACCTTAACACGAGTTCTATTACCCATTACATTGTCCGCACTCTCCTTGATTTGACCAATTCTTCGAATGTCAAGCCTGACGGAAGAGTAGAATTTAAGTGCATTACCCCCGGTAGTCGTTTCCGGGTTTCCGAACATCACCCCGATTTTCTCCCTAAGCTGGTTGATAAAAATACAGGCACAGCCAGTCTTGTTAATAGCACCAGTTAGCTTTCTCAGCGCTTGGGACATTAACCTGGCTTGCAGCCCCATTTTACTATCACCCATTTCACCTTCCAGCTCACCTTTAGGAACCAAGGCTGCAACTGAGTCAATCACTATGAGATCCAATGCACCCGAACGAATTAAGTGTTCTGCGATTTCGAGGGCCTGCTCTCCATTGTCAGGTTGAGAGATTAACAAGTTTTCAGTATCTATTCCGAGTTTCTCAGCATATCCTTTATCAAATGCATGTTCGGCATCGATGAAAGCTGCCATACCACCTCGCTTCTGTGCTTCGGCAATACAATGCATAGTAAGCGTGGTTTTACCAGAGGATTCAGGCCCGTAGATTTCAATCACTCTGCCGCGTGGAATTCCGCCAATGCCCAATGCAATGTCTAAACCTAAAGACCCGGTAGGGATGGAAGGTAGGTCAAGGACTTTTTCGTCACTCAACTTCATTACAGTACCTTTTCCGTATGTCTTTTCTAGTTTATCTATCGTTAATTGAAGGGCTTTCAGCTTTTCGGAATTCTCACTCATGTCAAAGAAATTTAGTATTGGGAATAGTGTGTGAAGATAGTAGGAAAGGCCTCAATTAACAAAAGAATAACTCTCGATTAATATGGTTAATTTTCGCCCCGATTATGACTAGGAAAAAGCGTTGGAAAAGGAATGGTTTGATATTCATTGGGTTGCTCGGTATTATCTATATCTGGCAGTTCGAATTGGTGAATTATGGCCTGATGCAATTGCGTGGCCAGTTTCGTGTAGTTAATGGTTCTGTGCCTTTGGAGGAGTTCTTGGCTGATTCCACTATTTCTGAAAATGATCGTTCTAAAGTCAAGCTTATTCTGGAAATCAGAGATTTTGCATTCAATGAGCTCGGTATTAACTACAGTGACAATTATACCTCAATATTTGATCAAAAGGGAGAACCTTTAATGTGGGTAGTTTCTGCTTCTGATCGATTTGCCTTTCGGGCCAAACGTTGGAAGTTTCCGATCCTTGGCAGTTTTCCTTATAAAGGGTTTTTTAGTAAAGAGAAGGCACAGGAAGAATTTGACAGGATTGTAGCGGAGGAAGATCTTGATGTCCGTCTGAGAACTGCTGGAGGGTGGTCGACCTTGGGGTGGTTCAAAGATCCGGTATTATCCAATATGCTCAGGAGGTCTGAGGGAGATTTGGCAAGCTTAATCATTCATGAATTGACTCACGGCACCTTGTTTGTCAAGGATAGTGTCACTTTTAATGAAAACCTTGCCACTTTTATTGGCGATAAAGGGGCAATTATGTTTATGGAGTCAAAGTATGGTAGGGTATCCCCCCGGGTTAGCGGTTATAAGAACGAACTGGCTGATGAGGAAACCTGGAAAGACTATATTTTGCAGGGAGCCCAACGGTTAGATAGTCTTTATAAAGAAATTGTTGATTTGCCAACAACGGAAAAGCAGGCAGCAAAGGACAGTTTGATAGCAGACATCAGAAGGAAGTATAATGAGCTACAATTTTATTCACCGGCTTACGAAGGGTATTTTGACAGGCGTAAACCCAACAATGCATTTTTTATGTCGTTTTTGAGGTATAACTCTCAGCAAGATGAATTGGAAAATGAGTTGCAATCGAAGTTTGGCGGAGATTTAAAAGCGTATTTAAACTATCTTAAAGAGACTCATCCTTCGTTGTGACAACTTTTCTGGTATGGCATTTGTCAATGTAGTTGTAATGAATAGAATGAAAGTATTTTTTATTGGTGTCATTTTCCTTTTGGGCATTGGGCTCAGAGCACAGGAATATGCGCTTTCGGCCGAACCTCCATTCAATCCTGGTGAGGAAATTGAGTTTAAGGCTTCAGTAGGCTTTATAAAAGCTGCAGAGGCCCAGCTTAAGACGAGTGAGATCATCTACCAAATCAATGATCGCCCTACTTATCGCATGGATATTAAGGCAAAAACTACTGGAATATTTGACTTAATTTCTTCAGTGAGAGACAATTGGGGTTCCTATTTTGATACGGCTCAATTCGTGCCACAGCGCTTTTATCGCTATATCAAGGAAGGTCGGTTTCGCAAAAATGAGATTCTTTATTTTGACCACAATAAAGATTCAGTTGTGGTGGCCAAGTTGGATAAAAAGACTAAACGACTTGAAAGCAAAACAGGACACGCCATCACCAAGAATGTTCAGGATATGGTCAGCGGCTATTATTACCTAAGGGCTATAGACTTTTCGAAGCTCAACATAGGTGATGTAATCTCCATTGATACCTTCTTTGACGACAAACTCAAACCCTTTAAGGTCAAATTCATGGGCCGAGAAGTTATCAAAACTAAGCTAGGCCATATTAAAGCCCTGGTGCTGGTACCTCTTATGGAGAAGGATAGCCTATTTGTTGAGGACAATACACTCAAGGTTTGGATATCAGATGATCTGAATAAAATCCCACTCAAAGTCAAAGCAAAAATATATGTTGGCTATTTAGAAATCGATGTCAAAAAAGTCAAGAACTTACGACATCAACTCGCTGTAACTGAGTAATATCAACTTTTGTTGACAACCTTTTTTTAAATTTAGATATCTTTGCTCACGCCTTTAGGCGGAACTAACAAACAACCATAAAATATGGCCAATAAGCAGAGCCATCGTGTGCTCGTGGTCGATGACGATTCAGATATCCTCGACCTACTTAAATACAACCTGGTAAAAGAAGGTTATGAAGTGAAAACTGCTGAAGATGGTGTGAAGGCAGTTGAACTAGCGAAGAATTTCAATCCCGATCTAATTTTATTGGATATCATGATGCCTCATCAGGATGGGGTGGAAACATGTCGTCAGTTGAGGGAAATGCCCGAAATGGCAAACACACACATCACTTTTTTGACTGCAAGAGCGGAGGAATATTCGGAGGTAGCAGCATTTGGTGTTGGTGCCGATGACTATATCATCAAACCAATCAAGCCCAGGGCATTGATGAGTCGGATTAGTGCGTTGTTCAGAAAAGAAAAGAAGAGCAAGTCTGTTCCGAAAATTGTAAGCGGTGACCTGTCAATTGATAAATCAAGCTATACGGTAGCTATAAAGGATAACAATTTCACCCTTCCCAAGAAGGAATTTGAATTGCTGTATTTTCTAGCCCAGAATCCCAATAAAGTATTCAGTAGAGATGATCTGTTGCAAAATATCTGGGGCACTGATGTTTACGTTCTTGCCAGAACGGTAGATGTGCACATCAGAAAAGTAAGAGAAAAAATAGGGGATGGCTATATCGCCACTGTTAAAGGAGTAGGATATAAGTTCGAAGCGTAGTCATGTTTTTCAACTCACGAGTCGTAGCACTTTTTTTGGCCAGTATGGTGGCAGTGGTGACTACGGCTTTTTTGTGGTTGACTCCCAATGTTTCAACGCTTGCACTTGGCGTTACATTCGTTTTAGCTTTTTCTTCTAGCTATTTACTCGTTTGGGTGACCTTCGAATTTCTCGTATTTAAGGAGATCGGTGAGATCTATAATGCACTCAATAAGCTTCGCAAGAAGGATTTTACCTTCATGGACAATGATGATGGGGTTCGTGACTCCAGAAACCCGCTGAAAAAGATCAATAGGGAAATATATACCTATGCCAAAAACCGACAGAAGGAAATAGAGGATCTAAGGCATATGGAAGCATTCAGGCGTGAGTTTCTTGCAGACGTTAGTCACGAACTGAAAACACCAGTATTCGCAGCGCAGGGCTATGTGCATACGTTGCTTGATGGGGCAATTAACGATAAGAAGGTTAGGGGAAAATTTCTTAAGAGAGCGGCAAAAAGTTTGGATAGACTTGATATCCTTATCCACGACCTATTGACATTATCTCAAATCGAAACGGGCCAATCAAAAATGAGATTTGAGTACTTCAATATTGTAGAATCTGCGACTGAAGTAATCGAGCAATTCGAAAATAAAGCTGAGAAGAAGAACTTGAAGGTTTCATTCGATGATGAATATACTAGTCCCATATTTGTATATGCCGATGCGGAATGGATTTATAGAGTACTATTGAATCTGGTTTCAAACGCTATCAAGTACACTGATCAAGGGGAGGTAAAGGTAGGGTTTGAGGTCGGAGAAACAATTGTCAAGGTGTACGTGCGCGATACTGGACTTGGTATTCCACAAGATCACCTGAGCAGGGTATTCGAAAGATTTTTCCGCGTTGATAAAAGCCGTTCTAAAGAGAGAGGTGGTACAGGTCTTGGCCTCGCTATTGTCAAGCACATTATGGAAGCCCATAATTCCAAAGTAAGCGTACAAAGTGTGGAAGGAGAGGGCTCGACCTTCAGTTTTGAATTGCCAATCCAATCAGTTGAAACCACCGAGGAGATTAGCGAACAACTCGAAATGTTCGAAGAGGTGGTCTAACGCTATTTTCAATGAAATTCAAGTTCGAAAAAGCAATTCTCTATGAGGATGACCATTTTTTAGTTGTGGACAAACCTCCATTTATTGCTACCCTTGCAGATCGTCAGAGTGATCAGAATCTTCAACTTTTGGCTAAACATTACAATGACCAGTTAATTGCTTGCCACCGTCTTGATAAGGAAACTTCCGGGGTTCTTTTGATGGCCAAAGGTGAAGACGCGTACCGCCATGCGTCTCTTCAATTTGAACATCGGAAAATTAATAAGACGTACCATGCTGTAGTCGAAGGACTCCCTGAATTTGTCAATGAGGTATTAGACTTTCCAATCTTACCACTTTCAAGAGGCAAGGTCAGAATTGACCTAAGAAAAGGTAAACCTTCGAATACATTAGTGAATACCATTGAAGTATTTAAACAACATAGTTTGGTAGAGTGCAAACCAACCACGGGTAGAATGCACCAGATTAGAATTCATTTGTCCAGGAAAGAAGCACCTATAGTGAATGATGAATTATATGGCGGAACACTACTTTATTTGTCGAAGCTGAAAAGGAATTATCACTTAAAAAAGGGAGTTGAAGAACGTCCGCTAATTCAGCGGTTTGCACTACATGCCAAAAGTATTGGTTTTGATAATTTTTCTGAACAAATCACGGTGGAATCAGATTATCCTAAGGATATGAATGTGCTGCTAAAGCAACTACGTCAGAACAAGTAATTTTTTATGGTATCCTTGGTGTGCAAGAAAGTCGGTGTACTTTCTTTACTGCTCTTCTTATTATTTCTATCTACTTCACTTTATTCTCAGAACTTGGGAAGGTTAGAGGGGTTTGTTAAAGACGTCAAAACTGGTGATCCTCTTATTGGCGCTACGGTAAGAGTGATAGGTACAGAGCTTGGGTCTGTCACAGATGAACGAGGCTATTTTCTAATTGAAAATATCCCAACTCAATCTTACACTGTTGAAGCTCGGTTTCTGGGTTTTAAAAGTGAGCTCAAGTACAATGTGATTGTGCGCTCGGCAGGCAATGTCCCACTGGTATTCGAATTGCTGGAAGCTCTTGACGAACTGGGAGAAGTTGTCGTTACCGCGAGTCCATTCATCAAGAAAGCCGAAGCCCCAAATTCCATTCAGAATTTGTCGAGGGAAGAAATTGCCACTTACCCGGGGGGAAACAATGATATTGCCAAGGTGGTACAATCACTTCCGGGAGTCTCAGGCTCTGTGGGATTTAGAAATGATGTTATTATTCGTGGTGGAGCACCTAGCGAAAATGTCTATTATTTGGATGGTGTCGAGATCCCAAACATCAATCACTTTGCCACTCAAGGGAGTGCAGGGGGACCGGTGGGCTTGTTGAATGTTTCTTTCATAGAAGATGTGACACTCAGTACCAGTGCATTTGGAGCACAATATGACAATGCCTTATCAGGAGTCCTTCAATTCAACCAAAGAACGGGCAACCCGAAACGCCCTGGCTACAATTTCAGGTTAGGTGCGAGTGAAGCTGCATTTACTTTTGAAGGACCTTTGTCGAAGTCTAAGAACAGTGACCTTGCTCGTACAACCTATATTGTTTCGGCTCGAAGGTCTTATTTACAGTTCTTATTTAAATTGATTGATCTTCCTTTTTTGCCGGATTACTGGGATTATCAATACAAAATCAATCATAAAATTGACGACAAGAATGAGTTAAACCTCATTGGTATTGGCTCGATCGATGATTTTAGTGTTAATCGACCAGATGATATTACAGAAGAACAGCAGGCAATTCTCGATCAAATCTCCATCATCCAGCAAAGGACCAATACTATTGGGTTAAGCTGGAAAAGCCGATTTAACAACGGGTTTTTAAGAACAACGATCAGCAATAATTTTCTAACCAATAAATTTCAGCGATTCAGAGACAATGAGAATAAACAAGGGCTTCTTTTTGGTAATGATGCCACCGAGATTGAAACCAAGTTTCGTTTCGAATGGACCAAATTTGTGAACAGTTGGACTTTTTCAGCTGGGACATTATTTCAGACTAGTAGCTACGAAAACGAGACTGATGATCTCGAAAATAATATTTCCTTTAGCTCAGACCTTAACTTTGAGCGCTATGGTCTGTTTGGGCAAATAGCGAAATCCTCATCGGATGAAAAATTGGTTGCCTCCCTAGGCTTCAGGTTAGATGGAGACTCTTTTTCCGAAGGAGGTTCCAACATTTTCAATAATTTTTCTCCCAGGTTTTCGATTTCCTATGCTCTAAGCAATCGCTGGACGGTGAATGGCTCTGCGGGTATCTACTATAAAATTCCGCCTATGACGATTCTCGGATTCCAGGATAATAGTGGGGTTTTTGTCAATCAGTCGGCAAAGTACATCAGAAGTGATCATATGGTTTTGGGTCTGGAGTTTATCCCAAAACAAGCTACTCGATTTACGCTGGAGGGGTTCTATAAAAGGTATGATAACTATCCTGTCTCTGTTCGAAACGGAGTTTCCCTGGCTAACCTGGGAGGAGATTTTGAGGTGTTTGGTAGTGAAGAGATTATCAGTAACGGTAAAGGAAGGGCTTATGGAATGGAATTTCTATATCAACAAAAATTAACCAATAGATTTTATGGCATCTTGGCATATACGCTGTTTTGGAGTGAATATACTGATGTTAGCAGAGCGGTGTTTAGGCCTGCTTTGTGGGACAATCGTCACCTTCTGACATTTACGGGAGGTTATAAATTGAATAATAACTGGGAGCTTGGAATCAGAACAAGATACCTCGGAAGAGCACCTTTCATTCCAGTCGATGTAGCCGCTACGGAGTTGGTGTATCCTACCATTGTGAATGACTTCTCTCGAATTGGCGATGAAAGGCTTCAGGCCTTTAATTCAACCGATATTCGTATTGATAAAAAATGGAACTACAAAAACTGGTCACTGAACGTATTTTTTGAGGTGACAAATATTCTTGGGAGTGACTTGCCCCAACCCCCTCAATACGGATTGGATTTGGACGACAACGGACTAGTAATTTTACCACAGATGCTGATTCGGATTGAGGAAGAAAACAACAGCGCTACTATACCGACATTTGGAGTTGTCATCGACTTTTAATTGGAATCTGAGTCGATCTGTAGCTAAAACTTGCGACTTGTCACTTGCGACTTGAAACTTATGCTGTGAAACTCTCTCGAATTATTTCCAAAGCTACGTTGGAATTCAAAAATCAAACTTCTATCTTTGTGTCCCTTTTTACAGGAAGGGTTTAATAAAGTACTAAAAGTCAATAAAATATACCGAAGTGGATACGCTAAGTTACAAGACGGTTTCGGCTAATAAAGCTACTGTAGATAAGCAGTGGGTAGTGGTAGATGCAGACTCAAAAGTTTTGGGTCGATTGGCCAGTGAAGTAGCCAAGATGATCAGAGGCAAAAACAAGCCTAATTATACTCCTCATGTGGATTGTGGAGATAACGTGATCGTAATCAATGCTGATAAAGTCAAATTGACTGGCAAGAAGTGGGACGACCGAGTTTACCTGAGATACACCGGATATCCGGGCGGTCAGAGAGCTACAACTCCAAGACAGTTGAAAGCTAAGTCTTCTACACTTTTAGTAGAAAGAGCGGTGAGAGGGATGTTGCCTAAATCAAGATTGGGAAGATCGATCTTCCACAACCTTTATGTTTATGAAGGCACTGAGCACCCACATGAAGCTCAACAACCTAAAGAAGTTAATATTTAAGAAATCAGATAGATGGAAGTAATTAGCACAATTGGAAGAAGGAAAACATCTGTAGCCAGGCTTTACATGGAGGCTGGTAAAGGTAATATCACTGTCAATGGCCGTGATTTGGGTACCTATTTCCCTTCTGATGTTCTTCAAATTATCGTGAAGCAACCTTTGACGACTGTTGAGCAAACCAGCAACTTTGACATTAAAGTGAATGTTGATGGTGGTGGATTGACTGGTCAGGCAGAAGCCATCCGACTAGCGATTGCCAGAGCGCTTTGCGAAGCTGATACTGAAAACAGAGGTCCTTTGAAGAGAGAAGGATTCCTTACCAGAGACCCTAGAATGGTTGAGCGTAAGAAATTCGGTAGAAGAAAAGCGAGAAGAGCGTTCCAGTTCAGTAAGCGTTAATCGATTTTATACTATATATAAATAATGTCTAAACTAGAGTACAAAGACTTACTTGATGCTGGTGTCCACTTTGGACACTTAACGAGAAAGTGGGATCCGAAAATGGCGCCATATATCTTCATGGAGAGAAATGGCATCCACATTATCGATCTGAATAAAACTCTTAATTGCCTCGACCAAGCATCATCCGCAGTTAAGAATATCGTACGTTCCGGAAGGAAGGTAATGTTTGTGGCTACCAAAAAGCAGGCGAAAGAAATCGTTGCTACGGAAGCTGCAAGACTGAACATGCCTTTCGTTACGGAAAGATGGCTTGGTGGTATGTTGACGAATTTCGCAACTATCAGAAAGTCATTGAAGAAGCTGGCTTCCATCGACAAGTTGATGAAAGACGAAGCTTACCTAAACCTTGCAAAAAGGGAAAGATTGATGAAGACTCGTGAAAAAGCGAAGTTGGAGAGAATTCTTGGCGGTATTACCGATTTAACAAGATTGCCAGCTGCACTTTTCGTGGTTGACATCAAAAGAGAGCATATTGCAGTTGCGGAGGCTCAAAAATTGAATATCCCTGTATTTGCTTTGGTCGACACTAACTCTGATCCTAATCAAGTTGATTTCCCAATCCCAGGTAATGACGATGCTTTCAAGTCTATCGAAATCATTACTAAGGCTGTGGGTAAAGCAATCGAAGAAGGGCTTCAGGAAAGAAGAAAAGAGAAAGAGGAGAGAGACAGAGAGCGTGAGGAAGCAGCTAAAAAAGCTGTTGACGAGCAACCACAACCAGAAGCAGAAGCAGCTAAAGAAGAAGCGTAAATCTTCAAACTATAGATTACATCAAAAGTTGAACATTGGATTTCGTTTCGGTGTTCAACTTTTATTTTAACGAGTAGCAAAAAAGAAAGGAATATAAAAATGGCTATTACAGCACAAGAAGTAAACAAGCTAAGACAAATGACCGGTGCCGGCATGATGGATTGTAAAAAGGCACTTGTTGAAGCTGATGGTGATTTCGACAAGGCAATCGAAATCCTTAGAAAAAAAGGTCAGAAGCTATCTGAAAAGAGAGCCGACAGAGCTACCACTGAAGGTTCAGTATTTGTGAGAAGAAGTCAAGATGCTGCTGAGGCAGTGTTGGTAACCTTCACCTGTGAGACTGACTTCGTGGCTAAGAACGAAGACTTCCAGGCACTTGGAAATGAAATCGCTGATGCAGCAATGAGCAATAAACCTGCTGATCTCGATGGATTGAAAGCCCTTGATATGGGTGGTCAATCTGTACAAGAGAAAGTGACTGAATTGCTTGGTAAAATTGGTGAGAAGCTTGAAGTAACCAACTATGAGGTGTTGACAGGCGAGCGAGTAGTTTCTTATATCCACTCTAATGGTAAGCTTGGTGTATTGGTTGCATTGACCGGAGTGAATGGAACTGATGTAGACGAAGCTGGTAAAGACGTAGCAATGCAAATTGCGGCTATGAACCCTGTTGCTGTTGATAAGGACGGTGTTGATGCTTCCGTGGTCGAGAAGGAAATCGAAATTGGTAAGGAGCAGGCAAGACAAGAAGGTAAGCCTGAGGCTATGCTTGAGAAAATTGCCATGGGTAAGCTGAACAAGTTCTACAAAGAGAACACCTTGTTGAGTCAGTCTTTTGTGAAAGACCCTAAGCAGTCTATCCAACAATACCTTGATGGTGTAACCAAAGGATTAACCGTATCGAGCTTCAAGAGAGTTGCGATCGGATAATCTTTTTAAGAGATAATAAAAGTGAATAAAAGGCTTCCTGAAAAGGAGGCCTTTTTTAATACCCAAACGTCATTCTGAGGGGAGTGCCCGACCCGAAAGAATCTGTTAATCAGTTTCAAAGATTGCTTCGCAAGCTCGCAATGACGTTGGGCTATTTGTTTTTTGAAGTCTTGGCAAAAGTAGACTTCAACTCCTTGTTTTCCTTTTTCAACTCCTCAATCTCTTTTTTCATCTCAATGAGATACAGCGTCAACTCCTCCACCTTTTTGAGAAGTGTGGCGTCCATAGCTCCTAAATCCAGCCCTTTTTCTTCTATTTCCTTGGCCGAAGGCACTTCGGGTAAATGGCCTTTGGCTTTGATATAGCTCTCCACCTCACTCAAAGCTCGAAGCTCGTAACTCGGAGCAAAAACGTAGTCCGGCCAGCCAGTAGCTTCTACTTTGACCCGCTTTGAACGTATAGTGCCATTGACTTCGAGTTTTTCGGCAGGGGTTGTTATTCCAATACCGACATTTCCTGAAGTATTAATAAACATATGATTTGAACTTCCATTATCGGTGCTGAATGCCATGTCCTTGCCGTTGGCCCAAAACCTAAAATCTCCACCTGACCGATTAATTGAAGAGGCTTCACTGCCCATGTAAAGAAATGCCTGCCCGTTACCAAATGATCGTAATCGAATTGGAGCACCTGAGACGCCATCTTCGATTCTGAAGCTGATATCAGCACTTGACGAAGATACGTCCAAAGCGTAAGAAGGGTCAGTTGTTCCAATACCTACCTTCTGGTCTGAATTAAGGTATATGCCTGGTGTGGTGGTGAGAGAGGTCGAAGTTCCGGCAAATATTCCCATTCCTTCCTTGGAATTAGCCGTGTAACCACCGATAGCTCCCCAGTACCTTTCAGCATTCCCCTTAAACCGTATTACTTGGCTGCTTCCATTGACCAAGGTGTTTTGAGTGTATCCATCGATCAGCAATGAGGTCACACGAGAACCATTGACGCCTGGTGAGAAAATATGTAGAATATCTTCAGGAGATTCGGTACCAATACCCACTTTACCGGTGGTATTGAAATATACATTGCCGTTTTTATTGGAGTAACCGCCAGGATAAAAAATCAAATTGCCATTGGCACCTCCAATATCAGCGGAGATACCCGAGAGTGTTCCGGTCCTTTCTAATCGAATCTGAACTAGATTGGTATTTGCGGAAATGTGGAGTGGAGCAAGGGTTGGACTCGAAGTTCCAATTCCGACTTTTCCTCCTGTATGATATAAGTCTGCCCCGCTCGAAGTAAATTGTGCGAATGTGATTGTGGATAGGGTTAGCAATGTCAGGGTGTAGATTGTCCTTTTCATAATTCAGGTTGTTTCTACCTCTGTATGAAAAGGAGCAATAAGGTGAGCAAAGCACAGGCAATTTCTTTTAGAAAAAGTTACCCGGCTTTAGAAGGTAAAAATTTGACCTTCCAAAGCCACTTTAAATCCTAAGTCAAATACTTCCCGATGCTCCTTACTTTTCTCATCCAGGATAGGATTAGAATGGTTGATATGAATAAAGTAGACTTTGCCTTTATCATTTGGTGAAAGATCCTTCAACAGCTCCATGCTTTCTGTAGTGAAAGGATGAGGAATTTTGCTCATATCTCTTCCCGGCAGTTCACCGTCTTTATAGAAGCTGGCATCGATTAAGATATAGTCGTTTTCCTTAACAACTTCACGAATATCCACATCCCAGGTTTCCCACTTGTCGATGTCTGGGATAAACACCATATGTTTGCCATTTACAGTAATTTTAAAGCCCACGGTTTCACTGTATTCATCCCGATGAGGCACTGTAAATGGCATCACTTTTATGGACGAAGGTAATTCCACAGTGGTAGAGTCTTGTAATGATTGAATGACAATATTCTTGAAATTCACCAATTGGCTCCATGGCCCGTTGGTACCTAGAAAATTTTTCATGCGCGGCATGGCATAAACGGGTACAGCACTGGCACCCATGGCTTCAAATCCAATATGCATCAGACCTGTATAATGACCGATATGGGCATGCGTAAGAAAAATGCCATCATAAGGGTAGAGGGTTGGTGTTGAAAATTTGTCGGCCATTTCCAATTGCTCTCGAAAGTCCGGTGTAGCGTCAAATAGGTAACGCTTTTTGGAAACCGGATCGACCAGGCAGAGTGAAACAGTATGTTGTTTTTTACGCTTTCCCTCTTCTATCAATCGAAATTCATCTCGTTGCCCGGCTTGAGGATAGCCAGCATCCTGGGCGACTCCCAAAACAACAAGGTAGGGTTGATCAACAGGATGTTTGGTACGATGGTATTCTTGGGGCGAATTACACGAGAAGACCAGGAATAAAAAAAGAGCCAAAACAGGCTCTTTTCTTTTTAAGGTTGATGTTGGTGCTATTCTCATTGTTTTAGCTTCCGCAACCCACACAATCAAAATGAGAGTCCATGGGTTTCACCCCATTCAACTTCATTGTGAGGTTGTGGATTTTGTCTTTGATGTCCATGTCCTGAAACATGTCACCCGTGAGCTTCGCATTCAATGCAGCGATCTCACTTTCTAGTTGCTCTTTAGTTAATTCCATTGTCTGGTGGGGTTTAGGTGTTTTGGGTGTATGTCTTGAAGATAGAATTTCTAAAATAAAAACCCAAGAAATTGTAAGATTAAGATGAGAATAGGAGCTGTAATTATCTGTAATAGAGAAGTTTAAAGGTCCTTGGATTGTACTAGTCAAAAAAGTGTAACTTCCATGTAACCATTCAGACATGGCTAAGTTTCTTTCATTGAATTCTTAAGGATAGAAATTGGATTCACTCTCAGACAACGCATTAATGCTCCAGGTAAAGGACGGACAGCTCGATAAACTCGGGTTGCTGTTTGAGCGATATCACAAAAGTCTTTATGGCTTTTTCTATCGGCTCACCTCTGATGGTGACACCAGTGAAGATCTCGTACAAAACGTGTTCGTGAGAATTTTGAAATACAAACATACCTATCAAGGTGATGGTAAGTTCACCACCTGGATGTTCCATATGGCTCGCAACCTGTTCGCTGATCATTATAAGAAAAGCAAGCGGATGGGGTATAAGGAGGACGTGGAAGTTACCGATAGGTATTTCAAAGATGACGTGAATGCGGAATCGACCAGGATTCATACTGAGGAGCTGGATTTACTCCAAAAAGCAATGAGTCACTTGTCGGTTGAGAAGCGAGAGATTCTAGTCCTAAGTAAGTTTCAGGAAATGCGGTATAAGGAGATTGCCGACTTGCTTGAACTTACCGAGAGTGCAGTGAAAGTGCGCATTTTCCGGGCTCTTAAAGAGTTAAGAGTCATTTATGAAAAACTTGAGACACAGTCGTCAATTTATTGAAACTCAAATGTCTGAAAAGATGAAAAGAATAATAGTAATGATCGCCCTTCTTATAAGCCCGGTAATGGTCTATGGGCAAAGCGATAGTGAGGTGATCAAAAAGAGCTTTAATGTGACCAATAACACCAAGGAGATGTGGTTTTGCATTTGCAATATTGAGGGTGATGTGGAAGTAGAAGCTTATGATGGAAATACCATTGAGATGGAACTTAAGAAGACGGTGAGAGCCCGAAGGTCTGACGATGTGAAGTTGGGGATGGAAGAGCTTGATATTGATATTAATGAGGGAGAGAATTATGTCAAAGTCATGATGACTGCACCTAATATGGAGGATCGTTCTTATCCCGAAGAATTAAACTGTAACTGGAACTGGCAGCGTCATTCTGAAAAAAGGTATTACAGATATCGATATGACTACAAGGTTAAGGTGCCAAGAAGCATCAGTGTCAAGATTTCTACAGTGAACAATGGTGATCTGTTTATCAGAGATGTGGAAGGGCAGATTTATGCCAATAATGTGAATGGTGATGTGGAGTTGATGAACATCAGTGAAAACACGAAGGCACATACCGTTAACGGGCATATTGAAGTGGAATATAAGTCGATGCCATCTGAATTTGGAGATTTTCAAACGGTAAATGGAGACATAGAGGTCATAGCCCCTGAAAATGGGGGAGCTGTTTACAGCTTTGATACACAGTGGGGTAAGGTTTACAGTGATTTTGACTTCAGCAAGAAGATTGCTCCTAAACTAGAAAAGAATTCCGGAGGCAAAGGTGTGAAGTATAAACTCAGTGGAAATAGTTATCAGGTGGGCAATGGAGGCCCGTCCATGGACTTCGAAACGCTGAATGGAACAATAAGAATACGAAAAGGTAAATAAGGACCTATGGAAGATAAGTATATGTCACTCATCACTGACTATATCGATGGAACGCTTACCCGGGAAAGGGAAAAGGAGTTTCAGCAATATGTCACCGAAGGGCACATCTTGATGGAGGAGGTAAATGCCATTATCGAGATGCAGCAGAAAATTGAATTGGCAGAGGACCCACTGCCTAGTGAGGCTTTGAGCGAGAACTTTTACGTAATGCTTGAGGAAGCTCAGAGTCGAGCTTCACGAGTAGAGAAACATGAAGGATTCTTTGAATTATTGAACCGATTGTTTTTCGGGTCCACCACGGGTAAACTGGCATTTGGCATAGCGGTCTTAGTTGTGGGCTTTTTTGCAGGAAGTAATTTTAACGGAAGTAAGTATAGTGAGCTGAATCAACAGATAACTGATATGCAGGAAATGATGATGATCTCTATGCTCGAAGAGGAATCTGTTACGGAACGACTCAAGGGTGTCCAAATGTCGAGCGAACTTCCAATGACAAATGAAAAAGTGACGGATGCGTTATTCACCACCCTAAACAATGATAGAAGCACAAATGTGAGATTGGCAGCACTTAGCGCACTCTCGCCATACACAGATAATCCAACAGTCAGAGAGGGGTTGATCCAAAGTATAGCTAAGCAGGAATCTCCTTTAATGCAAGTGGCTTTGGCCGAGTTGATGGTGGAAATCCAAGAGAGTAAATCCATAGAAGAATTCAAGCAACTCCTTGAAAAAGAGGAGACTCCGGAAGAGGTGAAAACCACACTCAAGGAGAGTATTGATAAAATTATGTAAGACTTTTAAAATGAATTATAAAGAGATGAAAAGGTTAATAATGGCAGTCGTAATGGTCTTGGTCGGACTGACTGCAAACGCACAACGAATTGATATTGATCCGAAGATTGATGTATCAGACCTTGCGGTAAAGGTTGAAACGGCAATTAAGAGGAATATTGATATCGATATTGCCACGGAAATTAAACGAGCGATTAAGACGGATGTCAAATTAAAGGTGAAGCCCAACATTGATATCAATTTGGGAAGAAATAAGTACGAAGACTCTGATAAGTATCAACAGACTGAGCAAGAGATTGAAATACCTTTATCCAAACCAGGGCAGCGAGGTAAGTTGATCGTTGACTCTCATAATGGCCGTATTAATGTCTCCGGTTATGATGGGCAAACCGTAAAAGTGAAGATCATCAAATACAGTAAGAAGGTGGACAAGGACAAGTCAAGGGATGGTATGCGATTGGTGAGCACCGGGGGTGCCGGTTTTGAGGCTGAGGAGTATAACAATACCGTAGAGATTGACAAAGATAGCTGGGGTACACGGGCAGACTTTGTAATTCAAATCCCAAGAAACTTTGATCTTGAAATCGAAACTTACAACAATGGTCACATTTGGATTGAGGATGTGGAAGGTGAAGTGAATGCGGAAAGCTATAACGGACCTATCACTCTAAATAATATCAAAGGCTCAGCAAGTGCGAGCACGTACAATGGAGCCATTGAGGTACAATTTTCACAGCTTGACGCGGATTCTCCTATGGCATTCAGCACCTATAATGGTAATGTGGATATCACAGTTCCAAACGGCACGAAGTTTACTGCCAAAATGAAGACCAATAGGGATATCTATACTGATTTCGATTCATTCACTCTTTCCAACCCCGAGCCGATCCGAAGGAATACTGAGCGCGGAACTGGGATTAAGTATGAAGATTGGATCGAGGGAGACCTCAATGGTGGAGGACCTAACGTCACAATGAAAACAACGAACGGTAATATCTATATCCGGAAAGGAAACTAAGGAAAACAGTTTCAAAATGAATCCCGCAAATACATTTGCGGGATTTTTTTGTTTATGAGTAGTAAGGCAATTCGGTCATTTATGCTATTTTCATAGCTCAATTAGCCTTACACTATGAAGACATTATCGAGAATATCCCTGATTATTTTTTTAACGGCTGTGGTTTATTCGGTTTCCGGACAGGACGCAAAATCCAGTCTCGACCGACTTTATTCTAAGTACAGCGATATACCCAACTATAGTGTTTCAGTCAACTATGTGGCCGAAAATGAAGCCATGGGTTTCAGAAATGAGCAATCAGGTGGCTTAGCAGTGGTCGGAGAAAAATACAAGCTTACCTATGGCCCAAATGAGACCTGGATGAGCGATGGAAAAGCAGAATACTTGGGTACCAAAGAGGAAGATCATTCGGAACTGTTGATTTTCTGCCCTGGGGAGAATTTTGAAAGCCCCATCAATCATGGGAAACTCTTCGTCTTTTACGGATCAGGTGTAGATGCTTCTATGGAAGGAGACATGATCAAAGTAGTACCAAAGGACGGTTCATATAAGTATGCGAAAATTGATGCTTCCGGGAATACGATTCGGAAAATCGTTGTTCTGGATGAGTTCAATATGTCGCACATCTATACCTTCTCAGGTTTCTCCACGAATACGGATGATGTTGAATTTACAATTGACGCCTCCGACTACGCTGATACAATTGATGAGCGACAAGGCTGCAAGTAATAAATAGAACAAAACTGTTCCTTTTCTGGTCTATTGGTGTCCGTTTTCGTGACACCTTTTTTTATGTCTGTATACATAAATAAACATAACTAATTAAAAATCAGCTATTTATATTTTTTGGCACAGGCATTGGATAATAATTGGCAGGTCGAACAAAAACAACAAAAGGTCAAAACTCAAAACAACAAGGTCATGAAAAATTTGAAGATATTAAACGGAATACTTGGAATCGCCTTCGCAGGGTTGGTCCTTTTCCAAACCGGAGAAATAGCTTCCAAGGAAGCAGAATTACACGCAATGTCAATTCTTGAAGCAGAGTTGATCACAGAGATCGAAGAGATCTTTGCAGAGGAAGAAGAATTTATGTTGGAAGAATTGATTATTGAAGAAATCGAATCTCAAGAATTTGAATCAACGATCAAAATATACGACAACAACAATAAGTTAATCGCTGAGGGTAATGTCGAAGACAATCCTGAATTGAGAAAATTGGTCAATCAAGCGGATTTACTCAGCGACCATCAAGGAACAAAATACTTCAGAATAGCTGAATAGTTTATAGTTAGGGTTAATTATGGTCAAAGGAGAACATGGGGATGTTCTCCTTTTTTATTGACGCTCCTTATTGACCCTAAGATTAAAAACATCCTTTCGTTGATAATGACCAGTGACGTCCAGTGTCATCCGTTCTTCATAACACCTTTCCAAGTTAACAGTGGATGTAAATATTCCTTCTTTGTCCCACTGGGGTTCAAGAATATAATGACCGTCCGGTCCGACAATAGAAGAACCACCACTTAACAGCATGTGCTCATGTTTGTCCTGAAGCTCAGGAGGTAGAACCAATTCACCGGGTATGTCTTTTACTCGCATAATCTGGCCGGCAGCTACCGCGAAACATCTTCCTTCAAAAGCATACGATCTTGTGGCTAATTGTAACATTTCGTGCACCTTGGGCCAAACGGCAACGTGAATGTGCTCTCCTGAATCATGCATAGTTTGGCGTGTCAATGGCATCCAATGTTCCCAACAAATTAGTCCTCCTACTTTACCAAATGCAGTATCGGAAGACTTTAGTCCCGCACCATCACCAGTTCCGTAGAGGAGCTTTTCAGTATAGGTTGGCATCAGTTTTCTATGGTGATTGGCTAATTCTCCTTTTTCATTCCAGGTGAGCAGTCCGTTATAGATGGTTCCATTTCCCGGCCCGGAATGGACCACTTCATTAATCCCCATGACAATCACTACACCATGTTTTTTGGCCAGTTTTCCAATGTGATTTACTTCCTTTCCTGGCACCTCCAAGCTATTGGCGTACAGCTTGGAAAACGCCTGCTTAGTGGGTTTAAAGTCCCATTGGGCGTATTCATGACAGTAATCAATCCAGGCAGGATATCCGGTAAACCAGGTCTCTCCAAATACAATAACGTTGGACCCGAGGCCAGCTGCTTCATCAATCAATGCTTCTGCTTTTTCCAGGCATTTTTCCTTGTTTAGGTAAACAGGAGCATGTTGGACGATACCAATGGTGACTTCTTTATTCATAGCACGATATTAAATAATCTAATTGACTTCAAACGTCCGTTAAACAAAAAAGCCGGGTTATTACCCGGCTTAATGCATTTTCAGTTTAGTCGTTTATTCAGTGTCTGAATCTTCAGTGCTATCAGGGTCTTCAGCAGCTTGCTTGGCTTTTACTTCATCGGCCATTTCCTGAATTTCTTCATTTGATTTACCCTTCAGATATTCTGGCAATTGAAGTCCAGCCATATTGAACATCTCCTGTAATGGGGGAACAGATCCATACAATCCAGAAATGAAATCAGCGGTCGAAGTCTTGCCGTCTTTTCCTTTGGCTCCATTGTCCCAAACAGTGACTTTGTCAATTTTAATGTTCTTGATTGCCTCTGCTTGAAGACTTACCAATTCAGGCAATTTATCTGCTATTAGTAGCAATACTGCATCACGAGAATTCTCTCCAGCTGCTTTAACAATTTGTTCAAGACCTTGAGCCTGTTTTGTCAATACTTCAAAAATACCTTTTGCTTCCGCTTGCTTTTTGAATAGAATAGCATCTGCTTCACCTTTAGCCTTTCGTCTGATCATTTCCGCTTCAGCCTCGGCATCGATCTCAACTTTTTGTTTATCGATTTCGGCAGGAACTACCACATCAGCGGTTTGAGTCGCTTTGTCTCTTTCCGCTCTTGCATTTTCAGCTTCCTGTTCTGCAGCATAGGCTTCTTCCAGTGCTTTAGCTGCCTGAACTTTTTCGGCTGCAGTGGCAATTTTTTGTGCCTCAGCTTCTTTTTCTTGTCGCAGGGCGTCTGATTGAGCGACTTTGATTTTGGCAAGGTTCTCACCTTCAATAGCACCTGCATCGGCATCTGCAACTTTAATACGCTGATCTTGAAGTGCATTGGCCTCACCAATCGAACCATCTCTATTCTTCTCGGCCACACTTTTCTTGGCATCGTTAATTGCCTTGGCAGCGGCTTCCTTACCGAGTGCCTCAATATATCCTGACTCATCCTTGATATCAGTGACATTCACGTTGATGAGTTTCAAACCAATCTTCTTCAATTCGGCTTCCACATTGGATGCTACATTCGCCAAAAATTTATCTCTGTTGCTGTTGATTTCTTCAATGTCCATGGTGGCTACAACTAAACGCAACTGACCGAAGATGATGTCTTTAGCTAAGTCGTGGATATTTTGCTGGGTCAATCCTAATAGTCTTTCTGCAGCGTTGTTCATTACACCTTCTTCCGTAGAAATACCAACCGTGAAACGTGAAGGTACATCAACCCTGATGTTCTGTCTACTAAGTGCATTCGTCAGGTTTACTTCAATGGAGATAGGAGTGAGGTCGAGAAAAGAGTAATCCTGGATAATTGGCCAGATGAATGCTGCACCTCCATGGATACATTTGGCAGAACGTCCAACATCGGTTCCTTTAGCCGAACCGACTTTACCGTATACAACAAGGATTCTGTCCGAGGGACATCTTTTGTATCTTCTGAAGATACCCATCAGCATCACGAAGACAAAGACGACCGCGGCAGCAATAATTATAATAAACGACTCACTCATATTGATTAGGATTAATTTTTAGAAACTAACAACATATTATCATTGATAACATCTTTTACATTGACCACGGCACCCATTGGGAGATCTTCTTCGTCATCGGTAATGGCTTCTAACTCTCTCAGTGAACCTTGAACCTTGATCAATACTTTACCGATATTTCCTCTTCCACCCTGGATTTTTAGATAAACTTCTCCCACACCGCCTTTGGCATTGTTGATGTTCATTGTACCATCATCAGTAAGTTTGCTGAAGAAGTAAAACATTGCGGCCATCACGGTCATCATGATCAATCCACCCACTGTAGAGATGATCAGGCTCACCTCAGTACTATATCCGGAGTCAAGGGAAGCAATTCCCGCCCAGGAAAAAATGGTAAAAAACCCAATGAAGTTTTTGAGCGTGAAAAATTGAAACCCAACACCAACATCTCCTTCAACATCAAAGTCAGTATCACCACCTGCATCCACTTCACCTCCGATGAAAGTGAGTATCATTTGGATGATGAAAATCAGGGTAAATGGGATAGCCAATCCCCAGTAAATCCTGTGGATTGAGTCAAGTGTACCCCACCATTCTGAAAGGTTCGAAAACATAGAATTAAAAGTTATATCAATTAAAATATCACTTTTTCTTCTACTATTCTATTCTTTTGATGGGGTGGTGAATATAAGCTAGTGAGTGGTTGCCCCGGCTGATGGTTTCGGACAACACAGTGGTTTGGACTTAATTTTTAGTTATTACAATATCCTCATTAATGATCTCTGAAAGCACTTTTAACTCCCCGTTTTCATAAAGCTCATTGATGGTCATAATGTCAATACTTTCGTCTTCAGGCTTCATGTTTATGTAGTCTTGGACAAGCATTCCATTGACTCGTCTTGAGTTTATGGCTTCTCTGAAACGTAGACCCCCACCATCCGTGTGATAGAGATAGGCCATATAATCCATGCTATAATCTTCCTTGTCGAACCAGTAAAGGAATACATCGTCAAAATCTTCACCCCCTCCTTCTTGGACAAAGGTGATTTTCACCTCATGATAGGCTTTTCCTTTAATTTCGGCTTCACCTAAGTATTCTTTGATTACCGCTGCATCATTAAGACCATAGGGGAGTCGAAAGAAATAGATTACCGAGTTTACAGATCGTGTATAGGCAGCTCTTCTTTCTTCCGTGATTTCAGCCTCTTCATTGTTGATATACCTTATTAATCCATCGTTGTTCATTACATCATAGACAGTGGCCCCGGTACTGTCTATCTGAGTTCTGGAATATTCATACATCCCATTTTCATTTTTATAGGTGTAGTCGATATCTCGAAAGGTCAAAGTGAACTCCGCATTTCCTAACCCTTCCATCCCGTGAAAGGCAATGGAGGAATCTACTATCCTTTGAACTTCACTTTTGGGCTCCTCCTGAACTTCTTCGGAATTATTGTCTTGGTTACCGGAGCATGCGACCAGTACGCTCAAAATGAATAGTGTCAACAATAATGACAAGTACTTCATAGATGGTTTGTTTTGGCTTTTCGAATGTACGATCATTAGAACAATAAGTTGATATCGAAGATTCCAAGCTTATTCAATTGTATTCAGTCTGACAAATTTCGTGTCATTTCATTCTAGTCAGAATGACCAATCCGGACAGAATGGTTAATCCGGCTATTGAGTTTATTGAGGCTTCGACATTGACTAAATCAGCAATGATTCCCGTAAGGATGGCACCAACAGCATAGCCGAGGTCGCGCCAAAGCCGAAAAACTCCTATGCTATTCGCGCGATCCATTGGATGGGTATTTTCTGCTATCGCAGCCAAAAAAGTAGGATATACCAATGCGGTGCCAATACCAAGGACGGTACTGATTAAAATCAGAGACGATTTAGAATCTGCCATAACCAAAAGGAACAAAGCGGCTCCTTGGAGAAGCATTCCTAAAACCAATAATTTCTTTTTGGAGAAAAAATCGGCCATTGCACCTGTAAATAGCTGGCATATTCCCCAAACGGTAGGATAAACAGCAGCGATGGTTCCAATTTCCATAATGCCAAATCCCTTTGATGCCAGGAGGATAGGAAAGATACCCCACATCATCCCATCGTTGAGGTTATTCACCAACCCTGCCTGGGTAACGGATCCCAAGTTTCTATGTTTTATACTGGTTTCCAGAAAGACATTTTGTAGCCTTGAAATTGAGCTGGATTTGGTTTCGAGGTTGACATGTTTTCTGGTGTCTCTTACCAAAAATACGCTTCCCAAAAGTCCCATAATAGCCAGACCTAGACCTAAATAAAAAGGATAAGGCCTTAATCCATATTCATGAGCGATCCAACCCGTGAAAAATGCCAACAGCCCAACTGCGAGATAGCCTGCTGATTCGTTGATGCCCATGGCAAGTCCCCGCTGTTTTTCACCCACCAAGTCGATTTTCATAACTACGGTACTTGACCAGGTCAAGCCCTGATTGATTCCCAAGAGGACATTTGCGAGAATTACCCAATTCCAGTGGTTGGCGAACATGAGAATGAGAGGTACCGGTAGGCCAATCATCCAACCAATAATCAAGAGCTTTCGTCTTCCCAACTTGTTGGCCAGCGCTCCGGTGTAATAATTGGTTACCGCTTTGACAATACCGAAGACCACAATGAAGCTGAGGATGGCGGTTTTGGCAGCAATCTCAAACTCGGTAACACCAATCTCAGGGAGAATGGATCTTTCTAACCCGACCATGCCTCCAACAAAGGCATTGATAATTACAAGGATTGAAAATTGCCTCCAGTTTTCCTTAAGACCGAGTCGAATCTGATTCATTGGAATAGCGCAACATAATGAAAAAAGCCATTCAATACGAATGGCTGATTGCATCTGTCGTGGTATTTAGACCTTACCTACGTTTCCAATAAATATCACTTCCTGCAGGGCCAGGAGAAAGGAGTTTATTCACCACGGCACTGATATCGAAAGGGTTGTTGGACCCGGAGGCGCTTTGCCCACGTTCACTGGTGAAGAATAAATACAGCCCGTCAGGTGATACAAATGGGCTATAATCAAGCCTGTTAGTATTCACCGGAGATCCAAGATTTTCCGGAGTACTCCAGCTATTGCCTTGTCTTCTGCTGAAGTAAATGTCACCACCTCCCAGGCCATCTGATCTGCCAAAACTTCCGAAGTAGATATACCGCTCTTGTGGGTCAATGAATGCATTGAACTCATCTGCAGTGGTGCTTATCACCCCGACAGGGCTGGGTGATTGGTATTCGTTGTCGACCAATCTCGATCTCCAAATATCTTCCCCTCCTACACCTCCATCATAGGCTGCCGTATAATACAAGGTGCCATCATTCGTGATTGAGGGATAGAACTCATTAACGGATGTATTAACGTTGTCTCCAACATCAATGGGGTCTGACCACGGACCTCCGTTTGTTCTTTCTACATAGTAGATGTCGTAATCTGCACCATCTCTTTTCGAGGAAAAAAATAAACGGTTTCCATCCGGAGCGAAGGCCGGTTCCAGGTCTTTTCTATTCCCCGAGAACGGAGCAATTTCAGGTAGAGACCAAACTCCATTTTCAAGTTTTACGAAATAGATATTCCCATCAAAACCTGCATTAAATACGGTGAAATAGATCTCTGAGCCGTCAGGTGATATGGTGATGTCCCTTTCCCTCATGCCGGTTGAGATTATCTGAATTCCAAAGATCTCCGGTGTAAAGCTGGGTGTTGTTTGTCCAAGATATTCCTGACCATGGAGGATAAAAGAAGTGGTAAGCAGCAGTATCGCCAACAAGTTGAATCTAAATTTCATGGTGCTATTTGGTTAGAGTGAATAAAAAAGTGGCCGACTGTGCTCCCGTAGAGGCTTCTCTCCAGCTGTTTCCGGACTCAGTGAGTTTTTGATTGGCCACAGTAATTAGCCCTCGAGCCTCATTGTCAAGAGGTGCATTGAGGTCCACTGTTTTGATTTCCAAAGTGATCTCGGTTTCTGTTTTGGAGATGATCGGAAAGGTGAGATTTTTGTTTTCAAAATTGGCAGTGAACTGTGTTTCGTCCTCATTAATTTCCCATGCTCCGCTTCGAGAACCTCCGTCATTATAAGAAAAAGAGTCACTGGAAAAGGTGGTTTGGAGTCCGGAAACAGAAAATTGGGTCAGTTGACTACCATCGAGGTTTACAGTGATTTGGGAAAGTCTCCAAATACCATCCATTGCAGAGTTTCCCCCTCCTTCAGAGTCACCACAACTCTGAAAAGCTATCCCCAACCCTAGTAGGATGAGAAAAAAGAAAAGTCGTTTCATTTGTCTTTGTTATTTGTGTAAAAGACAAACAGGGGGCTCAGAAAGGGAAAGCAGTAGGAGTGAGATGACACTTTTTCGTGTCGGAGCCACTAATCTGAGGATAAAGTAGAATTCTCAGATGCAGAATTCAATTCAGCTTTTTAGCAATTAAATTGTCAATGGCATATTTGCCTGATCCCTTGATCACCACGATGATTCCCAGGGTTATCGCCAGAATATGAAATTCGAATCCTTCACCATATTGTGGTTGATTGTACCAGTTCATGAAAAAATGGCCGTTAACCACAAAGTAAATTGCACCGAGCATCACCAAAATTATGCTGGCAGCCATAAACCGGGAGAACAATCCTATGACCAGAGCAATTGCTCCAAAAAATTCAGCAATGGCCACAAGGGCAGTCATAAATGGAGGAATTCCAAACCATTGATTAAATCCATCCATTGCAGCCTGAAGCCCATGACCACCCCAGATTCCCAGGATTTTTTGAGCACCATGTGCAAAAATAACTCCACCAAGAGCGATTCTTGCGATGGTCACGGAAATATCTGGAGTAGTTCGAATTAGTTTTTTGAGCATGACTGTTCTTTTTTCTAAAATAAATTGATCCATGGGCTTTTAACAGGCCTTTCATGTAAATGGCAAGATTGAAATGGAGCATTTCATTTTCTATTTCATAGCACTTCATTCATCGAGTTGGTAAAAATCTAGTTTAGGGAGATCCAATAATCCTTCTTTCGGTCAAAGTCAAAACTCACATGAAGATATCTCCGAAGACAGAGCGCATTCATGCCTTAGATGCTTTGAGGGCAGTAATGATGATGCTAGGTATTGTACTGCATGCCACTGAACCCTATAGCCTTGGAACGGATGCTTTTTGGCCAAAAGATCCACATTCCAGGAGTGCTCTAATGAACTACATCTTCGGTATTATTCATGTTTTTAGGATGCCAATATTCTTTTTGATAGCAGGCTTTTTTGGCGCCTTGCTCTACTATGAACGAGGACCAAAGAGTATGCTAAAGAATCGATTTTCGAGAGTCGTTTTGCCTTTCTTTGTATTTCTTTTGTTTCTACATCCCATTATTGTTTCTGCCTTTTCTTTTACCGAAAGTGCATTTGAAACGAAGGTGTCTCCAATCGTAACTACACTCAGTGTATTACCTCGGATAACCTACCACCTTTGGTTTTTATACTATTTAATTTTCATTACTGTGTTGTCTTTCGGACTGGCGACATGCATGAGACGGATTCCTTCTGTTTCCAGATTTGTTCAACGGTCATTCAACTGGTTGATGAGAAGGAGACTGTTTTTCATTCTTACCTTATCTATAGTGGTCTTTGCATTATTGGTGTGGATGTGGGACACTTGGATTAGCACCTCGGTTTCGTTTACTCCCAACTTACCTGTGCTGGTAGCCTACAGTGTATTCTACTTCTTTGGCTGGGTACTCTTTAAGAGTAGAGGGTTGCTGGATTCGTTTCTAAAATTTGATCGCCAATACCTTGGGTTGGCTGTTCTGGTATTTACAGGAAAAGAGATTTATCATTCGGCAATGGGAGATGTAGTATATGGGGCATTGAACGCCATTGTAGTCTGGTTTTTTGTTTTTGGGTTTATTGGGGTCTTTATGAGGATGTTCAGCAATCACTCATCTTCACTTCGATACATTTCTGATGCTTCCTATTGGGTGTATTTGATCCATTTGCCGTTGACTGGATTCATTCCCGGATTATTGGTGGATTTGCCCGTGTCGGCTTTTGTGAAATTTCTAATCGTAGTGGCGTTGACCACCGTATTTTCATTTGCTACCTACCATACATTAGTTCGAGGCACGTTTATCGGGAAATTCTTAAATGGCAGAAAGTATCCCACCAGACTCGTTAGCGAGAATGAACCAAAGGTTTCATCCCGTTTTTAGCCATTTTCTGAATGCAGCGGCACGTTTTCGACTAATTGTAATGGTCTCTGAATCGCCATTCATTGAGAGGGAGACCTCAATTTTGCCATAATCCAACGAACGAATTGAGCTTACTACTTCTTGACGTACAATAGTCTGTCTGTTGGCTCTAAAAAAGTGAGCTGGGCTGAGGCTCTTCATTAGGTGCTCTAAAGAGTCTCCATAGGGCAGTTTCCGATGGTCACGCGTCAGGACGATAACAAGGCCTTGTTTGCTGACGGCATATAGTATTTCAGATTCTTTAATAAGATGTTGAGATCTTCCGAGTGTTAATCTTATCTGGTTCTGGACTTTCGCTCCTTCCCTTTTATCTGCCAGTGCATGCGTCTTCCAGTTCCTATAAAAGAATATTCCGATATCTATGATGGATACAAAAAAGGTTAAAGACACAACACCAATATTGATCACGGCCATGTCACCCATGGTATAAAATCCACCATATACGAAGTACGTGATGGAAACCAAAAGGAGATTTAGCGAGATTAAAATATAAGCGAGATGTAAACCGAGTTGTACAAAAATCCGCTTCGTTACACCTGATGTCCATGGCAGTTTCTTGTCCAGTATACTCGTGATCCATCTTGTCCCGGTAAGGAGAACGGCAGCAGCTACAATAGCATTGAAGTATTCTTCTATGCTGAATGATACTAATGGGCGCTGATACTTATAGTCGAAGATGGCATTTATGGCCCAATTGCAGGAAATGCCCAGAGCAAGTACGCTCATCCAGTTCCATCGGAAGATTTTCACAATCAGTTTCCAGGCTGAAATCAACTTCGAATTGAACCAGACTGCGTCAATTGACTTTGAAGACATAGGCTTTCTTTAGTAGATCGATCTACTAAAAGACTTTAATTACAGCCTTATGGATGCTTGCGAATTCAATTATTTAGGATAGCCTCGACATTTCCGCAATGCAGCATTGCATCTCCGAAGTAGGGATTGATGATTTCTTCTTCCAGACTCACCCAGGTCGCACCTTTATCATTATTGGCCATAGGACAAAACTGTACGTAAAGTGGACTATCAAAGCTTGTTCCAAAGGATTGTATGGCATTAATAAGCGCTTTGGAAAGATTGATGAATTGAAGGCGTTGTAAATCCCTATCACCAGTGGAGGTGATGATTCGGAGGCTTTCGGTCATCGGGTTTAGTAAAGTCATCCAATGCAGATGCGCTTCACCTTTAGCGAGGTTCATATCCACCTTGGACAATGCCTCTTTCACCTTAATTCCGGCTTTTCTGATTGGAGTGCCTTTACCCTCTACCATAAGATCTTTCAGCGCAATATATTCCATTGACAAGTCTTCCAATTGTTTTTGAAATTTGGGGTCTACCTGATTTTGAAAATCCTTGAATTCAGGAAGCTCCACCTCCTCAAATCGGCTATTTTCCGGATGATCAACTGTAATGACTTGATTCATCATACTGTTTTTCCCCTGAAGTTGTGCCTCGGCATCAATGGTAAATGCACCATTGGTCACCACCTCGTCACCTTCGCTGAGCCCCTCTCTGATGATATAATTATCATCACTTTCGGGTCCAAGTTCAACCTCTCTAAGCTGGAAGCTCAAGTCATCTGTTTTGACATAGACAATAGACCTTTTACCTGTCCATAGCACAGCCGATTTTGGTACCACTAATTCCTGGTCATTAGAACTACTACTTATGATTCCTTTAACAAGCATATCGGGTTTCCAGTGGCCGTTGTTGTTAAATTCCGCACGTGCTTCAACAATACGAGTTTGTGGGTTTACCTCAGGAGAGATGAAGGAAATGGGTGCATCCATATAAAGTGTTCCGCCATTGCCAGAACCTACGAATTTGACTTCGTCTCCAAGCTTCACTTTTCCCAGGTCTTTTTCATACACTTCTAAAATCATCCACAGACGGGAAAGATCAGTAATTTCAAATAATGCATCACCTTCATGCAGATGGTCTCCGTTATTGACCATCTTTTTGGTGATTACTCCATCAAAATCGGCATGTAGATCAAAATTTCTCTTGGCTTCCCTGGAATTTTCGATTTCACGTATCTGATGGTCCGAAAGCTTCCAGTATTTGAGTTTTTTTCGGGCAGCATCAAGAAGGACAGGATTGGTTCTTTCTAATTTTTTTGCTTCAATTAATTCCTCTTGAGCTGCCAGAAGTTCTGGAGAAAAAACTGAAGCAATTCTATCTCCCTTATTGACCTGTTCACCTTCAAAATTCTTATACAATTCTTCAATTCGGCCAGGGAAATGCGTGGTTTGAGTATTAACCCTTCTGTCATCGACTTTTATTTTACCATTCAGTATAAGTCCGTTATTAACCTTGGAAGTACCAATAATTGTCGTCTGGATGTTGGCCAATTGAACAGCTTCATTGGACATTTTCAGAACCGTAGGGTCTGCATCATCCCCCGATTCAACCGGAATCAAATCCATTCCACAAAATGGGCAGGAGCCAGGCTCCGACTGACGAACCTGGGGATGCATGGAACAGGTCCACTCACCGTTCTCATTGAGCTCATGTTGATGATCATCATGAGCAATTTCAGCATTAGACGAACCGCCAAAGATTATGGCACCGATAATTAACCCCATGCCCAGAGTCACTATCATTCCAATTATTGTCGATCTCTTAAATTCCATGATCTATAGATTAATTTTTGCTGTTTTAACTACTGTTTTTTCTTTGACCTCGGTCCAGGCCATATAGATATCATTACCTGAAATAGTAATCACAGGGAAGCCACTTGCTCGCTCGGCACTGGTCTCTGCCACTTCAATTTTTTTGAGTAGCATCCCACTGCTGTCATAGTTGCCGATCATGATTTGGGCTTTATCGTTGCGGGTCTCCATCCAACTCACGATAATGGTACCATTGTCGAGCCGATCAATTCCCACTCGGCCGTTAGTGATTCCCTGGCTCACCAATGTTGGAGAACTGAAGGATTCACCGGAATCATTACTAAAAGCGATTTTCACTTTAGGCGTATCACCTTTGGCCGTAAACCAGGCCACTGCAACTTGATCGCCATTAGCGCTGATGGCAGGGCCATTAACCGGACATCCGTGAATTTCCCAAAGGTCAATGGCTATAGACTGAGGCGTTGTCCAATTTCTACCAACCAATCTTACGATCGATATGTCTCTGATTTCTCCTGCCGATCGATCACGATATACCACAACCGGACCATTACTCGTCATTGCGGCTCCTGTTTGACAACAATCGCAAATGCGGTCGTCCAATTCCCATTCAGCAATGGTTTCCCCTGCGTGATCGAAAATACCAGCTCTTAAGGTCATGGCGCCACCCTCGGTCTTGGTATTTCGCCCATCCAGCCAAGTCATGAAGGTATGTCCGTCATCCATAGGTAACATGCTTACAAATCCGTGTTCGGCTGCCACCTGATCTTTGTGAGGAATGATGGACTCTCCCCAGGTCTCTCCATTGTCGTTTGAGAAGCTTACTCGAACATCGTAGTCATAAGTACCCAAATCACTTTTTTGCAGCCAATGTGCTGCCATTTGATTACCATTGACAAGCAGGGAAGGGAAGTCAGCCCAATTGACAAACCAATTATCTCCTTCCGCAACTTGTGATGGGCTTTCCCAAGTCTCATTGCTGAGCTTTGAGTACATTAGGTGACTCATTTTCTCGGCCTTCTTTTCCACCCATGATAGGTAAACATCGCCATCAGGAGAGGTGACCAGCCTTGGAAGACTACTGTTGTCGTCTGCCGGTGATGAGAGCATTTGCACAGTTTCAACCTTCTCATTTGAACATGAAAGGACAAAAACTAGTGGAAGAAATGGATATAATAGTTTTTTCATCGGTTCGAATTTAGGTTTGCTGACACCAAGTATTCTCTCATTGAAATGGCCTTTTTTAATTCAACGGTTGCCTTTATTTCGGCCAATTGAAGTTCAAGCAGAAGCTGTTGAGTATTTAGAATTTCTTCAAAATCGCGGTTGTTATTACTGTATTCAGTAGTCAGAACTTTCAACAGAATATTTGTTTTTCGAATTTCCTCATCATAGGTATTGATTTCGGTATTGGCTTTTTCGATTTGATAGTCGACTTGTGTCCATTGATGTCTGAGTTCACTCTTTAGGGCTTGTAAACCGAGCTGTGCTTCTTCCTTTCTTAGTGAAGCCATCTTGTTTCTGGACTGATTTTTCTTTTTAAAAATTGGGAGACTCAAAGAGATCATGGGCATGAATATATCTTTACCATTGTCGGGTACAGTGACATCGTTTCGTTCGCTCACAAAAGCATAGTCCAAACCTACTCCGATATTGGGTTTATTCCTCAGGTTGGCCAGTGATATTTGGACGTCAGTGGCTTCAATTCTGGATTGGGCGGCCTTGATTTTCGGATGATGGACCAACGCAGAATCCAAGGAGATAAAAATCTCTTGGTTGTTCAGTACTGTAGTCAGTACCTGTCTATCGGGTTCGCGATGGAGCAGGGTATTGAAATCGCTTAGAAGCGCATTTGATTTGATTTCTATTAATCGAAGCTGCGCTTCCACTTCATCGATTTTTATCTGGACTCTAACAAGGTCCGCCAAGGACACCAAGTTTGCCTCATACTTGGTTTTGGTGATGGGTTCGTAGGTATTCAATATTTCAAGATTTGCCCGTGTGATTTTCATTTCCTCCCTAATCGAATAGAGTTCGAGCCATTTTAATTTGACATTCAGGAAGAGGCGGTTTTTGCTTTCCAGAAAATCGGCATAGGCCGCTTCGGCTTGTTTTGTAGCCAAATTACTCCTTGCTTTTAAGGTTCCGAACCAAGGGAACAGTTGAGACAACCCAACCTTAAATCGCTGGGCACCAACGCGTGTTTCTATAGGAGAAATGAAGTACCCGAAATTGAGAGTTGGGTCGTTCAGGCTTTTACTTCCCTGGATATTCTCCATAGCTTTTTCAAAAGCCTTATACTTCATTTGAAGTTGTGGGTTTTGTTCCGCTGCAACTTTCAGATAGTTATCCAATGGTGTCTGAGCACCAAGACTCAACACAATGCAGAGGAGCATAATTGTCCAGTTTAACTTTTTCATTGGTCAGAATTTTTAGGAAGTAATAGTTGAATTGGCCCATTGAATTCAAGTTCATCTACATGTCCCATTTTGGTTCTGTCTTGATTTACAAAATGCAAATGGATATAACTTCCATGATGAGTGAATACCCCTTCATGTTGATTTGAGTAAAATCCCAAAATTTGGACTTCGGATTGTATTTCAGTGCCGCTTAATCCTGCCTCTTTGTAAGCGTCATGATTTCGCTCAGTCGCGTCAGCAGCATTAATTACATGCCATTCCAAGCGATTCGCTGTGCCGATAATCTGAAACGGGAATGGTAAGTCAACATCGATCTCATTTTGATCAGCCAGTGCTGCAATTCTATTCTCTAACTGCTTAAGGCCACTGACATCGAGGTCAACCTCAATGACTTTCCACTCTTTGACCTCGGTTTTGACCAACAATGCCGCTCCCGAGTTGAATGACGTATCGATAGTGAGTGAACCATCATTCGCTCGACTGTTGACCGGCTGTCCATCAATAATTAGGATTTCTCCTCTTAATTCGTCCATTGCTCCTAAGGCATAAAGATTTTCGACCTGCTTGAGCGTAGACAAATCAATTCTGGATTGCATTTTTTGTTCCATCATAATTTCTCTCAACATTCCATAATGCTCGACCGTGAAGTTGCCATTTGAGGTATGCTGATTTGTACAAGCCGCTAATGTCAGTACGATTATATAATTGATCAGACCTCTCATTTTGATGTTTCTTTAGATAATTTGAATTGAGCCTCTTTGTAGTAAGAGTAGAGTATAGGAACTACAAAAAGGGTAATCAAAGCGATAAGCATTCCACCAAATGCTGGAATGGCCATTGGTATCATTACGTCCGATCCTCTGCCTTTTGAGGTAAGAATTGGCAATAGGGCAAGCAATGTCGTTGCTGTTGTCATTAAACATGGTCTCACCCTCTTTTGTCCCGCTTCTATTACCAGGTTTTTGATTCTCTCTTTGCTCAGTTGCGTCTTTTCCTTGAAGGATTGATCGAGGTAAGTGGCCATAAGCACTCCATCATCGGTGGCTATTCCAAACAAGGCAATAAAGCCTACCCAGACGGCAACACTTAAATTGACCGGGCAAACCTGGAATAAGTCCCTCATGTTGGTGCCGAGGATGTCAAAGTCCATAAAACCTGATCTACTGTAGAGCCATAGCATGATAAAGCCTCCTCCGAAGGCCACGGCCACTCCGCTAAATACCATTAGTGACACGGGCACCGACTTGAATTGAAAGTAGAGGATTAGGAAAATCACAACCAGGACAATGGGTATTACCAAGCTAAGCCGCTCTTCTGCTCTAACCTGGTTCTGATAGTTGCCGGCAAATTCATAGGAAATACCTGCAGGTAGTGTCAACTCTCCATTGGCTATTTTTTGCTCAATTTGAGACTCGACCAAATCAACTACGTCTATTTCTGAATACCCTTCTCTCTTATCAAAAATTACATAGCCCACCAGGAAAGTGTCTTCACTTTTGATCATTTGAGGGCCTTGAGTGTATTTGATGCTGGCCACCTCACCCAGCGGGATGTTTCTAGAATCAGAGATCGGAATCAATATGTTCTCCAATGATTCAGGTCGATCCCGTAGTTCTCTTGGGTACCTGACCCTAATGGGATACCGTTCTCTGCCTTCTATTGTTTTGGTCAAGGGCATTCCACCTATGGCCACCTGAAGGTATTGCTGAACTTTTGATATGCTCAGCCCATAACGAGCCAGCGCATCACGGTTCAAGTCCACAAGCAGATAAGGTTTGCCTACAATTCGCTCAGCAAAGACCGCCTCTGATTTGACGGATGGGATTTCCTTTAGAATTTCTTCCAGTTTTAATCCAAAGGCCTCAATGGTCTGAAGGTCGGGGCCTTTCACTTTTAGTCCCATTGGAGCTCGCATGCCGGTTTGGAGCATGACCAACCTGGTTTCAATGGGTTGAAGTTTTGGAGCAGAAGTGACGCCCGGCAACTTGGTAACTTTCACTATCTCATTCCAGATGTCATCAGGGCTTTGAATTTCATCCCGCCATTGTCGGAAGTAGCTTCCTTTTTTATCCGGAATCAGTTGACCTCGCTCATCTCGTGCGAAGTCTCCGTTTTCAATTTTGAACCGCAATCGCCTTCCATTCTCATCTGTTATATACTCGCTCTTGTAGTTGATAACATTCTCATACATGGAAATCGGGGCCGGGTCAAGTGCGCTTTCGGTTCGTCCGAGTTTTCCTACGACCGATTCCACCTCTGGTATTGCGGTCACAGCCATATCAAGCAACCTGAGCACTTGCCTATTCTGATCGATGCCTGAATGAGGCATGGATGTGGGCATTAGCAAAAAGGCACCTTCTCCTAAGGAAGGCATAAATTCCTTTCCTATTCCCGGAAAACTGTGTGATAGGTTCGAATAAACCTTGTTAGCCCTGACGTTTTCACCAAATGTGTTGGGTATAAACCTAAAGACACTGTCAAAACCCAACCAGATCGTGGTTCCCAACAGAACAATCAATGCAGGAAGACTGAGAAAGAGCTTTCGATTGTTCAGACACCATCCTAGCACTTTCGGATAGCTTCTCATGAATACCCAGAAAATACTCAGTGTAATTCCAATGATAAGTGCGACAAAGAGAAAGTTCATAAATCCATTTACCTGAACTCCCAAAGGGAGCCATTCCCGACTTAGGAGAACAGTGATAGCAATAAGAGCGATGGCCAGGTCAGCAAATTTCAGGATGCCTGAGAATTGCGGGGTATAATGATGCAATAGATTGACTAGTCCGAATCCGACAAGAATAAAAGCGGCCAGAAGGTATCCCTGAATTAGTATCCATAGCCCGAAAATTAGCAGTGCAGCATTTAGAACGGTTTTCACCCATTTCGATTTAGGCTTAAGACCAAATAGCCAGTAGGCCATCGCGGGTAAAATCAATAGGGCCACAATAATTGCTGCAATCAAAGCGAAGGTCTTTGTATAGGCCAATGGTCTGAATAGCTTTCCCTCTGCGGCTTCCAAGGTAAATACTGGAATAAAGCTGATCACCGTGGTCATCACGGCAGTGATTATTGCCGGTGCTACTTCCTTTGCTCCCCCAAAAATTACCTGCAATAGTCTCTGATCTCTACCTAAACTGATTTTTCTGGAAATGTTCTCAGTCATTATTATTCCGACATCTACCATCGTACCAATGGCGATCGCAATGCCGGATAAGGCCACTATGTTCGCATCAATACCCAGGTATCTCATGGCGATAAAGCACATCAAAACTGCGATAGGTAGGAGGGAGGAAATCAAAATGGAAGCCCTTAGATTGAGCAGCATCACAATAACTACTACAATCGTTATGATTATTTCCAAGGTCAGTGCCTTTTCCAATGTACCAATGGTTTCTTTGATCAATTGGGTGCGATCGTAGAAAGGGACAATGGTAAGTTTCGACAGAGTTCCATCATTCAAATATCTTGAAGGAAGGCCATCACTGATTTGCGCGATTTTAGCCTTGACATTGTCTATGACTTCAATCGGGTTTGATCCGTAACGGGCGACTACAACTCCACCTACAGCTTCAGCACCGGATTTGTCTAGTGCACCTCTTCTCGAAGCAGGTCCTAAGCTTACCCGTGCAATGTCCTTGATTACTATAGGGGTATTATTCACGGTTTTGACTGGAGCATTTTCCAGGTCCTTAAGGCTCTTGATATAGCCCAGTCCCCTAACGAGGTATTCTGCTTGGTTTATTTCAAGTGCCTTCGCACCAATGTCCAGGTTACTCTCTCTGATGGCCTTAATGACATTCGTCAAGGTGATGCCATATCCCTCCATAGCTGTCGGATCGATATCAACTTGATACTCCTTTACGAATCCGCCTACAGAGGCTACTTCCGAAACACCATCGGCAGATGCCAACGCATACCTCACTGTATAGTCCTGAATTGACCGTATTTCCTGGGGATCCCAACCTCCTGTGGGGTTACCTTCTTCATCTCGCCCTTCAATGGTATACCAGAATATTTGTCCTAATGCGGTGGCATCAGGACCCAAAGAAGGTTGCACCCCATCAGGTAAAAGGTCTTTGGGCAACGAATTGAGCTTTTCAAGAATTCGACTCCGACTCCAATAGAATTCGATATCCTCTTCAAAGATCAGATAGATAGAAGAGAACCCGAAAATTGAAGAGCTTCTCACCGTTTTCACTCCGGGAATCCCCAGCAAAGAAGAAGTCAGCGGATAGGTGATCTGATCTTCAATGTCCTGAGGAGATCTTCCGCTCCATTCTGTGAATATGATTTGTTGATTTTCACCAATATCCGGAATGGCATCGACCGGAACAGGGTCGGAAGGTAAACCCGTGTTCCAATCAAATGGTGAGGTGACCAGTCCCCATCCTACCAATAGAAGGATCAGCACGAAAGTAACCAGTCGGTTTTCCAGAAAGAACTTAATAAGTGTATTGATCATTAATTATGCGTTTACATTCCTGATTGAGTTTGCCCTTGAATAGGGT
Source organism: Cyclobacteriaceae bacterium (assembly GCA_028281285.1). Classification (GTDB taxonomy): domain Bacteria; phylum Bacteroidota; class Bacteroidia; order Cytophagales; family Cyclobacteriaceae; genus Roseivirga. The sequence goes on from JANQKF010000001.1 coordinate 80,070, forward strand.
GGAAGTCTTAATTCTGACTGTCGTTGCGAGACGAACTAAGGGAGTCACAGCAATCTCTTAAAAGAATTAGACAGATTCCTTCAGTAACGGTGTTACTTCGGAATGACAGCTAGAGACTTCAGGATTGTAAAGCAGCGGGTATTTTCAGATTGTGGAAGAGCAGGTAGAGGTCGGGTTCGGAAATATCCGGAGGTCCCGAATCATTGATCTCAATTTCATCTTCAATAGAAATTATCGAAGCAATAATCTCATTAAAGGGGACTTCATAAAGAAGATGATAATTTGTTTCCGGAGAGGATAACTGTCCCGTTTGTTGTTGATCATCTTCAATTTTTTCCAGCGCCCATTCGTCATCGCAGCAGTCTGACATGTCCTTGTGCATGTCCATGCCTATACCGCACTTTTTCTCCACTTTGGCAAAAAGAGCGGCCTCTTTTACTCGACCCATACATAGATGCTGACCTACAAGGATTCCTGAGGAGGCAAGTAGGTAAAAAGCGACAAATACTATGGTTGCTGTTCTTTTCAAGCTGTGCAAATATACGGAAGATTTGAAAAATGGGTTCAAAAACGTCAAAATGAGGCCAAAATCGTTACTTCAATCCCGAGTATTTGGGAGAGAAGTCTCCAATTCTGCGCAAGAAAAGGAGACTTCTCTGTCATTGCACTCCTTCGAAGTGACGGGAAATGGGGTTATTTCTTTTTGAGTTGGTCGATCTCCTTTCTCAATTCCAGGAACAACGCCTTTAGCTCTTGGTTCTCTTTCTTCAATTCAGAATTTTCTTCTTTGAGGTTCTTGAGACTTGTTGCTTGAAGCTTGGAACTTTTGTGCTCTTCAATCAAATAGAGGGTCAGTTCTTCGACCTTCTTCAATAGCGTGGCATCCATTGCTCCCAGGTCAAGGCCCTTTTCTTCAATTTCCTTGGCTGATGGCACTTCCGGAAGGTGCTGATTTTTCTGGATAAAGTCTTCGACTTCCTCCAGGGTGTTTAGTGTATAGTTTTTGGAGAATACATAATCAGGCCAACCGGTGGCTTCAACTTTTACCCGTTTGGAGCGGATGGTGCCATTGACTTCAAGCTTTTCTCCCGGAGAAGTAGTGCCAATTCCCACCTGACCGGTACTGGAGATGGTCATCAGTGTACCGGCATTGTTCTCAAAATTATACCCTCCACTTGTGGTGGTACTTGTAAACCGGTGATTTTGACCTGAAACCGCAGGGTATATATCCAATGTCCTTGCGGCTGCGCTTTCTTGAAGTCGAATAAAGTCACCTTTTACCTCTAATTTTGCAACTGGTGAAGTAGTGCCGATTCCTATATTACCCCCACTTCTAATCACAAAACGATCATTGGTGCCTTCTCTGAACTTCAAACGTCCTCCTTCATTGGAAATCCGGTATTCAGTGGCACCTTCTGTGAGTCTTATCCATTCACTATTGGTGCCTGCCGTATTTTCCAAATGCAGTCTCGCTCCGGGTGAAGCAGTACCGATGCCTACATTGCCTCCATTGAAATAAGATGAGCCATTTGTATGGATTACAAATTTGGCCTGATTAGAATCGTTGGTTGCCACAATATATCCGCTTGATTGGCCATTCAATGAAACCCGGTAGTTGCCGCTTTTCTCAACTGAAAGGGTTCCGGAAGCCCTGATATCGCCTGCGACATGCAGCGTATAGCTCGGATTGGTACGACCAATTCCCACTTTACCATCTGAAAGTATTGTTAATCGATGGCTATTGTCCAGAGAGGAAGTGGAGGCAATTGAAAAGGCATTTGAGTTAGAATAATCAATCCCCATTGACCAGTCTGCTGATCCATTGAAATATAGTAATTGATCATACCCCGAGTTGTTTCCAACTCGCAGTCGAGTATTGGCGGCTGTTTTATGGATATGAAGTATATCATTTGGACTTAAAGTGCCTATGCCCACGTTCCCGCTAGTAGGGAAGGTATTGGTTTGGGCAAAAGTTGATGAGCCCAGAACGATTGTAATGATTGTCAGGATTATCTTTTTCATCATAAGGTTGTTTTAGTGAGTTGCTGAATTCACTTGAATTCAGCATTAGTTCCTTATGAAAAAGAAAGGGAAGCAGGGTGAGTAGAAATTTTTTGTTTTGCGAACTCTATAGATCCTGAAACCTGCCTTTGCCGGCAGGCAGGTAAGCAAGTTCAGGATGACAGGAGGAACGTCACTTCGAACAGAGTGAGAAGTCCCCCTGTAGGTCAATGCCAAAAGGAGATTTCTCAGTCGCTACACTCCTTCGAAGTGACGATAGGGGATTAGTCGTAGACGTAGCGCCAAGTGCCATCCGGTTGGCGCTTCCACACCGTATGGAAAAGCCCTTCACCTGAATAATCTTCTCCATTATCACGGGTGCCACTGAATTGGGCTTTTCCCCAGGTATAGGCCATCGTAAAATCATCGGAAACCTCTACACGATCAGGCTTCCAGGTGAGCGTTACATTGGTATTCGTTCGGCTCGCATAAAATGCATAAATCGAGTCTTTACCAATGATCATTCGTCCGCTTCGTTGAATTCCGCCATTAGGTGCCGCAAAATGGGCGAAGGCGGCCGCGCGTCCCTCTTTGGCCAGCATTTCATTGAATTCCTGTTCAACATCGTAGATCTGCTGAATGGCTTCTTCCATGGTCATCTCGGAGGTGTTTTGATGAGTGCCACAGCTTGAAACAAGAATGATAAAGAATAAGCTTAAAAAGTATTTCATGGTCTTTCCAATTTAGTGTCATTGCGATGAGCGGACAGCGAAGAAGCAATCTCTGGATTTGGGGAGATTGCTTCGATGCCCTGATGGTCATCAGGATTTCTCGCAATGACATTCGTTATTTATTCAGTCCAGCTCATGGGGTAGTTAGTGTCTACAAACTCAAGTGCCTCTTCCGTCAGGTAAAGTGGTTTGAACGTGTCGATCATCACTGCCAGCTCTTCTGTTTCCTTGGCCCCAATACTTTTTTCCACTGTTCCCGGGTGCGGCCCATGGGGAAGTCCTCCGGGATGCAAGGTGAAAGAACCTCGATCAATTCCCTTTCGGCTCATGAAATTGCCCTCAACATAATAGAGAACCTCATCAGAGTCAATATTGCTATGGTTGTAAGGTGCAGGAATCGCTAAGGGGTGATAATCGAACAATCGCGGTACAAACGAGCAGATCACATAACCATAAGCCTGGAATGTTTGATGGACTGGCGGTGGCTGGTGAATCCGACCGGTTATTGGCTCAAAATCATGAATTGACATCGCATAAGGAAATAAAAAGCCATCCCAACCTACGATATCGAAGGGGCTATGACCATAAATATACTGGTGGAGGTATCCTTGTTTCTTTATTTTGACCAGGTAATCACCTTTTTCTCTTTCGGTTACCAGTTTTTCTGGCGGACGCATGTCGCGCTCGCAATAAGGAGAATGCTCCAGTAATTGGCCGAGTTCATTTCTATATCGTTTGACAGTTTCTACCGGGGCATTGGATTCGATCACCAATATCCTGGCAGGTTCATTGTCCCATTCCACCTTGTAAATGGTAGTTCGAGGTATCACTACATAGTCACCCGATTTAATTCTAATACTGCCAAACTGAGAATGGAGATACCCATTGCCATCATGAAGGTAAAGCACTTCGTCAGCTTCTGCATTTTTATAGAAGTAGTCCATCTCCAGCTTTTCGGCATGAAGCAAACCGAATGTGACATCGGAATTGGTGAAAAGCATCTTTCTTCCCTCGAGAAAGTCGTTGCCTGTAAACCCAATTTTGGAAGTATTCAGATGGGTTTGTTTGAGGGCATAGTCCTCTGCTATTTTATGTCCAAAAGGCACTGGCTCCTTAAGTTCTTTTATTTCAGTTGGAGGATAAATGTGATAAAGGTTGGAGTAGATTCCAGAAAACCCTTTGGAGCTTACCAGCTCTTCCTTGTAGAGTGATCCATCCGGCTGACGGAACTGAATATGCCTTTTGGGAGGTATCTCACCTAGTTTGTAGTAATACGCCATTCGTTTTACTTAAAAGTTCAGAGTTATTTAGAAGTCTTATGGCTTCCAAATAAACCTCATTGGTTTCATTGAAAATTTTATAGAAAATATCATCGTCCCTGAATAAGGTACGAGTCACTTGAGCCTTGACCAGTAACCTGAGTAATTCTTTGTATTTGTTGTATTCCTTTCGATAAAATGGAACACCATTTCTTTCTCCAATTGCCGTGACCTCGCGAAGCATTTTATCGGTGATCTGAAAGTTCTTTGCAAAATTATCTGCACCCATATTCTTGATGTCGTCACTTGCATTGTCTCTGAATTTAAAGCTAAACTCAGCCATAGCATTGCTTCCTACAAGACGGTTGATATATCGGCTATTGCCTGCGGTATCGAGTGCCACAAAGTAATCCGGCATGATTCCTCCACCCCCATAAACTGTTCTTCCGGTGGTGGTCTGGTAGGCAAGGCTTTCATCGAAATGTACGCTGTCCTCACTGAATAATTCCCCCGAGGTATATCGATTATAATAGTCGGAATTGTAGTTCGACTCTCCATCGTCATAAGGTTTTTGAATGGACCGACCGCTTGGAGTATAATACCGTGCGATAGTCATTCTTAATTCCGAACCATCATTCAGATCAAAAGGAAGCTGAACCAATCCTTTACCAAAAGACCTTCTTCCTACGATCAACGCACGGTCATTATCCTGTAGAGCACCGGCCACAATTTCAGAGGCGGAAGCACTGTTTTCGTTGATCAAAACAACAACAGGCCCTTCTTCAAAAATTCCCTTTCTTCCGGCTCTTGCCTCACTATCGTATTTACTACCTTGTCCTTTTTGAGAAACAATAAGTGCTTTGCCAGATAGAAGCTCATCTGACATATTGATCGCAGCACTCATAAATCCCCCTGTGTTGTTTTGGAGATCAAGAATCAATTTTTTCATCCCGCTGTCAACCAGTTCTTCGAGGGCATTCCTGAATTCGCTATATGTGTTTTCAGCAAATCGATTGACTTTAATGTATCCGGTTTCATCGTCCACCATGTAGTTGGCATCAATTGAATATTGTGGAATGGCTCCGCGCTTGAGGGTAAATTCCAGTAATTCGTCATGTCCGGGTCGCTGAACGCCCACGGTAACTTCTGATCCCCTGGGCCCTCGCAACATATCGAAGATCTTACGATTGTTAAGTCCAATACCCGCGATGGTTTTGCCGTCCACTGTTATAATGCGATCACCTCCGATTATCCCTGCTTTTTCGGAAGGGCCTCCTGGTAGTTCACGTACCACATAGATGGTGTCTCTGAGAAGATTGAATTCTACTCCAATTCCGTCAAAGCTGGCTCTGAGTTGAGAGGCCGCCAATTGCTGGTCGCGTGCTGAAATATATACAGTGTGTGGATCAAGTTTATCCAGCATCTGGGAAATGGACTCTTCCAGGAGCTGTTCAGTGTCCACTGAGTCGACATAATCATTTTCTATATAATCCATCAGTTGCTTGAACTTCTGGATGGACGCCAAATACTTTGAATCTCCTTTAGGCTCTCCAAATTGTGCCCCGATCAGGATGCCCACCACAATGGCACCCGAAATAAAGAGTGGTAATCTTATACTGAATTTTGAGTTGTTGATCTCGCTCACGTTCCTTCTTGTTCTAAATGACAGGTAAATTTAGTCTTTTTGGAAAAACAACGGCAGTCGAAGTTCCAGGATATGGTTTACGAAAATCAAGTTCACCGGTTTTCGCAAAAAATCACCACAACAGACTGGGATTCAAGCTTGAAATCTTGTTATTTTAGCTTATTCAAATTGTGAGATGGAAGGACTAGAGCAGCGAACTATCACCGACTTAGTGGCAGAAGATTTTGTGAGAGCTTCAGTGTTATTTTACTTCGGAGTAAAATTCTATGACTACGAAGAAAAAACATTGACTCAAGTTTGCAAAGAGAATGGGTTGAACCTGACTACAGTGTTGAATGCGCTAGAATCCAGTGAAGAACAGGAAAATAACCAGGATTTGCGTCTGATGGCCTATCCGGTTGATTTGGTCATTGAGTATCTTAAACATACCCATTATCTTTTTGTCAAAAAACGACTTCCCTACATTGGTCAGTTGATTGATGGTTTAGAAAGTGTAAGTCTAAAATATTCCGGACTTGCTGGAGATTTAAAATCCGTTTTTCCACTTTTTGTTGAGGATTTTATTGAGCATATCTACGAAGAGGAAGATATTCTTTTTCACTACATCCAACGACTCTCGAGATTTTTGTCTGGTGATATACCCGCTTCTTCTATCTATTATTCCATGGAAAGAAACTCCATACAAGAGTTTGCCATAGATCATGGGGAACATGAGAATGAAATGGATGGGCTGAATAAGATTACCAACGGTTACAACTATTGTGATGAGGCCGATCTGCACATTAAAGTGCTTTTTGAGGAGATGGCTAGACTAGAAAAAGACCTAAAGACCCATGCCAGGATTGAAGATACAATTCTGTTCCCCAAGGCCATTCAATTGGAGCGTATGGTTAAGTTGAAATTCCACGAATTGATCAAATTAAATTAATGGGCAGGATTCTGGCCATTGATTATGGTTCCAAAAGAGTAGGGCTGGCAGTGACCGACCCCCTTCAGATTATTGCCTCACCCTTGGATACCGTACACTCCAAGGATGTGATACAATTCTTGAAAGATTATGACAGGTCAGAGGGGATTGAAGAGTTAGTTCTGGGTATGCCAAAGAAACTGGACAACACTGCCACTAATGCAACACCTCTGGTGGAACAATTTCATAACCTCTTGAAAAAGAACTTTCCTGAAAAACCCGTTTATTTGCATGACGAAAGATTCACGTCCAAAATGGCGCTTGATGCCATGATTGCTGGTGGATCAAAAAAGAAGGATCGAAGAGAGAAGGGAAACATTGACAAGATCAGTGCGACCATCATTCTCCAATCCTACCTGGAGAGCAGATAGAGTTATGATTTACCCGATTGTTGCCTACGGTGACCCCGTATTGAGAAAAGAAGCCAAAGATTTTCCTGAAGGTTCAGAGGATTTGACTGAATTGGTGGAGAGTATGTTCGAGACCATGTACAAGGCAAATGGTGTTGGACTGGCAGCTCCTCAAATTGGCAAGTCCCATCGAATTTTTGTGATTGACTCTACCCAAATGGGAGATGAAAACTTTGAAGGCGTGAAACGCGCTTTTATTAATCCGGAAATTCTGGATGAATACGGTAATGACTGGATTTTTGAGGAAGGTTGTCTGAGTATTCCGGATATTAGAGCAGATGTAGAGCGACCGGAAAAGCTAACCATCCGCTACTTCGATGAGCAATGGAATCAGCATGAGGAGGAGTTTGATGATGTGACGGCACGAGTGATTCAGCATGAATATGATCATTTGGATGGCGTGCTATTTACAGATTATCTGAAAGGGCTGAAAAAGCAGATGTTAAGATCTAAACTGGTTAATATTTCCAAAGGAATTGTCAAGGTCGACTATCGAATGCGATTCCCAAATAAAAAATAAAGGCTATGAAGACTGCGGGACTGAATAATCTGAAACTCCTCGGTGCCCTTGTTTTGACTTTGATCCTAGCGTCATGTGGCGGGCATCAAGATTCAAAGCAATACAATGTTCATCCGGAAGAGAAGGAGTCACTGGAAAATCCGTTTATTCACTCTGTCTATTTTTGGTTTAAGGAAAGCACCACTCAGGAGGAAATAGATGCCTTTTATGCAGATACCGAGAAGTTGAGACAAATAGAATCTGTAAGAGGATTGTTCTACGGTAAACCCGCCTCTACAGATCGTCCAATAGTAGAAAAAAGCTATGACCTGGCAGTGATCGTGCACTTCAAAGACCTTGCAGGTCATGATGCCTATCAGCAGGACCAAATACACCTGGACTTATTGTCTACCCACTCTGACATATGGGAAAAGGTAATGGTCACCGATGTCGATCCGCATTGATTCTAAACTGTTAATCAAGAGTTAAATTTTTGGAATGTTGTAACTAATTCCAAATTCATAAGTATATTACTTTGACAAATAAGAGTGAAATGAAAGGAACTCACCTCGGAGAATTTGAAGAATTGGTATTACTCACTTGCGCCCTTTTGATCAATAGTGCTTATAGTGTCACTATAGGAGACGAGATCGAAAGGCAGACTGATCGATCTGTAACACTTTCAACAGTACATACAGCCCTCTATCGACTCGAAAAGAAGGGTTTTGTAGAATCATACATGGGCGGAACAACGAAAGATCGTGGGGGAAGAAGAAAGCGACTATATCGGATCACAGCAGCTGGATTTGACGTTCTTAACCAGGCAAAAGAAATGAGGAATCGCATGTGGGATATGATGCCTGACTACAAATTTTAATTATTAGTTTGACAAATAAGATTTAAATGAGTGACTACAAACCACCTCGGTGGGCCGATCGCTTTCTGGAATGGTATTGCTCTAAGCACTACTTAGAGGAGGTTCAGGGCGATTTGCATGAATGGCATAAGCGCAGAGTACTGAAATCGGGGAGGTTCAGAGCCCGGTTGATGTATCCAATTGATGTGGTCGCGTACCTTAGATTATTCAGGGTCAAAAACATAGATGAAATGGAAAAAAGAAACAACAGGTTATTCTTCAGTTATCTGAAGATGGCAATCAGGCAGTATAGAAGGAACCTTGCCTATTCCACCTTAAATACTTTGGGGCTGGCCATAGGATTAGTTAGCGTCATGCTTATCTCATTATTCATTTTGGATGAACTAAGCTTTGATCGATTTCACGATGGCCATGACCAGATATACCGACTTGTAAATCACAATCCGAGTTCAGGCAGGTTGGGTGATGCCACACCATCACCCTGGAAAGCAAATATGGAACTTGCGTTTCCTGAAATTGAACAACACGTCAGGCTAGGACAGGATAATGTGTTGATGAAAAAAGAAGGAGAGAATTTCCTGGAAAACGGATTCTATTGGACAGATGCTGGATTCACAGAGTTCTTCAGTTTTGAAGTACTGGCTGGGGACAGGGCAACAATGTTGGATGAGCCAAATTCAATTGTACTGACCAAGTCAAAAGCGCTTCGGTACTTTAATCGTTTGGATGTGGTAGGAGAACTTCTGCCACTAAAGGTGTATGACGGGAATAAAGAGTTCACCATGAAGATAACGGGTGTTCTGGAAGACGTGCCGAGAAATTCGCACCTACAATTTGATTTTCTCGGTTCGATGTCCACTACTGACGAAATGTACGGCAGGTTTAATAGTATCTGGGGACTTAACTGGATGCAGGCCTACGTCAGACTTCCAAAAGGCACCGATCCGGGTACTCTTGAGAAGAAAGTTCCTGCATTCTTCGAAAAATACAGGGGTGAAGGTTCCTCTGAGTTTAGTGATATCATTTTTCAGCCACTAACTGAAGTTCGACTGGAATCGAACAACGTGGAAGGTCGGATTGCCAAGGGGGACAAGAATAACATACTCCTTTTTGGCTTTGTGGCTGTTCTGATACTTTTTGCTGCATCCATCAATTACATTAATCTCACTACGGCAAAGTCTACCAGAAGAGGAAAGGAAGTTGGGATGAGGAAGGTGTTCGGTGCAAATCGAAGACATGTCATTCGTCAGTTTTATGTAGAGTGCGCCTTGCAATTGAGTATCGCTTACATTTTGGCCATTGGCATTGTAGTGACTGTTTTGCCTCAGTTCAATGCTGTGGTTCAAAAAGAGATGTTCAACGCTGATCTGTTTAGGCCATCGATTTTGATGGTGATGGCTGGCGTTTATCTTATCATATTGCTCTTATCCGGTTTCTATCCGGCTATTGTGATGAACAGGTTTCGACCCATTGAGGTATTAAGAAATAGTCAAGGCACTGCCGGGGTTAATCGGGGATGGATCCGGAGGATTCAGGTATTGGTGCAGTTTGCGATTGCTACGTTTTTGATTTCCTGTACGATTATTGTCTTGAATCAGATGAATTACTTCAATAGTCATGATAAAGGGTTTAACTCGGACCAATTGATCAATATTCCGGTAGATGATCGGAATCTTCAAGAACGATTGGTTTTAATTAAGGATCGAATGTCCAGAGTTTCAGGTGTGACTTCGATTACAGCCTCAGGAGAGGCGTTACCGAGTGCAATGAATAACACCTGGGGTTTTGATTGGGAAGGGAAACCCGATGAGCAAAGTGAAGGCATCAATGTGGTCGCGATTGATTACGACTACCTTCAGACATTAGAAACTGATTTGGTACTCGGTAGGAACATTTCCAAAGATCTGGCTTCAGATTCCAGTTCCGCGTGTTTATTAAATGAGTCGGCATTTAAGCTTACAGGTTGGACTGACCTGGAGGGAAGAAAGGTTAATATTGGTGGGAATGCTTTGTTTGTTGCAGGAGTGGTTGAAGATTTTAACTACAATTCTTTGCACAGCGAGGTAGCACCCGCTGCCTATATGCTAATACTACCCGGGGCAAGAGTAAGTCCTGATAATTTGATTTTGCGTTTAGACGCTTCCAATATATCAAGTGCAATTGATGATCTTGATGACGTTTGGAAAGAGTTTTCGGAACAGCCCTTTGACTTTTCATTTGTTGATCAATCCTTCGCCCAATTATATGGAGATGAGAAAAGGTTTATGAAGGTCTTGGTCAGTTTTGCCATTATTGGTGTGTTTTTAGGTGTTTTGGGCCTGGTAGGGCTGATATCATTTGTTGCTGAACGACATGCCAGAGAGATAAGTATTCGAAAAGTACTAGGGGCCAGCAGAGGTAGTATAATGGCAAAAGTGGGTACCCAGTTCATGCAAATATTCGTGATCTCGGTCCTGATTGCATTACCACTTAGCCGGATGGTCATGAGTAATTGGCTTCAGGGATTTGCCTATTCTATATCGCTAAATTGGCAAGTATTCGGTTTTGCCACGCTCGTAGCATTGACCATCACACTTTTGAGTATAGGCACTCATACTTTGAGGATTGCATCAGCAAATCCCACAAAACATCTGTCTGATCATTAGGAAGTTCAATTCTGGGGGGCTTTTACTTCTCTATCACTTCCATTACATAACGGAAGCCGATATAGGGTGAATATTCAAAACCTTCGAATTGATCTTCCGCATTGATTCTGAGATAGTATCCTGAGCTTCCAAAGCTACCACCTTTAGTAGAACCTTTTTCGGCCACCATTTCAGCAACATTTCCGCTGAGGCTATGTAGTCCGTAGGGGCCTTGAGGATATTGATCAACAGGGACGGTAAGTGCCACAGGTTTTAGATCTTCGGGTATATGATATTCGATTTTCGATCGATCCTTAATATCGATCTTCACCCTGCCTTCTCCAATTCGGAGAAAGTTGGCAAGGTACCTTCCTTTGGAATTTTTTAAGTAGGGTGATCCCCATGGAAAAGCGACAATTTGTCTACCTCCAGACGCTATGCTTACCCACTCTTCTTTAGTAGGCAATCGAAAACGGACCTCCTTAAATTTTCTCTTTCTAGAGCTATTGTATTGATCTGTGAGCCAATTGCAATAATTCAAAGCACCTTCATAAGTAATATTGACCACAGGGTAATTGTCGAAGGCTTGATGTTTGTAATAATATTGGCTGTTGACCGGCATGAGACCTAATTCACTCCAACCCTCATGGTGGACTTTAGAATCTTTGATCAGATTTGCCATTTCCTTTTCTTCTGCCCATTTCAAAAAGCTTCTGTATTCAGAATTAGTAGTTTCAAATTTGTTAACGTACAGGTCTTCCTGAACTTTGACAAGACTGTTTTCGACTGATTTGATTGAAATCAGGTCGATGGAAGCAGGCAGTAAAAACAGAAACGAGATTATGGTTGAGGTGAGGAGTTTCATGTTGTTTTGGAGTTGATTTATCTAAAAACGGAGAATGTAACTTTCATCTTGTATAAAAAGCAAAAAATAACCCTCAGCATAAATTGTTGAGGGTCTTCACTCTCAGACCAGGAGAGTGATCAACTAGCATCTGTCTTTCCTAGTTATCATCATTGTACCTGAAAACTCGTGTTGTTGCGAAGCTATCGTACACAGGAAAGTATCGTTTGAAAATGGCCTTATACTTTTCATACTTGTTTCCGAGAGTGGTCTTACCGTTCAGCAGATCCGAATATTGAAACATCAATGTTACCTTTTGTTTGTCTTCATTGAGAATCCCATCCTTGATCAATTCGCTTCTGATTTCGGCCATCATTTTATCTGATTTTTCCAGTGCGTTTTGCCTACCGATGATGAATTTTATTGGCTCTCGATCGACCATGAGCACTTTTCCTTTTAAATTTTCAACACCCTTATCTTTGACGAGAACTTCCAGTTCCTTCCTGTCTTTGAGCCATAACGTGTCTTGTCTGGCCTGCTGTACAGGGGCAATTTCGTGAGTTTTCAACTCATTGTTTGAATAATTTACAAATGCAGAGCTCACCATGATAGTTAAGAAAAGTAAAGCCGCGAAGCCAATCTTGTGACTGACTGAGTTGTTGTTTTGAGTAATCATACGTTCTATTCTGTTTTTAAATTCCGAATTGTTTTTGGCTGCGAGGGCAACCTGATTTGAAAGATTGATCTCCTGAAGTTTGATCAATGTTTTAGCGTAAGACAGATTGTTGTTCAGTTTCAGTACTTCATCATCGCAGGTATACTCCATTTCTTTTCGCAGATTCCTGACCATCAAAATCACGAAAGGATTAAAGAAGAAGGTGGTTTCGAGAAGGACCAGAATGGTATTTACCAGGTAGTCGTTTCTTCGAATATGAGCCAACTCATGTAGAAGAATAGTATCCAATTCTTGCGAATTAAATCCTGAGATAAGGCCAGCAGGGAAATAAATGATGGGCTTCATTACACCCGTTGTCATGGGGGAGTTGACCAAAGGACTAACCAGTAACTTTATTCTTCGCCTAATACCTAAGCCCTTAGACAGGACATCTATTCTAGTAATGACCGATAGATCCGTACAAGGGATTGCCTTTGATCTATAGAGGTTCACCCGATTTTTGTTGACAAGATATCTAAGTACTCCAAATAAGGCTCCCAAAAGCCAAATCCAGCTTATCCATCGACTATTGTGGGTGATGGCGAGCTTGAGTTTGTCCACAAAATTCAGTTCAAGATTGAAGACGGTTGGCTCCAGCCCCAAAGACCAAAAACTATAGACTTCTGGTTGAGTAGGAATTTGTTGGAAAAGGACTAAGATAATGCTCAGAAGAAATAAGATAAGCCCACCAATTTTGATGATTCTTTTGGCACTTGATTGTGAAGTCAAAGTCGTGATCAAGCCGGTGAGAATCCAAATGGCTGACCCTATCCAGAAAGAGTGGATCAATGTCCAGGACAATATTTCCTGTACACCGCTCATTGTTCCTGATCCTTGTTTTCCAACTTGTCTAACATAGCCCTAATTTCATCCAGTTCTTCTTTGTTTGGCTTTTGATTACCTAAAGCATGAAGGATCAAATTGGTGGATGATCCGCTGAAGACTTTGTTCACAAATCCACCCAGCATTTCTTTCTGTATTTGCTCTTTTGCAACTGCCGGGCTGTATATGTGAGTCTGGCCCTTGGGTTCTCGGGTTAAAAGATCTTTCTCATACATATTTTGAATGATCTTCAGTGTAGTGGTGTAACCGGTGTTCTTGATCTTTACCAGCTCATTATGTACTTCACGAGCGGTCGAGTCGCCAAGATCCCATAAGACTGTCAGGATTTCTAGTTCACTATTTGTTGGAGATATTGACATGTTTCTTAGTTAATCTACGATTAGTATCGTAGCAAAGAAATAGAGTGCGATTTTAAGAAACAAGAAAAACCTACGATTTTTGTCGTAGGTGATCAAAATATTTAATTAGAGAGGTTGGAGCTACTTTTTCTTTTTGCTGGATTTCGCCAACGGGTTGAAGTCAAGACAAAGTTGAACCCAATATTCCAGTCCTTCATCGGTATCGATGCCTTCACCTTCTACAAAAACGAAGCCTTTCATCGCTCGCCCGGTAAAGTTCATTTCCTTACAGCCTGGCTTGTTCAATGCCTCTTCGTAGAGATCAGGGTTGATGCGTGCCATGATTTCATCTTTCACAATACCAACGCACATTTTATCATCCACCATATAGCATAGTCCACCCATCATTTTCTTAGATTGATAGACTATCCCTTTATCTTTTAATATGTGATCGATGCGGTCTTCAAGGAGTTCGTTGTAAGCCATGATTTTGAAATTACGAATTACAAATTGAGAATTAAGAATTAGATTCTCAATTAGAGGACGATTGACTTACGATAAAATGGACTTCTAAACTCCAATAATTTTCTTGGATGCGGCTATTCCAGCTACCAAAAACCCACATAACACTCGTGCCTGATCATGTGGGGTGGGCTGATTAACAAATTCTGAAGCTCTTAAGATCGCTCCGTTAAATGGAGTTGTCAGCCATTCCCCAAATGGAAGGGGAGTTAATTTCTCGTAGAAGTTATCGCCAGTTGCTGACCATGTAGTGATATAGTAGTACGGCTCGTCAATGGCTTCATCATGAATTGCGAAGCCTATGCTGTATGATTTGATGGCATTGCCTTGATCATCAAATACCATGGGAATATAGGCTCCATTATCGAAATGATGAGGCCAGGTACGAACTGGAGAAGCAGTTTTGTCTTGTGCTGCAAATGCCTTCAAAATGATATCACTATTGGCTCGATGGTTGGCCATTTCTGCAAATAACTCAGGGTCATTGTATTCAAAAGGAGCTCCATCATCTGTCGGATGATGAGGAATATCATAATGTAAATCCAGTTTTAATTGCTCACCATCCACTTCAAGTTGATGTAATCGAACTTTGACCCAATCCAGAATTTGTGATAAGACCTGACCATGGAGAGGGTAGTGGTCTATTTCACTCATCTCCTCATCAAACATGATCAATCTTAAATCTTTTGGTCTCATGGCAAATCGAAACTTGCCTTTTGGACTATTGGCCCAATTGCCTGCCAGGACTTCATGCTCTGAGAGCCATTCCATATTAGTATGACTGTCATCTGCCTGATTTTCAACATAGTATTTACCCACCATGGAGATGAACTGCACTCCTCTGTGAATCATGTTAATTGCAGGGGCCAGAGATTTAGGATCTAGACTAAGAGGCTTCCAGTCGAAATTGTTCATTATCTACTGATTTCTTTCAGGTCTTTATCGTAATTGGTCTGGCAGGTTGCACATACATATCCCTGACTATGCTTCTTTAACTGGATTCCACTCACATGGTTTACCACAAAGTCTTGAATAAAGGCATGTCGACTTGAGTTATTGTTTACATCGATCTGCTTGTCTTCCATCAAGTCAATCGCCTTGCCTCCATATTCTTGTCTTCCCCAACAATTCGGGCAGACACCTTCCGGAGTTGGTATTGATTTATTTTTCTTAAAAATACCCATCACTCCTCAACTTGGACACCTCTCCAAAAGGCGACATAATTTTTGATTCCTTTGGCCAACTCTGAAGTTTCAGGGTAATACCATGCCGCATCCGTGTTTTCACTACCGTTCACTTCAACCGTATAATAACTAGCGACACCTTTCCAGGGACATGTAGTATGCGTGTTGCTCTCTTTGTAGTACTCTTTTTTTATGGAGTCATGAGGGAAATAGTGATTACCTTCCACAACTACCGTTTCATTGCTTTCAGCGATTACTTCGCCATTCCAAATAGCTTTCATTTCTTAATTATTTTGTTGAAAACCGATTGGACGGTTGTAATGTTCCCAAAATGACTTCAGTAGGTCGGGTCGAACATGTAATTGTCAATTACCTGACGAATGTCGTCCGGTCGGTCGGTTCTGGCAAGGTCATGATCATAGATAGTTTCGGCCACTGCAGCGGCTATATTCAACGAGATTTCACGTATGTTGGGCAAAGGAGGATATAGCGCTCCCTCATTAATGTCACTATCACTAACCTGATCGGCAAGCGTATGAGCAGCAGTCAGGAAGCATTCCTCAGGAATTTTCTTAGCCTCCGACATGATTGCTCCAAGTCCAATTCCAGGAAAGATATAGGCATTATTGCCCTGCCCCGGTCTGTAGGTTCTACCTCCGTAGTTGACTTTTCTGAATGGACTTCCACTTGCAAAAATTGCCTGCCCATTACTCCAGGAGTAAGCCTGTCGTGCAGTACATTCAGCTCTTGAGGTAGGGTTTGACAATGCAAAAATCACAGGCCTATCATTGATTTCAGTCATTTTCTCAATGACTTCACGGGTAAAGGCCCCGCCAAATCCAGTCGCACCAATTAGCACATGCGGCTGGATGCTTTCAATTGCTTCCATAAACCCACAATGCTCATAGTCATGGGCATAGGGGAGGTTATGTTCCATCAAATCATCCCGACCAGAAACCACCAACCCGTTCACATCTACAAACCATAGTCTTTGCAAGGCCTCTGTTTCCGTTAGACCGGATTGCTCGAAGGCCGCTACCATTAGATCTGCAATGCCTGTTGCTGCCGATCCAGCACCAAGGAACATGATTTTGAGGTCCTTGAATGGAATACCTGTGATTTTGGTCGAAGCATAGACCCCTGCAAGTGTTACTGCCGCGGTGCCTTGTATATCATCATTGAAGCAGAGCACTTTGTCACGGTACTTGTTAAGAAGTCCATACGCATTTGGGGTAAGAAAATCTTCAAATTGGATAAGTGCTTTTGGATACTTTTCCTGAACAGCCATTACAAATTCATCGACCAATTCAAAGTAGGCATCTCCTGTGAGCCGTTTATGTGGATATCCAAGGTATAGAATATCGTTAAGAATTTCTTCATTATTTGTTCCCACGTCAAGCATTACGGGTAGGCATTGATCCGGACGAATGCCAGCACATGCGGAGTAGAGGGCAAGCTTTCCGATGGGTATACCCATTCCGTTTGCCCCTAAATCACCTAGCCCCAGAATCCGTTCTCCATCTGTGACTACAATACAGCGAATGTCTTTTTTTGGCCAATTGTCAAGGATTTTTCGAATTTCACCCTTGTCATCCGGAGTGATGTAGAATCCCTTGGATTCCCGGAAAATCTGAGAAAACTCTTTGCACGCCTGTCCAACTGTTGGCGTGTAGATGATGGGCATGAGTTGCTCAATGTTATCAATAACTGCCCGATAATATAGACGTTCATTGCGGTCCTGCAATGCGGAAAGCAGAACATACCTTTCGATATCTGATTCCTTTCTACGAAGGTTTTCCAATAGTCGTGTGAGTTGAAGCTCTTGTGACCCAACAGAATAGGGCAGTAGTCCCCGAAGGCCATATTTCTCTCGTTCCTTACGGGAAAATGCAAGTGATTTATTGATTACAGCATCCTGTAATACATCAAAATTTCTCTTCTCGGTGTCGGCCATATGTTAATTTAGATAAGGCTCACATCCGCGATCACCTCAAGCATTGCCGGACCTTTATGATCCAGTACTTGCTTCATGGCATCTTCCAGGTCCTCTTTTTTCTCTACCCGAATTCCCAGAGCTCCGCAGCTGTTCGCATAATCTGCAAAGTTAGGGTTTGAAAGATCAGTTGCCCAAACATCAAACTCACCAGCTCGCTGTTCTTTAGATATCTTACCAAGCTCCGAATTGTTTAAAAGAATTAGCTTAATCGGCATGTTGTACTTGACAGCGGTTGTCATTTCTGCAAGGTATTGACAGAATCCTCCATCTCCGGCCACGGCAATTACCGGTCTTGAATCACCAACAGCTGCCCAGGCTCCCATAGCCGCTGGAAAGGCGAACCCTATTGAGCCCAGATAACCGGACATTAGGAACGTATGACTTCGACTTTCGAAATATCGCCCGAAAGAATAGGCGTTGTTCCCGACATCAACACACATCACAGCGTCTTCCGGGGCTAGTTTGTTCATGGCTTCAAATATGGCAATAGAACTTACACCCTGACCGTGGTCATCAAGCATACGTTTGGCTTTCTCCGATTTCCAGATGGCCCATCGTTTCGCCACTTCAGGCCTTTGATCTACAGAATTTGATTTGTCAGATAATGCCTGTTTGAATAGATCAACGGTCACGGATATTTCTCCCCAGACGGCCGCATCGATTTTATGGAACTTGCTCAATGCAAGTGGGTCAAAGTCAACCTGAATTGTAGGTTTATGATCAGTAATGCCTGTATGATTTGAAAATGAGGCACCAAAGACACAGAGTAGATCGGCCTCATTCATAAACCAGGAGGCAATTGGAGTTCCACTTCTTCCAAGTACCCCACAGCCTAATGGATGATTATCCGGAATTTGTCCTTTGCCCTTGAATGTGGTCATCACGGGTGCGTTGATGCTTTCTGCAAAGGCAATAATAGCATCCATATTGAATCGGGCTCCGTGCCCAACGATAATGACCGGTCTTTTTGATTCCTTGAGCATGTCAATAGCCTTGTCCAGGCTTTCTTTTGGAGGTGCAATTTGGATGGGGGTGATCCTTCCTTCCGGTGTTTGAGACTTGGAATTGGCAGGGGCTGGTAATTCCTGGACTTCGTCAGGGAAGGTAAGGTGTGATACATCTCTCCTTAAAATGGCATGCTTGACAGCCAAAGACATCAATTCTGAGTGTTTGGAATTGTTCTGAACGCGATGATTGAATTCGGCCACTGTGCTAAAAGCTCTCACCAAATCCACTTCCTGGAAATTGCCTGTTCCTACTACCTGAGTAGCTACTTGACCTGTCAGAGCGAGAATAGGTGCGCGATCTACTTTTGCGTCCCATAGCCCTGTAAAAAGATTAGTGGCACCAGGCCCCGCAATGGAGAAACAAGCCGCGGGCTTGCCGGTAAGCTTGCCATAGGCAGAAGCCGCGAACGCGGCTGCACCTTCATGGCGAATGCCATAGAAGTTGAGCTTACCGGCTTCTTCAGCTCTTCGCATGGCATCGGCAAAGCCCAGGTTGGAATGGCCAACCATTCCAAATACTTTATTTACTCCCCAATTAGTCATGGTTTCTACCATCACATCCGAAATGGTTGTTTGATGAGGAGCCTCTTCCTCCAAACCAACGAATACAGCACCATCTTCCACTTTGGTCAGAAAAGTGTCTACCCCATCGTCATATCCGGGAGCTTTGCCCGTACATGGATGATAATCCCACCCGTGCCAAGGACAACGCAGGAGTCCATTTTCAATGCTTCCTTCACCTAATGGTCCTCCCTGATGCGGACAGCGGTTATCCAATGCAGAATACTGACCTTCAAAATGGGTCAGACAAATGCCTTGATGTCCAGCCGTAACCGACATGACACGACCTTCTGGAAGTTCAGAAGCATCATCTAACACTTTGTACCATTTCATACTTTTTCCCATGACTTATGATTTGGATATGCTTTTCAAATATTGATTTCGTTTGATTTTAACTGAACGGACTGAGAATATCATTAGTAAGATCGTGGCCAGTACCAAAGTGGCTATTCCGATGATTACAAGAATATGATGATAAGTCAGATCAATCATGATATTCTGAAGGTCAGAGATGCCGCCAACTAGTCCAGCAATTGCAAAAACCGAGGTGCTTATATACAAGCACACCATTGCGATATTTAGCAACGACATTTGAGAGATTTTGACCTGTACCAGTTGGGTATTGCACTCTTTTTCGTGGAGCAACGCATTGATTTCATCGCTGATGGCGGTAGATAAGTTTGAAGTCGACATGATCATCATGCCGATTCTCGGAAGCAAGGTGAGTGGTATGATCCAATTGTCCATCAGTCAAGTCGTTTAATTTCTGAAGGATTAATATAGATTACATTCCATTCATCATGTGTTTCTATGCGTCCTGATAACGAAGCCGGATCTGCAACATAAGGAAGTACTTCACTATTAATCTGCTCTCCATTTTCACCCATGATCAAGTAGTAATCCGCTTGATCCAACTCATTTTGTGTCACGAACATTGGCGGAATACCTCCGGCTATACATAAACCAGCACAAGACCGATGTGGTTTGCCTTGTCCGGGTTTCATCGAACCGAAATAACATTTTGGGTCTACGATTTCGCCCTCCAATTGGGCAAACCCTCGTCCGACTTTTACAGGATAATACATGTAATCGGCATCGAGGTCTTCTGAGTCCAGATAGGCCTTTTCTTTTTCGGTTAACTCTAGCAAAGTGACACCATTGTGATAGATTAAGGTGCCTCGCAGTTTCACCTTGACTTCATTCAAAGGTCGGCCAATCTTAGCCTTGATCTTCTGAATTGATTCTAGTGCTCCAAATTTTCCATAATTGATCAATAGGATATTCTTGAATACATCGTGTCCATGAATGTCTTTTCCGGCATGAACTTTTAAAAAGGGTTGTGGACTTTCATATAAAATACCTTCCACTTCAGTTAATTCACCATACTCGTAGGTTCCGTTAGAGATGAACCGCTGGGAAGAACCAATTGTGAACGCCACAGCTACCGCGATCAGGAAAAGCAATACAACAATCTGCCTCGAAAACTTGGCAATGCCCTTAGGGGCATTTGGCAGGTATCCGATATAGAATTCCTTTTTCCTATTCATTACCTTCAGTTTTAGGTATTATTATTGGAGGTCTTTCCGTTCCTTCAGGATGAGGCTTTGGACTGACCATTACTCTATCCCCTTCTAACTTCAGGTCATAGGTGCTTACTTTTTCAGTGAATGGAGGAGGAGAGGAGCCGTTATGAGGCTCATACTGATAGCCATGCCATGGACAGGTTACACATCCATCAATCACTTTGCCTTCCCCCAACGGGCCGTTCTGGTGCTTGCATACGTTGTTGATGGCCGATAGCTTGCCCTCATACTTGAAGATGGCGATGTTCTCTCCGTTAAGCGTTATGATTTTAGCGCTGTCATCAGCAATGTCATCCAGATCACAGGCATAGGCGAATTCTTGAGTGGTAATTTCATCTACGGCTCTGGTGGACCTCAGTGACGAAGTAATATGTAAGGAGGCAATTAGTAGAAAACCAACCGCCAAAAGGCCGATAAGGATAGGTGAATTTTCCAACTGTATAGCGCCTAGTACTACATGCATGATGATCAGGGCATAAGCTAAGTATACCATCATATGTAATGTTTTCCACACCTTAGGAGTGAGGTTTTTCAACCAAAAGTCGTGACTGGTTGCAGCCATCAAAAAGAAGATGATCAAAGCAAAAAAGCCGAGTACCTGAAAAGGGAATTGAGTGAATGATAGATAATTGGTGTTAGAAGTGAACAGTGCTACCAAAGCCACTTTGTTTCCTAATGAACTGAATTGAAGAATACTAAACACCCCATGGACCAAGGCAACCAGGAACATGGTAACCCCTAAGTGTCTACGATTATAAAGCAAAGGGAGGAATTTGGTATTTAATCGTGCTAATGGACCAATTGAAAGAATGATATGCAAGAGCAATAGGGCTAGGGTTGCAGTTGCTCTTATGATTAAGGTCTCGGCCGTAATCTCAGGTTGATAGGTGGATGTAATACCAATAAAACCAACGAGATAGACCAATACAAACACTACCAAGATCGTATCATAGATCTTCTTTTGACGGTTCCATAATATGGGGGCATAGTCCACACTCATGGCCGAATACTATTTAAGGGTTCTGAATGCAGGACTCTCTTTTTGAGTTGGTCATAAATAACCAGGTAGCCTTTTCCCGGTATTCTTGACCACGGAATGAAAAATGGATAGATGTCCATTTCGTTGATTTCGCCTAGCAGGATGGATTGATCCGTAGGGTTTTCTTCTTCACTCAAATACACCAGCGTGAAGGCAGATTTTAGTGGATTTTCAAAGGCAACGACCACTTTGGCCACACTGTCCTGGTTTTCATAGTGAAATTCGAATAGCGCCTTTTCATCATCATGGGTTGCAAGGCAATTGGTAATACCCAATGGGCAGTAATTGATGGGTATATCCTCGATTGAATTCTTAGGGATTGCATTCATCCCCAATACCAAAATGAGAGCAAATGGAATGAATAAGCCCAACCAAATTCGTTTATGACGCTTTCTTAGTTGAATATTCATGACTTGGCTCTATTCCACTTCTTCAACAAAATCGGCCATAAAGCCACAATCCCTGGAAAGATAAGCACCTTGAAGAAGCGTGGTGCTTTTTTGACACCATCATCGATGAGGTGCACTCCGGTTTTCATAAACGGGAAGTAGAATATTATTCCAATCAGGAGGTAGAGACCCGCTAGAATTAATGCTATAGAAACAACCTGTACTGCCATGTCAAGGATTAACTCCTGCATAAGGAATTCCGGTCAGCTTATGCATATCCCAATTAAATGTGCTCAAATCTGACCTTTCAAACTTTGTGAAATTGTCATGTCCGCAAGACCGAGCAATTACCTTCATCAAATCCGTAGTGGCCGAAAAGAAATTGAACAGCTGTTTGGCTGAAGCCTGAATCTGAAGGCGCTGTCTTAGGTTTTCCTTTTGAGTGGCGATACCCACGGGGCAGTTGTTGGTGTTACAGGCTCTCATTCCCAAGCAGCCTATGGCTTGAAGAGCCGAATTGGACACTGCGATGGCATCTGCACCCATCATCATCGCTTTTGCAAAATCCTCTGCAACGCGCAGTCCTCCGGTAATCACAAGACTTATTCCTTTGGCTCCACGATCGTCCAAATGCTTTCTGGCTCTTGCCAAGGCTGGGATGGTAGGCACATTAATGTTATCCCTGAGTACAATTGGTGCGGCTCCTGTTCCACCACCACGTCCATCAAGAATGATATAATCAACACCCACTTCTAATGCGAAGTCGATGTCTTCTTCCAATCTTGCAGCTGATATCTTGAATCCTACGGGAATTCCTCCCGTGACTTCTCTGACCTTTGCAGTGAAGTCCTTAAAATCCCGTACGCCATGGAAATCGGGGAAAGTGGCAGGAGAGATAGCCGATTCACCCTCATTCAACCCTCGAACTTCTGCAATTTCCTTGGAAACCTTATGTCCGGGCAAATGTCCGCCTGTTCCTGTTTTAGCTCCCTGACCTCCTTTGAAATGAAAAGCTTGAACATTTGCCAGCTTGTCCCAGGAAAAACCGAATTGGGCTGAGGCCAGTTCATAGAAATACCTGGAGTTATTGGCCTGCTCATCGGGTAGCATTCCACCTTCCCCTGAACATATTCCTGTTCCTGCCATTTCTGCCCCTTTCGAAAGTGAGATTTTCGCTTCTCTTGACAGTGCGCCAAATGACATGTCTGAAACAAAAATCGGAATATCTAACTCCAGAGGTTTATTGGCGTTTGGTCCGATTACAGTCTTGGTTTCCACCTCTTCATGATCGAGTAGCGGCCTCCTGGAAAGTTGAGCAGGTAGAAACTGAATATCTTCCCATTTTGGTAACGCATTGCGATCAACACCCATGGCCTCCGTAGGGCCATGATGTCCCCAATTCTTTAATCCATTTCTAGCCAGCTCCTGAATATAGCGGGTATAGGGTTCGGTGCTTTCGGGATGAGTGTCATCATAAATACCGAGATATCGGTCCCTGTTAAATGGGGCTGGATGATCAACTTCATAGTCGAGTACATCTTGCCGATCGATGAGGACCTCATCGCCACTGATTTGCGAAGGAAACTTATGCAGAAACTCACTGTTGTTGTATTCGCTTACGCCCGTATCAATGCGATAATCCCAATTATGCAATCCGCAAATCAGGTTATGGCCATCCACATGGCCATCGGCAAGTAGTGCACCTCGATGAAGGCATCTTCCGTAAAGAACGGACACATTTTCATCATAACGGATCACTACAAGATCGGTAGATGAAACAAGAGCATGAGCCGGAACTTTGTCCTGAAGCTCAGAAAATAGAGCAACCTTTACAGGGTCTTTCATAGGAGGTCAATTAAAAAGTCTCGTGTTACGTAAGCTAATTAATTACCCTCGCAAAAGAAAGTCTGTTAGGCGACCGACAAATTCTGGATTTATGAAGATCGGGCTACCGTATATGTCTTTTGGCTTGCCAATTCTCGGGTCCTGATAAAGTAGAGATAATCTGCCAGTAAGAAGGCTCCAATTCCAGTGAATATATGCCATAGAAAATGCGTGCCGAAAGGAACAATATGAGTGAAATCCTTGTCGGCTCCTCGAAAGTAAATGGCCAATATGAAGCAGACTATGGCAAGCAAAATTTGGACAATATGGTCACCTCCGGTCCTTTTCAGTATTAAGACCACAGGCAGGAGAAATGCAATTCCACCAATCGCATAGGACATATTGATGGCGAATTGACCTGAGAACACTGCAAAGATTCCGAACCGAGCCAGGAAGACGCCCACCATTACCAGAATACCCATCCACCATTTGGGTAAAATTTTGATCCAGAGATAAGCAGTAATAGAAAGGGTCAGGAGCAGAGCCGGCATGTAGTCCATGACGAGAAAAACCCTTGAAGATCTCAAGCCGTGAAAAAGTGTACTGCCAATGCCATTCAGAAACAAGATGGGAATGCACCAAAGCAGAAAGCCATATTGCAGCGGCTGTTTTCTGATTTTCCAAAGGAAATAAACGGCTGGTGCCGCTATGACCAACGAGGAAAAAGCATTCCAGGGTTCTACTATTAAATTGTTAGTAATGTGGGTTTCGGCATACCACGGGCCTCCGTCACTAATCTGGTCTGGTCCGAACATGTGAGTTTTTACTATTCCTTACTCAACTGAATGAATGGGAATTAGGTTGCCGAATTTTTCACTTTTGTGATAAACTGATGACACTTTGGGCTACACGATAATTGCAATGAACTAGCTAATTCGTTAAGGTGAAAATCATGATCTCGACATTTCCATCCTTTGTACGTGTACAAACAATACGACCGGATCCATCCTTTGCTGCTACAGGTTTGGTATAACTGGCGTTCTCTTGTTCACCATAGGTGATTTTGGTGATTTCTGAACCGTTCAAGTCGATTATGTGAATTTGAAAATCTTTGCCATTATGTCGGTTAGAGGCAAAAAGTATATGCTCTCCATCGGCCGACCAGGTAGGCCATCCATCAAAAGCTGTGTTGTAGGTCAAGCGCTCTTCTTTACCGGAATCGATATCCAATACAAACAGGTCACCTGAACTCCTATTACCTTCTATTTCTACCCAGCGCACGAACACGATCTTTTTTCCGTCCGGAGACCAGTGGGCATAAGTGTCAGGCCTTTCGGAGGTAGTTAGCCTCCGGATGCTCCTGGTAGCAAGGTGTATGGTATAAAGGTCGTAATCACCTGTTCTGTCAGAGTTAAACAATAAATACTGTCCATCAGGAGAGAACTGTGGATGGATGTTCTTCCCTTTTCCTTCAGTCAGATTCAGTTGGTTTTTTCCATTAATGTCCATTAGGTAAATATCTTGATGGTTGTTCCTGACAGATGCAAAAGCGATTTTTTCGTTGTCAGGGGAGAAAACAGGATACTCATCCAGGCCCGGGTTGAAAGTCAGCCTTCGAATGGCTTTGCCATCATCAGATGAGACGTATATTTCCGAATCATCGTCATTCCGGTTGGATTGAAAAACCAATTGACGTCCATCACTTGACCAACTCGGATAGGAGGTTTCGATATTGGTAATTTTGATCAGAGTGTCCAATTTCCATTGTGTCTGGGCCTGCGTTCCGACTAACATTAAGAGTGTCAATAGACACATTATTCTTTTCATGAGTTTTGTTTTTTTGGATGAAGCATGAGGCTCGAAAGAACAAGTAGCAACAGGATACCTGTTGCCAGTACATGCTTTTGAGACTCTTGGAGTTTTATTTTTTGTTCTCTCAGAATATAATCGTCACGGTCATTATGGATGCGTATATCTAATTCCGTACTCGGATAATGCTTCTCCCATGCAGATTTTATTCTTTTGTAAGCCTGAAGTTCCTCCCCCTTACCTGGTTTGAAGGCAACAAAGTTGAAGGCGTTGTCCCTGAAAAAGCAAACCAGAGGCTCCACGGGGACATCATACTTATCAAACTTGAAGTCAGGGACTATGCCCACTACCCGTCCATAGATTCCCCCTTGCCCGGCAATAAAGAAGTGCTTACCGAGTGGGTCTCTATTTTTCCCCAATAGTCGAGCCGCTGATTCATTCAGTATCAATGGCCTCAGAGAATCGACCGACAGTTCCGTTTCCCGGAAGTCCATTCCAGCCACAAAAGGAATGCTCATTGTTTCAAAAAAGTCGTCATGAACAGGATAAAACTTCATATTTTGACCAGTTATGCTCTGTTTCCCATTCTCTACTTCGAAAATTCGATAGGTTCCAAAGATGCCTTCCATGATGTGATTGCTACCCCCTAAGTTTTCAATAACTGATGTTCTTAGAAGTTCTTCCTTGAAACTTGCATAACCGGCTTGTAACTGATCATGATCAAACTCGATGATGAAGTTTTCAGTGTCAAACCCCAATACACTAACTTCAGTTTGATAATTGTGACTGGCATCGAAATATTGTTTTAGGGACAGGCCGAATAACGCGATAGCTCCAAGTAATACTGCATACCGGAAATAAAAACCTTTTAGATGAACTATGAACAAGGTGAGAAGAGCAACAATGAAAAAAACAAGATTCTGTCTTTGGTGTTTTTTTGCCAGGTCGAAAACTCCCTGAAAAATCACTGCCCCATCTTCGGAAAAGCGTCCTTCCTGATAGATTTCCAAGGCGCTTTGGAGGCGCATATCGAAAGCTGCAGCTACACGCTCATTACCTTGAGTGGCAAGGACCTTTTCAAGCACACTGTCAATTTTTTCCCTGCTTTTTTGAGAATCCAATTTGACATAAGTGTAAAATGTGATCCAGCCCCAATTATCCAATGAACCGTAAGAAGGTACCTCAAAACTTTCCATTGACAGCAGGAAGTCGAAGTCTAAATGACTGTTTTCATCATCCTCTATGATGGCTTTGACCCTATATTCAGAACCGTCAATGTTAATTGATTGGCCAATGGTTGATTGGGTATTCAGGATTTCCTGAGCAAAAGAAGCTACAAGGACTATATTCCCAGGTGATTGCAGGGCTTTCTCGGCATTGCCAAAGAGCGATTTTCGCTCAATAATGTCAACAAAATCAGGGTCCGTATAAAAGAATTTCTTAGTGAATAACTGTTGATCGTTGATTTTTAAGAGCACTTTTTCGCCTTTCCTGAGGCGTGCTGCCCTGGTAACCTCGGAAAAAGAATTTTTGAGCGCTGCAGCCAATGGGGGAACCGATGTCGCATGAGCAACTGTCCAATCCGTAACTACACGATAGGTCAACGGAAGATGATCGTTGATACTACTTTGTTGACCTATTTCCATACTTTTCCGGAAGAGTAGGTACCCAGAAAGAAAGATGGCGACAATAACAATTGTGTAAGTGATCAGCGATCTTGATCGTCTCAACATAGGCTTTATATTGGTTTACAAGCCTTCGAAGGAACGGCATTACACCTATAGAAACCTGTATATTTAGAAAATTATTGGAAACTTCAGAAACTTGCGAGTACCTTACCTTGTACCTTTTCCGAATTGAATGTAGCAAAGCTTTCTGACTGAATGGGATCAGTCAATATAAAGACTTCAACATTCCCGTCCTTTGTTCTAGTACAGGCTAAGCGTGACGACCTATCTAATGCAGCAAATGGCTTGGTAAAACTCGAGTTGTCCTTTTCTCCTGATGTGATCTTTTGAGTTTTGCCATTTTCAAGATCTAAGTGATAGAGTTGAAAAGTCGTATCGTTTCCTCTATTACTGGCGAAGAAGATGCTCTTACCGTCTCCTGACCATGATGGCCAGGAATCATAGTTGCTTCCATCTGTTAAAGCAATTTCCTTTTTTTGGAGAAGATCAATCAAAAAGATCTGTGCCAGCTTCTGATCGGTCGAAGAAAGTAGTCTGACGAACAGAACCTTGTTACCATCTGGTGACCATGAGGCATACTTTTCATCTCCATAGTCATTGATCAATCTTGAGATTTCCCCCGAAGCCAAATGCAACTGGTACACGTCTAATGTGCCCGAACGATCCGAATCAAATAGAATGGATTGTCCGTCCGGAGACCATCTCGGCATGAAGTCATTGGCGCTGTGAACGGTAAGATTTTTTTGTGCGCTTCCATCAATTTTCATCCAATAAATCTCCTTGTTGCCATCTTTTTCGGAAGTATAAATAATACTAGTACCATTAGGCGAGATGCTTGGATGTTCATCGGCCACAGAATTGAAAGTGAGTCGTTTCAGGAATTCACCTTGGTCTGACATCAAGTAGATTTCGGAGTTATTATCCATTCTATTCGATTGTACGGCAAGGACCTTGCCGCTAGGAGACCAACTAGGGTAGGAGGTCTCGACAGAGGTGATCTTTTGTATGGTTAGATTTTGTAAACTAACGCCCTGTTTATTAGGCGATATGAAAAACGAACTTACAAATGACAAGATACCTATAACTACCGCAGCTAAGTAAAAGACTTGCCGTTTGTTGTGACGGTGGGGTGGCTGATCAGACTCCTTGAGAGAATCAGCAGTGGACATTAATCTGTATCCAACCTTGGGGACGGTTTGAATTAAATCAGAGACTCCAAGTTCTTCTCTTAACACCTTTCTTAATCTGGAAATGCCTAGCGTCAGGGATTCGTCTGAAGTAGAGCTAAAATTAGTGGAATAGGCGTTGATTAACTCTTCCCGGCTTACCGTTTCAAATGGCCTTGCAGCTAGTTGAGTTAGTATTCTTATTAGTCGAGGTTCAATTTTGACCTTTTTGTGAGGAGTGGATGTTGAACTTAAACAATTGTCTTGAACCCTCAAAAGCAACATCTCTCCAATCAAAATGACATGTTGAGGAGCCCTTGTATCAAATGTTGGAGATGTTGAATTCATAAGTTCCATTTACGAATTCTAACAAGTATTGTTGAACCCTAAAACCATGCTTCTGGGAAGGAGGGTTTCTTTTGTTAAAAACAGTTAAAACGAAGGATTTAGTTGTTAGTTATGTAACTACTTACTTAGTTTGTCTTAGTCAAAAGCTTAAAATCATGAATCTGTCAATCAAACTTTTGTTCATTGCTTCTTTACTCTTCGGTCTTACACCGGATATCGTGATGCGTCATGATGTGGACGAATCAAAATATCTGGAACTCGCTGAAAAACATGCCGGATCAGTCATTCGCCTCAATGCTGGTTGTGGCACGTTCATAAGATCTAACTGGATCATTACCGCTGCTCATGTGGCCACCGTTCCTCAAATAGGAGATGATGTCACCGTGAATGGAGTGAAGTATAAAATCAAGAATAATATCCCTCATCCTGATTTTGATATGAACCGAAGTATAGCCAACGACATTGCTCTGTTGGAATTGGAAAAAGGTGTACCAGGAGTAGAATTAGCGAAACTCTATACCAAAAAGGACGAAGTTGGAAAAACGATCGTTTTTGCCGGAACAGGATGGGCAGGAACCGGAGATAAAGGCATGGCGGAAGGAGAGATCAACAAGGATAGAAAAATGCGTGCTGCCGAGAATAAGATTGAAGGTACACGAGCCGATGGCTTCATTTGCTTCACTTTTGACAGCCCAGACAGTGGAAATGCGCTACCTCTGGAAGGCATCAGCGGTCCCGGAGACAGTGGAGGTCCCGCCTTATGGTTTGATGGTGATCAGGCTTTTATTTTGGGAGTCAGCTCACATCAAGATGGCAAGGGCATGGGCCGACCAGAAGGCAGATATAATGTTGACGAGTACTATACCAGAGTATCTTCCTTTATTGATTGGATCAATAAAACCATGGGCAAATAGACAAGGGCCAGATGCCTTAGCCTGCCGTCAATGAATAGGTCGATCCGTCATTGGGAAAGTTGATAGCGGATCGATTTCCTTCTTTGTCCACCACTGCGTTAATCCTCATTTTAATCTTCCATTCCCCTTTTCCAAACCTCGCTTTGCTTAATTGGAGTTCACGGGCGCCCGCATTTTTGAATTTATAGCGAGGTTCGTCACCTGAACGGTCCATTCCGTTGGCCCACACCTCGTTGGCATACCAACCTCTTGCGTTCCACCATCGGTCACTTTCAGGGCCATCCGGAGCCAGTTCGGGGTTGTTGATGGGCCATTCCCCGATTTGCGCTGATATATGAAGATTCAAGGGTCCGTCAAGGTTTGGTGATTCGATCTCCATATCCAAAGTTCCCCAACTGCCCTCATTGTAGTCATAGGCAATCCACACGTAGTGATCATCTTGATAGAAATAAAGATGTACATCCGGGTCAAGCAAAATTGGCTCAACACCTAACTTTGCATATTCTTCAATATGACCGTCTACAAGGGGCGGAGCCATATTGTTTTCGGATGTTGTTAGTGAGCAGGCTACAAAAAAAGTTGCTCCTAAGAGGAGGAAGTTTCTTAAAAATTTCATGTTTACAACTAACGATGTATCCTCTAATAGGATGCACCGCTAATCGTGCTTTTGTCTGAACTTAAGCTACTTCTGTCGAAATCGATGTAATACTTCCATTTTTGACTTAGCGGGTTCATGCTGAAAAATGTCAACCTGCCTCCAATTCAGCTTTTCGGAATTGACTGGGAGGCAAACCATATTTTTCTTTGAAGGCTCGGTTGAAATGAGAGGCATTGGTGAATCCGGACTCAAAACAAACCTCATTGCTGTTCAGGTCTGAGGTAAGCAGTAGGGTGCGCGCGTATTCCAGTCGTTTGTTCATCAACCATCGTTGTGGTGTATCATTATAGATTTTTTTGAAATCTCGTTTGAAAGTAGAAAGGCTACGACCACTCAGTCTTGCAAATTCTTCCATGCTGAGTTCACAATGGAAATTTTTTCGCATCACTTCATCAAGACTGGTCTTCTCCATGGATTGCACCGATCTGAAGAATTCGATTATCTCTTTATTCTTAGGGTCCAGAAGTAGGTTGTACAGCAGTTCCTTTAGCTTGATCATCACGAGCTCCTTAGGAACTTCTCCTCCCTGGATCATATAGTTGAATACCGACATAAACGTTGATTGAAGACTGTCATTCACGTCAATTTCAAAGATTTGTCTTTCTGGTGTAGAAGTAGGGGCTTTTTGAAGTCCATCTGTCTCTTTCATGAAATTTCGAATGAAATCGTCATTCACAAAAAAGAGCATTACGCAATAATCTTCCTCGAAATACTGCTTGGTATTATATACTCCCTTCCTGATGAATAGTGCATCTCCGGCATGGGTTTCGTAAGTCTTTTCGATAGCGGTCCAATCCTTTTTCCCACTAAGAACAAAGGAAATAAAATGAGATTCAGTCCAGAGCTTAAATTGTTCAACTTCTATTGGGCATTTATATTCGATCAGGCAAAAATCCTCACCCACCAACTTGTTGTAGGTCGGGGTTTCCATTAAATGCTGATAGATATCGACAATCATGGATGAAATTTACAAATTTTAACTCCAACTAGTTCTCAAGGAGTTTTTTTGAGCTTTAATTTATGCAGACGAATTAATTAAAATCAATGATCAAATGATGTGAGACTCACATATTGGGTCAGTCTGAATGCTTAATTACGTCAAAACTCAATAATGAAAAAACTACTCCGAGGACTTAATCAAGTCAAGGGCAGACAACGTGCCTTTCTCAATTTCTTAAATATACTTGGCCTTGCCATTGGCATTTCGGTGTTTATGTTCATCCTTCAGTATGCGCAATATGAATGGAGCTATGACGAGTTTCATGAGGATGCTGATAGGATCTATCGGGTGACCTATGCTCGTGAGCGACCAGGCCAGGATCCTTATGTAAGTGCCGCTTCCTTCCCCGCCTTAGGTCCTGCCATCGGACGCGAATTCGAGGAAGTAGAATCGACTTGTCGTGTGGTACCAGTTTGGGGATTAAAAGGGCTAATTGTCTGGGAAGACAGATCAATTGAATCGGAGTTTATCAATTATGCAGACCCGAATGTATTTGAGTTTTTTTCATTTGAAGTATTGAAAGGTGATCCAAAACGCTCCTTGACAAATCAACATACATTGGCCATTTCAAAGTCTAAAGCTGATGCGTTGTTTGGAGACAATGATCCAATTGGTGAGCGAGTAGAAATGCAAACGCGGGACGGTCGATATTTCTTTGAGGTAACTGCTGTCTTTGACGATTCGAAGCCGACTCATATGACCACAGACGTGTTCCTATCATGGACTTCTCTTTATGCTATACCCAACGTTGACAAGGCTACGATAGAAGAGAATTGGCGGTGGCAGCAATACCCGGCCTATGTCAAATTGATACCAAGTGTCCGACCTGAACAATTGATTGCAAAATTTCCTCGTCTCATTGAGAAGTATATTCCGGACCGGCCTGGTAAGGACCTGATTTCCTTCGGACTTCAACCGTTAACGGATATTCATCTGAAATCAAGTTTATATCGTGAGATTGATCAGAATGGGGATGCCCAGGTAGTGAATACGCTAGTGATCATTGGTATCCTGGTATTGATCATTGCCTGGATCAACTATGTTAATCTTTATACAGCAAGGGTGGCCGATCATTTGAAGGCGGTCGGCATTCGAAAAACGCTAGGTGCTTCACAAACCAATTTGTTTCTGAGTGTTATCCGACAATCTATTTTATATGGCCTCTTCGCTGTCCTATCGGCCTTATCGATTCTATTTGTTTTAAGACCTTTTATAAGCCGGGAGATTGGTCTGAACACCCCAATGGATAGCTTCATTTCCTTCAATGATGGAATGATGTTGGTCGGGATTTGGTTAGCAACAAGCGTTATATGCGGCTTATATCCGGCCATACTGATTTCGAGAATTTCTCCATTAAGAGCCTTGGCAAAACAAGATAATCGAAGTGCCTCCGGAGGTCTGAGAAAAGCATTAGTAATCTTTCAATTCATGGCATCGGCCGTCTTGGTGGGAGGGACATTGGTGATTCAACAGCAAATAAAACATATGTCCCAACTGGATATGGGAGTGAATAAGGAAGATGTTCTTGCGATCGATACGTATTTGTATGATTTGGGCGAAAGGGAGCACAGACGAAAGATGAGGCTTTTGAAGAATATACTAGCCGGTCAGCCAGGAGTAGACGGTGCTGCCTATGCCTCAGAAGTTGTGGGTCAGGGTACAGCCTACTCTACGGGGTCCGATGTCATGGGAAATACCTATGGTGAGGCAGGTGCCAGAATAGTGGAAATGCAAATTGTGGGTCCGGATTATTTGCAACTGTTCGAAACCAATCTCCTGGCCGGGCGACATTTTCAGTATGAATTGGATAGTCAAAATCTCGTGATCAACCGTGAAGCGATGGATTTGTATGATTTCGAGAGTCCTGAGAATGCGGTGAATAAACAGATCGTTTTTCCAAGCAGTGGGGATACATTGACAATAGTTGGAGTGATAGAAAATTTCCTAACCCAATCAGCACGAGAGGGTATAAAACCTACTGTATTCAGAAACAATCACTGGGAGCTTTCGAAGGTGGTTGTCAAGGTGGAGGAAAGCTATAGAAATGAACTCGTTGCTTTTGCACGGGAGGAGCACCGCAAACTATTTCCGAAATCGCCCTTCAACTATCAGTTGATCGATGAGATAATCAGCAAAAACAACAGTGCTGAAGATAAGTTCTCGAGCCTATTCAACATGTTTAGCTTCCTTACCATTTTTATCGCGTTGTTGGGAATACTGGCGCTGTCTTACTTTATGGCCGATAAGAGGAAAAAAGAAGTCTGTGTCAGGAAGGTTCTGGGTTCAAGCAACAACTCAATTATCGGATTGGTGTTCAGAGACTTTGCCAAATTAGTTTTGCTTGGTAATGTTCTGGCTATTCCATTGATCTACTTTTCAGCAGAAAGGTGGTTAAGCCAGTTTGCCTATCGCATAGAGTTCAACTGGTTTATTCCAATTCTTGCGGCAGGATTAAGCATAGCCTTGGCATTTATATTTTCCTATGTCAATTTGGCTCAACTTGCCAGGTCGAATCCTGCTCAGGTACTTCGCAATGAATGACTTTGCTTAGTGCTCGATAGCCATTACTTGTTTCAAATCATTATGAATTCCAGTCGTTTTTGCCTTGGACTTAATGGTCTCAATAAGATCATTCGCAGAACTATGACTTTCCGATTTTTGAATGGAATCGACAAATAATTGAAGCAACCGTTTGTTCTTGTCTTTCCATTCAGTTTGCTGGTATAAGTTCTGGTTCTTAAGGATTTGATCCAGGTGTTTTCCCAAGCCTTTTTGAGAGATATCGGTCTTGATTCTTCCTATCAGTTCATCATAATGACTTCTAACCGGTATTCGGTCAATAGCATTGGTGAGTACTTGAACTGTTTTCTTATTCCTCCTGCCTTTAATGTAGAAATAACCAGCGACTATGATGAGTATAAGAGCAATGACACCTCCTATGATCAATATGTTTTTCACCGATGCCGATACGTCTTCTGTAACCTCTCCAGCATCTTGTTTTACTTCGTTCAATGTTTCGGAAATCAACGGTTTTAGATCTGATTCATAACTCTCAGACAACTGAGCCATTGCTGTTTTCACGGCTCCCTGAACCAAAGAATCTACTAGTACCCCAAGATCTTTACCCAGCAATGAGTCCCTTAAGTTCTCCAACTTTGCGATTGATTTCGGAGAAGTTATTTGGTTAATAGTTGATTCAATGATTTGATCGATATCCGTCTTCAACTGACCAGTCAGTGCGGCTGTCTCTTTGCGTACAGAGGTCCCGACAGTTTTGATTTTCACATCAAGTAAGCTGTCCATTTTTTCGCCTAAGAGCTCTTCACGAGCAGTCACAACGGTCATCTCTATGGTGTCCTTCAATTGCCCGGTAATTCGGCCTAGAATTCCCCGGATTTTGGTGCTGTCTTCTTCCAGTTGGGAAGTCACTCCGGCCACAGCTGTTCTGGTAGCGCTGTTTACAGTTGAGTCTAATTCGGTACGCGTTTTTCTCAACATTTTATTCACTCCCTTCGAAAGTGAACATCCGTAGGCAAAGGTTACAATAAGGAGGAGGGGAATAAGTCGTTTCATTTTTATATCATTATTTGTATATAAATAATGATTATAAGGCGTAAATACAACTAATTCATAGAGTCACAAGCGTTGACTAATCCTGGAAATTCCTTAATCCGGATTCAACTCTAGATCGATCAGGCTATAGATTGTGCTGGCTTGATAGTCCATTGCCTCGTAGTTATCCTTGATCATCTCCTGTATATATAGTGACATGTGCAGGAGTTCCTTGAAAAAGGGATCATTCATGACTTTGCCATAATCATTTGGAGTGGAGGTTTCCCCAAGGTCGGTGTCATGAAAATTACTGAGCAGATAATCGGTCCAACGAGGAGTCAGTTGTCCGGCTTCATATTCCTTCTCAAGCTTTTCCAAATAGTTAATCGAGACTTCATAAAAATTGGTGATGGACATTCTGAGATCATCATCGCTGATAAAGGTCAGACCGGCCGATTTGATTGCTTCAAAGGAAGAAGTGTTCAGCGTCATGGTGCTTAGGTTACACATATTTCCAAAATGAAAATCCAGCGAGTCGGAGTACGGTAAGTCTTGTTCGATGGCCTTAATGATTGTATTTATTGATATAATGGCCTGATCTCGGAGTTCAATATTGAAGTCAAAATCACTGCGATTTTGGTCGATATCATCTTTGAGTTCCGCAAGAAGCTTTAGCTCCAGGTTCCGAATCTTACGGTTGGCATTCCAGTTGTTGATACTGAGTGCGATAAGAATACCGGCCACCACCAAAATGATCTCACCGATAACATAGGGCATATAACTGCTCCAGTTCCCATTTTTGGTGGAGTTATGGCGCATTTTGTTAAAAACTTTGA
Source organism: Cyclobacteriaceae bacterium (assembly GCA_028281285.1). GTDB lineage: Bacteria > Bacteroidota > Bacteroidia > Cytophagales > Cyclobacteriaceae > Roseivirga. The sequence continues at coordinate 115,899 of JANQKF010000001.1, forward strand.
TCATCCGGTTAAGGTCGGTCGATCACAATACGTGAAAATGGAAGTAAAAGCTGCGGATAGACTTGGGGTATTCTTTAGTAGCTAAAGCTATTTTAGGTCGCTATCGATCATCACTATAATCTCATCAGTTTTCTCAATGAGTCGTTGAGTTTCAAGCTTACCGGCAGTGTAAAGCAATTCCATCTTGGTAATTGTATTTTCAAATTTCCTGTCGTTGAATAGGCCCCTATAATCCTTTTTGACCCTGGAGGTTCGATGCTCTGCCGGTAATCCTTCAAAGCCAAAATTCTTAAACCAATCATTCACAGATGTATAACTTTGGGCAAAAGGGATCCATTCACCAAGAGTAATCTGTTTGCCATCTTGTTCTCCTTCAGTCATGTCTTCTACCTGCTGAGGCCAGGCAAGGAGCATGGTTTTCAATCCTTCGTTTCTGAGCAGGTTCATTTTACCTGAATTCACTATGATGGAAATAGAGCTCGTTTTCCCATTGTAAGTAGGTGTGAACAGTGTCTTGGCCAATAATGAATCGATGTAGTTTTCATTTGAAAAATCACCCTCTTTACCGATTCGGAACAGCTCATTGAAAACAAAAAGTGATTCATTCCTCCTTGTATTGAGTCGCTTGAAATAATTTCGGGTTTCCTCAAAGTCGATTTTAAGGCTCTGTAATAGCTTCTTTTCTTCAATACGCTCAAGTCTGCCCTGATTCCAATTATTGATGCTTAGGGCGATAAGGATTCCTACAACTACCAATACAATTTCTCCAATAGCGTACTTTAGATACTTGCTGCTCTTCATTTCTTTTTTTCTAAGCTTGTGAAGGAAGTTAAACATTGGTTTGGAGATTGGACCTGAGGATCATCTTTTAGTTAAAGGTCATAAAAAATAGGTGAATTTTCCATGACCATTAGCGCGAGCTAAATCAACCCTTTCCACATTGAACCCAAAAGAGATTGAAATTCTGAGGTGTCCTTGAGCCTGCTAAATACGGCTTCCTTGTCGTCAAATTCTTCGGGATACCCTAAGTCCATTGCCTTCTTAAAATACTCAATGGCATTCTGTCGCTGACCATTCAAGGCATAGAGTTTCGCCATCAAGTAGGTCAGGTCAGGCAAATCAGGATGCGACCAATGTACAATTTGATAATAGTGAATTGCCTTGTCAAGCTGTCTCTGTCTCAAATGATTACCCCCGTAGGGCAGCGCATAAATAGCAGTGAAATTGAGTAAGCGCTGGGCCCTGTGTCGGTCTTTTTCAGACCGCCCATTCCTCGAAGTTCTAAGCCACTGAGATAAAGAAGTCTTCCACCATTCTGAGGAGAGCTCACCGGAATCGGTTGATGGTTTGCTCAATTCCTTCAAAATCAATTGCTGATCTGCAAGTTCGGATTGGAATAGCCGACTCCTCGATTTCACCTGTTTCTTTAAACCTTTGATTTTATCAATTTCTTGAACAAGTTCATGGATTTCCTCAATCTCAGTAAGCCCTTGTAGTACATTCGATGCTCTGTTGCAAAGTAACTTTGCTTCTACCAATTCTTCGTTCAGAACTTGTTCTTTTGCTCTCGCAATGACGCCATCTTTGAAAGATTGGATAAAGTCGAGCTGAGGAACTTTCAATTCCTTTTTCATGGAGAAGATTTCCAGCCAGGCCATGGCTTCAACCAATTGGTCCGATGGAGGCCAGTGGTGTCTTCCATCAAAACTGATCATGCGATTTGGTATTTCAAGGCGGTCGAGCTTGTCGTGAGTTTGGATCAACTCTGCATAATTGAAGTCCTCACGTCCCATTACACTCACGTACATATAGTCATGACCACTAGCTGGTGGAATTGCACTATTGAATCCGGCAGCCGAAGCAATTACGCCAATTACGTTTGGCATATTGATAGCCATTGAACTGGCCATTCGAGCACCACCTGACAGTCCGGAAGTAAAGTACCTGTTTTCGTCCACTGAAAATCGTTGTGGTATTTCTTCAAATAGAATAGTAGCTGCTTCAACCGCCTGAAGCATAGAGCCATTTCGGAAATTGTAGGATCCAACCACTATATAGCCGAACCGTTCCGCTGCTTCCTGAAAAGTCTGGACGGATTGTTTCCCTAGTCCGCTCGCATGATAAATGAAGAGCACCGGCCATTTTTCAGCGGGATCGTATGTGCTGGGCAGGTAGAGACTATAGGTATGTAAAGAGTCCTTTTTGCAACTGATCCTGTCAATAATTCTGCCAGGAACAAACTCTGATTGGGCAATGAGGCCTGTCGAATACAGAAAGAAAATACTCGTCAGCAGAAGTTTTGATACATGCATCACACGAGTTAAACGAGAACGAAGTCCCTAAGATACATGAGTCCTTACCAACTTTATGGACTAACAGAAAAGTCTATCAGATCAGATTGACGAAAGAAGGAGAAGGGTTAATTCGATTTAAAGCTGATCCTTGATCTGCTCAAATCGCTTGACCTTTCCGCGATACATAAAATAGCCAAACAACAAGCCTGCTACCATAAACACGACTACTCGGGTAATGTATTGAGCTAAGTCGAATGCCGCTCCATTCATCGACATAGTAATGAAGTAGGCAATTGAACCTGCAATAGTGCCCCACATTAATGAACCATAAATAAGGATGAATTTCCACATGGGAGTGGGATTATCTCTCCATTTCCTGAAGCTTTCTTTTTCGCGATCGGTTGGTGCTCTCATGCTATTAAAGTTACAATAATTGCTTGACTGTTTCAGAGAATCTGCCAACCTAAGGAAATTCCAAAGGGACCGGTTAACTAATAAGTTCGCATCTTTTTGTTCCAATGTTCTGGCTTGCCTATTTTCCATTATGCAAATCGACTCTAAGCTGCCGAACGTTGGTCTCACCATTTTCACGGTGATGTCCAAAATGGCCCAGGAATGTGGTGCCATTAATCTTTCACAAGGGTTTCCGGATTTTCCTGTAGCCGAAGAGCTGGTGGATGGAATTCACCATTATATGAAACAGGGAATGAATCAATATGCTCCAATGCCTGGAATGCCTCAGTTGAGAAAGGAGATTTCTAACAACCTGGAGCGTACTTATTCCAAGCCTTTTGATGCGGATACGGAGATCACAATTACAGCCGGAGCCATCGAAGCATTGAACTCCACTATCACTGCTCTGGTTAGGGCAGGAGAGGAGGTAATTATTATTGATCCAGCCTATGATGCCTATGCTCCAATTATTGAAATGAATGGCGCTATTCCGGTATCGGTACCCTTAAAAAGTGACGACTTCACCCTGGATTGGGAAGGTATTCGAGCAAAGGTGAATGATCGTACAAGAATGATCCTGATCAACTCACCGCATAACCCAACCGGTTCGGTCATCTCAGAAGATGATCTACGACAACTGGAGGATACCGTTCGAGATACCGATATTTTGGTGTTATCCGATGAAGTCTATGAGCATATCATATTCGATGGCAAAAGGCATCAATCGGTGCACTGGTCAGATGAATTGAAAAAGAGGACGATTGTGACAAATTCCTTTGGTAAGACTTTCCATGCCACCGGATGGCGCATAGGCTATATGATTGCACAACCGGAATTAATGAATGAGATCAGGAAGGTTCATCAATACAATGCTTTTTGCGCTCATACACCTACTCAATTGGCTATAGCTGATTATTTGAAGAATCCCGCCAATTACGAGAGTTTACCGGACCTGTATCAACCAAAGCGAGACTTGTTTTTGGAATTGACCAAAGATTCCAGGTTTAAACCAATCCCCTGCTCGGGAACCTATTTCCAGGTGTTGTCCTATGAAGGGGTGAGTGAATTGGGTGATGTTGAAATGGCTGAATGGATGACTAAAGAACATGGTGTGGCCTCTATTCCAATGTCCGTTTTTTACGAGGACAAACGGGATCTGAAAATGCTGCGATTCTGTTTTGCCAAAGGCGAAGATACGTTGAGGGCCGCAGCTGAAAAACTTCGAAACCTTTAGTCGAACAATTCATTTAGGTATAAAAAGATCTCATGAATAAGACTAACCTCCCTCAATTGCCCCTTGGAGAGTGGGAAGAAACCCAGATTACATTACATCTTTGGCTGCAGGTGGTAGGTAAGATAAAACTTGCCTTGATGCCGAAGAGAAATCATTGGTGGCATATTACGTTTCTTGTTAGTTCAAAAGGCCTTACCACCGGTGCCATTCCTCATCCCAGAGGAAATTTCACAGTTGAATTCAATTTTGTTGACCACAGACTAGAATTGACGACCAGCTGGGGATTTTCCAATTCATTCAAAATGGAAGATGGACTGAGTGTTGCTTCTTTTTATTCAAAGATGTACAAGCTGCTGGACGAAATCGGATTAGACCCAAAAATATTGGGCGTACCGTATGATCATCCTTGTAAGGAGCCATTCGCTACCTGCGAAACCTATCATTCCTATCAGTCTGATTACGTAAATCGATTTTACCAAGTATTGGTGTTCACGAATAACGTATTCAGCGAGTTTTCAGGCCATTTTATGGGCAAGGTCAGTCCGGTGCAGTTATATTGGCATCATATGGATTTGGCTGTCACTAGGTTCTCCGGGAGGCCGGGTCCCCCTATGTGGGATAATGCTTCAAAGGCGGATATAGAAGCCTATTCTCATGAAGTGATCAGTGCAGGTTTTTGGTCGGGAGACCAAAACGTAAGGGGTGCGGCCTATTATTCTTATACCTACCCATCACCTGAGGGAATAGATAGTGAAGAACTCAAACCTGAATCAGCAAATTGGCAAGATGCGAATGGAAGCCCAATGGCCATGTTGATGTATGATGACTTGCTGGAGTCTGAAGATCCGGGTAAAGATTTAATGGAATTCTTAGAAAGCACTTACGATGCCGGGGCCAAACATGCAGGTTGGTCTGAGGAGCTTAAGGCTGATCCACCATTAGACAATTAATTATTGTAATAACTTTATCATTGTCATGAATTTCTAAAGGGACGATCTAGATACTTTTACATGAATGATTTAAGGCTATCTCTAATCCAATCCGATATCCACTGGCACCAGGTGGACGCTAACCTTGCAATGTTCGAGGAGAAGATCTGGCAGATCGATGAAGAGACGGATATTGTTGTATTACCTGAGATGTTCAGTACCGGTTTTACCATGGAGACCGGTTTAGCCGAACCTATGAATCTGACAACCTTTAAATGGATGAAACAGATGGCAGCACAAAAGAATGCTGTGGTCGCTGGGTCTTTCATATGTAAAGAAAACGGGCAAAACTACAATCGTTTGATTTGGATGAAGCCAGATGGCCAATTTCATCAGTATGATAAGAGACATCTTTTCCGAATGGCCGATGAACACCATCATTATGACTTCGGAAAGAACAGGATAGTAGTAGAGTGGAAGGGATGGAAGATATGCCCATTGATCTGTTATGATCTAAGGTTTCCGGTTTGGTCCAGAAATAGAAACCTGGAATACGATCTACTGCTTTATGTGGCCAACTGGCCAGCCGCTCGAGTCAATGCCTGGGATGCTTTGTTAAAAGCCAGGGCCATTGAGAATGTATCTTATTCTGTAGGATTAAATAGGGTCGGAAATGACGGGAACGACATCCCGTATAATGGCCACTCGGGAGCCTATTCTCCAAAAGGTGAAACGCTTGCTTTTTCCGATAAAGAACAGATCATCACCATCTCATTGAATGGAAGCGAGCTTCAACGGTTCAGAGAGAAGTTTCCTGCTCAGTTGGATGCCGATGATTTTGAGATTAGTTGATTAGCGTTCTACTATTATTCGCTTTACAGTAGGTCGATTGGTGCCATTGAATGCTCGAATCAGGTAGATTCCCGGAGATAATCCTGATAGGCTAATCTCGATACTCGAATTGCCATTAATTTCGATGCCTGAATTCACTCGCTGGCCAGTCATGGCATAAATCTCTAATGTCGATGAGACGTCTGTCCTCACAAAGAAAGTTTCCCTGGCGGGATTCGGAAAGACTTCTACTCGAATCGCTGACAAACCAGTTGTGTTACCTCTTTCGGAATTGTTGTCGAGATAATAGAATCCGCCCCTATTGTTGCCCACGATCAACTCAGGTAGCCCCGAACCGGTCAAGTCTCCGAAAGCCATCGGACTAATTACTCCATATGTGGTTGGAACGTAGGAAGAGATGGAATTATAAGCGATGTTGGTACTAATACTATCAGGTTCAAAACTGGCACTCAATTCTCCGGAGTGGATTCTGATCTCACCGGAATTGTCGGACGTTATAAGCTCTCTTGTCCCATCGTTATCAATGTCATGAACAATGGCGCTGACATTTCTTCTGTCAAAATTATTGCCAATCCCGGCAAATTCTTCTGAAGCCAGAGTGAAGTTAAGCCCTCCGGAGTTCGTGTATAACTCGAGCGCTCCTAGCGGATTCCCCACAAGCAAGTCAATTTGGCCATCTCCATTAATATCTGAGAAATATGGCTGGTCGTCCTCATCGAGCGAAAGTGAGATGGTTTGTTGTTCACCAAGACTAATAGATTGATCAGATGACGCTGAATTCAACCTGTAGAAAAGAGCGGGCTGATTACTGGTGTTGGTTGCAAAATAAGTAAGGTCCAAATCCTGATCCCCATCGAGATCGACAAGCTGTGGTTTAATATTTCGAAGTTCGGCACCCCCAAGATTTAAATAATCCGAATCGGTTAGCTCAAACTCAGGAGCCAATCTGCTCCCAGTATTTTCGAATAGAAATAGGTTTGCGACAAACTCACTTCCATTATAATTGCCTCGATTGCCAACCAATAAATCCAGGTCACCATCCCCATCGATATCTCCTAAAGTTGGGAAAGTTGTTTCTCCCAGATCAATCATTTGATTCTGCAAAAATGGGCTCGGTGGCTGAAAGTCGACAGCGGTATTGGTGCCATTGTTCCGGTAAATCGTGACATTGTTCCGAAAATCGATTTGATTAAGTAGATTTTGATCAGAATTCGAAGAGATTACCAGGTCTTTTACCCCATCGAAATCGAAATCTTCATAGAAGGCGGAAGGGAAGATAAAGAAGCCAGCCGGGGCAAATTCAGGGAAGCTGACGAATGAGGTCATTACAGCATTGTCTGAATCACCCACATTCTCCATAAAGTAGAGCGTTTCGCAAAATTCGTCTGAGGTGATCAAATCCATATCCCCATCACCGTCAATGTCCAGCGGTAGCACAGTTTTACCTCCCGCATGTTCTATTTGCTGAATTCCTTGAGGTTCTTCTGGTTCGATAATTCCCCCGGGGTTACATCCAACCCCACCAAACACAATGTCATTGCAATTACATTCCTCAAAACCGCCCCATATTCTGGTTTCACGGATAAACGTCAACGCTCCACATTCTCCGGTGGTTTCAATACTGGTGTTCTTGTAATAATCGATTGTACTGGCAGTACTAAATCTGTAGGATAAAATATCGAGATCGCCATCGCCATCAATGTCTTCAATACCCGGGATGTCTGAAGCATTGACCTGTAAATTTATGCCCGAATCGAACCGCAAGAAGTCTGCGGCCTCTTCCCATTGCAGTCTATCTCCGGTAGTGATATTTCTAAAGACTTTAATGCCAAAAGGGGTGCTGGTAAAGATATCTTTAAGGCCATCGCAATCATAATCTTTTAAAATCAACCAATCTTCAACCTCAGGAGGAAACATGGAAGGATAGTCGGCATTAAATACATACTCGTTGTTAATGGCCAGGAAGGTGGTCAGCTCTTTGGAGATCCGATGATAAATAACCAAATCTTCGGTGCCGTCATGGTTAAGGTCAAACTTGAGAAATTGGGCAGAGTTGAGCCCGCCAGTCCAGGGAAGCATCAACTCAGAGTCGTCCAACGTCACGGGGATATCAGTATTCGACCTGAATTGGTATTGTGCTGAGACGAGTGTGGGTAGCACAAGAAGAACAAGAAGGGCGATTCGCCTCATAACCTCAAATTGGGGTAAATTTAGGTAAAACCTACAGTTGACATAGAATTAACGTATGAAGTCGAACTTTGTGTATTAAATTGAGCAAGCAGAAAGACATTCCACCTGTTATCCTTCATGATTGAATCATTATACGCCTATTATTTACAATCAACCGGAGTATCCACCGACACTCGCAGTATCAAGCCGGGGCAGATTTTTATTGCCTTAAACGGGCCTAATTTCAACGCTAACAAATTTGCAGAACAGGCCCTTGAAAAGGGGGCGTTGCTTGCTGTAGTAGACGATCAGGAATATGTAAAGGGTGATGCATGTTTCCTGGTAGAGGACTGCCTTAAGACGCTGCAGGAACTTTCCACCTTCCACAGGAGAAAAATGGATATCCCGTTCATAGGGATTACAGGTTCTAATGGCAAGACAACTACAAAGGAACTTACCAGGGATGTGCTGGCTAAGAAGTACAAGGTATTAGCAACTAAAGGTAATTTGAACAATCATATTGGTGTCCCACTGACACTGTTGTCAGTAGATCAGGATATAGAAATCGCAATTATCGAAATGGGTGCGAATCACCAGGGAGAAATTGCCGAACTGAGTCGAATCGCAGAACCTACACATGGACTTATCACCAATATCGGAAAGGCTCATTTGGAAGGATTTGGAGGAATAGAGGGAGTTTTCAAAGGCAAGACCGAACTCTATTCATTTATGGGTGAGCACGGAGGTACGCTCTTTGTGAATAGTGCTAACCAGCGTTTATTCGAAAAGGCAAATTCTCTTGTCGAAGAGGTGATAACCATGGGAGGTGAGGGTAGCCATTTTCAAGCTAAATTGGTTCAGACTTCACCTAACCTGATCATTGAGGCATTTGAACAACAATTCACACCCACAATAACCGGTGAGTATAATTTTGACAATATTTTGGTAGCGCTGTGCATTGGGCATTATTTTGGTGTGTCCAACGAGGATGCTATTGCCGCAGTAGTCGATTATGTTCCGGATAACAACCGGTCACAGCTTGTCCAAAGGGGAGACCTCAAGGTGATTCTCGATGCGTACAATGCCAATCCAACTTCCATGGCTGCTGCCTTGGAGAGTATTGCCATTGACTCTTCCAGTCCCAAGACGGTGATTCTTGGTGATATGTACGAATTAGGAGATGATGAAACGTTGGAACATAGGAGAATAGGAGAAATCACTTCTCGTTTGAATTTAGACAAGGTCATGTTTGTAGGTGAATTAATGAAAGAAGCGAAGAGAGCAAACGAAAATGCCCAGTATTTTCAGAATAAGGAGCTCTTGCACGAATACCTTACTAGCAATCCCTTGAAATCGGGCGCATTACTCATAAAAGGTTCCAGGGGAATGGGCCTTGAGACGTTAATGGATGTGATATAAAAAAGGGGGACCGTCCTCACGAGTCCCCCACCTCAACCTAAGAATTGGTGACTTTAACTGCTTAACCATTTAACTTATTTCCGTCACCATAATTTTGAATATTGTCACGGCTATTGTTTTGCCGATATAGTTACTTTTTTGTCTTTAATTTCGTATTCCAAGTGCTTGTAAGTAAGCGAGAATTCCTTCATTGTATTATCCAGGTTGTCTCTGTATAAAGAGCCATTATATCTGATTGACTCGGTCTCTACATCTTTCAACTCAACTTTAATATCGAATTGTCGCTCGAGTTCTTCTATTACCTCGTCCATGCTTGCACTTATGAATGCAATTTCACCTGAAATCCAGGAATCAATTTCTTCTAAGGAGACCTCTTGAGGTTCTTCAACTTCACCGTTTTCAAGCGCTCTTACCCTGAATCCGGGAGTAATGATTTCTGAATCTTCTGCAACTCCGGTGACACGTACTTTACCGGTCTTGCAGGCCACAATCATCTCGTCATCATAGGCTTTAACATCAAAGCTGGTGCCGAGAACCTCTACTTTACCTAAATCGGTATTGACTGTGAATTTACTACCGTGTTGCACCTCGAAAAAAGCCTCCCCGTCCATAGAGAGACTCCTTTCGTTCTTCCATTTTCTTTTGGAAAAGCTAAGTGCAGACCCTGCATTCAGGGTTACGGTTGAATTATCCGGAAGGCGAAAGGAAGCCGTTTCACCGAATGAAGTTTTGTATGTGACCACATCTAAGGCCTGATATAGGAAAAAAGCACCAGCCAACAACACGATTGACGCGGCTATACCAATCCAGGTACGTCTATGAAGAGGAATTACCTTAGTTTCGGGCTCCTGATTAACCTTATCAACCAAAATAGACCAAATTTCTTCTTTGGATCTTTTCTCAGGAACGCTAAACCTAGCCGCTTGCTCACCGGACTTAATCAAAGCCACGATTTCGTCTGTCTTTCCCATCTTTTCAACAACTTCTTCTCCTGACAGATTACCTTCAAGCCAATCCTTCTCCCACTCGCTATGGTGCGTTTTTCCGTACATCTGATGGTATTACACCTATTTTCGGCAATACCCTACCTTATTTTGGAAGATTTTTAAAACTTGATATTCAGGAAAATAGAGGGTGTGAAGTCAAGTAGAGTAAGGTCGCGGAACAATTCATCGTTGGATGGGGCTCGTGTATCACCGATTGCGTTGGTGATCACCCCCGTATCTAAGGCTTTACCCCTTACATTGACCTTACCCAGAACGTTCAGAATTGAAATTCCTAATTCACCACCAAAATTTTCGTTGCCAAACTTATAAGCAGCCGAAACATCAATGCGATTATAAACAGGTAATCTCTTTACTGTTTTTTCGGTGTTCACGACTTCAAATTCGATAATCCTATCCTGGTTATCCCGGATAAAATTAATCTGCGGTTCCAGGAATGGTTTCCCTGACCCATAGATCCATGTAGACGAAAAGTTAAAACGTTTGAAGTCGAGCATGTTTACCAGCTTAATCTCATGGCCCTGGTCCTGCAAGGCTGGCAATCTTTCGCCATTGTTAATATCTCTGAAGATTGGGTTCCCTTCAAAATCAGTTAGCCCGGTGAATTTGGAAGTAGAATTCAGATGTGTATAGGCCAACCAGCCTGAATAAACGCGAGTGTTTTTCTGAATGAGAACATCAATACCATTAATCTGACCTGTACCTTGGGCGAAATCAAGTTCCGGACGTGGGGCCCCTCCAACGGAAATATGTGATACGGTTGATCTGGAAAGGTTATTGATGGACTTGTAGAAATATTCTGTGTCAATAATCCAGCCATTTTTGGAGTAGTTGAAGCCGGCAGCAAGATTAGTCGATCGCATGGGCTTGAGTTGATTGTCGGCCAAGGTCCAGAAATTTTGATTTCCAGTAAACACATCGTCCTGGATCACCTGATGTATTAACTGCTGATAGCGACCGGCCATGAATTTTAGGGCAAATGACTTTGAAGGCCTCAGAAATACACTTAGCCTGGGGGAGATGAAATTTTCGAGCGTAAGCCCTGAACTTGTATACCTTAGTCCTGCTTGAATGGTTACTTGTTCATTCGGGGTGTAGTGCTCATTGAAATAGATACCGTAAATGACTCCATCAACCGACACTTCTGAATCTTCCCTGTTATCTACCTCAACACGATGGAACATTTCAATTCGGCTTCCTTTAATACCAAAATCTACCTTATGTTCACGGTTGACAGTGACCTCGTTGTGAAAGTTGAACTGAGCCTCTGTAATTTGATTGGTTTTGATCAATGCATAATCAAATACATTGTTTCCATTATTCATGATTTGGGAGTTGTAGGTATAATCATCATTAAATGTTGACCTTCCCAGCGTCAATGTGGAGTAATATTGCCGGTTCCACTGTCTGGACCAACTCAGACCAATTCCCTCGTTCCCATAGCTCCCGTCTTCATCAATAGTGACATCGTCCATGTCATTCACTTGACCGCTAAAATTGGTCATTAGATCATCATTCCCCTTGTAAAAGCTTAAAGAGAGGAGTTGATCACGATCGGGTTGATAGGAGATTTTGGCATTGATATCATAGAAGCTGAAGTCCGGAATAATATCAGATGAACCTGAATTAGCCTCCAGGTCCTGAAGTTCTGTAGAATTGTCACGTACCCGCCCAATGAGTTTCTTATAAAGATCAGTTTGTAAGATGTCGGTAAAGGCCCTTCTCCCAGCTATAATGAAAGACCCTTTTTTGCCAAACAGGGGTGCTTGTGCAGCGGCTCTTGCGCTTAAAAGGTTCAACCCGATATCAAATTCTGGCTTGTTTCGGTTACCGGATTTACCCGTGATGTCAATAACACCACCGATTCGATTGCCATATTTTGGAGCAAAACCACTTTTGAAGATTTGGATGTCTTTAACGGCATCGGCATTGATGGCGCTGTAAACACCATAAAAATGATCTAATTGGTAAAGCGTGAAACCATCAAACAGCGTCAGGTTCTGAGAAGGCTCACTTCCTCGTATGCTGAGTCCTCCTGAAGTTTCGTCAGTTCCACTTACCCCAGGAAGTAGTTGTAGAGAACGAAAGATATCTAATTCACCCAAACTCGGGATGTTACCCAACGATCTAGGATTAATCGACATTTGCCCTACATCTTCTCCAATTTTGACGGTTTCATTGGGTATACTTTCCACAGTTACACCTTTGATGTTTGTGGTATGCTCGCGCATTTCTACATCAACGGACCTTTTGTTGTCTTCTGGGGTCAATTGTGTGTTGTTCACTTTGTAACCCAGATAAGAGACCTCTATTGTTGACGTATCCGTAGGAACATTCGGTAGATAAAAACGTCCATCTTTGTTGGTCACTGTTCCATAGTCGGATCCGGCAACCCTAACCAAAGCATTTGGTAATGTCTCTCCTGTAAGTCGGTCTCTGACAACACCATTGAGTGTGAAATTAAATAATGTAGGAACGGCTGGGTCTGTTTCTATGGCTTTAGGGATAAGAATGAACTTTCCGTTAAGTATCTGGTAGTCGATTCCATTTTCGGGCAAAACCTCGTCCAAAAAGTCCAATATGGACATATTGTTATAAGATCCCGTTATCGTCAAACCTGAGATGAGCGCATCGTCATAAGCAAATTTGACTTTGTACTTGTTCTTCAGCGTTCTAATGACCTTACTCAGAGAAGTTGAATTGAATTCTTCGAAAATGATGGTTTCCCGGACATCTTGTGCAAACAGTCCGTTCAATATGAACAGGAAGATTAGAGTATATAATATCCGCACTATTGAACTGTTACCTGATCATCATTTATTTCAAATTGTAAACCCATGGGTGTCAAAACGAGCTGAAGGGCTTCAATTAAATTATTGTTATTGAAATACCCGGAGTATGTCCGGTATTCAATGTTGGTTGAAATACTGATGGTTATATTGAATTGACGTTCTAATTCTTTTAAAACGGAAGCAAGATTGGCTTCGTTGAAATAGAACTCTCCAATTCTCCAGGTTGCGGTTTGGTTTGGATCAAACGATCCGATATCAAAACGGTCAGAGTTGCCAGCTATTGTTGCTTTCATTCCGGCAGTGATAAGTTCGCTGTTAGCGGAATTACCAACATTTACTTTGCCTTCAAAACAGGATACCTCTAATATTTCGTTTCTTGAGTATACATTGAAACTGGTACCGACTACTTGTACCTGACCTTTTGGGGTCATGACTGTAAAATCAGAACCAGGCTCTACTTTGAAAAAGGCTTCTCCTGATAGCTCAAGCGAGCGGTTACTCATCCATGATTGCTTATCATAGGAAATGCTGGAATTAGCATTCAACAGAACAACAGAATTATCCGGAAGGACAAACTCCTCTTGTTGTGCCGTACCGGTGGTGAGTGTTACACCGTTATCTGGAATCAAAAAGTAAATACCAACGATTAAAACAGCAGCGATGGAAACAGCAATTCCGATCCAAGTACGTCTTGATGTCGATTGGGGAACAAGAACTCTCTCATTCGATTGACCGGACTTATCAATTTTTGACAACAAATCATCCCAGGCCTGAGCTTTGGTTCTTTGCGCAGGAACATCCAGATTCTCAGTCAAGGCGATGATCCTTTCCATTTCCAGGCGTTCGCTGCCGGAAATTTCATTTTCAAGCCAATCGTTGATCAAGTTGTCTTTAGCCACAGTTCTTACATTTAGATTTTATGATGGATTTTTTCACGCAAGTAGCCAAGGGCACCATGCATTCGTTTCTCCACCGCCTTAACGCTTAATTCAAGTCGTTCGGCAATCTCCTTATAAGTTAATTCATCTATTCTATTCATCAGAAAAACTTCGCGTTGTTTTTCAGGCATTCCGGCAATGGTGCTTTCCAGCTGTGCTTTGAATTCCTTTTCCTCCAGACTGTATTCAGGAGACTCCGCATTTTTCTGATCAGTTTGTTTCTCAACAAAATTCATCTTGACCTTCTCATGACGAACCTGATTGAGGAACATATTGTTCGCAATGGTGTATAAATAGCTTTTTACAGTTTCTTCCTTAATTTCTTCCCGTTTCTCCCATAGTTTCATAAAAGCATCTTGAGTCAAATCTTCTGCCATATCAACATCTCCACACTTGTAGTAGATGAAGTTCTTGATTGGCGTATAGTATTGATCAAATAATGCCTTAAACTGGCCGAGAGTCATAGGTAAACCTTAAAAAAGCATGCACCAATCGCAAGATAATTAAATTTTGCACAGGTGGATAAGATCGCTGGAGTTAAAAAAAATGAGAGATTTGCGATGAAGTGTTTGTATAAATAAAAACCAATATTACCTTTGCAGACCCAATCAAAAGGGGCGCTTAGCTCAGTTGGTTCAGAGCACCTCGTTTACACCGAGGGGGTCGGGGGTTCGAATCCCTCAGCGCCCACATCATGTACAAACCCGCATCATTGATGCGGGTTTTTTGTTTGCGTTCAGAACCAAAATTTCTTTGAGTTTTGAATCAAACAAAAATAGACTTCTGCGAAGCATAATTAGGGTTTGTATTTGCAGCAGTGGCCGTTCAGGGATCAATGAAGTTAATCCCTCAGCGCCCACACAAGGCAGTTAGAGATGACTGCCTTTTTTATTAATTCGCACAGAAGTCTTTAATGGTGATACCATAGTTAGCCAAATATTCAGATAATGGGTTAAGGCCAATCTCCTCCCTCTTTTTGTGAACTAAGACCGTGTCTTGGATCGGATAGAGACAATAAACCCCTGTAATAGGATTGCCCTGAACTTGAGAACCATAAATCTGCTTTTTGCCATTACGCATCAACACTCGATCTTCAAGCATGGCCAAATGGCTTCCTAAAGATTCCTTTTTCAGTACGGATTCTTTCAACTGGGGCATGTACTTCTCCTGCGAGTCAAGAGGGGCATGTTGTAGTATTAACCACTGAGCCATATTTGCCTTATCTCCCACTTGACTTATTCCCAACCAACCATATTGATCTATAATTTTGAAGGCTTCCATCTGGTTTATGCTATCCATTTTGGACATTACCACATAAAATGCCCTCATCTCATCCGATTCGGCACCAAATTCGTTGAGCGTGCGGCTTCGCAGCTTCCTAAGAATTTGGTCACTGTCCATCAGATCTTCCAGTCTGTCAATGATTCTATCTAATTCCTCTTGCGAATTGGGTAGCTCAGTTTTGTTTTGACAGGAAATGACCACAAAACAAGAGAGCAGAATACTCGATAGTATTGATCGAAGCTTTGAGTGCCGAACAGGATTGTCAGTCATGTTCATGTTATTCCTTCATTTTGTTAGGTGGTATAAATTTAAATTTCTGGCCGCCTAGACTCGCCTCATACATTAGTCCGCCCTTGGCTAAGGTGAAAACCGCCACACCATCCGTGTACTTTGCATTAGCTGATGCCCCTGATTTCAATGCGACTGCTGAGGCTTGAGCGGCTAGTTGGTATTTTTTTGTAATAAACCGATTTAAAGCATCCGCATTTTCAAAGAAGATAACCTCACTGTACTCCTGACCGCCAAGTTGAAGACCGACTGTCAGTTGTGTAAGGTTGGAGCCACCGATAAGTTTCCCTTGTTGATATACGAGTCCTTTGCCAAGCGCACCACCGACACCGATCCCACCTTTACCAATTGATGGGAATACAGCATAACCATATGAATTCTTAAAGAATCTATTGATTTCGGGATCATTTTTTTTGAACTCTGCGATCGCTTGTTGTGCCTTTGCCGGGTCATATTTTTTCTTTTTCTGCCCAAAAGAAGGATAACCAACAAACAGTAGGGTTAAGAAGAGGCTTAGTCGGAGTAGTATGTTCATATTCGAAAGTTAAATACCTTCCCTAATACATGAAAGTGACCCCAATATTTTCTCTCTTTAGGTGAGTTGGATATTCAGCCAAGCGGGGCACCAGTCGAACATGGTCGAAATGATAAAAGACAATCATTTCGATTGCCTTTGACTTGAATTGATAGAAGAGTGTATATTTTGAGACTGAAGCATATTCGATTTTCTAATCTTTAAATTGAACAGTATCCCAGTTAATTGCAATTCCATCATAGCCTTTTGGCTGGTTTGGGTCGTCAAAAATTATTAATAAAAAGTCGATTCTGAGTGTATTGATTGCCCCCAGATTTATTCTGCTTGGGAATGATGGAAGAATCAATTCATTTGGATGTAGTTGAGAAGGAAAAACGCTCTTGCTGTTTAATTTATTCTTGTCTTCAGCATTCCAAAATATCAATTCATTAGAAATCGGGTTGCTACCGCAAAATGCTGTGGCGGTAGTGAAGGACTCCTGCAGGTTGGGTGTGATGTTCTCAAACCAGACAAACATATCGGTGTCGGTTCTGGTTGGATGAAGGCTGGATATTGATTTGTTCAGTATTGCAATGGAATGAAATGGAAGATTTTGGGAGGTCTGGAGCAAATCTACTCCATAATAATTTGCTTTACTATCATCCGAATTGCTGCTGTACCTGCCCTTTCTTTCGCCAGATCCAAGATAGTAGGCTCCCTTAGTATCTTTTAAAAGGTATAGGTAATATCGATGACCGTCCTTGAATTCCATTGTCTGGGTCAGAATTATTCTTCCCTCCTCGTTTGTGACTTCAACTACTTTATTGCCTATTGGTGAATTGTGAAATAATGAATTTTGCTTGAATGCGATATCCATAGCCTTGGGCACATTGTCAATAATGAAATTGAGCCTACCCTGGTCTGGTACTAGATTAATAAAGGCTATTGGTGATGTAGGTTCGATCTCCGGAATCGAATCAGACGTGTTGCAGGCACTTATGATAATGAGTAGTAGGAGTAAAACTTTGGAAACTCTTTGCATGACTTATTCGAATTAATTGGGCGGTTAGAATTTGTATTGCTCTTTATATACACAAACGTCTGTCACCTGTGAAATGCAACAACAGACGCTTTCATGGTTCATGCTCAAATACCTAATATGTACTTGTCGTGACTTGTTCTTATCTCAGATTTAAGATTTGAGAAAGACGCAAGTGGAGCCGACTAAGGTATGAGTCAAGCTGCGGCTATATTCTAGTCAAACAAAATGCTATGACTATTTATAAACCTTTTCTTGTACTGACTTTCTGTTCTTGCCTGTTGTCCTTTTCCTCATGTGGAGGTGGAGATGGCGATGATGGTAATGGCTCTGGACCAACTTTAGATGCTTGCGGTAATGCTACAACCGAACCCGTAAATGACAAGCGATGTCTATACTCTGTAACAACATTGACGGATCAGTTTGACGGGAGTGGAGGACTTACCGTGGATGCCAACGGGTTTATTTATGTAGCTGATTTCGGCAATAATATAAGTAATGCTGACGGTGAGATCGTCTCACGGATTGACCCGAATTCAGGAGAAGTCACCCTATTTGCCGATGGTCTGGACGGACCATCCGGAAATGCATTTGCACCTAACGGTAATTTGATTCAAGCCAATATTCAAGGAAATTTTGTCAGTCAAATTACCCCAAATGGGGAGACAAGTACATTCGCGAGTACAGGATTTTCAAGTCCCGTTGGAGTTGAGTTGGACTCTGAAGGTAACGTATTCGTGTGCAACTGTGGAGGCGGGGGCTCAATTCAAAAGGTTGATGCCAACAGGGTTTCAACCACATTCGTTCGTAGTCCGTTGTTCGACTGTCCAAATGGTCTGACTAGTGATGAAAATGATAACCTTTATGTTGCGAATTTTGGTAATTCGAATATCCTGAAAATCACACCCAGTGGAGAGGTCAGTATATTAGCCTCGCTACCCGGAACTAACAATTCTCATTTGGTTTACAGCAACGGAGTTATCTATGCGTTGAGTAGAGGCGCTAATCGACTTTATGAGGTTACTCTGCAAGGAGAGGTATCAGTTATTGCCGGTACCAGCCCTGCCGGAAATCTCGATGGGGATGGTAATGTTGCAAGTTTCTTTATTCCTAATGGAATAGATGTCAGTCCTGATGGAAGCAAAATTTACGTGGTTTCCAGAGTGGTAGGACAAGGCAGTCCTCTGAACCCCGTTTTAGTTAGAGTTGTTCAGTTGAAGTAGATTAATTGTGCTTTATGAATGACTTTGGCGTGGTGCCTTCCACTTTCTTGAATACGCGATAGAAAGTGGCAAGGCTATTGAAACCTGAATCACTGGCAATGCTTTGAATGGTATACTGCTTACTCAATGGACTACTCAACTTGCGCTTGGCATCCTCTACCCGATACGAGTTGATGTAGTCCTTGAAATTGAGGCCTGTTTCATTTCTTATCAGGAGAGTGAGGTAGTTCTTTGAATGTCCGAACTGTCTCACCAAGGACTGAACATCATAGGTAGGATCTCTATACGGTTCTTCTGTCTTCATAAACTGCGTCAATGCATGAAATACTTCATTTGCCTTTTCCTGAACCAGGTTAGCTTGTAATCGAGGTGGTCGCCCAATTAAGTAAAGTTGTTTAGGATCATGAATGCTCTTTATGAAGAGAAGTAGCAAAAACAGTGAGACTAAGATCATGTAAAGAACTCCTACGCTTGTCTCAATATTTAATCGTCCATTCATGACCAAAAAGGAAAGCAATCCTAACAACGTAATTGTCCCTAGTCCTGCAATTAAGTAGGTCAACCATGACGCTTGATTGCTCTTTATCTTATTCTTGTTTTTTCTTAAGGCTAACCAGCTTAGAATGAAGTACAAGGCGGACTGGATAAAGAAAATGATGAAATTTATGCTGTGTGTGGTGTGGGCATTGCCTTGGTCCAATTGCTGCAAATAGTCAAGTTTAAAAGAGGCAGGAGCCCAATAAAAACTCTGATTCATATAAACTATTAAAAGTGCCGGCAATAGATGCAATAAATCAATAGTTGAAATTTTATAGCCTTTCGTAAAAGAACTTATGTACAGATACACCAGTGGGGGGATGAGATACCACATCCAGCTGAAAGCATAAATAAGGTGCGGATAGTTCTCGTAGCCAATTGTTCTTTCAAACAACTCGGAGCTAAGCACAATTGCACAACACAAAGAAAGTATCGACAGGACATATTTGGACTGTTTATGACCCCCTTTATAGGTCAGAAAGATCGCAGATAGTACGAATCCCTGGACCATTGAATATGTGGCCAGGCAAATCCATAGAATAGAAAAAAAGCTGGACGAACTTTGCATGAATTACCTCTTTTGTCTTATTGATTCTGTACTACTCTAGAACTCGAAATCCGAAAATAGTTACATACTTTATGGCAGCTATCGGAGCAAAAAAGTGATATATTAATTATTTGAGTATGAAAGCCAGCTATCTTTTTTCCGTTGCATTACTCTTCTTGTTCTTGTCCTGCAACAAGGAAACATCCAATGAAAGACCCAATATCATTGTGTTCTTGGTTGACGATATGGGATGGCAGGATACCTCGGTGCCGTTTTGGGAAGAAAGAACCCCATTCAACGACCTGTATCAAACGCCAAACATGGAACGGTTGGCTCGACAGGGTATGAAATTCACTCAAGCCTACTCCTGTTCGGTTTGTTCGCCAACAAGGGTTAGCCTAATGACAGGCATGAATGCCGCTCGACACAGGGTCACCAATTGGACATTGAGAAAAAACACCCAGAGTGTTAGGGATGATGAATTCCTGCAGCAACCGGAATGGAATGTTAATGGCATGAGTCCGGTCGAAGGGACAAAAAGGGCGGTGCTGGCCACACCGTTGCCAGACCTGTTAAGAGATGGGGGTTATAAGACTATTCATGTGGGGAAAGCTCATCTAGGTGCTATTGATACACCCGGGTCCGATCCCCTTAATCTCGGATTCGATATTAATATTGCCGGACATGCGGCCGGGGCACCGGGTAGCTATTACGGAGAACAGGACTTTGGCAATGGTAATCCCAATAGAACTACATGGGCGGTTCCCGGACTTTCGAAATACCATGGACAGGACATTTACCTGACTGAGGCCTTGACACTGGAAGCCATCGAAGCAATGGATTCTGTGGTCCAGACAGAAAAGCCATTTTTCCTTTATATGGCACATTATGCGGTTCATACACCCATTCAAGGTGACACCCGGTTTGTACAGAAATATTATGATGCCGGCATAGATTCTACAGAAGCGAAGTATGCTTCCATGATAGAGGGAATGGACAAGAGCCTAGGTGATCTCATGGACTTCCTTGAGGAAAAGGGAATCGATAAGAACACAGCGATTCTATTTATGTCAGACAATGGAGGGTTAAGTGCTGTTGCTCGTGGTGGAGAAAAACACACACATAATCTGCCTTTGAGCAGTGGCAAGGGTTCGGCACATGAGGGAGGCATTCGTGAACCCATGATTGTGAAATGGCCGGAAAAAGTAATGCCGGCTTCAAAAAGTGAAACTCAGGTCATCATCGAAGATTTTTTCCCTACTGTTCTTGAGATTGCGGGAATTGAGGACTATCAGACAAAGCAAGATATTGACGGAGTGAGTATAGTTGATGTGTTGGAAGGATCAGAGAGAACCAACAATCGACCCCTATTTTGGCATTATCCTAATCGATGGGGCCCGTCAGGACCGGGGATAGCGTCTACCAGTACTGTTCGATCTGGTGATTGGAAACTCATCTATTATCATAAGGATCGAAGTTTTGAACTATTTAATCTCAAAGAAGACATCGGTGAAACTTCAAATCTGGTGAAGAGCCAACCAGATAAACTTAAAGAGCTTGCCAGAATTTTGACTGACTATCTTAGAAGTGTAGATGCCCAAATGCCGACCGACAAGAGGACCGGGTCAGTAGTTGAGATGCCTATAGATGCAATCGAATGAAAAGGTTCATCCAGATATTACCATTAAGCTTCCTATTGCTTCTTTGGAGTTGTTCCTCAAAATCGACCAATCTGCCCAATATCATCATATTCTTTGCCGATGACGCTGGCTTTGCTGACTTCAGCATGAATGGCAATAAGGAGATTCTAACTCCGAATATTGACGCGATTGCTGCCAATGGAATCAAGTTCACCAATGCTTATGTGAGTGGACCTGTGTGTAGTCCTTCAAGAGCCGGATTGTTAACCGGTCGATATCAGCAAAGATTTGGTCATGAGTACAATATTGGTGGGAATTTTACCAACACTGATCCTGATTCAATAGGGCTCGCAATTGGTGAGAAAACAGTAGCGGACTTTCTCATGGAACAAGGATACCATACTGGACTAATTGGCAAGTGGCATTTGGGAGAGCGTGATCAATTTCATCCCAACACTCGCGGTTTTGACGAATTCTTCGGAATGCTCAAAGGAAGCAGTGGATACCATTCCGGTATGGCGAAGAATATTCAGAGAAACGGAACACCTGTGGAACCTATGAGTCTTCCATATTTAACCGATGCCTTTGGTGATGAAGCGGTGTCGTTTGTTCAAAAGAACAAAGAGAACCCGTTCTTTCTCTTTCTTTCCTTTAACGCACCTCATACTCCTATGCATGCTCGGCTGGATTATCTTGAGGAAGCCAGAGATGAATTTCAAACAGAGGCTCGTGCAATTAATGCAGCTATGACAAGATCACTAGATGAGAACATCGGCAAGGTCATGGATGCACTTAGAATGGCCAGACTTGAAGAAAACACTTTGGTGATTTTCACTAATGATAATGGTGGGGCGATGCCCTATAATGCCTCCAATAATGATCCCTTTTCAGGAACAAAAGGTACGTTCCTGGAAGGAGGAATTCATGTTCCTTTTGTGATGCAGTGGCCTGATGTTTTGGAAAAAGATCAGACTTATGATGAACCAATCATCACTCTGGATATTCTTCCGACAATATTAAGTGCGGCTAAAGGAGAATTACCACCTAATCTGGATGGAGTAAACCTGTTGCCCTTTCTCGAAGAAGAAAGAAGGGACATTCCTCATCAGAAGCTGTATTGGAGATTGGGCCATCATGGAGCGCTGCGAGAAGGAGATTGGAAACTGATTTGGTTCGATGACAAGCCTCCAGAATTGTATAATCTTGTCGATGACATAGGTGAGAATAATGACCTTAGCCTACAAAAGCCAGAAATCACTCGATCAATGCTTGAGGAATTTCAGAAATGGGAGTCAGAGTTGATCAAACCTGTTTGGAGGACAGACACCATCTGGAAAAAGCATTCCAGAGATCGCTATGATCGAGCCTATGTTGAGACCCTGCGCAGGTATTAGGCATGTTCCTTTTTGCCCTGCTTCGTACATTAAACCAAAACATACACCTATGGCATTACCCACTTAAGGTGAGGACTTTAAGGCCAATAAATCTTGGTCAGTTTGATTGAAAATCGGCTATCAGTTTAACGGGTCAAGGTCATCCACATATTATTTTCATTCTTTATTGGGTTACTATTTATTGATTTTAGTATAGAACCTTGACTAATCCCTCGAACTTTCATTCTTATATGAAATTATCAAGAGATTAGAATCTAAAAAAATGACGAAGAGTTCAAAACTATTCTTTGCCTTATTTCTAATGTTAATGTGTTCGATGACATGTTCAAGTGATCGTGAGGTGGTAAAGGTCGAAGCATATAGGAGTTATAACTCCTCGGTGGTTGCGGGAGGGTTTCAGTTCGTGGGGTACGCGACAAAGTATGACACCATTGTGCGAGAACTGTTTGACCTATTAGGGTTGCCGAATGTAGATATAGCAGTTGGAGCTGTTGTTGAGGACGGTGCTTTTGCTTCCATTTCTCTAGATTGTCAGAGGAGATTCCTTCAATACAGTGAACCTTTCTTCGATAGGGTTGAAGCTAGCGCTTCTCTAGATGCTGTAAAAGTTATTCTGTTACATGAAATTGGACACCACCTCAGATGGCATCCACTTGAGCAAAACGTGAATCCGCAGGCACAAGAAAAGGAGGCTGATTGGTTCTCTGGGTTTTATGCCTACCGACTGGGTTTAGATACAATAAATGGAAAAGCAGCTCTTGAAAAATTCACGAATTTATCTGAAACAGTTACTCATCCAGGACGATCAGAAAGATTAGAACGTTTCAGGGCAGGCTATAAAGAGGCCGTTAGAGCCTACGCTCCAAATCCCTTATTGAATCAAATTCTTATAGAGGAATTCTATTTACCGAACAATATCATTGCCCTAGAAAGAGCCATCGAAAGTAGTGTTCAACCTAGACAGTTAGATGAAATCGATCAATCTAACTTCATGCAGACCCTATCGCTATTATCAGATGAAACCGAAACAATCTATAGTATTCTTGGAGACTTGATTATCTCCGATGAAATGGGAGACTTGAGATATTTAGATTCCGATGAAAAAATAGGACAACTGATTGGCCCTTCTTTTGGAACTCCTCATGAGATTATAAAACTCGATTACGCAAGTTACATTCTTCAAGACGATCAAATTTACGCCATAAACTTCGATGGAAGTCGAATGAGAGTTGGCTATAAACTTACTAACTAAAATGAAAAGATTATTTCTATTACTGTTCATGTACGTGTTCTCTTTGAACGCCTACAGCCAAACTGCCTACTATGATGCCCTTTACCTGGGTAAATTATCTGTTACCGAGCTTGAGAGTCTACAAGGTTATGCGGACTTTTACTTTAAATCGGGCACTGGCCAAACCTTTACCCTAGATCAGTTTAAAGGTATGGTTCAGGGAAATTCGGTTAAAGTCAAGGATAGATCCACGAATAATGATGTTCAGACCACGAACCTGTCTATTCAATACAAGGGAATAGAAGTATTGAAGTTTGGAACCGGGACTGACCAAAAAGACTTTAGCAGCATAAAATATGAATCTTCCTCAGGCACTTTAGCTTATTCTCTTTTTCCACCATCTTTAAATCTGACTTCAGGCGAACGTGAGCAGGTAAAAGCATATTTAGATTTCTATGCAAACCCGTTTAATCCAAGTCTTAATGCGCTAAGAATAGATCAACTAAGGTCGGCTATTGAAAAGTATAATGTATGGATAAACAGCCTCCAAGCACCAAAAAGGATAAACGGGTTCAATATGTTTGCAGGAGTTGGTAGTTTATTGAAAGTATTACCACTTCCAATCGATGAAAAGTTGTCGTTCGATCCTGAAAATGAATCTAGGATTTTAGATGGCTTAACTAAATATTATTCGGAGCAATTTAAAAAGGCCCAGCTTCTTACCTATATGAATATCTTTAAGAATACCATTGGTAAGATAGGAGAACTGCAGGTCATTTTACCGGAGACTTACAAAAAACTTGAGAATGTAAATCCTTCAAAATTTCCGGATTTAGGCGGTGAGCTAAAGGAGATTTTTGATCAGGACCTACAAAACCTTCTCGACAATTTAATTGATCATATTGATAATCATGCGCGAGTTACCTCTCAAGGTGCTTACACTCATCCTAAGCCAGACAAGAACAAGACCTCTTATCATATAAAGGACACTGAAAGTGCCAAGAAACTTGACGAAGCTCTCAAATATTTGAACGGTGCTAAAACCTCCAAACTACGCAAGAACGATCTCTTCATTATGGTGAGGATAGCCAAAGACATTACCTCGAAACTCTCAAACAATTATCAGCTGGCAGACTTGTTGGCCTATCTCGATGCCTCCTACTTTGAATCAAATTATATAACAACCAGAAACGGAGTCGATGAACATATAGCCTATATAGTTCATGGGATTAATTTATTTCAGAGTAACCTGCGGAAGGTTGTCAAGGCAGGAGAAACAGCTTCAGGAAATAGCTGGTTGAGCTTTGCTGAACTCAAAGAAATCAATACGCCCCAAGAAATGATGCTCTTTGCGGGTTTATTATATCAACAGGACAAGGCCTATTTTAAAAATCTATTCTTTCCAAGAATTATTGCTCCCGGTCCAACTGAACTGCGAAACATTGAGAAAAGGATAGAAAAGATACTTTCTCTAGTGATCGAGATACAGGATTTCAAAAATGCCATTACTCAGGAAGATGAAGAAGGTAGCTATTTGAGATATATGGAAATGATCTTAAAGATGATCGAGACCCTTAACTCAAACAATGACGATATAAGCAAGGGAATGGAGTTGCTCCGTAGTACACTAAATGTTTATGATAACATAAGAAATAAGGAGTATGGCAATATTCTATATCATAGCATCAATGTCATTAGTACCTTACTTGATGATGATCAGGTACAGGAGTTCTTGAAGGTGGTACATAGGATTGAAAAATATACTTCCTTTATGGCAGATGTAGTCAAGGCGGAAAATTCGGATGAAGTAAAAGACCTGATCGCTAAACATGCAGCGCCTCCCACTACTTTTATGCTAAAACGAGAAAGAAGTATGGTATGGTCAATTGGTGGACATCCGGGCTATTTTATAGGAAATGAAAACCTCATTAATGATAACAAGGGGGCTAAGTTGAGTACTGGACTCACATTACCAATTGGACTAGAAGTTGCTGTTAAGACAAAACGTGGCGCTGATAACAGCAGTTCCTTGAGCCTTTTTATACAGGCTTTGGACTTAGGAGCTATACTTAATTATAGAAATGATCAGGACGCTGAATTACCAGACAAGGTTGAGTTTTCCCAGGTGCTCTCCCTAGGTGCTAGCCTTAATTATGGATTTAAAAACTCGCCATTAACGATCGGCTTTGGCTACCAGAGGACTCCTGAGCTCAGAAAAATCACGGTTGAAGCAAACGAAATATTTCCTAAGGGGGACAGATGGTTTTTGCGATTTGCCTGGGATATTCCCTTAATAAGCCTTTGGAAAAGTAAAAAGAGATAAGTTCAATATTTCTTAGGCCGCTTATCTCTATTGACCAATCCAATTTAAGATTCCGGTAGACCGTTTTGTCACTTTCTAGTTTCAGCTTAATTTCACGACAAATCCAAAACTATGAGCAAGGTCAACTGGCAAACCGTCAAGGAGTACGAAGATATCACCTATAAAAAATCCGGAGATGGGGTGGCTAGAATAGCCTTTAACCGTCCCGAAGTAAGAAATGCGTTTCGGCCCAAAACCGTGGCAGAACTATTTGAGGCATTTCTTGATGCCCGAGAGGACACTTCTATTGGGGTTGTTCTTCTTTCTGGTGAAGGACCATCTCCTAAAGACGGTGGTTGGGCCTTTTGTTCCGGAGGTGATCAAAAAGCTCGTGGACATCAAGGCTATGTAGATGATGATGGCATGCCCAGACTCAATATTCTTGAAGTACAACGACTCATTCGCTTTATGCCTAAGGTAGTCATCTGTGTGGCTCCCGGCTGGGCCGTTGGAGGGGGGCATAGTCTTCATACAGTCTGCGATCTTACGCTTGCCAGTAAAGAACATGCCATTTTTAAACAGACCGATGCTGATGTAACGAGCTTTGACGGTGGTTATGGGTCGGCCTATTTGGCGAAGATGGTAGGCCAAAAAAGAGCAAGGGAAATCTTCTTCCTGGGAAGAAATTATTCTGCGCAGGAGGCTTTTGAAATGGGAATGGTGAATGCGGTAATCCCACATGATGAACTTGAAGATACCGCTTATGACTGGGCACAGGAAATTCTCGAAAAGTCCCCAACATCTATCAAAATGCTCAAGTTTGCCTTCAACCTTACTGATGATGGAATGGTTGGGCAACAAGTTTTTGCAGGAGAAGCGACACGTCTTGCCTACATGACGGATGAGGCAAAAGAGGGCCGTGATGCATTTTTGGAAAAGAGAAAGCCCGATTTCAAAAAAATCAAATGGATTCCCTGACAGGTGTAGTTGACGACAGAAAGATTTTATAAACTAAGACCTTTGATGATTCGGATTGTGCCCCTACCTTTCCGGCCGATCACAGTCATCATTACCTTCTATGAGATGCTCTTCCGCCCAAGAGGCAGTTTCCCAAATTGAATCCAATCAGAATGTCTTTGTCCACACTGCCAGTGCGACACCCGTTGCATTGGTAAAAGCATTGGCCGAACGCAAGGGTCAGCTCACTGGAGTAGGCATTTACCACCTTCATACTGAGGGTCCGGCACCATATACAGAGTTGGGGATGGAAGAGTCGTTTAATGTCAACTCTTTGTTTATCGGAGCCAATTGTCGTAAGTCGATCCATGAGGGACGGACGCATTTCATACCTAGCTTTTTGAGCGAGGTTCCTATTATGATTAGGAATGGGGTAATACCAATTGATGTGGCCCTGATTCAGGTTTCGGCTCCGGATGTTCATGGATTTTGCTCTCTGGGAGTTTCGGTAGATGCCACAAAAGCAGCGATAGACACTGCCTCCATGATTATTGCTCAGATCAACCCTAAAATGCCTCGCACACATGGCGATGGGTTGGTGCATATTGATCGCTTTGCCGCATATGTTGAATTGGAGGAAGATCTTCCGGAACATGTTTTAGGAGAGCCTAGCGAGGAGGAAAAACAAATCGGTCGTCACATTGCAGAATTGATTGAAGACCGATCTACTCTTCAGACCGGGATTGGAGCAATCCCGAATGCCGTTCTTGCTGCTTTAGGCAACCACAAAGACCTTGGAATCCATACCGAAATGTTCTCGGATGGTGTTGTTCCCTTAGTTGAGAAGGGTGTCATTACTAACAAGTATAAGACTAAGCATAGAGGAATATTGGTTTCGTCTTTTGTGATAGGGTCTAAAAAGCTCTATGATTTCGTAGATGACAATCCAATGGTAAGGATGCTTGATGTGGAGTACGTCAATGATACTACTGTGATCCGTAAGCTGCCAAAGATGATTGCTATTAATAGCGCCATTGAAATTGACATCACTGGGCAAGTTTGTGCCGATTCCATTGGTACAGCCATGTATTCAGGAGTTGGTGGACAGATGGATTTTATCAGAGGCGCATCATTGTCTCCGGGTGGTAAGCCCATTATTGCTTTAACATCTACCACCAGAAAAGGAGACTCGAAGATAAGTGCCGTTTTGAAACCAGGTGCCGGAGTAGTGACTACCCGTGCCCACGTGCAATATGTAGTAACGGAGTATGGAGTGGTGAATGTTTATGGCAAAAACCTCAAGGAAAGAGCCAGGGCTCTTATCTCAATAGCACATCCGGACCATCGCGAAGAATTAGAGCGAGAGGCACTCAGTCGTTATAAGCGACTTTGACAAACGGCCTTCAAAGGACGCGATAATCTCTTATATTGGGTTAGAATCAAACCTTCTCAAATGAAGCGGCTATTTTACTATCTGGCGGTGGCTATTTTTTTCGCGAGCTGCACATCAGAAGAGCAACCGAACCGACCTAATATTATTTACATTCTTGCGGATGATCTTGGTTATGGAGAATTGGGAATCTATGGACAGACCAAAATCCAAACCCCAAATATTGATGCCTTGGCAAAGTCGGGCATGATCTTTACGCAACACTATTCAGGTGCCCCGGTATGTGCTCCTGCTCGATACATGTTGATGACCGGTAAGCATCCGGGTAATGCTCATATTAGAGGGAACGATGAATGGGCAGCTCGAGGAGAAGTATGGAACTATGAGAAGGCAGTCAACGATCCAAATTTGGAAGGTCAACGCCCGATTCCTGATGGCACTTTGACGGTGGGAAATGTTCTTCAACAGGCTGGGTACAAAACGGCTATTGTAGGCAAGTGGGGATTGGGTGCCCCATTGACTGAGGGAATTCCCAATAATAGAGGCTTTGATTTTTTCTATGGATACAATTGTCAACGACAAGCACACCAGCTCTACCCCAAACACTTATGGAAGAATAAAGAGAAGATATGGACAAATAATGAGTTGGTGGCTCCCAGGCAAAAACTTCCTGAAGGAGCGGATCCTTATGATCCCACTAGTTATGATAAATTCAATAAACAGCCGGATTATGCGCCTGCCTTGATGCAAACTGAAGTACTTAATTTTATCGAAGAGAATAAAGACGATCCCTTCTTTCTCTACTATGCTACTCCAATTCCGCATCTTCCGATTCAGGTTCCTCAAGAATATACCGATCGGTATATTAAGCTCTGGGGGGAAGAAGAACCTTATATTGGTGATCGTGGTTATTTCCCACATCGGTACCCTAAGGCTGCCTATGCAGGCATGATTACCTACCTGGACGATCAGATCGGAGAGTTGGTAGCAAAACTTAAAGAACTTGGGTTGTACGAAAATACATTGATCATTTTCACCAGTGATAATGGGCCAACATACACCGGGGGAGTAGATGCACAGCATTTCGAAAGTGCTGCTCCATTTGAAACGGCTTATGGTCGTACCAAAGGGTTCACTTACGAAGGTGGGATACGTGTCCCTATGATCGCATCATGGCCAGGCAAGATTGCCGCTGGCTCCAAGACGGATCACATTTCTGTTTTCTGGGATTTTATGGCTACTGCTGGAGAATTGACTAATTCTGAAGTTCCTGAAAATGATGGGGTAAGTTATTTGCCCACCCTCTTGGGAACAGGAGATCAACAGGACCGTGAATACCTTTACTGGGAATTTCCGGAGTATCAGGGTCAACAGGCGGTGCGGATGGGTAATTGGAAAGGAATCAGGAAGGAGATCAAAAAAGGAAACATGAAGTTGGAGCTTTATGATCTCAGTAATGATCCTGCTGAACAAAATGACATCGCTGATCAACACCCGGATATCATCAAGAAGATGGAAGACATTATGGTGAAGGAACATACTTCAGCTACGCTCGATCGATTTAAGATGACCCAACTTGGTGATGTGATGACCGGAAATACAAACTGACATGAAGAAGCTAATTCTCCTAATTCCAATCCTATTTCTGGGTGCATGCGATTTTTCCAAGGATGATGTATTTCAATTTTCCGATGTGGACCGCACCTGGGCTGGACCTGAATTTTGGGCCAATCGTTTACAGGACTGGAAACTTGAAAATGGCCAATTGGTTTGCCTCAATGGTGAGAACCCAATGCGTACGGTTCATTTACTAACTCGGAGTTTGTCTGCTCGCGAGGAGGCCTTCACCATGTCTGTTGACATTCAATCCTTGGATTCTTTAGGTCCTGATGCAAGTTCAGGATTCCTGATCGGAGCCGGTCAGGATTACCGACAAGCCGCATTGATTCATCATAGCTATGGCAAGAACGGAGGGGTATATATTGGATTAAGTGCCTCAGGTCAGCTCTTTGTACGGGATTTTGAAACGGAAAACGAATTGTTTGCTGAAAGCAATTTGAATCTTGAACCCTACGATGACCCTATTCAATTGTCCGTTGAGGTGAACTCCTCAGGCGAAACGATTGTCTTTGTCAACTCAAATAACTCACAAATTGAGAGACTTGAATTGATGATACCTACTGACAGATTGATAGGAAGTATTGCGCTCGTTTCGCATCCTGATCAGAATACCAAAAGTGGCAGGTTTGCTTTTGACAATTGGTCGATCTTTGGAAAGAAGATTGATCAAAATAATGAGCGAAATGGTGGTCCCATTATTGGAAGTCAGCATACGGTTCATGACAATATTTTGAAATTGACAGCTCAGCTTATGCCTATTGGTGAAGAGGACGATGGCAAGGTTGGCTTGGAAATCAAGGAAGGCGATGATTGGATTTTGATCCAGGAAGCGGAGGTGATTCGCTATGGGTTTACAGCAAACTTTAGAATCGAAAATTGGGACGATACCATGGACCAAGAGTATCGACTAAGCTTTTTCTTGAAAGAAGGGGGCGAGGATCAAGCCTTTTACAAATACGGCACCATCCGCAAAAACCCGGTAGACAAGAAAGAACTGGTGGTTGCCGCCTTCACGGGTAATCACAATAATGTGAGACCTAATCCAAATCGTTGGGGAGGAGTCAATTCAGGCAAATTCCCATGGGATTGGGGTTTATGGTTTCCGCATAATGATTTGATCGAAAACCTCAAGTGGCATGAGCCTGATGTACTTTTCTTTAGTGGTGATCAGGTTTATGAAGGTGCAAGCCCTACATGGGCGGATAGAGCCAATGGACACCTGGATTACTTGTACAAGTGGTACCTCTGGTGTTGGGCTTTTGGCGATTTAACGGCCGAAATTCCCACGATCAGCATTCCGGATGATCATGATGTCTACCACGGAAATATCTGGGGAGCCGGTGGGCGGAAGGCAGAGCCAGGTCCGTATGGTGGCACTGCACAGGATGGTGGAGGTTATCGCATGCCGGCAGAGTGGGTGAACATGGTCGAGCGAACGCAGACTTCCCATTTACCCGACCCGTTCGACCCGGGATCAGTAGAACAAGGCATTGGCACATATTTCACCGACTTGTCCTATGGCGGGGTGAGTTTTGCAATTCTGGAAGATCGCAAGTTCAAGTCGCCACCCAAGACCTTCTTACCAAAAGCCAACGTAGTTAATGGATGGGCATTAAATAGAAACTTTAATGCGAAAACTGAATCCGATGCTAAGGGTGCTATTTTACTGGGAGACCGGCAGTTGCATTTTCTTGAAAACTGGGCACGTGATTGGGATCAGGATACCCAAATGAAAGCGGTGTTGTCTCAAACAATTTTTGCCGATGTGGTTACCTTACCATCCACTGAGATTAATGATTCCAATTTTCCGCGACTTGAAATTTATGAGAAAGGAGCCTACGCACCTGATGATGTTCCTGCTGCCGACATGGACTCAAACGGCTGGCCGAAAACCGGACGAGATAAAGCGGTCAGAACCATAAGAAAGGCTTTTGCTGTACACATTGCCGGAGATCAACATTTGGGAAGCACTATTCAATATGGAGTGGAAGAATATAATGACTCAGGTTTTGCCTTGTGTGTACCATCGATCGCCAATTTCTATCCTAGACGATGGTTTCCGAAAGAGCCCGGGAAAAATCGAAAACCGGGAGCACCTAAAAACACAGGTGAATTTGAGGATGGCTTTGGAAATAAGATGACGGTTCACGCGGTTTCAAATCCATACATCAGTGGCATTGAACCGGCCGAGTTACACGACAAAGCGGCAGGCTATGGCATTGTCAGATTCAATAAATCGAATCGAGAAATCACCATGGAGAATTGGCCCCGATGGGCAAATCCCAACGATGGTCATGGTCCTTATGATGGTTGGCCTGTTAGATTTAATCAAATGGACAATTATGGAAAAAAGGCTGCTGGTTATCTTCCGAAGTTAACTGTATCCGGAATCGATGATCCTGTGGTACAAGTCTATGATGAAACGGACAACGGGCTGGTCTATACTGTGCGCATCAAAGGAAATTCATTCCGGCCAAAAGTGTTCAGGACCTCGCATTCCTATGGGATATCCGTAGGCGCCTATTCGGGGGATCCTAAAACTCAGACTTTCACCGGAGTCATGGTCGATGCCAATGGTGAACTAACCGTCAATTATCAATGATGAAACTGACGAGATGCGTTGGCGCTGGATTACTAACCCTTTTATTGGGGTTTAAATGCTATTCACAGCAACCCAATGTCATTATTATCCTCACCGATGATCAGGGGAGCATCGACCTTAATTCCTATGGAGCGAAAGACTTACATACGCCCAATATTGATCAACTGGCCAAAGAAGGTGTGAAGTTCACTCAGTTTTATGCTTCCGCTCCTTTGTGTTCTCCTTCAAGGGCTGCATTGCTTACCGGACTCAACCCACATGCTGCAGGGTTGCCCAATAATGCCTCTTCTATGGAAGGGGTTGCCGGTATGCCCACCGATCGGATTACCATTGCGGAACGACTCAAACAAAAAGGCTATACCACCGGCCATGTAGGAAAATGGCATTTGGGTTTTACACCTGAAACCATGCCCAATGGCCAGGGATTTGATTATTCCTATGGTCATATGGGGGGATGTATTGATAACTATTC
This sequence comes from Cyclobacteriaceae bacterium, assembly GCA_028281285.1. Lineage (GTDB taxonomy): Bacteria > Bacteroidota > Bacteroidia > Cytophagales > Cyclobacteriaceae > Roseivirga. The sequence goes on from JANQKF010000001.1 coordinate 149,023, forward strand.
ACATTTCTTTTATTGGAACGGCCCGAACCGGCATGATTTATTCGAAAACGGTACGGAGATCCGGGAAGATGGGGCCTATTTCCCTGATCTAATGGCCGAGAAAGCCGATGAATTCATTCGAGCCAATAAACAAGCCCCCTTTTTTCTCTACTATGCGATTAACCTCCCTCACTATCCACTTCAACCGACTTCTATGTGGAGGCAGCACTATAAGGACTTGCCTCATCCCCGAAGTGATTATGCCGCTTTTGTGTCTACTATCGATGAGCGGATTGGGAGGTTGATCAAGACCTTGAATGACCTACAGCTTCGGGAAAATACCTTGGTGATTTTTCAGTCTGATCACGGACATTCGGTAGAAACCAGAGCTTTTGGAGGGGGTGGGGATGCTGGTCCTTTCAGAGGTTCGAAAATGAGTTTGTTTGAAGGTGGAATTCGAGTACCTGCCATCGTCAGTCAACCGGGTACCATTCCCCAAAACCAAGAGAGAAATCAGTTTGCCGTTAGTGTAGACTGGATGGCCACCATCATGGACTATGTGGGGGGAGAACAAGAAGGGATTGAAGGCAAAAGTCTACGACCGATTATTGATGATAATGGCAAGGATTCTGCTCATGAGCTCTTTCGATGGAAGCAAGGGGTGAGCTGGGCCGTTCGCAAAGGGGATTGGAAACTCATTGGGTTCCCGAGAGACCCGACCAACAAAGCAACTCTTGATCCGGATAATGATGCCTTGTTCCTTTCTTACCTGAAAGAAGATTCCACTGAGATGAAGAATCGAGCTGAGGAATACCCGGAAAGAGTGGAGGAACTGGTTCAGGAATACATGAAATGGGAATTTGCTGATGAGGAGGATATTCCTACGAAAAGAGAGATCTTAAAGTCCCTTGCTGCTACTGCGAAAATCACATTGGAAAAGATGCCTGCCAAACGTTACTCCGGCCAAGGGGTTGCTACCTTACAAGATGAGAAATTAGGAGGCAGGCTATTCAACGATGGCACCTGGCTGGGTTTTGAAGAAAGCAACTTGGAGGCCACCATCGATTTAGGAGAAATTAGACCCATAGAACGGGTGATGGTGGGTGCAATGCAAAATGCTGAATCCTGGATTTTTTTTCCGGAATACATGGAAGTGTCATGGTCGGCAGATGGGAAATCCTATTCCAAGCCAGTGCGAGTAGATGTTGAGGAATTGGAGAATTTAAGTAGGAAGACGGTGAAACGAATCACTTTTGAAGAGGAGAACATTTTTGGCAGGTATGTCAAAGTGAAAGTCAAAAATGTGGGGAAATGTCCGGCTTGGCATCCGGCTGCCGGTCAAAAAGCCTGGCTGTTTGTAGATGAAATTACAGTCCAATAAAACGTCATGTCATGAGAAATCAAATCGTTCCTTTTTTAGTGGTTGTCCTCTTGGTTTTCACGTTCAGTTGTCAGGACGGAGATAAGGAACAAGAACGACCCAATATCATCTTTATCATGACGGACGACCATACTACCCAGGCCATGAGTAGCTATGGAAGTGTTATCAACACCACACCGAATATGGACCGGATTGCAGCCAATGGCATGCGTTTTACCAATGCCTTTGTGACCAACTCGATTTGTGCCCCAAGCCGTGCGGTGATATTAACTGGAAAGTACAGTCATCTAAATGGGGTCAGAGATAACTCCACGCGATTTGATAGTAGTCAGGTAACAGTACCAAAGCTGCTTCAGGCAAACGGATACCAGACGGCTATGGTGGGCAAATGGCATCTTAAATCAGCACCCACTGGTTTCGATTATTGGAATGTGCTTCCCGGTCAGGGCTTTTATTACAATCCAATTTTTATTGAAATGGGTGAACGAAGTGAACGTGAAGGTTATGTCACCGATCTCACCACGGACTATGCTTTGGACTGGATCGAAAATAGGGATGAAGAAAAGCCCTTTTTTCTAATGCTTCATCATAAAGCACCCCATCGTAATTGGATGCCGGGCCCGGATCATCTCAATATGTATGATGATGTAGAACTGCCAATTCCGGATAATTTCTTTGATGACTACGAAAACAGGGGAGATGCTGCCAAAGATCAGATCATGCACATTGATGATATGTATGACCGCTATGATCTGAAACTGATGAATGTAAGCTCGGAAAAAGGTGTGGACAAGGCCTTTGACCGAAGGCTGAACCGACTCACCCCCGAGCAAAGAGCGGCTTTTGAGGAGGCCTATCGAGAAAAGAATGATGCCTATTTGGCTGCCAATTTGGAAGGTGAGAAGCTTTCTAAATGGAGGTATCAGCGCTATATCAAAGATTATTTGCGATGTGTAGCCTCGGTTGATGATAATATTGGTCGGGTGTTGCACTACCTGGAAGAGAATAATTTAGTGGGTAACACGATCGTGATTTATACCTCAGACCAGGGCTTTTATTTGGGAGAGCACGGTTGGTTTGATAAACGTTTTATGTACGAAGAGTCGTTTCGAACGCCTTTGCTTGTGAGCTATCCGAAAGGCATTGCATCAGGTTCCACTTCAGAAGCCTTAACCATGAACCTGGATTTCGGTCCGACCATGCTCGATATGGCTGGTGTAGAAGTGCCGGAGGAAATGCAGGGGACATCGCTAAAGAACATTCTTACAAATAATGGTGCTGAGCCAGGCGATTGGCGACAATCTACCTATTATCATTATGTAGAGTTTCCTTCGGAACATGCGGTAAAAAAGCACTATGGGGTGCGAACCAAGAACTTCAAGCTCATCCATTTTTATGACGACATCAACCAATGGGAGCTATATGACATGCAGAACGACCCCAAGGAGATGAAGAATATCTATGATGATCCGGCTTTTGCTGAAGTGAGAGAGGAGCTGCATGCGGAGTTGAAGCGCTTACAACGGGAATTCGGTGACCAACCTGACCGGGTGATTGATTTGGAGAGGGATTAGTTTTCTTTTCCGTTACTTCTTGAACAATGTAACCTTTTAGAAAAAGAGAAGTGTGTTTTTCAAACACAACCTTATGCAAAAGTTCACCCGATTTATAGTTGTCCTATTATTCGTGGCTGGGTTACATTCTACTCAAGCCCAACAGATCCAAAAAATTTATGGCAATCCGTTCAACGGGTACTCTACGTATCTCGACCGTCAATTGGACAGTCGAATGGATGAGCAATTTGATCCAGGCATTGGAGTATCGATTATTCGTGATGGGCAGGTAAGAATCAGGAACATCAAAGGAGTTAAGGCACTATCGGGCGAGAGGGAACTCTTAACGCCCAACACTTCTTTCTACCTTGCTTCTGTCACCAAACCGATGACGGCTCAAATTATAAGGGAGTTGGTAAATACTGATCAGCTCGATATCAACGCCAATATCACCGATATTCTTCCGGGTCTCCCGGATTATATGAAAGAGGTGACGGTAGAACACCTTGTGAATCATCAGTCAGGGATTACCAATTTTTATGAATTCATCACCTGGAGGGAGCCACTGATTGACAACGATTATGTATTGGGTCTTTTGAAAACCCGGGTTAAAGAACTTGAGTTCACACCTGGTTCGAAGCATAGTTATAGCAATTCCAATTACGTGCTATTGGCAGAAATCATCGAACAGGTTTCGGGCAAAACGTACCATGAGGTTCTTGAATCCGTGGTAGTGAAACCTAATCGAATGATCGCCACCTCCTTGAATCGTCCTAAGCCTTATGCTCAATATGCCACGGGATACAATTTGAAAGAGGGCCAGTTCTTACTTAACGACTATGAAAAAATTGAATTCGCGAACGGTTTTGTGGGTCGGTTTAATAAAAGAACTTATGGTTCCAGCGGAGTTTTTTCTACTCAATCTGACTTAGAACGATGGATTCTTAGGTTGAATAAAGACGGTTATTTTGATGAATTACCTCAAAACCAAAAAGAGGTGGATGGTTATGAAGATAGTCCAGTCAAAGATGTTCACTATTCGCTGGGGTGGTATCATGGTAAGATTCTTGGGCAAGAGGTTTTTTGGCACTCGGGCGAATTTGGGGGCTATCGAAATTTAGTTCTTACAATACCGGAAGCAGATTTCTCCATAGTTGCACTATCCAATAACGGATCGTTAGAAGTCGAAAAAATGGGATTGGTCTGGGCCGAAGAATTTCTGTCACGCCTTAATGGACAATAGGCACCAGACTGGACTTTCAGGGCAGACAGGCTCGAGATGGAAAATCAAATGGTCATTCTGAGGTGAGTATGCGAACCGAAAGAACCTCTAAATCAAATGAAAAGACTCTTCGCCTTGCATAGCAAGACTCTGAGTGACGCAAACCAACTAACTTGCCCAAGCTTCTAACCGATCGATCCACCAATCCCACTCTTGCTGGCCGCCTTCCCGGCCGTTGACGACACCGAGGGCTTTGGACCAGAGTAGCATCAAAACCCCACAGACCATACCCGCTTCTTCCATTTTGTGCCATAGTTGATCCTCAATTTTTCGACCTAAATGCTTTTCAAGGGCTTCACGATAGCCAGCAATCACCTGTTCTTTGGAATCCGCCAGTCGACTGGCATTCACTGAAATAAACCAACCCAACTCAAAGGTGCAGGGCGCAAATCCGGCAAAAGCCCAGTCGAATAAACAAAGACGGCCATCCGATGCTTTCGCAAAGTTGGCCACCTTGGTATCTCCATGGATCAATGTCTTCGGCAAGTGCTTCCAATGCCTAGTGATCTCTTCCGACTTTTGCCATAGCGCCTTTTTCAGGGGTTTTGAAAGAAGCGCTTCGGCCGCTTCCCAGCCGGCCTTGATTTGGTCCTGCACATTCCTGGCCGATCCTCCTTCATACGGTACATGATCGAGAGGTCCCATCTGATAGATGGTGTTGTCGATATTCATCAACCAAGAGAGCTTACTTAGCCGTTGATCTTCCCAATAATGGGCGTGAAGAGCTGCGAGGCGCTCTATCATTAAATTCTGATCGACTTTGGGAAGTGGTTTCTTTTTATTAGGAAACAGACCAGTAGTCAAATCCTCCATCAAAAAACCCAAACGATGACCTTGGCGGATGATGGTCTTATAAGGAGAGTAGAAAATTCGGTGGACTTCGGAAAGAGTAGGTTCGGTCAATACTTGTCCTTCTCTGCCAATGGTATCCTGGGTTCGATAAGAAAACCAATCATCATTCAGATCAACAATTTTCAGAATCAATCTTTCTTGAGCATTGAGTCTGACTTCAAAGAATATGGCTCCTGAATAACCACCGGTTTCGATCCGTTGGATTGTTTCGGGTGCTTCTTTTTCAAAAAGAGATTGGAGAATCAGAGGATTGGTAATATCCTCAGATGTAACTAACTGTTGAGGTAGGTCCACAACGGAATTTACGGATTATCTTCTACTAACTTCCGCTCTTCGAAAGTAATGATCGGCTCCGTCAATGTAGGAGCCATTGAACACTACATGGTCATTCTTGAATAAGATTCTACCAAATAGCTTAACCACATTTGGAGTGGTCTTGACACCAAAAAGACTTCCGTCTCTCACTTCAATTTCCCAATCCGTAGTTTGGATTACTTCTCCGTTATGCAGTACCTGGAGGTCATTGGGCCTGAAATTGACTTGCATGCCTTGATCAGTAGTGACACTTCCATTCATATCGGAAGCTTCAGGACAACACCAGATGTATACCCAGTCCCAGGTTCCCAGTAGGTTTTGGGCTGTAGAGAGTGAATCCCATTCCACTTTATGGTGTTCGTTCCAAAATTCGGTCAGATCAAATTCAGGAGTCGCATCCTCATCCTTATCGCATGCCGCGAAGGACAGTATCAAAATTGAAATAAGGACCAGAAGGTATCGTTTCATTGGGATTATTTTATGTTTAGACCCAAATGCGTCCTTTATGGTTGGAACAAGCCGTTATCTGATCAAAACCTCAAATCCTTAAGCCATTCATCCGGTTCTTCGAAATAGGTAAGCCATTCTCCGATATTGTTGTTTTTGGCATACGTAAACACTCGATGTGCTTCGGAAAGATCATGTATTCCCATACCGATGGGGTTGAAGAAGATCCGTTCTTCTTTAGAGTTTCTTCCGGAATTTGTGCCAATAACAACTTCTCCAAGGTTACCCGAAATTCTTTCTTCCGAAATCACTCCCTGATCTACAGCACGCCAACTTACATCAACACCATGATGTTTTACTTGATACCAATCATCTACATAAATTCGATCGAAAATTGTCAGTGCTTCGGGAGGTGTATCCCAGAATGATATTTCTGCATGGAATACCCCTGGTTTATACCAATTAGCTTCAACATATGGGCTTCTTGCCATTGTAGCCGTGCTTATAATGTCTGCGTCTTTGAAAGCTTCTTCGGCACTTTGAGCTAGAATAACCTCCATTCCTGTTTTTATCGACATATCTTCAGCGAATTGTTCTGATGCGGTCTCGTTAAGATCAAAAACCTTACACATTTTGAGGCTTGGAACCCCGGCCTTCATAGCCATTAATTGAGTTTTACCCTGTACACTGGCTCCTATTAACCCCATTACTTCTGAATCCGGGTTTGCTAAGTATTTAGCCGCGACACCCGAAGCCGCTCCTGTACGCATGGCGCTCACTATTGCCCCATCCATCACACACTTCGGTATTAAGGTTTCCGGATCCAGAATAATGATGAGCGCTGTAGCTCTGGGGAGCCCAAATTTCTTCGGATTCCATGGTTTACTTGGGATGAACTTGATCCCACTTGTATTGACTGCACCTAAAAGATCTCTTTGAAGCAACTCGTCATGATATTTATCTCCTCCCAAAAAACTTGGCATAGACATCACGCGACCTGTTGTCTCCTCGGTCTCAGGACCTCCCCATCGAATCACTGGTTTTCCGGGTTGGATAAAGTCTCCCTTGCCGTGAAGAAAAAATGAGCGCTCTGTAGCCTTCATTGTGCCGGTCATGTTCGTTCCACCAGCCCTCACACAATCTTCCTGACTTAGATAGAGAAGTTTCCAGTTTTTGCTCATTGAATGATATCTTTTTGACCAATATCATCGAAAGGATTTTCAAATCAAATAAACCCTTAAATTGTAAGAACCTTAAAATGTGTCTCAGCCATGCTTTCTTTTTCCGTTTCGAAAAAGTACATCTTCACCTTCCTTCTTTTTGTAATTGCCTTGGTTTCTTGCCAAACCGATTATGAAGAGCCTGAGATTTCATTGGATGCCTATCAAATTGTGGATGGTTTCGATCTGGAAGTTGTGGCCTCAGAGCCCTTTCTGGAAGCTCCGGTAGCCATCGACTTTGATAATCGAGGACGAATCTGGACGGTCGAAATGCGCGGATATATGCAAACCCTGACTGGAGAAAGTGAGGACATGCCTAATGGCGTGATCTCCATTTTGGAAGACAAGGATGGTGATGGTGTGATCGATCATTCCAAGGTGTTTTTGGACAACCTGGTTTTACCTCGAGCCATTGCCCATGTTTATGGCGGGTTGCTCTATGCCGAACCGCCTAATCTCTGGTTTGTTGAAATCGAAAATGACAAACCGGGTAAAAAGGTCCTTGTAGATTCCTTATATGCCACCGAAGGAAATGTGGAACATCAACCCAATGGTTTGATGATGAATATTGACAATTGGATTTATAATTCCAGATCACATTTCCGGTATCAACGCAAGAATGGTGTGTGGAAAAAAGAACCTACTACTCTGAGAGGGCAGTGGGGTATCTCAAAAGATAACTTTGGACGACTTTACTATAATACCAACTCTACACAGCTTGTAGGAGACTATGTTTTCCCTAATGTTCATATTCAAAATGAATATTTTCAGCCTCGAGCAGGAGTAGGAAAGGTGTTGACCAGAAATCAACGGGTTTATCCGCTGCATGCTACTTTAGTTAATCGCGGTTACCAGAAAGGGGTGCTGGATGCCGATAGCATGTTGGTGAATGTCACTTCAGCTTGTGGGCCATTGATTTATCGTGGCGGTCAGTTTCCTGCTGAATATGATCAGAATGCCTTTGTCTGTGCCCCGGAGGTGAATATCGTTAAGCGAAATATTTTGAGTTTTGATGGCCCATTCACCACGGCCGAACAGGCCTATGATGATCACGAGTTTTTAGCTGCGACTGATGAGGGCTTTCGTCCGGTCAACCTTTTCAATGGCCCGGATGGTGCCATGTATATAGTGGACATGCATCGAGGAATCATCCAACATGGGGCCTATATGACCTCATATCTAAGAGAACGATTGGCCGAACGAGGATTGGATAAGGTGATTGGGATGGGTAGAGTATTGAAGGTAAAAAGTCAAGATACTCCGCTTTTGGAAGTTCCTGATTTGGAGGCTGCAGCTTCTGAGGAATTAGTCAACCTATTATCCCATCAAAACGGATGGGTACGTGATCGGGCACAACAACTCCTGATCCATCTATCAGATGATCAGATCGTGGATCGCCTTAAAGAAGTCATACTTAATTCGGGTTCAGGAATTGAGGCAGTCCATGCGGTCTATGCCTTGCACGGTATGGGTTGGCTGGAATCCAATCTCCTTATTGAAATGGTCACTAAGGGAAGTAGGGACTTGGCAGCACATTGTTTATTGCTACTCCGTGAATACAAGGAATATCTCGATGGGAATGCAGAAGTTGAAATGATGAATGCAATTCAGGATCAGTCCGACCCTATCATTGACCTCTATGCAATTGCCTATCTGGGAAGTCGGTCGCAAGATTATGAGAATTATGTGGTGCCCATGACCACCGTTATAGCGAAGAAACATGATAAAGACATTTACTATGATGCCGCAGTCAGTGCCATAGCCGGCTATGAAGAAGACTTTCTGGATGATCAGAGGACAATTGATATTGGTCAACCTGAAAAGTTGGTGGACAAAGTAACGGCCACTTTGAAAAATCGCAGGGCCGATAAGAAATACTGGATTCATCAGCAGGCTACAATCCCTTCCGATGATCGTACTAAGGGATTGAAGCTCTTTAGAACCACGTGCACAGCCTGCCATGGGCAGGGAGGAGAAGGAATTGATCAACTGGCTCCTCCGTTGCAAGATTCTGAATACATTAAAGGCTCTAAGAAACGTTTGGCACTTATCCTTCTCCATGGCCTGAAAGGCCCTGTGCACGTCAATGGCACTCGTTATGAGTTTAATGCGCACATGCCGGGTATCGCTGACAATACAACCATTTCAGACCAGGACATTGCCGACTTAATCACCTACCTAAGCAATGCCTTTGGCAATTCCAGACGAGAGATCAATGCTCAAGGAGTCAAAGAACTCAGGTCAGTCAAACCCAAAGAAGGGGCATTTACCGAAGAAGAATTAAAAGCACTTATTGATGATGACTAGAATCTGCTTGTTCCTCCTATTTATCTTCTCAATTTCTGTTTCTGCCCAGGAAAATTGGACACCACTCTTTAATGGTAATGATCTCTCAGGATGGAAGATCCTTGGCGGAGTTGCAGACTATTCAATTGAAGGCAATGAAATTGTAGGTAGAACGAGAGGGCGTTCCAATACCTTTTTGACTACCGAAAAGGAGTATGGTGATTTCATTCTTGAGTTAGAGGTTTGGGTAGATGCTCGAATGAATTCAGGAATGCAATTCCGAAGCGCAGTCAATGAGCAAGGAAGAGTGTATGGGTATCAGGCCGAAATCGATCCGGGGCCAAGAGCATACAGTGGAGGGTTGTATGATGAAGGTAGAAGGGACTGGCTCTATCCTCTTTCTCTCAACCCGAAAGGACAAAAAGCCTTTGTCAATGGGCAATGGAATAAGTATAGAATTGAAGCAATAGGCATGGACATCCGGATTTGGGTAAACGGCATTTGTACCACTAAACTGAGAGATGATGTTTCTCCTTCCGGATTTATTGGGTTGCAAGTACATGGTGTTCCGGATGGACAGGAAGGTAGAGAAGTCAAATGGAGAAATATTCGGATCGCAACTTCAGGGGTAGAAGAATTGAGTTGGCCGACTCCACTCGATATCTACGAATTGGACTTAACCAATAATGGCTTAACAGAATCTGAAAAAAGATTGGGTTGGCAGATGTTATGGGATGGTAAAACGACTCAAGGTTGGAGAGAGATTCATGAAACGGGCTTTCCCGAATCAAGATGGGCTTTGGAAAACGGAGAGTTACGAGTAAAATCTGGTGGGCAAAGTACATCCAACGGTGTGGACTTGGTCACCGAAAAATCCTTTCGGAATTTTGAACTCAGCTTGCAATTCAAATTAACCAAGGGCGCTAACAGTGGTATCAAATACCTCGTCAATGAAGACTTGAATCCGGAGGGCGGGGCTATCGGTCTTGAATATCAAATTCTGGATAACCAAAACCACCCCGATGCCAAAAAGGGAATAAACGGTAATAGAACCATCGCCAGTCTTTATGATATGATTCCCGCTGAAAACCTGTCTTATGCAGGCATGGGCAGACGTTTTATGAGGCTGGTAGGTGCCTGGAACCACGCCCGTATCATCGTCAAAGATGGCTGGGTAGAGCATTGGCTCAATGGATTCAAGGTCGTTGAATACGACCGATTTTCGCCATTGTTTAAGGCCATGGTTGCCAAAAGCAAGTACAAAGACTGGCCGAACTTCGGGCGTGAAAAATCCGGGCATATTGTATTGCAGGATCATGGCGATAATGTTGTTTATCGCAACATCAAAATTCGCGAGTTCTAGCCTTTTCTGAGCACTATTATTTAAATGGTTTAGAGTACTCATCCTCATCGCTTTAGATCATGACAGAAATTCTTATATTTCTTATTAAATCAATTTTCCTCTACTGACTAGACTATTTTGAAACCTACTGACATCAAAGATCCGGAATACTTCCATAAGGTGGTTGACTGTCAGTATGCCTGTCCTGCACACACTCCTGTCCCGGAATACATCCGATTGATAGCAGCCAAGCGGTACACCGATGCATACATGATCAACTGGGAGTCGAATGTCTTTCCGGGAATCCTCGGAAGAACATGCGACCGACCTTGTGAACCTGCCTGTAGAAGAGGCAGGGTAGAAGAAGAACCTGTAGCCATCTGTCGACTGAAACGCGTTGCGGCAGATAACAAAGGCGATGTGAAGCAACACATGCCCCAGGGCCCTTTTGAAATGAACGGCAAGAAGGTTGCCTTAATCGGAGGCGGACCTGCTTCACTCACTGTAGCCCGTGACCTGGCTCCACTTGGTTATGAAATTCACCTATACGATGAATGGAATAAGGGAGGTGGAATGATGCGTACTCAAATTCCTGCATTCCGACTACCTGAAGAAGTACTGGATGAGGAAGTCAATTATATCCTCGATCTGGGCATTCATACCCACTTCAATACCTATGTCGATAGTATGAAGGAAATCATTGACAAAGGCTATGATGCAATTTTTGTGGGTACCGGAGCGCCAAAGGGTCGTGATTTGAAACTCCCGGGTAGAGAGGAGGCCAATGCCAATGTACACATTGGGATTGAGTTCCTGGCGAATGTGGCCTTTGAACATGTAGACAAGATTGGTGAAAAAGTCATTGTGCTTGGTGGAGGAAACACTGCGATGGACTGCTGTAGGACGTCCAGAAGAATTGGAGGAAAAGAAGTGAATGTGGTGGTGCGAAGCCCTTTTGAAAGCATGAAGGCATCGCCTTGGGAAATTGAAGATGCTCAGCGTGAAGATATTCCAATCCACAACAATATGCCTCCCAAGGAATTTGTTGTGGAAGATGGAAAGTTGAAAGGAGTAATCTTCGAGAAAGTAAGGGCAGAATACGATGAGAATGGTAGAAGATCATTGGTTCCTACCGGTGAGTCTGATGTTTTCATTGAAGCCGATGACGTTATCATTGCTATTGGTCAGGATACGTTTTGCCCTTGGATTGAAAGGGATTTGGGAATTGAATTCGGCAAGTGGGATCTTCCTGTTCTGGACAAGGAAACTTTCCAATCCACATTGCCACATGTCTTCTTTGGAGGCGATGCGGCATTCGGACCAGAGAATGTGATTACCGCTGTGGCTCATGGCCACCAGGCGGCTGTATCCATCCATCATTACTGCGAAGGTAGGGATGTCAAAGAGCGCCTTGCGCCAATGACCAACTTGGTGAGCCAAAAGATGGGTATTCATGAGTGGACCTATGATAGCACTGTCCCGGATGATGAACGTTATCTAGTTCCGCATGAAGACAAGTCCATCACCTTAAAAGAACGAAAGGTAGAGGTAGAGCTTGGTTTTGATCAAGAGACAGGATTCAAAGAGGCTCAACGCTGTTTGAACTGTGACGTGCAAACTGTCTTCACGGAAGATAAATGTATTGAATGCGATGCTTGTATGGATATTTGTCCGACTTCTTGCATCACTTTCACTCACAATGGAGAAGAGGAAGACCTACGAACTCGTTTGAAGGCGCCAGCCAACAATCTTACGCAAGACCTCTATGTCTCTGATGTTTTGCCAACCGCCAGAGTCATGGTGAAGGATGAGGACGTTTGCCTTCATTGCGGGCTTTGTGCTGAGCGCTGTCCGACTACGGCTTGGGACATGCAGAAATTTTTGTACAACGTAACGAAGGCGCACTAGATGGGGCAGGCAAGTGGAGTAAATGACTTTGTGATCAGATTCGCAAATGTCAATGGGTCAGGATCAGCAAGTGCGAACGATATGTTTGCCAAGGCCATATTCAGAATGGGCATTCCTGTTTCCCCTAAAAACATTTTTCCATCCAATATTCAAGGACTGCCCACGTGGTATGAAGTCCGAGTAAATGACAAAGGATACTTGGGAAGGAGAGAAGGGGTCGATATCATAGTTTCCGTCAATCCTCAAAGCTTTGACAAGGATACAGAAATTGTCAAGCAAGGAGGATACTTTATTTACGACAATTCTAAACCTCTTCACGATCAATACCGAAGAGAGGATATCAACTACATTGGAATTCCCATGATTAAGCTGGCTATGGAGCACTATACCAATCCAAGGCAGCAACAGCTTTTCAAGAATATCATCTATGTGGGTGCATTGAGTGAATTGTTGGGGATTGAAATGGAAGTGATCAAAGGGATTATTGCTGAGCAATTTCAAAAGAAACCTAAGCTTATTCCCCCGAATGAACTGGCACTTGATCTCGGGGCAAACTACGCCCGGGAAAACTATGATTGTCCACTTGAGTTCAGGCTGGAACGATCGAATGGAGTCGGTGATAGCATTCTCATTGATGGGAATACTGCCGGTGGAATAGGTGCTGTATTTGGAGGGGCAACCGTTGCCTCATGGTATCCCATTACACCATCAACCTCATTTGTAGGTGCATTCGAGGAATTTGCCAACAAGCTTAGAGTAGATAAAGACACGGATCGTAAGAATTTTGCGATAATTCAGGCCGAAGATGAGCTGGCAGCTGTAGGCATGGTGCTGGGAGCCACCTGGAATGGTGCTCGTGCCTTTACCGCCACAAGTGGCCCGGGAGTATCCCTTATGAGTGAATTCCTTGGACTGGCTTACTTTGCTGAGATACCGGTGACTTTGGTCAACGTTCAGCGAGCAGGTCCCTCTACTGGAATGCCCACAAGGACTCAGCAGGCTGATATTCTTTCATCAGCATATGCCTCTCATGGGGATACCAGGCATATTTTGCTTTTCCCAAACACTCCGGAAGAATGCTTCAGGTTTACTGCCCAGGCACTTGACCTTGCCGATCGTTTTCAGACCCCGGTGATCTTAATGACTGACCTGGATTTGGGAATGAACAAACACGTGTCCCCTCCGCTGGACTTTTCCGAAGATCAGAAGTATGATATAGGTAAGGTTTTGGATGCGGAAGCCCTCGAAAACACAGAAGAATACGGTCGATACGTGGATGTGGATGATGACGGAATCTGCTATCGAACCTTGCCTGGCACACATCCAACGAAGGGAGCATTCTTCACTCGGGGAACTGCAAGAGACGAAATGGCCAGGTATACCGAAGATGGTGCAGCCTACAAAAGAGTAGTTGATCGTTTGATGAAGAAGTGGGAAACCGCCAAGTCTTATGTTCCGGAACCAGAGCTCTTCCAGGAAGGCAACAAAAATGATAATGGTGTTATTTTCTTTGGAACTACCACCTATGCTGCCATGGAGGCGAGTGAGATGATGAAGGAGGTTGGTATTGAATTGGACATGATGCGAATTGCAGCATTTCCTTTTAATGAAACAGTAGATGAGTTCATCAAATCACACGATAAGGTATTCGTAGTGGAGCAGAATCGAGATGCTCAATTCCGCTCTTTACTTATCAATGAATTGGAAATCAATCCAAACAAGTTGATTCCGATTTTGAACTATGACGGTATGCCGATAACGGCTGATAAAATCAAACAGCTGATCGAAGAATCAGAAGTATTTGCTCAAGAAACCCAAAACTGACCCTATGAGCTTTGTAAAACCAGTTTTCAGACACCCCGAATTACCAACCAATGAAATCGGCTATGCACAAGCTGATTATGAGGGTGCAATTTCAACACTTTGTGCAGGCTGTGGACATGATTCAATCAGCGCTTCAATTATGGAGGCCTGCTTTGAAATGAATATCGAGCCTCATAAGATTGCCAAGGTTTCGGGAATTGGATGCTCTTCCAAAGCACCGACTTATTTCTTGAGTAATTCTCACGGATTTAACTCGGTACATGGCCGAATGCCTTCCGTGGTTACCGGTGCTTATCTGGCCAATCGCGATTTGATCTACTTGGGAGTATCCGGAGATGGGGATACGGCTTCAATAGGTATGGGTCAGTTCGTACATGCCATCCGAAGAAATCTGAATATGGTCTACATTGTCATGAATAATGGTTGTTATGGATTGACTAAAGGACAGGATTCTGCCACTCAGGACTTAGGCGCTGTGAACAAGGCCGGAGTAGAAAATCAATTCCATGCGATTGATCTTACCGCTTTGGCAATGGAGCAGGGAGCCACTTTTGTGGCAAGAAGCTTTTCCGGGGACAAAAACCAATTGGTTCCCCTGTTAAAATCGGCTATGAAGCATCCGGGATTTGCTTTTATTGATGTGATTTCCCCTTGCGTGACTTTCAATAATCACAATGGCTCAAAAAAGTCCTATCAATTTACCCGGGATCATATTGAAGCCACTGCTTCGATTGATTTCGTGCCCGAACGGGACGAGATCAAGGTCGACTATGGGGCCGGATTGAGCGTACATGTAGAATTGCATGATGGTTCTGTGATTCAACTTCAAAAATTAGATTCGGATTGGGATCCTACGGATAGAAGCTCCTCGGTCAGGCATTTACATACCTCAAAAGCGGAAGGTAAAATCCTTACGGGTCTGCTCTATATTGATCCGAAGAGTCAGGAATTACATGAGTTGCAGCAAACCAGTACGACCCCGCTCAATACCATGCGGGAGGATATTTTAAACCCTGGAGAGGAGGCCTTAGCCAGCATTAATCAATCGTTCCGTTAGGACAGCTTTTGATTGATTATGCTGTGAAAGCATTCGATGCGAATTTTAACAAGTACTATTATGCTAAGACCTTATTTATCACTTGGTTTAAGCAGGTGCTGCCCAAAAAACCACAGATAGGTGTCGTATTGATGTACCTTGGTGTTAACACCTTCCCGCATACCATGTCTTCGATTGGGATAAGGTAATACAGTAAACTGTTTTTTGGCAGCAATGAGTGCGTTCATCATGGCCTCAGTATTCTGGTAATGCACATTGTCGTCACCTGTTCCATGCATAATCAGCAATTCACCTTTAAGGTTTTTTGCGTAGTTCAGTGCAGCGGTTTCTTCATAGGCTTCAGGATTATCCTCTGGTAAGCCCAAAAATCTTTCAGTGAAGCCCGCGTGGTAATACTTATGATGGCTGATGAAAGCCCCGGGGATGGCAACATGAAAAGTATCAGGATGCCTCAGGATCAAAAGCATACTCATCAAACCACCACCGCTCCAACCATAAACACCAATCCTTTCGGAATCCATGTAAGGCCTTTCCTTGGTCATTACTTTCACGGCCGCTGCAATATCATCTGCAGGTAAAATTCCATGCTTTTTATAAATCGATTTTCGCCATTCACGTCCATACAGGGAAGGGGTACCACGTCCGTCAATGCCCATGACGATATAGCCTTGTTGTGCCAATAATCGGTAAAACAAATAGTTACTACCCTGCCATCGGTCAACTGCCGCTTGGAAGGCAGGCATGCTATACACATGAAAGATCACAGGATACTTTCTTTTAGGATCAAAATCAGGAGGCTTAATGCTCCAGGTATCCAAGGCAATACCATCCCCGATATCTACTTTCGAAAATTCAACTGCATTGAAATTCATCGCACCCAACTTCTTGGAAAGGGCTGAATTATCCTGAAAAACCTGTTGCTCTTTATGATTCGGCAAACTCACCAGACTCGTTTTTGGCGGAGTGCCAAACTTGCTGAAGGTGGTAAAGGCCCATTTACCAGAAGGTGAAATATTATATTGATATGTTCCTTCGATACCATGCGGACTTACTTTTTCAATCTTCCCACTACCATTAAGCTTAGCCCTGAACAAATAGCGATGAATTGCGCTTTCCGGAGAGGCCATATAGTACACCCAACCTTTTGTATGATCAATACTAACCAATGAAACGACATCGAATTCCCCAGGTGTTAGTAAGGTTTCTTTTTTATTGTCTACATCAATAGAATAGAGGTGTCGCCAGCCGTCCTTTTCGCTGATCCAAACGAAGGATTTTCCCCCTTTTGTCCAACGCAATGGATTCGTTTCAACATAGGCTTTATCTTGCTCAGTATGAAGTAGTGATACCTCACCATTTTGTGGATTTCCAAGGAACACCTTCATGGTATTTTGATTGCGATTAAGCTGTTGAATTAAGGCCTGTTTTCCATCAGGTGTCCATGACAGCACCGGGAGATAGTTGTTTTTCGGATCACCTGGAATTTGCATCCAGGTGGTAGTACCACCGGTGATGTCTACTACTCCGATCCTGGCAGATGGCAAAGGTTCTCCGGGCTTGATATTCTGAAATTTGACGAGTTTGGGATAGAGCGCATCAGTGTTGTTAATGAGGGTGAAATCCTTGATTCCTGCAGTATTAAACTGAATATAAGCAACCGACTCACTATCAGGATTCCATCGATAACCTCTTGTATTATTGGCCGAATTAAATCGCGAAGTGGAGTTGGCATTGATAACCGAACCTTTACCATCCTTGGTCAATTGGATAACAGACATATTAGCGAGCTCAAGTACATAAATGTTCGAGTGATGGACGAAGGCTACCTTCTGTCCATCTGGGGAAAGCTGCACCGATTGGATGTTTTCTATGTAGTCATCCAATTCAAGGATGATATTCTCCCCATTGTTGAAGTCGACCAAACCATAGGCTTGTCCATTATTCCCTCTCAAGCCGACTAGTAGTTTGGAATTGTCTGTGGAGAAATTATAAGTGAAGAACCTCCAACCACTTCTGTTATCTCCAAAATCCTGAATCTGCACAAGCACCTGACTCTCCCTGGAAACTGGGTTGTAATTGACAATGGAAGTCCCAAAACTTTCCAGACTTACATAACCTTGATCTCCACTTCTCCACGCGTAGGCTCCGGGAGATTCTAGTGCAAATTGCCTTGAATTGAAGATGCTCTCTACGCTCAACTCTATTTGTCCGTGTAGGGTAACGGTGCTGAGGAGAGCTAGAAAGAGCAAATAAAATCGTATTGATGTTGCCGAAGTCATGTCAGAGTTTTTGAGTGATTATTGATTTGATTCGAAAATTGATCTTCAAGGCTTTCACTGAGACATTTTTCATGGGTTTCTCAATTCCAGGTTTTCCTTAAGATAGTCTATTCTCAAAGTATTGACAATACTCTTGTTATCTTGTCAATCAAGGTATTTTGGAGATCGACTTTGGCCATCTCTAATATTGAGGTTTCAATCTATCGAACTCTCGGGGTCTTTCAGGATGAGACGTGAAGAAATGGTTTCCAATAAACTATTAAATTGTATGCATTAACCCGCTCTCATGAAGTTATTTCTGTCCACCGCCCTGATCTTCCTACTTTTTCTGGGATGCACTTCAATAGACGAAAATCGGAAACCCAACATCATTATCCTCTTCGCGGATGACTTAGGCTATGGCGACCTGACCAGCTATGGTCACCCTACAATCAAAACACCCAATCTGGATCAGATGGTAGCTGAAGGAATGAAGTTTACCAACTTCTATTCTGGTTCACCGGCATGTACAGCCAGCCGGTATTCCTTGCTAACGGGTCGTTATCCGGTTCGCTCAGGGTTTGCATGGGTGTTGGTGCCAAAATCTCCCAGGGGAATCCATCCGAAAGAATATACCTTGGCCGAAGGACTCAAAGATGCGGGTTATGCAACAGCAGCTTATGGAAAATGGCATCTGGGTGTCACCAAACCTGATTACATGCCCTTACAAAACGGCTTTGATGAGTATTTAGGGCTGCCTTATAGCAATGACATGCTACCTCCAAAATGGAAGGACATGCCTCTCATCGATGGAAATGATACCATTGAACACAACCCGGATCAGACCTTATTAACCGCGAAATATACCGAACGGGCTCTTAACTTTATCGAACGGAATAAGGACAACCCCTTCTTTGTCTATCTGCCCTATGCTATGCCTCATGTTCCACTTCACCCAGGTGCTGAATTCAACGATTCAGAGCGCGGAAAATATGGTGATGTGGTGGAAGAAATCGATTGGAGTACCGGAGTGATCATGGATAAACTCAAAGAATTGGGCATTGAAGAAAATACCTTAGTGGTCTTTACAAGTGATAATGGTCCATGGATTATTAAAGATGAAAGAGGTGGTTCATCAGGGTTACTAAGAGACGGTAAAGGCAGTACCTGGGAAGGGGGGATGCGTGTTCCAGGAATTGCCTGGTGGCCTGGAAAAATAAAAGGAGGGAGTCTTCAAACTGAAAGAGCGAGTACACTCGATCTTTATAACACATCATTGAAGTTGGCCGGAATCGATTTACCCGGTGACCGACCAATAGATGGAAGAGATATCAGCCCATTGCTATTCGAAAAAGAACTTTCTGAGTCCGATCGATTCTTCTACTATGGTCTGGGGAACAAAGTGTTTGCTGTTCGTAAGGGGCCATGGAAGCTGCATATTAAAACCTATAGCCAAACCGGAAAAGATTATTTTGAAGGCAAGCTACCGCTGTTATTCAATTTGAGTGTTGACCCCTCAGAGCAGTGGGAGATTTCGGATGACCACCCCGAAATAGTTCAAGAACTTCAGGAATTGATCGTTCAACACCAGGAACAATTGAAGTCAGAACCTACCTACTTTGATCAGGATCAATAATGAAAGGTAATGTCGAAATTACTAATTCCGAAGCCCGAAAGCTGGTGTTATATGCACAAGGGTTGAATAGTCCTCAATCCGATTCTATTGATATAGTTCGTCAATTGAGCTATGTGCAGATTGATACCATTTCTGTTGCGGAAAGGGCACATCATCATACGCTCCTCACAAGAAATCCCGACTACCAAAAAACTGACCTGGATCAAATGATGAAGGACAAACAGATTTTCGAGTACTGGAGCCATGCAGCTGCTTTTTTGCCCATCGAAGATTATCGCTTCAGTCTCTTTCAGAAGACTGAGATAAAAAAAGCGGGTAAGTTCTGGCGCGAAAAGGATCCTAAGGCTGTGCGACATGTACTAAGAAGAATTCGGAATGAAGGTCCATTACAATCGAAGGATTTTGAACATCCGGCAAACTCTTCGGTGGGTTGGTTTGATTGGAAGCCTACCAAGATTGCCCTTCAAGAATTGTTTTTTGAAGGAAGATTGATGATTTCAAGTCGTGAAGGGTTTCAAAAGGTTTATGACCTTACCGAGAGAGTTTTACCTCAAGGAATAGAGACTAAACGGCCAACAGAAAAGCAGTTTTGCAGACACTTAGTTGAACGAGCAATCCAATCCCAGGGAATCGTTTCAACCGCTGAAGTGGGCTATTTAAGAAAAGGAATCAAGAAGACGATTGCCCGGGTGATGGACGAGATGCGGAGGAAAAAGGAGATCGTTCCTCTGACGATTGAGGGTGGTAAAACACAATATTACTCTACTCAGGCTTACCTGGAATCACTCAATACACTCAAATCCAATGAAGATCTGCACATATTATCGCCTTTTGACAACATGGTGATCCAACGCGATCGAGCGCGCGAGATTTTTGGTTTTGACTATATCATAGAGTGCTATGTGCCGGAGAAAAAGAGGAAGTTTGGCTACTACGTCTTGCCCGTTCTTTATCGGGATCGATTTGTAGGAAGGCTTGATCCAAAGGCAGATCGAAAAACAGGTAAGTTTTACATCAAAAAACTTTGGCTCGAAGATGACTTCATTCCCGATGAAGAATTCTTTGAGGCCTTTGCCGAAAAGATAAATGCATTTTCAAAGTTTTGCGGATGTTATCAAATTGTTGTTGAGAAAGTTTTTCCTGGTCGATTGAAACCTGAATTCAAGAAATGGATAAAGCGTTAAGAAATATCATCGCACTCATTCTAGCTGCTTGTTTTTGCTTTAGCACCAATGCCCAGGACGTGGATTCTTCCCGAGTGGTGCGAGTTCTTACCTACAATATTTTGCACGGTAAAACCCTTAAGGGGGATTTTGATTTGGATCTGATTGCATCCGTGATCAGTTCAACAAAACCAGATTTGGTGGCATTGCAGGAGGTAGATTATAAGACTAACAGAGCGCATAAATATGATCTGGTGACCGAATTAGCGATTCGAACGGATATGGCACCATTGTTTGCACGTGCCATGCCCTATGACGGTGGTGAGTATGGGGAGGGGATATTATCGAGGTACAGCTTTTTGACTACCAAAAATCATCCATTACCCTATACGGAAGGCAAGGAACCTCGGGCTGCGGCTGAGGTCAATGTTATTATTGAAAGTGGGGATACAATCAGGTTCATCGGCACTCATCTCGATCATACACGTGATGATCATAACCGATTCATTCAGGCAAAAGAACTCAATAGGGCCTTAACAAAAGACGAACGACCTGCCATCCTTGTTGGTGATTTAAATGAAGAGCCTGATAAGAGGGGAATGCAGCACCTTTTTACAGAATGGGAAAGGTCTTTCAAAACTGATGTGCCTACCTATCCTTCGGATGAGCCTGTGAAGAAGATTGACTATGTCTTGTTTCGGCCAGCTGAACGATGGCGAGTTCTTGAGAAACGAGTTCTCGATGAACGTATAGCCTCTGACCATCGTCCTGTATTGGTCGTTCTTGAATTGTTACCTGATAATTAGAAAGCAACCACCTTAAACTCGGTTCTTCTGTTTGCCTGATGCTCTTCGCTTGTGCATCGAACTCCGTTGGAACACCCGTTTACCAGTTGTGTCTCTCCGAAAACCCTGCTGGTCTTCTGAAATAGTGATTTAAGTGTATGAACACAGGTTAACATTATTGGCATAGAAACGGCTACAAAACAAAATTTATGATTAATTTCGCCACTCATTTGGGGCATTAGCTCAGTTGGTTTAGAGCGCTGCCTTGACAGGGCAGAGGTCACTGGTTCGAATCCAGTATGTCCCACAAAATATAAAACCCACCAAAAGCCGCTTTCGAGCGGCTTTATTGTCACACCTTAATCACGATCTTCTTCCTGTAGAGCACGTAGCCAAACGCCCAACAGAACGCAACCATGGCTAAGGCGAAAAGGAGAGAAGCCAGTTTTAGATTATTCGGAAATACCTGGGCAAAGACATCATTGAAAAGCCAACTATAAGCATTACGTGTTTCATCTTCAGCAACAGGCCATTTAATGATGAATAACATCACTTTTACAATCAGACCTGATAGCACAAAAATGATCAATGGATTCAACCCGAAGACCTGAAAAGGTTTGGTCCATTTGGTCCTGTTCCTTACATCAATAAGCTCAATTAGAATTCCGAGTACACAGCAAGCAATACCACCGGTATATATCACGTAGGAGCTCGTCCAAATGGCTTTGTTAATTGGGAAATAAATATCCCAGGCAAGACCGATAAAAATGCATGAAACACCAATTAGCAGTAGATGCTTAATTAATCGGTGTTTGTCTAGAGCATTCTTGATCATCCAACCCACATAATAACCGAAGATTACCGTGACGACTGCTGGAAAAGTGCTTAGTAGCCCTTCAGGATCAAAAGGGATTCCGAACCCTTTCCAGACATGATTTTCTCCAAAAACGGCTAGATCAAATCTTCGAGCCAGATTGTTTTCAAGACTATAAGGATCGGCTCCACCAAATAAGAACATGACACCCCAATAAGCGAGAAGTATGGCTAAACCTACCTTCCATAAGTTCTTGATGTTTACTGAAAGGCAGACAAAGGCTGCAATACCATAGGCCACAGCGATACGCTGAAGTACCCCCATGATTCTAAGTCGTTCTATGGATCTGGTAAAGGGAAACCAAGCGAGGGCTAATCCGATGAGAAAGATGAGTGCAGCGCGTTTTAATATCTTCTTAGAGCTTTCAGAAGACAGCTGATGATCAAACTTTACGAAAGACAAGTAAAGTGAGACTCCCACAATAAAGAGGAAGAACGGAAAAACCATGTCGGTTGGGGTAGCACCATGCCATTTAGCGTGGAGCAGAGGCGGATAAACATGTGCCCAACTTCCCGGGGTATTGACCAATATCATCAAGGCAATGGTCATGCCTCTGAAAACATCTAATGAGAGTAGCCTTTTGGGCTTGGTAATTTCCGTCAAGGTTGAAGAATTAACTAGGGGAAATATAGCCAATTCCATTCAATTGAATAGAAGCTTAGTTGCGGCTTCGTTTGAAGAGGAAATAGAAGAGTCCGATTCCCAAATAAAATGCACCAAACCACATAAATGTCTTGTCGATAGCACCTTCTATAATGTAGTCGTAGGCAAGAACACCAAAATAGGGCAGGCTTGTAAGAATGAAAAGAGGGATGGCAATTTTAGATGCCGGTTGTTCTATTACTTCAGTGCGTTCGTTCAAGTGTAGATAAGTTTTTAACCTCTTATTCTTACTCTAAGCGTATAAAAAAGGTTATCCGTTTCCTACAGACAACCCATAATATCGGATGAATGGTATTAAAAAAGGGAGTCAATTGACTCCCTTTCCGGTATTAATTTCCATCCTTTTTCTTGAAGTCACTGAAACGTGAATTGGCTCCCTGTTTCGGGAAAGCGTCATTAGCATTGTCTACATCACCCAATTCTTTGTTCGGATCAAAGCGGATACTCGCAACTTCTTTGTCCTTAACGAACATATGAGAAACTCTTCTTTCACTTCTTCTCCAGATTTCTGCCGGTAACCTTTCGATTTCCTTAGTACCATCTTTATAAGTGAATTCTACCACAACAGGCATTACAAGGCCGCCTTTATTTTCAAAAGTGACCTGATAAATGTTCTTGCCGGCAATTCGCTTCCTGAAGGCATCGTTATCAAATTCACCCCGATATTCTCCGCCTTGTCCACTGCTTACCACTTCAAACTCTTGTGGTTCACCGTAGAGTGGGTTGTCTTCATTGCCTTTATCTCCAGTATTGCCAAGCGTACCTTCAGTAGCACTCACCTGCCCCTCAATAGTCTGATCGTCTTGCTTCATTCTGAACCATTTAACATCACTTACCTCTACATCTACATTGTCTGTAGTATAGAACCAACCTTTCCAAAACCAATCGAGATCGGTGCCTGATACGTCTTCCATGGTGCGGAAGAAGTCAGCGGGTTTCGGATGCTTGAACATCCAGCGTCTGGAATATTCCTTGAAGGCTGCATCAAATAACTCCGGACCAAGAACAGTCTCTCTCAGAATGACCAATCCTGCAGAAGGCTTAGAATACGCTTCCGGACCAAGTTGTAAGGCTTGCTCAGGATTTGTCATAATTGGTCGCATGTATTCTTTGCTTCCTTTCATGTAGCCTACAATGCTTTCCGGATTATTGTCATTGTAGGGCAGGTGAGAATAGAAGCGCTTCATTGTCATATACTCGAGGAAAGAATCAAGCCCTTCATCCATCCATGCCCACTGACGTTCATCGGAATTCACAATCATTGGGAAGTAATTATGTCCTACCTCATGAACGATTACATAAACCATTCGATTTTCGATCTGAGCATTGTAAGAACCATCCGGGTTAGGCCTTCCAAAATTGAAGCAGATCATTGGGTATTCCATTCCAATACTGGCGGCATGTACAGAGATAGCCACCGGATACGGATAATCGAATGTCATTTCCGAATAGTTGATCAACGTATTCTTAACTGCTTTTGTCGACTCTCTTTCCCAAAGTGGATTTCCTTCTTTTGGATACAAGGACATAGCCATTGGAGTCGTGGTTTCGAGCTTAACCATCTGAGCATCCCAAATGAACTTTCTTGAAGATGCGAAGGCATAGTCTCTTACATTCTCAGCTTTATACTTCCAGGTCTTTTTGCCTTTCTTTGGATTCTTCTCTTTGGCAATTGCTTCTTTTTCTGTGACGATAATCACAGGCTTGTCAAACGACTTCTGAGCTTGTTCGTACCTTCTAAGTTCGGTTTTGCTAAGTACTTCCTCAGGATTTTGAAGCACACCAGTTGCACCAACCACGTGGTCCTCCGGTACGGTGATGTCTACTTCGAAATCTCCGAAAGACAGTGCGAACTCCCCTGACCCAAGGAACTGCTTGTTTTGCCAGCCATTCACATCATCATAAACTGCCAGGCGGGGATAAAATTGAGCGATGGTATATAAGTAGTTTCCGTCCTCCTTGAAATATTCATAGCCAGAACGACCACCCATTGTTCCACGATCATTGACATTGTACCACCAGAAAATTTTGAAGCTATAGTTCCCTCCTGAGTTGATTGCTTCAGGTAGATCAATACGCATCATGGTATTGTTGATGGTGTAGTTCAATGCGTTTCCATTGACATCAGTCACTGATTCGATTTTGAATCCACCGTCAAATCCATGAGCACCCAACATGGATTGAAATTGCTTGGCACTTACTTGTTGTACATTTCCCGGGATTGCCTGAAATCCGTTAGACCGGGTACCCATACTGTTTGCTTTTCTCACGTTTTGGTCCAGTTGTAACCATAAGTATGTCAGAGTGGAAGGAGAATTGTTGTGGTAGGTCACGGTCTCAGAACCGGTAACTTTTTGATTATCATCATCCAGTTCTACTGAGATTTTGTAATCAACCTTTTGTTGCCAATAATCAGGACCGGGGGCACCGGAGCCGGTTCTATACTCATTAGGAGTGGGCAAGGTAGTACCCAATTGTTCAAATTTCTCTTGCCAGGTCTGCCCGAAGGTCATAACCGGTAACACAAGAGCAATCAATACGATTATTCGTTTCATAAGTCTTTTCAGTTCGATTCACAAGATACGACACACCTAATTTCATGCCGCATTTTCAGGAACAATAAATTTAAAGGACATAAATCATGCTGTGAATGGTGTGAATTGCTAATTCAAAACTGTGATTTAACCTTGAGTTAACCATACAATAAGGGCCATTCTTTATTTTGCATCAAACTGAAACCGTGAAGAAATTTGTTCTATTATCACTCTTCTTGTTGTCACAACTATCATTCTCTCAAGAACTGGATATCCAAGGACATAGAGGGGCGAGAGGTCTTTTACCCGAAAACACGATTCCCGCATTTATCAGGGCTATTGATGAAGGGGTAACCACCCTTGAGTTGGATGTTGTGATTACCAAAGACAAGAAGGTCGTGCTTTCTCATGAGCCGTACATGTCTTCTACAATCTGTCGCACTCCAGAGGGTAATGATGTCAGCAAGGATGAGGCGAAGAATCATAATATTTTTCAGATGACTTACGATCAGGTCAGGACTTTTGACTGTGGTAGTCGTGGTAATCCTCGTTTTCCGGAACAGGAGAAGATGAAGCTGTTTAAGCCGCTGCTTACTGATCTCATAGATGAAGTAGAGGCTTATCTTAACGAGAAAGGGCTGAACAAGGTCAAGTATAATATCGAATTAAAAAGTTCGGAAAAAGGAGATAATATATACCATCCCGGTGTGAAGGAGTTTTCTGATTTGGTAGCCAGCCTGTTAAAAGTAAAACTCCCTAAAGAGCGATATACCATACAGTGCTTTGATTTCAGAATTCTACAATACTGGAATAAGGAATATCCTGAAATTACTTTGGTGGCTTTAGTTGAAAATGCCAATGGCCTGGATAGAAACCTTGACAGGCTTGGATTTACTCCGGATGTCTATAGTCCGTATCATATGCTGCTTTCAAAAAAGACAATTGACAAAGCTCACGAAAAAGGGATGAAGGTAGTCCCCTGGACCGTGAACAACTTTGATCAAATGAAAAAGTTGGTGGATATGGGTGTAGATGGAATCATCACCGACTATCCGAATATTGCCAAAGAACTGACAAAGTAGCAGGATATTTTATTCTCTTAAATTTTAAAAACCGGCTATACTTGACGAACATTGTCGTTGCAAATTCGAGATTTTCTAATCTCTGCTTAATTAACAGTTGAATGCGTAAGAAGTATGATGTTTATGGCATTGGAAATGCCCTTGTCGATTTGGAATTCAAGGTAGACGAGCAATTTATTTATGACCACAAAGTGAAGAAAGGGGTGATGACCCTCGTTGATGAGGATACTCAGTTCCGATTAATTAATGCTATCAATGCTGATGACACCGTTCGAAAATCAGGAGGGTCTGCCGCTAATTCGATTATTGCCATAAGCCAGTTTGGTGGAAAAGCGTTCTATTCCTGCAAGGTAGCCAATGATGAATTCGGTGATTTCTATTTGAAGGATATGAAAGATGCCGGTGTTGATACCAATCTTGACGATAAAAAAAGAGAAGATGGTATTACCGGGAAATGCCTGGTGATGATCACCTCCGATGCGGAGAGAACCATGAATACTTACCTCGGCATAACCACTGAGATGTCCCGATCACAGTTGGATGAATATGCTATAAAGGATTCAGAATATATTTACCTGGAAGGCTATCTGGTCACTTCTAATAACGGTGTGGATGCCATGAAAGCAGCCAAGAAAATTGCCGAGGACAATGGAGTAAAAACATCAATCACATTGTCTGATCCTTCAATTGTGCAGATGTTCCGTGATCAGATGATTGATGTGGTAGGAGCATCTGTTGATTTGCTTTTCTGCAATGAGGATGAAGCTAAAATGTTCACAGGAAAGGACAACATTGCTGAGGCCAGAGATGCTCTGAAACGCGATGCCCGAAGGTTTGTGATCACTCAGGGAAAAAACGGGGCAATGATCTTTGACGGAGACACCTTCATTGATGTTGAGTCTTACCCCGTTAGGGCCATAGATACTAATGGAGCTGGTGATATGTATGCCGGAGCCTTTCTCTACGGAATCACACATGGCATGACTTATGCGGGAGCAGGTAAGTTGGCAAGCCTTGCTTCATCTAAAATTGTTTCTCAGTATGGCCCAAGGCTGCAATGGCATGAGGTGCAAGGTGTACTTCAGAAACTGAAATAACTGATGCTGCCCCTTTGCCCGTTGATTTGGACTAAAGTCCGCTAAACATTCAAATGGGATAAACAATTTCCTTTAACATGTTTTTTGCAATGCAATTAAATATCCTAAAATATGCTAAATAAATTCAGACTGACACTGATGTTCTCGTTGCTGGCTGTAGGTCTCAACGCTCAGAACATCGAATTCGAAGAATTTACACTAGACAATGGTCTGGATGTAATTCTTCATCAAGACAACTCGACTCCCATCGTTACGGTGGCAGTACTTTACCATGTTGGTTCGAAAAACGAGCCTGAAGGTAGAACAGGTTTTGCTCATTTTTTTGAGCACTTAATGTTTGAGGGTTCCGCAAATATGAAACGCGGAGATTATGACAAATTGATCAATGGAGCTGGTGGAACCAATAACGCATATACCACTGCCGACAAGACCTACTATTATCAGACTTTACCTTCCAATCAATTGGAACTGGGCCTTTATATGGAGTCAGAAAGAATGCTTCATGCTAAAATAGATTCTGCCGGAATAGCTACTCAAAGAGAAGTTGTGAAAGAGGAGAAACGATCACGAGTTGACAACCAACCTTATGGTAGTGTTTTAGAGAATTTGTTAAAATTTAGTTTCAAAGGAACTAGCTACGAATGGGCACCAATAGGTTCTTTTGAAGATATTAATGCAGCCTCCCAGGAAGACTTTGAAGATTTTTATGCCACCTTTTACGTTCCAAATAATGCCACTCTTAGCATTGCGGGAGATATTGATTACAAAGAAGCCAAGGAGTTGGTCAATAAGTATTTTGGTGAGATTAAAAGAGGTGCCAGTGAGATTCCAAGACCAGAGATTGAGGTTCCCGACTTAGGCGAACAAATGGTACGGGAAACTGTGTTCGATAATATTCAGCTTCCAGCTTTAATTCAGGCCTTTCGTGTACCTGCTCAGGGAACAGAAGATTATTATGCCATGCAAGTCCTCAGTACGCTATTGTCAGGTGGACAGAGCGCAAGATTTCAAAAAGCCATTATTGACGAAAAGCAAATGGCCTTGGCGGTTCAAACCATCCCCCTTGCCCAGGAAGATGCTGGGCTGTTCATCAACTTCGCACTTCCAAACCCTGGAATAACTATTGAGGCCCTTGAGGCGGAGGTAGATGCTCAAGTGGAAAAAGTGAAGAATGAACTTGTTCCGGAACGAGAATTTCAGAAACTAATGAATCAGATAGAAAACAATTTTATTTCCGGGTATAGCTCAGGCCAGGCTATTGCAGAGCAATTGGCGAATTACAAGGTATACTTCGGTGATGCTAATCTGATCAACACCGAAATCGAGCGATACAAAAAAGTAAAAAGAGAAGATTTGATGCGAGTTGCCAAGAAGTACCTGGTACCATCGAATAAAGTTGTATTGACTTACTTGCCCAAAGAGCAACAACAAACACCGAAAGAAACCAAACTAAAAAAGGAAGGAGGGAATAACCGATGAGAGCGATATTAACTACGCTATTAGCCCTAATTGTTGTCACAGCAAGTGCACAACTTGATAGATCTCAACCACCTAAACCTGCTCCGGCTAAAGAGATAAAAATCGGAAAGTCGGAGAAGTTTGAATTGAAAAATGGTCTTAAGGTGATCGTTGTTGAAAACGATAAACTACCAACCATAGGCTGGACACTTACATTTGATACTGGAACCATTACGGAAGGAGATAAAGGTGGTTATGCTGGTATGTTTGGTCAAGTGCTACGTGCCGGCACCACATCCATGAGCAAGGAAGTTTTAGACGAGGAAATCGATTTTATTGGTGCTTCTGTCAATGCAGGATATGGCTCAATAAGTGCATTTTCTCTGTCAAAGTACAAGGAGAACGTGCTGGGTTTTATGTCTGATATTCTTTTGAACCCGGCATTTCCTCAAGAAGAACTGGAAAGAGCCAAAAAGCAGACCATCTCTGCCTTGACCTCCTCGAAGGACGACCCCAACAGCATTTCCTCAAATGTGAGTAGTGTGGTCAATTATGGTAGAGATCACACTTTTGGTGAGCTAATCACGGAAGAGACATTAAGTAATGTCACGATGGAGGATTTGAAAAATCACTATTCGAATTACTTCAAACCCAACATCGCTACGTTGGTGGTTGTCGGTGATATTAAAAAGAAGGATGCTCAAAAACTGGCCAAAAAGTACTTTGGCAGTTGGGAAAAAGGAGAAGTGAATAAGGAGGTTTTTGAGAACCCAAAGAGTCCGGAGAAAACAACTATCGCATTTGTAGATAGACCCTCTTCAGTACAATCAGTGATTAATATCACGTATCCGGTCGATAATAAACCAGGTAACTCGTATGCAACAAAGCTTTCGTTGCTGGATCAGATTTTAGGAGGTGCCGGAGGTCGTTTGTTCAACAATTTGAGAGAAGATAAGGGTTATACCTACGGAGCTTATTCTGACGCAGGAAGCAATCGGTACAGTGCTGAATTCAGTGCCGGTGCTAGTGTAAGAAACGAAGTAACGGATAGCGCTTTGGTTGAGTTTATGTACGAACTGGAAAGAATTAGAACAGAACTGATTGGTGAGGAAGAAATTCAATTGGCCAAAAACTATCTCAAAGGAAGTTTTGCAAGGTCTCTTGAAAGTCGTAGTACTGTGGCTTCATTTGCGCTGAACACTCAGTTGAATAATCTTCCGGAAGATTATTACTCAACATACCTTAAAAGACTTGATGCAATTACTGCACAGGATTTATTAGAAACAGCACAGAAATTTATTCGACCTGACAAAGCCAATATTGTCGTAGTGGGCAAAGCCGAGGCGGTAGCCGAGAAACTGAAACGGTTTGGCGAAATAAGGTATTACGATGAGGAAGGAAATCCTGTAGATGACCCCACCAAGGTGGTCATAAGTGAAGGGGTAAGCGCTGATGGGATTCTATCCAACTTCATTGAGAAGATTGGAGGCAAGAGTTTTATTGATGGTATCAACACCCTGGAGTATACAAGTAAGGCGACCTTGAATTTCGGGGGGCAATCAATTGATATCACCAGAACAGTGTACCAGAAGTCTCCGGATAAATTCCTGGATCTAACTGTAATTCCGGCAATGGGTGAGACAAAGCAGTATTATACAGCTGGGTCAGCAAAAATGATTGCTCAAGGCCAGACCATTCCTCTTCAGGGCCCTCAGTTGGTAGCGATGAAATACCTCGGAGTGCTGTATGGAGAAAGGTTTTACACAGATCTTGGCTACACAGTAGAATACAAAGGATTAAAGAAAGTAGATGGCAAAGATGCCCATCGGGTCGACCTTACGCTGGATGGTGTTACCATCTCAGAATTTTACGATGTAGCGTCAGGCCTAAAAGTTCAGGCTGATTTGGGTCCTTCAGGCTTATACACATTTTCTGATTATAGGGAAGTCGATGGTTTGATGATTGCCCACAAATTGGTGGTAAAATCGCAGCAACTCCCCGTGCCGTTGGAGTTGGTCATTGAAGAGGTGAAAGTCAATCAGGAAATTGATGATTCCTTGTTCAATTAAGACATTGAGTTGATTGGTAGAAAGCCGTCTTAGCAGACGGCTTTTTTATTGCTCGAGCCATCTGACAAGATCAGTTGACTGTTGATTTTCGTGAAGGGCAACTTGATAAATTTGGAAATGCTCCAAACCATCAGCTTCAAGGGTCACCTTAACAATTCTTGAAAAACGATCGATCTCAAGTTCAATGGAAGGCGATTCCCTAAATTCCATCTCGTCTTCAAAATCCTCACCATTGACTTTAAGAATGCGATCTTTAATGCTTAGCAATTGACTGGCAGGAGAAGATGCTGAGATAAGGGTAATACGGCTACCCGAAAGCCTAAACCCAAAAATCCTCTCTTCTACTTTTTCCGGAGATTGAAGTTTAAACTTGAGATCAATATCGTCAAACAATCCCTCCAAAGCAGAGTCAAAGGGAGTTGTGCCGAGAATATAATCATTAAAGTAGTCACATAAGGACTCGTCAAACACTGTTTCAGCACATTTCTGATAGTCTTCAAGAGTATAACCTGAGAAGTTCTTACCATATAGGTCCCACATCATCCGCATCACATCGTCCAGACTTCTTTGGTGATTCCACTTCAGTCTGATTTTTAAGTCGAGTATAAGTGCCGCTAAGCCCCCTTCATTGTAGATTGATACTTTTCTCCCGGGCACTCCACGCTGATAACCATCCAGCCAGAGATCAAAGGAAGAATCAGCAACAGACATGTTCGTTCTACCGGGGTTCTCAAAATGCCGTTTTAGCATATCATTTAACTCTTCCAGAAACTCATCAACGGACCAAACACCACTTCTAACCAGGAATAGATCACCGTAATAAGTGGTAATACCTTCGGTCACAAAGCCGGTCTTATGGTAGTTCTCAGATTTGAAATTATAGGGAACCATTTCCTTTGGTCGCAAACGGATCACATTCCATGTATGAAAAAGTTCATGACAACTCACGCCTAATAGTTTCTTATATCTTGGTCGTTCGGCTAGTTCTTCAGAAGGACCAATCGCGATGGTTGTAGAATTAAAATGTTCTACACCATGGTAATGGCGATAGGGCAGGCATTGAAATAGGAAGTGATAATCTTTGCATGGGAATGGCCCCATTACAGCTATTTGCTTTTCGGTGAATGACTTAAAGTCCGCAATCACTTGGTCATCAGTCCTCGGTAGTTCTCCCTGAATCCAGATATTGAATTCAACCTGATCAACATCGTATTGAATCCTCTTTAGGCTATTACTGCTTATTAATGGGCTATCAACTAACTGATAATAGGTGTTAGCCTTGAATCGAAACTGGCCCAGCTTTTCAAGACCTGTTGCACTTTCGTAGTCACTGGGAACATCAAGTTCTACTTCACAAACTTCATCCAGACGTCCTTCAACGTATAAGCAGCAATTAATAAAGTTGAGGTAAAGTTGGTGTTCATCCAACCATGAATTTCCCGCATCCATTGCAAAGGCATAATAACTATAGTGCACTACCAAATAGTCAATATTCCGTGTATTGACAGACCACGAATCCTTGGAGATTTTGTGCACTTCAATTGGTTCATTTTGCCCGTTGTAGACAGCAAGCTGTTTGATGTTCTTCGCAAAATTTGCAATCTCATATCGGCCCGGTCGCCATGAAGGGAGATGTAATGTTATTTCATCATTAAGGATGTTTTCAATTTCAAATTGGACATCAATGAAATGCTCGAGTGGGTTTTGGTAAGAGAAGCGGTATTTCATAGGTTAGACTAGCAGATTTAAAACTAAACATTTTTACACTCCCATTGGTAAAAATGAAAAAGCTCTCTATCTTTGCACTCCTTTTGGAAATAGAATTGTTGAAATCATGAAGAGAACCTTCCAACCTTCGAATAGAAAAAGAAAGAATAAGCACGGCTTCAAGGCTAGAATGGCCTCTGCGAGCGGTAGAAATGTGTTGGCAAGCCGAAGAGCGAAAGGCAGACACAAATTGACTGTTTCTGACGAGAAGAAAGGGAAATAGCATCCTTTCTCCTTTGTGTGGAGGTTTTCTTAATTTAAAACCTCAATGTCCCACAAATTGAACAATATTGTCGATAAGACATTTCCGAAAGAGGAAAGACTTAATAGTAAGAAATTGATCCAGGAGCTTTTTGAAGAAGGCTCCTCTTTTTATTTATACCCTTTCAAGCTTATTACTCTTCCTAATCCCGATAAGGACTCCAAAAAGCATCAGATACTTATTTCCGTCTCAAAAAAGAAGTTCAGTCGAGCAGTAGATCGAAATCTAATCAAACGAAGAATTCGAGAATCCTACCGCTTAAATAAGCATTTCCTTTATTCAGAGGAGAGAGCCATCAAGCCACTTTTGATCGCGTATATTTATATTGGAAAGGAAATTCATGATTTTCGCCTGATTCAGTCCAAACTAATCAAATCAATCCATCGTTTGATGGATGAAGCGAGCAAGTCTTAAATAATGCTTATGAAAAAGCGAGTGAAGAAAAGATACCTGGTAATAGTTATGGCAGGTATGATTGCCTTATGGTCATTTACCAACCCACAAAACGACAAGTACTTCGAGATCATGAAGAACATTGACATCTTTGTGACAATGTATAAAGAGGTAAATGCGCAATATGTTGATGACATAAACCCGAATACTTTGATAAAGACGGGAGCAGATGCTATGCTGGGTTCGCTCGATCCCTATACTAGGTTTTATCCGGAAGATCAGATAGAAGATGCACGTACTGAACAAACTGGTCAATATGGCGGAATTGGAGCCATAGTGGGAGACCGTAATGGTAAGGTGACAATAGTGCTACCTACAAAGGGCTTTGCGGCCGATCGTGCCGGTCTGAAAAGAGGAGATGAGGTGATAGCCATAAATGGATTGGACGTGAAGGGTCAATATGATCGAGCAAGTCAATACCTCAAGGGTCAATCATCATCGAAAGTGCAGATCAAAGTACTAAGAGAAAATGTCGGAGAGATGGAATTTGAAGTAGAACTGGAACAGATCGACCTGCCCAATGTGCCCTACTTTGGTATGCTTAATGAAGAAGTAGGGCTGGTAAAATTGACTGGCTTTACAGAGAATGCTTCTAAAGAGGTGGAAAAGGCATTGAAGTCACTAAAAAAGGATGGAGCCAGGAAATTTGTATTGGATGTCAGGGGTAATCCTGGCGGCTTATTGAATGAGGCGGTTAACATCGTGAACCTCTTTGTTCCTAAAGGCGAGCTCGTGGTGGAAACAAGAGGGAAAATAGAGGAGATGAATGCTACCTATAAAACCTTGAATGGTCCATTTGATATAGAAGTGCCATTGGTGGTTTTGACCAATAGTTCGAGTGCTTCTGCAGCGGAGATTGTAGCAGGAACAATTCAAGACTATGATCGGGGAGTAGTTATTGGACAGCGTTCATTCGGAAAGGGATTGGTGCAAAGAACACTTCCCCTCTCATACAATTCTCAAATGAAAGTGACCATTGCAAAGTACTACACTCCAAGTGGCCGTTGTATTCAAGCAATTGACTATGGTAGCCGAAATGAAGATGGGAGTGTTGGTAAGTTAGCTGATTCTTTAAAGACGGCATTCACTACAAGAAATGGAAGAACAGTTTATGATGGAGGTGGAGTTGATCCGGATATACATATAGATAAGAAACGCTATTCACCAATAGCCGTGGGTCTTTTGGCAGAAGATTTGTTTTTTGATTTTGGTGTCCATTATGCAACTCAAATGGCCGAGATAGAAACGATCGGAGATTTTGAGATAACTGATCAAGTATTTAACGAGTTCGTTGCTTGGCTATCTGATAAGGAATATGACTATACTACGCCAATCGAAAGAGAATTGGAGAAACTCAAACTAATTGCTGAAGAGGAGGGAGAATTGGAGGTCGTTCAAAGCGAGCTCTCAAGTCTTGAACAAAAAGTAGGTCATGATAAACTAAGAGACCTCCAAAAGCACAAGTCTGAAATCAAATACCTATTAAAAGAAGAATTCATCATTCGAGAATTCCTGGAAGAAGGGCAAATCGAAGTATCATTACTAAATGATAAAGATGTGACGAAAGCGCTTGAGATACTGACTGATTTGAATCAATATCAAAGCACACTTTCAGGCCAATAAGGAAAATACTTTCAATCCGTATCTTTGCAGCTTAGTACCGCTGCATGGTCTATTATGTTCTATTGTTTTTAATTGGGCTACTGGGTGGCTTCTTGGCTGGCCTTATTGGTATAGGTGGGGGAATCATCTATGTATTGGTCTTACCTTATGTTCTGGCCGAGATGGGAATACCAGAGTCAGAGATAGTTCAATACACCATCGCAAATTCAATATTGGGGACCATGTTCGCTGGTCTTGCCGGTAATGTGACCCACATCCGGAGAAAGCATTTTTTTTGGAAACCGGTATTGATGATCGGATTTGTCGGAGTTATATTTTCAATGATATCCGTAGAATTTGTGGTGAATACCGACTG
Organism: Cyclobacteriaceae bacterium; assembly: GCA_028281285.1. Lineage (GTDB taxonomy): Bacteria > Bacteroidota > Bacteroidia > Cytophagales > Cyclobacteriaceae > Roseivirga. The sequence continues at coordinate 184,548 of JANQKF010000001.1, forward strand.
GTATCAAAAGGAGCAATTCAATCCACTTATAATCAGCATAGCGGTCTTCATTATTTACAGAACCTTGCGTCAGGCACACTCCAAAGTCGAAGTGGAGAAAGAACGAAGACCAGGAACTTTAGGATGGGGAGCTATTGGAGCAATGGCAGGATCCATAGCAGCCCTTTCCGGACTTGGTGGAGGAATAGTAATAATTCCATCATTAAACAGTGGGCTGAAGATGACTATGCACAAAGCTAAATCAATTTCATTGGGAGCAATATTTATTACAGCCCTGGCAATATCAATAATGAATCTCATTGAATTGCCTCAGTCACCTATTGGACATCCTAGTATAGGCTATATTATTTTACCCATAGGAGCTGCTTTGGCCTTAGGTGTTTCCATTGCATCACCAATTGGAGTGAAGGTGGCAGATAGGTTTTCGAATCGATTGATCAGTTATATCTTTGTCCTATTCTTGTTTTTTGTAATAATTGATAAGCTTCTTCAGGTAGTATAACCAAAGTTAAATCAATGGCGCTTATTCTAAGTTTAGAAACATCTACCAATGTTTGCTCAGTCGCTCTTACTCAGCAAAACACCATTGTGGCTAGCAAGAAATTGTATGAGGACAAATCACATTCCACTTATTTGACCATATTGATTCAGGAGGTAATGAGTCAGGCTAAGGTGGCGTTGAAAGATGTTGATGCGATTGCAGTGTCTAAAGGTCCAGGTTCATATACAGGACTAAGAATAGGAGTTTCAACAGCAAAGGGTTTATGCTATTCTCTGGATAAACCTCTTATTGCAATTAATACTTTAAGGGCAATGGCTCATGAGGTTTCAATAGCTAGTGGTTCAGCTAATCTCTTATGTCCGATGATTGATGCTAGACGGATGGAGGTATATACTGCGCTATATGACACTGAACTTTCTGAACTGGAGCCGACTTCAGCCAAAATTCTGGATGAATTCAGCTATGCTGAAACCATGATCGACCATTCCGTGTTGTTCTTTGGAAATGGGTCGGGAAAGTTTAGGGAGTTAATTGGTCCAGGTCATAGGAACGCTAGGTTTTTAGATGATATCACACCTTCAGCTTCATCTGTCGGAATTCTGGCAGGAGAGGAGTATTTGAATAACCGTTTTGAGGATGTCGTTTATTTCGAACCTTATTATCTAAAAGACTTTGTGGCAACAACACCCAAAAAGTTATTGTAAATGGGCGAAGAAGAGATTGTAAATAGAGTAGCAAAAAGTCCTTTGATAACATTGGACTTGGAGGAGTACTATCATTCTGGAGAGCGTGTTGAATATGATATAGCTCAAAATCTATTTCAAGGATTGATTTTGAAAGAGAAGGACTTCAGGGAATTTGTGAAGGAGAAAGATTGGTCTGAGTTTGATGGGAAGAATGTTTACATCACTTGTTCGGCTGATGCTATTGTTCCTACATGGGCTTACATGCTATTGATGACAAGGATTGAACCGTTCGCTAACAAAGTTATCATGGGAGGTCAGGATGTATTGGAGTATGCACTGTACAAGGATGCATTGTCTAGAATTGACTTTGAGACTTTTCGAGATAAACCTGTTGTGATAAAAGGCTGTGGTAACTTGCCAGTCCCTGAATCCGCCTATGTGGAGATTACAGGTTTGATAAGGCCGTTAGCCAAGTCGATAATGTATGGTGAGCCTTGTAGTACTGTGCCTTTATATAAGAAGCCACGAACTCCGAAAAACTGACGTTCAGTTAGTTGCAAAAAACTTCAAAAAAATCTTCTCAAAAGGTTGGTCTGTTAATATGGACATGACTACTTTTGCGTCCCCTTAAACGAGAGGGAATTATCAATTGAAATAAAATACTTGAAAACAATTCGAATATTTTTCAAGTAAAGTTGTGAGGATAAAAAATTAATTAAATATCTTTGCATCCGCTTTTGGGGGGAGTGATTTTTCTGGGGGTGGAAATGTGGATAACCAGCGGGTTATTTTTTCATTGATTTAGGGAGGATTAAGGT
>JANQKF010000002.1 GCA_028281285.1 Cyclobacteriaceae bacterium
AGTAGAGTACTCCCTGATCTTTCACAATGCTCAGCTGGTCGGTGGTTGGGTTTGGTGTCACTGAAAAATGCCGTTTCACAAAGCCATTGTCAATGCCCAATACCTCTGCAACTTCTACCGTGGTCAGAAACGGTTCGCTATCCAATGCACCGTCATTTACAGTCACCGGAACTGATAGTGCTCCAATAAATCCGGATGCAGGTATCACTGTCAATCCGGATAAGGTATAATTCTCCCCTTCCTGGATTGACAGGGTAAAATCTTTTGGAAAGTCATTATCCGGATCATCAATGATAAAATCTTCTAAGGACAGATCAAGTGACATGTCTACTTCTGTGGTCAGGGGCTCTACTAAGCCAGTGATTACCGGAGCATCATTTACAGGAGTGACTGGGACTTCAATTGTATAAGGTTCGCTGGAATCAGTGCCATCATTCACGGTTACTGCCACAGAAAGGGTTCCATCAAAGTCTTGATAAGCAGTGATTGTCAAACCATCTGCTGTATAATTATTGCCATTTTGAATGGTGATTGTGAAATCATCTGGAAAATTGTTGTCTGGATCCTCCACCTCAAAATCAGTCAAGGAGAGTGTAAAGGGAGTATCCTCTGTGGCAACCAGCTCGCTTCTGTGACCGATAATAGCTGGTTCGTCATTCACGGCAATCACCTCTATAATCAGAATAAATTGTTCACTTTCCTCAATGCCGTCACTTACGGTTACCGGCACCCTTAATTCACCAAAGAAATTAAGATCTGGGATTATGCTGGTTGTTCCGCCACCCGCTTGTAGTGTATAATGTTCGCCTTCAAATAAACGAAGAGTAAAGTCATCCGGATAGGTATGATCATTGTCTTCAACCGTCAAGTCAGTAAGTTCAATGATGATGGCTGTGTCCTCATTGGTCGACAAATCCCTCTGTCCGGTAATTATAGGGTTATCATTAGGTTCCACAACATGTATAGCGGCTGTAAATTGGCCGCTATCTAACTCCCCATCGTTGACAATCACGGTGACGGTCAACTCACCCGTAAAAGAAGGATCGGGAGTGACTGTGGTGGCGGAAACAGTGAAATTCTCTCCTCCCAATACAGTGAGTGTAAAATCTTCGGGAAAGTCATTGTCAGGGTCAACAACAACAAAATCGGTCAATTCTAAGGTAATGGGCTGATCCACTTCAGTAACCAGGGCTGAAGCTTGACCAGTAATAACAGGTTGGTCATTAACCGCATACACCTCTACCAACAACTGGTAAATGTCGCCATAATCATCATCATCTCTGGCGACCGTATTCACCATGAGCCTCCCATGAAAGTCTTGAGCAGGAGTGATCGTTCTGTTCGATACCGAATAATTTTCTCCCTCTAAAAACTCTATTCCATAATCCCCGGGGTCATTGTCAGGATCATCAACGATAAAGTCAGCAAAATCGAAAGTAATTGGGATGTCTTCATCTGTGTAAATTAATCGTTCCGGCCCCTGAATCCTCGGTGCATCGTTCACTGCCTCGACCGTGATGTTGGCCATGAAGACTTCACTGTCCTGTATACCATCATTGACAATTACCGGCACTTCAATGTTGCCAAAGAAGTTGAGTTCAGGAATGATGGTATGGCCAGATAATGAATAGTGCTCACCGGGCCTTAATTGAAGTGTAAAATCATCAGGATAAGTGTGGTCGCTGTCTTCTACTGCAAAATCAGCCAGCTCAAAGGTTCTGGAAACATCTTCAGACATGCTCAGTTCTGTTGCAAATCCGGTAATCACAGGCCGGACATTTTCCACAACCACCTCAATGGTCGCCTCGTAAGGTGCACTGTCCTCCAACCCATCGTTCACTGTAACACTCACGATAAGTTCACCTAGAAAATCAGTGTCAGGTGTAATGGTATTGCCTGAAAGACTATAATTTTCTCCTTCTGAGACGGTCAGGGTAAAATCATCAGGATAGCTATTATCGGTATCCTCCACCTGAAAGTGACTGAGTTCCAGTGTCAGTGAGCTGTTCTGATAGACGTAAAGGGCATCTGAGGTACCCGTAATTACCGGATCAAAATTGTAGTCCAGTTCATCGATGTCATAATATTTATTCAAAATTTCATCAATGCGATCGATGATGCGTTGAGCATGTGCTTCATCATAGGTGGTTTTCCAGGCATCGTAGCGCTCGTGGTGATGGCCCTCCAGCTTGCTGGTCATGATGCGGTGCCATTCCTGAAAGGCATCATTATTGGCCGGAACAATGGACCTGAAATGAATCAGCCTGTCTTTGATGGCCTCAGAGGTAGGCAGATCACTCAGGCGTTCCACCAACTCATTGGAAGGAATGATCCCCCAAAATTCGAAGTGAGGAGCTACATTGAAACCCATGACATGAGAAGCAGTATCAGTGTATTGATCATCCTGCAGGGAATAAGCGTCCCATAATGGATCCACTTCTCTTCTATAGTCGTAAAAAGGTGTCATAGTGCTCCCCAGCGCTTCCCAGCCGAACAGGTTGGCAAAGTCTACGTGCTTTGCATGTCCACGGGCCTGATAAGCCTGTTCATAAAAATTATAATCCCCCTCTTGAACCCGATAGCCCATTCTATTCCCCAAATAGAAGTTGTCAATCAGCATCCAGTCCATGGCCGACTGATCCAAATTGAGCCGCTGTTGCGTTGAATAGACCATAGCAGAGTCAATGCTTTCGCCCATAACCATGCTGTAGACAGCAGCAGCCAGAATATGCACATTGGTTTCTACATCGTTCGGCAAGGTGGGCATATTGTGCAAGTGACCCAGTTCATGAAGGATCGTGTTGTGCCAATCGTCATGTGGCGTATTATACCATGCTCTACCATGCTCTACCATCAGCGGCATTTGATTGGTGACAGAATACGGTTTATCCAATCTTTCATCGGACATACCGTAAGCGGCCGGAAGTGCCGTACCGGAATAGTTATTTTGTCTGTCAATCAAATAATACTCCGTACGAAAACGCTCCAAAGGCCTGCCCAGTGCTATGTTTACTACATCCAATGACTGGTCCCAAATACTAAAGGCAGAATCTATATCTGCTGAAGCAGTCGCCATGCCTGTGGTAACGGTAGCCATCAGATTGCGGGATTCTACATCTGCAAAAGGCACATATTGATTGGCTAACTCAGCCTTGAATTCTTCCAGTGAATGACTAAAACCTTCCACGATAGAATAATAGGGTGCTTTTATGGCTCCCTTCACCTGAAATTCCAGCGGACCTAAATTGGTACCATCGGGAACCCTGATGTAAATTCCTCCTCCAAATGGATTGGCCACCGTAATGGTTTCGGACGTCAATTCATAGACGGTTTGAATTCTGGGAAAACGCCTGAATCTCGTCCACGTATAGGACAGGTTACCACCATGAGCCCCCACTATCAAGCCCAAGCCCTGATCAACAGCTTCTTCAGGTATGGTAATGGTAACCAATTCTCCGGGCGACACATAATAGCCAATTGGGCGTGTGACCACATCCTGACCATTTAACCTAAAGCCGGGATCGGTATTATAATCTCCATTAATAACAAAAGTCGCTTCTTCAAGACGTGGCGCGTGTGGGCTCACTTTCCCCGGAAAGAGCTCGTGATCCTCAAAAGTCAGCCCTGCCATTTCACCCACCGTTTCAGAACCGTAACGATTGTCAAAGACCCATTGCTCTAACATAAATTGAATGGCCTCCATCGGAGTAAAACTTTGTGGATCTTCCGGGCCAAACCAATCATTAAAAATGGGCTCATGATGTGCTGCATAGGTGTTGATGTAATCCCAAATCACTTCCTGGTTGGGCTCATAGGACTGATTGCCCCAATTGGCAACAAATTCTATTCTTAATGAGTCAATTTGCTCATCGGTAAGACCTTCATCCTCCTCAGGCCTATTCATATCATTGATCAAAGCTTGTAAAACCGCATCTACCTTCTCTGGATCACCCGGAGCAATAGGGCTCCAAAAAGATAGGTGATCGATTTGCAGGTCCATTTGAGCAAACTGAGGGCTTTCTGTGACATAAAGATTTTCCTTGTCTGCTCCCACCCAAACCTGCTGTTGATTGATGGTTTGTCTGAAGCCTTCCGGATCTAATTTATTATCGAAGTATGAAATCGAAACCGTACCGTTCACCTCATACTGAATATAAGGCCTCTGACCATCAAAAAAGAACTTGATCTTCACATCATACCAGATACCCGAATCGATGTGGATTACCCAGTCGAGCTTACCTTGACTTAAACCAGCACCTTCACCACAAGTTGGACAGCCGTAGGAGTCATAAACAATGCCATCTCCGTAAGTAGTGATCAACTGCAATTGCCCACCCCATTCGCGGGCCGCTATGTTAAAACCACCATGGCCTCGAGCGTACTGTTTGCTGGACACAATCACTTGTGCTTCTTCCGCATCGGTAGACCTCCAATCCCCCTCGACCTTGAAGCGTACATTGATTTGCCATGATTCGGAAACATCAATGGCCTCGCTCATTTCCAATGGAAGGCTGAGGTAGTCTTCAGGGGTAAAAGAAATGTACTCACCATCTACAAAAGTGGGGGCTCCAAAAATGGTGGCATGGTGGCCGCCTACCTGGTCTTCTACATTTTCATTGAAATTGTATTCAGCTACCTGACTTACCACTGAGAGATGAGTGGTAAATAGAAGAATAAGGGTGAATACCAGACGAATGCTATTGAAAATTTTCTCTTTCATTTCTCCGATAGATTAGGAGCTTGACCCTCGCAGTATACCAATGAGGAGCATATGAAATCAATAAAAACAGCTGAAGGTGACAAAAGCATCACTGAACCGACCGATTCAAGTCCTGAAATTAACAGTCACCATATGAAACAGATCCAACACTCTTCGAACTACTAATATGTACGAGTGACAAACAGTTTACCCTGAATATTGTGGATTAGACTCTTAGAGATAGCAAGGCATAAAAAAAGCCCTCATATGAGGGCTCTCCCGATTTATGTAAACTGGTGATGGTTTAACGTTTCATCACCTTAAACGTCCCTACTCCTTCCGGAGAGGTGATTTGCAGTATATAGAACCCATTGCTCAGTCCTCGCAAATCAATGGTCTCAATCTCCTTGGTCACCGACTTACCGGAATAGACCAGATCTCCCTTTAGGCTTAGTAGATTAAAGTGATAGTAGAGTACTCCCTGATCTTTCACA
>JANQKF010000008.1 GCA_028281285.1 Cyclobacteriaceae bacterium
TCCTTACCAAGTTGAAACTGTCTAACAAGACGGCTCCTCAAATTGAAGATTGGAGAATATTTCTGAGCAAGCTCAAGAATCCTACTAATGAAGTGAACATTGGGCTGGTTGGCAAGTATGTTGAACTTCCTGACGCCTATAAATCAATAGCTGAAGCCTTCATTCACGCAGGGGCCGCACAGGAAACAAAGGTGAATGTCCATTGGATTTCGTCAGAAACCATAACCGACAAGTCAGTAAAACGCACCTTGAAGGATATGGATGGAATTCTTGTCGCTCCGGGATTCGGAGAAAGAGGCATTGAAGGAAAGATAACCGCTGTACGCTACGTTCGGGAGAATAATATACCGTTCTTCGGGATTTGTTTAGGAATGCAATGTGCTGTTGTTGAATTTGCAAGAAATGTTCTTGGGTTAAAAGGCGCTGCATCCACTGAATTGAATGCGAAGTCGGAACACCCGGTGATTGACTTGATGGAAAATCAGAAAAACATCAAGGATATGGGTGGTACTATGCGACTAGGGTCCTATGATTGCAAAGTAAAGAAAGGAACGAAAGTAATGGGAGCATATGGCAATAGCATGGTAGAGGAACGACATCGCCATCGTTACGAGTTCAATAATGAGTATTTGAAGCAATTTGAGGATGCTGGAATGAACGCGGTAGGTGTAAATCCTGAGTCTAAACTCGTAGAAATCATCGAATTGGAAAATCATCCGTATTTTGTGGGCACACAATTTCATCCAGAATTGAAAAGTACAGTGATGAATCCACATCCCCTATTTGTGAGCTTTATAGAGGCCACTGTAAAGAATAAGAAGAGTTAAGAAATTTTTGAGAAGATGGACAGAAATCAGGTTACAGGCCTAGTACTTATTGCTGCATTGCTAATTGCATACGCAGTGTTTTTTCAACCACCTGAGGAAGAACCTACTAATACTCCGGCAAATACGGAGGTTCAAACCCCTCCTTCAGAAACAGAAGTGGCTACTCAACTTCCAGCTGAAATAGAAGCTACTCCGGAAACACCCACTCAGGATACGACAAGGGCTGATTTGACAGAACAATATGGTGTGTTCGCATCAGGAGCTTTGGGATCAAACCGTCAATTAGTTATTGAAAATACCAATGCGAAATTCACCTTTGATAACAAGGGAGGGCGAGTTAGCGCAGTAGAGCTCAAAGACTATTTGTCTTATGACAAAAGTCCATTGATACTTTTTGATTCTGAAACTACAAGTCAGGCTTTAACCGTAGCTACAACGAAAGGTAATATTAACCTGTCTGATTTCTATTATACCACCTCATCAAATAATAGAACTGTCGCGGAAGGTGATACTACAACGGTGACCTATAGACTCACCACCACAGACGGTAATTCAATTGATCAAATTTATACTATACCTGGGACTGGTTATCAAATTGGATATGAGCTCAGAATCAACGGGCTAAGGAATACGATTATCGGAGATTATGCGTCATTGGCTTGGCAAAGCAAAATGAAGCGACTGGAGAAAAACCTTCAGGATTCCAGAAACAAGGCTACAGTTAAATATTATACCCTCGCAGATGATGTGGATGAACTGAAGGCTTTAAGTACTGACCCACAACAAGAGCAAGTCTCAGAAGGCATCAAATGGGCCAGCTTCAACTACAAATTCTTCAACACAGGGATCATTGCTGACCGATCATTCAGTGGGGCTTTGTTCAATACCGAGGTTCCTGCGACAGATAGCACTGTTGTGAAAAATGCTGCCATGAATTTGAGCATCCCAATGAACGACCTTTATGGTGGCGCTAAGTTCAGCTATTACTTTGGACCAAATAAATATAAAGCACTTAAGAAGGTAGCCCCAGCTTATGAGGACAATGTATATATGGGGTACAAGATGGTGAGCTGGGTAAATAAGCTGATCATTGTCAACTTGTTTGATTTCCTTCAGAAGTTCATTGGCAACTATGGTGTCATCATTATTATCATGGTTTTCATCATTAAGCTGGCACTATTCCCACTTTCAAGAAAGTCCTATTTGTCGATGGCCAAAATGAAGGTACTGAAGCCTGAATTGGACAAACTAAAGGAGAAGACAGGGGGTGATATGCAGAAGATGCAGCAAGAGCAAATGAAGTTATATCGTGAAATGGGTGTGAATCCATTGAGCGGTTGTATCCCAATGTTGCTTCAGATGCCCATACTTTTTGCCATGTTCTTCTTTTTTCCAAATTCCATTGAGCTAAGGCAAGAGTCATTCTTATGGGCCACCGATTTATCCACGTATGATGTATTGATCAACCTACCATTTACCATCCCTTTCTATGGGTCACACGTAAGTGGATTCACCTTGCTGATGACTATTTCATCAATACTTTATGCATGGTCCAATAACCAAGTGAGTACGGTTCAGGGTCCAATGAAGAGCATTGGATATGTCATGCCGGTGATCTTCATGTTTGTATTAAACTCCTATTCTTCCGGACTGAGTTTTTATTATTTCTTGTCCAACATTATCACGTTCGGACAACAAGCATTGATCAGGAGATTTGTTGATGATGAGAAAATCAGACAAAAGCTTGAGGAGAACAAGAAGAAGAATGCTAACAAGAAGAAATCGAAGTTCCAGACAAGATTGGAAGAGGCCATGAAAGCCAGTCAGGAAGCACAAAAACAAAAGCAACAGCAGAAGAAACGTAGATAAAACACTTAAGGAGGCCAGGGCCTCCTTTTTTTATTATTGATCAATATCTCACGATCTAATAAAGAGTCTAGCGCTTCTTGATGAATGATTCAAATCTTATAATTAAAATTCTATCTTTGTAGGCATTAGATCAACTCTTAAACCCCAACGGTTTTTATGAAATTCACCTACTACGGGCATGCTTCTTTTTTGATCGAAACCAAAGGAAAGAAGTTGCTTTTCGATCCATACATCACACCCAATGAACTTGCCTCAAATGTTGATGTAAATGCCATTAGGCCTGACTACATTATTTTAAGCCACGGACATGGTGATCATGTTGCAGACGTAGAATTAATTTATTCCAATTCAGATGCTACAATCATTTCCACTTTTGAAGTAGTAAATTGGTTTGGAAGCAAGGGGCTTGATCGAGGGCACCCTATGAATCACGGAGGAAGTTGGACCTTCGATTTTGGCACCATCAAATTGGTGAACGCGGTACATTCCAGTTCGATGCCAGACGGCAGTTACGGGGGCCATCCAGCAGGCGTAGTCATCAGTAATTCGGAAGGCACATTCTATTATGCAGGTGATACCGCCCTAACGAAGGACATGGAACTAATTGGCGAAGAATTCAACCTGGACTTTGCCATAATGCCGGTAGGCGATAATTTCACAATGGGGGTAGCTGATGCGATCAAAGCTTGTAAGATGGTAGGCACCAACAACCTAATAGGCGTGCATTTTGACACCTTCCCCTATGTAGCCATTGATCATGAAGAATCGAAGGAACTTGCGACTTCTTCGGGGATTGATCTTATTTTACCTAAAATTGAACAAGAAATCGCTTTTTAAATCTTTTTAATGGGCAAAGTAATTGCAATAGCGAACCAAAAGGGTGGCGTTGGCAAAACCACAACGGCAATGAATCTGGCTGCTAGTCTGGCGGTCATGGAATATAAGACCTTAGTAATTGATGCTGATCCACAGGCAAATACAACATCAGGACTTGGACATAATCCAAGAGAAATTGAAAACAGCATCTATGAATGCATGGTGAATAAGGCCGACATTTCGGAATGTATTCTTGAAACAGATGTGAATTTTTTGCAAGTCGTTCCATCACATATAAATCTCGTGGGGGCCGAGGTTGAAATGGTAAACCTTGCCAAACGGGAAGAAAAAATGAGGGAAGTGATCAACAAGATCAGAGATGATTATGATTTTGTCCTCATTGACTGTGCTCCTTCCCTGGGTTTAATCACAATCAATTCATTGACTGCAGCAGATTCGGTAATAATTCCTGTACAATGCGAATACTTTGCTTTAGAAGGACTAGGGAAGCTTTTGAATACAATTACAATTATTCAAAAGCGTTTAAACTCTGCCCTTGAGATTGAAGGTATCCTTCTTACCATGTATGATGTAAGACTAAGATTGTCCAATCAAGTAGTGGAAGAAGTTCAAACTCACTTTAAACAAATGGTTTTTGAGACTATCATACCTCGAAATGTCAAGTTGAGTGAATCGCCAAGCTTTGGTGTGCCTGCCATAGTGCATGACGCAGAAAGTAAGGGGGCACTGGCCTATCTAAATTTGGCCAAAGAAATTGCAGACAGAACCAACTAATTAATCTAAAAGAAAATGGCAAAGACTTCCAGAAAGAATGCGTTGGGGAGAGGGCTTGGAGCTCTTTTGGAAGATTCAACTACAAACGTATCTGAAAATATTACAGGTTCGCGCGTACACGGGAATATGTCTGAAATTCCACTCGATCAGATCCAGGTGAACCCATTTCAACCTAGAACACATTTTGATAGAGAAGCCCTTGAAGAACTAGCCGATTCAATCAAGGTTCAAGGTATCATACAGCCCATCACAGTCCGAAAATTAAATGACCAGGAGTTCCAGCTGATCTCTGGAGAAAGGAGATTTCAAGCTTCTAAAATTGCAGGCCTTGAAAAAATCCCGGCATATATTCGAACTGCGGATGATCAGCAGATGCTGGAAATGGCTTTAATTGAAAACATTCAACGTGAAAATCTGAATGCCATTGAGGTTGCTTTGAGCTATCAGCGCCTCTTAAGCGAATGCAATCTGAAGCAAGAAGAACTTGGTACAAGAGTTGGCAAAAACAGGACAACAGTTAATAACTACCTCCGACTATTAAAGCTCCCTCTGGACGTACAAGCAGGTTTGCGAGACAAGAAAATCTCAATGGGCCATGCACGAGCAATTATCAATGTAGAAGACGTTGACAAGCAGCTAGACATCTATAATTCCATCCTAAAAGATGACCTTTCGGTGAGAAAAGTAGAGCAACTGGTACGAGATTTGATGCACTCTTCGGAAAAAAAGCCAGCCAAAAGCAGTGCTAAGGATAGTCCGCAACGGAAGTATGAAGTTCAACAGCTCCAACAAAAATTATCCTCACATTTTGGTACAAGGGTGCAATTAAAAGCAGACGGTCAATACAGAGGCGAAATAAAGATTCCTTTTGTTTCTACCGAAGATTTGAACCGTATACTGGAAATTATAGAACTATAAGCAATTGAGAGCGTTTCTTTTAAGCTCAATACTATTCTTTCTCTTCTCAGGTTCGTTGGTTGGCCAGCGATCCAATGAATCATCTGTTCCTGTCAAAATTCCGATTGCAGGTGACACACTCCAGCCATTAACCCCAAAGAAAAACTACGACCCCAAAATAGCTTCTAGAAGATCGGCCCTACTACCTGGATTAGGCCAAATCTATAACGATAGTTGGTGGAAAGTTCCTATTCTATATGCCGGACTTGGTGTAACCATTCACTTTATCTACTTCAATGATGAGCAGTACAGGTATTTTAGGGGAATTGCAAAGCCACTGATTGAAATAGAAGATGATCCAACACAAAGCCTCACAGCCACACAGTCCAATCAATTGCGCGTTGCAAGACGCCAGGCAGATTATTGGAGAGAAAATCGAGATTTACTTTTATTGACGACCTTAGGGATCTATGCCTTAAACATCATAGAAGCCTCCATAGATGCGCATTTAAAAGGTTTCAATGTTGATGACAATCTTGCATTGAATCTCAAACCCAAGCTTGGTGTTATTTCGAACGGGGTTCCCTACTTTGGTTTCAGTGCAACCTTTAGAATAGGCCAATGAACATTCTTCTGCTAGGATATGGCAAAATGGGCAAGATCATCGATGACTTGGCTACTAAAAAAGGCCATCATATTGTTGCGAGGATTAATTCTGCCAACAAAAGTGACCTGCAAGACTTAAACTCTGAACTAGTTGATGTTGCCATTGAATTTTCAAATCCTGAATCGGTCGTATCGAATATCAAATGGGCGGTGAATAATCAAACACCAATAGTAGTAGGAACAACGGGATGGTTGGACCATAAGAAATCTATAGACGAATACTGTTCCGCAAACAATGGCACCTACCTTTACGCCTCAAATTTCAGCATTGGGGTTAACCTTTTTTTTAAACTCAATGAGACTTTGGCCAGACTAATGAACGGTCAACCATACTCTTCTTCAATTCGGGAAATTCATCATACTCAGAAACTGGATGCTCCCAGTGGGACAGCCATTTCAATTGCTGAGGGAATGATTAAACACATTTCAGAGCTATCACAATGGCACCAAGATGAAACGAATTACGATAAATCCAGTCTTCCAATTAAATCAGAACGTATAGATCCTACCCCAGGAACTCATGAAGTAAAGTATTCTTCGGAAATTGATACCATAGAAATTAAGCATATCGCGCATTCACGTATAGGCTTTGCCTCTGGTGCTATTGCAGTTGCTGAATGGATCAGGGACAAAAAAGGCATCTTAACCTTCGATGACTTCTTAGATCAACCATAAAAAAAGCCTTCCGAAGAAGGCTTTTGATTTCTTAATGGAGATATGTCTAGTAGAGCTCAATGGTTTCCAGAAACATCTTCTCCAGCTCATCTTCTTTTTTGATTGTCCAAAGAAGTTTCTCAAGATCGGCAGTATCAGCATATCGGAGTGAATAACCCACAGCATAAATAGTCGAAAGTTTTTCTCTGACATCCGATTCAGTCATTCTGCCTTTTTTCATGGCTTTCTTATAATAACGATCCAATTTTTTGACCGCATTATAGATTACTGGTTTTTCTGTGACCAATGAAGGTTCTGGGTTAGTCGGGGTTTTTTCAGGCATGTAGACATACTCTTGTCTAAGAGCATACACTCTTTGAGTAAATTCAGGCCCCAGCCAGTGCTTAGTAAAAAATCCAGGCACTTCCACTTCTTCAATTGCATCCGATCGATCAGAATACTCGAATGGATTCTCCTCTTCCTGGCCTTGAGCAAACGTCAATACACTGCAGAACAACAGGGCAACAACGAGATAATATTTTTTCATCATGTCTGGTAGTTTAAGTTCCTTTTTTCGTTCTGTCAACTACAAAAATAATATTCCGTAGCAAACACGAAACGACAAATTTAGTAAGCTTGTTTTAATTTGTCCATAAGAATTGCAACAAATTTGCATGCGGTCTTTGCACATAAGTGTCTAAAGAACAACACTTCACCAAATAATCTCCCCCAGGCCATTCGCAGCCAGATATTCGTTGGTTTTTGAAAAATGCCCGTTTCCAAAAAATCCTCTATGAGCGGAAAGTGGCGAAGGATGTGGCGATTTCAGTACTAAATTCCTCGCATTATCAATCACCGCGCCCTTCTTCTGAGCGTATGAGCCCCATAGTAGATATACCAATTCACTTTTTTTCTGCGCAAGTATTCTTACTACTGCATCTGTAAACTCCTCCCAACCCTGATTCTGATGGGAACCGGCCTGATGAGCTCTCACCGTTAAGGTGGCATTGAGTAGAAGAACTCCTTGTTCTGCCCAACGATCAAGACTCCCATTGGGTGGGATATCAACCCCAAGATCATTTTTGACTTCTTTAAAAATATTCACCAGTGACGGGGGAAAAGACACTCCTTCGTGTACAGAAAAACACAACCCATTGGCTTGACCAGGGCCATGATATGGGTCTTGCCCCAGAATCACAACTTTCACTTGATCAAAACTACATGCATCGAATGCTCTAAAAATTGATTTTGCAGGAGGATAAATTCTCCGTGATTTGTATTCACTTTTTACAAATTGGACCAATTTTGAGAAGTAAGGCTTGTCAAACTCGTCTTGCAATACTTTCTTCCAACTTTGTTCGATAGTTACATTCATGGTTTTTTACTCTGCCTTTAGCTTTTCTAAAACTAATCTATAACTTTAAATCACTGAAGTGATTCTCAAAAAACCATGGTAACTGCCATAACTGAAGGTGTAAAAGTAAGTGTAGAAACAAACTACCAGCCGGAGTATTCAAGCCCGACACAAATGCACTATGTCTTTACATATAGAATCACTATCGAAAACCATGGAGATTTCACCGTAAAACTTCAACGCAGACACTGGTTCATTCATGATGCCAACAATAGTATCAGAGAGGTAGAAGGTGAAGGAGTAGTGGGCCAACAGCCAATACTCGAACCAGGTGAAATACATCAATATGTATCAGGTTGCAACCTTAGGTCAGGATTGGGAAAGATGCATGGTGTATATGTTATGGAAAAGATTGCCGATGGAAAGCACTTTGATGTAACCATACCTGAATTCACCATGATTGTGCCATATCTTCTGAACTAATTCCCTTGCACCAGGTCCTGGCTTATATAAAGTACTGGCTTAGTGCCATAGACGAACACTCATTACACTCTCCTTTTCTATTTAACTTTTACAACGAAGTAATTAAAGAATCCGACTCATCCGGCTTTGAAGATATAGAAGCAATTCATGATCAATTATTGAGAAGTACACAAACTTTGGAATTTCAAGATATCGGTGCCGGTTCCAGAGTAATCCGCTCTCATCAACGAAGCATTCGTCAGATTACAAAGTATTCATCCACTCCAGCTCGATTCTCAAGATTTCTGAACCGCCTTATCAGGTATTCGAATTCTCGTTCCATTTTGGAACTTGGAACTAGTTTGGGGCTAAACACTCTATACATGAGTCGCTCCAATCCCAATGCCACTGTTTATACCATTGAAGGTGTCAAGGAAATAGCCGCCTTAGCCCAAACCAATTTTGTTCAGGCCAAGGCAGAAAACATTCGACTCATTCAAGGAAACATTGATGATAGACTCCCGGAGTTTTTGACGGCTCAAAAAAAACTTGATTTGGCCTACTTTGATGCAAACCACACCTATGACGCTACTCATCGATATTTCGAAATGACACTGCCATATACTCACCCTCAAACAATAATTGTTCTAGACGATATTCATTGGTCCAAAGAAATGAATAAGGCCTGGTCAGAAATTAAGTCCAAGCCTGAAGTGTCGATTGCACTGGACATGTTTGAAGCTGGTATTCTTTTCTTAAAAAAGGATTTCGAAAAAACTGACCTGACTCTCAGATTTTAGTCCGTTGTAGAATAAAGAAAAGCTCGGTTCCACGTCTTTCAGGAATAGAATTATATGCTCTTTCCATGACTTTTATATCGAAGGCATTCTGAAATAAGGACATGTACTCCTTCCTACTTCCACCGAATGGAGGTCTGTCTTGATATAACGGAATATCAAATAATACGCCCGCAAGTTTCGATTCTTCGTGCATCAATGAACTCATTTTGGTGATGTATCTCTTTCTCATTTCGGGACGGAGAGCACAAAAAAATGTTTGTTCAAGAATTAAATCATAGGATCCGGAATGATCAAAGAAGTCTTGTTCGATAAGATTCTCTTTGGGAAAAGACGGCACCCTTCTAGCAAAATTGGCCAAAGGCGATTCTGCAAAATCCAAAACAAATACATTCTTAAACCCCTTAGCATTTAAATACTCAGCCTCGTATGAATTACCCGCACCTGGTATTAGAATTCTCTGCCGTTTGTCAATTAATTGATCAATGTATTCCTTGAGTGGTGTGGATACATAACCAATATCCCAGCCCAAATGGTTGTTTTCATATCGAGCTTGCCAATAGGAAGAATTGAGGTCTGCAATCATTTGTTGTACAATTTCACTCTGGTATAATTAAAAAAGTTTTTAGTAATTCGCCCAATAATTTAGATTGGGTTCGTTATTTAACTGAACTCAACTAAACGATTAGTAGTATGAGTGGAAGTGAACAAAATTCAAATAAAAAAGATAGGACTCGGATTGTGTTGATTGTCGTAATTGCGATCATTGCAATTGCCGCTGCATTTAAAATTTATTCAGACTATCAGGACCGTCAGGAACTACAGGCAGAATTTGATGCGACAAAGCTGGAGCTGTCAACTAAACTGGACAGTATTGGTTCTGAACTTTCCGATCGAATAACAGAGATTGCTGAGTTAGGTGGAGATATAGATTCTCTGGTTCACCTGAAAGATTCGATTACCTCCGAACGCGACCAATTACAGCGAACGAGAAGAGCAAATAAGGCACTCATTCAACGATTGGACCGAAAGGTTACAGGGTATGAACAATTATTGGTGGCCAAGGACGAAGAGATTGAGGAATTGAAGAAGGTCAACACCGAGTTGCTGGAAGAGAACAATGACTTAAAGGTAGAGCAGAATAAGCTCAATGCGACAATCAATGAAGCAAGTCAAAGAGAGAAAGAACTTGAAAACCAAATTTCCCTGGCCTCGAAGCTTCAGGCCGAAAACATTAAGGTTTTCAACATTAATGGTCGTGGACGAGAACGAGAAGGCGACTTCAGAAGCCGTCAGGCACAAAAGGTTAAGGTCACCTTCAACATCGCCAACAACGAGGTAGCTCCCGTTGCCGGTCATCAGATCATGATTCAGATCGTTGACCCCGCGGGTAATGTCGTTTTTGACGTTGCACGTGGTTCTGGCTCCTTTCAGGTGGATGGTAAAGAACAATTTTATACTGCTGTTCAAGAAATCCTATTTGATAACACAAAGCAGGAATTGTCATTTGTTTATGATAAGGGCTCAGAATTTGCCAAAGGAGATCACAAAATCATAATTCTGTCGGACACCTACGAAATGGGCAGAATTATATTTAACGTAAGATAATTTCGTTCATCCTTCCTGATAGAAATGTCGCAGATAATTCTGCGGCATTTTTGATTCAGCATAAAGCAAACTAGTCCTTTATAGATTTGCGATTCCCGTCAAGTCTATTGTACTTCCAATATGTCTTTTCAAACCACCCAATCAAGTTAGAAGTGATTAAATCAAAGCATAACCTATTCCTACTATTATTACTATCCTTTTCGGCCATGGCTATTTCCTGCGATAACTCCTCAAACTATTCTTCATTTGACGATTATCCGGTTTACAATGGTTCGGACCTTGGCCATGTCTACTCAGAGGAGAATACTGTATTCAAACTTTGGTCTCCCGCTGCTTCAGAAGTGAAAATACATTTGTACAAAAGCGGAGATCAGGATGATATAATTGACTCGCATTCAATGCAAAAATCTTCCGATGGGACCTGGAGCTATAAGTTAGATGGTGATGCAAAAGACACCTATTATACTTTTCAAATCAATCAGGACGGTCGTTGGTTAGAAGAAAAACCGGATCCATATGCGAAGGCTGTTGGCGTAAATGGATTGAGATCGATGATAGTAGATCTCGAGTCAACCGACCCAATTGGTTGGGACGATGATGTACGGCCTACACAAGATGCTTTCACTGATATTATCATTTATGAATTA
Organism: Cyclobacteriaceae bacterium; assembly: GCA_028281285.1. Taxonomy (GTDB): domain Bacteria; phylum Bacteroidota; class Bacteroidia; order Cytophagales; family Cyclobacteriaceae; genus Roseivirga. Next base: position 11,393 of record JANQKF010000008.1, read on the forward strand.
CACATAAGAGACCTATCCATTAACGCCAACTCTGGGATTACAAATAAGGGCAAGTATCAAGGGCTGACTGAAAAAGGCACCAAAAACGACTCCGGTTTAGCTACCGGACTCGATCACATCAAAGACCTGGGTGTGACGCATATTCATTTGCTACCGACTTTTGACCATAGATCAATTGATGAAACCAGGTTAGATGAACCACAATATAATTGGGGATACGATCCCCTTAACTATAATGTACCAGAGGGTAGTTTTTCCAGCAATCCATATGATGGCAACACTAGAATCAGAGAATTCAAGGAGATGGTTCAAACATTGCACGCCAATGGATTACGGGTCATTCTGGACGTAGTGTACAATCATACAGGACAAACTGAGGATTCCAATTTCAATCAATTGGTTCCTGATTACTACTATCGACAGACAGCTACCGGTGAATTTTCGGATGCATCGGCCTGTGGCAATGAAACTGCCTCGGAGCGAGCAATGATGCGTAAGTTCATTATTGAGTCCGTGAAATATTGGTCAGAAGAATATCACATTGATGGTTTCCGTTTTGACCTGATGGGAATTCATGACATTGAAACGATGAATGCTGTGCGAGAGGCTGTTCATGATATTGACCCCACCATCTTTGTTTACGGTGAAGGCTGGACAGCTGGTGACAGCCCGCTCCCTGTGGAGCAAAGGGCTTTAAAGGCGAACACAATGCAAACCGAAAAGGTAGCCGCCTTCAGTGATGACCTACGCGATGGCCTCAAAGGGAGTGTTTTCGAACATGAGGATCGTGGGTTTGTAAGTAATAAACCTGGAACCAAGGAGAGCATTAAATTTGGAATTGTAGCCTCCACTCAACATCCTCAGGTGGATTACTCCAAGGTCAACTATTCTAATTCACCTTGGGCGGCCGAACCATACCAAACTATCAATTATGTCTCCTGTCATGACAACCACACCCTCTTTGATAAGCTCACTATCTCAAACCCGGAAGCATCAGAAAGTGAATTAATCAAAATGCATAAACTCGCTGAAACGATTGTATTGACATCACAAGGTGTCCCATTTGTGCATGCCGGTATGGAAATGCTGAGAACTAAGGAAGGTGTCGAGAATTCCTATAATTCTCCTGACGACATCAATCAAATAGACTGGTCACGCAAGACCAAGTATCAGGAGGTTTTCAATTATTACAAGCAACTTATCCAATTACGAAAAAATCATCCTGCCTTCAGAATGACCTCCACTCAGGATATCCAGGACAATCTGGAATTCATCGAAACAAATAATGAAATGGTCATTGCCTATAGAATCAGGAATAATGCTAATGGCGATGATTGGGAAGACATTTTGGTGGTACTAAATGGTGGTGATCAAGACATCAACTTTAATCTCCCAGAAGGGCAATGGAACCTAGTAGTCGATGGTGTTTCCGTAAATGAAGGGGGCTTAAGACGTGTATCGGCCAATAGCGTACCCATTCCCGGAACTACTCCATACATTTTTCACAAAGATTGAGACTGACTGTCAAATTATGCTTCTATCTCAGTTTCAAATACCTTGACCGCGTCCCCAATGAGTATGACCCGGTCACCTTTCAGCTTTGTATTCATTTCGCCTCCCCTCGCGGAAGCTTGTTTTGCTCTGAATTCACTTTTGCCTAGTTTTTCGGCCCAGTAAGGTGTTAGTATAGTGTGCATAAAGCCAGTTACCGGATCCTCATTAATATCCAGATTTGGTGCAAAATACCTGGAGGTGAAGTCGTAATCACCCTCACCTTGTGCAGAAATAATTACTCCATTCTTAGCCTGTTCCTTAATGAATCCGGGATTTGGTTGAGCCCTTTTTAACGCACCCACGTCCTCCATAATCAGTATTAATTCATTAGGAATTCTTAGCACATCAGAAATTAAGCCACCCAATTCTTCTTCAATCGGCATTCGTTCATAGGACTCATCTTTCTCCGCCATAGATGCCGGAAAATCCATACTTATCGAACCATTATCATTTAGTGAAGTAAACAGCGGTCCACTTAGCGTACTAAATTCAATTCGTTCTGATTTATTCCAAAGGCCAGAGGTCCATAATACATAGGCCGTGGCTAAGGTTGCATGTCCGCATAAAGGCACCTCAGAAGCTGGAGTAAACCATCTTAGGTTGCAATGACTATCATACAGTTTCACAAAAGCTGTTTCTGAAAGATTCATTTCCAGAGCGATATTCTGCATTTCTTCTTCCGATAGGTCTTTGTCTACAATACATACCGCAGCTGGGTTTCCTTTATATTTCTCCTTAGTAAAAGCGTCAATTTGATATAATTTCATATTCAATGCTTTTTAGTTGCCTGCCCAGACTTATATACAACATTCAGGACAACACCTATCATGACAAGCGTCATCCCAAGATAGGTCATAAAATTGAAGGTTTCGTCAAATAGAACATAACCAAACCCCAAGGCATAAATTATACCGATAAAATTGATATTGGCCACCTTGGCAAGTTGTTCACTCTGATATGACTTAGTCATGAAATATTGAGCCACCTGGGTAAGCACACCTATGCCAATCAGGATGATCCAATCAATTCCTTTGGGTATAGTCCAATTAAGTAGCGAATAAATTCCTGTAACGGGAAGACTCACCAATGGAAAATAGAAGATTATCACAAGAGGGTGTTCACTGGTCTTCAATTTACGGATCATATTATAGGCTACTCCGGAAAAGAAAGCCGCTCCTATTCCCAAAACAGCCATGAGTGGTGAAACCCTGAAGTCAAAGCCCTTCACCAAGACAATTCCTATAAAAGAGGTTATAAAGAACAACCATTGGATGGGCTTAACCCGTTCGTTCACAATCCAAATACCTAGAACCGTGGTGAAAATGGGTGATAGAAACATAAGGGTTACAGCACTTGCCAGGGGAATACGCTGCACCGTGATAAAGAACATGATCAATGCAATGGTTCCTGCAAAGCCTCTTATCAAAAGAATTTTCTTGTTTCTACCAAGGAGATTCACTTTTTGTGCCTTCAATGCCACCCCAGACATAAAAAAGGACACTATTGACCTGAAAAAGATCACTTCGATGGCTGGGATGTGAGACACGTATTTAACGGCCACATTCATTATGGCAAAAAACAAAGTCGCTAACATCATGTACTTGACTCCCTTCGACATGTCGCGAATTTGTATTAATTAGTCGGGACTTTACATGGGGACCAGGCGATTTCTTTTAGACGGTCGCAAATGATCAACCCTTTTGTACCATTTCGTGTAATTGGGATTAATTAAGTATAATTAAATAAATCACGCTTTTTTGCGTTTTAACTTTAACTTTAGCGTTTCGAAAGACTATATACTTACCCTAAATGCACAGAAAACACCTATTAGTACTACTAATTTTCTGTAGTTTCAACATCGGCAAAGCCCAACAATATGTTACCACAGGGGATTTTGACCGGACATCAAAGGCCTCTTTTGGTGTGAACCTAAACTCTTACGTAGGTGAACTTAGACAATTGAGGGATCCAAACCTCCAATTGGGGCTTGGATTTAGCCTTGGTTATGAACATTTCCTGAGATCATCCAGAAATATTTCTCTGCGGGGTAGTCTATCGATGTATACTATTAAGGGAGATGACTCTCTATCCCCGGTCTTGGAAAGAGAATCAAGGAATCTATCATTTGAGGCAACAAATTTTGAGTTTGTAGTTCAAGCAATCTATTATGCCCTCCCTCTTCCTTCCAGTGGATACAAGGACAGGCCTTTCGGAAACCCCTATTTCATGATAGGTGCTGGGGTTACTTCCAATAGTCCAACAGCGACTCTGGCAGGGACCGAACATAAGTTGAGACCACTGCGACTGGAAGGTGAAGACTATGGCAGTTTGGCTGTTGTCGTACCCGTTGGGCTTGGAATTAATTTCTTTGTCAATCGCCTGATGGACCTACAGGTTGAGCTTCAATATAACATGACCCTAACCGGATATCTGGATGATGTAAGTAGTGTCTATCGTGACCCAATTTCATTCAGCGACCCCATTGCAGCACAGCTTTCCGACAGAAGACCAGAGATAGGCCTTACACCAGCTGCTGCTGGAGATCCAAGAGGTAATGGCAAGAACGATGCTTATTTAAGAGTGGGTTTCAGGCTTAATTATTATCTGCCAAAATCTCTTTACGGCAAATCATCGATTCGGTGTATTGTGAATAAGCGGACTAGATAAGAGCCCCGTCTTTAATCTCCACTTTTCTATCAGACATATCAGCCAACTCCTGATTATGAGTTACAATTACAAAAGTCTGATCCAGAGCCTCCCTAAGCTTAAAAAAAAGCTGATGAAGTACTTCAGCGTTCTTGGAATCTAAATTACCACTGGGTTCATCGGCAAATACGATTGATGGGTTATTGATCAAGGCTCTCGCTACGGCAACCCGCTGTTGTTCACCTCCAGATAATTCCGATGGCCTATGCGAGGATCTGTTTTCAATTTGAAGAATTTCCATCAATTCCAATGCTCGACTATACAATGAACTCTCTTCCTCTTTGGCTAGAAAGCCAGGCATACAAATGTTTTCCAATGCGGAAAATTCAGGCAACAGATTGTGAAATTGAAAAATGAAACCAACCTCTTTATTTCTGAAAGAAGCTAGTTCATGATTCGAAAGAGTCCCGACATCCTTTCCGTTTATAAAGACTTGACCTTGATCCGGCTTATCAAGGGTTCCCAATATATGCAAAAGCGTACTTTTTCCAGCTCCGGAACTTCCCACAATGGATACAACTTCTCTCTTGGCAACACTGAAATCTACTCCTCTAAGCACTTCCAAATCCCCAAAGGACTTCCTGATATTTTTTGTCTCTAGAACCTTCATTTAGCCAAATATGGGCAAACTTAAGAATTTTCAATCAAGACCCGATCGCGATCATTTCACAATTAAATGTTCACCATTGTTTTTGCTTGGTATATTAGCTTCTATGGTGTACTTTCGTGCAAAATTTTGAGCAATGAACATTCACGAATATCAAGCAAAAGAGCTACTTAAAAGTCACGGAGTTCGGATTCAATCTGGTATAGTCGCTGAAAGCGCTGATGAGGCACTAAAAGCGGCAAAAGAATTGAATGAATCAACCGGAACAGAGTGGTATGTAATCAAGGCTCAAATTCATGCCGGTGGTCGAGGTAAAGGTAAGATTCAGGAAACAGGATCAAATGGAGTAGTGCTGGCTAAAAGTCAGGATGAAGTGTCGGAAAAAGCCGCAAACATTTTGGGAGGAACCCTGGTAACTCACCAAACCGGTCCTGAAGGAAAGAAGGTAAACAAAGTTCTGATAGCCGAAGATGTCTACTATCCTGGGGAGTCTGACCCTAAGGAATATTACGTTTCGATCCTGTTGGACCGCGCAACGAGTACCAACGTGATCATGGCCTCTACAGAAGGTGGTATGGATATAGAGGAAGTTGCTGAAAATACTCCTGAGAAGATTATCAAGGAATGGATCGACCCTCGGGTTGGACTTCAGGGTTTTCAATCACGAAAGATCGCCTTCAAGCTTGGTCTTGAAGGGCAGGCCTTCAAGGAAATGGTGAAATTTATTCACTCTCTTTATGGCGCCTTCCTGAGCTCTGACTCGTCAATGTTTGAAATAAACCCTGTTCTCAAAACATCTGACAATAAAATTTTAGCTGTAGATGCGAAGGTAAACCTAGACGACAATGCCTTAATGCGCCACCCGGATCTGTTAGCATTGCGCGATTTATCCGAGGAAGATCCTGCTGAAATTGAAGCGGGAGAGCACGGTCTGAGTTATGTGAAATTGGATGGTAATGTGGGTTGCATGGTTAATGGTGCGGGATTAGCTATGGCTACGATGGACATCATTAAGTTATCGGGAGGTGAACCTGCCAACTTCTTGGATGTAGGGGGAACTGCCAATGCCCAAACGGTTGAAGCCGGTTTCAGGATTATCATGCAAGACCCCAATGTTAAAGCAATTTTGATTAATGTCTTTGGTGGCATTGTAAGATGTGATAGAGTGGCAAGCGGTGTTGTTGAAGCATATAAGAATATTGGTGATATTGAAATACCAATTATTGTGCGTTTACAGGGTACCAATGCTGAAGAAGGAGCAAAAATTATTGATGAATCGGGCTTAGAAGTCCATTCAGCAATTTTACTTAAGGATGCAGCGGCTAAAGTTCAGGAAGTCCTGTCATAATAATTTGCACCCGTAGTTCAACTGGATAGAATACCAGATTTCGGCTCTGGGGGTTGAGGGTTCGAATCCTTCCGGGTGCGCTGTTACTGAGGCGAAATGTTAGAAAAGAGCATTTCGCCTCAATATTTTCTCAAAAAAACGTTAAATTTAGGACGTCCTCAACTCGAACACGTTGTTCGAAACCAATCAACTTCTTAGTTTTGCATTGATTTAAGTGTGTGTGTTGCCCTCAAAGGCGGATGAGAAAATTGGCTTTCACCATATTGGCCTTAATGGTATTTGCTGAGATAGCAGATGCCCAAAGTTTCTATTCCAGAAGGAGAGACAGAAAATGGATGTTCTCCTATGGTCTAGGCTTTTCCACTTACCACGGTGACCTTTATGCCTTTGATCAGGACAAACTTCAAGGATTTAATTTTAATGCTGGTTTTGGGCTAAGAAGAAAGATAGGTTCGCAGTTAAGCCTAAGAGCTGATTTCAATATCTACCAAATACAGGCAGCTGACTCACTAGAGCATCAAAGTGGCCTTTTCCCAACAGCCGACCCACCCGATAGAGCACAACGAAATTTGTCCTTCCGAGCTCGAAATTGGGAATTGAGCGTTATGGCAATCTTTAATTTGATTCCGGTCAATGGGAGCTATACAAGAAGACCCATCTTAAATCCATATTTATTCTTAGGTTTTGGAATCAGTAGTAACAACCCTGAAGCACTGTATCAAGGAGAATGGTATAAGCTGAGACCACTACAGACTGAAGGGAAGTCTTATGGTGGAACTACAACTATAATACCTTATGGTTTAGGACTAAGGTTTAAAGCCAATCAATTTATAGATATCCTGTTTGAGGTTGGTAGACGTTCGACAGGAACTGATAGATTAGATGATGTAAGTCAGAGACATGTAGATTTATCGATTTTTGACACCATTCATGAAGGTAATCCTGAAACGATTGCATTGGCCAAAGCATTAAGTGACCGGGCAGCTGAAGCAGGTTTCAGACCAAGAGGTGAAGGACTCATAAGAGGGCATGACGATAAGAAAGACGCCTACTACATCTATCAAATCCGCCTGGAGATGTATCTACCTGATGGATTCTTCCAAAATCTATTTTCTCCAGCCAGAAGGAAACCGAAATTCAGGTAGCATTCTTAATTTTTCAGTTTTTGAAGGTCAAGTTCTGCAAACTCTGATTCTTTACTTTTATACTCTGGAATCAAGAGTTTTAGTTGTCTCACCTGTTCAGTTGCGGCACTTTTGTCTCTACCAGTGTTTGCTAAATCTTCGATGGTATCAAATACCTCTTTTACTTGACCAAATTCAGCGTTATCTACTTTGGCAATCATTATTTTGGGATGATGAGTTTGCAGATTGTTCTCTGCATCATTGAGCAACTCTTCGTAAAGCTTTTCACCAGGCCTAAGACCAGTGTAAACGATATCAATATCAGTTCCTTCCTTAAGCCCTGATAACTGAATCATTCTTCTTGCCATATCGGCTATTTTCACAGATACACCCATATCAAATACAAATACTTCTCCACCCTTTCCCATTACTCCAGCTTCCAGAACCAGAGAACAGGCTTCTGGAATTGTCATAAAGTAGCGAGTGATTTCAGGATGTGTTACAGTAATAGGCCCACCTTCTTGAATTTGTTTTTTGAATATTGGTATAACCGAACCGCTCGAGCCAAGAACATTTCCAAATCGCGTGGTCACAAATTTGGTAGAATGTGTATCAATGTCTTTTGTGAACTGGTTCAAAGACTGAACAAAAATCTCCGCGGCTCTTTTGCTAGCTCCCATCACGCTTGTAGGGTTTACCGCCTTATCGGTAGATACCATTACAAATTTTTCCACTTGGTGCTCCACAGACAATTCGGACATGTATCGAGTTCCTATGGCGTTGCACAAGACTGCTTCAGAAGGATTTATTTCCATCATAGGAACATGTTTGTAGGCAGCTGCATGAAATACGAGTTCAGGAGAATGTTCATTGAACATCGATTCTAACCGGCTTTTATTCGTTACATCACATACATAGCATACAAGGTTATCTTTCAAGGAGCTGAATGACCGGATTTCATTTTCAATTTCAAACAACCCCGTTTCCCATTGATCAAGAAGGATTAATGCCTTGGGTCTATATTTTACAATTTGCCGAGCTAGCTCTGAACCAATTGAGCCTGCCGCTCCGGTAATCAGGATTTTCTTATTGATCAGTTCTTCTGCCACATATTTATTTTTCAATATTATAGTGTTCCTACCAAGTAAATCCTCGATTCTAATCTCTTTAATTTGATGAACATCAAACTCACCACCGATCCATTTGTCAGCTGAGGGGACGGTGGTGATTTTAACCCCAAATTCCAAGCATTTATCGACTAACTCGTTTTTACGTTGCAACGTCACACTTTGTGCAGCCAAGATTATTTCTGATGGACTGTGCTTCATCAATACCTTCTCGAACTCCTCACGTGCGGAATAAATCTTAACCCCAGCCAAGACGTTCCCGACTTTGCGCGGGTTGTCCTCGAGAAAGCCAATGACCTTAATATTAGAAGACAAATCATTATTGATTAGTTGCTTGGTTATCATTCCAGACTGCCCTGCTCCAAAGATCAGGACCTTCTTTTGTTGTCTGGGAGTAGTTCTGTAGAATGCAAATAATTCCTTAACCAGTAGTCTATAACTAATCATCGCCACCAGTGATACAAAAAATGCAATGATCGCAACGGTAAATGGTAATGTATTAGTGGATATATAGTTGACAGAGAGAGCAAGGGCAAGAGCAATAAGATTGGCATACAGTACTCTAAGGGTGTCTTGTATACCCGTATAACGAATAATTCCAGCAAAACTTCTGGTGATTAACGCACCTAGAATTCCACATATCGTAAAGATCAATACCCCCCTTAAGAAATTGAACTCATACAGATCCCGCACCATAAAGTTCAACCTCAACAAATAGCCTGTCAAACCCGAAAACGCGAAGATAATTGTGTCAATGACAACAATGATCCATCTAGGAAGTACATTAAGGGTTTTGATTTTGTTAAACATTTCCCCTCATTGATATTGCTTTCTGAAGTTAAGAAAAGAAGAGGATATTCGTTCAAGCTCTTCAGAGGTAAGATTCGTGCCAGAAGGTAAACACAGACCGGTCTCAAACAAATTCTCGGAAGTACCATTCGTATAGGCCGGATACCCAGAATAAGCTTGTTGAAGATGCATTGGTTTCCATAGTGGTCGTGACTCTATATTTTCAGCAAGCAGAGCAATACGAAGATCTTCGGCCTTAAATCCGGTAACCTTAGAATCTATCTGAATACATGAAAGCCAATGATTCGAAAAGAAGTCCGAAGATGGTTCTGACAAAAATTTTACACCTTCAAGATTTATCAACTTGCGATACCATTGGTTAATTTCTCTTTTTTTCTCTACACGGTCATCGATCACCTTCATTTGACCCCTACCTATTCCCGCTATCACATTAGACATTCGGTAATTAAAACCAATTTCCTTGTGCTCATAATGAACGGCAGGTTCACGAGCTTGAGTTGATAAGAACCTCGCTTTTTCTATCCATTCTTTGTTGGATGACAACAATGCTCCTCCCCCCGAGGTCGTAATGATCTTGTTTCCATTAAATGATAGTATCCCAAAATCGCCAAGTGACCCAAGTTTTCGGTCTTTGTATTTTGCACCCATTGCCTCTGCGGCATCTTCTATGATTCGAATTTCATACTGATCACATATACTTTTAATCTCATCGTATTGCGCAGGCATACCATATAGGTGTACCAATATTAATGCTTTGGGTTTCTTCTTTTTTGAAATACGATCCTTAATTGCCTCTTCAAGAATATTGGGATCACAATTCCAAGTTAAGCTTTCGCTGTCAATCATGACAGGGGTTGCACCTTGGTAGATAATAGGGTTGATTGAGCCTGAAAAAGTAAAGCTTGATACGAGGACTTCATCCCCCATTTCAACCCCCAATATTATCAATGCCAGGTGGATTGCAGCTGTTCCACTTGTAAGAACTGCCGCATGATCCGTCAAGCAATACCTCTGTAGGTCCTCTTCAAAGCCATTTACATTCGGCCCAAGTGGAGCAATCCAGTTCGAGGCAAAAGCTTCATGAACATAATCTAATTCCTGTCCTCCCATATGAGGTGACGACAGCCATATTTTCGATTTTTTACTCAACTGCTCGAATTAATCTGGCAGGATTCCCTCCAACGAGAACGTTATCAGGAACGTCTTTATAAAGTACGCTTCCTGCCATAATTTTTGAATTATTACCGACTTTAATCCCGGGTATTGTAGCGCTTTTAATTCCGAAAAAACAGTTTTCCCCAACCACTGTATTTCCACCAAAGGTGACTCCTGCTGTCACCTGACTGTTTTCGCCTAAAATGCAGTCATGGTCAACACTTGAAAGCGTATTGACGATCGTATTGTTATGTAAGACTGCTTTTGATCCTACAACAGCACCCGGACATATCACCACCCCCTGTTCGATCATTGCATCCCTGGCAATAAATGTCTGTTCGGCAATACAATTTGAACAAATGATACCTAGTTCATTCAGCTGACTGAAGAGTATTGTTCTGATTTCATTATTACCAATGCCAAGAAAAAATTTATACCCTCTATAATCATCTATTCTTTGAAACAACACTTTTTGATCCAAAACACTATCATCATAGGGATTGGCATCAACGAATAGAATTTCACCGAATTGATCTGCAAGAATTGACGCAATCACCCGACCATGTCCACTTGCTCCTATAATTACCGCTTTGTTCATTTATTCTTTCTTTTCACACAGAAAATTCGAGCCATTAATACTCCATCTGATTCTCTGACTAAAGAACTACTGATTTTTACCCCTCCCTCGATAAAATCATAGCTATTTAAATGGTAAACAATGGAATCGGATACATCACAATTCGCATAATACAAGATATCTCTTGCTTCGGTGGAAAACTTCTCTTCCCATCTTTTGCCTCCTCCATCATTATGGTGTTCATTGAAATATTTCGACTCACAAAAATCATTTATCACAGGGTATGAGGCAAAATATAAGAGACCCACACCATTTAAATCATAGTAGGGATTCAGTTCATATCGGCATTGAAACACGGAAGTCTCTAAAATTTCAAAGGTTTCACCTGCCACATTTAATGTTGACTGCTCCGACTTTTTCAGTTTTCGATATTCGTCACCGAAAGCGGGAATCTGATCATTGTTTTTGATCAAATTGGCAGAAGCACTAGGTTGGCTTTTGGCCAGCTCCTTATTTCCGGTCGACTTTCGAATTGAAAAGCTGGTCATTAAGTCAGCCAGAAAGTTCCCCTTACCACCTATTTCGATTTGAATTTTGCTGAAATATAAACCATTTCCATATCGTTCAATTGAAGAATTGAAACTCAGGACATCATTCTCACCTATTGACGCAAACGTAGTTGACCCCTCAAGCCTGATTCGAACGAAGGTGGCATACAATCGATTTTCGAGTTCATCATAAAGCCTATCTGACCTTGTATTCAAGCCTTCACATAATAATTTCCAGTGCAGATCTCCGAGCTTTTTGAACAACCAGTTTTCAGAGAGCCCCTCTAAAGCCATTTCAGGCATATTCACCACTTGACTTTCCGACAACCCCCCGGATAAATTGGTATTTCGATCATTATCGCTTTGTCCAAATGAACCACAATACGAAAATATATCATCAAAGCTTTTGAAGGACATCCAAATAGAATCAGGTATGGTAGTACCAATACTGTTCTCAAACTCAACTCTTAGAGTCACCAGGTCAATACTATCAACACCCAAATTCTCAAAGCTCTCGTGTCTGGAATTCTGGTCGAAGCCCGGTATAATTGACCTAACCATCTCAGAATACTTGCCATATAATGTGCTTTCTGTCTCCAATGAATTGCTATTTATTTCCAGTGAATTTCTCCATTGTTGCTGATTTTTCCGAACTAATTCCTTCTGAACGAAATACTTTTACCACTGTCAACCATATGATTTTTAGGTCCAGAGCAAACGAAACACGGTCCACATACCAAACATCAAATTCAAACTTCCTTTGCCAAGATAAGGTGTTTCTTCCATTGACCTGAGCCCAACCTGTAATGCCTGGCTTTACCTCATGTCTCCTGGCCTGATGCGGTGAATATAACTCCAAATACTCTACTAAAAGTGGCCTTGGTCCAACCAGTGACATTTCTCCCTTTAAAACATTAAGCAATTGAGGAAGTTCGTCCAGGGATAATTTTCTCACTATTTTTCCCATCCATGTAAGGCGCTCGGAATCAGGAAGTAATTCTCCATTGATGTCAAGTTTATCATTCATCGTTTTGAATTTGAGTATGATGAAAGATTTACCATGAAGGCCAGGTCTTTCTTGGAAGAAAAAAGGGCGCCCATTGTTCAGAACAAATAGCACAAAAATCACCAAAACAATGATTGGACTGGTGAGCAACAGCACTATAAAGGCGATTGCTATATCTATTATTCTCTTAAATACTGTCCGATACATTATTCCAGCCCCATGAACTCTATTAGTTGAGCATTAACCTTGGCAACATCATATTTTTGTCTTGCAATTCTCAGGCTTTCCTTTCCCATTCTATCAATTTCCTTCGGATTGTTTATGAAATAAACAACCTTATCATACAACTCCTTCTCATCTTTAGGTGCTACCAAAAAACCATTCATACCATTAACTACTGTTTCTTTACAGCCTGGTGTATTGGTTGTTATTATAGGTTTTTGCATAGACATGGCTTCCAATATCGTTCTTGGAGTGCCTTCTCTGTAGTAAGTTGGCAAAACAAAAACACTTGAGTTTGCAATGAATGGCCTGACATCGTTAACAGCACCATGATACGTTATGACCCCTTCGTCTTCCCAATTTCTTATGTCGTCACGACTCAAGCTATTTGGGTTCTCATCCACCCAACCTAACAATTCAAAAGTAGTCTCGGGAAAATTCAATTTGACACGTCTGGCAACATTTACAAACTGAACTACTCCTTTTTCTCTCACCATTCTGGCCACCAGTAAGAAACTAATCTGTGAAGTTTTTGGAGAAGAGGGGTAAAAGTAGTCTAAGTCTACACCTGATCCATTAACGACTTCAGTATTTTGATCTTTACGGATTATTTCATGGTCAAGGAAAAACTTGCGATCATCTGGATTTTGAAAGATCACACCCGAACTTCGTTTCAAAGAATTCCTATAAAGCCGCTTGATCAACAGGTATAGCAATCTTTGTTTGAAGCTATTTTGGTCAAACCCAGACCCTAGACCAGTAATGAGAGCATAGGTATTCTTAACTCCTGCTTTCATCGCGGCACTAAGTCCAAAGATGACAGGTTTTATAGTATAGGCTAATACATAGTCGGGCGCAACCATTTCAATTATCTTTCTTAATTCATTACTTGCTTTTAGGTCAGCCAAAGGATTCATACCAGCCCGTTGAAAAGAATTAGGGTAATAATCAACACCAAGGGATTTGACTTTCTCTGACACCTCATTTGAATCAAATGGTGCAGTGGTTGAAACTTGATGTTTCTCCTTAAGTGTACGAATCAAAGGACCGCGAAATATGTAGAGAGAAGAAGCGTATCCCGCTATAATCAGTACTTTAGCCATTATTCAATGCCTGGATTCTGGTTTTTCTTTTTTGTCTTAAAAAATTCATGCGCCTGTCGGAGTAGGCATAGATGAGCAGGAGCATGAATGGATAAAGGATAATCCTCTGCCTGGCAATGAGCCCAAGATTACTTAGCGCTAAACCTGCCCCCAAACTAAACAGCCCGATAAATACAACACTGAATGCGACAAGTCGATCTGTCCTAATAACCCGAAACGCTCTGAAAACAGCCTTCCTGTTTATGAAAGCCAGGATCCAAATAAAATAAATTTCAAAAAAGGTTATTATTTGGGTAATGCTACCTACTTCCCAGGGAAACGGACGAAATAGGATATTTATAGGGCCCAATATATACGCTAGGATACCACTGGCCTGAGTAATTGTACTACCCCCATAACTGGAATACTGCCTTTGATTTACTGCGAATTCCTGAATATCAGTTACACTACCACCTACCTCAATACTTGAGAGGAAAAAAATGGCACCAAAACTCGAAAAAATTAGAACCAAAACATTCTGAAAAGTCAGTCTTTTAAAACTTATCAGGAAATAGGACCCAGCCAAAGCGAAGGCAAGCATTGCAGAAATTTGGGGTCTTACGAGATAACAAAAAAACAAGCCCAGTCCCATACCTATTATACTCTGCTTTCTGTTCCTTTGAATAAACCCCAGCATAAAAAGCCCAACACCAAAAATCACCCAGGTATCTTTGCTGATTGAAGCTGTCCAAAACCATAAGGGAGGTAGAAGCATGAGCAAATTCAAATACCTCTTGTACTCAGAGGCACCATAAGCCCGAAAAAACGCTTTGGCGATGAACACAAGGCCGAAAAACGATAAGCTAGAGAATAAAAGCCAGGTGCCTCTAAAACTCTCACCTACCATCATCACCATAAGAGCAGCAGGATATCCCACAAAATTGGTACCCACAAATCTTGGGTTTCTCCATAACGAACGATCGAACAAGGGAGAGAAATCCAACTGACTAAAGGATTCGGCATAGGTCCTGCCCCATCTATAATATACCACCGGATCCGCAGCTCCGTAGTACAATCCGAATACCACAAAATGATAGCCCAGAACCCCGAGAATTCGAATTAAGAGACCATAGTAATATTGCGTTTGGGTCTGTTTGGGTACTTGATTCACACCCAAAACTCCCAAAACAATAAAAATGAAGATGGCAATAAGAAACCCTGGCCATTCGAAATTTCCCATCGCTCGATCTAAATGTTCCGGTAAAAATCTAACGTCTGCTCAACCATCCTATCCAACGTAAAATAGGTTTTCAGTCGCTGATATGCAGCATCTGAAACTTGTGCCTGACCATTTTCTAAAACTCTCAGGATTACCCTGGCCAAGTCTTTGACATCATACGCTTTGGCCAGATACCCGGTTTCTTCATTAACCATTAATTCATTTGCAGAAGGTACATCCCATGCCACCACAGGTGTCTTGGCCGCAAATGCCTCCAGAAACACCACCCCAAACCCCTCAGATATGGAGGGTATCACCACAATATCAGAATTTGCCATATAGGCTCCTACCTCCCGAGTGTAACCCAGGAAACCTATATTCTCTTCCAATCCTAAGTTTGCAACCTGCATTTTTAGCTCTTCTTCAAGTTGTCCGCTGCCAGCTATCAGAAGTTGTACCCTCTCACGGTAAACTTCCCTAATTTCAACCATCGCATCAATGAGGTGTCGATGGCCCTTAAAACCGACCAGCCTTCCTGCGATAACCAGTTGTTTCTCTGCCTTCCTATATTGAGACATCCCTTTTTGTTCATGGTACTCGGGCATATCAAAACCATAATGAATGAGCTTCATTTTTTCAGAAGAAGTCAAGCCGGTTTCAATAAAAAAGTTTCGTAAACCATTAGAGATTGTGAAAGAAGCCGACATTTGTTTTTCGGCCCACCGACTTATTAAGAAGTAAGGCGTTTTACGTTGCTTACTCGCATCAAAGCCATATCTTGAAGTAAAGTCATTGTCATAACCATGCTTTGTTGAAACCAGCTTTGGCTCTAAACCAAAGATTTTTTTAATCAACCCTAAATGAAAATCTGCATGAATGAGATGTGTATGAACAATATCATAATCTCCCTTTTTTACAATGCTTTTGATCTTCCTTAACGACTTGAGGCTCGGATACCGGCCTATATTCACTTCATAGGTAGTTACCCCTATTTCATGAAGTAGATCGATAAATTCTCCGCCTTGACCTCCCTGGTAGTTGGTGAAAAGCCGCAAGAACTCAATTTGAACTCCTTTTGCGATCAGCCCGGGAATAACCTTTAATTGATAGTTCTCAGCCCCGAATATTCCCCCTTCTTTCTGAACAAAAAGGACTTTCATTTTAAATAACCCTTTTCCGAAATCATCGATATGATCAGTTCATTAAATTTTTTAACACCACTTTGCTTCAAATGGTGTCTATCGTAGAGGTCTTCTCCATAGTTAAGATGAAGGTGATCATTAAAATTGATGTAATCACCAATTGACTGAAATATGCTGTCTACTTCGTCCATGTTCTCCATCATACCAAAGTAATCAACATCTATCGGTGACTGAACCATTAAGAGGTCAATATCCTTTGATTCGAGCAGGTCAACAATTTTTAAAAAATACCTCCATTGTTTGCTCCCAATTGTCCAGCTAAACTTTGAGCCAACGTCCTGTTCTCTAATAAAGGAAGTATCTTTTTCTACATATCCACCAGCAATGTAAGTATCATAGTTCCTGTACTTAGGCTCTTCAAAGTCCTGGTTGATGCCAAAGACTTCAGTGAAAAAATCAAATGCAAAAGTGCTGTAAACCTGTGAGCTATTTACTGATAAGACCATCTTGAAAGTTTCCCAAGTCATATCGGAATTGGCTAATAGATCAAGGGCCGATTCCTCTCCAGTAGTTCCGAAAATACCTGGGTAGACTTCAAAGACAACTAACCTTGGATTGAGTTGATCGATATGATCCCTTAACAAGGCCAGCGATTGAATTGGTGATTGGCTACTGGATGCCAGATTAAAACAGGAAATCCCCGCCTCTTCAAAGGTTCTTGTATCAAAACCCCTATAAGCATGAGAAGAGCCCATAAACAGGATATCTACATCTCTGACACTTCCTAACTCTTTCATCCTGGAATGCATATGACCGTAAGATCCGGTTTTATACTTGAAAAAGAATTCGGTGGTCTTGACAGGAACCAGCTTCCACCAGATGGGTACAAATAGTGTGTAGACTACGATCCCGCAAAATGCAAATAACAAAAGCCTTTTTACGAAGTGTCTCATTTAAATGCTAAATAAAGAAATTAATTCGTTCCGGAGATAGGGGTACTCAGCGTATAAACCCTTTCTGTTTGATAATATTGATCAGGGATTTATTGAACTTATCCACCCCACTTTGATAGAGGTGATGTCTATCATAAAGGTCCTCTTTATACCTTAATTTCATGAGGTCGTTAAAATCTATATAGTCTCCCACTACCTTAAATCTTTCACTAATTTCATCCTGATTACTATATCGGTGATAGTAACTAGAATCAACCGGTGATCGTACCATCAAAAATTGGGCACCCTTGGCATCCACCAATTGCTCAACTTCTAAGAAACTCTTCCATTGGTCATTTCTGGGAGACCAGAATAGGTTGCTTAAACTACTTTGGTTTCTCAAAAAGTCCTTATCCTTTTCTACATAGCCTCCCTGAATGTAACTGTCGTTATCTTTACTCTTATATCGAGGCTCTTTAAATCCGCGATTAATCCTAAGACCTTCAACAAAAAGGTCATTTACCAAAACGTTATATGTCTTGAGATGATTGACTTGGAATGCCATCCTGATGGTATGCCAATTAAAAGTTTCATTGGCAATCACGTCCAATGACGACTCTACTCCATCACTTTCAAAAATACCCGGAAATACATCATAAATAACCAGGTCAGGATTGAGCCGTGACATATAGGTACGCAAAAGTGCAAGGGCTTGAACAGGGGTTTGATTACTTGACCCAAGGTTAAACATTGTATATCCCGATTCGGCAAATAGTCTTGGGTCGTACCCTCTATAAGCATGAGAAGATCCGACCACCAGCACATCGATCTTTTTAATCGATTTAATCTCCTGCATTCTGGAATGCATATGTCCATACCCTCCTATTTTGTAATTCATGTTCTTTTTGAATGCTTCAAAAGGAATAAGGTTGGACCAAATGGGTAGTATCAGGCAATAGCAAATCAGTGCAAATGCACTAAATGATAGCATCTTTATCAGAAATTGGCGCATCAAAACTGAAAATAGATAAAAGGAGATTCGTTGGTCTGCATAAACATTCCAATCAAAAAGATGATAAATGCATATGAAAACCATCGCATCATTCTGCTGGAGTTCTCAAAAAGGTATTCGATGGCAAATTCTCGCCTTCGCCCGATCCATTCCACAATGACAAAGCCAGCCACCAAAACCAAACACATAAGCATTTTGCTTAACACTATCCCGGTGGGTTCACTGAGCAGGTCAGTTGGCAGGCCAAACAGGCTGAAGTCAAAAATCCTAGAATAGATTTGCCAGGCATGACTTATGTCTTCGGCCCTAAACGCTACCCAAGCCAAAACCGTAAGTAAGAAAGTAATCAAGACTTGAAAAGTTTCTCTAAGGTTGGGGAGCACTCCTTTCTCCGCTACTATTCCAAGGTTGGTTCGATTACGTTGCAGAAGAAGTAGGGGAATGAAATAAATTGCATTCAGCCCTCCCCAAAGTATAAAGGTCCAATTCGCGCCATGCCAGAAGCCGCTTACAAGAAAAATAACGAATACATTCCTCACCTGTTGCCAACTACCCCCACGGCTTCCACCTATAGGAATATACAGGTAATCCCGAAACCAGGTAGAAAGTGAAATATGCCACCTCCTCCAGAATTCGGCAATATCACGTGAGAAATAAGGGAAGGCGAAGTTCTTCATAAGATCAAACCCAAATAATCGAGAGGTTCCTATGGCTATATCTGAGTAACCGGAAAAATCTCCGTAGATCTGGAAGGCAAAGAACACCCCACCCAGTAGTAAGGAACTACCTCCTAAGTGTTCAGAATTTGAAAAAATTTGGTTCGCAAAAACAGCGCAATTGTCGGCTATCACCAATTTTTTAAAAAATCCCCAAAGGATTTGCCTCATCCCGTTTACGGCTAACCCATAATTAAAGGTTCTTTCTCTTTGAAACTGCGGCAATAGCCGTGTTGCTCTTTCTATAGGTCCAGCTACCAATTGAGGGAAAAAACTGACGAAAGCTGCAAAGGCAATAGGATCCTGGGTTGGATCAAGTTGTTTTCGATAGACATCAATAGTGTAGCTTAATGTTTGGAAGGTATAAAAGCTAATACCTACGGGTAAAATGATGTTAAGTGTGCTCCCTCCTATATGCATCCCGAGAAAGGAAAAGGCGTCTTGGAAGTTCTCCAGAAAAAAATTGTAATACTTAAAAAATCCAAGGAAGCCCAAATTGACTAGAATACTGACTAAAAGAAGGCGCTTTCTGGTTTTGGCCCTTGTTTCAACACCCAGTCTTCTCCCGATTAAAAAATCGACCAAAGTGCTGAACAAAATCAGTGATAAAAACCGCCAGTCCCACCAGCCATAAAAAAAATAGCTCGCAAAGACTACCAGCAAGTTCTGCCACCGTAGGCTTCTGTTAAAAACAAACCAATAAAGGAGAAAAACTATTGGTAAAAAAACCGCAAAATCAAGGGAATTGAAGAGCATTGCTAACTATGGAAGAGTGTCATATGTAGTTTCATAACCTCATCTTCGCGATAGGTCAAGGGCATAGTATCTTTAATTTGTTGTTGGTCAAAACCTGTAGTTTGAAGCCGGTCGATCATCATGTCAATGGCCATTGCCAGACTGTCTTCATCATTTTTTTTGGCAACAAAACCATTGATGCCTTCTTCAACTAGATTCAATGGACCATCTGTATCTGTAGTCACTACAGGTAGGCCCACATTGAGTGCATCCACCACTGAATTTCCGAAAGTTTCAAGGATGGAGGGAAGGATCAAAAAGTCATAGGTGATCATAGTTCCTTCAACATCCAATACTGGATCTTTGAAGTTAATGTTATTCAGACCAAGCCTTTTAATATCGGCTAAAATAGGTTCCATTAATGGGCCTTTGCCATAGATATCAACAATAAGCGTTTTTTTCACCTTAGCCAAAGCTGGTACTAACACCTGAACGCCTTTTTCTTCCGTCAGACGGCTCATGCAAATGGCCCTGATCTCGTTTGAATTCTTAACCGGAGGAACCACGTCTACTTTTGGGAAAAAATTCGGAATATGTCTAACCCTCTTTAATTTAAAAAGAGTTATATGTTCTTCCTTCTGTTTCTCCGACATGGCCAATATTCTGACCCTCTTTTGATTGAACAGGAGCTTCATTTCCAACCTTTTGAGAAAGGAAAAAACAGACTTCCGGATGAGTATATCGTTATGCAATCTAAATATCAGATTCCATCGTTGAGCAAGAAAATTGATCCGACTGATTTGTCGAAAATTATTCGACCCGTTAATGACAACCATTGCATCCTTTTCAATGATGGTCTTCATTCTTTTATAAAAAGACCAAAGTCCAAAAGGGCTATTGGTATGAGGCACTTTAAATGGCCGTATCACCACATCTTCGTGAAATAATTCCTTAAACGGACCAGAAGGATCTGCCACCAAAACCGTTACAGGGTTCCCCTGTCTTTGATGGGCATTTGCCAGCTTAACAACGAACTTCTGAGCTCCTCCAATGGAAAAATTCCAGATCAGTATAAAGACTTTCATTTAACGATTTTTTCAAGAAATGTCTGAGTGACCTTACTTGGTTCATGTTCTTCTTGGATTAGCCTCAAGGATTTCCTCCCCATTTCTTCTATCTTTTTCTCATTCTCAATCAACGAAGACAAAGCTGATCGTAGTTGATCGGTATCACCTTTGGGAAAAATGAACCCATTGTGTCCATGCTTGATATAACCTGAAGACCCATCAATATTAGTAGTAATCGTTACCAAACCATATTTCATTGCCTCAACAACGGTGAAAGATGCAGGATCATGATTGGTGGGCAAAACAAAAATGTCATTTCGTAAATAGAGTTCTTCCATTGAGGCCAGTGGATGATTAATCAAGAGATCAATATCTCCTTGAAAACCAGACGCCTCAGAAGTTTTCTTCATATTTAAGAAGTAATCTCCATTTTCATCTCCAGTACCACAAACCGTCAATCTAATGTTATGGTATTTTCGTCTTAATTCAATAAAAACATCCAACATCAGCTGTGGATTCTTCGAAGTGAAATATTTGGCCACACAAAGAATGTTAATCTTACCCTCGTGTAAATAAGTTCTATTAATCTGACTTACCTGGATCGTAAAAGGAAAATACAAGATGCGCTTAACAAGCAGTGGATGTTTTTCCGGATCCCCCAGGCAAGGAGACATCCAATATGCATTGAACAGGCCAAGAAGAGATTTTATCAGAATTCGCTTTGACGATGAAAACGGTCGATGAACGCGAATGCGAGAATGAAATACGATTTTGGATCGAAAGAGAATTGACAACAATATGAGTCGATATCCAAAAGTGGTGAATACGGGTCGAATCACTACTATCTCTGGCCTATACCTTTTGAAAAAAGCAAATAGGTTTAAAAAAGAGGGGAAGTAATAGGGCGAAAAACTATCTACCCCATCCCCTCTCTTCCTTTTGTTCCGGTTCATTTTCCGTCTCGAAAATTTGGAGGGCTCCAAGTAGGTAGATTTCGGTAGATCGGGGGCCTCAACATTATCCGGCTTGTACACCAGCAATTCGATCTGATGGCCATTTTGCTGAAAGCCTCGAAACCAGTTAAAGAGGTTGGTATGGTATCTATGATGCGTAAATAGAATTCTCAAACTATGAGCTCTTTAACCTGATCTTTCCACAATATATAGTCAGGCACCGAAATTGGATGATCTGTGGTCCTGAGTTCTTCGGAAGCATTTTCAAGAGAGATAAGTCCCTGGTTTCCCGGAAATATCTCTGCTGTAGCTCCTTTTCCTCCAGTAATCACTGCACAACTACATAGAGCTGCCTCAAGGGCTGGCCACCCAAAACCTTCAGTAATTGATGGAAATAACAGTGCTTCTGCATTGGTATAAGCAAATTTCAAATCCGAGTCTGACAATTTATCAAGCTCTGTGATTCTTTCACTTAGGTTTAGCTCATTAATGAGTTTCTGATTCTTTTCAGCAAACTTGCCTACTCTTATCAAGTGAAACTCCAGTGGTAATATTGAGAGCAGGTGCAAGGACCATGCATTGTTTTTGTACCAAGCATCAGTCCCAACTGACAACAATACTCTATGGGTCTCGAATAGTTCTCCCCAATCAGGAATATGATTGGGCAGCTGCTCTTGCAGCCAAAATTCTTCAATACCATTATGAACAACCTTCAAACGCGAAGATCCTTTGAAACGGGAACAATAATGCTCTAAATCTGCTTTGGTATGTTCAGAAACACAAACGGTCTTTTTCGCTTTCAACATTGATTTAAGGAAAAATCGATAGAGCTTTTTATGGATCCCTGCCGTGTTCGCTTCGGCATACAAGGTGTGTAAATCGTGGCAGATTACGATTGTATCTCCCGTCAAGAAGTGAAGAAGGTAGGCATAACGTTCACTGATAATGATGTGCTTCCCTTTCTTTTTTCGATTGGACCAGGCCATCAACGAATACCGAACGTATTTGGTGAACAATCCCGACCCCTCAGGGGCAATCACTTCGTATTCGATATTGTTGCGCTTGAGGCCCTCCTCCAAACCTTTCCTGTAGCGGTTCATGCTCAAACTTCCGCCCAAACTGGGGTAGAGATAAACCTTCTCAATCATCTGTTAAAATCGAAATTAATTCATCACTCTTTATCCCATCGGGACGTATAAATCTTTTTCGAATCTGTTCTGAATCCGCTTTTGAACCAAACACTATATCTTCAGGCTGAAATGACCAGAAGTCAAGAACGTTAGCGGCCTTCATATGACCTATCTCTTCCTGTAGACCCGAATAAAGGATATTAAACAAAACTGTTGGCTTCCAGTAAAGAGCAGGTATTACCATTGTTGAGAAAAACCCAAAACACCCTCTGGCACTTTGAATAAATTGATTCAAGTTCTCAACATCTCGCAAATACCTGATATTGTCATCATTTGGAAGCCAATCTGAATCATAGGATTCAGGATGAAGTTTTACATACAACCTACAGCCCTGCGACTTGCAATAGAAATTTAATTTTCCATAAAAATCGATCATGGTTTCCCTTGGCATGGTCTCTTCGCCAAAGGAGTTTTCTGCCAGTGCCTGATCGATATGAATATAAAATTGGTCAGAGATGAGTTCCTTCTCTTCAATCATATATTTCTCCAATTCAGCACTCCCTATATACCTGATTTTCTGATCTTTAATTCGATCTGTCTCTTTATGTATAGTAGCATTAAAAGGACTTAAACATAAATAGATATCTGCCTTTTTCATTGACAAAGGCATAAATTTTGATACCCAATATGGCCCGACTCTTTGTTGTAGTTGAGTGTAAATCGCTATCGGTAAAAGTCGCATCTTATTCAAGCCCTTCAGGCTTTTCCAAATGAATCTAAAGCTGCTAAATCCTTTTGAATTTTGTTCTTTTTTTGTGGCTATTGCCCTGCTTCGTTTACGCCAGAGTTTTTCTCGAATTCTGTAGTCTTTGTAATTCGTGAATACTCCATGTTGTAGAATATAGGTCTTAAGCCCCTTGTTTTGAGCGGAGTAGTTTAAGACCATGCTCAATCCGCTTTCAATCGACATAAAAATCAGCCCGTCTGGTTTTAGTTCGGACAGTATCTGTTCTACAGATTCAAACTCCGACCAATATCGACAAACGAATCCCTCTGCATAATTCGCATTTTGACTAAAGGTTCCCGGAATAAACGTTAGTTGAAATTTATCGCTAAGTGTAGAGAATATGCTGACCCAATCTTTGCGTTTAGTAGGCCAAATAACAAGGAAATGCTTTTTCAATTCGTTTGGCGAATTCGATTATTAGAAAACCACTACTTCAGTGATTATTGGTAAACAGTCAGAGTTCTTCAATAAAGCTATCGAGATCCATTTCACGAGAAATCATCCACTCTACAAATTCACGAAAAGCTCCTTCTCCCCCCTTCTTTTCAGTCACATAATCTGCATGTTTTTGAATATAAAGGGGTGCATTGGCGGGTGCGGCTGAACACCCCACTTCCTTCAACAGTTTCAGGTCCCCAATATCATCTCCGATATAGGCAACGTCCTGAAGTCCAATCTCTAGTTTTCTACATAGATCAGTAGTAATCGAGAGCTTATCTCTGGCACCTTGAAACAGAAGGTCTATATTGAGCTTCTTAGCCCTTCTTGCTACAATTTCTGTATTCTCACCGGTTATGATTCCAACATCAATGTTGAGTTTTCTGGCGAATATAACCCCCGCACTATCTGAGGTATTAAACTTCTTCCACTCATTCCCAGACTGATCATAGTACATTCCCCCATCAGTCCAAACACCATCAATATCCGTCAATATAAGTTTAGGGAGACTCATTCGATCATGTCTTTATATATTACTTCATTTGCCGGTATATCTTGAGCCAAAGTCTTGCCAACTACCATCTTGTTATCAACCCATTGAAAACCATCTCCAGGACTTAACAGGTGAATGTCTTCAATAGAAATCTTCTCTCCTTTTTTCATTGGTCGTTTAGAAGCGATACTTCTTTCAAGCTTTTTCTTAGCTGCCTGAACCGCATTACTCTTTTCCTTATTAAAACTACCAAAAGCCATCTCCAAATTGCGAATGTCTCTTACCATCCGTCTCATACCATCTGGGGCCAGCGAACCCGCCTGATCTGTTCCTTTCATACTACGGTCTAGAGTAATATGCTTTTCTATTGTGGTAGCACCCATCGCAACAGCTGCAACAGGTATTACAATTCCAATACTATGGTCTGAATAACCAATCTCGAACTCAGGATACTTCTTCTTCAAATAATGAATGCTGTTGAGGTTGATGTTGCTGTACTCGCTCGGATACTGGGATAGGCAATGGAGGATGGTCAATTTGCTATGGTGCCTGGTGATTACCTTCAAGGCATCTTCTATTTCCTTTTCACCTCCCATGCCGGTGGAAATCACCATGGGGATTTTGGTTTCGGCCATGGCATCTAACAGGGGTAAATTCGTCAAATCTCGACTAGCCACTTTAAGTTTGTCAGGGGTAAAAAGCTTTAACATACTTAGACAACCTATCGCACATAAGGTTTCCACAAATTCCAATCCCTTCTCTTTAGCATATTGAAACAATTCAAAGTGCTCTTCATCGTTGAGTTCTAGTTTGGCTCTATGTTCTCCGTAGGTCCTGCCAAAACTATGTGGGCTATCATAAGGTCTGGCCATAGCCGATGCGGATAGCTCCTCGTCCAAGTCTCTACGCGTGAGCTTAACAGCATTCCAGGGTTTAAGATGAAGATTGAACAGATCATCCATTACAGGCTGTGCCGCCTTATCGATTAATAGCTTTGCTATATCAACAGAACCATTGTGATTTTGGCCTATTTCACCAATGAGATATGTACCGGTCATTTGTTCTATATCTAATACTGAGCCTTTAACCTACATAATAACTATTTTCTCCAGTTTTCCGGAGGGTTCTATTCGCATAGTTATCGTGAACATCGGTTTTCAATTCACTAATTCCTTTATAAGACAGCGAAATATCATTGATCTCTCTCAAATGGAAATTTACCGGTGAATTCACATCTGGCTCTTCGAGTCCATTGTAATATCTTTTTCGGATTTCGTTCCTTATTTCCGGATTTATATTCTTTTCGATTGCCTTTTCAGGTTCCACTTCAGCTCTCTTTGGGCTAAAAATCATAGCCAGGTGCCCCTTGTGCAAAGGGGTATCTATATAAGGGTTTACCTTTTCCTGAAACTCCCAACCACATCGATCAGCTAATTGCACCAATGAAAGATCATTAAAATTACTAATATGAGCCAGGTACAGAGAATCGTTCCAATCCTTAACGTGGTCGAGCACTTCAGGCACCTCCACGTAAAATAATGTTCCTCGATGAGAGTGCTCCAAAGCCTTAGTAAGAAAAACCTCAGGAAATTGAAAATGCTCTAAGGAATGGATGAGCGTAATAAAATCGAATTTTTGATCGGTTTTGAAGGACTTAAATTCACCAAGATGAATTTCGTGGCCTTTTTCCAACGCTATTTTGGCCCGGGATTCATCCGGATCCACACCCACTACATCGAATTCCAAATCATTCAAGGCATCTAACCCCGTACCTGGTCCACACCCTACATCAAGGAGGCTTCCGATCTTCTGACTATACGAGCGAAGGTGTTTCCCAATAGCATGATACCGGTCATATCGTTGTTGTTCAATCTCAGGGCTTAGTGGATTGAAACCCGTTTTCTGTTGTTCCGAATGACGTAGAGCGAAAGCATGATTGAACCAAGCCTCTGATGGCACTTTGTTTCTAAAGACATGACCACAATCATTGCACAACGCAGTAGCCAAAAAGTTGACATTGTACTGGTTGAAACAGCGGCTCAATTCATCAAATTTCTGAGAATTACACGAAGGGCAACTGGCTCCTGTGACTATATCTGTTGTTTGTATTTCAAAATTCATTTCTTAAAATCATTTATTCCTACTGCCATTCGTTCCAAAATTTCTGGCTGATTGCTCACCATTTCTATCAACTTGTTTAAATCTATTCGTGTATTGCCGCCTAGTTGTCGCAATAGTTCCGACATATTCTGGAAATCCAGTGTTGTATCAACGGTGAAACGAAGATCGTCTCGATTAACGACACTTGCTGGAGCTTCCTCGAGTAAAAGTGCAAATTCTGACGCATTTTCATAAATGAAATTAGTTACATGCTCCTGATAGTAACTCTCACTCTCTCTACCTTGAATCGATTTTTGACATTTTTGGAGGGCTTCAACCCTTATGCCTTCCACAAAGAGTCCCCAATGCGTTTTAATCGCAGGCAAGCCACCGGAAGTGGAATAACTGACATAATCCACTTCTCCATTCAAAAGATCAAAATAACGGTGAACTTGATCAAATTGGATAAATGGGTTGTCTGAACAGACTCTGATGATATTCTGTCCCCCAAAATATTGAGCACAAGCGACAAATCGGTTCAACACATTTTCCTCCTCTCCTCTAAAAAAATCCAGCTGATTCTTTTTGGCCCATTCTTCCAATAGGTCGTCCGACTCATTGATAGTTGTCGCCAATACAACTTTATGATTCAGAGGTTCAAGAGCTTGTATCTGCAAATCAAGAAGGCATAGTCCGTTCCAAATCGGCTTCAATACTTTTCCAGGCATACGAGTTGAAGAAGCCCTTGCCTGTATGATAATCAGGTTATTTCTTAGAGATTCATTTTTGCTCACACTGATACATTTAATCTATAAGGTTAGCAAATCAACCATGGCCCGAAAAATAAGATTTCATGGATGACAACATAACCTGCAACCAATGACGAATCGAGGGTTGTATTTTCTTTAAATTATCACCCCTTTCGGGTAAGGACAAATCAACCGATAAACCTTCGGAGCTTTGAAAATTCTTTTTGAAATTTTCTATCTGAGTCAGTAGAATATTGTCCCTTTCGTTGAAAATGGTCGTTAAAGCTTCTTTTAATTCTGTTCTATTCTTGGCGGATAGACAAAGTCCCAAATGCTCGTAGATGGATTTATACTTTCCAGAAGAAATTTCGAGCCATTTGTCATTGCCCTTTTCATGAAATCTGAAATACTCGATACCCGGGCATCCCACTGCCAGCGAATCGGTAATGGTTGATGACCAAAAATGAATTGAATAATAGCTATCCAAGCTGAGGAGAAATGGATTTATGTCCGTGATATCGTAATTGGTTATTCCTTCATTTTTGAGACAGTTTTTCAAAAAACCCTCCTCTTCCCGCGGGTGGGGCTTGAAGACAAAAAAGAGCTCAGAATAAGCCGACATCTCCTGAGTTAAAGAGGTAATCAGCTCTTTGTAATCGTCCTCAATCAATAGTTCTCCATCCGCTGGGCGAGTAAATACTGCTACTATCTTCCTGCCACCTGCCTCTTGCTTCACTCTCAACAACTCCGGGTTCTCGGTTTCTCGAAACTTAACAATCCAATCTTTTGAATAGGCTGGTGCTCCGGAAACAAGGATTCTCGATTTGTCTATTCGCCTGGCCCAATAGGTGGTATCATGCAATGTATTTACAATTAGATAGTCAAAACAATTTGGGTCGTGCTTTGAAATTATAATCTCCTCACCGACAGAGTCGGATGCAAGACTATAAAGTGCATTGGCATGGGGATATAGATAAAAGGTGGCATTCGGGCTACAAAAACGAATAGCTGCAGCAAGACTCTTTTTGTATAATGGCCAAAAATCCTTGAATATATATTTGATTCGCTTCCTATGATTTACCAGAAAAAAGAAGAGGTGCTTTTTCTTAATTACTGTCCCAAATGCCCTGAATTCTCTCAGGTGAAAGTCTTCTTTTAGGGCTTTTTGATA
This sequence comes from Cyclobacteriaceae bacterium, assembly GCA_028281285.1. Lineage (GTDB taxonomy): Bacteria > Bacteroidota > Bacteroidia > Cytophagales > Cyclobacteriaceae > Roseivirga. The sequence continues at coordinate 39,903 of JANQKF010000008.1, forward strand.
AACCTTTTCCGAAAAGAACAACAGCACAAAATCACAATCCTGGTTCTTTTGTTTTTGTAGATAAAAATAAGGGACGAGCCATTGCAACTCTCCAAGGGAGGTGTGAATAATACCCAGAAAAATCTTCTTCTTACCGGATGTCAAAAGCGCTAAACTTTTCTATATAATCTTCTCCTAAACCTTTCAGCTTGACATTGTTGTAACCAAAAAATCGTACACCATTGATTTGGGCTGCATCAAAATCGTTAACGGAATCTCCAATCAAAACACAGTTTTGATTGCTGTAACCGTATTGATTTAACACGTCTTTGACCAGCTGTGTTTTTGGTGTGGGAGAACCTCCGATTGTGATGAAAAACTGATCGATACCAACAGCAGCGCAAATTTCTCTCAACTCCTTCTGATCGGAGCCGGAAACAACATGCATTGCATGTTGTTTATGATAGGACTTGACAAAGTCGATGGCATCAGAAATTAACAAGGAAGGATCCTTCAGCTTAGTGAGCATAATTTCCGAAAACTCCTGCGCAAGACGATTGACCTCTTCATCGGTAATGCGCTCATTCAATATTTGTTCAAAAAAATACCTGAACTTAACATAACGGGATAAACCACCATTAGCCAAATGATATTGCATCAACTCGCCTACCTGTTCAGTCGGGTATGATTTAAGAACTTCGATGAAACCTTCATTTCTAACAGACATTGAGTCCATAAGCACCCCATCAAAATCCCAAAAAATTGTCTTAATCAACTTGTAATTGCTTTTGAATTGCCTCCGCAATGAGGAAGTCGTCCTCCCAATCAATGTCGAATGACTTAATCTGATCCTGAACGAAGAAGAACTTCTTTCGGCCAATTCTATCATTCATTTCCTTATATATATTCACCGAGGTTACAAAGGCTGCGTGATTGACTTCATAAATAGTCTCAAGGTCTTGAGTTCTTGGCCAACGTCCTGCACCCCTTTCAGTCGTATTTATAATTTCCTCTGTCTTAGGGTCAATTAAGAAGTTCTGCAATTTCTTGACAGTCAGCAACGAATCATAGCCCTCATTTAGCGAGCTAAAATATTGGTCAATGATTCGATCGTACTCCTCCCCATCAATAAATGGAGTAGTAACATGCCCCCAAATAATATGTTCCTTTTGGGCTATTTCAGGTACATACTTGATTAGCTCAATAAGAGGAGTAGTGTCCAAACAAAGTTCCTGTGGTCTTTCTACTATTCTAAGCCTTGGATCATTAAAGCCATTTGCTACATCAATGCAAGCCTCATCGTTAGTTGATAATACGATTTCTCCAATTTCATTTGATCCAACCAGTTGAGAGAGTTTATGCGCTAATAGACCTCCATCATTTCCAGCAAATGATCTGGTGTTTTTGTTGATCACTCTGCTGCTTCCCTTGCGAGTGGGTAGGAAAAATGAAATATCAGCCATCTTCAAATCTTTGCGTAGACCGAACTCTCCAATAAACCCTCATATTTTGTTGGTGTTAAAGAAGTGATTGTTCCCAAACCTTTTACGAAGTCATTGAACAGGTTTTCATTTTCATTGGCGATCTCTAGTTCTGCCTGTTTGATATTATCGCCATCATAGCCGTCATAACCGGCTACAAAAATCCGTTTAGCTCCTAGTTCAATGGCGGTTTGAAGCGCCAATACCGTATGAGAATCCTTAACACGATCGGTAAAAGAAATCTCCTTCAATTCGAAGCTCTTGGAAATTAAGACTTGTGGAATATAGGTTCCCATCTTCCTTGGAAAGGGTGGTAAAACACATTCAGAAACAAATTCGAAACCTCCGGTAGCTCTTTCCTCCAATCGATGTCCCTCGTTTCCAACCAAACAAAATACTTGTCTATTGCTGACTTCTGTGAAGTAATTGGCATTCTTGGAGCTGGCATGAACCAAACATAGATCTTCCTCTTTTTCAATCCACTCGATTAACGCAGGTGCATGCAGGGCGACAGAAGGACCTCCTCCAACAATCAAAACTGACTCGAATACATCTTTGGACCGGAAGGTTCCAAGCTTGATATTGTCCTCAAGTCCAGCACTTTGGTTGTTCAAAGCCTGTACAATGCTATTCATAGAATAGAAACGCTTGCTAACCCATTCCATGACATCTTTCTGGGGTAGTGAATTGGCTCCTGATACCATATAAGGCAGATTGGTACCCCATTGATAGCGAGCCTGTAATTGTTCAAATGAACTAACCACATTGCCAAGTGCATTGAAATCAACGTTTAGCTCATGTTTAGAGTTGAGGCTTGTAAGTAGAAGCTCTGTCTTTAAGTTGCCGGCACCCCTGCCCATTCCCGTAATAGTGGCATCGACAATCTTAGCACCATTATCGATCGCGGTAAGTGTATTAATAAGCCCAAGTTCCAAATTGTTGTGGCCATGAAAGCCAATTTTTGCATTGATGCTTGCCGTTACTTCCTTCACCAACTCCGCTACGTCATCGGGATAAACACCTCCGTAGGAGTCGACCAAATAGAAATAATCTACTATTCCATCAACCTGATTCAAATTGTCCAAAAACCCTTCAATCTGCCTCCAATTGGACATATACATCACATTGAATGCCACTGAAAAACCCATTGCTTTAATTCCACCGGCCAGGTCAATAGCTCTCAGAAAATTGATGGGATTGACCGCAACTCGAATTAAATCGATCAGCCCTCGGCATTCCCCAAGCAATCCTTCCAAGTCATCCTTGCCCACATCTTTTTCATTGATCAAAACAGCCAATTCTTTGGAACTTCGATCCCGTATGTTTTGGATAACCGAGATTGGACAATAAAAATATTTTCCCAAGTAATTCGGCTGCTCAAGGCTTCTATAGCCAATCTCCAATATATCAATAGGAAGGGTTTCACAGGATTCGATATATGAATCAACCAATCGATCGTCAAAATCCCAGTTGGTGTAATAGCCGCCATCCCTCAGTGTACAATCCAGAATATGTAATTTCTTTTCCACCTTTTGTCTTCGAGTTTTTAAAAATTAGGATCTAACAATGGTTGTAACTCATCTTCTACAATCAGTGGTTTTATTAAAACCACCTCTCTTTTATTTGGTCCAAAAAGGCGGTCAGGATAAACAAATCTTGAACACCTATAGACCAGCCCATGTAAGAAGTTCATCCCTAATAACCTCAATCCAAACTGCAATTTCAAATATAACCGCATTAGCAAACCATTACGAGTTTGAAAACTGAGTGATTTAGCCCAAAGGCGATAAAGTGATTTGAATTCTTCTTTATTGAACTGAAGAACCGCAAGATTTAAATGTTTCAAGTATTGTTTGTCGAGTAAGTAGGACAATGAACGTTCGGCTTTTACTGAAAGTCGTTGTTCCATTTCCAGAAATATATGAAAACGTGAATCGATTCTATTGTAATTGTTAGTTGTGATGGATATTCGAGTTCTACCATGTCCTGATCGTACATAGACATCAGGATCTGAATCAGGAAATTTTACATATTGTGGTTGGTCCATCAGGATATTCATATGAAAGCCCCAATCCTGAAGGCTCGGGGCGTTTTCATCGAACTGATATTTTTTTACAAATTCTGCATTAAAAAAGGTTGAAGAAATACACCAACCCTCAAGCTGGACAAAAGCTACCAAATCATCCTCATGCTTCAGGGAATTCCACAATTTCCTTATCTCCTTGTTTTCATGTCTTATTATTCCAGTTTGAGTCACTATAAAATCTTCTTCCTCGATAAGATGAACCCTTCTTTGCAGACACTGAGGAGCAAGAAAATCATCCGAATCCAAGAACATTAAAAATTTCCCATTGGCCTGTTTCAAGGCGATATTTCTACATGTTGAAGCTCCTTTTGGTTGTCGATTCCTAGTTAGGGCTTTGATTCTTGTGTCCCTCTTTGTCCATTCTCTGGCGATGTCTGTCGACCCGTCATCAGAGCCATCATCAACGAGTATTAATTCCCAGTTTGAATAGGTCTGTATGAACACGCTTTCAATCATTCTCGGAAGGTCTTCACTTCGGTTATAGACCGGAGTAATTATTGATACCAGAGGTGATTGACTCATGATTGAGGCTTATTCGAACTTAGTTTTCTATTCACGTCTTCTTCTTGGAGCGCAATTCAAAGAGGACAAATCGCTTTAGTTTTAGTAAATATTGTAGAAGACTCACCTCACCTGACCAGAGGCCTTTCCAGACAACACCAATTGGTAACCTTCTGTTGAGGTTATTATAAATAGCTATGTCCAATAAAAATGATTTTTTAAGATAAGACCTGATAACTCGTTCCCTATCTTGATTGTATCTGGTTTTCAATTTTTTGGATCGATACAACGAATCCTGAACAACCCTGTATTTAACCAACGGTTCTTCCATGAAATAGAAAACTCTCCCCATGTCCAGAAATTTCAGAAAGAAGTATAAATCCTCAAAGATCAGGCTTTCATCATACACCGGTTTTGGAGGCAAATGACCCACCCTTATTAGAACACTGGGAGCAATGATGACACTTGCGCCCATCATTCTGCGCATTAGCATTGCATTATCTTGAATCCCTTCCACAAAATCTTCCCTCAACACAAACCTTTCCTCAAGAACACTCCCTTTTTCATCGAATTTTGTAGCTGATGAGTGGATTAGACTCACCTCAGGATTATTCAAAAACAAGTTGACCTGTACTTCAATTTTATTTGATATCATCGAATCATCACACGCAATAACCTGATAGAATTCACCCTTTGATATTGCTAATCCATCGTTTATAGCAGCACATATTCCAGAGTTCTCGGTCTTGGCTATGAACTTGCAATCTACACTCCTCTCATTCATCCACTCCTCAATTTTCAGAACCGAATCATCTTGAGAATGATCATCAACAATGATCAGTTGAATAGCTGGGTATGTCTGGTCAATGATGCTGTCCAGTGTCTCCTGCACAAACCGTCCATGATTATAGCACACAGCAATGATGCTTACCAATGGTGTTCTTTTATTTTCCAACCCTAAAACTGATTCACGTGATGGCAGACATAGGAAACCTGTTCTTCTGTCATGCCAATGAAAAGAGGTAGACTTAAAACCTCATCGGCCAATCTTTCAGCAATTGGAAAATCACCTTTCTTAACGCCAAGCGACCGATAGGCTTGTTGCAAATGAGGAGGTATTGGGTAATGGATGAGTGTGTCTATTCCTTTGCTCTTCAAGTATTCCTGAAGTTTGTCTCTTTTTTTATGACGAATGACATACAAATGGTAAACACTTGTACAGCTCTCAGCAATTCGCGGTATCACGACCTTAGAACCATCAAGCAGGTTGCCATATAATTCCGCAATCCTATTCCTTTCCTTGTTCCACTCAATCAATCGTCCAAGTTTCACAGAAAGCAAGCTCGCCTGTAATTCATCGAGTCTTGAATTGTAGCCGATGTATTCGTTATAGTACTTTCGTTCAGAACCGTAGTTCCTAAGAACTCTGAGTTTCTCCGCGAGGCTACTATCATTCGTTGTAATTGCTCCCGCATCACCAAAGGCTCCCAGATTCTTGCCAGGATAAAAACTGGTCCCATTGAGATGTCCGAAACTTCCCGTCAACTTTCCATTGCAATTGGCTCCTTGGGCTTGAGCATTGTCTTCTATAACCACTAAGCCGTTTTCATTGGCAATTCTACAAATCTCATCCATTTGGCAGGCCTGTCCATAGAGATGCACCGGCATTATGGCCTTGGTTTTGGAGTTTATTGCCTCTACAATCCTTTGAGGGTCGATATTGTAAGTATGAATATCCGGCTCAACAAAAACTGGAATTGCTCCCGCATAACTTACCGCTAAAACCGTGGCGATAAAGGTGTTAGAGGGAAGAATCACCTCATCTCCCTTGCCTATTCCAAGAGCCACCAATGAGAGATGCAGTGCATCTAAGCCATTACCTACACCAATTGCGTATTTGGCTCCTGAAAAAGCGGCATATTTCTTTTCAAACTCCATCAGACCCTCTCCCAGAATGTATCGTTTACTATCAAAGAATTTTTTGAATTCGATCATTACTTCGGCCTCGATCTCCTTGTTGATCACATCAAAGCTGAGGAAGGGGATTTTCATGGGTCTAATAGTGTTGCTGATTTAAGTCGGCTATACTTTTCATTCCTGGTTTTCTTGAAACTAGGTGTAGAGTTTTCTTTGGGAATCTAAATGCAGTTTTTGGAATTCTTCAGTGAATTTCAGGATCTCATCGATTGTTGGATCCACTCCTTCAAGCACATACTTAGAAATCTGATCTGTATAATCGTCAAAGCCAAACTTCTTAACTGCGTAAGCATTTACTTTGGGCGCTTGGTTTCGAATATATAAGGTAAAAGGACGCACATTTTTGTTCAAAGCACTTCCCATAGCAATAAAAGAATAATGCCCTACTATTGAATATTGATGTATTTTGGCCCCCATACCGATACTAGCTCCCTCGAGCAAAACGGCTATACCCCCAATACTAGAAGAGGGCATTGCAATCACCTTATTTTCCAGGATTGCATCATGTGGAACGTAAACGCCATGCATTAAAAACACATCATTCTCTATTCTTGTAATGTCCTTGTAACAGGGCTTCTGAATTGAGGTAAACTCCTTAAAAATATTATTGTTGCCAATTTTTATCTGAGCATTTGTAGAGTCATAGCGCGGGTTTTTGGAATTCTCTCCTGGGGATCCTACGACCACATGATGACCAATGATATTGTTGTCTCCGATAATGGTGGGCCCTTCTATGACCGTATAAGCACCGACTTCATTATTCTCTCCTAAGATTACATTATCTCCAATAATGGCAGTTGGATGAATCTTATTCATGATGTTATTGCTTCTGTTTCAATGAATGAATCGGACAGTAATGTTCTTGTATTCTTATGAAGCTGATTACCCGATTTTTAGGGTCTTGAATTCTTCAAAACTCCTGACATAATCATGTTCTTCAAATTCCCTCGAAGCCAATACTAAACAAATTGCCCCCGAAGAGAAGTTAGTCAATTCTCTCCAAATCCCTGGAACTATATATAAGGCCTCATAAGGCCGGTTCAGTGACACCGTCAATGTATTCTCCCCATCCTTTAGCACGACATCATAACTTCCGCTAGCGGCAATTAAAAACTGGTGTAAATGGTGGTGGGCATGTCCTCCCCTTTCAGACCCCCCGGGAACATCATATAAATAGTATACCCTTTTTATTTCGAAAGGAATATTTTTTAGGTTCTCTACCACAGTAAGGTTACCCTTAACCCTATGCGCTTTTTCCAATGAAACCCGAACGCAATCAGTTACCGTACTATTTTGGAATTCATCGATCATTCAATAGTTCTTCAACAGTATATAAATATTCAGACTGGTCAAAAAAAGACGAGGATATAATTAATGCCAACGAATTGGTAGAAAAATTAGTCAGCTGTCTCCAAATCAATGGAGGCACGTGTAATCCCAGATATGATCTTCTGAGAGAAACAGTCTGGTGAGCTGTACCATCATTTAAAACTACATCAAAGCTACCCGACAAAGCAATGATCAGTTCATGGGAGTTTCTTAGTGCATGTCCCCCTCTTTCCTCATCTCCCGGAACATCATAAACCCAATGCACTCGCTTTATTTCAAAAGGAATGTAATCCTGGAATTGTATAAAAGTAAGGTTTCCTCTATGGTCTTCAATCTTGGGCAATTTTATAAGATTAGTCTTCATAAGTTAAATCTGTTCAAAACCGGAAGTCTGAATTACCAAGAATCAAACCTTGTCAAGAACTCCTGACCATGCAGGATTAAATTAGCGATCTTATTTAAAAGTCCGTTAATTACTTCAGGCCTCATAGAAGTATTTCTTCATAGGCATCCACCATATCTTTAACACTAAATTCCTTAAGTACATGCTCTTGGTTAGCCAACCCTAATCGTCTCCTGAGTTCCACATCAGATTCAAATATCTTTAACTTTTTTGCATAGTCTTCATGATCCTCAAAATCAGCTAAAAACGATTGATTTTCTATCGAAAGCACTTCCCTAACTCCTGGAATGTCTCTTGCAATTACCGGCAGACCTGCTCCCATATATTCAAGAACAGCATTGGGGCATCCTTCGGTTGTTGATGAAAGAAGCCCAACATCCGCCCGTTTCAGGTAGGGTATTATGTTTCGTATTGCTCCTAGTAAAAAGACCTGCTTCTCCAATCCATGAGTCTGAATGAAAGTTTTGGCGGCAGCATAGTTCTTTTTACAAGTATCACTTCCTCCCAAGCCAATTATTACCAATCTTCCACGCTCTAACTGAGCTTCCTTCCACGCCCGCAGAAGAAATTGATGGTCTTTTTGGTCAAAGTAGTTCGCAATCATCAAAAAAACGATTGACGCATCCCCAACTCCGTCTATTGATGTGGGCGTTGTATTCTCCAACTGATTTGGAGTAAACCCATTTCTTATTACCCGAATGTGTGATTCATCAATCCCTCTAATTATTGACATGGCTTTTGCCCCATGTCGAGAGTTCGCTACATAGATGGGTTTTGATATTTTCTTAATCCGCTTTAGCCAACTTCGTTTCTCTCTCTTAGGTTGTGAGTGCCCCCCTCTCTCGAGACTTAGGCTTAGCCGTGCTCCAGAAAAGCGCCAAACCACATTTATAAAATCATCGACCAAGGCAGTATAGGGTATTATCACCTCGGCCTTCTGGCTCCGTAGCCATTTGATCAATTTGAACCAAAGCCTCAGTTTAGTCCAAGGTTTTGCATTTGGGTAGTTTTGAATGGCGTTACCAATTTCAGGTTGAAAGGAAACTTCCAGATTTGATAGATTTAATCTCTGAACATAGTCGTCCTGTTTAGAAAACAGTCCCACCACGTATACCTTAAGCCCTTTGGAGCTCATATGCTTAGCCAGCATCTCCATTTGTGTCTGTACACCTCCAGGTGTGAGATTCGGAATTATAAACAGACAGGTCATTGTTAGCTTCGGGTCACTAGAATTATCGGATACGCGAGTTAATCAGTTCCCAATAATTATCTATCATGTTTTGCATTGAAAAGTCTCTTTCAGCTCGTTCCCTGTTGCTCGACCCAATTGATCTTCTGGTGTCCAGATTATCTCCCAAGCTGATCAATGCCCTTTCAAAATCGTCATAATTCTTAACCAAAAAACTCTTGTTTTCACTTGATAAACAGTCTCTGATTTCCTCTATATCTGAAGCAACTATGGGGAGCCCACAAGCCATATATTCAATTATTGTGTTGGGCTGACCCTCCCAATCGGATAGCAAAATTCCGATATCAATTCTGTTTAATAACAAGTCACCAATCTCATTTACATGCCCAAGCACTTTAACCTGTTGATCTAAGTTTTGCTCATTTATTTCGGGAATTAACTCCTCTGTTCCCTGACCAACCAAAAGGAGTTCGAAATTGTGTGGAGCCGATTCTACTAAACGTCCAAAATACTCCAACAGGAGATCATAACGTTTCTGAGGCCTTTTACTGGCCACCATGGCCAAGACAATATTTTGACCCTTTGTCATTTCAGTACCTTGAATATCAGGAATGTTTACACCATTTTTTATTACTAAAATGTTGTTTCCACTTTCACCGAAGATACGAGCAAATGAATCAGCTCCGGAACGACTATTACTTACCTTGATGTCAGAGTATTTATAGGCCAGCTTATACCAACGATTAGGTTTAAAGTCAATCTTGGAATTCCTGATACCCCAGATATGAAATTTGGACGAAAAGGCCCATCGATTGGCAATGGCAGTGATCATTGACGGAGTATCCAGAAATGAAACAATACCAGACACTTTTTCTCTATTGAGCAAGCGAACCGTGCTGAATATCGCCTTGAGCAGGCTCCATCGTCCGGTTGGCATCATTCGAGAATGGAATGGAATTTCTTCCTGATTCAGCAATTCCAACAAACCATGTTGTCCTCCCCTCTTTGAGAAGAATAGGAATATTGGCTGAAGGTCATGTTTATCACGTAAGCCTTTTGCCAGGTGTAGCAATTGAAGTTCAGCTCCACCGACCTTAGGAGATTTTGCAACGTAGAGAATTTTCGTCAAAACAAAAGAATACCTATCACCGAATCAGACTTCCTGTAAATCTGGCTGAAGCAAATCGGGTCTGTCCAGAAAGTCCATTAAGTGAAAATACTGGGGCCAATTATGACCCTCAACCCAATTCAGGTCCTTGTCCCAATATCCAGGACACATTTGAACAGGCTTATCGAGGTAAGTATAGGATATTTCACAAAATTCCGAATCGCCTTGCTCGTTGTATAGCATGTCATACGCCATAGATTGGAAGCCAAATTTTTGAGAAACCTCAAGTGCATTTTTTACATGCTTCAAGTCTATTTTGGACGGATCATGATCAATGAAACCACTTCCTGATGATCGAAAGTCATCCTTGCGATTCTGCCTGACAAAACCGAAGGCTCTTCCACCAATTACAGTAATTCGGGTGTCATAGCCGTTGTTTGGTAAAAATTTCTGGAATAGCACATAGTTTTTATCCATCTCCCACCTTTTCAGGTAATTATCAAAGTCGAAGCCCACTCCCTTTGACTCTAAATAGTTTCTTAGTTTGAGCTTCCTTCTACTCAGCCATGACAGGTCACCCGGTTTGATAAAAGACCTTGGCCCTACACCAAACGGGCCAAAGGCCTTTATGATTATTTTTTCTGCTTTTTCCTTATTATGGACAAGCACGACATTGGAACTTCCGGCCCCTCTTTTGCTTTTAAAAACAATTGGAAAACTTGAAAAACCCCTCAACCATTCCATGGCATGTTCCTTGTCATAGAAGACATAAGATTCCGTCATGGAGCAATCCCTGGACTGCATCATGAAGTACTGGCGAATCTTATTGTCGTAATGCCAACATGTATTTTGATCTGGAAAGGTGTTGACACCATAGGTCTGCTCTGCAATAGGCATAATATCACGGGCCAATTGCATTGTGGTCTGATTCAGATTATATCGAAATATGAAATATTTAAGTGTGGACAGCTTCTCCCAAAAGTCTGTGTCCTGTATACTCAGTTTTTCGTATTGAACCCCATTGTGTTCCAGAATCTTCATGTACCTCTTTACAAAAGGGGTATAGCTAAAATTAAGATCGGGGTGAATACCAATCATTGTTTGTGGTCTTTTAGGTAATTCTTCAACATCTGAATGGTAGCTGAACGATGAGATTCACATCTTAAATGATTCAATAGACGAGTAAACTGTTTATGTCGGTCAAACAAGGGAGATCCATAGATTTTCTTGAGAAATGCACCAAAATACAGCACCGACTTTCCATATTTCTGATTCAATGAGTAATTCGGGCTTAACACTTTCAAATAATATTTCGTGGCTTTCTCCACAAATAATTTCCATTGAATCTCTAGCTCATTTGGATTAGCGATGACCTTGTTGAGCTCTTCTATAGACTGCATTACTTCATCTTTTTCTTTTCCATCGAGAAATCTAAGACTGAAATTCCCAGCATCCTGCTCCACAGGAATAATCTCCCAATCGATGGCCTGTTTGTCTATACCCAAGTTCAAAATAAGCCCTCTATACCATTCGGGTCTCTTTGAATCCGTGGTGAATAAGAAGTTACCGATTCCATAAAATATAGGGGAATTCTGATACTCCTCGTATCCACTTATGCAATGCGTATGATGGCTTATCACCATTGAAGCACCACAGTCGACATAGTAACGATAACGTTTCTGAATTTGTGGACTAGGCAGTGGATAGTATTCATGACCTCCATGGACTATAACAATCACATGATCTGAATTTTGGCTCGCCTTTCTTATATCATACCCGTTGTCAATAAGGTCCATGGGGTTGGCTCCAGATTCATTCTCAGTTGCCGAAGCCCATTCATTCTCAGCAAAATTGATGATGCTGATTTTTGTGCCATCCCGATCAATTACTAGTGGCTTCCTCGAATCCTTGAGATCAATACCTGCACCAACTGTACGTATTGCATTATTCGCGCAAAATTCAAAGGTCTCCCTTAACCCTTGTTCTCCATAATCCATGATATGGTTATTCGCCAGAGTGACAGCATGGATATTAAGTTCTTTTAAGGTTGGAGCAATATCATCCGTATTGAAGATGTTCGGACCGGTTTTGTTAATTGGACTTGGCAAATCTCCATTTACCACAGGGCATTCCAAATTGACCATATTCATGTCAGAGGCTTCGAAATGAGCGCACACAATTTCATCAAAGAGGTCAGGTTTTATCCAGGAAGATTCCAGATAAAAATCACCGGCTATATTCAGTCTAAATCTTGACATTAATCTTTCAGTCTCAAAGGCCTCTGGCTCTATAGACCTGATAGTTATTCAATTGCTTATCCAACACGAAGTCATGAACAAGGGATTCCTCCGCAAAATGGTCCATGTCATATAATGTTGTATTTAAAACAATCATTGAGACCGGGTAATTCATTGTATAGTGTGTTAACTCGATTGGATTCAGGACCAAAATTGTTTCGTTATAGAATATTCTTCGTAAATGAGATTGACCAAGCATTTTCGAGGAAATATCTGGTTTACAAATTTGAAACCCCAAGCCACTTATGAATTTAAGCAATTCGTGGTCGTTCGAGATACATATTTGATTTGGAGTAAACTCAGAGTCATTCAAATACTCCAGTAGTAGTTCTCTTTTTTTGTCAACTGTATAGCCCCCGGTGAGTTTCTTATTGAGCAAGTAGTTTACCAAAATTATAACCACACTTAGCAGAATTCCGGTTATGACAACCTGATTTGAAAAGTTCAAAACGAAGAGAACGGTTATTGAAGGAATTACAAATTCGACATAGCGCTGAGGTTCTCCAAGTATCCTTGTAGGTCTGAAGCTTGTTGCAACAAAGGAAATAAGAGATGACAAGGTCACGATTGCCATATTCCGGGTCAGCGGGTGGTCCATGTTCAGTTCACCTTGAATAGCCACTACTAATAGAAACATCAGAAACGGAAATCCATAGATTAACTCGATAAAAGCATTACCTCTCATGTACTTCACCCCATGACCAACACCATCCTTAAATTTTAGCCAGAAGTCAAGTACAAAATCCCGGTAGAGGCTCGGTCGAGACTTCATAAAATAGTGCCGAGTATACAGAAACATACTCCTCTTGTGATGAAACTGTCCAATGAGATAATTCTTAGCCACTTTAGGCATCAATAGGTAAAATATCAACACCGCCAGGAGGACCAACAAGATTATCTCAAAGCGCCCGGTTAAAATCGTGACAATGATGGACGTGAAAACCACATATTGGAAAGCCATTTGGCTTGTTAGCAGACATAAAAGTGTAACGACAAAAAGGGGTAACAAAAGAAACAATTCATCTTGTGTCAAAAAGATAACCAATGCATAGCCATAAATAAAACCCAGGGCCACTCCCGTTTCCCTCGCTGAAACCCCTGTGTTCTTTGCATTCCAAAGCACGTAACTAAACGGAAACAGATTAAAAATGATGTTCACAAAAAGGTACGTAATGTCGGTAATTCCAATCTGATTGTCTACATATAATAAGAAGCCGTTCAGGAAAATGATCTCTATGATTTTTATGGCAAGTTGAATTCTCTTGAACTTATACTCATAGATCCGGGACGGAAAAAAAGACAAAAACCAATGAAAAAGCTGGGGATAAAAAGGGTTAGTTTCGTTAAAGGACAAAATATAATCTGTCACGAAAGCATTCTTATTTTTTTTTATTCTTCTAATCAGATTTACGTGAAATGGATGATCGGAACCAGGCCTTGGTTTTGGGTACATTTGAATCAGCAGACTGATTAAATTTGGAATAATAATATATATGTACTTGCTGATCATGGTAGAACCAATCGGGATTAGAAACCCAAAAGGCCTAACTCTTTTGATTATAACATGGAGTCAATGAAGGAGCCACCGATTAGCCTATTCTTTCACCGCCAGATATCCACCATCGACAATCAGATCAGTTCCATTAACCCAGCGTGATTCATCTGACAACAAGTAGTGAACGGCAGTAGCCACATCACTGGGCTTTCCAACATCACTTTCCTCCACACTTATGTCGGTGTCTTTGTACAATTCGGTCTTTATATATCCTGGTGAAATGGAATTGACTCTAATATTCCTTCCTTTCAACTCGGCACACAGGCTTTTGACCGAAACATTCAACGCGCCTTTGGTTGCTGCGTATGCTGTTAAGGCTTTCCTGCCAATATGGGCCATTACGGAGGAGATTAATACGATGCTCATTCCGTCAGATGAATAGTTGCCTCTTTTGGTAAAAAATCGTACGAGTTCTAAGCCTGCAAAAACGTTGATATCAAAAATGCTTCTGTATTTTGAAGCGTTCAGATTCTTTAGTGGTAAGGTGAGTTGTGCCCCAGCACAATGCACAAAGCCATGTACTTCGCCCATCTCTTGAACCAGTTCTTTCACAAAGGCATCCGTAACGTCATATTGAGTAATATCATGCACAAAGTATTTATGCCCTTCTCCTTTTAACAAACTCAATGTTTCCTTCAACGCCTCTTCATTCCGACCAATCAGAGTTAGTTTTGCTCCAGCCTGACTTAATCTTGTGCTGATTGCACTTCCGATCCCACCAGAAGCTCCGGAGATCACAATATGCTTATTTGCCAATTTGAAAAAGCCTGACATCACAAAGTTTAATTTTCGACAATTTAAATCTAAAGTATGTAACTAATTAACACCGTTATTTGACTTGATGACAACATTTATCCGCTCTGATCAGCCACGCATTAATTACTTCTTCACATAGATCGTCCATTCGTACAGTGGATAGTCATGCAAAAGGGTCACATGTCTTGAAATATGTCTTTTACAAAAATCAAATATCTCCAGAGGATCTCCATAAAATAGATGTGATTCTTCCCAATCAACATATTTGCTCAGTAGATTAAATGCGAATCCTCTTCTCGAATACTTGTCGATTTCTTTAATCTTATTGAAGATAAAATCTTTCCAGTCGGCATAGTCCGTCTCAAACTTCACGTTGAATGTGCCTGAAACAAAGGTATAATCAGCTTCATTAGTCACAGCTCCGGAATGCAGCATTTCTGCACGTGGATCATCAATAAACCCTCTGGCAGCCTCGAGCATTTTTTCAGAAATGTCATAACCATAATAATGCCCGAGTCGAATTCCTTCCAATTCGTCAAGATATTTAAACATAGCTCCATATCCACAGCCCCAATCGTTGACAGTGATCGATGCTTTGTCTGAATTCAAGTCCAACACTTTGCAAAGTTGTTCGAACCTTATGATTTGTGAATCCACATCTTTCCATCCAACACTTTTATTGGTCAAGCCGTGCTCTTCCAGATTTTCCTCATAAAGCTTTTTATTGGCCTCAATGGCCGATTGAGTTTTGTTTGGATTCATCTTTTAAGTACTGAAAATCAAATTTCTGCCAGTTCCGATACATAAGCGCCCTTCAGGTCAACAAGAGCAGTAGCCCAAGACAATCCGATCCCGAATCCGGAAAGTAAAAGTCTACAGTTTTCTCCCTTATTAATGATTTCCCTCAGGTTATTGACAATCGTCAAACCGACTGACAAGCTTGTGGTATTTCCAAATTTGTCAATGGAGACTGGTATTTGTTCTTTGGGATATTTGAGTTTTTTCGCGAGGTAGTTGAAAATGAATCGATTGGCCTGATGAAATACCAGGTAGTCCACCTGTGTTAAGTCCTGTTCAGCATATTCAAGTAGGGTGAGAATATCATTGGGTACTTCACGTATGGTGAAATTGAATACTTCTGCGCCATTCATGTAGAGTTGTTCGGCAGTCTTAACATTGCCATCCTCATCAGCCACTTCTTTTAAAGAATCTAAACTGCTCGGGTTTCGGTAACCTCCGCTTTCAATCTTAAGCGCATCTTCTCCTGCGCCATCTGAATTCAATGAAAAATAACTGATTGGATGTTGTTCTTTCTTACCAACAAGGGTAGCGGTTCCCCCATCACCAAATAGTAGTCCTGTGGTTCGATCTTTGTCAGAAACGAATTTTGTGGCCGTATCACCTACAAGAAGTAACACTCTTCTAACATTGGGCTGTAGTGCATAATTATAGGCCATAGAAAGGCCATAGACATAACCCGAACAACCTAAATTCACATCAAACGCAGCCACGTTTTTAGAGAGTCCCAGACGTTTTTGCAGTAAAATGGAGGTGGCAGGAATTCTATAATCCGGGGTTTGGGAAACAAAGATCAAAACATCAATGGTATTTCTATCGATGTTCATTTCCTGAAGAAGCTTTTCAGCAGCCTTGAAGCATAAGTCCGATGCGCATGTATCGGCATCGGCTACTCTCCGTTCTTCAACACCAGTAGCCTTAATTACTTTGGAAATTTCTTTTTCCGATAATAAATCCTTAGCCGACTCATTGGTTGTTACCACCGATTTTGGAACACAGGCGGCAATTCCTTCTATGGTCAGATTGCTATACGTTAGGATCGGCATACATCAAATTGGTCTATTCAAACTGATCGGCACCTATTAGGTCCATAAGGCTCTGGACCGTAGTAATTTCCTTAAAATCCTGAGCGCTGAGTGTAACCCCGAAATGTTCATCAGTCATAGCAATTATAGACAAAACTGTAAGTGAGTCATATTCCTCTACTTCCCTCAAATCCGTATCTTGATCAAGGCTGATCTCTTCCTCGGGTTCAAGTGCTTCCAATAAATGTTCAAAGAACTCTGTTTTCTTCATGATCCAATTTTAAATAAATCCTTATACTTCAATTACAGTACCTCCCCACGAAAGCCCTACCCCAAATCCACAAATCAGTACTTTCTGACCTGATTTAAGTAGCCCCTCGTTCATAGCATCTTTCAAAGCGATTGGTATGGTGGCCGAAACGGTGTTACCCTTCTCAACCATATTAATATAGAACTTCTCCGGAGGTATACCGATCTTTTTTCTCAAATAGTTTAATATGTATTTATTGGCCTGATGAAAGATAACAAGATCCACATCATCTGACTCCAATTGATTCTTTTCGAGGACATTATTGAACAAAGCAGGTATTTTATCGATGGTAAAGTTGAATACTGCCGGCCCATCCATATATATGTTATTATCCGTTGGTTTTCCTACCCCATCTTCAGAACTCTTAGAAGCAGATGCATCAAATTTGCATCTGAAACCGCCATTTTTAACAATAAGCTTATCAAATCCGCTGCCATCGGTTCCCAAGACAAAGTCACGTATGCCATTGGTTTCAGAAGCCGCTATAAGTGAGGCGGCTGCACCATCACCAAAAATGGTTCTATTGCTGCGATCAGTGGGATGCATATGCTTTGAATAGGTTTCTGCCATTACCAGCAAAATCTGATTCGCAACCCCAGTTGCAATAAGTCCTTTGGCAATGGCAAGTCCGTAGACGAATCCTGAGCACCCAAGATTAAAATCCAATGCTCCTATATCGTTTCTTAATGATAGTTTGTCTTGGAGAACACAGGCGGTTGTTGGTAAGAAATAGTCGGGGCTTTGCGTACAAAGAATGAGAAAGTCGATTTTCTGTCGATCCACTCTTTCAAAGAGAAGTTCACTTGCCTTAACGGCCAGATCCCCTGCTGTTTCTCCTTCTTTGGCATACCTTCTCTCTCTTATGCCTACCTTATTTTCGATTTTATGTGGATCCCAGTCAGGAAACTCCTGAGAGAGGTCATCATTGGTAACCACCCTTTCGGGAAGGTAATAGGCAATATCGGTTATCATCGCGTTTCTCATACCTCCAAGTATACTAAAACTTAGCTCTCGCTAACCCTATACCATCATATCCAAATCTATTACCATTGTAGAGCATATACAGATAACTACCATGTTTAAAAATACTAGGGTACTCGATCATTTCGGAATCAAACCCTTCTAATGAAACTCCTATCCCCACTTCTGCGTCCCTTCTTTCCCATGAGGCATTGTCGTTAGAAACCGCATACCCCATTCGATAGTCTACCGTCTTGGTTTTTAAAGCATACCATAGATGATATACATTATCAATCTTCAGTATCCAAGGTCTGGCAAAATTCGTCTCTTCTTCCTCGAAATCGATTATCACATCACCATTTCGTTCCCAGCTAATACCATCATAGGAGTGAGCCCGACAAACTCTATAGTAAGACTTAAGTTGACCATCAATTTCTTCCCACTTCACCCCGGATATATAGCTCATAATTAACTGACCTTTATCATGGAATACATGGGGTGAAGTCATGAGAATAGGGTCAATATCATTCAGAGGCAAAATTGGTGCTCTGGAATATTTTTTAAAAGTTTTTCCCCCATCTTCACTAATCGCCAAGCCTATCATAGCCTGAAAGAGCGGACCCTTGTATCCCTGGGTCCAGCCTATATAGTACATGTACTTTGCACCATCTACATCAACAATACTCGAACCTATGGCCCCATGCTGATCAAAGTGTCCGATCGGGCCAGGAGACAAAACCGGATTCTTAGTTTCGAAGAGGATTTCCCTAGGGTTGGTAATATCAAGCTCGATAAACCCTGTATGTGCCCGTTGCTCCGAATTACGACTACCAAAATAAACCCTGAAAACATCTCCATTCAGATGATCGGCAAAGGGAAGCACCGCATGGGACTGCTTCCAATGTTCTGATTGATCAGGACGATAAATATGGCCGATTTTTTCCCAGGTATACACGCTAAAAATTCAACTGGTCTGATTTCAACTTGTGGGCTTTGGTGGGTTCTACCAGGAACACATCTTTGGGCTTGGTAGATTTCCATATGTTGGTACCTGCTCCAACAAAACAATGATCACTGACTGTGATCCCATCACGAATATTAGTGCTGGAGCCCAGAAAACAATGATCTTCAATCACAACATCACTATAAATGACAACATTGGTTGTAATCCAGCAATGATTCTTGACCACCGCTCCATGACCAAAATGATTTCCACTCCATACCACTACATTGTCTCCTATTTCCACTTCAAGTTGGATGGTGTTGTTCTCGAAAATGAAGGTGTTCTCCCCAATTTTATTATTGAACCAAAGCTTAATACCGGAGTGAACATAACTTGCTAGTTTATAGCCTTTGTTTTTAGCCTGCACGAACATGCTCTTCCGCATTTCATTTAAGCCCTTGTAGCCGGCAGCCACAAACATTTGGTAGTCTTCAGGCGGGTACTTCTCTTCAATATTTTCGAATGCCACCAGGGGTAATCCATGGATGTCTTTTTCAGTGATAAATTCTTTGTTAGCGCAATAAGCCACCACTTCATACTCGCTGTCTTCGGTGAAATACCAATAAGTCATTCTGGCATAATTACCAGTGCCAAATATAATTAGCTTCTTACTCATGCTTTAGCTTGTCGTAGGGTACAACATAAAAATTAGAATATTCACTCCCCAATTCCTCTCGGCTCGCCTCCAGAATATTCTGGTCATATACTCGGGTGTAGTAGTAATAGTCCATATCAACTGCTCCCCACTTTTTCTTGAAACTGTGCAGGCTGGTCTGACTTTTCCATGTACCCCCCCAATTCCAATATTTAAAACCCCTTCTGACTGCATCTTTCATTGCCTCCAAAATAATTAGGCTTGAGGGTTGCAAATTTCTGAATTCATGAATTGTCGCTGGTGTAAAGTACTCAACGGTATTGTTGAAATAGAAAAGCAATAGCCCAGCTACCTTTTTGTCGTTGAGTTGAGCAATGAACACTGCATATTCGGAGGTGGAATATCGGGTTGGGATTTCCTGAAAAAAGTCTTTCCGTTTGGTAAGGCCTCCTATTGCGCTGATGTTGTCAACGTGAACATCGAACAGGAAATCAAGATCCTCAGGATCAGTCGATCGGTAAACTTCAATTCCAGACTTTCTGGCTTTACGAATATTACGTGGTCTTGGGTCGCTGAATATGTCAATCAAGTCCTGCTCTATCGAGTCTTGGTTGGTGAATTCAGGCAAGGGAGTGACTTGCCCAATTCTTGAATCTTTAAAGTCGAAGGATGCATTTGATTCGCACCACAGATTGGTATTATCATCAAAAGGGCTTGATATTATTGTCGAGGAGGACACGCCATACTCCTCACATAAGTCTTCAAAGGCTACATACAGTTTTTCCATTACCTCGACTTTCGTGTCCTCACCAATAGAGGAACGAAGTAAGAAGCCTCCATTGCTGCCAAAATATGCTGAAGAATTGCAAATCCTACCATATTTACCATGCTGAGAAAACAAAAAGGGTAAAGCTCCAAGAATGTCCTGTTTAGTTTCTTCTCTGACGATCAACACTTCCAAATCTGCCTGAAGTTCGTTGCCTATATGTTTCAAATACGGCAAAGTATGGTAAATGAGTGCTTCTGGAACCGAGTTTAAAAACGAAGAATATTCGACTGCCTCGTTCTCCTTTAAAGTTTTTACTATCATTGATCTACTATTCAAGGAATAACCTGCACCACCACTCGAAATTCATGAATGACCAGATCAACAATCTATGATTCACTTTCTGATCTACATGCTCGGAGACAATTCTTCTCATGTAGTCAGGGTTGATGAATTCTTCACTTACCGGGTTACCTTTCAAAAGTAACTCACGGACATACTGCGCATTCTCTCCCCTATACCAACTTTCATCCGGAGCTGAAAATCCTTGCTTTTTACGATTTATGATCTTTTCAGGAATAAACTCGCTCATGGCCTTACGAAGAATATTCTTCCCATCTGAAAACTCCCGGTACTTCCTTTTCTTGTAAACAGTATTCTCATCAATTTTCTGAATCTCGTTGTTCAGGTTACCGAGTTTATAGTGAACCGGAATCTTCTGAGCAAAATCTACGAGTTGATTATCAAGAAAAGGGAATCGTTCTTCAAGTCCATGGGCCATAGACAGCTTATCACCCACCAACAACAGGGCCGGCAAAAAGGTCTTTATCTCAAAATAGAGTGAGTTATTAATATGATCTTCAGGCCTGCCATATTCCAGGCTATCATTAAAAGTGAAAACTCTTTCAAATACTTGCCGTGGTTCGTCAACATCAATTTGGCTAAGAATGTGGCTGTTGAAAAGCTGATCTTTGTCAGAGTCAGGAACAAGACGTTGCCAAAAGCCATAGTACTGGTCAAAAAAGTCTTGTTGACCAATAGAATCAAAAATACGGTAATATCTCCATGGGTATCCTCCAAAAAGCTCATCTCCACCTGTTCCTTGAAGACAGACCTTTACAAATTTGGAGGCGAGTCTTGAAATGTAATAGTTAGGATACGACATCCCTACTCTAAGATCTTCAAGATGATGTACAACTCTGGGTAATGACCATCGTAAATCACCCGCGTTCATGACTTGTTCAAAGTGCTCCGTCTTGAAATGATTGGCCATCAACTCGGCATCACGTCTCTCATCATAGTTGGCCTCAACGCCTGTGACTTCACTCATGTCGAAACCGCAAGTGAAGGTACTCAATCGATCCACATGTTCAGTCGCCACAGCTGTGATTGATCCTGAATCCATCCCTCCCGACAAGTAACTTCCCACTGGAACATCAGCTACCATTTGTCGAGTTACCGCTTGTTCGAATAACCTCTTGGTTTCCAGCTTGGCTTCTTCAAAAGAAAGCGTTGTGTCTGGTTGTGTGAAATCATAATCCCACCAGGATTCATGCTTTACACCGATATCCTCAGGCGTAATTTTGACAGTATTGGCTGGGGGTAACATCGTCACTCCTTTGAACAAAGTGCGATAGGAAAATAGATTCTGAAATGTGAAATACTCATTCAGCGCGCCTATATCCACATCCTTCCGAAAATCCTTATGTTGAAGGATGGCCTTTATTTCAGACGAGAAGACCAGTATTCCTTGATTAAACCAGTAATACAACGGTTTTACTCCGAACCTATCTCTTGTCAGATAAAGACAACGCTCTTTAAGGTCCCAGATGGCTGCAGCAAACATTCCATTAAATCGCTGGAATATCTTAGGCCCATAAGCAGATATCCCTTCCACAATCACTTCGGTATCTGATGAACTATGGAATGTATGACCCTTGGCGCTTAATTCTTGCCTCAATTCCATGAAATTGTAAATGCAGCCATTGAAAACAATCACCCATCGTCCGCACTTGGAGCTCATGGGCTGGGCTCCCTTGTCGGTTACGTCCAAAATGGCCAATCGTTTATGAGCCAAGCCTATATTTTCATGGCAATAATATCCCTCGCCATCGGGACCTCTGTGCTTTAGGCTTTCGCTCATTTTTTTGAGCTCCTGAAGAGCAACCGGACTTCCTTTTAGGTTATATATTCCTGCTATTCCGCACATCTAATCTTAAATCAGAGGCTGTAGATAGAATTTACAATGTAATCATAGTCTTCCGAGACCATCCTATTGTGTAAAGGAATCGCCATAGAATAATCATTCGCATGACGTGCCCCCGGGAAGTCACTTACCTTGATGTTGTATTTCCGACCATAAAATTTAAGCATATGAACGGCATGGGTACCAGGGCGTGTGGAGATACCTTTTTCCTGCAATTTCTCCATGATTTCGTTGCGACTGTATGGTGAATTTGATTCGTCCACACTTGTCACAAAACTCTGCCAGCCGTGAAGGTAGTTGGACGAAAACTCAGGTAGTTTTAGCCAGTCAATTGCAGCTAATTTCTGTTTATAGAACTTCGCCCAACCATCTCTTTCTTCTATAAATTTATCCAGCTTGCCCAGCTGGACCACCCCAACAGCACCCTGCAAGTCGGTCATTCTATAATTGTACCCCATTATGTCAAAATCAGGTAATATGAAGGGTTTTGGCCCATGGTGTCTTTGTTCCTCGGAAATAGAAGCTCCATGGTTTCGAAGCATAACAACTTTTTCAGCCAGTGCATCATCATTAGTAGTGACCATTCCACCTTCTCCTGTAGTCACTGATTTTCTAGGATGAAAAGAAAAACAACCTAGTTCACCAAGCCCTCCTGCCGGAATACCTTTATAAGCAGCCCCTGCAGCACAGGCTCCATCTTCTACAATGGGTATTGCAGGAGCCACAGCCTTGATAGCATCAATATCAGCACAAAGGCCGAATAGGTGTACAGCCATAATTGCCTTAGTCCTAGGTGTGATTCTATTCTTCAAATCATCTGGATCTATATTGAATGTAGACGGATCGATATCGCAGAATACGACTTCGGCTCCCTGATATAGCACGACATTAGCGGTCGAAACCCAAGTGAATGCCGGAACAATCACTTCATCTCCAGGGCCAATCCCCAAAGCAACTAATGATAAGTGGAGTGCCGTGGTAGCACTGGTTACAGCAATCGCGTGTTTCACTTCATGTCTTTGGGCAAAAAGTCCTTCAAACTCCCTGACCTTTGGTCCTGAAGTAAGCCATCCTGACATTAACGGTTCTTTCACCGCTTGCCATTCTTCCTCCCCTGTAACAGGTTGTGATATTTGAATTATTCTTTTCTCCATTATCCCTTGTCCAGACCGGTGGCTATACGCCAGTCAATTAGTTTTTGCAGACCTTCTCTTAGTTCATATTTATATTGAAACCCAATCTCCTCTCTGGCCTTCTTCGCAGATCCGATTCTGTTTTGTACCAGCGCCCTGGCATCGTCAGCCGAGTAGGGCTTATAGATTACTTCCAAATCGGAATTCTTCAGTTCAAGAATTGTATCACATAATTCTTTGATAGAGGTTTGAACCTCCGTTCCCACGTTATACATGCCAAAACCAGTATCGCTTTTTAGGGCATCTACATTGCTCCTGGCTACATCCTCAACATAGATAAAATCATACGCCTGGCTTCCATCGCCATTGATTATAGGTGATTCGTTAGCCTCGATTTTATTCAGCATAATCGGTACAACACCAGTATAAGCCGCAGTCTGATCCTGGTGTGGTCCGTACACATTCATGTAACGAAGCCCTATTACTTCTAAACCATAGCGGTCATTAAAGGCAGTGGCCATAGCCTCTCCAGCAATTTTTGTTGCTCCGTAAAAATTCTTGTTGTTAAAAGGATGGTCTTCTGTCATAGGCAATTCCACGGCATCTCCGTAAACTGAAGCCGAGGAAGACCAGATCAATTTCTTGATGTTGTTCTTAACACAGGCTTCTAATATATTGAAGGTGCCTTCGATATTCACATGAAAGGCTGTTCTTGGAAAGTCTTTACAGTGCAACAGCCACATGGCTGCCAAGCTGATCACGTAGTCCTTACCCTTCATAGCTTCATTCAGGATGTCAATTTCTCTGATGTCTCCCCCTATTGGATAAATGGAACATCGCGGGTCTTTCAATTGCTCATGGAGATAGTCTCGCTTTCCTCTGGCAAAATTGTCATAAACTACCACTTCAGACACATCCTCTTTGAGCAACTCGGACACTACAAAGCTGCCGATAAAACCAGCTCCTCCAATAACTAATACTTTTTTTTCGGCTAACATTAACTTCTTTTTTTGAACTTCTTTATATAGTGAGAACTCATGAGCAACAATCGGTATACAACTAGAGGTCCGTTTATTCTTTCAAAATGACTATCCATTGAACACAGTGTATCACAGGTTAGTCAATTTCAAGCCCTCGGACAAGTCCCAATCAGTAGGTTCATTTATGAAACCCGGAAGCCTGTCAAAGGCTGGTTGAAATGAGTCAAAGGGGGCAGCCAGCACCCGAAAGGGATAAATTTCATGAACCGAATCGTAAAACAGATTTGCCGCCAAAGAACATATAAAAACGGTTATACAGTATTCACCAGGGTTCAATTTCACATTCAGTCTGGTATTAACCTCGTGCTCTCCCTTTTCAATATTCAACCCTTTCGGGCTACCATCGAGGGTACTGGAAAAAACGGCCGTTGTTCCGTCAATAGCACAAATCCTAACCTGGATCATGGCATTCTGGATATCCTCAGAGGCGGAGAATCGAATGTTAACATTCAATGGTTGTCGAAATAACAACTCATTGGACATTTTTCCTTCTTCATTACTTAGAAATACATGTGAAATTTTCGCCCCCTTTGAGCCCCATAGCCTCTTGTGATTAAGAGGAATTTCTCCTGGCACCTCCGAAGTTGCATCAGACCTATTCTGGGAGATGTACCGATTAATACAATCCTCAACGGGGCCATCAAAACCTACCTTCCCATTTTGCAAAAGTACCGCTCTAGTGCATAGAGATTTTATAGAGGACATATTGTGACTTACGAACAGGACCGTTCTTCCTTCACCTTTGCTTACATCCTGCATTTTACCGATTGCCTTTTTCTGAAATTCGACATCGCCAACAGCCAGTACCTCATCGACAATTAATATCTCAGGTTCCAAGAACGCAGCTACTGCAAAGGCCAGGCGAACCTTCATTCCTGAGCTATAGCGTTTTACAGGCGTGTCGATATACCTTGCACAGCCAGAAAAACTCACAATTTCGTCCAGCTTGGACTTTATCTCCGCTTTAGTCATTCCCAGGATCGCTCCGTTGAGAAAAACATTTTCTCTTCCCGTAAGCTCGGGATGAAAACCTGTTCCAACCTCCAATAATGTTCCCATTCTACCCTTGGCCGAAATAAGACCTGTGGTCGGCCCAGTAACCCTTGAGAGAATTTTCAATAGAGTGCTCTTCCCAGCTCCATTCTTACCAATAATCCCTAAAACCTCACCCTGTCTGACTTCAATATTGATATCCTTAAGTGCCCATACATAATCAGAATTACCCTCCAATTCACGCTTATTGACTTGCCCGACCTTTAAGTATGGATCCTCCTTTCCCCTGATACGTGCCCACCAGCGGTTCAAATCGTGGCTAATTGTGCCGGTCCCCACTACACCCAAACGATACTGTTTGGACAGGTTTTCAATTTTTATTGCTATATCACTCACTTAATAAGATCTGCTTAAGTATAAACCAAAGCCTGTTATACTGTATCCATGAAGTTCTTCTCCGTCCGATTGAATATGGCCAAACCAACCACAAATATTGCTACAGAGAATATACCCGAATAGGCCAATTGAAAATAATCCATTGTACCAGCACCAAGAAAAATAAATCGAAATGACTCCAAAATCGCTGTCATTGGGTTAGCCATTAAAATCACCTTGTATTGATCTGGTATTGTAGACAATGGGTAAATGACTGGTGTGCCATACATTAATAACTGTACTCCAAACGTGATCAGGTGCTTCATGTCTCGATACTTT
This sequence comes from Cyclobacteriaceae bacterium, assembly GCA_028281285.1. Lineage (GTDB taxonomy): Bacteria > Bacteroidota > Bacteroidia > Cytophagales > Cyclobacteriaceae > Roseivirga. The sequence continues at coordinate 66,107 of JANQKF010000008.1, forward strand.
GTTGTCATAGAAGAAAGGACAAACCCAAATCCTAACCCTAGAAGCATCATAATTATTATTAAAAGCGGAAACAGCAAAATCTCTGATTGAATGCTAAACTCAAACTTCCCTGTCGAGACGTAATAGGTGTAAAATGCGAAGAACAGCAACAACTGAATTCCGAACATCACCAGGTTGGTTATGGTAATTGAGATGGGCATGATTGCCCTTGGAAAATAGACCTTTCCGAAAATACTAGCATTCTGTGTAAAGGTATTTGAGGTTTTAGTCAGCGAATTCGAAAAATATCGCCAACAGGTAACACCAGCCAAATAAAAGAGGAGTTTGGGTAAGCCATCGGTGGAAAGGCCGGCAACATTACCAAAAATCAGAACATAGGTCAGTGTCGTCAGAATAGGTTGAATAAAGTACCATAGGGGGCCCAGAACGGTCTGTTTATACTGGGCAACCAAATCCCTCCGAACAAATAGAATCAGAAGATCTTTGTATTGAGCTATTTCTCTGATCTTCAAATCGAATAATGAACCCCTTGGTTCTATTATAGTATCCCAATGATCTATTTGTTGATTCTTCTGCATTGGAAGTTTTAGTAGTGGATCTTTTGAGAAAATTTCGTTGTCAAACTAATCAATAAATAAAGCTTGTACCACTTTTCAATTTGCAACCGTATTATGCGTAACATAGGTTTGCCAACTTGAGGATTTGTTTATTTGGTTGCTTATTCAGTTAAGAAGTAAAAGGTGATTTTCAAAAATCGCCATTCTGACTACAGCAGGTTTACTTTTTAATTTTAAGATTGAATGGAAACAATTTATTCTTTTTAGGGACTTCTTCGTCCGAATAGTAGCCACCCCCATATTTGCCATAACCGTAGCCATAGCCATAACCATAGCCATAACCATAGCCGTAACCATAACCATAACTATAGCCATAACCGTATCTTCCGGATATTCTGAAATCGTTCAATAGAATTGCAACATTCTGAAGAACCTTTTTCGAATGAAGATCATTAAAGAACCTCATCACATTTTTGATTGTGTAATTCTGTCGAACTACTAATAAACTGAAATCCACAAGCTCGGTGATATTGAAGGTGTCTGAAACTATTCCTATAGGAGGAGTATCAATGACGATATAGTCATATTCTTTTTCATAATCTTCGATCAAGTCTTTCAACTTGTCGCTCATTAACAATTCACCCGGATTAGGCGGAACTGGCCCAGCAAGTATCAAGTCTAAATTCTCATATGGAGTATGATTGACTATTTCCTTAGCATCTACAAACCCTGCCAGGTAATTGGAAATCCCAATATCATTGGAAAAACCAAAGTCTCCAAAGAGCTTTGGCTTTCTTAAATCAAGTCCGATTAACAATGTTTTTCTGCCTGATATGGCCAAGACAGAAGCCAGATTCATTGAACAAAACGATTTACCTTCTCCTGATGCATTCGATGTGATCAGAATTTTCTTGATTTTCCTGTTTCGATTAAAATAATCAAGATTGGAACGAATATTTCGAAAGGCCTCTGCCAGTGATGCTTTTGGGTGTTCTAAAACAGCAAGATTAGTGTCGTACTGATTATGTCCTATCATTCCGATAATTGGAATGCTGGTCAGTTGTTCGACTTGCTTTCGAAACTCTATCTTTTCATTTAAAACTTCGCGTAAAACAACAAACAGAAGAGGTATTATAAAGCCCACACCAGCCCCGATAGAGTAGTTCATGGATTTTTTTGGGTAGATCGGACTTACCCTGTGTGTAGCTCGATCAACAATTCTTGCATTGGCTTCATTTCTTGCTTTTGCTATTCCAGCTTCGGCTCTCTTTTGCCTAAAAAATTGAAACATTCCGAAATAGACTCCATAAATCCTTTCTATATCTGCAAACTCTCTTTGTTTTTCCGGGTAGTTCTTAAACTCTCTGTTTGCAGTTTCAAGTTCACTTTGTATGCCGACAATCTCATCTCTGAGCTCGTTGATTTTACCCTGAGCTACTCCTTTTATCAAATCAACCAAAGATTCGATTTGATAGTTAAGGCTTACAATATCTTCATTATATGGTGCAAGCACCTCGAGCTTTTGAGTTCTTGTCACCAACAGCGTTTGAAGTGTATTAATATATTTTTGGAGGCCAGCAGCATCCTCTTCAATGGCAATTGGCAAATACACCTGATTCAATTTTGAGCTGTCTTCCAAAAATTTCAGATTTTCGTCAAGAGATTGAATCGCTGCCTCATTTTTAGTCTTTCGAAGTTCAAGATCGTTGATCTTACCAATCAGACGACCACCAATCTGATCCGGACTGGTGATCCTATTCTCTATCCTCACCGCATCCAACTGAGACTCATAAATTGAAAGCGTATCATCCAAAACCCTTAATTCTCTATCTATATATGAGATTGTGCGATCCGCAGCCTCATTCTTTCTCTCTAGTTCTTTAGACTTGTAGACCTCCATTATTTCATTGACAAAAGTGGAGGCCTTTAAGGGGTGAGAATGGGACAAAGTGAGAACCGCAATCGTGGTGAATTCTCTTAAAAAGTTCACTCTAAGCCTTGAATTCCATTCGCTGGTTAAACTCTCCAAGTCCCTGAACCTGAAATAGAATTCTCTTCCTTCAAGATTTGTCGATCGGTTAAGCAAGACCGTAAAACTGTAATTGTCGGATTCAATTAAACTGTTGGGAGGATTCAACTCATATTTGAAATGATCTTCATCGTTGGCAAATGATACCCTAAATCTATTGTTCTTGTCAAATGAGATTCTGAATTCACGGTTTTTTATTTGCTGATGATCCTCAGTCTTGATTATTTCAAATGGAAGTGATCGATACTCTTCGAAGGATTTTATTCTACCCCTGGAATAGTATTCAACGTCAAAATCTAACCTTTCCAGTGCATCTCTTGTGATTCCCTTACTCCGTAACAATTCCAGTTCATTCAAAAAATTAGGATTAAATCCTCCTGAAAGCAAATCCCCAAAGAAGTTCGAAGCTATGTTGGGGTTTTCTTCAGGAATCATAATCGTACCTCGGACATTAAATCTTTCTGTAGTATATCGGTGATATACAAACGCCACCAGAAGTCCTAACATGAGGCTAATAAGGAAAATAGGCCATTTACGAATGACCTTCATCAGAATCAACAAAGGATCAATCGCAGGAGCGGATGAAGTACTTTGCTGATCTTCAATAAAGTCGAACTCACTCATAGTTAGTTATTTCCGAGCACATTAATTATCAGTGTAACACTTGATATTACTGAAACAATGGTAGCCAAGTTTGACAAGGCCGTATCTCCGTTACCAATCTCTCTTATTTTAAGAGGTGGAACATAAATCAAATCATCAGGTTGTAGAAAGAAAAACTCGGTTTCAATAAACTTTCGACCTGTCACATCGATTTCGTGAATTCGAATTCCATCAGGGTACTGTCTCATCAAAAGCACATGAGAGCGGTCTGCATTAATGGTCAAGTCTCCCGAATTTGCAATGGCTTCCAAAACATTGGCTTCATATTGTTGGATAATATTTGGCCCCTGACTTGATACCTCACCAAACATTGTATAAGGTATTCCATTTAATCGAACGCCAACTAAAATATCGAGCACCCCCTTTTTTTCTCTTATCTCTTTCTCTATTTCCTGTTCGAGCTCATTGGTTGTCAGGCCAGCAGCCTTAATTCTTCCCAATGCATTGATCTCTACATCTCCATCTTTGTCTATATTATAGCCAGTCAAAAAAGCACTTTCTCTTGCGCTTCGATTATTTCCCCCGGTAAGAGCTGCATTTGCGAAACTATTTCTAACAAAAATAGGATAGAACTGTTCGACATTTTCCAAATCCCTACTATAGAAATTGATTTGAAGAATATCATTCGGTTGTAATCTATACTCAATCCTGGTCAGTGAAATCAGAGAATCATTTTCAAGCCTTGTAATTCCTTCTTTATTCTGAAGATAAACGATTCTTGAATTGGGAATACAACTAGAGAAAAGCGAAGCAATCAGAATACCAAATAACAGCGGCTTGACGATTCTACCGCTACGGCTCGTCTTCTTTTTTCTTAGGTCCATATGTTGTCTAATACGCATTTCCGTATTCAAACCCTACTTTTAACATTTCCAAAAACGGTCCAATCTCCCCCAAAGGAATCATGTTAGGCCCATCGCTTTTTGCAGTTGAAGGATTCGGATGCGTCTCAATGAAAAAGCCATCTACGCCTACGGCCGCTGCCGCTCTGGCAAGGTAGCTCGCAAATTCTTTTTGCCCTCCAGAACTTCCTCCTGCACCGCCTGGTTGCTGAACACTATGAGTAACGTCAAATATTACAGGGGAATATTGGCGCATGGTTGGTAAGCTTCTCATGTCAACAACCAGATTATGGTATCCAAACGAAGCACCTCGCTCTGTCAAACATACCTTCTGATTTCCTGTGGATTTTACCTTATCGACAGCGTATTGCATATCTTCTGGCGCCATAAACTGTCCACGCTTGATTTTTACTGTTTTTTCCGTCTTTCCAGCAGCCACTAAAAGATCTGTTTGTCGACATAAATAAGCGGGAATTTGCAATGCTTGCGCCACGTCACTCACAGGATTTGCCTGATTTGGCTCATGAATATCAGTGACAATGGGTAGGTCAAATTCTGTTCTGACCCTGTCTAATACACGTAATCCTTCATCCAACCCCACTCCTCGATATGAATTTACAGAAGTTCTGTTGGCCTTATCGAAAGATGCTTTGAATATATAATGAATATCGAGTTTATCACAGACTTCTTTAACCTCTTCTGCCACTCTTGCACATATGTCCCAACTCTCAATCGCACAAGGTCCTGAGAACAAGACTATTCGCTCTCCACCTAAAAATACTTTCTCCGTTATGTGAAATCCTTCTTTATAAATCTGCATTACCTATTAAGCCTTCAATTAATTGTTCATAATGCCCTTGTGCCTGAAGCACCAAATCAGCTAGTTCTCTCAATGCACCTTGCCCTCCCTTCGATTTAAGTATCAAGTCGGCATGCTCCTTTACGGTGAAATGACCATCATTTGGAGTAGCTCCAAGGCCGCATTTTTTTAATACCATCAGGTCATTGATGTCATCACCAATATAGGCTACCTCATTAGCATTCAAACCCAATTCCAGCAGTAAATCATCAAACGTAGCCAACTTGTCACTAATACCATGACGGTGTACGTCAATTTTCAACTCCTCACACCTATTCCTCACAACTTGTGACGAACGGCCTGTGATGACCCCCGTCATTATCTCAAATTGCCTGAGATATTTTATTATCTGACCGTCCTTTACATTGAATCGCTTGTACTCAAGACCTGAATTGTCATAGATGATGCCACCATCGGTGAGTACACCATCAACATCAAAAATAATAGCTCGGATGAGCTTTGCTTTATTGAGGATTTCCGAGGATATAGACACGGTGCCTAGGTTTGAACAAAAATAGCACTAAATTTTAACCAAACATAATCTTCATCATTGCTAAACTAAGTGCACCATTATTATAGTCTTGACAGTATTTCTATATTTAAAGCTATTCAAGTCAATCCCTTCCTATGAGAAACATAAAATTTATGTTGAGCTTACTTATCACATTGGGGGTATGGTATGGCCTCAACACCAAGTTTGGTCAAATCCCACCTCTTGGAAAGTTTCTAGACCCATTTCATGGTTTTTGGCAAAACGAACAAACAGAGACGAACTCACCGGAAACCGAGTTGTCTCTTGAAAGGCTTTCTGCTCCTGTATCGGTTCACTATGATCAGCAATTAATCCCTCATGTGTTTGCTCAGAATGATTTGGACCTTTACCGTGCCCAGGGATACATCACAGCGCAACATCGCTTATGGCAAATGGAATTCCAAACTATGGCATCTGCCGGGAGACTCTCTGAAATTGTCGGAGCAGCTGCCATAGACTATGACAGGGGCCAAAGAAGAAAAGGAATGGTTTACGGGGCCCAGAATACCGTAGATCTGATGTCAGAAAACCCTATTCAGAAAGCGTTGATAGAGGCTTATCGTGACGGTGTGAATAGTTATATAAATACTCTGTCAGATGGTGAGTTACCTATTGAATACAAACTCCTGGACTATAAGCCAGAACAATGGACGCTCAAAAAGACTGCGTTGCTATTGATGTATATGACCGATATGTTGGCCGGTGGAGAATCGGACCTTGAGAATACAAATGCATTGAAACTCTGGGGTAAGGAAGTCTTTGATCTCCTTTATCCTGATTTTTACGAGGATCAAGATCCTATAATTCCTATAGATACTGACTGGAGTGGGATCAACGTGGTCCCGGTAGAAAAACCTGATACCGAATTCCCGATGGATTTTGTATCGCAAACAATGGTCAAGCCACACCCACATAATGGAAGTAATAATTGGGCGGTTTCTCCTGAAAAATCGGCAAATGGAAACGCCATTCTGGCCAACGATCCTCATTTAGGGTTGAATCTCCCTTCCATTTGGTATGCCATGCAGCTTTCTACACCGGAAAAGAGAACGTACGGGGTTTCATTACCCGGAGCCTTAGGCATTGTTATCGGGCACAACGATTCCATTGCCTGGGGACTGACCAACGCTGGAAGAGATGTGAAAGACTGGTATAAAATTCAATTCCAGGATAACAATAGGACTGCTTATGCCTATGAAGGATCCTGGCGAACCACCACCAAAGAAATCGCGGAAATCAAAGTAAGGGGAGGCAAAACGGTCTACGATACGATTGTCTACACTCATCACGGCCCGGTAAGCTATGATCATAACTTTGGAAATACCAATGGAAAAGTCGGGTATGCGATGAAGTGGGCTGGACATATGCGCAGCAACAATCAGCAGACTTTGCTCGAACTGAATCGTGCCAGGAACTATGAAGACTATAAGAATGCTCTAGCGCACTTTTCTGCCCCTGCGCAGAACTTTGTCTTTGCCTCTACTTCTGGCGACATTGCTCTGTGGGTTCAAGGGAAGTTCGCCAATAAATGGCCCGATCAGGGAAAGTTCCTAATGGATGGCACCCTATCGTCTCATGAGTGGCAAGGATTTATTCCACAAGAGCACAACGCCCACACTAAAAATCCCGAACGTGGTTTTGTGAGCTCAGCCAATCAGCATCCCACTGACGAAAACTATCCCTACCATACGTATTCTGATGGCTATGAGACTTACCGAAATCGTGTAATTAATGATTTTTTCAGAGCAAACGATAATATTACCGTGAGCCACTTTCAAACACTACATAACAACAATTATAACCTCAAAGCCGCTGAGTTGCTCCCAACCATGTTTGATAGTATGGAAACTTCCGATTTGACTGCAAATGAGGTGGCTGTTCTGGAAGAAGTCAAGCGCTGGGATTTCAACAATGATATCGAAAAAAATGGACCGACCATATGGGAAATATGGTGGAGAAAGCTCTTCGTTATGGCTTGGGACGAAATGAGAAATGACTCTATAGCCTTTGATTACCCAAGCTCGTATCAAACAATATGGTTACTCAAAAACCGCCCTGATTTCAAATTCTTTGATATTCAAGACACAGAGGAGATTGAAACTGCAAGTGATCTATATCTGAAATCATTTAAAGACGCAGTGAACGATTTGGCAGAATTGAAAGAAAATGATCGCTACTCTTGGGGTGATTACAAACGAACATATGTTGGACATTTACTTCAGGCATTACCTGCATTTTCAAGATTCAATCTTCCGATTGGGGGCAATGGTGGTATCGTGAATGCCACAAGCCAAAACCATGGCCCTTCATGGAGAATGATTGTAGAAATGTCAGACACTCCAAAAGCCTGGGCGATTTACCCTGGAGGTCAATCCGGCAATCCTGGAAGTAAATACTACGATAACATGGTTGATGACTGGGCCGCAGGAAAATATTTTGAGGCGCTCTTCATGAAAGATGCTGAATCAAATTCTGACCAACTTTTGTTTAGCCAAACTCTAACTCCATCCAAATGAGATTCTTTTATAATCTTCTTCTCACTGCTGTATTGGCGATAATCTTGAATCTATTTCTGCCGTGGTGGTCAATAATGCTATCGGCATTTGTTACCGGATTCTCCATCAGACTGAAAAAAAGTGCCGTCTTCTTCGCCCCATTTCTTGGTATCTGGCTACTCTGGATCGTTTATGGTTATTCCGTTTCCTCCGCTAATAGCTTCACCCTATCCACAAAAATAGCGAATCTATTACCCCTGGGGGGAAATGTAATCCTTTTGACACTCATTACCGGAATCATTGGTGGGTTGGCTGCTGGAGCCGCGGGTATAACCGGTAGGTTATTCTCAGAGTATTTCATATCCCCTGATAAGAATTAAACCATGACCAAGTTAAAACTGAAAATAGATGAAGTCCACGGGTTCTCCTCCAAAAAGGATAAGAAGGAATATTATCCCGTAGTATATTGACCATCTCAACCAAACGGGTACTCTAATTGACGTGAAGTCAAGCATATGTTCCCTTTCCCTTTGCAGCCATTCTCCCACGATTAAAAGTCCCAAGAAAAGAACTGGAAATGTATCTATGCCTTGTGGAAGAGTAAAGACAGATCGATCGAAAATTCCAGCCAAATAATTCCATCCGTCTTCAATCGTTCTGGCTCTAAAGAAAATTAAGGAGATGTTGGCAAGACAAAAAGTAAATAGCATTCTTCCCCACCCAATCAGGGAGATAAACCCTCCTCCAAGGGAATCTTTCTTTTTTAACTTTTTGGAACCAATTCCGCTCAATCTGCCAAAGAGCACAGTGGGTGTAAGGTAAAGTGCATGGATGAGCCCGAATGCTATATAATTCCAACCAGCACCATGCCAAATCCCTGACAGGCCAAATGTAATCCATGCAGCAAGCAGTAAGCCCCATTTATGCCAATACCTGAATCTTATGCTTAATGGCAGGAAGACATAGTCGTTCAACCATGTATTGAGAGAAATATGCCATCTCCGCCAGAATTCCGGAATTGATCGAGAGAAAAATGGATAACGAAAATTCGTCATGAGTTTCACACCAAATAACCGGGCTGTACCTATCGCTATATCGGAATATCCACTAAAATCGGCATAAATCTGAAATGAAAAGAAGATTGAACCGACTAGAAGGGTAGACCCTGAGAGGTCTGCATATTCCCCAAAAGCCATGTTCACAAATCTCGCCAGGTTATCTGCCAAGACCACTTTTTTAAAAAGTCCCACCAGGATTTGTCTTAAGCCGTCCTTTGCCTCATTTAGATCGAACGACCTTTTATTGAGTATTTGTGGCAATAAATTGGAAGCCCGCTCAATCGGCCCTGCCACCAATTGAGGAAAAAAGCTAACAAATGCCGCAAAGGATATAAAATCATTAGTAGGCTTAAGTTGTCCTCGATATATATCCAACGAATAAGACATTGTTTGAAAGGTGTAGAAAGAAATCCCTACGGGTAAAATCACGTTGATCGTACTCCCTGCAAAGTCTATCCCTAATGTGCTAAACGCACCTACCCAAGACTCAACAAAGAAATTGTAATATTTAAAAAAGCCGAGTAGCCCAAGATTAGCCAAAAGGCTAATTCGAAGGAATAACCTTTTGCGATTCAGGCCTTCTGCATTGGCAATTTTTTGACCTATGACAAAATCTACAATTGTGCTAATAAATATCAAGGAAAGAAAACGGTAGTCCCACCATCCATAGAACACATAACTAGCGACAAGCAAGAACAGGTTTTGTGCCTTCAGACTCTTTTGAACCAGAAACCAATAGACGAAAAAGACTATTGGCAGAAAGATGGCATAATCAAAGGAGTTAAATAACATTCACAGCAGCATTTACAGGGATATTGACCCCATTTAGGTGACTCGTAGAATTAACCAGGAAGCTCACCAGTTCAGCCACATCCTGCAAAGGAAGCAGGTGCTTCAGTGGATGATTGGCCTCCATTGATTCCAGCACTCGTTCATCCAACACCTTGGACAACTCTGTTTTCATTAGTGAGGGAGAAATGGCATTGGAGGTGATGTTGAACTTGGAATTTTCAACCGCAATTGCCTTGACCATGGAAAGTAAATAGGCCTTGGAAGCAGTATATGACGAACAACCAATGGGAGGAGTACCAATAAGAAAGTCTGTAAGGATCGTGATGATTTTTCCAGATTTCTTTTTCCTGAATAGTTTGACACATTCCTGCATTAATCGGACCTGTGGTAAGATGTTGTTTAGAATGTCTCGCTCGAATACTTGGACATCCGTTTTATGAAAATGAGAAACCTCCATCCCTGAAATCGCATTATTCACAAGGACGTCCAAATTCATTGATGGTAATTGATCCAGCAATTTCTGCAAGCTTGGTTCATTAGTAAGATCCCATTGAATGGCCCTAGAATTGGGATACTCTTTCTCTATCTCTTTCGCGCTTTTTGACGAATTGAAATAGGTAAAATACACCTGATTATGGCTATCCGTTACCAGCGTTTCAAGTATCGCTTTACCCAAGCCAGAAGCACCTCCGGTAATTAGAATATTCATAATCAGATTCTTTTCACTTGAACATCTCCTTTAGCGACCGATAACTCATCCCGCTTAATCGTAAACTTAAAATCATAAAGAGCCACTGAATCAAAAAAATCTGAAACGCTGGCCTCAAAATTAAGCCTGTCACCCAAGTAAACGGGTTTGCGATATTTAATGCTTTGTGAAATAATCATCACATTTTCAATAGGCAATACCTCACCAACAAAATAGGAAACAAAGCCATTGAGTATGTTACCATGCATGACTTTGGAATCAAATCCTTTTTCAAGCGCATAAGCATCATCAACATGAAGCTTATTTCTATCCTGAAAGATATCCGTAAATGCCTTATAGGCCTCTTCGGTAACTGTAACTTCAAAAGAAAATGAGTCTCCTACATTCATTGCAGTTTGGCTACAATAGCGTCACACATCTCTCCCACGTTTTTGAAAGATTGGATTTCGGATGATGTGAATCTTAACTTAAAATGCCTTTCTATCTCGACTACCAACTGAATGTGATTCAGAGAATCCCATTCTTCAATATCTTTGGCAGTTGTTTCTCTTTCCAGCACGATATCGTCATTTTCAAGGACATCGATAAAAATCTCATTGAACTGAGAGATTACTTCTTCGAAATTCATAATCTGGATAATTTGATACTACTCGATCACCTCAAAAATGGCTTTTTCTTTCTATTTACTTTTGCTACGAGCATCTACATAATTAGGGAAATCTAATGCAATCTCAAAACCACCCGAATAGCTAACGCCCATCCAAAGCTGTCACTCATCTTAAGATTCTGCACTTTGAATATAGACATCGAAGGGACTAAACTTTTCAAGTTCTAAATACCACAGCTCATCCTCTCGTTTAAAGCCCAGATTCTCATAATGATTCTTGACAAGCATGTTTTTCTTGGTGGGTAGATACTCCCCTACTATCCACTTAAAACCAAGGCTCTTTGTTCTTTCAACCAGATAATTCATAACAAAATGTTCTACACCTCTCTCCAACACTCGACAACTCATAATCCAGGTATCTAGAAATAGTTCTTCGTGGTTGCGTTCCTGAGCAATCAAAATGCTTATAAGGCCGTAGTCTCCAAATTTGTCCGAAAGCTTTACCACAAATCCATGATCAGTCTCACTATTCCTAATATCTGTAATTTCGGATTCAGTGTATCGAATTGTTCTCAGATTGAACTGATTAGACCTTTGTGTAAGTTGAGCAATACGAGGAACATCAAAGTCATTGAAAGGTCCAAAGAAACCCTTCATCTTCAAACTCGCCAAAAATGTCGACATGTCTGTAAACGACTTGCTCAGATTCTTTCTCTTTGCCTCTTCTTGGTATTGTCTGGTTCTGTCGGAATCATTTTCTGAATAGGTGGTCGTTTCAAATAGGTTCATCCTCACCAGAAAAGGGAGATACTCGGCCGGGTCTTCTGGAAGGTCGGGAACCGTGACCTCTGGTAATTCGCTAAGCACGATATCTCTCTCAACCGGATTGTCATCGATGAATACCATTGAATCGAAACCAATATTCAGTACTTCTTGAATATATCTTATGTTATCTGCCTTATTGGACCAATTTGCCACAAATACCGCAATATCTTCCAGCTTCAAGATCATCTCGGGATGTTTTTCAAATGGTTCTTTGGCCACCTCTTCCCGGTTTTTGCTGCAGACCGCCAGAATGATCCCTCGTTCCTTGAGTTGTTTCACCCATCGCTGCAGATCAGAGAAAGCTTTGCCGATACCGAGATCTCCAATTTCTATATTCTCTATCCCATCATCTCCTATTATACCTCCCCAAAGCGTGTTGTCCAGATCAAGGATCAGACATTTGTTGATACGCCCGGTAAACGCCAGCAGCATTTGAACCAACTGCTCTGCTATGGATACAGTAAAGTCAATAGAAAAGGCCAGGTTAGAATTGACATAGTGTTGAGGGGAAAATGCATTTTCAAGACCAACCCGTGTTATTAGAGACTGAACATCGGCCAAATGAATATGTAGGCTTTGGGTACATAATTCCTCTAGCAGTAAATTAGATTTGTTTATTTGATGATACAGGGATGAGTCAACCTTATGGCTTATTGAACCATATATATTGTCATTTATAGGTTCAAGATTGGAAATAATAACCTGGCAATCCGACCTTTCCTTTAACATTTGGGCCAGCCCATTGACGTCTTCAACAAATTTCTTGGCAAACACCCTTCGATCTTCTACGCTCAAATCGTAAAATTTCGGAATCAACTTCCGAGATGAATAACTGATATAAACGAAATCTGGACTGAACTCGTAAAGCCCTGAGCTGGGGTTTAAAATGGAAGATTCTATTTGGTCAAAATCAGCCTCATAGATTTCCAAATTCAACTCATTAATGACGCCTTGATATTCAAGGGCCTTGGCTAAAAACTGGGAGGCATGATTTGCCAGTATAGCCACTTTGATGACAGACTTGCCATTTGATAATTCTAGCCCCTTTGCTTTTTTTCTTAACGTATTGAAATCCATTGATGCATACTCCGATCATTGATACTTGACTTAAGATAAATTGACACGCTAAAACTCAATGAACAGGCTATTTGATAAAGACGATAACTAGAAAACTATTTTACGCTAAAATTTTGATAAGACCACCTATCAATCAAAGTAATATCCACTAATTTTGGCCAATTGAAACTTGAACCATATGTCTTCGGGAACCCAAGAGAAATATTTTGTAATAGACTTTGACAGCACCTTCACAAAAGTTGAAGCGCTGGATATACTGGGTGAAATATCGTTACAGGACCATCCCGAAAAAGAGGATAGACTTCAAAAGATAAAAGAAGTGACTGACCTAGGTATGGAAGGTACAATGTCTTTTCGCGATTCTTTAACTAAACGAATCGAATTGTTGGATGCAAATAAGAAACATCTACCTCTTCTGATTGAACGACTTTCCCAGTTAGTATCAAAGTCCATATCTCGGAATAAAACGTTCTTTCAGAGCAATCCAGAGAACACCTTCATCATTTCAAATGGTTTCAAAGAATTCATTGTCCCTGTTGTTACAGATTTGGGAATTAAAGCAGAAAATGTGTTCGCCAATGACATGGTGTTTGACCTTCATGGCAATCTGATCGATTTCAACAGAGACAACCCTCTTTCTTCGAACGGAGGTAAGGTAAAACAGCTATCGGCCTTAAACCTTCAGGGCAATGTGCATATGATAGGAGACGGATACACGGACTATGAGGTGAAAGAAGCCGGGGTTGCTGACCGTTTTTACGCCTATACTGAAAACATTGAACGCGATCCGGTTAAAAAGAAAGCCGATCATATCGCACCAAGTTTCGATGAAATTTTGTACCATAATAATATGAATGGGGCCCTATCCTATCCAAAAAACAGGATCAAGATGCTTCTCCTGGAGAATGTGCATTCGCATGCATTGGACAAGTTAAGAGAGGATGGATTCAATGTGGAGGAATACCCGGCAGGATTGGATGAAGAGGAGCTGTGTGAAAAGATTAAGGACGTATCAGTTCTTGGAATTAGGTCCAAAACTCAAGTAACGGCTAAAGTACTGGCAAATGCAAATAGATTGATGGCCATTGGTGCTTTTTGTATAGGAACCAATCAAATTGATCTTGACGAATGCCTCAGGAAAGGTGTGGCGGTCTTCAATGCTCCTTATAGTAATACACGTTCAGTAGTTGAGCTGGCAATAGCCGAGATAATTATGTTGATGCGCGGTGTACCCGATAAGAGTGCGGCTATGCATCAAGGAAAGTGGAACAAATCTGCACGCGGTAGCTATGAAATTCGTGGAAAAAAACTGGGTATTATAGGCTATGGAAATATAGGCTCACAGCTTTCTGTACTTGCCGAGAACATGGGGATGAATGTCTACTATTATGATATGGAGGAACGTCTTGCGCTAGGCAATGCCACCAAATGTGATGATATAGAATCTCTGCTAAAATTATCTGATGTGATATCCTTGCACATTGACGGACGGCCTGAAAATGGAAATTTCTTTAATAAAAGACATTTCGATTTGATGAAGGACGGAGCAGTTTTTATCAATCTTGCTAGAGGCCCTGTTGTAGACATATCCGCCTTAAAGCAAGCCATTGAATCAGGCAAGATTTCCGGTACCGGAGTTGATGTATTCCCTTACGAGCCAAAGAGTAATGATGAAACTTTCGAGTCAGAGTTAATCGGGCTACCTAACACAATTCTCACCCCGCATGTTGGTGGAAGCACTCAGGAAGCACAAGCGAATATCGCAGATTTCGTGCCTAATCAAATCATTAACTACATCAATAGAGGAAATACAGCCAACAGTGTCAATTTCCCGAATTTGACGTTACCTCCACTTGAAAATGCTCATCGACTTATTCATATCCATGAAAATGTACCTGGTGTAATTGCCAAGATCAACAATGTATTTGCCGAACATGAGATTAATGTCGTTGGGCAGTATCTAAAGACCAATGAGATCATTGGGTATGTAATCACCGATATTGACAAGGAATATAGCAAAGAGCTCATCAAAGCACTTAAGAAGATTGACCATACCATAAAATTTAGAGTGCTATATTAATTGAATGAAAACCTGGAGTTCTAGGGGATTACTTCTGGCAGTCGGTATATTCTTCATTAGCTGTTCACAACAAACAGAGGACTTATCGAAGTCAAACGTCCTATTCATTCTTGTGGATGATCTGGGATGGAGGGACTTAAGTTTTATGGGCAGTCCGTGGTTCGAAACGCCCAACATCGACCGGCTTTCAAAGCAAGGTATGGTTTTCACAAATGCTTATGCAGGTGCCTCAAACTGTGCTCCCAGCAGAGCTAGTTTGATGACAGGTTTGGCCACTCCAAGACACGGCATCTATACTGTAAGCCCTTCAGCCAGAGGAGATAAAAGGACCAGAAGACTGATTCCTGTGACCAATACAAAGTTTATAAATGATGATCAGCCTACTATAGGAGATCTATTCAAGAGAAACGGATATGTGACAGGTACTTTCGGTAAGTGGCACATAGGAGCAGACCCCACTAAACAAGGTTTCGATTTGAATATTGGAGGAGGTAAAAACGGCAACCCAGGCAAAGGGGGATACTTCTCTCCATATAATATCCCAAATATTGAAGATGGACCTGAAGGTGAATATCTACCCGATCGTCTTACCGATGAGGCAATAAACTTTCTCAAGTTAAACAAAGACAACAGGTTTTATGCGCACCTGCCCTATTATACAGTACACACACCTCTTATGGGCAAGCAACATCTTGTTGAGAAATACCTTTCCAAACCTAATATTTTGAGTAAAAAGCAAGCCATTTATGCAGCCATGGTTGAGGCTTTAGATCACAATATTGGCAGGTTGATAAAAGCCTTAGAGGATTTTGATCTGGATAAAAACACCGTGGTTATTTTCACTTCTGATAATGGTGGAATTGCTGCAATATCTCCTCAAACACCACTGAGGGCAGGAAAGGGAAGTTATTTTGAAGGAGGTATTAGGGTACCACTTATTGTTAAATGGCCAGGTATCACAAAATCAGGCACAACAAACAGTTCACCCACAGTGAACCTAGACTTCTTTCCCACCTTTTCTGAGATGCTTGAAAATACCCACTCTGAAGATATTGATGGAACAAGTCTTGGTCCTCTACTGAATGGGAAGGACCCGGTTAACAGATCATTGATTTGGCATTTTCCCATCTACCTTGAAGAATATGATGGAGTGAAGGATCAATCACTTGACCCTTTGTTCAGGACAAGACCAGGATCGGTGATCAGGAGCGGTAACTGGAAGCTCCATCACTATTATGAAAAAGACGAGGTGTTCCTATACAACCTCAAGGACGATCCCGGTGAAACCACAGATCTATCCTCAAAATATCCTGAATTGACTGAATCACTCTTTCTTGAACTCGAAGCTTGGCTGTCCGAAACAAATGCACCTCTGCCTTCAGAAGTGAATCTTGAATACGATGAGAGCTTCGAGTTATCGAGAATCCAGGAACTTCTGACAAAAGACACTACGACAAATTCTATCCAATAGAAATTCTGTACTAGTTTGGTCTCTGAGAGTTTGTTTATTTTGATTCTGAATGGAACAGCTCTTATCGGAACATTATGGATTGACCAATTGCTCTTTGAGCAAAATGGACGGTTATATAAGCACCAATTATAAAGTAGCCTCGGATCAGGGCACTTTTGTTCTTAAAGTATACCCTCAATCCAAATTTGAAGATGTAACCGGGGAAACGGCTGTAATCAAGGAATTAACCAATTTGCCTGAAAAAGCCGTCTCCAGACCTGTAGAAAATAAAAATGGACGATCCCTATCAATTACAGAGTCGGGAGTGCTCCGATTACTAACCTTTGTATCAGGAAAGTTTCTTGCTGAGGTGGACCATACCATTCCAATGTTCGAATCAATGGGGCAATTCCTGGCATCAATGGACAAAGACTTGATCGGGTTCCGTAACAGCGCCATCGAATCCAGAAAATTGGATTGGGATCTTCAACACATAAATCAGAGCCGTCAACTTAAGGAAGTTATACGTTCACCAGAGGACAAAAAGGTAGTCGATTACTTTTTTCTCCAATGGGATCAGCATGTTTATCCGGTTCTCCCATCCTTAAGAAAGTCAATCATTCATAACGATGGCAACGATTGGAATATCCTGGTTAATGACAATAAGGTTTCTGGTATAATCGATTTCGGTGACTGCTCATATACTCCTCTCATCAATGAACTGGCAATTGCTATCACCTATGCCATTTTTGAAAAGGAAGACCCTATAAAATGGGCCAAGCCTATCATTTCGGGTTATCATCAAATTATTGAATTAGAAGAACAGGAACTCGATATTCTTTATTACCTAATTGCCGGTCGATTATGTATGAGCGTTTGCAAGTCGGCCAATGAAAAAAATATTCAGCCCGACAGTGAATACATTACGATTAGTGAAAAGCCCGCCTGGGATTTACTTAGAAAATGGATTGCCATTAATCCAATCCATGCACGATCTGAATTCTACGCTGCAGTTGGAAAAGAGACTGCGCCCACTCGTGATATTGACGAAATAATAAGTAAGCGTCTTGAACACTTGAGCCCTATACTTTCGATGTCTTACAAAACTCCGATTTACATGCATGGTGCAGCCTTTCAATATATGTATGACCAGTATGGAAACACCCTTTTGGATGCTTATAACAATATTCCTCATGTTGGACATCAACATCCAAAGGTCGTTGAAGCGGGTCAAACCCAGATGGCAAAACTCAATACCAACACAAGGTATCTTTATAATGAACTTGCCGAGTACGCTGAACGACTTCTGTCCAAATTTCCGGAGAGTTTGAACAAAGTTTATTTCGTGAATTCAGGTAGTGCAGCCAGTGATTTGGCAATTCGCTTAGCTCAAGCGTATACAAACAACCCCGGAATTGTGGTGATGGAACATGGCTATCATGGAAATACCCGTCAGGGAATCGAAATCAGCCAATACAAATATGATAGCAAAGGAGGAACAGGAAAGTCAAATTCGATAGTACAAGCTGCCATTCCCGACACATACCGAGGAAAATACACTGGCCTCAATGCGGGCATTCAGTTCGCAAAAGATCTGAAGACTCAAATAGAAAATCATCCCATAGACCTTAGTGCATTTGTTGCCGAACCAATTGTGGGTTGTGGAGGACAGGTTCCATTAGCAGAGGGTTATTTGAAGGAAGTTTACCCGATGATCAGATCCCGGGGAGGGCTTTGCATTAGCGATGAAGTACAAACCGGATTTGGAAGGATGGGAAGTCACTTCTGGGGCTTTGAGTTGCAGGAGGTGGTACCAGACATAGTCATCTTAGGAAAGCCTATGGCCAATGGGCATCCAATGGGTGCTGTCGTGACAACGACCGAAATAGCTGAAGCTTTTGACAATGGGATGGAGTTCTTCAGCTCTTTCGGGGGAAATCCGGTTTCATGTGCTATCGGGAGCGCTGTTTTGCACGTCATCGAAGAAGAGAATCTTCAAGAAAACGCCCTTTCCGTAGGAAACTATTATATGGAACAACTTGGGAGACTTCAAAATGACTTTCCTGAAATTGGCGATGTTCGTGGATCAGGACTCTTCATTGGAATGGAACTCGTCAAAGATGATTCCAAATCTCCCAATACGGCTCTTGCATCAAGAATAAAAAATGAGCTAAGAAATCAGAATGTACTTGTAAGCACGGATGGACTCTTTGACAGTGTGATCAAAACCAAACCCCCACTTTGCTTCTCGCATCAAAATGTTGATGAGGTTGTCGAAAAAATCCAAACAATTTTAAAGAATTAACCACTCTTAATACAGGTTTTGGGATTCGACCAGAAATGAGTTAGTTTTTAAGACATTAACCTTATTCTAATCATGAAAAAGCTCCAACTTCTAATTCTCCTTTTTATTTCGGGCATCACTTTTTCCTGTGGTTCCGGTGAATCAGGTGAAACTGCGGACATCATATTTAAAAATGGCATAGTCTATACAATGGATGATTCTAATCCTGAAGTGGAGGCCGTTGCTGTAAAAGACGGACGGATCATTTACGTGGGTAGTAGTGATGGAGTAGCCGCTCATGAAGGAAGTGAGACTCAGATGGTCGATCTCAAGGGGCAAACGATGACACCAGGTTTTATTGAATCTCATGGACATTTGATGGGCATAGGATACAATAAGCTGGAGTTGGATCTAATGTATGTCAAAACCTATGATGAGCTTGTCCAAAAAGTGGCTGAGGCAGTAGAAAAGGCAGAACCCGGACAATGGATAACAGGCCGTGGCTGGCACCAAAGCAAGTGGATCGAGCCTCCCGGAAAAGTAGTCAAAGGCTTTCAGACTCATGACAAAATGAGTGCTGTATCGCCTGACAATCCGGTTTACTTGCGCCACGCCAGTGGACACGCCACTTTTGCCAATGCAAAGGCCATGCAATTAGCGGGCGTTAATCGATTGAGCCTTGAAAGCCTATCGAAGCAGGTTGAGGGCGGAGAAATAATCAAAGATGAGCTTGGAAACCCGACTGGCGTGTTCACTGAAAGGGCTTCGGGGCTTGTAGGTCGTCTAGTTCCACAAAATGATGAACTAAGAAATGAGCTGGCACTTGAAATGGCGATTAAGGAATGTCTCGAAAAAGGGATTACCAGCTTTCATGATGCCGGATCGGGACAAAGCTTTATTGATAGACTTCAACGATTTAAGGAGCAGGGCAAGTTAGGAATGCGAATGTACGTGATGCTGACTGGCCGCTCTCCGGAGCTCCTGGAAAAATGGTATGAACGAGGTCCAATGATTGATCCTGACCATTTCATTACTGTCCGCTCTATTAAACTCCACTGTGATGGCGCCTTAGGTCCCAGAGGAGCATGGCTTTTAAAAGAATATACCGACCGACCTGGTCACACCGGGCATGAAACTTTACCAATGGAGGTAGTCACCACGGTCTCAGACAAAGCCTTAGAGACTGGTTTTCAAGTTTGTTCGCACGCAATTGGTGACCGTGCGAACCAAGAAGTTCTTGACCGGTATGAAGCCGCATTTTTAAAAAATCCTGAGGGTGCAATAGATCATCGTTTTCGCATAGAGCATGCCCAACACCTTCACCCGGATGATATTCCTCGTTTTGGTGAATTGGGTGTAATTCCAGCCATGCAGGCCATACATATGAGCAGCGATCGTCCCTGGGCCATCAATCGTTTGGGTCCTAAGCGAATTAAAGACGGAGCTTATGTTTGGCAGAAACTTCTGCAATCGGGAGCCAAGATCATTAATGGCACTGATGCACCGGTTGAGCCGGTAGATCCACTTCCTTCGTTTTATGCTTCTGTTAGCAGGAAGACATTGGCAGGTATGCCCGAAGGAGGATTTGAACCTGAGCAAAAAATGACCAGAGAAGAAGCCCTTCGTTCTTTTACATTGGATGCAGCATTTGGCGAATTCGAAGAAGACTTCAAAGGATCTATTGAGGTGGGCAAGGCTGCAGACTTTACCGTATTTGACAAAAATATTATGACCATTCCGGAGAAGGAAATCCTGGATACTAAAGTGGCGATGACCATAGTGAATGGCAAAGTGGCCTATCAGGCTGGAGAATAATTAAAAAGCTCCAAAAAGGAGCTTTTTAATTTAAACTCATAGAACCCGGAGGTATTTTGAACCTCCATAATAGACAGGATTTGGGCTGCCCCTTTTCCCGCAACAGTCCACTGTTATCCTGAACTTTCGAACGAGGTACTAACCTAGGTTAGCATGAGGCCTTGTTTTAGGTGAGACTCACCCGGTATATTAGTTTAACTTGTAAAGTTCAAAAACTTGTCCAAGCCCTAATGAGTGTATTTTCATCCCGAAGGAATACAAACTTACTAACCACAACGAACTAGAGAAATAAAAAAGTTCTTTTTACTCTATAAAAATTTGATTGTTACATTGTTCAAAGACCAGTCGTCTTAACGATAAACGAAAATGAAAAGCAGAATTTTTATAGCTGCTGAAATCTTTCGTATTTTGAACTTTACTTCTTAGCACCAAAACCGACTATTTGACCCTCTCTACTTCTTCTGATCGTATTTTGACCAAGGATTTCATCCTGCATTTCATCTCTTATTTTTTGATGTCAAATGCATTTTATTTCCTTTTGCCCACCCTACCGGTTTATGCAGTTAATGCCCTAGGAGCATCGAACAATCAGGTAGGTTACATTATTGGTGTCTATGCTTTGGCGGCATTATTGATACGTCCTTTTTGCGGATATGCTCTGGATGCTTTTGGTAGAAAATATGTCTATTTGATCGCGTTGGTCTTCTTTGCAGCACTTCTGGGAGCCTACCATTTCGCCTATACCTTTTTTCTTCTCTTAATGGTTCGGATTTTCCATGGGTTCGCCTGGGGAGTTATCACGACTGGCGGAAGTACGATTGCTGCGGATATTATTCCCGAAAAGAAACGTGGTGAGGGAATAGGGTATTTTGGACTTGCGATGACCTTTTCGATGGCCATCGCCCCATACATGGGCGATGTGATTATGGGTGATGACAACTTTGTAAACCTCTTCAACATCTCATTTGGCTTCGGAGTGGCTGCACTCCTGCTTGCACTTTTTGTCAAGGTTCCTAAGATAAAAACGGGTGACACCAAGCTGAATCTCAAAAAGATGTTTGACAAAAGAGTTACGCGTATTGCCATTGTCATGTTCACCGCAGCTTTTCCCTATGCTGGTATTATTGCCTTTATCATGATCTTTGCCGAGCAGGTCGGAATACCATCAATCAGGGTGTTTTTTGTCACCATTGACCCCTCTGCCTTCTTTATCTTCTTCGCTCTGGGCGTGGCAATTGTAAGGTTACTGGTGGGTAAAATCATGGACCGGAAAGGACCCTCGGGTATTGTTTTTATAGGATTAGCTGTAACGATCATCGGCTTGTTGATGCTCCGATACATTGATACGTTCTGGCTCTTCATGGTTAGTGGAGTCCTCGTGGGAATGGGAAATGGTCTAATCATGCCCACCGTTCAAACCATGGCGCTCAACATAGTGGAAGAGGAATGTCGAGGTGCAGCCAATGCTACCTTCTTTTCTGCAATTGATCTTGGAATTGGAGCCGGGTCAATCGCTTTGGGCTATCTGGCCGAATATTTAGGGATTGGAATGATGTTTTTCGTGTGTGGACTGATACTTTTGTTCCCACTGATATTCTATTTTCTTTTTGTCAGAAAACATTATTACGAGCAGTTAGCGATCCTTAAAGCCAATTCCACAGATGCCTAAGAAAATCTTCTTCACACCGGGCCCGTCAGCACTTTATTTCACGCTTGAAAGTCATTTGAAGCAAGCCTTAAAAGAGCAGGTTGCGGAGATCAACCATAGAAGTGTTCAGGCGGGTAGCTATTTCAAAGAAGCAAGTGATAACCTTCGTTCTTTAATGAATATTCCCAAAGATTATCACATCTTCTTCCTTAGCTCTGCCAATGAAATCTGGGAACGATTAATTCAAAATTGTATCATAAATCATTCTTCCCATTTGTCATATGGAGCGTTCTCGCAACGATTTCGTGAATTTGCCATTAAGTGGGGAATTGATGCTCAAGAAGTCTCAGCAGAGCCGGGGAGTATACCCAAGGATTTTGTTGACCAAATTCATTTGGACACAGAGCTAATCGGACTCACATTAAACGAGACAAGTACTGGGGTTACTTTTCCTCAAGAGAAGATTTATGAGATCAGAGATAATTTCCCCAATGCCTTAATTGCTGTAGACGGAGTCTCAGCTTTTCCAGCGATAGACCTGGATTTCTCTAAGGTCGATTCTGCTTATTTCTCGGTTCAAAAGTGCTTTGGTTTGCCAGCTGGTTTGGGAGTATGGATTGTTAACAACCGGTGTGTCGCTAAGGCTGAAGTCAAATTAGAAAAGGGGCTCTCAATAGGGGCTTATCAAGCACTCCCTAACCTGGTTAAAAATGCTGCTAATTCACAACCTACCTACACTACGAATGTCTTGAACGTATACTTACTTGCCAAGGTAACGGCAGACATGCTGGAAAAAGGGATTGATGTAATACGAAGAGAAACAAACTATAAAGCTGCGCTGCTTCAGCATATGGTGACTAAACATACCGGCCTTGATCATTTTGTGCAAAGCCCTGAACTAAGGTCGAAAACGGTAGTGGTAGCCAACACTAAAGTCGATTCTTCCCAATGGGTTGAGGCCCTCTCCCAAAAGGGATTCATCATTGGAAAAGGCTATGGCAGTTTTAGGAAAGACCAAATCCGAATCGCTTCCTTCCCTACTCATTCAAAGGAATTAATCGAACTTTTGGTCGATACTATTCAAGCCATCAATCTATAGGCATTAATTTCCTTTCAGTCTTTTTTCTTCATCTTCAGCCCAGGCAAGTAGTACCTTGGTCTCCTCGTCTGAAAGCTTCATTTCAGGTCTGCGTTCAACCGTTCTTTTGGGAGGCATCTTCCCGTCTTCAAGTACTTCGAAGAGCTCATCTATCAAGTGTTCCTGCTCCTCCTTATTCATTTTGGGTACTTTCTCCCACTGTAGCTTTTCTCTGGCCTTCTCATTTCTTGAGTCCGGCTTATGGCAGCCCATGCATTTCGCATCAATGATTTCCTTCACATTTTCTGGAAAGGTGATCCCGGAATCTTGCGATAATACATGATGGTCTGGTAGGGTTCTGGAAGATGATTGTATTCCAAAAATAAATACACCTGCAGTCAGAAGTAGAGATAATGATTTGACAAAAGTGCTCATAGGTCTGGTCGTTTGGCCTAATTAAGATAATCAAATTGCACCAAGGTTTAACTTTCATTTATTCAAACGAGAAATTTTACCGATGGAAATCTTCTTTTCATGGATTAATTATATCATTTGAAAGACGATTCCGGAAGACGGTAAAAAATATCGAAAAAGCCTCTACTCAATTCTCCCAATACCGTATGTAGAGTGGTAAACTAAATTAAAATTATAACATCAACTATGAGTACACTAAGACTGGGAGATGAAGCACCTAACTTCACTGCCCAAAGCACAGAAGGAGAAATCAGTTTTCATGAGTGGTTAGGAGATGGTTGGGGTG
Organism: Cyclobacteriaceae bacterium; assembly: GCA_028281285.1. GTDB lineage: Bacteria > Bacteroidota > Bacteroidia > Cytophagales > Cyclobacteriaceae > Roseivirga. Next base: position 90,267 of record JANQKF010000008.1, read on the forward strand.
TTCTGTTTTCGCATCCGGCTGACTATACACCAGTGTGCACTACAGAGTTAGGCACTGTAGCCAAGTACAAATCACAATTTGACTCGAGAAATGTTAAGGTAGCAGCCTTAAGCGTGGATGGATTGGAATCTCATCATGGCTGGGTGAATGACATTAATGAAACACAAAACACTACCGTCAATTTCCCAATCATTGCCGATGAAAATCGCCAGGTGTCGGAGCTTTATGATATGATCCACCCAAATGCTGATGATAAAATGACCGTACGTTCTGTTTTCGTCATTGGACCTGACAAAAAGGTGAAATTGACCATTACTTATCCTGCCTCAACGGGTAGAAATTTTGATGAATTATTGAGGGTCATTGATAGTTTGCAGTTGACTGCGTATCATAAAGTAGCTACACCAGCCAACTGGAACAATGGAGATGATTGTGTAATTGTACCTGCAGTGGCCAATGAGGACATTCCCGAGTTATTTCCAAAGGGACATACTGAGGTCAAGCCCTATTTGCGCATGACCCCTCAGCCCAATCTGAAGTAGATTCGGGTAGAGGTTGTCTCAAAAGTATAATCATTTGGTCATCTTGAACTAGTTTCAGGATCTGTCAGAAAAACCGAATGATTTCTAAATTCTGAAATCAATTCAGACCAACCATGACTTTTGAGACAACCTCTTTTAATCGATTTTGAAGTTTCGGTAGAAATACTCTGATTGATGAAAGAGGACATTCCGAGCACTATCGACTGCATATCCTTTTCGGTGATAATTAAACACAATGCCCGTGGAGCGATCATACTCTAAGTTCTTAATGTAACTTCGTGTCGTTCCGTGGTGAACCAAAGTGGCCACACAGAGGTAGGAATTGACATCGAAGTAATACCACCAGGTATCACTTTTTGTGTGATTATCATTTTCTGTACTATACTCCGCACGAATAGTGTGCACCTCCTGACCTTCTTCCAAAACTTCTGTGCCCTCATAATGGAGCATCACACCCGGGTCAGATAGTTTAAAAGGCTGGCTAACTGTGTAAAGGGCGGTCCAAACTGTTTCCATAGCACTAGTATTGACTGTTGCGCTTGAAACCAGCGAATCGCCAATTATTCGTTGTGCTTGGCCATTGCTGAATCTAATTCTATGACTTGTGTCATCAGCCTCCCACTTAATGGTACCTTCAAAACTTGGGGACATGGAGTAATCATGTTGTTGCAAGGTGTTAACTCGGTAATTACCATCCGCATCATACACTTTACTCTCCTTTTGATAGCTAAGGCTTTTTATATTTTCCCATGCAGTTTTTCCTCCATGGGCTTCATAGGCCCTGGACACAATGGTTTCGGCATCCAAGGGTTTTTCCTTGCAGGATTGAATGTATAAGAGGGCCAATAGAATAAGAGATGGGTATTTGAAACGGTGCATTCCTAAATTTAAAGAAAATGTTCAAGGCAGCTTTTGACTATATTTAGAGATGAAGCGAATAGTACTGGTTGCAACAGGTCTTTTAACCTGCTTCTTGACTGATGCACAAGTCAAAAAAAGAACACGTCATTACGGCATCGAGATAGGGGTAATGAAGACCGGCTCATTAAACGCAATCACTGATGTACCTGGGGTCAAAGTGGGGCACCAGACCTTGATCAAAGGAGAAAACGTAAGGACTGGTGTAACTGCCATACTCCCCCATTCAGGAAATATCTTTCAAGACAAGGTACCCGGAGCAATTTATATCGGTAATGGTTTTGGAAAGCTAGCCGGTATAAGTCAAGTGCAAGAATTAGGGAACATAGAAACCCCTATTGTTCTTACCAATACTTTGAGTGTTCCAATGGGCATCCAGGGTACGGTTAAGTACACTATTGGATTAAGGGGCAATGAAGATGTGAGATCGGTAAATGCCGTGGTTGGTGAGACGAATGATGGATACCTTAACGATATACGAGGGATGCATGTGAGTGATGAGGATGTTATTACCGCCATAAAAAATGCCAAGTCGGGTGAAGTTGACGAGGGAAATGTAGGTGCCGGGACAGGAACCAGAGCATTCGGATACAAAGGGGGTATTGGCACTTCTTCAAGAAAATTACCTTCGGCACTGGGTGGATATACTGTGGGCGTATTAGTTCAATCCAACTTTGGTGGTGCTTTAACGATTAACGGAGCTCCAGTGGGAAAAGAATTGGAGCAGTATCCCTTTCGAAACGCAATCGAAAAAAGTGATGGTTCTTGCATGATCGTAGTAATGACGGACGCTCCATTGAATGCACGACAACTGGAGCGATTGGCAAAACGTGCCATGTTAGGATTGGGGCGGACAGGAGGTATCGCCTCAAACGGAAGTGGAGATTATGTCGTGGCGGCATCTACTGCCGAATCGATGAGAATTCCCCATCAAACAAGACTGCGTACAGACAATGGCGATGTGTTACGAAATGATTTCATGTCTCCCCTCTTTATGGCGGCCATAGAAGCCACGGAAGAGGCTATCATTAACTCTCTCTTTGCAGCAGAAACAATGCAAGGAAGAAATGGTAATGAAACCCAATCACTACCCATTGATAAGGTACTGCCTATTCTAAAGAAATATGGTGCCTTAAAAGGAAATTAGTTTTTCAAAAGGGCTCTCAATTCATCCAGCACTTCGTTTGCCTCATTAACCCTCTCCTCTGAGATACTTTTAAACTTTTTCATCCAACCTTTGGTAGCAACATTCACCTCCTCCAGAACGTCAAGGCCTTTTTGTGTAATGAGTACGTCTTTTGCCCTACGATCACTCTTACAGACTTTACGTTCCACTAATCCCTTTCTTTCCAACCGGTCAATTATCCGCGAGGCATTAGACATTCGTTCCAACATTCGATCGATAACCAAATTCACCGTGCATGGTTTTGGGTACTGACCTTTCAGGATACGTAAGACGTTAAACTGCGGTCCCGTTATGCCAAAAGGCTTAAAAACCTGAGCTTGATGATCTGCAAGCCAGCTGTTGCTATAAATTATGTTGACAACAAGTTTCTCGTACTCACTGTCAAATTTTTTATTCTGTTTAATATCCTCTTCTAAGCCCATCGATTTTCGATTAGATAAGAATGAACGAAAATAGTAATTTGTAATTAGCTATGGAACCAACGTTCTGTGAGATAAAATTATTCCCGGAACCAAAATTAATTCGTGAAATTAAACCATTCAGGCCCTTTCTCATCTAATTAACTGAATTCACCGGCAATTGGAAGACAAAGATATACTCGCCCAATTCAGCAATGAACAAACACGTCATGCTGCCTTTAGCACCTTGGTAAGAAAATACCAGGAGCGCATCTATTGGCATGTGCGAAGGATGGTGATTGAACATGAAGATGCGGATGATGTAGTTCAGGAAATCTTCATCAAAATATACAAGAATCTTGACAGTTTCAGAGAGGCCTCTCAACTATTCACTTGGATGTATAGAATTGCGACCAATGAGAGCCTGACCTTTATCAAGAAAAAGCAAAGAAAGTATGCACTTGCAATTGACGAGGTTGAGCATGAGTTGGGTCATCATTTGGACTCTGCGGCCCACATTAGCGGTGATGACATTCAAAGGAAACTTCAAAAGGCAATTTTGAGTTTACCTGAAAAGCAGCGCTTAGTTTTCAACATGAAGTACTTTGATGATTTAAAGTACGATGAAATTGCTGAGATCACAGGCACAAGTGTGGGTGCATTAAAAGCCAGTTATCACCTGGCAGTAAAAAAACTAGAAGACTTATTGTTGAAGAATTAAACCTTTTAACATCTTGATAATCAAATAATCAATGCCAAAAAAGCCCAAACATAACGAGTTGAATAATCCAAAGTTGAGAAAGAATACTTTTACTACTCCTGAGGGTTATTTTGATACGCTCCACAACTCAATTATGGAACAGGTGAATACCATCGATGAGAATTCAATGGAGCATTCCAGGCATTTAAAAGAGAATATATTTACGGTTCCCGAAGGATATTTTGAGAGTCTTACAAATTCCATTGAGCAAAAAACCATACTTAAGGAACCTAAGGTGGTTCCATTGTTCGCCCGAACTTGGGTCCGTTATGCAGTGGCAGCCGCAGTTATGTTTCTGGCTGTATTTTTGGCATTGGGGCCTGGTGATGTGAATCGAATTTCTGACTTAGGTGAATTATCTGATCAGGAAATTCTTGAGTATTTGATCGATGAAGATATTAGCAGTTTGGACATGATTGCATCAATAGATGGAGCGGAACTAGCTTTGAGTGAATTGATTGATGAAGAAATGGGGGGCTTTAATTTTGACGAATTGGAAAACCCCGAACTTGAGTATGACTTTGAATACATTGAATATTAGCGTTATGAGAAGGACAATTCTAATCGGTATGGGAGCATTATTTATGTTGAATCTCTCAGCACAAAACCCAAGTCGAAAATTCGATAGGGAGCAAATCAAGGCTGCAAGAATTGCCTTTCTGACCAATCGACTCGACCTTGATAGTAAACAGGCTCAGTCTTTTTGGCCGATTTTTAATGAATATGAAAAGAAAAAAGCCGAGCTAGGAAAGAAGTACGGTGAGCAAAAAAGAGCCTTAGTTGTAGATAGGAATTATGAAAACATGACAGACGAAGCCGCTACAAAGATGCTCGATATTTATATCGAACAGAAGGAAGCCGAAGCCGCCATAGAAAAAGAATATCTAGTTAAATTCAAGGAGGTTCTCACACCTCAACAAACCTGGAAATTGGTCCGATTTGATAGCGAATTCAGAAGGTCTTTGATGCAACGACTCAGTAGAAGCTCGGGCCAGAGACCCGGAAACCCAGCAAAAAAAGGGAATTAAGCATTTAATCGTTTCAATAATGTTTAGCCATTCCTGAATTCAAATCAAAATTCACGTTTTTAAAATGATGCAAGTCCGTTAATTTGCATCATGGGTCACTTATCCCTATTCGAACTCAACACCCTCATTAAACAAAAACTGGAGACTTCCCTGGACCCCAGTTATTGGGTAGTAGCTGAAATTGGAAGTCTATCGGTCAACCAAAAAGGACATTGCTATATGGAATTGGTAGAAAAGGAGGGCAACTTCATTTCCGCCAAAATAAGGGCCAACATTTGGTCATACACCTACAGAACTATTTCCGGCTATTTTGAGTCAGTGACGAGTACACAGCTCAAGGCTGGCATGAAGGTTCTTTTCAATGTTACTGTACTCTATCATGAGGTTTATGGAATTAGCCTTAACATCAAGGAAATTGACCCAAACTATACCTTAGGAGAGCGTGCCAGAAAACGCCAACAAATCATTGAGAAACTTCAGGCCAATGGAGTCTTCGGGTTGAACAAGCTCCTAATTTTGCCATTGGTACCACAGCGAATAGCAATAATCAGTTCCGAAACGGCAGCTGGTTACGGAGATTTCATGGATCAGCTTGGTTCAAACCAGAGAAATTTTCGTTTTGATTGTCGTCTGTTTCAATCTTTGATGCAAGGTGAAGAGGCACCTTCGTCAATATTGAAATCACTGGAGCAAATTAAAAGTAACTACCAAGATTTCGATATTGTTGTAGTCATCAGAGGAGGAGGAGCGCAAACGGACCTTGATTGTTTTGATGATTACAATTTGGCTTCTTGCGTGGCGCAATTTCCTCTCCCGGTAGTAACAGGAATTGGACATGAAAGAGATGAGACCATTGTGGATATGGTGGCACACACAAAGATGAAGACTCCTACTGCTGTTGCCGATTTTCTCATAAAGGGTCTTGAAAGTCTTGATGATTCACTAGACCAGTTCTTTTACCGTATTTATCAAAACGCCTCAGCCGAAATAAAAAACCATACACATATATTAACTCAAATGTCTTCCCTATTGAACCTTAATTCGATCAATAGGATCAAGGAGTCGAAAATGGACCTGAATCGATTATTCGATCACCTGATCATCAGGAGTGAGGCAAAAATCCGATATAATGAAACTAAAATTCTGGATATAGAAAGGAGTTTGCGGAATAAGATAACAGCCTATTTTAATGACCAAAACCAAAGATTGTCTAATTTCGACAAGGGGTTAAAATTGGTAGAACCTGAATCAGTATTGAAACGTGGCTATACAATATCAAGGGTGAACGGTGTTCTTCTTTCTGATACTAAAGTTGAAGACGGACAAGAATTAATAACCACATTCAAAAATGGAGAAATAAAGAGTACAATTAAGACCGAAGGATGACCGAAAGCAAGATAAAATACAAAGAGGCTCTGGCCAGAATTGAAGAAATAGTGGATATAATAGAGAACCAGGAACCTGATGTAGATCAACTGTCAGAATTGGTCAAAGAAGGAACAGAACTAATTTCATTCTGCAAAGACAAGCTGAAAAACACCGAAGGTGAGCTTTCCTCTGCACTGGACAAACTGGAGCAAAAAGACTGAGAACACCATGACTCTCGACCAGGCAAGAAATGAAATAGATCGTCTGACCGATCAAATCAACCATCACAATGACCTTTATTATCAACAGAGCAGATCTGAAATATCGGATTTTGAGTTTGATAAGCTTTTGGAAAGGTTAATTCAACTGGAAGGCCAGTTTCCAGAGTTGAAAAAAGAAGATTCTCCTTCGCAGCGTGTTGGAGGTACCATTACGAAAGAATTTGAGACTGTTCTTCACAAATACAGAATGTTGTCATTGGGTAACACCTATTCTCAAGAAGAATTAAGAGAGTTTGATGCAAGGGTGGCAAAAGGTCTCGAGAATCAAGCGTATGAATACTTTTGTGAACTCAAGTTTGACGGTGTAGCCTTAAGCCTTACTTATGAAAATGGATTACTGAAAAGGGCCGTGACCAGAGGTGATGGTACCAAAGGAGATGATATCACCAATAATGCAAAAACAATACGATCCATTCCTTTAAGATTAAAAGCGAATGTTCCCAGTGAATTTGAGGTGAGAGGAGAAGCCTTTTTCCCGCTTAAGGAGTTTGAAAGGGTCAATAATGAAAGAGAAGATGTTGGTGAAGAGCGCTTGGCAAACCCCAGAAATGCAGCTTCAGGCACTTTAAAAATGCAAGACTCAAAAGTAGTTGCAAGTAGAAAATTGAATTGCTTTCTCTATTATCTGCTTGGAGATAATCTGGACTATTCAACACATTCTGAAGCTATTTCCGCCATAGAATCATGGGGTTTCAATGTCTCTCCTACCTATAAAAAATGTAATGATATCGATGCTGTCATTGCCTACATCGAGGAATGGGAAGAAAAGCGACATGACCTTCCTGTTGAGACCGATGGTATTGTTGTGAAAGTAAACGAACTATCTCAACAGGAGCAATTGGGGTTCACGGCAAAGAGTCCTCGTTGGGCAATAGCTTATAAATACAAGGCCGAAAGCGCTACCACTGTTCTCGAGAGCATATCTTATCAAGTCGGGCGCACAGGAGCTGTTACTCCGGTAGCTAATTTGCGGCCAGTACTTTTGGCAGGAACCACCGTCAAACGAGCATCGCTTCACAATGCCAATGAAATCGAACGATTGGGCTTGCATATTGGTGACACGGTTCATGTCGAAAAAGGTGGTGAAATCATTCCAAAAGTGACGTCAGTGGAAACTTCATTGCGCAATCCGGAGAGCAACCCTGTTGAATATATCACGCAATGTCCGGAATGTGGAACAGAGCTCGTAAGAGAAGATGGTGAAGCAAATCACTACTGTCCCAACGAAGAAGGTTGTCCCCCCCAGATTCTTGGAAAAATCGAGCACTTTATTCAGCGCAACGCTCTGGATATAGACAAACTCGGCCCTGAAACGATCAAAGGCCTGTTGGACAACGCCTTGATTGAAAACTATGCCGACCTCTATGACCTGACGTTTGAACAATTAAATGGACTAGAATTCAAAATCTATTCGGAAAAGAAAGGTGACTATTCGATTAGAAGTCTCCGGGAAAAATCTGCCGGAAATATCATCCAGGCAATAGAAAACTCGAAGTCAATTCCTTTTGAAAGAGTGCTATTCGGACTTGGAATTAGGTTTGTAGGAAAGACAGTTGCCGAGAAATTAGCTGATCATTTTCAGTCAGTCGATAGACTGAAGGAAGCTGACTACGATTCCTTAATAGAGGTTCCAGAAATAGGTGATAGAATCGCGGAAAGCGTGATTGAGTTCTTTCAAGAAGATCGAAACTTGAGAATTATTGAAAAACTTGGACTTGCTGGAGTCCAATTACATCATGAGGCCAAAGAACAAGTAGTAGAAGGAAATAATCTCGAAAACCGTACATTCGTAATTTCCGGAGTCTTCCAGCAATTCTCGCGAGACGAGCTAAAAGAAAAAATCAAAGCCAACGGAGGTAAAGTAGTATCATCTATAAGTGGTAAACTTGATTTTCTGCTGGCCGGTGACAAAATGGGACCTTCCAAACTGGAAAAAGCCAATAAACTGGGCACAACAATTATTTCGGAAGAAGATTTTCTCAATATGATCTGATATGTCAATAATTGGGAAGAAGATATTGTCGATAATCAACAACTCCTCTAAAGACAAAACAAACCGAGGTGACCTGACTCCTTTTGAGGAAGCCAGACACATAGGAATCTTATATACCTGGGAAGGGGTGCAGAAGGAACAAGCCGTTCAGAATCTGATTGAGAAAATTCAAGAAGAAAGAGAAATAACTACACTTTGTTATAACCCTGATAAAAAAACAATTCCTGAAACTAACCATCTGGTGTTTGGTGTTCATGAGCTCAGCATACTTGGCAAAATTAAGTCGGAGGTAGCAGACCAGTTTCTGAAGAGCAGGTTCGATTATCTTTTTCACTTGGACTTTGAACCAAGCGAAATAACAGGTTCCTTATTGATCAATTCTAAGGCAAAGTGCAGAATAGGGCTGCATGTTGACGAATCAGAAGGACTATATGAATTGATGATTGGGATTAACAAAAGTGCCGGACTCGATAATCTCATTGAACAAATGTTGTTGTATGTCAATGCATTAAAATAATTAACAGTGAACAAGTTTAAAGGTACAGGTGTGGCTCTGGTCACACCATTCAATAATAAATTAGAAATTGATTTTGAAGGGTTGAGCGCTTTGCTGGATCACACAACAACAGGAGTTGATTATTTTGTGGTTCAGGGCACAACCGGTGAATCGGCAACAACCACCTCACCGGAAAAAGCCAAAATCCTCGAGTTTGTCAAATCCAACAATCCCAGAAACCTACCAATAGTCTATGGCATTGGAGGCAACAATACTCAAAGTGTCTGTAACCAGCTAGCATCTACTAATCTGGATGGTGTTGACGCCATCCTTTCAGTTAGCCCCTACTACAACAAACCAAGTCAGGAAGGAATTCTTGAGCATTATTCGAAAATTGCGAAAGAATCTCCCCTGCCAATCATACTCTACAATGTCCCAGGACGAACTATGTCCAACATCGCTGCCGAAACCACACTTCGATTGGCCGATCATGAAAATATTATTGGAATAAAGGAAGCATCAGGAGATTTGGTTCAGTGTATGACCATAGCTAAAAATAAGCCTGAGGATTTTCTTTTGATTTCTGGGGATGATCTTCTAACAACGTCTATGATGTCCATTGGTGCAGTTGGGGTTATCTCGGTTTTAGCTAATGCATTTCCAAAAGAATTTGAGGCAATTGTACACTCTGCTTTAGAGGGTAATTATAAAAAATCGAGATTGGAATCGAGTAAATTTCTTGAGATCAATCCATTAATGTACGAGGAAAGCAATCCTGTGGGTATTAAAGAGGTTTTACGCCAAAAAGGCATTTGTGGAAACGCTGTAAGACTACCATTACTTTCTGCTAGTCAATCACTTACGGACCGAATCAGTGATAAGATATAAGTCATAAAAAAACGAAAGGCTAACCAATGGTTAGCCTTTCATTTATAAGCTTTTAGGATTAATTATCCGTTGTTCTTAATGTTTTGTACATCAACTCTGATGTCTTGAGCCAAGTTTTTCAAAGCTTGCATTCCTTTTCTTACACGAGTACCAGCTGCAGAGTTGCCCTTGTTGTAGAACTTGTCAAAATCTGCCTCTAAGGAACTTACTAATTCATGTACTTCGCTAAATCTGCTCATATTAATTGTGTTTTAAGGTTGTGATAATAATGTTTGTTTATGAAGCAATATAAGCCAAAATGTTCTATAAACAACGATACAGGCACTTTTTTTTGATTTATTCACCAAAAGCAGCGGCCAGTTTTGCGTTTTTATACACACCACTAGTCAGCTTACCTTTAATATCCTCAAATGCCTTGATAGTTTCGTCTACATCTTTCAGTGAATGAGAAGCAGTAGGAATAAGTCTGAGTATAATCGTTCCCTTGGGAACAACGGGATAAATCACCACAGAACAGAAAATGTTGTAATTCTCCCTCAAATCCTTACTTAATGAGGCTGCTTCACCAACTGTACCGTTTAAAACAACCGGTGTGACAGGTGACTGGGTAGTACCTATATCAAAGCCCTTCTCTCGTAGTCCTCCTTGTAAAGCGTTTACGATTGTCCATAGTCTCTCTCTGTGACTTGGGTCGGTCCTTAGCATTTCAAGTCGCTTCAACACTCCAATGACAAAAGGCATTGGAAGTGATTTGGCGAATATCTGAGAGCGAAGATTATATTTCAGATAATGGATGATTTCCCGATTACCAGCAACAAAGGCCCCAATGGCAGCCATTGACTTGGCGAAAGTAGAGAAATAGACATCTATCTCATCCTGACAATCCAGCTCTTCTCCAGCACCTGCTCCTGTTGGCCCCATGGTTCCAAAACCATGCGCATCGTCAACAAAAAGCCTGAACTGGTATTTCTTTTTTAATTCTCCAATCTCTCTAAGCTTACCAAGGTTACCTGACATACCAAAGACACCTTCAGTAATCACAAGGATTCCTCCTCCGGTTTCGTTAGTCAGTTTCGTTGCCCTTTCAAGTTGCTTTTCAAGATTTTCAATATCGTTATGAGGGAAAACAAATCGTTTACCCATGTGAAGTCTAACTCCATCAATTATGCAAGCATGAGATTCAGCATCGTAAACGATGACATCCTTCCTATCAACCAAGGCATCAATAATAGATAATACGCCCTGATAGCCATAGTTCAGTAAGAGTCCGGCATCTTTACTTACAAATTCAGCCAATTCCTGCTCAAGCTGTTCATGGTACTTTGTATTACCAGACATCATCCTGGCTCCCATGGGATAAGCAAGTCCCCAATCCCTGGCAGCATCTGCATCCGCTTTTCTTACTTCAGGTTGATTGGCAAGTCCCAAGTAGTTGTTCAAACTCCAGGTAAGTACCTCTCGCCCCATAAACTCCATTCTAGGTGCTATTTCCCCTTCCAATTTTGGAAACATGAAGTAGCCTTCTGAAATCTCCGAGTGTTTCCCTAGAGGTCCCTGATCGGCCAGCAGTTTTTCAAATAAATCCAATTCCTAACGTCTTTAATTACTAAAAATTAGCCCCGTAAATAAGGAGGCAAAGGTAATACTATAAAGACCATTTATCAAAAAAAGACGCTTTTATATGCACTCTAAAGCTTAGATTTTATGCGAATATTAATTAGCATTGTATCCCCAAAAAATGGCTTTTGGAATGACTAAAATCTCAAAAATTCTTGTCGCTAATCGTGGCGAAATTGCCTTGCGAGTAATGAGGACTGCTCGCGAAATGGAAATACTAACGGTGGCCATCTACAGCGATGCGGATCGGGACTCCCCTCATGTCCGTTATGCAGATGAAGCGGTGAACGTAGGACCTCCCCCATCAAATGAGTCTTATCTGGATATAAACAAAATAGTCAAAGTTTGTAAAGACCTTAATGTCGATGCTGTACACCCAGGCTACGGCTTTCTTTCTGAAAATGCTGATTTCGCTAAAGCACTCAAGGAAAACGATATCATCTTCATTGGACCGTCCGCTGAGGCAATAAAGGTCATGGGTAGCAAATTGGCGGCTAAGGAGGCCGTTGCAAAATATGATGTACCAATGGTCCCGGGTGTCAACCATGCTGTGACTTCTCCTTCGGAAGCGATTGAAATAGCCAAAAAGGTTGGACTACCGGTGCTGATTAAGGCCAGTGCCGGAGGTGGTGGTAAGGGTATGCGAGTGGTGGAAAACATCGAGGAACTTCCTGAACAAATGGAGCGGGCAATAAGTGAAGCACTTTCTGCATTCGGTGACGGTTCTGTTTTTGTAGAAAAATTCATCACTTCACCACGGCATATTGAGATACAAGTTCTGGGAGATCAACACGGCAACCTTGTTTACTTGTTTGAAAGGGAGTGTTCAATTCAAAGAAGGCACCAAAAAGTGATTGAAGAAGCTCCATCTGCCATCCTGACTCCTGAAAAAAGGAAGGCTATGGGCGAAGCTGCAATTGGTGTAGCCAAGTCTTGCGGATACTATGGAGCCGGAACCGTTGAATTCATTGTAGACGAAAATCTTGATTTCTTCTTCCTTGAGATGAATACTCGACTACAGGTTGAACACCCAGTTACAGAGGAGATCACGGGAATTGATCTCGTCAAGGAACAAATAAAAGTTGCTGAAGGGCAAGAACTCGGTTTTAAACAAGAGGACCTGGAAATAAATGGTCATTCAATTGAAGTAAGAGTCTATGCTGAAGACCCAAAAAATAATTTCTTGCCGGACATTGGAACATTAAAAAACTACAGACGTCCACAAGGGCCAGGTATCAGGGTTGATGATGGATTCGAGCAAGGTATGGAAATTCCTATCTATTATGATCCTATGATTGCCAAGTTGGTGGTAAAAGGCGATAATCGCACTCAGGCAATCAAAAGAATGATCAGGGCAATTGATGAGTACGAAATTACCGGAATCACCACGACTCTTGAGTTTTGCAAATATGTTCTCAATCATGAGGCCTTTATATCAGGCAATTTCGATACAAAATTTGTTGAGAGATATTTTACACCTGAAAAGCTAGACTCTACGGATCATGAGGCAGAAAAATTGGCTGCAATCATTGCCATTAAGACTTTGGACAACCTGCCAACAATAAATGGCTCCTCTCAAATCAAGTCTAATGGTATGGCAAGCAAGTGGAAGAGTAGATTGAAAGACTAGGTTAATGGCAGTAATCAAACCACTTAGAGCCTGGAGGTATAATCCTGAGCTATCCAAGAATATTGACCAACTCACATCACCCCTATTTGATGTGGTTTCTGAAAAGCAACGTCAACGGCTGTACAACAATGAGTTTAATAGTATTCACTTGTCGGTCCCTAAAGTTTCAAACGGTGAAGTGGCCGCTATTCTTGATTCATGGAAGAGTAAAGGAATCATTCTACAGGATGCGCTACCGGGGATTTATGTTTATTATCAACATTTTACCCTTCCGGGAAGCAAGGAACCAAGAACTAGAAAAGGGTTTATTTGCAATATTAAAGCCACGCATTGGGATGATGGTGATATTCTCAGACATGAAAATACGATGCCACACTCCGTCAATGATCGTCTTAAAGTTGTTGAAGATACACAGCTGAATGTCAGCGCAACCCATGGCCTGTATTTCGACCCCAAATTTGAATTGGAGAAATATATGGATGAAAGTATGTTGAGTCCAATCTATGAAACTGAAGATTACCAGGGTGTTCGGGACGTACTTTCGGTGATACAGGATCGTGATGTCATTAAGAAATTTGTACAACTAATTGCCCCACAGAAAATAATTCTGGCTGACGGACATCACCGCTATGAAGGGTCTATGCTTTACAAGCAGAAGATGAAAAAAGCCAACCCAAACCATACAGGAGATGAAGCTTACAATTATCACTTAATGTACTTGACTAATGGAGAATCTGATGACCTTAGAATTCTTCCCACGCATCGAGTGATCTCAGGCATTTCGGCATTTGACAAAGAGCAATTTCTTAAACGTTTGAGTGAATACTTCATCCTGAAACCTGTTGATAATCCCAATGATATCAATGAAATAATTCTCGGGAAGAAGTGGGCTTTCGGATTGTTATTTGGTGACGAAGCGGTTAAAGTTGAGTTGAAACCGGAAGCACACAAATTACTTTCATGGAATTTTCCAGATCAGATCAAGGAACTAGACCTCACTGTGATGCACTATTTCATCATTGAAAAAGGGCTGGGTATCCCCGGAAAAGAACACAGAAACTCAAGAAGCATAACGTTTGAACGAAATTTCGCCAATTGTCTGTCGAAAACGATAAAGGGAGATGCGCAGTTAGCTATAATCACACAAGAAATTGGAATGGACGAAGTAAAAAAAGTCTGTTATTCAGGTTATACACTACCTCAAAAATCCACCTATTTTTATCCAAAGACTATTTGCGGTTATCTTTTCAGCTCAATCAAGCAGAATGAATTTGAATTATCAATTGATCCTGGCTTCTAATTCTCCAAGAAGAAAATCATTACTGGAAGAATTAGGCCTTGATTTTGTTGTTCGCACTAAATCCATCGATGAATCTTACCCACAAGATCTAAATCCGGAAAAGGTACCGGAATACCTCGCTAGAAAAAAAGCTCATTCTTACGAATTAAATAGCAACGAACTCCTAATCGCAGCAGATACTGTAGTCATTGAAGGGCAAGAGATATTGGGTAAACCAGCGGATAATTCTGAGGCTCGTTCAATCTTAAAAAGACTATCTGGAAAAAATCACCAGGTGGTTACAGGAGTTTGTATCAGATCATTTGACATGGAAATAAGCTTCTCCGTGACAACGCAGGTGTTCTTTAAAAAATTGGAAGAGGCAGAAATTAACTTGTATGTGCAAAGATTCAGTCCACTGGATAAGGCGGGCGGCTATGGCATTCAGGAATGGATTGGAATGATCGGGATTGAGCGAATTGTAGGGGATTATTATAATGTGGTTGGTTTACCTCTGAATTCCTTGTGGGAAGCCTTAAAAAAATTCAATAAAAAAGGGAGCTAATAAGCTCCCTTTCAATTCTTGGATTTCCCAGATCTTAATTGGTAGTAGCCGAGCCAGAAGTAACATTCTTTTTCTTGGCCTGTTCTTCAATTTCATCACCTTCCTTAATTCGTTTAGAGACAACGAAAAACGGACCCGAAACCACAACATCACCTTCGCTCAATCCTTCCAGAATTTCAATGTTATCATAGTCACTAATTCCAGTCTTGACTTCCACCATCTTGGCTTTACCACCATTATTTACAAAAACGACTTCCTTGATCTCGTCATCTTTTGAGTTACCTGAGTTATTAGATACCTGAACAGATTCAGAATCCGAATTGCCGAACCCATTTCTCAATTGAGCAGGAGTTCTGGTTGTGACAGCCGAAAGCGGTACGGAAAGCGCATTATTCTTAGTGGTCGTTACAATCTCAACACTGGCAGTCATACCAGGCCTGAATGGTGAAGGACCTTGAATCTCAGAAAGCAAATCCTGAAAGGACTCATTTAATATTTGAATCTCTACCTTGAATTCTGTTACCGCATCCGCAGAGGCCTTTGGGTTAGCTGTATTGGCTATTGATGTAACAACCCCTCGAAAGTCTCTGTCCATATAGGTATAGGAGTCAACATCAATTATGGTCGTATCTCCTTCGTTTACCCTAATTATATCATTCTCATTGACGTCAACCTCAACTTGCATTTTGGTCAAATCCGCAATTCGCATCATCTCCGTACCTGCCATTTGCTGAGTTCCTACCACTCTTTCACCTTTTTCAACATCCAGTTTCGAAATTGTTCCGGAAGCTGGAGCTCTTAGTACCGTTAGCCTGACGTTCTCTTCTGCTTCTGCTACGGTGGCTCGGCTGGACTTTACAATAAACTCAGCGGCCTTAACACTTTCTACTGAAGCATTATAATTCTCCAAAGCAACTTCATAGTTAGCCTTGGCGGTTTCATAATCAGCATCAGAAATTACATTTTCCTTCCTTAGCTTTTCCTGTCGCTTGAATGCCAGCTCAGCTTGAGTCAACTGCGCTTTACTGCGCGACCTGGAGGCCTTGCTTGAAGCCAGATTGGCCAATTGTTGATTCAAATTTGCCCTGGTTCGATCCAGTGCCGATTGAAGGTTATCGGGTCGAATCTTAGCCAAAATCATACCTTCATTGACAAAATCTCCTTCCTCAACATTCAGTTCAATAATCTCTCCAGCCACATCTGGACTAATGATGATTTCAGTAACGGGCTGAACAACACCCGAAGCCGTAACTTTTTCAACGATTGTCTGTTTGGAAACATCAGCCAATTGAACTTTCAAAGTTTTCGGCTGACCAATCAATCCCGCCTTATTCGCTCCAATGAGTGCTATCAGTATCACGACCACGAGAATGGTCAGTATCCATAATCCTCTATTGGACTTCTTTTTTGCTTTTGCCATCTTAATCTAAGGTAATAGGGTTGCCTAAATAAAAATCTAAAATTGTTACTCTAAATATGTATTCATACTTGCTTCGAACAAGATCTGTTCTTGCTGCAAATAGGTTATTGCTGGCTACTTGATATTCCACGAAATTGGCATCACCAACGTTGTATCTTTCTTCTGTAGCTCTGAAAGTTTCTTCTAAAGCCTGAACTCTTTTTTCGGTGGCTTCATAGGACTTCAATCCTGCCAGAGCGCTGTTATATGCACTCTCGATATTTTGACGTAATGTGTTTCGCGCATTCATTGCAGTGATCTCAGCCCGCTGCTTTGTAATCTGTGCACGCTGCAAATTGGCCCTATTGGAAAATCTTGTGAAAATTGGAACATTCAAATTCAATGAAATTGACTGCCCAAGGTTGTCACTGAATTGGTCTGCCAACGCATAATCAGGAGAGGTAACCGGTACCGTTTGAACAGAAGGTAGTGTGAATACCGGGGTATTAGTTCCTTGAACCACTCCTATCTGTTGAGCAGGGACTACAACTTCCTGTGAACCGAGGAATTGTTGTGCTCTATCTGAATAATTGGTAGAAATACTACCGTTAAGGCTAAGAGATGGATAGAAAGCGCCTTTGGCAATTTTCACTCCAACATCACTACTCTGTACGCCTAAATCCGCACTCTTGATTTCAGGCTGATTGTTTACAGCAACCTCATAAATTTCCGAAGGCTTCTGAAGACCCATGGCAATATCCGCAACCTCAATTTCAGGGGCCACTATGTCCAATTCCAGATTTGCAGGCATTTGCATGGACTGCTTTAGGTTCAAAAGAGAAATATTCAGATTGTTCTCCGCATTGACCACATTAACCTCATTTGTTGCTTTTTGAGACTCTAAATCAAGCTGTGCTGTAAGTCTTGCTGAACCCGCTTCTACAAGCTTCTTGGTCCTTTCAAGCTGATCGGCCGATACTTGAAGCTGATAGCGCGCATTCTCTAGCTGTTCCTTATTTAAAAGAACATTGAGAAAATTAGTAGCCACTGTGAGCCCAATGTCATTCTTTCCTTTTTGCAAATCATGCTCACTAGCTTCAAGGTTTAGCTCATTTCTTTTTATGGTATTTCTGAGTATACCTCCTCGTGACAGTGTAACAGAGCTATTCGCGGAAAAGCCACCACTTAGGAAATCACTGCTTATAAATGAGTTAGTTACCGGGTCAATTGTTCTACCAAATGACTTACCCATCTGACCACCGGCATTTAAGCTTGGCAGCATTGCAAATTTCGATTCCTTCAGGCTGATTTCATTGCTCCGAAGGTTCAATTCATTGCTTCGAATTGACAGGTTGTTTTCCCAAGCATAGTTGATGCATTCCTGTAACGTCCATTGACGGGTAGTGCCCTGTCCAAAAGACATTACCGTCATGAAGACGCCTATCAGACTTAGATAAATTTTCTTCTTTAAGACCATTGTTGTCGTTTTAAAACTCAATGTCAGGTATAAATATGACCTTCTTAACCCAACTTAAATTCTTTAAATATGTTAATGTGATTTCCTTGATCGCTGAATCCATCTCAATGACGTGAAAGGCCAGATCTCTTTTGCCTTTACGGTTGACTGACATTGTAGCAATGTTGCATTCATCATTGGCCAATACATTGGCCACAAAGGCAATAGCACCGGTTTTGTCATCGGCCATTATCAGCAACGTGTGTAGATTTGCTGAAAAATTAGATGCAAACCCATTGACTTCAGTCACTCTGATCACTCCTCCTCCTCTACTCTCCCCGACAATTTCAACTTCTCTATTTTCGGAGGTAAGTTTAACCCTTACCGTATTAGGGTGCATCGTTGAAGCGTTGCCTATCGATTTAAAACCGAATTGGAGCTTCTCTTCCTTCGCATGCTCAAATGAAGTTTTTATTCGAGTATCATCAGTCAAATAGTCAAGAATCCCTGCAATTATCGCCCTATCACTTCCATGTCCTTCGTAGGTCCGGGCAAAGGAATTGTAGAAAGTTATCTCAGCTGACTTCGGCTTTTCTCCCAGAATCTTTCTTGCGACTCTTCCAATACGAACTACCCCTGCTGTATGCGAACTGGACGGACCAATCATCACTGGACCAATCATATCAAATACACTACTCTGCTCTGCCATCCTTTTTCGTTTCCAACCTTTATTCTAAAGGCATGCAATTCTGAGGCTAAATCTTCTCATTTCCTATACTTTCGACCGAAAAGACCTCAAACTTTCATTTTCAATATTAGATAAATATGCCCTTCTTGATTGCCGAATAATTGTAAGTGGTCAATTCGGTACATGAAAGTAATATTTAACTCGCGACTGCAATCCACAAAGGATTTCTCACTGAATCTCAACAATCGCTCATTCTGTTATGGAGACGGCCTCTTTGAAACAATTGTTACAGGCCCTGAAAGAATAAATCTGACCCATCGGCACATCACTCGTTTGAAGCGAGGATGTGAGATTATTGGATTTGATTTCCCCGAGATGTTGGAGGAAAAAAGATTAAGTGAATTCATTTCGATGCTACGCATTGAAAATGACCTAACAGGTATCACTCGATCTCGCCTAATCCTTTGGAGGAATGAAGGTGGACTATATTCTCCCTCAAACAATTCCGCTTCATTCTTGATTCAATCAATACCGCAAAACAGCCCTGTGTTTCTAAGGAAAGATTTAGCTGGATTTTCGAGCGACTACCACACAAACTTTTCACCTATCTCATTTGCCAAAACTACCAATGCCCTAACCTATGTACTGGCGGGTAAACAAATGGTAGAGCGAGGTTGGAATGATATACTTCTTTGTGATAGCCAGGGCAATATTGCCGAAACTCATATTGCCAATGTATTTTGGTCTGCAGGAGACGAAATATTCACTCCTTCATTAGAAACAGGTTGTATTGAAGGGGTCATGCGATCCGAAATCATCTCGTTTTTCAAAGAACATGGAAGTACCATCAATGAGGTAAAGTCAAGGAAAGAAGCTCTCATTGAGGCAGACAGTGTATTTACGACCAATGCTTCCGGAATTTGCTATTTCGGAAATGTGGAAGGAATCGGGAAATCGTTTAAAAATCCGGAACTAGTATTGGCACCCTACCTTAAACGGCTACAGCAGCCCTGATATGAGGATGGGGGTCATAATTGATCAGTTCGAAATCTTCATACTTAAAATCGAAAATACTCTTCACCTCCGGATTGATCTTCATTGTGGGAAGTGGTCTAAATTCCCGGCTCAACTGAAGATGGGTTTGTTCAATATGATTTGAATATAAGTGCGCATCACCGAAAGTATGGACGAAATCTCCAGGTTCAAGATCGCAGACCTGAGCAACCATCAAGACAAGAAGGGCATATGAAGCAATATTAAAAGGGACTCCCAAGAATACATCAGCACTCCTTTGATATAGCTGACATGACAATCTTCCATCGGCCACATAAAATTGGAAGAATGCATGGCAGGGAGGAAGAGCCATGTTCTCCACATCAGCCACATTCCAAGCACTAACAATATGACGCCTTGAATCCGGGTTGTTTTTTATTTGATGAATTATTCGCTCAATCTGGTCAATCGTCCCTCCATCACGAGCAGGCCAATTTCTCCACTGATATCCATATACAGGTCCAAGGTTACCATTTTCATCAGCCCATTCATCCCAAATCGAAACCCCATTTTCCTTGAGGTATTTAATGTTGGTATCACCCTGAAGAAACCACAGCAACTCATGAATAATCGAGCGGAGATGCAGTTTTTTTGTCGTTACCACAGGAAATCCTTCGGACAAATCAAATCGCATTTGATAGCCGAACACACTTAACGTTCCAGTACCGGTACGATCGCTTTTACGGGTTCCATTTTCTAGAATATGGCGCATAAGATCGTGGTACTGTTTCATAAAATAAGAGCGTTAATGGGTGACTTAATTGATTAACAAAGAAATACAATTTTGGCGTTAATTCGAACTCACCTTAAGAAGAAATTCATTGTTTATCTTTAAGTCATAATCATCCGAACTTGAGTAAGTCAAAAGCAAAACTTTCACTATTGGCCCTCTTACTTTTGACTGCCCTTTTTGCAAGTCAACTTGGCAAATTACGCTTCAACTATGACTTCGATATGTTCTTCCCAAAAGGAGATGACAATTTTGACTATTACGACCGGTTTAAAGGAGAGTTTGGTAGTGACAATGACAATTTACTGATTGCGATTTTTGATGAAGATATAGCGAGTTCCAGGTTTTTAACAGCACTTCAAAATACGATTGAGGAAATAGAATCACTTCCGGAAATAAAGGAAATCTTTGGTCTCACTAATCTTTATAAATACCAGATTACAGCGCTGGGTATCAATAAAATTAGACTTGTTGACCCCAATGAACCTTTGAAAAAGGAGAAGATAATCGAGCATTCACAGTTTCTTCAACCATTCATTGCCAAAGACCAAAAATCAGTCATAGTCAACATAAGACATTGGCCATTTGATATCAAAAAAGAGGCAGATCTCTTCTACGAAAACTTTGAGTCATGGATTCAAGATCGTTTTGAGAATGTCATCGTCTCCGGAAAGATTCAAGCCCAGAATCATTTTGTCCACAAACTGGAAAACGAACTATTTACTTTGGTTTCACTGGCGATTACCTTGATCGCTATTGTCCTTTTTCTGATGTTCCGAACGCTGAAAGGTGTGCTGGTGCCTTTTCTGGTATTAATTATCTCCAGCATTTGGAATCTAGGATTAGTTGCCCTTGTAGGTAAGGATTTAGATGTTATGATGGTAATGGTTCCTCCTATCCTTTTGGTGATTGCCATGTCAGATTTGGTTCATTTCTGTTCCAAGTACAACGAGTTGAAATCGGATAATTGTGCGACCAAAGATGCCGTGATTGAAACCTTGCGAACTGTTGGAGCTGCAACACTCTTGACATCAATCAGCACTGCTGTGGGTTTTGCCACATTAATAATCTCACCCTTACCACCCATACGTGATTTTGGCTTATTTACTGCAATAGGCGTTTTGTTCGCCTATATAGTCACTTTCTCTTTTCTACCTAGCCTGTTCACCCTATTCGAAAAACCATTGAACAGGAAAAACCATGGAGAATTGAAATGGAAAAAATTCATGCAGTCCTTCTTTCTGTATGTATTGAACAAACGCAAAAAGATCTTATTCACCGGCATTATTCTCACCCTATTACTTGCAGGAGGTATTACCCTATTGCGGCAAAATACCTTTATCATTGTCGGGCTGAAAAAGTCCGATCCACTATTACAAAAGATTCAATACTTCGATGAAAATTATGGTGGAGCTAAGACGATTGAGATAGCCGTTAATATTAAGGGTAATGAACTTTTTGATCCGGCTATACTAGCTGAACTAGACAAATTCTCGAATTACCTAAAGACTGAATATGGAATTGTCCAACTTGTTTCACCTTTGGAGACAGTGAAATTAATTAATGGTGCGATTCATGGACCGACACATTATAAAACACCCTCAGAATTATCAGAAATAAAGAGAATTAAGCAAGTCTATCTGAATGATAGATTTTCAGAAATAAGAGGACAAATTGAGTCTGACAATTTACAGGTGTTGAGGTTTACAGGGAGGATAAGAGACATTGGAAGCTATAAATCCAGACTAAAGAACCAAGCTCTCATGGATTTTTACGGTAAGGAAATCAACAATGAATTGCTAAGTTACCGGCTTACCGGGACGAGTTACCTGGTAGATAGCACTGACAAATATGTGGCCACAAGCCTATTAAAAGGTTTAGGGTTTGGGTTGATTCTTATTTCAATACTTTTAACAGTACTTTTCAGAAGCCTGAGATTTACATTAGTCTCGTTAGTTCCGAATATCATTCCTTTATTGGTTCTTGCCGGTATGCTTGGGTATATGGGTATCGACATTAATATAACCACGATGTTGATATTTGGGATCGCATTCGGGATCGCAGTGGATGACAGTATTCACTTCCTTAGCCGTTATCAGCAAGAATTGAGATCAGGTAAGGGGCCTATTTATGCCACAAAAAGAACTTTCATTTCTACAGGAAAAAGTATCGTGTTGACCACAATAATTCTGGCAGCAGGTTTTGCGCTATTCATAGCTTCGGGTTTCTCCGCGACTTACTACACCGGGATTTTTGTAGGCATTACGCTAATTGTTGCGGTAATAGCCGACCTTATGATATTACCCCTTCTCCTATTGAGAAAATAGGTTTATTTAAAGCTCATCCAGATTGACAACACGCTCCGGATTTCTCCATTTCTTATACCCAAACATTAGGTTGATCCCAAAACGTATATCGGCCTTCGAACGTAGTTCAGGCTTGTTGAGAACCATCATATTGTCAGTGGCCAAATACAACTGAAAAGGCCCCAAATTGGCCGCCATATTGAAACCAATGTTTGTATTGTTATTTCGTCCCCTGAAGCTCCCTATCACCCCGAAAGTGAACTGACCTGCTTTCCTATTATAGGATACTGCGTATGTAGGTTCGAACCTTCCAAATACATGATTGTTATATGCAGTAAAGCTGAATCTGTCATCCTTACTCGGGCGATAAGATATTGCAGCGTAGGTTCTCTTGGCGAGGGTTGTTTTGAAACTCATATTGGTTTCGTTGGATCGAAATTTGGCAGTCACACTATCTTCAAGTACTTCGTCCGAATTTTCAAGCCCTCTTAATTGGACTCCACTAATAATGGCCGTTGTGTCAGCGGTATTGTAATTGACCATCGTTTCCTTCCACGTGATGCTGCCGATATCCATTACCGAAGCCTCAACAGTAAGTGTCTTTAGAATGTCGAATTTAGCTCCAATATCGAAGGCCATAGAAGAGTTGTCGTTGGATATAAGATAATCCTGAAGTGCATTATCGGGATAATCGCTCTCATTTAACAGTAAATCTAAGCCAGCTGTATTGACAGTTCCATTCTGAATGTTGACGGTCCAGGTAAAATCATCGGCATCAGTTGCTATGCTGCCCGTGGCTCCTTCAGCGGTAGAAGCATGAAAAAGACCGGTTACCATTTTAACACGGGCACCAACTGTCAGGCGTTCATTCAGGAAAGTTTTGGCATAGCCAATTCCTATTTCGTGGAAGGAATTGAGCCTTATCATAGTCTCGTCAAAACTTATTGCTCCACCAATCCTATTGGAATTGCCGTTGGCCAAAAATTCCATAAGGTCATCATCGTAATGAAAATCCATCTTGACTCGAGCATTTGCAAAAAGCGAAAATGCACCCAATTTATTCCGAATTCCAAGATGAAGAAGGTTTGCCGTAACGTCAAGATTCATGAAGTTCGTTGGATTCGTTGCTGCCAAAAGCACATCAAAATCCACCGTATAATCTCCAAAGCCATTCGGCTTATACAGAAGATCACCCAATTCAAAATCTCCTTGGAAAGTAACTCCTACTCCTCCCAGACCAGGAAGTCCTAAGGAGAAACTATTCTGAGGAATAAAAGCGGGTTGAAGGTTTGAAGCTTGAGGTACTATCTCTCTAAGTTGATAAAAAGAGAAATTACCTTGTGCATTGACATTAGTCACCAAAGTCAATACGAAGATCGAAAGTAGTATTAATCTCTTCATGACTTAGTTACCGTTAGAACTTATTGACAAATCGGCCTGCATTGCGACTCGAATGTTCATTTCATAATCGGAGAAGAGTTTCACCTCTTGCCCGCTACCCACACCGGTTGTGCTTACCGTTGCAATAACCAAAATGCTTGTAGCATTCTCCATTGCATTAATTGCATCTTCATCCAATAACACATCAGTGACCGTTTGAACATTTTCTGTGACACGTCCATTCCCATCAACAGGAGCCGCACTGAAAAGGGGTCGATCCGTTATGGTGTAGACAGGGGTGCTTCCATTTCTGAAAACCATTTCAACTGTACCTCCCATTGGGATTCCGTTGTCAACGATCAATCGAAGCATCAATGATTTGACTTCTTCCAAATCACTTCCGTTATCGAAATTCATAGTTTGTTCAGCACTTAATTCATCCAGACCAATATCAAGAGGTATTTCGACTTCAATATCCACATCCAGAAAGTCATCTACTCCAAGAAAGTTGTACTGGCTTGGACCTGTAGGAGGGTTGGTAATAGCTGAAACATCGAAAGTCATTTCAATGGGCTTGTGAGACATTAAATCATCGATGTTTGAGTTATCTGTATTCAATACTATCTCCGACCTCACCGATTGACCTATTTGCTCCACAGTCGGTGCATCGATAATCTGTACCGCCTCGGTCACAGGTCCGGAAAGGGCCAGTTCTACTCCATCACTATTTCTTGCGGTCACATTCTGGAAGTCAACTCCCATTGGGAAACCAAAACTATTTTCGAACCTGAAGCTAAATTGTGGGTCGGCAAATCTGATGGTACCATTCTCGAATGAGCTGAAAAAGTCTAGTTCAACGGTTTGACTGCTCAAATCCAACTCATCATTGCCCACATTTCCAAAGATTCGATCGAACTCCGGGTCAGTGAATGAGACATCAAAGCGAACTTCATCTGAAGCGTTGAGGTTGTCACCAACTTCGACAAATATTTCATACTCAAGCTCCACGATGACCGAGTTTGAAGTCACACCTCCTGAACCATCATCGGTGAATACGCCCTTATAGTCACTAAGAAGGTCATCAGAATTAAATGTAGGACTAGCTTGGGTAAGGCTCCCTGTCACAACCAATGGTAAGCCAGTTGTTTTGTTCACCAAAGAAGGAATGGTCAATGTGAAATCTACATTAGGATCTATTGTTGTACTTAGTTCAACAGTGAAGTTTCCTCCCGAAAACAAAATAGAGTCGAGTCTCTCCTGTCCACTAAGGGTCAAATCATATTGAAAACTCTCGCTCACATTGAGGACAGTAGCAACAGGCGAATTGGGTGTATCAATTCCTGAATTGACATTACCTTCGAAGCCTTGACTGTCCACAGTCAGGAATTCACTAGCTCGCTGAGCTTCTAGCTCTTCAACAAAGAGAAGTGTTACTACATTTTCCGAATTGGATACAATAGCCACATTCGGGTCATTCAATTCCTGGAACAACTCTGAAACCGTATAAGTGATTTCACCTACCGGAATGGCCAGGGATGGGTTCCAGGTAAAATTTTCCTGGAATTCGGCATTATCGAAGAATTCCAGGTTACATGAATAGCAAAAAAATGCCAATAATGAACCAAGAACAATCTGCCGAAGCAATTTTCTTTTCATCTGTCTTTATCTTGTTTAGGTCTGATAGTTAGTCGAAGAATCATTGACTGGCATAACCACCCAGAGTATTATGTATACCAGTAGGCCAGGAAACGCAGCACTGAAAATGGAAACCACAACATACAACAACCTGACCAGAGTCACATCCAAACCAAAATATTCTGCCAACCCTCCTAATACTCCTGCTACTACCTTTTCAGAGGTCGAACGCCTCAATTTCTTTTCACTTTGACTCATCAAAAAATTATAATATCCCTAAAATAAGTATTTCAATCGACAATTTAGGCTAATCTAAAATCGAGTATTTTGCTTTAATTGGAAAATGGTCCGAATAAAGAATATCGTTGTAGGTCTTAAACTCATGCACTTTTAGTCTTTTGTCATAAAACTGGTGATCAATTCTTAGGAAAGGCACATTTCCATTAAACGTAAATCCAAACCCTCGACCTACACTTTCAAAAGCATTTGCATAGTGCTTTCTAATTTGAAAATGATTATAGCTATATGGAATATCATTGAAGTCGCCTACAATAATTGTTCGATACGGGCTTGATTCACTGTGCAAAATTAATTGTTCGATCTGTTCTGCCCTCTGCACCGATCCATTCAAAAACTTGCTCTTGAATTTGGCATACTCATTTCTGAGATCATCTGTCGTTGACATCTCATTAATGGCTATCCCCATAGATTCCAAGTGGACATTGTATATTCTCAAGGTATCTCCAGGTAAAACCAAATCAGCAAACATGGCATTGTTGATGTTCTCTTGAGAAAATAAAATTCCCTGATTAATGATCGGGTACTTGGAAAAAATAGCAAGTGTATTACTTCTACCTCCAAGTGCAGCAAAAAATCCATCTTGTTGCATTTCCTCGAGTACAGCTCTTCGCGAATCGAACTCTTGAAAGCACTTTATTTCAGTGTCATAATCAGCCACCCAATCAATGGCCTCCTCTCTTCCTCCATCTTTCCTGGCTTCAACAAACCATTTGACATTATAACTGAGAACAGAAAAATCTCCTCCACTACCCTCCGAGTTGAAAACAGGAACAGTGATCAACAAAAATCGATATCCAATTATAAGTGCGGTCAGGGGAATCAGCATAAGGCGTGTTGGCCGAAAAAGATAGAAAAGAAAAATCACTCCGTTCAAAAGCAAGACCAATGGTATGAGCAGTGAGACAAAGCCGGATATCCGAAAGGCCTGAGGTGAGATCCAGATGGTAGAATAGACCAAGAGTGTAATTAAAAAGAGAATTGACAAAAAAATGAGTGAGGTCTTCTTCATTGATCTGCTAGTAGGTGTCAAATTAACGATCTTCCACTTCAGATATTAAAAAAAGCGAATCAAAAGATGATTCGCTTCATAATTTATTTTCTTAAAGGCACTTATTCCGTCCTCAACGATTTTACAGGATTGCTGGTTGCTGCTTTAAGGGATTGATAGCTCATTGTTATCAGGGCAATAAGCATTGACCCACCTGCCGTCAATGCAAAGATGGTCCATCCAATTGAGGTTCTGTACTCAAAGCCAGCAAGCCAGTTGTTCATGAAGTACCATGCCAATGGAGCACTAAGGACAAAGGCAATAATCACGAGCCTTCCGATGTCTCTGGACAATAGGTAAACCAATTGACCCACATTAGCTCCAAGTACTTTTCTGATGCCCACTTCCTTAATTCTATTTTCAGCCGTATAGGCAGCCAGTCCGAACAAGCCCAAGCAAGCAACGATGATTGTTAGTGTCGCAAATACTCCAAATATTTTGCCACGTCTCTGCTCGGCATCATACATTCTACCGAAACGATCATCGAGAAAAGAAGTCTCGAACGGCTGATTAGGGGCCAGCTCTGACCAACTCGCTTCCAGCTTGTTAAGCAATGCCTGATAGTTCTTGGTGTTAACCTTCATATTCAAAAGTCCGGTGCTATTACCTAGTTGCATGACAAGAGGACCAATTTTTTCTTTTAAAGTTTGATAATGGAAATCCTTGACTACGCCTACAATCTTGAATCCCTGTATATCACCTTGATTGCTTACATAGGTCCCAACGGTCTTTCCAAGAGGATCATCATACCCTAGTTGTTTAAGAGCTGCTTCATTGATAATGACCCCAAGTGAGTCAGTAGCGAAATCTCGCGAGAAATTTCTGCCTTGTGCAATCTCCATTCCGAGAGTTTCAATATACTCGTAGTCAACCACCCAACTGCTCACCAACACCTGATTGTCTTGTGTAGGCACTATTCCATCGAAGAACACAGTCACGTTGTTGTTAGATGGCGTGGGCAAGTAACTGCTATATGATGCTGACTTCACTTCTGAAAGAGATTCAATTTGGGTTTTCAGTGCAGCAGTATTGGCTCCGGCTAGATTAGCATCGTTAATGATCAAGACCTGATCTCTGTCAAATCCCAGATTCTTATTCTGGATATATTTCAATTGATCCACAATGACCAATGTGCCAATCACCAGGAAGATAGAAGTGCAAAACTGGATCACGACCAAGACGCTTCTTAATCGACCACTTTTCATGCCGTTACTTAAAGAACCCTTTAACACAGTAACCGGTTTGAAAGCCGATAGAAAAAAGGCTGGATAGCTGCCAGCCAAAAGTCCGACAGTTAATATTCCACTAAACACAGCCGCTAGAAAGATAGGATCAGTAAATGGAATGCTCAAATTCTTATTGGCCAGATCATTGTAGTATGGCAAGGCGATATACGCCATGGCGATAGCTAAGACAAATGAGATCAAGCTTATTAGAATAGATTCTGCAAGAAACTGATTGACCAGCTGTTTCTTCACCGACCCTAGTACTTTTCTAACCCCAACTTCCTTGGCCCTATGTGCAGATCTGGCTGTGGCCAGATTCATAAAATTGATACAAGCAATAAGAAGGATAAAAAACGCGATGGCTGAGAAAATATATACGTTGCTGATATCACTATTTGTATCTAGCTCTGCCTGCAAATCAGAATGCAGGTGAATATCCACCACCGGCTGCATTCCGAATGCTAAGGAAGTACCATTTTGTTCGAGGTCGTCCCACTTCACATTCATGAATCTTTCTACTTCCGGACCGATATACTTTTGCAGCATAGCAGGGAATTGCTCAGCCATTTTCTCCAAATCGGCATCAGGAGTCAACACCACGTAGGTCTGGAAATTCATACTCAACCATATCCCCTGGCGAGCATCTTCGCGGGTTATCAAAGAGCCTAAAACATCAAAATCGAAGTGAGTATTATCGGGAATGTCAGCGTATATGCCAGTAACCCTATAGTCTTTGGCAGATCCAAATTCCACGATCTGACCCACTGGATTCTGATTTCCAAAATACTTTTTGGCAGCCGTTTGGCTCATAACCAATGACTTCGGATTCACAAGGGCTGTTTCCGGATCACCTTGTATAATTTTGATTCCAAAAATGTCCAGAATAGAGTGATCTGCCCAAACGAATTTTTCCTCTTTAAAAATGTTTTCGCCTGACCTAATAAACGGTGATCCAAATTGTCTGAATCGCCCCGACTTTATTACTTCTGGAAAATCGTTGACGAGTGTTTGTCCTACCACGTCTCCGACCACAGCCAAATCGAATGACGAGCCGTTCAAGGCGCCAGCCATCGTTAGTCTATAAGTGTTTGGAGAGTTCTCGTAGTAACGATCGTAGCTCAATTCGTCTGTAACGAAAAGTACGATAAGTGTGCAGCACGCTATTCCAATAGCCAAACCAGTAATGTTCAGCATGGAATAAAATTTGTTGCGAAAGAGGTTTCTAACCGCAACCTTGAGGTAATTTTTAATCATTGTATTGAGTTTTTGACGTTGACATTTCAAAGGAAATTCAAATTCACAGAGGCTTGCTGCAAGAATCGGTAAACGAACGCTGAGCATCGGTAAGCAAACAAGCCATTCAGCGAATTTTTAATTCATTCAATACGGTAGATGGTATTACCTAGTACAATGTTGCAGTGGACATAAAAAAAGTCCTGAATTTCTCCAGGACCTTTCTGCTCAAACTAACTGAGTCATTCATTTCTCAACGCTTTCACCGGATTAGCGATGGCCACTTTGATCGATTGATAACTCATGGTCAAAAGCGCAACAACAAAAGCGCCCAGACCAGCAAACACAAAAATTAATGGATTTATAGATGGATGATATTCAAAGCTCTGCATCCACCAATTTACGCCCCAGACACCAAGGCCCGATGCGATGATAAACGAAATAATGATTAGAACGGTCACTTCCCTTGACATCAAATAAAGGAGTTGCCCCATAGAAGCTCCGAGCACTTTTCTGATCCCAACCTCTTTTGTTTTCTGCTCAGCTGTGAAAGCAGCCAACCCAAACAATCCAAGACAAGCAATTACAATGGCCAATACAGCGAAAATTGTAAATATGTCTCCCAACTTAGTCTCGGCCTCATACATATTGGTAAAACGATCGTCCAAAAAAGAATACTCAAAAGGTTGACCAGGGGCCAGTCTGTCCCAGTTGTCTTCTATTTCACCTAAAAGTGATTGATAATCCAAAGTTCTGAGTTTCATAGAAAGATAGGTATTGCTATTACCTAGTCGCATTACAATTGGATCAATTTGGCTTTTGAGCGACTCGAAATGAAAATCCTCGATAATCCCAATAACATTATATCTCGCTAATTCCTCCGGGGAATCGTCAAATGCACCAATTATCGGATTGTCTTCAAGGGAGAATATTCCAAACATTTGTGCGGCTCGTTCATTAAGTACCATTGCGCTCGAATCTGTCGCAAAGTCTTTCGAAAAAAAGCGGCCTTCCTTCAGTTGCATCCCAAACACATCCATATAATCGTAATCAACGCTCCAGTTCTGAGTTACCTGTCCACGATCCTGATCTATAATAGCATCCGGGAAAAATACTGTAGAGGACCTGTTGCTGGCGGTAGGTAAAAACCCGGTATATGTAGCCTGCTCAATATCTGGATTCTGAAGTACGGCATTGCGCATGGCTTCCTTATTCTCACGCAGCATATATGCATTATGCAAAACAAGTACCTGCTCCTTCTGAAAGCCCAGTTTTTTATTCTGTATATAGGACAACTGGTTAAGAATGCTGAAGGTAGCAATGATCAGCAGGATTGAAATGAAGAACTGAAATGTGACTAATACCTTTCGCAGACCGCCACTCTTCATACCTAAACTCAGATTTCCTTTGAGTACTTTTGCCGGAGTAAATGCTGACAAAAAGAAGGCAGGATAGATTCCGGCAAGAATACCTACGACTACAGATCCACCCACTACCAGGGGTAAGTTGTTCACGAAATCCAATGTCATTTGTCTGTCAGCAAAGTCATTGAAGTATGGAACCACTAAAACTGCCAGAGCCAGACCAAGCATACCAGCCATCAAGGTGATCAATACCGACTCAGAGATGAACTGGTTGATAATCTGATGACGATATGATCCCATCACCTTACGAAGCCCTACCTCCTTTGCTCTACTTGCAGAACGAGCTGTAGCGAGGTTCATAAAGTTGATGCATGCAATCACCAGAATAAATGCGGCTATTGCTGTAAAAATGTATACATAGGTAATATCCGCCTCAGGCTCAAATCCACCATAATTATCCGATCTCAGATGAATTTCGTCAAGTGGCTGTAAAAAGTATTTGAAACTATTGCCCGCTGCTTCAAAGTCCTCAAAAGACATGTCCAAATACTGTTTCAACTCTGCTCCCATCTTTTCAATAGCAATGTCGTTCATTTTGATTTTGACTTGCTCCATTGTAGCATTTGGGTTCAGCACAAAGTAAGTCTCATAATTCTGACTTAACCACTGTTGATCGTTGTATTCATTTTCACGTGTGATAAATGACAACAGCATGTCAAAATGGAAGTGAGTATTGTTGGGAATGTCTTCATAAACGCCCCTCACTTCAAAATCAAGTCCACCATCCAACTTGAGACGCTTACCAATTGGATCTTCATTACCAAAATACTTTTTGGCTGTAGACGCACTCATTGCCAGAGTGTTTTTTTGTGCCAGGACCCGCGTGGGATCACCCTGTAACATATTCACCGAAAAGACATCGAAAAAAGTCTCATCGGCAAATACCAGCCTGTTCTCGTTGAATACTTTGTCCTCATATTTTACTATCCAATTTCCGGCACTTCGGAATCTTACTGTTTGCTCGATTTCCGGTATTTGATCTCTGAAGGTCCGCCCTGCTGGAGAAGGGAATTCCACTCCTTTAAATTCCTGACCGTTAAATGACCCTTCGATGACACCACGATACATGTTCTGAGAGTTCTCGAAGTGTTTATCGAAGCTCAATTCATAGTTGACATAGGTCATAATCAATAAGCAACAGGCTATCCCTATTGCAAGTCCTGAAATATTGAGAAGGGAAAAGAATTTGTCCTTCCAGATGCTTCTGAAAGCAATTTTGAGGTAATTCTTAAGCATGGTTGTTGGTTTTGAGTTTGCTGAAACGATCATTTTCATGATCATTTGCGAGGTAGACGCAATAACAGATTAAGATGTTGCACAGATCAGAAACCTTTTTCCAAATGGCTTATCTCACTTCCATCAAGTGTAGTATAGGATTTCAACAAATTGGCTGTTAGGCAAGAGTGAATGGGAAGTATACCTATAACATCACCTGTTTCAATAGTCTCAATTATTTCTGTTGTGGCAGTGAGGATGCCATGTTCCTGAGAAATTGAGGTCAACTTTATTCCATCGAGTATTGGTGACCATCCTCCCTCATTAAATATGACTACCTCACCAAAGAATTTATTCTCGTCACCGTCATAAAGATGATCTTTAGAAAAATGCACAGCTCCACCATGAATAATGAGCTGATTTCGATTAGGATATTTGGCCACAACAGGGCAAGCTACCGCCACAGCAATTTGATCTTCGTTGCAAACATCAAGGTAATTCATTACCAGATCATAAAAGACAAAATTACCCGGGCCTATCTCGTCAATCCCGGCCATATCCTCCACCACCGTACAACCCGGTGTATCCCCCATTCTGATTTTTAAACCCGGGGCGATGTCAGAAAGTTGATCTTTCAGCTCCACGACTTTTAATATTGCGTCTGCCCAAATCTGTTTAATGTCATCTGTTGATGCGGTCTGATACGTATTCCCGGGATGACAATAAAGTCCATAAAAATCAAGCTTGTCACTATCATTAATAAGCCCAACGATGTCTCTGACCTCGGTAGAATTTTCTGTTGCAATTCCTGTTCGATTATACCCGGCATCTACTTCAATCAACACCTCAACTTTTCCCTCCAACGAATTAATGAGTAGACGTATCGATTCGGCAGATACTACCAACACTTTCAACCTGACTCCCTCATGCAATATTTCATTGATCGAGTCAATCTCAAGTACATTTAAAGGGAAAGCTATAGTGATGTCTTTCCAACCATACTTAGCAAAATACTGTGCCATTTTCACCGATGAAACAGTAATTGCATCCACTCCGGCCTCAATAAACCATTTACCAATTTCTTCGGATTGATGGGTTTTGAAATGAGGGATCAGGTCCACTCCCAGCCGAGCAGCTTTTTCGCACATGTACTGAATATTATTTCGGCATTTGCCTTCATCTAGAATTAAGGTGGGTCTGGTGATATTCATAGAGTTGAATTTTCACAAGGTTAAGTAAACCACCAACCAACTGGTAACCTTTTCAAAAAAACTTCCGTATATTTGATTACAAAGTGATATCAAATTAATATCAATATAAATTTCCAACCTATGAGTAACGAAAAAGAGTTTAACCCCAATTCAGGATATTTCATGCTATTTCTTGAAATCCTGATTTTTTTTGGAGCCCTTGCCGGGATCATCATGTTAAGAAATCCACTTTTTGGTCTTCTTTTCCTTCTATTCTTCTTTTTGCTACCTGGGTTCTTTGTGATAAATCCCAACACATCCCGTGTGATGATCTTCTTTGGTGACTATAGAGGTACCGTAAAGAAAAATGGATTTTTCTGGGTGAACCCTTTCTTTGTAAAGAGGAAAATATCCTTAAGGGCCCACAACTTTGACAGCGAGCGCGTCAAAGTGAATGACAAACTTGGCAACCCAATTCTGATAAGTGTAATCCTGGTTTGGCAAGTAGAAGAAACCTATAAAGCTGCATTTGAGGTAAATGACTACGAACATTTCGTAAGGGTACAGAGCGATGCAGCTGTAAGGAAGCTGGCTGGGACCTATGCTTATGATGACTTTGAAGATGAAACCGAAATCACATTACGGTCGGGTATGAATGAGGTGAATCATGCATTAGAAGAGGAGTTGATGGAACGTTTGGCCATCGCAGGCATCAAGGTAATTGAAGCAAGAATCGGCTATCTCGCCTATGCTCAAGAAATTGCTAGTGCAATGCTTCAGAGACAGCAAGCCACCGCAATCGTAGCCGCCAGGCAGAA
The DNA here is from genome assembly GCA_028281285.1 of Cyclobacteriaceae bacterium. Taxonomy (GTDB): domain Bacteria; phylum Bacteroidota; class Bacteroidia; order Cytophagales; family Cyclobacteriaceae; genus Roseivirga. Next base: position 124,317 of record JANQKF010000008.1, read on the forward strand.
AATTGTTGAGGGTGCAGTCGGAATGGTAGATATGGCGCTGGAAGAACTCAATGAAAAGAGCATCGTAGATTTAGATGAGGAGAAAAAAGCGGCCATGGTAAGTAATCTGATGGTTGTATTGTGCTCTGATAAATCTGCTACACCAATCGTCAATGCAGGTACTTTAAATCACTAGTCATGGAGTATAAAATTGTTAGAAAAGGCCCTTTTGAAAAAATCGAGGCCTTTGAGAAAAGAATCAATTCAATGGCAATATCCGGATGGAGGGTAGTTACTTCCTACGCCAGTGGGGCATATTTGATAATGGGCAAAGAGAAATATTAGATATGCCAGGGAAAAAACCATTTGTTCTAAGACTCAATCCTGAATTATTGGAAGCCGTTGAAAAATGGGCTTCCGATGAATTTAGGAGTACGAATGGGCAATTGGAATGGATAATAAACAAGGCCTTAAAAGAGTCAGGTCGGTTGAAAAAGAAGAAAGAATAATGGACGAACTACTTATCTCCAATATTATAGTTGGTGCTTCTACGCTCCTCCCGGCAATTCTTGCATTCCTTATCAAAGCGGAAAAGCCAAATCAGTTTGTAGGGTATCGAACAAAATGGTCAATGAAAAATCAGGAAACCTGGAAGTTTGCCAACGAACGTGCAAAAATGATGATGCCATTCGTTTCGCTTTTAACAATTGCCGTTCAGATTTTCAGTTATTTCATCATTGGATCTTTAGCTGCTCTATTATCATCATTGGCAGTATTTACAATTGGTCTTTTTATTGGCTTTGCCTGGGTAGAAATAAGTTTGAGAAATGCTTTTGGCCATGATGGCTCTCCAAAGGCATCTTAATTTATTTCTGTTTTATACTTCTTACTATTAATCGGAGGCTCGATTCCTTCCACTTCAATGGAAAACCGTAAGTCGTATTTCCCCACTTCGCTCGGTAGCTGGAATCGCACTTTAATTTCGCGCTCGCCATCCTGAGCCATAATTCCTTCAAGTTGAGAGAGTGGTACTGTCAGTACTGGCTCAAGACCTTTGAGAAAATGAGCATTCAAGGTCAATTGCCTTTCTCCTACTACTCCAAAATCGACATTTCGATCATAGTTATTTTTTAGCAAAAGGGTCAACTCAACTTCCTCACCGGTATTTCCCACCACCTCTTCCGTACTCGTAATCTCAATATTAACCTTTCTGAAGGAACGAAAATCCTCCTCTACTCTATAGTGAATCCCCTTGCCTATTTGAGTCATATAAGTTGGAAATTTTCCTTCTCTATTATGGCGATCAATAATAAATACCTTCCTGCCTTGAAGGTTTTCCTCTGTTGGCCATAGGTCGTGTTGTGTTTCCCGATAATCAAAAGTATTGTAACAATGGGCAAGGTCACCTGTAAGGTAGCTGTATCTTGAGGAACGCTCATAGTGATTGATAAATACGACTGGAAGGCCCTGAGATAGTTCTTTAACTTCTTCGCCCCAAGTGTCCCAGTGATGAAGGACATCCCAATCCTTTGTTAAGGACTTGGGGAAATAGTCATGGATCAGATAAGCCCTGGCCAATACTGCGATCACCACAGAGGCAATGGATAGCCTAACCAACCATTTCCTCCAATTCGCCCTATCCTTAATATACTCATAGGATAAAAGGATTATGGGTACAATCAAAACACTGGTCCAGTGCTTATGGAATTCTACTTTAAATGTGGAGATCAAGAAGAATAACAACACACCAACCATAACATACTTTAGTGCGCGATTAAAATCCGACTTGACCCTATTCCGATAGCAGGCTGCTAAAACCAACACTCCGATAATAGGTCCGAATACAACCGGTTGAATGCCCAGATAGTATAGGATATTACCAAAGCTAAACCCCATATCAATTCGATTGTAGAGATGGAATTTAATAGTCGCAAAGTCATTCTGGAATTGCCAAATCGTATGCGGAATCATCAGAACGGTGGTGAAGAGAACCACCCCCCAAAAGGACTTTCTTTTGAACAAGTTGGGATTCGATATCACAGTAAAAATGACTACCAAAAAACCATGATGCTTACTCAGCATAATCCCAGCAATACAGAAGGCTAACCAAAAGGTCGTCTTCAAACTATCATTTTCCAGATAACGCTTATAGAAATAAAAATACCAGGCCACAAACATGAGCAGGGGCACGTCTGTCTTCACCAATAGGGCACCAACATGCACCATCAACAGCCCCAGTAGAATCCAAATCAACAATCGATCGTCCTCCTTTCCCACTGTCTTCCTTATCGCAACAAACGTCATGGTACTGCAAAAAATCATTCCCAATCTCAGCCCCAAGGCATTCGGAATGAGCCAATATCCTGGCGCTGTGAAAAAAGCAACAAACGGAGGATGATCAAGATAACCCCATGCCGGATACTGAGAAAAAAGCCAGTAGTATGCCTCTTCACCACTTACATCTGAGAAATATGCCTGAATCAGCGAAACAAGCACCCAGCCAATAAGAAAATAAGAGAAAATGCGATCGGTTCTACGCTCGCCTTCCAATGGAATCGAGGTCATTCAGGATGATTTAAATTACTCTGCAAAAGTACGAGTTTTCGTCAAACAAGAATTCTTTTCATATTTTAGAATTGAATCGAGTCATGATTTGGCTCAATCCTTTTTTTAATGTCTGAATTAGCCTTCAAGTTTTTAAAGTTCTGTGTTGTTGGATCGGTAGGAATGGGCATAGATTTCGGAATCACCTTCATTGCCAAGGAAAAGATCAAAATCAATAAATACATTGCCAATTCGCTGGGCTTTATTTTCGCTGCCACTTCAAATTACCTCTTCAATAAAAACTGGACTTTTCATGACACTCAACCCTATGAGATCATTCAATACTCAAAATATATTGGCATCGCAGTAATTGGTTTGGGACTAAACAATCTTATTGTCTATCTACTTATCAATAAAAGGAAAACACCCTTTTACTGGGCCAAGCTGGTAGCAATTGGGGTAGTGGTAATCTGGAATTTTATCGCCAATTATAATTTCACTTTTTCGAATTGAACAAGGTTATTCCCACTGCCATATTCCTCTTAATGCCTCTACTTTCTTATGGCCAAAACTCCATTGGATTTGATACTCAAATGTATCCTGCCGGATTTATCATCAACGGAAAGGCCAGTTGGCAAAACGGCAAGAGTGTTGAACTAATTGGAAAAATTGGCTACAACATCGCAAGAAGACAAGATTTTGGCGAACACGACAAAGAAGAAGGTGGTGGACCAGGCCTTACCTTTGCTTACCGAAAATATCTCTCTTCTGATTTTCAACGATGGTATATAGAGGCAAGGGCCGGATTGTGGTTTCTTAACATTGATTGGGAAGACAATGCCCCGGCCAATTCAGGAACCACGGATATCACGGTTTTTCAACCAACAATTGGAATCGGATATGACTGGTCGTTTTCCAATGATAAGATGAAAGCCGGAGTGATTGCAGCCTTTGGCTATGAAGTAAATGTGATTACTAATGGCGAGAAAGTGGGGCAAGGTGGAATTTCACTTATTGGCCTCTCCTATTCCCTTAGAATTAATTAAATACCTTCTTTAGTAAATCAGTAGTTCTCGCAATTGGATTTTCGCGGATATTCAGTTCCTCTTTGGCAATCATGACAAAAAGTCCATCAATAGCCTTAGACGTAACATATTCAGTGAGATCGGGATTCACCTTTTTCACCAAAGGAATTTTGTTATATGCACTCATAACAGTTGACCAGTGTTTGGTAGCATCAACTGCATCCAAAGATGCCTGAATAATCGGGTTAAACTTTGACTCGAGGGAGGTAGTGGTCTCCCTTTGCAGGTATTGAGTTGCTGCGTCATTTTCACCTCCCACAATATTCATCGCGTCTTTAATTGTCAACCCTTTGATCGCTGCTACAAAAATATCCTTGGCTTCTGTGGCAGCTTTCTCTGCTGCTTTATTTATCGATTCGACCGCCTTATCTACCTCACCTCCAAGTCCAATCCCACGTAGCTTCTTTTCCACATTTTGTGCTTCTGGCGGAAATGGAATCTTAATCTCAGGGTTGAGCAAGTAGCCTCCAACCTGGGAAACTTCCGCCACACCTTTAGTGACTCCCTGAACTAATGCTTCTTTCAGTGCCGAGCCTGCTTCTTCTACGGTAAACTTCCCTTTATCGCCTCCCAGAAGTCCTTTTGCCTTTTTGAGTAATTGGGCTTGAGATTGACAATTGATGAATATTAGGGAAAGAAGTAGTAGTGAGAGTTTGCGCATGACCTTTGATTTTTTCTTTACAACGAAATAACAATCAAAAGTGCTGCCACTCTTAACAGTTTTTTAGAATAAATTTTCAGGATCCGGAAAGCGTAATATCAAAAGTCAATAAACTTGTTTGATCATTTCTCTTGGGGCTGATCTTCAGCGACTATTTTCAACACCTTTTGATTTTCAGTAATTGCATCAACCATCTTCACATAACTGACTCTTTCACCGGTGGAAATTGATTCGTAAAAATACTCAAGACCTTCTAATACCACCTTACACTCGCCCATTTCATAGCGCAGGGAAGTGACGTGATCACCTTCATTTATGGGATTACTATTGAGGTCTAATAACTGGGGCGGCTGTTTTTCTTTAGGCTTCTTCTTGAATAATCCGAACATAATTTCCGTTTGAGGTGCTAAATATAAATTGTCAGGCTGAATTAACTTGAATAATCGGAAAAATGATTTTCCATGGCATCAAAAACATTAATTTTGCACACTTTATACAAGAAAACCTGTTTCAGCGGTAATGGCGGAATATAATCACCGAGAAATTGAGCCTAAGTGGCAAAATATCTGGAAGGAAAATGGAACGTATAAGGCCTTTGTAGATACCGAACGTCCTAAGTTTTATGCTTTGGATATGTTCCCATATCCTTCAGGGGCTGGACTTCACGTAGGGCATCCACTTGGATACATAGCCTCTGATATAGTTTCTCGCTACAAGAGAAACAAAGGATTCAATGTACTGCATCCAATGGGTTTCGATGCATTTGGCCTACCTGCAGAACAGTATGCTATTCAGACAGGGCAACACCCAGCCATCACTACCAAGCAAAACATCGACCGATATAAGGAACAATTAAAAAATATCGGTTTCTCATTCGACTGGGATAAAGAAATCCAAACCTGTGATCCTGATTATTATAAATGGACACAATGGATCTTCATGCAAATTTTCGACAGCTGGTATGACAATGATCGGTCAAAGGCTCGAAGGATTCAGGAATTGGTAAATGAATTTGAGCAATCAGGAAACAAAGAAATAGACGCAGCTTGTGATGATGATACTCCACTTTTCAGTTCAGAAGAATGGAAGGGGTGGTCGGAAGAACAGCAACAGTCGATTCTGTTAAAATACCGACTTACCTATCTATCTGAGACTACGGTCAACTGGTGTCCGGAATTAGGCACAGTACTCTCTAATGACGAAGTAAAAGATGGGTTTTCGGAACGTGGCGGATTTCCAGTTGTAAGAAAGAAAATGAAGCAGTGGAGTATGAGGATTACTGCTTATGCTGAACGATTGCTTCAAGGAATCGAAACTATCGATTGGCCTGAACCTTTAAAGGAAATGCAGCGCAATTGGATTGGAAAATCCATTGGTGCGGAGATGGCCTTCCCTGTGGAGAATTCTGAGGTGAAGATCGAAGTGTTTACCACTCGTATCGATACCATTTTCGGGGTTACTTTTCTGACGTTGGCACCAGAAAGTGAATTGGTTGAACAATTGGTCAGTCAGGATCAAAAAGATAAAGTCGAAGCCTATGTAGAAGTGGCCAAGAATCGCTCCGAGCGTGATCGTATGACCGATGTCAAAAAGATCACCGGAGTTTTCACAGGAAGTTATGCCATTAATCCATTCAACAACGAAAGAGTGCCAATTTGGGTAGCGGACTATGTGCTGGCCGGTTACGGTACAGGAGCCGTAATGGCCGTTCCTTGTGGCGATCAGCGCGACTATGATTTTGCCAAGCATTTTGATCTTCCAATCGTTCCGGTCATTGCCGATGTAGACATCTCCGAGCAAGCCGTAGCCACTAAAGACGGCACTATGATCAACTCAGGTTTTCTGGATGGATTGGGTTATGACGATGCGATCAGCAAGGCGATTGAATTCCTGGAAGAAAATGGCTTGGGCAAGGCCAAAGTCAATTATAGAATTCGAGATGCCATTTTCGCAAGACAGCGCTACTGGGGTGAACCTGTTCCGGTTTATTTCAAGGATAATATTCCATACTTGGTGGATGAGGCTGATCTACCCATTATACTTCCTGAAGTTGACAAGTACTTGCCTACTGAAGATGGTGACCCACCTTTGGGCAGGGCAGAAAACTTCACTTATACTCCTTCAGGAGAATCAGAAGCCTATCCGCTCGAGTTGAGCACTATGCCTGGTTGGGCAGGGTCAAGTTGGTATTGGTATCGCTATATGGATGCTCATAATGAAAAAGCATTTGTTGACAAGGAGGTTCAGCAATACTGGGAAAATGTAGACCTCTATATTGGTGGATCAGAGCACGCAACGGGCCACTTACTATATTCTCGGTTTTGGAATAAAATCTTATTTGATCTGGGTTATGTAAACCAGGAAGAGCCGTTCAAAAAGTTGATTAACCAGGGAATGATCCAGGGAAGGTCAAACTTTGTGTATAGAGTAAGAGGTGAGAACAAATTCGTTTCAAAAGGTTTGAAAAAGGATTACAAAACGAGCCCAATGCATGTAGATGTAAACCTTGTTTATAATGACGAACTCAACCTTGAAGCCTTCAAAAATTGGAGACCTGATCTGGCCGATGCCGAATTTATCTTAGAGGATGGGAAATACCATTGTGGATGGGAGATTGAAAAGATGTCCAAGTCCAAATACAACGTGGTCAATCCGGATGACATCATTGAGCGATATGGGGCGGATACATTAAGGCTTTATGAAATGTTCCTTGGCCCTCTGGAGCAGTTTAAGCCTTGGAACACGAATGGTATTGATGGAGTAAGAAAATTCCTTTCCAAGCTATGGCGACTTTTTCACAATGATCAAGGTGAATTCGAGGTATCCAATGGAGCTCCTAACAAAGAAGAATTAAAGTCGGTACACAAAACAATTAAGAAGGCTGGAGAAGATATAGATCGTTACTCATTTAATACTTCAGTGTCGACATTCATGATTTGCGTGAATGAACTCTCCGCAATCAAGTCGAATAATCGACAAGTGCTTGAGGATTTGCTCGTTATCATCTCTCCTTATGCTCCTCATATTACTGAGGAGTTATGGTCGCTACTAGGTCATCAAACAAGCGTTGTTGATGCCCCTTACCCCGATTACAACGAAGAGCATTTAAAAGAAGATGATCTTGAATACCCGGTAATGATTAACGGTAAGATGAGAACTAAGCTTCAATTACCATCCGATTTCAGCAAGGAACAAATCGAGGAAGCAGCATTGGCCAACGAAGTCGTACAAAAGTGGCTTGAAGGCAAGCCTCCAAAGAAGGTGATTGTAGTGCCTAAGAAGATTGTGAACCTGGTGGTTTAATTCCTATCAACGATCTGCGATTTTCTTCCATTCGCTGAATAATTCTTTTCGATTGCCGGCACGTTTTACTCCTCATGAATAAGTTGAAAAAATCGCCCTAGCTATTCTTTTTAAAGACTTCTCAAGACCTCTCACTTTTATATTCATTTTATGAATACTTAAATATTTAATTGTATTTTATTTTAAAAAAATATATTTTAATCTACGTTGTATCCATACTCAAAACTAAACCGATACTTCATGAACAAGCTTTTCTGTCTTCTTTTTATCCTCTCCATAGGCAAAGTGATGGCTCAGGATTATGCCGCATTTTACCCAATTGGAACCGACCCAAGTATTCGTTTTTCAAATAGTTATCGTACTTCTGAAACCATTCTTTTCGAGGCTCATCCAACTGCCCGTTTCAATTTCTTCAACAATTTTGTGGAAGTATTGACCTCGGAAAAAGGTCGACATGGGCAAGGGTGGTACGTTTCTGCAAGACCTCAGATTAGAATGTACACAGGAAACTCTTTACCGGTCAAAATGCCTTCTTATCGCGTACTAATTGGGACTCAGCATATATTTAGAATTCCGCCTAAAGATTCGTCAAGCAATGTCGATCAATTCTATGGAATCTCCATTGAAAGTGGTCACTATTCAAATGGACAATCCGGCTGTGCATTTTCAACACGCTTTGCTGACGGTTCCAATGGCTGCAATGCTGAGTATGATCTAATAGACAATACTTCCGACCTATCCCTTTTGTTGAACCGCATCAATGGTAATTTTTCAACAAATCTTACGGAAATAATATTCAATTACAGAAGATACATGCTGGATACCTATGGTCTTCCAAAAAGAATGCACTCATTCGATTTCGGGTACACACTTTATCATGACCGCTTTTTGGGTGTTGGAAGATTCGGGGGGTATTCTGAAAACGATATTCGAATCTACGGACGACATCGTTTCCTGTTAGGCTATGAATTCACCTGGCTTAGAAAAGCTGGAGAGGGTTGGAGAATTACTCTTAGTCAGAGGCTGGAGCTTATCCATGGAGCCCATGAACATGTTGACCCCATTCGCGCAGAAACTCAAGTCACTTTCTTCCCATTTAAGCTTGCCAAAGAGTTTGGGTTTCTAATTAGTCTGACCACAGGTCATGACAACTACAATTACCGTTTTGTAGATTCTGGCACTCTGGTAGGCTTTGGTTTTACCTGGGATCAATTCCCTCCGTTGAGTAAAAAGTCTAAAAGAGCTCTTTCAAAATGATATTCAAATTAAATAACTAAGAAGGCCCTACCTTCCAGTAGGACCTCCAATGATCAAGCAACAAGTTAATGGTCAAAACACCTGTTTTCCTTTGAATTTGAATCGCTGAGATCTGGCTTCTACGACTCCGGTCAGGTCAAATTCGAAGTCAATGTTTGACCTGATCTTATTTCTTAAAGTGATCAACTCATCGAATTGGTAGAAAAACCTGACTTTCTGGTCCGCTATTCGGTTGCCAGTGGGTTGATTGTCCTCAATGACGAACATCGTAAATGATTCGGCAATGTCTTCACCGGGGTTTGTGGCAGCATATTCGGTTACAAACCTGTCTTGGTACTTGTCATAAAATCGATAAAAGGCATCATCATTATCACCAATTCTTTGGTGTTCTTGAAATATATCTGTCCAATAATTGTTGTAGAACGCATTGATGTAAGAATTCTCATTGCTACATCCCTCTCCTGTATGAAATGTATTGCATGCACTACCACTAGCATCGACTTGCTGGTCATCTAAAGTCAATATGTGGGCAAATTCATGAATTGAGGTATAACCTGTCTCGCTTTTGTTGATTCTCCGATCCGCAGTCCACACATAGGCCATATTGAACCCCATTTCCCATCTGCTCAGATCAATCTCTGATAAAGGAGCCACATAAGCAGCCGTTCCATCCTGATCATCGGCAAAAACCATAAACTCTCTCAATGCAGGTCTATGCTCTTTAGGTATCAGACCTGTAAAAAATGACCATAACTGGTTGTGAGTATCTGTGCTTGAGTAGAAAGTCGAGGGATGGAATCCTGTTGCTGTAAGGCTGATATTATTACCATTAACTTTGTACCTGGCAACGATACCATCTTCCGAGTCACCGGTTCCCTGATCCTGAATTTGAGTTTGTGGAACTGGAACGTCCACATCATCAGACTGGCAGCTCATCACCATCATGGCAACAGCCACACCCATTAACAAAATTAAGTTCTTATGCTTGCTCATAGTATTTCAGTTTTGATCATACATACCATGAGCCTGAACTTACCCCACCCCCGTTATTTGTCTTCTTCTTCCAATGTCCCTTCTTCGTTATTCTTATTTCTCTTTTTATCTCGCTTCTTTTTCTGTTTTGGAGGTTTATTCTTCTTTTTGAACATTCCAAAAATTCCCTTTTTCTGAGGCACAGTGTCTGTAGCCAGTGTATCGGAAGCAAATTCCTGTAGACTTTTTCCGTCCAGGGAATCAGCGGGATCAGGTCTTTGGGGAGGGCGTGGGAACAGATGCCCAAACTTCTTGTTATACTCAATCTGATCTTGATTGTAAGGAGGATATCGCTTTGGTAAATTGAGCACAGATTGTACAGGCTCTTCTACGATGATCGAATCTCCTTCCAACGAATCTCCCAGTATTCCTATAGATACGTCCACCGTGTCTCTGCTGATAAACTGAATGATCTCGGGTTTGATTATATCCAATTTCCAATAAGGCCTTTTATTAAAAATTCTGGCCATGAGATATGGATTTTCAAGAACAGGTTGTTCGGGTTTCGTCCAGATTTTAGTGATAAAAAACTTGGACCGCTCTCGTTGAAGAGTATACCCCCCTTTTGGAACTGTATCTCCAGCAACCACGTGAAAAGGAGAAAAGAAACGCTCCCGATAATTATCATCCAGGATGAATACGCTTTGATAGGCTGGGCATATCATTTTTTCCGTGCATGAGGATATCAGGCACACAAGCAGAATTGCTATGCAGGTTGTCTTAGTCATCTTCCGTCCCAAAAAACGGCTTTAAATATATCCAATTTCATCAGAAATGCCTGCTACACTTATATAAGGCTGTTTTTACGCTTTGAAAAGCAAAATAAACCCAGTGTATGGCATGGAATATCGGATCGTACTATTGACAACAGAATTCAATTGCTTAAGTTGTATTAATATGAGTCAATTTGATTATATCATAGCAGGTGCAGGTGCTTCAGGGTTAATGCTTGCTTATGAATTGACCCTTGACCCAAATTGGCAACCATCAATTCTCATCATCGATAAGGACTTAAAAGAAAGAAACGATCGAACCTGGTGTTTTTGGGAACAAGAGTCCAACCCCTTAGAACATATCGTTTTCAGAAAATGGGAAACAGCATTCTTTCAGGGGCCGGGTTTTAAGGAAAATATGTCTTTGTATCCCTATTCCTATAAAATGATCCGTGGGGTAGATTTCTATGAGTTTATGAAATTGCATCTTTCAAAGTTCGTGAATGTGACTTGGCTGAGTGCTGAAATCAACTCCATAAAAGATCATCAGGCTATAACCACCGATGGAAACTACAAAGCGGCAACATTTTTTGACAGTACCAAAAGCCTGAAAGATTTCGAGATCCCTACAAAGTACCACCAGCTACTGCAGCACTTTAAGGGATATATCATTGAAACAACCACCGAAGAATTTGACCCCACCATCTTCACCTACATGGACTTTGATATTGATCAGAAAGGTGATTGCCGTTTTGGTTACATCTTGCCCTTTTCACCTACTAAGGCCCTAGTCGAGTATACTCTTTTTTCCACAGATCTTCTCAGCTCTGATGAGTACACGACTGGCCTGGAAAGTTACATAGTTGATAATCTGGGGATTAAATCTTACAAAATTGCTGAAAAGGAATTTGGAGTAATACCTATGACGGACTACCCGTTTAATATGAATCCAGAACCTGGAGTTTTTCGGATTGGAACTTCGGGGGGATTCACAAAGGCCTCAACTGGCTATACTTTCCTTAGAACCCAAAAGATCGCCAAACAAATTGCCAAAAACTTAAGGAATGGAAAGCCCCCTTTGGAGAAGCTCCCTTTTCAACAAAGAAGATTCAAAAAATACGACAGCACATTGTTGCATGTTTTAGCGCAAAGTAACCTCTCAGGTGCAGAAGTCTTCACCCAACTTTTCAAAAAAAATGGCCCCCAAGCTATATTCAAATTCCTTGACGAGGAAACCACGTTGGGTGAAGAACTTAGAATCATGAACTCAACACCAGTTTTAACTTTTGCCAAAGCTTTTATAGAGAGGCTTCATATTTAAAAAAGCCATATTTTTAGTTGTGCTAATTGACATCTGGCAAACGATTTCTCCATTTATACTTCCAGTTTACTATCTCTGTATTCTGGGTATAGTAGTCAGTGTCATTCTTGAAAACCGAAACCCGTTAAAAACCCATTCCTATCTTCTATTATTGCTTTTGCTTCCTATTCTAGGAATAATCATCTACTTCTTTTTTGGCCAGAATTTCAGGAAGCGAAAAATCTTCTCGAAAAGCCAGCTCATTAATTCTGCATTTGGTCAGAATTACCTTGAAAACTTTCAATCCAATACGTCAGCTATACATTTGCCAGATGACTTACCAAATAATTTTAAGAAACTCACTTCATTTCTTAATAAGGACTTATCACCGTTCACCTTAAATAATCATGCAGAGGTGTTGATTAATGGTGAGGAGAAATTCCCTCGACTGCTGGAGGCGCTTAAGTCTGCTAAATCCCATATCCATATAGAGTATTACATTTTTAGTGATGACGACATCGGGAGGCAGGTTCTTGAAATCCTGATAGAAAAGGCTAAAGAAGGCGTTGAAGTAAAGTTCATCGTTGATGGTGTAGGCAGCCTGCACCTGAAGAGAAAATTTCTTAACCAAATGAAGGAATCCGGCATTGAAGTTCATCGATTCATGCCGGTTTTATTTCCTAAACTAACGAGTACCATCAATTACCGGAACCACAGAAAGATCGTTGTAGTGGATGGAATTTTTGGCTTTACGGGAGGCATCAATTTGGATGATCGCTATCTAAACAACGGTAAACACTCTCTTTACTGGAGAGATACTCACCTCTATTTGGAAGGTGAAGCTGTGAAGTCATTACAGTTCCTTTTTCTTCTCAACTGGCAATTCGTTTGTAAGGTGGATTTGAAAGCTGATAAGAAATACTTTCCAACGATAGCGTCAAAAGGAAATAAGAACATTCAGATTAATGCGAGTGGTCCTGACTGGGAGCTTTCGAGCATAATGGATTCATTTTTTCTTGCTATTAATGCTGCCCAACACAGTTTAAAGATTGCTACTCCATATTTTATCCCTAATGAGAGTATCCTGAATGCGATCCTTACTGTATCAAAAAGTGGTGTAGCAGTTGAGCTCATGCTGCCTTACGAATCAGATTCGTGGATAACGCAGGCTGCCTCTGAATCATTTCTTTCAGAACTTCTGAAAAATGGAATAAGGGTGTTCCTCTATAAAAAGGGTTTCCTACATGCCAAAACATTGGTGGTAGATGATTACTTCTCATCAATTGGAACGGCAAATATGGATTATCGAAGTTTTGACCTGAATCACGAAGTAAATACCTATATCTATGATGCTCAGATCGCTAGGGTTTTGATCGAACAGTTCAATAATGACAAGAAAGAATGCATTGAGCTGCAATTTGAGCAGTGGAAGCATAGAAAGATAAGTCGAAAGCTAGTTGAGTCGGTCTGTCGACTTTTAGCTCCGCTATTATAATCATCATATGGAATCAAGAGCATATCAAGACGAGTTTATTGAATTTGAATCTGAATTAAAGTCATTCATTTATCGTCTTGTGGCCCACCACCAGGACATGGAAGACATAGTTCAGGACACCTACCTAAAAGCATTTAATTCGCTTGATTCATTTCAAGAAAGATCCTCTTTCAAAACCTGGGTATTTACTATTGCCACCAACAAAGCCAAAGATCACCTTAGAGGCAAAAAAAGATGGACAGAAGACTACCAGGATAATTGTAGGACGGCCACCTATGCTTCTGCAGATCTTCAACAAAAAATGGCCGATGTCTCGATGAATTCACCACATGGCAAATTCGTCCTGAAAGAGCATATCGACTATTGCTTCACGTGTATGTCGAAGACACTTCTGATGGAGGAACAAGTCTGTATAACGCTCAAGGAAATCTATGGATTTAAGATCAGAGAGATTGTTGAAATCACCGGACTGACCGAGGGCAAAGTTAAACATGCTATGTCCAATGCCAGGAAGAGATATATTCAGATCTTTGAGAATAAATGCTCGTTGATCAGTAAGAAGGGAGCTTGCCATCAATGCTCAGAATTGAATGGCATTCTCAACCAAAGACAATTGGAAGTGAAGGAGCTAATGAGCGTTAAAATGATTAAGGAAAAAGACGGTCAGAATTTCGAGCGACTGTTAAACCTAAGAATGCACTTAATTAAGAGTATTGATCCGCTAAATAGTGCCGGTTTCGACCTTCACAATTACATGCTGGAAGACCTCCCCAACCATTCAGAATGATTTTTTAAAAACTTCGTCCGTTTTTCGCGACTTATTCGTCTAAATCAAAAAACCACTAATCTATTATAATATGACAACTCAAGAAATAGCAGATCAACTAGTTAGTCTATGCCGTCAGGGTAAATATGAAGAAGCACAAACAACACTTTATGCAGACAATGCCGTAAGCATTGAACCTGTAGGAGCTCCGTTGGAACGGGTGGAGGGATTAGATGCTATCAAAGCAAAGGCCGAGCAATGGGCAGCCATGGTCGAAGAAGTTCATGCGTTCAGCACTTCTGACCCAATCGTGGCCGGTGACTTCTTTTCCATGAGTATGGAAAATGATGTTACTTTCAAGGGAATGGGCCGACAATCCATCTCTGAGATATGTGTTTATGAAGTAAAAGATGGCAAAATAGTCTCAGAACAGTTCTTCTATACGCCTGCACCTATGGGATAATTCAAGAGAAACCGGAACAAAAGGTCGCATTAGCGGCCTTTTTTGTTTAATAACCAATCCATAACACTGCATTTCACTAAAGTCGCGTTGGAAGATTAACTTTACAGTATATAAAGCATCGACATGAAAAGGTTAGTCCTCTTTGGTTTATTGGCCGTCTCTTTGGTATTCACCTCATGTAGTAAAAGTGAAACCTCTGGTGATACCTCACCTTATGTCATATTGGTATCATTTGATGGCTTCAGACATGACTATGCTGAAAAATTCAATGCCACCAATTTTAAAGACTTTGCAAGTAAGGGAGCTTCAGCAGAAGCGATGATCTCGTCCTATCCGACCAAAACCTTTCCTAACCACTATACCATTGTTACCGGCATGTACCCCGGCAATCATGGTTTAGTGGACAACACGTTCTACGATCCTGGAAGAGAGACTACCTATAGGATTGGTAGTCGGACTCATGTTGAGGACGCCTATTATTATGAAGGGCTGCCCTTGTGGCAGTTGGTTCAACAAAATGGCATGAAATCAGCCTCCTATTTCTGGGTAGGATCAGAAGCACCAATTGCCGGAAGTTATCCGGATTACTATCATATCTATGATGGTAGCGTACCTAATGAAGATCGCATAATCGCAGTTAGAGAATGGCTTAACCTTCCTAAAAATGAACGTCCCCAGTTCATCACATTGTACTTCTCGTTTGTTGACAGCCAAGGGCACGCTACCGGCCCCAACGCTCCGCAAACCGGGGAAGCCGTATTGGAGGCCGACCGGCTTCTAGGCCTATTAATGCAGTACGTCAATGCCTCAGATCTCAATATCAACGTGATTCTGACCTCTGACCATGGAATGCTTGAATTACAGAATAAGGAGGGTACTCTCATCTACACGGATGATATTTTTGAAGGCCTTGATATGGATGACGTCAATCTTCTAAACAACGGTACGCACGCTCACCTGTTTATTGAAAATCCCCAGGATTTTGAAGACATCATGCATTTTGTAAAGCCTCGAGAAAACAATTTCAAGATTTACAGCAAAGAAGAAATACCTGAAGAATGGCATTATCAGAATAGTAACCGCATTGGAGACATTTTTATTGTCGCTGATCCGGGACATCATCTGACCTCCAGAGCAAGTCAGGCCTTCAGGCCAGAAACCCGACAAGTATGGGGAAATCACGGATTTGACCCTTATGCCTCTGACGACATGGGAGCCATTTTCTATGCTCAGGGACCTCAGATCAAAGAAGGTCTACAAATAGGTCAATTTGAGAATATCCACGTATACCCATTGGTCGCAGAAATCTTAGGAATCAAGAACATCCCTCAAATTGACGGTAGTCTGAGTGTCCTTGAATCGATACTAAAATAATGCTCGTCTAATTAATTCCTTCCTTATTGCTCACCTTTACTTCTTTTGACCAACTAAAAGGTGAGTACTTTTCGAAGTAATATCACTTATACCGTCATGGATATAGTGCTTGATTTTAATTAAAACACTCAATTCCTATATTGCTCAATAACTACCTTATTCTGACCTCGATGAAAAAATTCGCGCATTTAAAGTTTTTCCTTTTCTGTCTTATTGTCTTGTCCCAAAACTCCCAAGCTCAAGGAGTTGTTGAATCATTTAGACCATTGATCAAGGGCGAACCCATCATGCGATCCATGGCAATCCAGGAAGATGGCAAGCTCATCTTTGCCGGTCAATTCCAAACAGTTGATGACCAACTCATAAAAAATTTGGCACGGATTAATCCTGATGGAACCCTGGACGAATCCTTCAATCCACCAGATTTGGGAGACCGTGAAATCTACGATATTGCGGTATCACCAAGTAATAAAATACTGCTTCGACAAGACAGGAATCCCGACCTGATTGTTCTCAATGCAGACGGATCAATTGACGACAGCTATGTTGAAGACGCAAGCCTATCAACAAAATACAAGATTGCGATCAATGGCGATAAATATCTAATGGTATCAAATACCTCAGAAGGTATTAACCTCCTTCAAGTCAATAACGATGGATCGTTGGATGACTCATTTGCTCCTGCGGATTTAGGAGGAGGCACATTGTTTTATGAAATTGAAATATTGAATGACGGGAAAATTTTCCTCTCAGGAGGTTTTACAAAATTCAATGAACATGACCTTACGGGAATTGTCCGTATAAATGCGGACGGCACTTTAGATGACACCTTTAATCCTGGATCTGGACCGGACGGTCTGAATAAACTAATTTATGACTTCATTGTCCAGGAAGATGGGAAAATTGTGGCTGTCGGGAGTTTTACTTCATTCAACGGTGTCGAAACACCGGCCGGACTCGTTCGACTGAATACCGATGGCAGCGTTGATGAAACATTTATCTCCACCGTAGCAGCCAACCACTCCACAAGCAACTTTCAAATCAATCAGCAGGCTGATGGCAAACTGATAATTGGAGGGCAAACCAAAGTATTCAGACTCAACTCGGATGGATCATTTGACAACACTTATTCGGTCATTGAGTTAAATCAGGGCTTTTTTGTCAACAGTTATGTGATGGTGCAAGGTGACGAGGATAAAAATTATATTGTAAGCGCGATAGTGGGGATCAATGATTCATTTCAACTCGGTTTCCTGGCCAGTGATAAAGACGGTAACGTACTGGATGTAGATCCAAAAATCGGAGGACTACCGATCATACAAGACGTAGCAAAACAAGAGGACGGGAAAATAATTGTGGTAGGCACTATTTATGGAGTTGGCGATCAGGATGCTTTTGGCATCATAAGGTTAAACGAAGATGGTTCTCTCGATGATTCTTTCGCTCCGAATATTGACTTCTCCAATAGTGATAATTCCCGACTATCATCGATTGGTATTCAAAGTGATGGAAAAATTGTAGTTGGAGGCTATTTCACAAATATCCCAGGAAGCTATCGACTGATCCGATTGCTGCCGGATGGCACCTTGGATGAATCATTCCAGGCAAACGTACAGGGAAGTTTCTCAGATCAGGGCGTCAGTGAGATCATTGTTGGTGAAAATGACGAGCTCTTTATTGGCGGATCAATTTCTTTCGCCAACGGAGTGTCACTTAGGAATTTTGTGAAACTGAATGCTGATGGCACTTCATTTGCCAATTTTACAACTGACGTACTCACAGTTGACCATAGAGTAAACTCCATTGCCATTACAAGTGATGGTAAAATACTTATAGGAGGTAGTTACCAACACAATACCGGATTTATATTCATGCTTGATGAAAACGGGGCATTGGATGACTCTTTTAACAATCAAGAGGATTTGGCAAATGTGGTAAATGTAGTTTCAATCCTGGGCGATCGCATCTTATTGGGTGGAGAGTCACGAAGCGGAGGAAGTGTTGACCGACCGATTTTTATGGTTCAGCTGGACATGTCAGGCAATATCATTGACGAGGGTTCTATTGCTGTTTCTCATGCGACTCAAACTGGTGATTATCGAGATATTTTATCCTTTGAAACAGAACAGGACATGATCATTGGTGGAGCCATCGATCATGTAAACAGCATTGAAAAAGGTGGAATTGCACGTATTTCTCCTAACGGAGCTTTTCATAGCAACTTTCCATTTGATGTTAAAGGGATTGTAAATAAGGTTATTAGTTATGATGATGAGCATTTACTCGTCTTCGGCCTAATCGAGCGTGCTAATACAACAAGAATCCTGGGTGCCGCCAAACTTAGGTTAACTAATGATGTCCCAATCATTACAGGTGCTGAAGAACTTAGTACAAACGAAGACGAGCCTCTCGAGTTGACACTTGATGCACTAACCGTCACTGACATAGATGACATCTTTCCAGATGATTTTAGTCTGATTGTGAATGAGGGTGAAAACTATTCAGTTCAAGGTACTACAATTACTCCTTCCAGTAACTTTAATGGTGATCTAGTTGTGAAGATAAAGGTTAATGATGGAGAAGATGACAGTCCGGTTTTTGACCTGCCAATCAGTGTCTTGCCCGTCAATGATGCACCTGAGATAACAGGGATTACAGAAGAGTTGTCCACACCTGAAGATACTCCAATTGAAATAACGTTGGCAAATCTGACGGTGGATGACCCGGACAATGATTTCCCGGAAGACTTCTCGTTGTCTGTTCTTGAAGGGAGTAATTATACCTTCGAAGGCGCTCTAATCACCCCTTCTGCTGATTTTAATGGTGATTTGAGTGTCGTAGTTTCGGTGAATGATGGAGAACTGGACAGTGAACAGTTTACCCTTCCAATTTCAGTCACACCGGTAAATGACAAACCGGTCATCACGGGCTTAGCCGGAGAATTATCAACCCTAGTTGAAACTTCGATTACTCTCGAACTTCCCGATTTTGCGGTTTCTGACCCAGACAATACGTATCCTGATGATTTTACCTTAATTGTTTTAGAAGGAGAGAATTATACTTTGGATGGAAATACTATAACTCCAGCCGCTGGATTTGAGGGAAATCTGACAGTACCGGTAAAAGTGAATGATGGAAACCTGGATAGCGATACCTTTGAAGCAGCAATAGCTGTCGTCTCAAACGTCAAGCCAATCATTACCGGAACCACAAGGACGTTAACTACTGACTCTGAGACTCCTTTAACGATAGAATTGACCGACTTATCCGTAACAGACCCCGACAACACCTACCCTGATGATTTCACTCTGACCGTCATGGACGGAGATAATTATACGGTGGATGATAACACCATTACCCCGGATTCTGAATTTGTGGGAAATCTTTTAGTTCCAGTTACTGTAAATGACGGTATAGTAGACAGTGATATATTCGAAATCACGGTAGAAGTTTCCATGGTTACCAGCATCGACTTGGAGGAAGTCTCAAATTCCATCACGATTTCTCCCAATCCGGGCGATTCAGAATTAAAAGTGGTTCTGGACAACGAAATCTACCAACAAGTTAATATTCGACTTGTGAAAGTGACCGGAGAGAAAATCCTTGGTGGTAGTTTTGAAAAGAATCAAAAGGTGTTCGAAAAACGATTTGATGTCAGGCAACTCTCTTCTGGTCTTTACCTTGTCCTTATAACACAGGGAGATACTTATGGAGTGGTAAAGCGATTTATTAAACCTTAGAAAAACAACGTAAGTATTAAGATACAATCCCATAAATGAATGGTATTATCGCTGGCGAATCAACGACACAATAGCGTACAAAGTTTGATTTGACGGATTTTTGTTAGATTAACAACACATCGGCCATGAAATCCCCATCGTTCAAATACAATTGGTTGAAGGAAACTGATATTAATCACTTTCTGATATTTCACTCCTCACCTCATTCTGATTAAGTTTGTGCTTTATTTTTTAAGTCAATGAGTACTGTCAAATCGAAGAACCTTAGGAATATTTGGTATGTAGCCTGCCATGGCAGCTTACTTCAGAGAGGCAAAACCATAGAAAAAGAAATTGACAGTGAAAAAATCCTCCTTGGTCGTGATGAACATGGGAAGGCATTTGCGCTCCGCAATCAATGTCCTCATCGTGGAATCCCGTTGACGTACGGGAATTTTGATGGGAAAGAGATTGAGTGCTGTTACCATGGTTGGCGATTCAAAACCGATGGTGTCTGCTCCAAAATACCAGCCCTTCCGCCAGACTCTAAACTAGACATTAGTAAGGTTCGTGCTCCCTACTACCCCATAAGAGAGGTTCACGGCCTTATCATGATCTATTTGCCCCGAGACATGCGCAAGCCGGAAGAAATGGATGAATCGTTGTTTCCACATTTTCCACTTTCAGCAGACAAGCAATTCGATTTTGTGACGGCTGGTTTTATGGATTGCAGCCTGGACCACTCTGTCATTGGATTGATCGACCCAGCTCACGTCCCTTTCGTTCACCAGGCTTGGTTCTTCAGAAAAAAGAACAACCTTAAACTGAAAACAAAAAAATTCGCTCCCTCTCATCTCGGATTCACTATGGTGCGCCATGAGCCTTCCAAAAACTCGGCCGCTTACAAACTCCTCAAGAAAGAGCAGACTACGGAAATAAGTTTTCAAATTCCAGGTATCCGGATCGAGCATATCAAGGTAGGTGACAATGATATCCTGGTCATGACCACGCTCACTCCTATTAATGAGGACAAGACCGAATTGATTCAGTTCATCTATACAGATATCAAGTGGATAAAAGCTTTCAAACCCATTTTCTACAAATTTGCGCGAACCTTTATCCAACAAGATATTGATGTGTTCAAGAAGCTAAAGGAAGGCTTATTGAATAACCCACCATTAATGTTAATGGGTGATCCTGACACCCAAGCCAAATGGTACAATGCTATTCGAACACGGTATGAAAAATGTCAGGAGGAAAAAACCCCATTCGAAAACCCAATCAAAGAGCAAACCTTACAGTGGCAGACTTAGGTGCCTCAATCAGAGTTGAGCCCACTCCTCTTGTACCTTTCTAGGCAAGCTTTTTACAATAAGATCATAGGAATGATCAATCAGTTCCTTAAAAAGTGAGATGGAAACGGTTCCATTGGCAAACACTGAATTCCAGTGCTGCTTATTCATATGCCAGCCGGGCTTGATGCCTACTTCACGCTCTCTTAGTTCAATGGCATACTCCGGATCACATTTGAGGTTGACAAACTCATAATCGTCTATGCCTGTTATTGCGAAGATCTTGTTCATCACCTTGAATACCAGCGTATCAGGTCCGAAAGGCGTTCCTTCAGTCACTCCTTTTTTTGCTAAACAATAATCTCTGAGTTCGTCAAGCTCCATTACATGCGGGAAATAAATCGAGCGATGATGACAATCAAGGCAATAAGAAACATGATCATGGAAATCTTATTGATGCCATGCATCATTTTCAAGTTGAAATTCTTAGGTCGATTCGTGTCCTTCTTTCTGAAATAATAGCCAAGCACTTCCCCAAAGTTGAAATACTCTTTCACTGGCATTTTCTCCTCTTTCTGTGTTTTATTTTCCTCTGACATCATTCCTTAATTTTCTTCCAATACTAGCTCAGGCTCTACCCATTGCCCGTCTTCTCTTATTATTTCAATCAATTCATCTACAGCATTTTCGGAAGGCACCCCTCTTTTCACAACTTCTTGCCCTTTATAAAGGGTGATTTTTCCTTTGCCTGAACCCACGTAGCCATAGTCGGCATCCGCCATTTCTCCGGGACCATTGACAATACATCCCATAATTCCAATCTTCACCCCTTTTAAATGGTCAGTCCTTTGACGAATCATTGCTGTCGTTTCCTGAAGATCAAAAAGCGTTCTACCGCAAGATGGACAAGAAATATACTCAGTTTTGGTCATTCGTGTACGGGCCGCCTGTAGAATACCAAATCCCGTCTCGTTCTTAATTTTCAAATCGTTAAGTAGATCCGACTTGTCCTTAAATTCACTGGCTTCGAGCATAATACCATCACCAAATCCATCAATCAATAATCCACCAATATCTGTAGATCCATGGATCAAGAATTCTTCCTCGTCACCAATTTCATAGTTTCTCACAATGATCACTGGCGTATAGAGTTTCCTTTTTTCTAGCTCAAAGAAGAACCTCCTCAAAGCCGGCATGGCGTGCCGATTTGTTGTCTCAAGAAGCAGAACAAGGTTGGATGCCTCCAACACCATCATAACTTCCTCGGTAAGCTGATCGGCATTAAGTCTGAGAAAGTTCACCTCATCATCACTCGATTCAGCTGTTAAAAGCTGATCAAAGGAATAAAGAGGGTGTTTGTTGGTTTTGTCTTTTAATTCCTTCCAGGTAGGATAATCAACTATTTCCCTCAAGCCATTGGGGAGCATAAAGGGAATAGGGGCCGCTCCTGAATAGACATAGTCGCAACCCTGATCGTTCATTCGCCATTTATCAGGTTCAGGAAGGTAAAAATGACCAATGCTCTTAAGGTCTCTGTAATCCGGGTTCTCGAGCCCACTCAGGTCGGCAATAACACGTGGTACGTTTCGTGCCCCGATGTTGACCACTTCCCTGGTTTCTCTCTTGTGATAACGATAGGGGTCCACCGGACTATCGCTGATTTCTGAAATGCTATCATGTCCTGACCGATGATCATAACGCTCTATCAGCTTTCGAGCCACAGGTGCTTCAAGCTCCGGTTCTTCTGTCAAAGAGACTCTGACAGTATCGCCTAAACCATCCTCCAATAAAGTCCCAATACCAACTGCTGACTTTATTCTTCCATCCTCTGCTTCTCCAGCTTCAGTCACTCCAAGGTGAAGCGGATAAGGCTTCATGCCTTCCTCCTCCATCTTTTGAACCAGTAGTCTATAGGCCTGGACCATTACCTGCGTATTACTGGCTTTCATGGAAAGAACGATCTCATGATAGTTTTCCTCCTCGCAAACTCGGAGAAACTCCAGTGCTGATTCAACCATTCCAAGTGGGGTATCACCATATCGGCTCATAATTCGATCGGACAGTGAACCATGGTTAGTCCCGATCCGCATGGCCGTCCCATTTTCTTTACAGATTCTAACCAGTGGTAAAAATCGATCTCTTATTCTTTCTAATTCCGCCTGATAGGTAGCATCGGTAAATTCTATATTCTCGAACTTCTTCTTGTCAGCGTAATTCCCCGGGTTCACCCTGACTTTTTCAACAATCCTGGCAGCCAATTCAGCGGCATTTGGTGTAAAATGAATATCAGCCACCAGAGGCGTTTTGTATCCTCGCTTTCTTAGCTCGTCTTTGATATTTCGTAGGTTCTCCGCTTCCTTCAAGCTAGGTGCAGTGATTCGCACAATTTCACAACCTGCCTCTATCATCCGAATGGATTGCTCAACCGAACCTAAGGTATCCATAGTATCCACGGTAGTCATTGACTGGACCACAATGGGATTGTCACCTCCTACAATTACATCTCCAATAGTTACAGGAATAGTCTTTCTTCGACTATAAGAGACCAAGCTGTTACAGTATTGCCTAGCAAGAGAAATCGATGTATCCATTCAGGGTATTGATTGCTTCAAAGTTAACCCTAATGCACTAAAAATGTTATTTTGGAATGACTTAAACACTCCCCTATGAGAATTAACTTTCTTGATCATGTCGCTATTCGGGTCAGTGATATGGAAAAATCTGCCGTTTGGTATGAAAATGTTCTTGGCCTCTCTCGGTTCAATGATCCAAATAATTGGGGGGAAGCTCCTTATATGATGACTGCGGGTGAATCCGGAATTGCCATATTCCCCAAAAAAAGTGATGATGATTTAGATTATATAAACTCCAGAATACACATTGCCTTCAATGTAGACAACAATAGTTTCGAGACTTTCAAAAAGTCATTGAATCATAAAGGAATTGAATTCTCTCTGGAAGATCACTACTATTGTCATTCCTTATATATCAAGGACCCCGATGGTTATACGATTGAGCTTACCACAAGAGTAACCGAATAATTGATCAAATATCGCCCAGTTGAGGCCTTAGTATTACTTCCTCCAATACCGTATGAGGTGACAAGGAATACGCAGCAAAAATGGTATCTGCGATATCTGCGGCTTTCATGAAACGCGACTCTGGCAGATCCACACCTTCCCAGCTTGCCGTATAGGTAGCACCAGGTAGAATTGAAGTTACTCTAACACCATGTGGTTTCATTTCTTCTCTCAGGGCCTTGGTGAAACCAAGTAGCGCAAACTTTGAGATTGAATAACTGCCTCCATTGTCGTAGGCCTGTATACCGGCTATCGAACCCGTTGTGAAGATATGACCAGATTTGTTGGCTATCATTCCTTCAATCAGTGCCCGGGTAAGGTAATAGGCGCTGTAAAGGTTAGTCTCAATCATCAATTCGAGGTTTCCCTCCTCTTCATTATGAACTGATCCTGGGAAGAAAACCCCGGTGTTGTTTAGCAATACATCTACAGGCTTGTTCAAAGACTTTATGAAGTCGGCAAAGCCAAGCACTTGATCCTTCTTTGACAAATCAGCTTGCTCTGCCCAAATTCTTGCGCTGGAGAAGCTGGATTTCACCTCATAAACCAAGTTGTCCAAATCAGCCTGTTTCCTGGCACAAGTGACCACATCAAATCCTTCTGAAAGAAATTTCATTACAGTAGCCCTTCCAATTCCTTTGGTTCCACCGGTGATGACTGCGAGCTTATTCATTGATTGGTAATAATTTAGGGATTTGCCGTTAAGTATGAGGGAGAATGATCAATCCTTTAAATGAAGATTCAAGGAATGATTTCACCCAAGTTTTGTTATTTTACCGCAATATAACCATTCGCTTTGGTCAATATTCGGAGCGGGTCAAGTTAATCTAATACATGCGCAGAGTAGGTCAGTATATTATGTTTCTGGGTGCTTTATTCAGGAACCCTGAGTCTTTCAGAACCTATGTAAGGCTGACTTTTGACGAATGTATTTATGTAGGATGGAATTCCATTGTCCTCGTTACTATTATATCCCTTTTTATAGGAGCAGTGACCATGCTTCAAACGGCTTACAACATTGTTAGCCCATTTATCCCTGATTCTGTCATCGGGCTTATTGTAAGGGAGACTGTTATTTCAGAATTGGCACCTACAATTACGGCAATTGTCTTTGCCGGTAAAGTGGGTTCCAGCATAGCCGGTAACCTGGGTACTATGCGGATTACAGAACAAATTGATGCCCTGGAGGTGATGGGAATCAATTCTGTCTCCTACCTCGTTTTGCCTAAAATCCTCGCCACGCTGATCACGTATCCAATGTTGGTAGTAATGGCTGCTTTTCTTGGTATATCCGGGGGTTATATTGCTGCCGAGGTAACTGCCGTTGTGGCACCTGTTGATTATGTGCAAGGATTGACCACCCAGTTCAATCCTTTTATTGGCACGTTCGCCATTATTAAGTCCTTGGTATTTGCGTTTTCAATCTCTTCAATTTCCGCCTTTATGGGATACTATACCAAAGGTGGGGCTCTCGAAGTAGGTCAGGCAAGTACAAAAGCAGTAACAGTGAGTTGTATTGCAATTCTATTTGGTGATTTTCTATTAGCACAATTACTCCTGAACTAAATGATTGAGATCTCCAACATATGCAAATCCTTTGAAGGAAAAACCGTGATCAAGAATATCTCAAGTAGATTCGAGCCTGGTAAAACCAACCTGATTATCGGTGCGAGTGGTTCCGGTAAAAGCGTTTTGGTGAAGAATATTGTTGGCCTTTTCCAACCTGATTCGGGAGACATTTTGTATGACGGCAGAGATTTCATTAATGCAGATCGTGATACAAAAACGGAAATAAGAAGAGAGATAGGCATGCTCTTTCAAGGGGGTGCATTATTTGATTCCATGAATGTGGAACGGAATGTAAAGTTCCCACTTGATGTGCTGACCAGAATGTCAGAGGAAGAGAAATTAGATAGGGTCAATTTCTGTTTGAAGCGAGTTAAGTTAGAAAATACCAATAAGAGAATGCCTTCAGAAATTAGTGGTGGCATGCAAAAAAGGGTAGGAATTGCCCGGGCGATTGTAAACAATTCCAAATATCTCTTTTGTGATGAGCCAAACTCCGGTCTTGACCCTCAAACATCTATTCAGATTGACCGACTGCTTCAAGAAATTACGGATGAGTACAATATCACAACTATCATTGTGACGCACGATATGAATTCCGTAATGGAGATTGGAGAATATATCCTTTTCATTTGCAACAGCCACAAACTATGGGAAGGTAACAATGAAGATATCATCCATTCCGGGGTTCAGGAATTAGATGATTTTGTCTTCGCCAATAATATGATGCGTAGGTTCAGAGAACTAAGCTAATTCAAAAATTTCCCAAAAGAGGGCTGAGGTCCAGCGTCAGCGTGACCATCGACAGTATTAATCGTGCCATAGCAAGGAGATGGCTCCTCGATGGTTTGATGGTGGCTACTTTTTCTTTGCTACTTTATTCGAAATCCATTGCTTCAGGCACTCATGAATCTCGCTAGCTCGATTTCTTTTGGTGGTCAAAAGAAAGTAGAATGCGGCCAACAAAGTGATTCTAAGAAAGCCTTTACTTGTCTCTACCATCCTTGGAAGGATACTCTTCTCCCAATCCGTCCCACTCATTATAAGATCCATCGTATAATTTGGCCTTGTAGCCCAAGCCCTTAGCCACAGTGTAAATCACAGAGGCGCGAAGCCCCACATGGCAGTAAGCGACTACTTCATCTTTCTTGTTTACTCCTTGAGATTCATACAAAGCTCTTAGCGTATTAGTATCCTTCATGAACAGGTTTTCATCTACGATATCAAGCCAGCAGACATTGCCAGCACCTGCCACATGTCCTCCCCTTGTATAATTGCCCTTTTCGTCTCCCGCATAATAATTTGGCCTTCTGGCATCGATCACATTCGTCTTTCCCTTGCCTACATTTGCTCTTACATAGTCCTTATCCACCTTAATTGAAGGATTAGGTTTGAGTCTAAGGTTACCTTCAGGTACTACCTCATTCACCATTGCTTCGGTGGTCACCGGTAGGTTCTTGAACTTCCAGCCTTTTAAACCCCCATCCAGAATGACCGTATTTTTTGACAGTCCAAAATAATCCAAAGTGAAATAAAGCCTGAATGTCACGGCATGACCATTTCCTCCATGCACCAGAACGATTTTGGATTTATTGGATATTCCTTTGCTTCGAAGTGCCTTGTCTAGCGAATCTATTTCCGGTATTTCCCAGTAGAGATCGCCCACAACTTGTGTATACTCTGGAGGGTTGATAAGCTGTGACCCTTGGATATGTCCTTCTTCGAATTCCTTGGCTCCTGTCACCTGTAGTATTACCAGATTTTTGTCATCGAGATGCTTCTGCATCCAATCTTGATCAACAATTATTTTATCCAAGTCTTTTTGGGCATTGAGATCTGTTGCAATCAACATCAAGATGACCACTAATGAGAGTTTGAGTTTTTGCATGATGAATTTCCTTTTAAGAATTGTCCTATGCAAATAAGGAAAAAGGTGGATGCCTATGGGTTAATGAAATGTTAAGGTCAAAATAGAGCACTCACCTGTACCCGACCTACATGAATGGTACGGTTGCTCCCTGATTTCCTACCATCATAGCGCAACGTCAATTGCAAACCGCTACCAAGTTTCTGTTGCCAATTCATGTTCCAGGTGTAGTTGCTCCCTGGCCGAAGTGCTTCCAACAATTCATAGCCAATCGGACTGTTTTCATCTCCCGTGAATTCGATATCGATGAAATTAAAAGAAGCGTTAATCGAACTCTTTGCTGCTCGAGTGAATCTCAAATCCAATGACAACTCATTGATTTTTGCTTGTTCGTTCGAAATCGCTTCAAAATCATTTGACTTTTCTTTCCTGGAATAGGTAGTCGTTAAACGGAAATAGGAATTAGGTTGCCACGCCATAGATGGCTGGTATGTAACCCCGTTGATCAAGTAGTTTCTGGAAGTCAGAAAATCAGAAGTGCTTACTCTCCTCGACTCAATATAGGTGAGATCAAAGTTAAACCTACGTTGGAAATTCCATCGGGTGTGTAGTCGTATATCACGGTTACGATTCTGTTGAAACCCATTGGAAAGCAACTGTTTATTTTCGGCATTATTAATACCAATATCTGCGCCAAACGCTGCTGCTGATCTATTAAAGAATATTGTGGACCGGAACAATTCTCTTGAAGCCAGAATTTCTTCTTCGGCAACACGGCCACCCACTGGCCATAACCGGTTACTCAGGTCATCATCTGTTATTTTCGAATCCAGTGTCCAGGATGTATTGTTAGATACTTGAGAAAGGAATTTTTTCAGCCCCCCGGCATTTCCCCATTCATTGGGAAAACGCACATTCAATCTATAACTGATGTTGGTATTGAACGCCTCTTCATAGGTATCTGTCGGGACAAATATTTTCGCGTAGTTCTTTTCGTCCGGATTAATGGCAATATAGAATTCATTCAAATCCTGAACTCCATCTCCATTGTCATCTCGCCAGGTATGCGTTCCTTCACCTGTTGGTACCTGAATAAATATGAACTCACGCCTCAACTCTCTGCTATTGGCCAAAGAATAGGTCAATTCGGAGCGAATTGAATTTTTCCAGAATCTTCCATTCCAATCCAATCTACCCATAATGGTTTCGTCATTTCTCCCTTCACCTTCAACCATCAAATTCTCAAGATTACGATAGATAAATACCATGTTTATGTCCTGAGTATCATCAATTCTGGTTTTATAATTTGCGTTCCAGGTTTCAGATCGATTATTATTGACCAAAACCCCATTGATAGGCAATCGGTCTTCTCGGAGCTGGTATTCAAGACCGAAAATTGAATTCTTTGCCGGATTGCTTCTTAGATAGAAATTGTGTTCAGAAAAATTCATTGCAGTTCGAATGACACTGTTGTCAAGATCGTTACGCACTTCATTGCGATCGAGGCTATAACGATAGCCGGGCACAATCCAACTCCAGTTCAGGGAAAGGTCGAGATTCAGACGAGTCCAGCCAGAGGTGACATTTGTCTGGTCGTTATTCATAGCAAATAGGTCTGAAGCAATGTTAAGGTTGCCGAGTTCTTTGTTTAGTGTAAGATAATGCTGAAACCCATTGACTGCTTCCCCCCTTTTTCTACTTACAAGCCGATAGTCCAATGTATTTCGTTCGTCCTTTTTTAACCCAAAATTTAGATTGATAATGTTCTCACTGAAATTCTCGGTAAACTCGGTTCGATTAAAACTCCAATCCCGATCAAATTCTATGTATCGAACACGATCGATAAAGGAGAATTCTGCAGAATTGTATTCATACGAAAGTCCTGCGTTAAACACATAGTCTTTGGCGAAGCTGACCTGACGGTTAGCAGAGTTGAACCTAGCCTTATAAGCCAACCCGTTGTCATCCTCACTATCGAGATCGGAGAACAAGTTCAGGTCGTTTTTGGAAAAGGCAGTTTCCACCCTGATCTCATCATGCTCGTTCAATTTCAGCCCTCCTCCGATAGTAAACATGCTTTTTTGATTCGGAGCGTTCAACAAGGAGATGGGTTCGTAATTGCCTTGAGGAACACCGTTTACCGGAGCAATCCATTCGTAGATTCGACCGTTAACAGTCGAGTTCAACAAGATGTAATTGCCATTTCCAACTCCTACTTCAGTAAACTGCACCCTGAAGAATGCACTATCCGGGTTTGTGGAATATTGAAAAATATCATGAAATCCACCTATGTTGTCCATTCCTACGGTCTTTCGATAAAGGACCAAGTCGGGATTGAATGAAACACTATCTGCTCTGGTAGTAAATGCGTTGTTTAAATCATCGCCAGCCCTGGCCAGGGCAATCATATCTTCCTGACTAAGATCGGCAAGTAATGGTCTGTTTCGATTATCCTTTTCGCTATAGTAGTCGAATGCCAATTCAAGTGTCTCGTTGGATTGGTAATGACTTGCTCTAAAAATTGACCTTGAATAATTCTGATCAGAGAATTCAAAGTCGACCCTTATTCTGGAAAACTTAGTGATGAGCACTCTATTGGTAAATGTGATCTCCCCCAGATTGTAGTCTATCACATAATCATTGTTAAAGCCTCTTACCAATTGCTTGCCATCAAGAAAAACACGCTCACTTCCTGCAATCACGATAATAAAACGTTCATTATTCGGTCCCCGAAGTCGGTATGGTCCTAGAACGCCTTCAATGGCTTCTACTAAAGTGGAGTTGAACCTTCCCTTGGCTACTGATCCTGCCATAGTGGTCTCAGCGTTGAACCCGTTGGGTAGTTTATATTTAGTGTTGAACTGAAAACCTTGAACGTTCTTATAAAATCTCAGAAAATCGGAATCTCTCTTTTTCAACACCACATCCCCCGCAAGTAGTGAGAAATTATCATTGTATAGTTCCACATTGATATTATCGAAATCCTGAATCTGCTGAGTATTGCCTTCGGGTTGAAAGGGAATATTGGTGTCGGTTATTACTGCACGAAGGTTGACATTTTCTGTCAGTTGACCTTCCATCTGTAAGTTAAGATTGGAGTTCACGAAAACATCCTGCCGATTACCGAACGATATTCCCCTGGTTATACTTCCTGTCTTCGTGATGTTGTCCGTTTTAAAGATCTCTTCCCTTTGAATCACGTCCAACTGTTCGGTGTACAAAGGAATGTCCTTAAATGAGGCTGCCGAATCGTATATATCAAGTGTTCTATTCGCTTTCGGGCTGTGCAAGTCATAAGGAAGTGTTTTGAAACAAACTCTAATCGAGTCAATACCTGGAATTCGAGATACAGTAATCTGATTCTGAGAGAGGTCTAATGAAAAGTCAATCTGAATACCCTCAGGCTTATCAATCCTTATGCTTTGAGGAAAAACGGTGAGCGAATCCAGCGTTATGGGTGAATCAAAATCGGAAATCCATAAACATTTTTCACCGGAGCCTTGAGCACGGCTATTTAGATGAAAGCAAGTTAAGACTACAAGTACTAAGGTGGCCCGAAGCAAAATCAATCCATTAGTGGAAATTCCAAATAAAAGGTGGTACCCTTCCCTGGTTCAGATTCAAACCAGATGCTGCCTCCCGCATGTTCAACACCTCTCTTGGCTATCGCTAAACCAATTCCAGACCCTTTCTCTTTAGTACTAAATTTAGGAATAAATATTTTGTCTTTAATGTCGTCAGGAATACCGGATCCATTATCACTGACCACAACCCTGGCTTTTGTGGGTGTAAGCACTAGTTCCACTTCCAATTCAGGCTTGGAATCCTCCTCCACGGACTGTTGTGCATTAAGAATGAGATTATTGAAAATTCGACCCAGCAGCTTTTCGTCCCCTTCGACCCAAATTGGATCTTTAGGCACGTTCACTCTGATCTGCACATCATCCTGGCTGAACAGGCGTACGGCTTTCTTCAATGTGTCGGCCAAGTCCAGTTTCTCACTTAATGGTACCGGCATTTTAGCAAATGAAGAAAAAGATGTGGCTATATCGCTTAGTGTTTCTACCTGATTAAGTAAACTCTCAATTGGCTTCTTATAGTCCTCACTAAGGTCTTCTTTTCCAGTTGTCAACACCCTCTGCAGATGCTGAAGCTTGAGTTTCATCGGTGTCAACGGGTTCTTGATCTCGTGTGCGACCTGCTGAGCCATTTCCCTCCAGGCACTCTCCTTTTCACTCAGTGCAAGCGCTTTTTTACTCTTTTCCAGGTTGATCAACATTCGATTGTATTCCTTAACCATCAACCCAATCTCATCATCAGCTGACCATTCTAAGGGTTCATTGTATTGAGAAAAAGTCGTGGTCTTGATTTTTTGAGTAAGGAATTTGAATGGATAGGTGAGCATTCTCGAGGCCAGAAAGGATAGAAACACAAAAATCACAAAGATGAAGGTGAACGAGTTGAGAATATTTGAGACTATCTCCGTTTGTTGCCTTTTCAGCTGTCCTTCCGATTCAAAGAAAGGCATGCTCACAATTCCAAGCAGTGCATTATCACCTGGTGACTTTATGGCATAATAAGTGGCCTGATAGGTAAGATTACCCAGAAATTCATCGAACAGTTCTTTACTGGCACCATTCTCTACCAACAGCTCCATTGCATTGGGGTTGGCAAATGGTGATAAAATCTGGTTCTCGAAAATGAGACTTTGATTGGACGCAATTAACCTGCCTGAGGTATTATATAAGTTGATATCCGCCTGAGAATATTGACTGATCTCTGTGACACGTTTTTCCAGAGTCAGGTTAGTTTCACTTTGACCATTTAAAAACTCCTGAAGGGGGACGATTAGGTTATTTCCGGCACTTTCAGTGCTGTTAAGATACTCTGCTTCAATATTGCGCTGGACGGTGTTATTCACCAGTCTAAGTACTACGATACTAACGATGATCAAAGGTAAAAAGAAGGCGAAATTGAGCAGTAATTGAATTTTAGCGGAAATACTCACACCTCTTCTCTGCGCATTATAGATGATTGCGTTAATTAGGAAAAACAAGATGATCAGCCCTACTAAAAAGAGAAAGAACACTGAAAAATTGGTCACCACGAAACGTCTCGGGTATACTGGACTACTAATCACATAATACTCTGTGCTCGTCTTTCCGTCAATCACCAAATGTCGATATCCGGATTGTTTGACCCCAACGCTCTTCAATTGATCCATGTCTTGTCCCTGAAAGGTAAAGTCACGGGCATAATTGAAGTTGCCATAAGCACTGATAATTTCACCACCACGATAAAGGGCATAGTCGAATTTTTTAAGATCAGATCTACCATTTCCACTTTCCACTAAAAGCTGAGGTAAAATGCTATTGGCAAGTCGCTGCTGGCGATCCAACTTGATTACTATATAGCCCACCGTAACATCATATCGTTTGATTTCGGTAAACAGATAATATTGAGTAAACGGAGTGGGAAACTCTTGTTTTACAAAAAATAGTGAATTGAATCCCGTTTTGTATTCTTCCTTTCCATACACCTCCAAAAGTGTCTGATAGTCAACAATGAAGTCATTGTTTATTGGTCTTCCATTCCCACTAAACAACAGTACTTCGATATCATATTTATCAAAGTAATCACCCAAATAAGATCTCCTCACTTTTTGACGTATTAAATCCTTAGGAGAAAATGGGCTAGAGATATTTGTCTGAATCAGAATATCCTGCTCAATATTTTGCTTGACTGTTTGAAGTAGGAATTCGCCCGTCACATCATTTTCGGAAAGCAATTCTGTAGCCAATTCATTCTTGTCCTGAATTTCAGTATGCTTAATATGTTCGGTAAGTGTATAAGTATGAACAAACCCAAGAATAAAGGCAGTAATAAAGAAATACAAAAAAGTCTGATAACTCGCTTTGTTCACATGCGATGCAAGACTTAGGCTATGGATAGCAAAGAGATAAAAAGCATGAAGTGCCAATGCAGTGAACCAGACGGAATTGGTTAAGTATGCCATCGCACCCGCGACAACAAAAAGCAACGCAAACAAAACTGCAATTAGATTTCTTCTTTTGAATCTTTCACAAGCAGCTAAAGCATATTGAGAAACCAAAAAGTAGACTACTCCATTGATAAAAAGTGCCAGATAGCTGATCAGCTTCATAATGTCAATGGAAATGTCCTTGGAGATATCCAATGACCATTGCGAATTATCCATAATGGAGTCTAGCTGAATGATGTGATAAGCAAGTGCTCCAAGTGAGGCCAGTATTATCACTGATATTGAGCCCCAGGAGGGTGACTTAAGGACCACTCGATTTTTAGCCAGCTGCCGTAAGGAATAGATAGTAACTGTAAGTAGCAGTATCTCATTTAAAAGAAGGTCTCCCAGAGAAGGTTGCCACCATGAGGCCGCATAAAATGCCGGATCAAAGATTGGAATATCCAATGTACTTCTGGGGTATTCGTAGCGAAGCAAGATCATTCTGACCAATATCAAACCAGTCGTAACAGTTATTATACCCAACCATGGCTTCGCTTGTGAATTCATTATTCGCGCATACTTGAATATTCCAGTAATAAACAGTGAGATAATGATCAGGTAGAAGATGAATATAAAGGTTTCATATCTGGGATAATGAATCTTCATCTGTGATGGCCCTTCCACAGAAAAAAGGAATATTCCTTCTCGTGATTCAATGTCTTTGTCTGTGGCAGGTTTCCGGAGATCGGATATTTCAAAATCAGTGTTGCCGAATATTCTTGAGTTTAGCCCATTCGACCTGAATGCCTTATCTATTGGGATATTTGCGCTTAAGGGGAGAAATCCAAAGATTTCTACCAACTGATTGTTCGTGCTGTTGAAAACTCTTCTTCTGATTAGATACTGTCCACTCTTGATGTTGACATGACGATACAAATAGGATCCATCAACCAAGCCATACCTTGGAACAAACCGACTTGTCGACCAATAGGCTAATTGCCCATCCACATAAATGAAGTAAGGGAGCGACTCACTTGGCTCCATACGATTAAAGAGTCGATGGAGGTCAACGACTGCTCTATCGGCCACTTGACTAAGCTGTTCATCTAATCGCTGAACTTCCTTGGTAATGTTAGCAGATATTGTCTCTTGACTATTGACTCTTCTCTTTTGATCAGAGAAAATAGACTCGTCAATCACCAAAGCCGTAGTCAGCAACAACAGACTGGCAATGAGATAACCATGCAATGAAAGTATTTTTCTGAGCACTGAAAAACCTTAAAAAACCCTCTAGAGGTGATATAAAGTACTAATTATTTTGATCAGTTACTACTGGCTCCTTGTACTTCAGGTTGCCAAAAGCATAGAGGTAAAGAATTCGTGAGTACCTGAGTTGAAGAGGATAAAGCAAAATTACTGCCACGATGATCGAGGTCATAAATACATATGTCGGCTGCCGCCCGAATAGAAAATAAATCGTAAAGGCAACAGTCAGAAACAAGGCAACTGAGATAGCATAACTCACATACATGGCACCTTCAAAAAATCTTGGCTCACGAGCATACTGCACCCCACAATTTGGGCAGGTTTCGTGCATTTGCGTGAATTTTCTAAGGTTATATGGTTTGGACTTGAATAAGTCTCCCTCGTGACACTGAGGGCATTTACCCAATGCTATAGCCCGACCGACCGATTTTTTTGCCATTACGTTTACTGCTTCGGTACCAGAAATAAGCCAGCGTTCCCAAAAGAACGTAAGGCGCAAAAAAGAGGTAAAGAATACCGAGATTTAAGTTCGCTGCCATGGAAGTATCTCCGGCTGCAACACTCGACTCTACAGAACCTCGACACATCGCACATTGTGCCCAAGCCAAGTGCGCCTGCACTGCCAAGAGCATCAACATCCAATATCCTCGATTTAGTATTCTTCTCATTGATGACAAAGTTACTATACAAACATGGTATTAACCACTAAAACTGGTAATAAGGGCTGATCATTAAATAAACGATTACCCCAGATATAGAGACGTACAGCCAAATGGGAAAAGTGAATTTTACAATTTTCTTATGCTTATCAATTCTTCCTTTCAAAGCATGGTTGAACGACAATAGTACCAAAGGCACTACACCAATTGAAAGCAGAATGTGTGATAACAAAAAGAAATAGTAAAGACTCCGGACCATTCCTTCACCTCCGAACGGAGTCGACTCCACAGTCGAATGATAGGTGATATACACCACAAGAAATATGGCGCCCAAGATAAAAGCGAGGGTCATGAAAAGCCGATGATATTCGATCCGCTTTTTTCTCACCATTACCAAGGCAATGATCAAACAAAGCGCTGTGGCCGTATTGATCATTCCGATCAGATGCGGCAGGAAGTAAATCCAATCAGCCTCATATTCTACTTTTGTTGGCATAAATAGCAGCACGGCAACAGCCACCGGTATCAATACCGAAAGTATTCCTATTATCCACTTGGTTCTTTTCTCCGAACTCATTTCTCCTGGCTTAGTAAAATCTTTAACTCAAGAATTAATCGATCTGTTTCTTCACGATCGGAGATATCATAATATCCTCGAATCTGTTCTTCCTTATCCACCAACACTACCCGATCATCCACATCATTCATCACCAATTCACAGTTTTTGAAGATGGTATAAGAAAGTGAATCAACTGGCCTGATCGACCAAAACCCCGGGTTGATATTGACGCGATCATTGTAGACATCAACTGCAGATCGGGTAATCTTTGGGCTGTTCAAGAAGGAGAACATTAGAATATCTTTCTCCTCTCGGAATGCCTCTTGCACACGTTCCAGCTCCTCCAGTCGATCACCGAGCTCATCGGTAACTTCAGGCTCAAAATGATAGATCTTGTGGACTACCTGAGAAGCGGGTCTGGTAAACACTTTATAGGGAGCATCTTTGCTTCTCCCACAATCTGTATTCAATGTATCCGCAACACCTTCGACATAGTATACCGGTATATCAAATCGATTCTCACCAAGAAGTTTTAGCATGATGAAGACGATAGCCGGAATCAGAATAATTCCTCCCAGTAACAACGATTTTTTTTGGTAAGACTTCATATAAAAAAATCAGGCCAATTGCTCAACCTGATTTCAATTCAATGTCATTATAAACTAGTGACCACCATCTTCATGGTGTTCCGTTTTTGCTGGTTCCATGGCATCTTGAGTACCACGACCATCTTTGATAGCAGAGCCTTCAATATTGACCAAGGCCACGATCAACCAAATGATAAAGATCATTGGCAGAAGAATGGTAAACATAAGACTTCTTACTTCATGTCCTAAGTGCATAAACTCACTTACGATAAATCCAGCCTTCACAATTGTAAGCGAAACGAATATGACGTTCAATAGCATCCCTTTCGCCATTGTAAAGGCGAACACATATTCAATGGCGGTTACAACAGCAAGGATTAACGCTACTTTCCATATCCCTCGGATCTTAGCCGGATCCGCTGGTTGAACTACTACATTAGAGGTTGCTTGTTCCATAATTCAAAAGTCTTTAGATCAGATAAGGTAGAAGAATGTGAAAACGAATACCCAAACAAGGTCTACAAAGTGCCAGTACAATCCTACCTTCTCAATCATTTCATAATGGCCCCTGCGTTCGTACATACCATTGGCCGCATTGAAGAAGATTATAATATTTATCACTACTCCCGAGAACACATGGAATCCATGGAATCCCGTAATGAAGAAGAATAGCGCTGCAAAGGCAGGTGGCCCATATTGGTTGAATGTCAGGTTGGCCCCGTATATCTCATAATTATCTATCCATATTCCGTTGACCACCACATCGGCAATCGTTGCTGTATCAGTTCCATGGATGAAGTGAGTCCATTCCCAAGCCTGGCAAGTCAAAAACGCAAAACCGCCAATGATGGTCCAAAGCATCCACTTCACTACATTTTTCTTATCCATTCTATGCCCTGCTTCCACAGCCAATACCATGGTCACACTACTCATAATGAGAATGAAGGTCATCAATCCTACGAAGACCAATGGAAGCTCTACACCATGAAAACCGGGGAATGCTTCATAAACCTTCTCCGGGATTGGCCAGTATTCAGTAGAGAATACAAACTCATCCACAGGTCCTTTATACGCAGAAGCACTGAAGCGAATGAATGCATAAGTGATCAATAAGCCGGAAAAAGTAAAGGCATCCGACAGCAGGAAAAACCACATCATCAGTTTTCCATAGCTAGCCTTAAACGGGCCTACTCCTCCTCGCCATGGGCTTTTGTTATCGACCGAAATCGCTGTACTAGACATAAATTTTAATTAATGATTCAGCAATAAAAATATGTACAAATAAATCCACAATCCGCCCAGGAAGTGCCAGTATGTTGTACACATTTCCATGTTCAACATATTCTTTGAATGCACTTTATACCTCAAAGACGAAATTAGGATATATATCAAATAAATCACACCACTCACTAAGTGTAAGCCATGCAAACCGGTAATCACATACATGAAAGAGCCTGCTGGGTTACCCACAAAATAGACTCCCGCATCAACCAATTGCCCCCAAGCTGTATACTGAGTTCCGAAAAATGCCAGTCCCGTTATCACCGACAAGGTCATCGCAATTTTTAGGTTACCGAGGTTATCTCGTTTGGCTGAAATGTACCCCCAATGCAGAAATATACTGCTCACTACAATGATGACAGTGGAGACTATCAACATTTGCGGCATCTCGTATTCCAACCAATTCCCATCGGCCTGACGTACGATATGGGCACTGGTCATTGCAGCGAAAATCATCATCACAGTGACTATAAAAAGCCACAATGCGAACTTCTGCGGGTGCATGGCCAAAGGCCTGCCCGGCTGTTTTTCTACTAATTGATAATTCTCAGCCATCATTTCACTATATCCAACAAAAAGGCAATCTGAACAATAGGTAAGTACAGAAATGATCCGAACATTATCCTCAATGCAGATTTCCTTGATTGATCTTTCATTAACTTGATTGTAGAGGCCAAAAACAGCACTCCACAAACTGTAACAATTACAGCTGAATTAATCCCCGTTAATCCAAAATAGGTAGGCAGCAAGCCAAGGGGAATTAAGAACAGCGTGTATGTCATGATTTGAAAAGCGGTTTTCAAGTCTTTTTCTCCTTGAACAGGTAGTAACTTGAAGCCTGCTTTTTTATAGTCTTCATCAGCCACCCAGGCAATCGCCCAGAAATGTGGGAACTGCCAAATGAATTGAATTCCGAAGATGATTAATGCAGCATGATTAATATCTCCCGTTGCGGCTGTCCATCCCAATAGTGGGGGCAACGCACCAGGAAACGCGCCTACGAATACCGCGATAGGTCCTACTCTTTTCAGAGGAGTATAGACAAAGCTGTATAAAATCATGGATAGCACGGCCAATCCAGTAGTCAATGGGTTGGTCCATTGCAATAGAATTAATATTCCCAGAACAGTCAACATTCCAGCAAACCATAATGCTTCACTCGGGCTGATTCGATTGGTCGGTAATGGACGAGATTTGGTCCGTTTCATCAAACCATCATATTCTTTTTCCCAAACCTGGTTGATGGTACACGAAGCCCCTGAGATCAACCATCCTCCAATAAACAGCATGGTTAATTGAGTCCAATCGACAGCACCTCCCATAGCCAGCGTATAACCGAAGGCTGAAGAAAATGATACTAACAGAGAAAGTCTCATCTTGACCAATTCCATATAGACCTTGATCTTCTGAGCAATCAATGTTGAAATTCCAATATTTGCCGAATTGCCTGTTATCATAGCGCTGTTTCCAGCTTAAATTTTTTATTTCTAATCAGTAAGAGCAGATAATACTGAACTCCTACAATCAGTGTTCCTAACAGCAGATGTATTGGTTGAACAAAAGCAGGCACACCAAAATATGCCATAATCACACCACTAAGAATCTCAATCAGAATTATCGAGATCAATAGCAATGTCGGCCATCTTAACGGCTCAGATACCTGTTCCTTGCGAATCAGTAAAAACACCAAATACAGGTGTATACCCAATAGCAAGATGGAGTATGAACGATGTATCAAAAACTCAATCCCCAGGTTCTTGATCCATTCTGATCGGGCCAGTTCTTTGGCTACCAAATCAATGGCTTCTCTTACCTGTGTACCAAGAACGATCTGAATTACACTCAACGCCAAACAGACAATCACGACCCACTGAATTCTATTTCGATTCTGAAGTTCAACCTCAACAATACTTCTCTTAGATCGATAGTGCACGTAGATCAATAGCAACACAATAAGTATTGCCAACAACATGTGCACGGTGATCATCCATTGAAGTAAATTGGTGGATACTACCACCGAACCGATCCAGCCTTGGAAGCCGACCAATACAAATGCAATAAATGAAAGAACGACTATCGTTTTATCAACCTTTCGGTACCTCAATGAGAACACGAATGTTCCAAAAATCAAGATGCCGATAATCGCCCCGATCAGGCGATTCACATATTCTGTCCAGGTTTTGGTTGCGTTGAAGTCTTCCTCTTCCAAAATGGAAGGATCATTCTTCACCTGGTCAGCGAGCTCATTGAACCCGAGAGCTGTCAAGTAGTTGGCGAACCTTACATTCTTTTCAGCTCGTTGTTGAGAATAAATCTCTTTATAGTCTTCCGGAAGCTGACTTACCTCTGTTGGGGGTACCCAACTCCCGAAACATTTTGGCCAATCGGGACATCCCATCCCTGAGCCGGTACTTCTCACAATTCCCCCTACTAAAATCAGCAGGTAAACTGCAATGATCGTGACGGCACTAAACCGCCTAAAGAGCCTGCCCTTAATGAGCTCCGTGCCCGTGTTCGAGGTGCTCTCCTGTTTCATCCACTACCATCTCTTCTATCTCTTTCTCCAATGCAATCTCATCATTCTCATGTGGAAGATTAGACTCCATAGTTTGTGAGAAAGGAACTGTCTGAGGAATAAAATCCTCCTTCGCTCCTGGCTTACTGTAATCGTAAGGCCATCTGTACACCGCTGGAATTTCTCCAGGCCAGTTTCCGTGACCAGGATTCCTTGGTGTAGTCCACTCCAATGTGTTTGATCTCCATGGGTTAGCCGGAGCCTTCTTACCACGGAAGATGCTATAAATGAAGTTGAACAAGAATATAAACTGAGCCACAAACGTGATGGCTGCAGCCGTACTTATAAATGCATTTAAATCGGTGAAACCGCTGAATGCATCAAAATTCGTGAATGAATAATATCTTCTTGGGAACCCGGCAATACCGATATAGTGCATTGGGAAGAACACCAGATACACTCCCACGAAAGTGATCCAGAAATGTACGTACCCCAGTTTCGCATCCATCATACGACCAAACATCTTCGGGAACCAGTGGTACACACCGGCTACCATTCCAAAGAAAGACGCTGATCCCATTACCAAATGGAAGTGAGCCACAACGAAGTAGGTATCGTGCAATTGGATATCAATAGCGGAGTTACCGAGCGCTATACCCGTCACACCTCCGGATATGAATACCGAAACCAATCCGATTGAGAATAGCATGGCCGGTGTAAATACAATGTTACCTCGCCACAAGGTGGTTAGGTAGTTAAATACTTTTACTGCCGAAGGTATTGCAATAATCAAGGTCAGGAACATGAAAATAGATCCAAGGAATGGATTCAGTCCTGACACGAACATATGGTGTGCCCATACAATAAATGAAAGCACAGTAATCCCCAGCATAGAAATTACCATTGCCTTATAACCGAAAATCGGTTTTCTCGAATTTGTCGAAATAATCTCAGATGTAATACCTAGAGCGGGCAGAAGTACGATGTATACTTCAGGGTGCCCTAAGAACCAGAATAAATGCTGATAGAGTATTGGACTACCGCCAACGTTCGGTAAGGCCTCACCTTGAATATATATTTCTGATAGGTAAAAACTGGTTCCGAAACTTCGGTCAAACACTAAAAGCAAAGCCGCTGCAAACAAAACCGGGAATGAGAGCACTCCGATAATTGCGGTTAGGAAGAATGCCCAAATTGTTAGAGGCAACTTCCACATTGACATCCCCTTTGTTCTAAGGTTGATGATTGTAGTGATGTAGTTGATACCCCCCAACAGTGATGAAACGATAAAGAACACCATGGCCACGAGCCATAAAGTCATACCGAGTCCCGAACCTTGCATGGCTTGTGGTAAGGCACTCAGCGGTGGATAGACCACCCATCCTCCCGAAGCAGGACCTGTTTCTATCAATAAGGAAATGAACATGATCACACTGGAAAGGAAGAAGAACCAGTATGAAAGCATATTCATAAAGCCAGAGGCCATATCCCTTGCTCCTATCTGAAGTGGAATTAGGAAATTTGAAAAAGTACCACTCAACCCTGCCGTTAATACAAAGAATACCATAATGGTACCGTGCATTGTCACCAAAGCCAAGTAGAACTCTGGATCCAGTTTTCCTTCAGGAGTGATCCATTTACCCAAAAGTGGTTCTAGCCATCCCAAATCTGCATCTGGGAAACCAAGTTGCATTCTGAATATTGCTGAGAACGCCCCTCCAATTACTGCCCAGAAAATACCGGTGATCAGGAATTGCTTAGCAATCACCTTGTGGTCGGTACAGAAAATATAATTCGTTATGAAGTTACCCTTATGATGCTCGTGATCGTGGTGATCGTGCGAGTCAATATGTGCTTCTGCTGTTGCCATGTCTTAGTATTAGTTAAGGATACCTATTCTTATTCGTTGCTTCGGGTTGAAATCATTGCCAATTCCTTCAAATTGTCCGGAACTTGAGACATAAAATCTGGATTTTTCTTCAAGAAGGATTCCTGCTCTGCTTTCCACTTATCATATTCTTCCGGTTCCATCACAATCACATTTTTCTTCATTGAAAAATGACCTCTTCCACAAATCTCGGTACAAGCCAATTCGTAGTTGAATTCCTGATCTCCAAGCTCGTCTCTCATTTCCTGAGTAGTCTTGGTTGCAGTAAACTTAAATTGAGTAGGCATACCCGGAACTGCATCCATCTTCAACCTAAAGTGGGGAAGGAAAACACTGTGAAGTACATCCCTTGCCCTGATTTTCAAAATGATTTCTCTCCCCTTTGGAATAACAAGATCCCTGTAGATGAAATCATCAAAATTCGCTCTGTCAGTGAAGTCCATTCCATGTTGGTTGCCATTCGCATCGCTGATCAATCGATAGTCATAGTCACCTACTTGGTTGTCCATTCCACCATATCTCAAAGACCAGGCAAACTGGTAGCCCATCACTTCGATCTGCTCCGCGTCATCGCTCGCAGGTGCCATAATATCAGTCCAGGCCAACCATCCGGTGATTACCAACCAAGTCAATACAATGGCCGGAACACCCGTCCATAGATATTCCAACTGATTATTGTGCGGATAGAAGAGTGCTTTTCTATCTTCCTTATATCTGTATTTATAGCCAAATACAAATAGGAGGATGTGAGTGACAATGAAGACCGCACCAATGATATTGATTGTTCTCCAGAACAATTTATCAGTCAATTCTCCATGAATTGAGGCTACCGGTGGATCATATAGATCAAAGTACTGGATAGAGTACCATCCTAACAATCCAAAGCCAATCACCATAAAGAGCACTCCCAAGACAGCATTCACATTGTTGCTACCTGTCACACGCCTCTCGTCAGAACCCTTTACGATATTGATCAGTCGACTAATTCTGAAAATCAAAAGAAGGATTCCCAGAACAAGAAATACCGCGATTAAAATATAGAACCCGAACATATCTTCTCTTTATCTCTTTTAAATATGGTGATGTTTCGCTTCTTCCAACATTGGGTGATTTTTAGGTACCAAAGCATTTTTGGCAAGTGCAGTCAATGTCACAAACATAAACGCAGACCCAAATACGAGGAAGGTACCCATTTCGGTTAGTCCGAAATGACCAGACTCACCCATTGTACCCGGAGTAACCATTAGATAGAAATCAATCCAGTGACCAATAATCACTACGGTACAAGCAATCTTTAAGAACACAAACAAACGCTTCGCATCTCTGGTCATTAGGATCAGGAATGGGAAGAAGAAGTTCATGAAAATATTAGCAAAGAAGAATGGTGCATACTTGTCGCTCATCAAACGCTCAACGAAATACACTGACTCTTCCGGAATATTGGCATAGTAAATCAATAGAAACTGTGAAAACCAGATGTAAGTCCAGAAAATGGAGAAGGCAAAAACAAACTTTCCAAGATCATGGATCTGACTCATGTTCACATTCGGGAAGTATCCCGCTTCCTTGAGGAACACTACCGCTAGGGTAATGAATGCAAGTCCTGTAACAAACCAGCTTGCGAATACATACCATCCAAACATAGTAGAGAACCAATGTGTGTCAATTGACATCACCCAGTCCCAGGCTGAAATTGAAGAAGTTACCGCAAAAATCACAAGGAAGATTGCTGAGATACTTCTCATTTTTCTCCAGTAGCTATGACCACCCAATTCATCTTCTACCAATGAAAGAGACCTTAACTTTCTGAACAAGAATACCCAAACACCAAAGAATACCACCATTCTCAATAGGTAGAAAATTGGCAATCCATCGGTCGACATTCCAGGTCCGAAGAAGAACCCTTTCTTTCCATCAATCAATGCATCATAATTGGGACTTGCAGGATCATAGAGATCGTGGTGAGTCCAATGGAAAATATCTCCTTTCACCAGGAAGAAAAGTACAATCATCAACACCCCTGCATAAGGCAACCAATGCGCCATTGAAAGCGGCACTCTAATAATATATGCCGACCAACCTGCTTGTGCTGCGTATTGAATCGCAAAGAAGAACAGCCCGATAAGTGCCAGTCCGACAAAATATACATTGTTGATCCAGAGATCAGCCTTCAACCGGCTAAACCAGCCTTTTTCTCCATGACCTCCGCCATGACCATCAGCCTCGGCACCATGTCCTGCATCTGCCGCTCCATGGTCATCACCTTGATCATGGTCACCCTCGGTGTCATGATCTCCGGCTTCTTCATGTCCGGTATCTGCTACTTGCTCGGTGTGAGTACCTTCGTCACCATGCTCTTCACCATGGCC
Source organism: Cyclobacteriaceae bacterium (assembly GCA_028281285.1). Lineage (GTDB taxonomy): Bacteria > Bacteroidota > Bacteroidia > Cytophagales > Cyclobacteriaceae > Roseivirga. The sequence continues at coordinate 168,920 of JANQKF010000008.1, forward strand.
TTTTGGCTGAAAAATATTTCCGAGAATGATTAATACAACTCCTAGAATTGCAGCAATGAAAATCTTCTTTCTTATGCCGGGATTAAAATCAAATCTTTCTTCTGACATCATCTAAAAAATTACTGCTGTTGAAGCTGTTTAACATACTTAACTATTTTCCATCGCTTCTCAGGACTTAGCTGAGAACCATGTGCTCCCATCCTTCTAATGCCATATGTAATTACATGGAATACATGTCCTTCTGAGAGGTCTCTCTGTGCCGGAGCGGTATATGATGGGATTCCTAAATATACAGGAGCAACCGGACCATCGGCTTTTCCTGTTTTACCATGACAATGGTCACAGTACAATTCGTAGAGTCGTTTGCCCTCGGCAAGAATAGCCGGACTATCCGGAAGTGGGTTCGGAATCTGAGCGGCTAACTCCACATCATCCTTACCCAATCGGTAAGGCAACATTCCATTTCCGGTTCTTCTCACTGTTCCTTCCACTGGAGTTAACACATTTTGTTCATAGGGATTGTTCGGGTTGGAATTGTAAAATTCTCCTAATCCATCCTCACGGTTGCTCAACCATGAGCCGGCATCCTTGTCCTTGATTTGAGTCAATGGCTCATAAGGTACTGAGTGATACATTTGAGGAGCGAATTCCAATCCCGGATCATCTCCACCTGCCTTACAGGCACCCAATGACACCAAGGCTATGATTGCTAAAGCTGCTTTATATCTTCTTGACATGGTCATCAATTAGCTTAGTCTTCTACTTCTTTATCGTTTACTTCAACAGCTCCTGAGTCTTTCAGAATACTGTTGATTTTATCGGCTTCAACCCCTCTGTTCTTACCCAAATCAATCGCCATTACATGCTTGTCATCTGTGATTCTGAGATCAAGCATCTTAGGGTCTTTCCAAGGTTTTAGATCACTGGCAACCAGGAATGTACCTACCATACCAAAAGCGGCAAGTAATACTGTCATCTCAAAGGTCACTGGAATGAAATCAGGAAAGGCCACGTGGTTTTTACCACCAATAATCATTGGCCAATCTACCCCAAGCATCCATACCTGCATGATTACCGCGAGCGTAGTTCCTAACGCACCAAACATAAAGGCTGCTATGGGAAGACGTGATCTTTTATACCCCAATTCTTCATCAAGCCCGTGAACCGGAAATGGAGTGTAGACTTCATCAATCTTCACACCCGCTCCTCTCACGGACTTTACTGCTTTCAACAGTACGTCCTCATCATCATAAACACCGAGAACAAAATTTCTTGAATCACTCATAGTCTTATGCCGTTTTTTCTGATGAAGATTTCACAATACTTTTTACTTCCGCCATGTTGATCACCGGGAAGAACTTGGCGAACAACAGGAATGCGCTGAAGAACAATCCAAATGTGAACAAGTACACTCCGATATCGTAGATCGTTGGGTAGAACATCACCCATGACGATGGGAGGTAATCCCTGTGCAGTGACGTCACGATAATCACGAATCGTTCGAACCACATACCAATGTTCACTACTATAGATAGTATAAACGTTGCTGCAATACTGGTTCTGATCTTCTTGATCCAGAACAGCTGCGGAGAAATCACATTACAAGTCATCATGGCCCAGTATGCCATCCAATAAGGACCTTGCATACGGTTAAAGAAGGCGTATTGCTCGGCAGGTACACCTGAGTACCATGAAATAAAGAACTCCGTGATATATGCGATACCCACAATCGAACCGGTCACAATGATGATGATGTTCATCAGTTCTATATGTTCAATTGTGATGTAGTCTTCTAGTTTAAATACTTTCCTTGTCACCAACATCAGAGTCAATACCATGGCGAATCCGGAGAAGATCGCTCCTGCAACGAAGTATGGTGGGAAGATGGTGGTGTGCCAACCCGGAATAACCGAGGTAGCAAAGTCAAAGGATACGATAGTGTGTACTGAAAGTACCAGAGGAGTTGCGAGCCCTGCAAGAATCAAGGAAACCGACTCATATCTTGACCAGGTCTTAGCAGCCCCGTCCCAGCCTAAGCTAAGCGCACCATATATCTTTCTTCTGATTCCGGTTGCTCTGTCTCGAATGGTAGCAAAATCAGGAACGAGTCCCAGATACCAGAAAACCAGGGAAACAGAGAAATAAGTTGAGATTGCAAACACGTCCCAAAGAAGAGGTGAGTTAAAGTTCACCCATAACGATCCGAATGTATTTGGAAGCGGAAGTGCCCAGTAGGCTCCCAACCATGGACGACCCATGTGAAGAATCGGGAACATCGCAGCACAAATTACTGCGAAAATGGTCATGGCCTCGGAAGCACGATTGATGGCCATTCTCCATTTCTGACGGAAAAGTAGAAGTACTGCTGAAATCAGTGTTCCTGCGTGACCAATACCAACCCACCAAACGAAGTTAGTGATATCCCAAGCCCAACCTACGGTCTTGTTCAATCCCCACATTCCAATTCCCTCCCAGAGGGTAGCGATAACCGCTAAAAGTCCGATGATGAAAACACCACCAGCCACAGTAAAGGCCATGAGCCATGACTTTGATGGCTTACCCTCTACCTGCCGGCAGACGTCTTCAGTGACATCATGAACGGTTTTGCCGCCTGTAATTAATGGGGTTCTTACGGGTGAAGTAACCTGCATAATTTGTCTATTTAAAAATTAAGCTTCCGTTTTTTCTTTGTTTCTAATCTTGGTGAAGTACCACACGTTCGGATTCACATTGATCTCCTCCAACACATGGTAAGCTCTCTTCTCTCCTACTTTCACTTCACCATCTTTTTCTTTCAAATGAAGTGCTTTAGAGATTTTGCTTTCAGGATCTTTCATGTCTCCGAAGATGATCGCATCTGCAGGACATGCCGAAGCACAAGCCATTTCGATTTCACCATCAACCGGTCTTCTGTCTTCTCTCTTAGCTGCCAACTTACCAGCCTGGATTCTCTGTACACACATGGTACATTTCTCCATCACCCCTCTCGCTCTCACCGTAACATCCGGGTTCAACACCATCTTACCAAGGTCATTGTTCATTGATAAGTTCTTGTCGAACTGCGTATTATCGTGGTATTTGAACCAGTTGAATCTTCTTACTTTATAAGGACAGTTATTGGCACAATATCTTGTTCCAATACATCTGTTATAAGTCATTTGGTTGAGTCCCTCAGTACTATGAGTAGTAGCAGCTACCGGACATACAGTCTCACATGGAGCGTTGTTACAGTGCTGACACATCATTGGCTGAAAAGTAACTTCAGGATTGTCTGCTGCAATCTCAAGCTCTTTCTTCCCTCCTTCAGGATTGGCAGAAGAGTAGTAACGATCAATTCTGATCCAAGCCATTTCCCTTCTGTTCAATACCTCTTCCTTACCTACTACAGGAATGTTGTTTTCAGCCTGACAAGCCACTGTACACGCTGAACAACCAGTACAAGAGTTCATGTCAATGGTCAATCCCCAGTGGTGGTTATTGTACTCATGACCTTTCCAAAGCGATACCTCACCAGGTGCCACAAATTCTCCACCTTTATATACATGAGGATGCCATCTTCCAGCACCAGTATCATGCTTGTATTCCTCCAGAGTAGCCTCCTGAATCACATTCTCACGCCCCATATAGGTCTGGTGAGTTTGGGTTTGAGCTATTTTGTACGACTCTTTGGTTCTTTCAACACTAACACCGGCAAGTACTGAGTAGAAATTGGCTCCATCCAATTTGGTTACCAATGGATAAGCATTAACACCTACTTCATTACCAACTCTTCCGGCCATTGTTCTTCCATATCCCAATGCAAGACCTAGCGTTCCAACTGCTTGACCTGGTTGGATCAAAACCGGAACTGACATGGTCTCTCCTCCAACTGTCAGGTTCACTTTTTCTGTATTTCCTTCTCTCATGGAAATACCTAGCTCATTGGCATCTGCCTGAGACATTGTGATGTAGTTATCCCAAGTCGCTTTGGTCACCGGATCTGACATCTCCTGTAACCATGGGTTGTTGCCCTGAGATCCGTCTCCAATTCCTACTGTTGAGTAGATAGCCAGTTGATACTGAGTACTTTCTGCCTTATAGTTAATTGCAATGCTACCTGCAGCAGTTGAAGCCGCGGCCGCATCGAATGATAAATTCTTAGAAGATCCTCCTACCTCAAACACACCATCATAAAGTGTCTTATCCCAGAAAGTCTGGAAGTTTGAAGTATCAGATTGTCTATTGAAAAAATTGCTTCTCCAATTGTCCTGCAGGTAGCTGTAGTACTCTACTGAGTTTCCAGCCCATTTCAAGAAGCTCTCAGGAGTCTGACGAGTATCGAAGATTGGTCGGATCGTTGGCTGAACCAAGCTATAGTGACCTTCTTTCAACTCAACATCATTCCATTGTTCAAGGAAATGATGGTTCGGAGCCACATACTCTACAGCAGCCGCGGTCTCAGTCATTCGATCTGAAGTAGAAACTGTCAAACCTGCTTTAGCCAATCCAGCTGCAACTGATGCACCTTCCGGAGAATCATAAATCGGATTACAGTCTACAAAGAATACCGCGCTATAATTACCAGCATTCAAATCTTTGGCAAACTGTGCCATGTCTGCATCATTTCCTTTTCTGAAATGAACGGGAGAATCAGTATTGATTGTAGTTCCGTAGTTACCCAACATCGAGTTGATTCCATTCACCAATATCTGAATGTTAGGATCATTTGAACCAGCCACTACCAAAGATTCACCTTTGTGCGCCCAAAGCTCGTTTACCGCTTGTTGCATGTGAGTAGCATCGCTAGCCATTGCGGAAACTCCAGCCTGGCCTGCTTTAGCAGCTATTGCGTTGTACATCGAAACCACCAAAGCACCTTCATCTGTAGGCTTGATTGGGGTTCTGTAATCTGCATTGGCACCGGTCATTGAAAGATTAGACTCAAACTGGAAGTGTCGAGACATTTCTCTGTGGTGCTCATTAATTTTTCTTGTTTTACTGTATTGCTTGGTGAATTCTATAGGAGAAATCCATGTTCCCAAGAAATCAGCCCCGATACTCACAATGGTTTTAGCCTTAGAGAAATCATAAGAAGGCACCATGGCCGTACCAAATGATCTTCTATTACTTTCAGAGATTCCGTAGGCCGAAATCGCATCGTATGTAATGTGCTTCGTAGTCGGGTATTTAGCAATAAACTCGCTTCCTGCCTTATTAGTAGTCGGGCTTAGAATGGAATTACTGACTAGAGCAATTTGTCCACCTGCAGCAGCTATCTCTTCCAATTTCTCGATCACCTCAGCATCCAATGTATCCCAGTTGGTGGGTTGACCACCTTTCATTGGGCCTTCAAGTCTTTCCTTATCATAAAGAGAAAGAACTGAAGCTTCAACCTGAGCATTGGTACCGCCCATGGTCACGCTCGAGAACTTATTACCTTCAATCTTGATCGGACGGCCTTCCCTGGTTTTAACCACTACGCTAACCGCATCGCCACCGTTAACATAGGTAGATGCATAATAATTAGGTATCGAAGGATCAACATCCATCGGCTTATTTAAATAAGGTATAGCCTTTCTTACCGGAGCTTCACAAGCCGCCAACGAAGCAGCTGCAATACCGAAGCCCATCAGCTTTAGGAAATCTCTTCTGGAGTTACTGTTAGGATCTTGCTCGCTTACAGGCAAATATTCAGGAAACTCCTTATCTGCGTGCTTTACGTATTCAGGATCATTAGTTAACTGCTCTAATCCTTTCCAGTATGTTTTTTGATTATTACTCATTGTCTATAAATCAGGAATCGATTAGTTCTTTATTAATAGTGGCATTTTGAACATTCCAGACCACCAATATCTTCCACCTTCATCGGTTCTTTGGTGCTCTTGTTGTGAAGCTCGACCAACTTATCATAGTACCCGTTGTCTTTTGTATTCAAAGCGGTTGTTCTATGACAGTCGATACACCATCCCATTGTCAATGGAGAAGCTTGCTCTACAACTTCCATTTCTTGAATTTCTCCATGACAGGTTTGACATTCAACTCCTCCCACTTTCACGTGCTGAGAGTGATTGAAATAAGCCAGATCAGGAAGGTTGTGAACTCTTACCCATTCAATTGGACGACCGCTTTCTTGTGCTGCATACAATTTCTGGATCTGAGGAGAATCAGTTTTGATACTGCTATGGCAGTTCATACAAATATTCACAGAAGGAATATTGGCAGACTTACCAATCTCAACTCCGGTATGGCAGTACTGACAGTCGATTTCGTATTGTCCAGCATGGATTTTGTGTGAAAAAGCAATGGGTTGCTTTGGCGCATAACCTTGCTGAACACCAATAGTATAGAGACCGTCTATAACATTTTTGGAGCCAAGAGCAATTACGAGAAAAGTGACAATTCCGATAACTCCAGGATGTCTGAAGAATGCCCCTAGGTTCACTTTTTCCTCTACAATTTCTTTGTCTTCGTCAGAAAGGTCTTTCTTCTCATTGAGGTATTTAGTCAATACACCAATTATCAGAGCCAACACGATAAGTATCAACACCAACACTACAATAAGCGTGACGATGATGATAGTCATGTACTTGGCTGGAATTCCTCCTTCTGCGGCAACTGCAGTTCCGTCTCCGGTTGCAGTCACAACGTCAGCAACTGGAGGGTTATCAGTGTAATCCTTGACATAAGCCAAGATTTTCAGGATATCCTCATCGGCTATGTCGTGGCTAAGCATCACGGTTCCGTTGTACTCGTTGAAGAGATTCACTGCGTACTCATCACCACTAGCAATTACTCTTTGAGAATTTTGAACGAAGGCATAAATCCATGGAAGATCTTTTCGGTCATATACTCCAGCGAGTGCCGGACCTACAACCACCTTGTCAACTGCATGACAAGTGTTACATCCCCATTCGTTGAATAGCTGCCGTCCCTCATCAATGATCGCTTGATCAGTAGGGATTTGATCTGCTTGGGCAAATAGTCCGGGCCCTGAAAAAACAAAGCAGCATACTACTGAGCACACTGCCATCACGCGGACTAAGGCTTTTTTAGATATCATGAAATCCTTATTAAATAAATAAGACAAATAAATCGAAGAAAGTCTGTTGAAGTGAGAAGATAAGGAGTGTCTGTTGATACGTGTTCCGTACGACTTTAGGAAGTCAATTTGCTTGCGCAGAAAATAGTTCGGTTGATTCACAGACGGTCTCTTCTCAAAATCTGGACAAAGGTAGTATCGGAACGAATTATAACCAACAAAATCTATTGTCGATTTATGGGTGGTACACCAACCATTTTCCTTTACTAACTATTTGACAACTAGAAGCTTGTAAAAATGTTTGAAACTTAGTTTCTAATTTAGAATTATTTTAAATAAGAATAATCATGGTATCCTGAAAGTCAGGCAAATAGGACAAATGAAGCAGGCAAGTATTTCAATTCTTATGGGTTGGGGTTGGCAACAAATCGCAGAAGTCTTGAGCAATAGAAAAAGATAAGCTTAAAGGATAGCTGAAATTAATTGACCAGCTTGGCGGATTACTCGTTCCCGTAAAGCATACCGCACAAGGCCCCGCATGAATCTCCGCCTTCGAACCGAGCGCCTGCCTGCCGGCAAAGGCAGGGTTCTCGTCTATCAAATTCCAAAAAAAAGAGCGAATTAATTCGCTCTTTTGACTTGAGGCGCTGAGCGGACTCGAACCGCTGTAAAAGGTTTTGCAGACCTCTGCCTAGCCACTCGGCCACAGCGCCTTAATAAATGGCTCTGTGCTTATTTTGCCGACTCTACTACTGTAAAGAGCTCTTTACATGCAGACCTTCCCGATCGCTATCGGGACCACCCGGCCACAGCGCCATAACGGACGGCAAATTTATCAAATATGGCGGACGCTGCAAACATGAGTCAAAGATATTCCTGACTAAGTCAAATTTATTTGCCACCACCTTTACATAAAAAAAGCACTTCCTTTTCAGAAAGTGCTTTTGAATTTATAAGTAGGCAATTTCTACTTCTCTTCTTCCGCTGAATCTGCTTCCGGAGCAGCTTCCTCGGCTTCAGGAGCCTCCTCCTTCTTGGTCACCTTCTTCTTAGCCTTAGGCTTCTCCTCTTTCTCCTCAGTTGCTTCTTCAGCAACTTCCGCGACTGGCTCTTCTTTTTTGGCTGCAGCCTTCTTCTCGTTCGCCTTTTTCGTGTTATCCTCCATTTGGGTCTTTAATGCAGAAAGTGCATCAAGGTCACCTAGAGTAGACACCTCCGTTTCAGCATTCACTTTGCTTACTCCACTACCTCTTCCGGAAGGCTTCTTCTTAGCAGGTCTTTCTTCCACCTTGGTATGTGTACTAGTATGTGAAAGAACAATTCGCTTATCTGCTTTCGAGAATTCGATCACCACAAAATCTAGAGTTTCCCCTACTTCTACATTAGATCCGTCTTCTTTCTTAAGGTGTTTGTTGGTAGCAATTCCATCAAGGCCGTAAGGCAATTCAAGAGAAGCACCTTTGTCGTTCTTGGAAATCACTGTACACTTATGAGATGAGCCTGGAGTGAAAACAGTCTCGAAAGTATCCCAAGGATTCTCCTCAAGTTGTTTATGTCCAAGAGCCAATCTTCTATTCTCGATATCCAGTTCAAGAACCTGTACTTCCAATTCCTCTCCCACTTTCACAAATTCAGAAGGATGCTTGATCTTCTTTGTCCATGAGAGATCGGAAACGTGAACAAGACCATCAATTCCTTCTTCCAATTCAATGAAAAGTCCGAAGTTGGTGAGGTTTCTCACAACACCGGTGTGGTTTGTACCAACCGCATATTTGGTAAGAACATCTTGTTTAGTCCATGGGTCTTCTGTTAGCTGCTTAATGCCCAAAGACATTTTTCTTTCCTCTCTGTCGAGTGTAAGAACAACCGCTTCAAGCTCATCGCCCACACTGATAAAATCCTGAGGATTTCTCAAGTGCTGTGACCAAGACATCTCTGATACGTGGATCAAACCTTCGACACCTGGCAATAGCTCTAAGAATGCGCCATAGTCAGCCACATTCACAATGCTACCTTTCACTTTGGAACCAACATCGATAGTTGAGTCAAGTTTCTCCCATGGGTGCTCAGTCAGCTGCTTCATACCCAATGAGATTCTTTTCTTGTCATCGTCAAAGTCGAGAACAACAACATTTACTTTCTCATCAAGCGTTAACACATCTGAAGGGTCGTTGATTCTACCCCATGAAATGTCGGTGATGTGCAATAGTCCGTCTACACCTCCCAAATCGATGAATACACCGAAGTTGGTCATATTCTTAATAACCCCTTCAAGTACCTGACCTTTGTCAAGGTTTTCAAGGATTTCAGCTTTCTGCTTCTCAATGTCTTTCTCAATAAGGACTTTGTGAGACACAACCACATTATCATTAGCGTAGTTAATCTTCACTACCTTAACCTCCATCTTCTTACCAACAAATACATCGAAGTCTCTGATTGGCTTGACATCAATTTGAGATCCCGGAAGGAATGATTCGATGCCGTAAATATCCACGATCAAACCACCTTTGGTTCTTCTCTTCACCATACCTTCGATGACATTGTCATTATCCAAGGCATCCTGAACAATTTCCCAAGCTCTCACAATCTTCGCCTTCCTTCTTGAAAGCACTAGTTGCCCCTGGGTGTTTTCTTGCTCTTCTATATATACTTCAACTTCATCACCAACTTTCAAGTCAGGAGTATCCCTGAATTCGGATGCACTCACCAACCCGTCAGATTTGAAGCCAATGTTCAACACAACATCGCGATCGCTTATCGATACGACACTACCTTTAACCACCTTCTTCTCTTCGATAGTCGTTAATGTGTCTTCATAAACTTTTGCGAGATCTTCTCTTTCCTTTTTCGAATATCCCTCACCAAACCCTTTTGTTTCAAAAGCATCCCAGTCAAAATCGCCTGGTTCGTTAGTAGTGGATTCTTTTTTCTTTGGTTTAGAAGCTTTTTTCTTTTCTTCTTTAGCTTCTACTTCTTCGGTTTCAGCTACTGCTTCAACAACTTCTTCAGTAGCTTCATCTTGTGGAGTTTCTTCCGTTTCAGCGGTCGCTTCAACAGTTTCTTCAGTGGCCACTTCTTCTACAACAGCTTCGTTTTTTACTTCTTCTGCTGCCTCGTTTGCTTTATTTTCTTCAGCCATAACAATAAAAAAGCCCTGGATCAATACTCCATCCGGCTTCCAGAGCATGAACCGGTGGATTTTAAGTGTTTTTAGTTCCTTTTGAAAAAATCAAAAGTCCGCCTCACTCGAAACGGACTGCAAAGGTAGAAAAAGAATTTTAATTAACATTCTATTCTCTCAAAATAGAATGGAGTAAAGTGAATGTCAGTTACTTACCATCTGAAATCTCTTTCTTCTCCTATCAACGTATTTTCCAGGTAGAGAGAACTCCGTACATAAGCACAAACAACAAGATCTATACCTTTAGGTAAGTCGGACTTGGCCAATTCGAAGGCACCACTGAATTCACCACTGCCCACTTCAATTTCTTCAACGACCGGCTCAGATTCACCGCTTCGGAACCACATAAATCCGTAGGTAGTTGGGTGTCCTTCTTTTGCTTTAAGAATTTCTGCTTTGAAGGTAACCTCACTGGAGGTGATTTCAGGTTGATCAGTACGTATCTCGAATGCTTCATCAAAGGTTTCCGGAAGATTCGCCAATGGGTCGGTATCGGCTTCTTGACATGCACTAACGGCCACTATCATTGCCAGACTTAAAAGTAGAGCTGTATTCTTAATTAGTTTCATCGCTTTGGTTTAAATTAAAAATAGAAAGAGTGCCATTATCTAAACAATAAACGCGCCAAAGACCTGTATTCCAGAGAATTAATTTACCCGGAGATATTGCAGCCACTCATCTGAGGTGAAACCCGAGAAATTCTTAATAAAAACCACATACGAAGGCTTATAAGGTTTGACTTTTAATTCCATATCGGCTTCTTCCGGGGTTAGATTACCTTTAACGGAATTACATTTCTTACAAGCTGTTACCAGATTAGTCCAATGAGATTGACCTCCTCGTGATTTAGGCATGACATGGTCAAGTGTCAAGTCCTTGGTTACTCCGCAATACTGACATTCAAATTGATCTCTTTTGAAAACGTTCTGTCTACTGAGCATTACACTCTTGAAGGGGATATAGACATATTTCTGAAGACGTATGACTGATGGCATAGGGTAATTTTGATTCACCGTACGGATAGATCGCTTGGCATCTTCATGAACCAGCTCTGCTTTTTCGAGATACATTAAGAGAAATGCGCGCTCAGCTGAAGTCACTGTCAATGGACTGTAATCCTGATTCAGCACGAGCACTCTTCTCATCTCAGGCTTCTCTTAATATTCGTTTGAGTTTAAAAAGTGTATGCGTGTAGGTATTCTGATCCTCTGCAAATATCCCTTTAGAATCTAGTTTATCGATTCGCACCTTGCCCGAAGCATGTATGATTTGTTCGTCTTTCAACACAATACCGACATGATTCATTTTACCTTCTTTATTTGTGAAAAATGCTAAATCACCGGGAATGGCACCTTCAAGAGTAATCTCGTTCCCTTGCAAAATCTGTTCGCTTGAATCTCTTTTAAGCTGGTATCCCGCTACTTTAAACACCTGCTGAGTAAACCCGGAACAGTCTATTCCGAAGGGTGTCTTCCCACCCCAGAGGTAGGGGGTATTAAGATACTTCTTTGCCAAATTCATCAGTTGCTCAGCACCCCAACGTTGGTGCAAACTCTTGGCCTCTCCTGTGAATGCCAGTTGTTCTTCCATTTCAAAAAGAGGGTTTGTCAGCAATGGAAGAATGGCTCCAATTGTGATGTGGATCACATTCTTTTTAAAAAGTATTCTGGAAGTTAGGTCCGTGCAAATCTTATATTCCGTATTGCATAGTTGATTATAGTATTCTTTGGAAATACTATAATGTTGCTTTAAGTCTATCCATCCTTGGTAGCCATCAAAAGTATTTTCAATATGTACCCACTTGTTGCTTTCATCTTTCTGGATTACTGAATAGTGCTCCCCAAAAAGGAGCTGTGAAGTCATCTCAGATCGGTCGTCTCCTTCTGCCCGCATTGGGATGTTACTCAACCTACAAATACCGTAATCAATAAAACTCATCAGTATCCTGCTCTATCTATCTCTCGTTTTGTATCCTTTTCCTTTAAATTAGCGCGTTTGTCATGGAGCTTTTTGCCACGACCTAAAGCAATTTCAAGCTTGGCAAACCCTCTGTCATTAATGAAGAGCCTTGTCGGGATTATCGTTAGCCCTTTTTCCTGACTCTTTGACTCAAGTTTTGAGAGTTCGGTTTTCTGCAACAGCAACTTTCTTTCTCTATCGCTCACGTGATTATAGTGAGAGCCTTGATCATAAGGAGAGATATGCATTTGCTTCACAAACAATTCTCCCGCTCTGAAAAAACAGAATGCATCTTGCATATTGACCTTACCCTCACGAATTGATTTGATTTCCGTCCCCTGTAGTTGCATACCCGCCACATACCTATCCAACAATTCAAACTCAAATCTGGCTTTTCTATTGTTGATATTTACTGTATTAGAAAACCGATTCTTATCCTTCGCCATCTATCTTTCTAAGCTAGTAAAAATTTGATTGATCTTGTCCTTGCTCAAAATTTTCTGTCCCGTTGATCCGGTTGCTATTATGCGTTGATTCACATTTACTTGAATATCACAGATCACCTCATTTTTTTTCAAGCTCTTGAATGTCGCAATTACTTTGACATTTTCTCCAAGAAATGCCGGGGCATGATGATCAATAGTTAGAAAAGTGCCAACCCCTTCTTCATCTTCTTCCAACATATCTATGACGAACAACCTGGACGACCACTCCATTTCCCTTCCCAGCGTAAAAGTGCTACATACCTTATGTAAGGTGCCGGTTCTGAACGTGGCAAAATCCTGGTCGGTGACGATGAAGCTAGTCTTCTTCTGATCTCCCGGCTTAAATAAATCCTTCATAGTCAAAACTTCATTCTTGGTAGTGCACTCACTTCCTGCCCCACAAATTCTTGTGCCAAGAACTTGTAATAAGCGGCCATTGCTATCATTCCTGCATTGTCAGTGCAATATTCAAATGCCGGGATGTAGACTGTCCAACCCTCCTTTTCAGATAGTCGGTTCAATTCGCTTCTCAATCCTTTATTGGCTGAAACTCCCCCGGCAATAGCAATTCGATCGATTTTATAATGATCGGCTGCTTTTTTGAGCTTATCCATCAACATTGCTATCAAGGTTGACTGAATACTAGCACAAATGTCTGGCAGATTCTCTGTTATAAAATTATCATTCTCCTTTAGCCGATCTTTTAAGAAATAAAGAATAGCCGTTTTTATACCGCTGAAAGAATAATCGAATTCTGGCATTTCCGTAGACGGAAACGTGTATTTTTTCGGGTCTCCTGTTGATGCATACTTATCAATCATTGGTCCTCCCGGGTATCCTAACCCTAATAACTTCGCTGATTTATCAAAGGCTTCTCCCACGGCATCGTCCTTGGTTTCTCCAACGATCTCCATGTCCAAATATGACTTTACCATCACAATTTGGGTGTGTCCCCCGCTCACCGTCAAACATAAAAATGGAAATTTAGGCTTGGGTTGATCAATAAAATGTGCCAGAATATGAGCTTGCATATGGTTGACTTCAATCAACGGAATATCAAGAGCCAATGCCATTGATTTTGCAAATGACGTTCCCACGAGCAAGGCCCCCATCAGGCCCGGACCTCTGGTGAAAGCAATTGCGGAAAGGTCTTCCTTATTTATGGCCGAATTTTTGAGTGCTTCACTAACAACTGGAACGATATTTTGTTGGTGTGCTCGAGATGCCAATTCAGGCACGACTCCACCATAATTTTCGTGCACAGATTGCGTTGAGATGATATTATTAAGTATTTTGCCGTTATGGACAATAGCGGCAGAAGTTTCATCGCAGGATGATTCTATAGCCAATATTTTGATTTCGGAGGTGGGCATTGAGTGAGAAAAAATTAAGATCGCAAGTTATTAAAAAACGTATTGTCAAATCAATACTATGGGTCTTACTCACTCCCTTAATTTTACTCACCCTGGCAATCGGACTCATCCATCTCCCTCCTGTCCAGAATTACATTGTTGATGAAATCACTCAATATCTAACCGAAGGTACAGGCTATACGACAGACATTGAGTATGCCAATATTCGCTGGTTCAACAGTGTTGTTTTTGATGGTACCGTGATCCATGACAATGACAGCACTAAAATGATCGCCATCGATGAATTGGTCATTTCCTTCAAACTGAGATCCTTAATTGGGAAAAAAGATATAGAAATCAATGAGGCCTGGTTAAAAGGCGCAGAGGTAAACCTAAGAAAGGCCGACAGCATTGGGCTCAATATTGACGAATGGGTATACAACATCACAAAATTGACCGCACCTGAAAACCCGACTCCCGGAGAGCCGGGCTCCTTCGAAATTGACAAGGTGACGCTCCTTGATTCGGAATTCAGTCTGTCTGACATCAGAAGAGACAGCATTTCGGAAGGCTTCGACTACAATCACTTCCGGGTTCAAAACCTGAATGCTGACTTACTTAATCTCAAAGCCATTAGAGACACTTTTCAAATAGATGTTCAATACCTGACCACACAGGACCAAAAGACAGGCTTACTCATCCATGACTTGAGCACCTTTTTCCAAATTTCTCAGAAAGGTATGGCATTCTACGATCTCGATTTTCAATTCGGCAAAAGCCGGATCAGAGATTCAGTTGTCTTTCGACATAATAAACCTTCCGACATGGGCTATTTTGTGGATAGTGTGGATATAAGTGCCAATTTTGAGCAATCCATCGTTCACACAGACGAACTCGGGCTTTTTGCTCCTGAACTCAAAGAGCTGAATGAGTCGGTGGAGCTTTCAGGATATTTCAAGGGAAATGTCCGAAGGTTCTATTCTAATGACTTTGCTCTGAAGTTTTCAGAAAACACCAAATTGTCCGGAGCAATGGAATTGGATGGACTTCCAAATATTGACCAAACGATATTTGTAATAGACCTTGAAAATTCTTCTCTCAAAACGTCCGACTTCGAAGAGTATTTGCCGAAGAACGCGTTCGAGATTAGCGATAAACTTGGTCAAATTTCACTTAGTGGCAACTTTGATGGCTTCCTTAGCAATTTTGTGGCAAATGGTGATTTCGAGACAGAAATAGGGGATTTTAGTTCCAACACTCTCATTAGTACAGGAGAAGGTGTGTCGTCTTATGAGGGTGGACTCACCCTAAATGATTTTGACCTTGGCTATTTCACTGGGGATAGTATTTTTCAAAGGATTGACATGAACGGAACCGTTAAGGGTTCTGGGTTTACCCTTGAGGAAGCAGATTTTCTCTTGAACGCGACCATCTCTGAAGTTGGAATCAACGGATATGACTACAACAATATTGTTGTTACCGATGGCAGATTAGCGCAATCCTTCTTCAATGGAGATCTGGAGGTTGATGATGACAATTTCATATTGAAGGCCAAAGGATCCGTGGATTTAAGGGATCGTAGAAACCTATTCAATATTGACGGAAGAATTCAACGCGCCAAGCTTGATTCATTAAAGCTCACCTCTGCAGATGTATTATTAGCATCAGAGTTTAAGATGGATTTTACAGGAATCAAGCTGGACAGCATCAATGGCGAGATCGATCTCCAAGATACTTACCTTAAATACTATTCACAGGACATTTTGATGGACTCACTATTTTTCTCGGCTCAACGCAATGGAAGTGAGCGCCAGGTGGAATTTGAGTCCAACTACTTCGATATTCGGATGGATGGCAACTTCGAGTTCACATCACTGTTGGATGAGCTAAAGAGTGTGAATGAGCAGTATAGGCTAATATTCTCGAGTCAAATGGGTGAGATGGACGCATTTCTGGCAAATCTTGATGACCCTACAACATTTGACCTGACCTACAATATAGACCTACCTGATATCACGCCTATCATTCATCTATTTGACACCGCAATTTATGTATCTCCGAATGCGCAGATCACGGGCAGATTTTCAAGTGATTCCAAAGAAGACTTCGTGCTTGATGCGCAGATAGACTCTATGCGTTATGCCAACATAAATTTCATCGGCAATGAAATATACATTAATGCTCAGAACCTGAGAGATAGTGTGGATGTACTTACTCAGGGGTATTTGTATTCCAAAAAGCAAGTCTATGCGAATACCTCAGAGACTGAATCACTTACTGCGGAAGCCGTTTGGGATGGAAAGCATGTTGACATTCGCCAAACCATAGGCCAGGAAAGCAGTGGCAACTATGCTGAAATTGGGGCAAATATTGACTTTTTCCCAGACCGAACTGAGTTGACATTCGAACCTTCAATTCTTCTTGCTTTAGACCAAACCTGGCATATTTCTGAAGACAACATTGTGGTCTTTGGAGAAAAGAGGATTGACATTGAAAATCTCAACATTTACAATGAAGACCAATCTGTCAATTTTGAAGGCGAAGTATCGGTATTGAAGGATAGCGCAAAAACATTACAAATTGTATTTGAAGATGTTGGAGTTGAAAACATCAATACAATTACCAATAAAGAATACTCCGGGAAAATCAACGGCCGACTGAGTGCACAAGACCTTTATTACAATCCACTCATTTTTGGTGAATTGGGAATTGATGAATTAAAAGTCGATGACTTTTTAGTTGGTGATGTCGATGGCTCATTACTCTGGAACGACCGGAATAAGCTCTTCGATCTTAAATTCGAAGTCACTAGAAACAATCGTAACATCATATCACTCCGGGGAGATTTCTATCCTTCAAAAAGGGCAGAACAACTTGATCTTACCTTGAAGCTGGACGATGCAAACCTGAATATTGCCGAGCCATACATCGAAGATTATTTTACTCAAATTGCGGGTACGGTTCAGGGAGAAATTGCCATTACTGGTTCACTACGAGATCCTGTATTAAAGGGTAACGGAATGTTGACTGACGGGGCCATGAAAATCAACTACCTCAATACCAATTATAATTTTGGTGGAGAGTTCAACCTGGACAAGGATATTATCAACCTCCCTTTGCTGGATGTTGTGGATAAAAACCAATCAACACTAAGTCTTTCCGGAGCAATACGACATAACTCACTTCGTAATTTCACATTTGATCTCAATGGTATCATGCAGAATTTCAATGTCCTTGATACTGATGTTGATCATGGAGAAGTCTATTATGGAGAGGCCTATGCTTCTGGTACTTTGAACCTAAGTGGTGAAGCGAATAATCTGAGCATAACTTCTAATGCTACAACGCAACCTAATACCCAAATCTTTATACCAATAGGCGAATCAGAGGAAATACAGGAGACAAGCTTTATCAAGTTTGTAGATCGAACCGACACCGTAAGTACTGTAGCGATCGAAGAAAAGGACGAGGTGAAAAAGGTTCAAATTGATGGATTGAATCTCGACCTGGATATCAACGTAACTCCAGACGCATACACAGAAATAATTATTGATGCGCAAACCGGTGATATCATTAGAGGACGCGGTAATGGGCAATTACGACTCCAGATTGACACTCAGGGTGATTTTCAAATGACCGGAGATTTGGAGATTACAGAAGGGGCCTACAACTTCTCCTTGTATAACATAATTACTAAAGAATTTAACATTGAACAGCCCAGCCGCATTTCGTGGTTTGGCGACCCTTATGCCGGTGTAATGGATATTAATGCCTCATACTCACAAAGTACTTCACTCGCACCCCTTCTGAGTGACATTGGTATTGGAAATGTCAGTGAAGGAGGCAATGCGACTACCGGTCGTAGGTTCCCAACAAAAGTTCTTTTGAAACTACAAGGAGAACTACTTTCTCCACAAATCAACTTTGATATTGACTTCAGTGAAATAAATACTCAAGATTTTCAATTTCAGACTGCGATCAATGCCTTCAAAAACAAAGTGGCAAATGATGAACAAGAACTCAACAGGCAGGTCTTGAGTCTTATTGTACTTAATCGATTTTCGGAACAAGGCAACTTGAACATTGGTGGCCAAACAGCCACACAAAACGTAAGTCAGCTACTTTCAAATCAACTGAGCCAATTAATTGCTCAACTTGATGAGAACCTTGAGGTCGACTTTGACCTGACTGATCTGAGCCCTGAGGCACTGAATACCTTCCAGCTTCGGTTGTCCTATACTTTTCTCAACGGACGACTACGTATCACTCGTGAAGGTGGAATTTCAAATCTTGTGGACGTTAATAGTATCGCTGGAGATTGGACTGCTGAGTACCTTCTCACCCAGGATGGTCGATACAAAGTAAAGGTATACAGCCGTACAAACTTTGATTTACTAAGACAGGCTGGTCAACCCATCAGAAATAATAACAGTACAACAGGAGCAAGTATCACGCAAACAACAAGCTTCAATAACCTAAGGGAATTCTTCTCAGGAATAGGAAAAAAACGAAGAAATAAGCAGAAACGAGCTTCCAAACCAAATGACTCAGGCTCAGGATCGAACTAATTTCGATTTGTGGAGTTACTAGGTTGAATCATGCAAAAAATCTCCATTTTCTGGTTTAGACGGGACCTGCGACTATACGATAACACCGGTCTATATTATGCTCTAAATGACTCTGATGCCGTATTACCAATATTCATATTTGACACCGAAATCCTGGATAAGCTTGAGCACCAAAGCGATGCACGCGTTCAGTTTATTCACGACAGAATTTCAAAAATCAAAGAGACTATAAATCAGACAGGCTCAGATCTAAGAGTTTATTTGGGTAAGCCACTTGATGTTTATAAAAAGCTAATCTCAGAATTCGAGGTTCAGTCCGTTTATACAAATCGTGACTACGAACCATATGCCATAAATCGCGATAAGGAAATCGAAAATCTTCTCAGTTCTCATGGAATAGGTTTTTACTCGTTCAAGGATCACGTGATTTTCGAGAAAGAGGAAATAATATCGGATTCAGGAAATGTATATAAAGTCTATACACCCTACTCTCGTAAGTGGAAGGCAAAACTCGATGAAATTGGAGGTGTACAAATCCTGGAAGACGTTTCTAGTCATCCTAATTGGTTGAACATTGATGCCCGGGAAATGCCTAAACTGGAATCCATTGGATTTCAACCCTCTGAAATACAAGTCCCTCCGATACAGTTTAACACTGATCTGATCAAAAACTATGAGGCTAAAAGAAATTTTCCATCACTGAATAATACTTCAAGGCTAGGCATTCACCTTCGGTTCGGAACTATTAGTATTAGAGAAGCAGTAGCCCAAGCCTTAAAGTTAAGCGAAACATGGCTTAACGAACTTGTTTGGAGAGAATTCTATATTCAGATTCTATACAACTTCCCACATGTAGTTAAGAATGCATTCAAACCGCAATACGACACTATCCCCTGGTCGAATGATGAAGAACACTTCCGACAATGGTGTAATGGAACCACAGGTTACCCACTGGTAGATGCAGGAATGCGAGAATTAAATACTACCGGATTTATGCATAACAGGGTTCGTATGGTCGTGGCTAGTTTTCTCACCAAACATCTCCTAATAGATTGGCGCTGGGGAGAAGCCTACTTTGCCTCGAAACTTCTTGACTTTGAGCTAGCCTCGAATAATGGTGGGTGGCAATGGGCAGCTGGAACTGGAACAGATGCGCAACCTTATTTTAGAGTGTTTAATCCCCAATCTCAACTTGAGAAATTTGACAAAGACCTAAGTTATGTGAAAAAATGGGTGCCGGAATATGGCACGGATCTGTACCCGAATCCTATTGTTGAACACAAATATGCCCGTCAAAGAGCAATCGACACGTATAAGACTGCCTTGACATAAATCGAATGTGTATCTTTCGGTTATGAGAAGGCTTCTCACCTTTTGCCTTTTAATAAGTCTGTTTCACACTTCCTTAAGTCAGGAAGCGAACACAAGAAATAAACGACTTAATGATGTATTGCTCTACGGTGGCATTGGCTATTCAGCCTTCATCTATGGCCTTGGAGAGCTATGGTATAAGGAGCAGGGACTTGGATCTTTTCGCTTCTTCAACGATAATTCAGAGTGGAACCAAGTAGATAAAGTCGGGCACTTTTATTCTACCTATCATTTCTCCAGGTTGGGTGACAATGTCTTCAAATGGGCCGGTTTAGAAGAAAAGAAAGCAGCTTTTTGGGGTAGTATTGTAGGAACCGCCCTGTTAATTCCTATTGAAGTGTTGGATGGTTTCTCAGAAGAATTCGGCTTTTCCTATGGAGACATGTTAGCCAACGCAGCTGGTTCAGCCTTTTTTCTGGGTCAGGAACTGCTATGGAATAAGCAACTTATCAAACCCAAATTTTCATTTCATGAAACTTCACTGGCTTCAGTCAAACCCGACCTTCTTGGGGATGGGTTTATGGAAGAATTCTTCAAAGATTACAATGGCCAGACTTATTGGCTTTCATTCGATATTCATGGATTAACAAAGGATTCAAAATTTCCAAAATGGCTCAATTTGGCAGTTGGGTATGGTGCTCACGATATGGTAAGAGCCAGGGAATTTCAAAATAATCTGGAGGGTTTTCAAAGCTATAGACAATGGTATCTAGGCATCGATTTTGATCTTTCCTATATACCGACAAGCAATAGGTTCCTGAAAGGATTTCTGCAGGTATTGGATATCTTCAAGTTGCCCTCTCCAACCCTCGAATTCAACAGAAATCAAACAAGATTCCATCTATTCTATTTTTGATTTTGTCCCGTTGGTTTGAACACGAAATATACCAGCGAATCTAAGGACGACCTTATATCAAGTGGTGTTGGAGGTGAAGTGAACAATGAAGATCCGACCTCTGTGTTGGAAGAGATGATTGTACGGAAGTGACTTGAGATACTGATGCTCAGACTATTGTAACCGAATGTGGGGAAGGCCGCGAAAGCAGTGAAGGAATTAAGAGAAGAAACCAGACAGGTAGGTGTGCGCCTTGTGGTTTCCGGAATACGAGAGTTCAATAGAAATGGAGAAATCAACACCGTAAACTACGGTGATGTACTGGTCATAATCTCAAACAGTTATTCGACCAGGCAGAACTGTGGAATGAATAACACTCAAGCCAGCACCCCTGATATTGGCTTTTTTGTTGCAAAACACAACCTTGAGAAAGGTCATGCGTTAATTTGTTTTACAAAT
This sequence comes from Cyclobacteriaceae bacterium, assembly GCA_028281285.1. Classification (GTDB taxonomy): domain Bacteria; phylum Bacteroidota; class Bacteroidia; order Cytophagales; family Cyclobacteriaceae; genus Roseivirga. The sequence goes on from JANQKF010000008.1 coordinate 190,148, forward strand.
GGGTAAATATTCTATTCTACTGTATGTCCAAACATAGTCCTCGACCTCCCAGGTTTGCCCTGAGGTTTTTCCGATGGTACTGTAATAATCATCTTCGAGAGTCCATAGAAGGAGATTTATCTGAACGATTCTTTGATCATATTCAAAGAAACGGAGTCACAGTTGCTAAGATTTTCTACTGCCTGAATGTCATAAAGTTTATGAACAAATACACCCTTAGGCACACTAATAACACCAAGACATCAACATTCATCATGATTCATCATTTCTTGACCTCCATTCGCTACTTGAAGCGACATAAATTTTATACCTCACTAAACATATTCGGCCTTTCGATTGGCCTTGGAGCATTTCTTCTCATTTCATTTTATATAAATCATGAATTCTCGTTTGACAGTTTTCACGATAATGGTCAAAGCATCTATCGTGTCACAAACGAGTACAATTTTCACAATGGAGGTCAGTTTCATATGGCCAATTCAGCTCCTGCATATGCTCTTGAAATACCCAAACAATTCCCTGAGTTTGAAAAGGCCAGTCGAATGCGCTATGCTATGCGAACACGTTTCAGAAGTGGTGAATTAAGCTTCTATGAAGACTATGGTTTCTATGCTGACTCACTATTTCTGGAAATTATGAGTTTCGAATTGCTCGCAGGTGATCTGTATCGTGCCCTGGATGAACCCAACTCTGTCGTCATCTCCCAAGAGTTAGCCCAGAAGTACTTCGGACAGAATCGACCATTGGGTGAGCTATTGGAAATGAATGGAGAAAGGTCGCTGCGAGTGACGGGAATTTTGAAATCAATCCCCAAGAATTCCCATCTGAATTTTGACTTTTTGATTTCCTTTTCTACCTACCAGGTCCCTCCTGGGTATGCCTCAGATCTAACTAGTTGGACCTGGGCCGGATTTCTGACCTATGCTAAGCTCAAAGAGGGAGTGGATCCAGCCAGAGTAAGTGAAAAAGTCAATGACTATATCAATGATCAAATTAACAGTACTTCAAGGGTGATTCAAACCCACCTCCAACCCCTGAAAGACATCTATATGGGGTCAGGAAATCTCACAGATGATCTTAATAGCAATTTAAGATCAGGCAACCGATTTACAACGTATTCTCTGGGAGTGGTTTCAATACTAATACTTCTCATTGCCTGCTTTAACTTCACTAATCTCTCAGTTGCAATTTCATTCAATCGAATGCGCGAAATGGGCCTACGGAAAGTTCTCGGAGCCCAGCGCAAAACACTTTGGCTTCAGCTAATTTCTGATTCACTCTTGATCTCGTTTGCCTCACTTGGGTTAAGTAGTATTTGGATATTCCTTGCTACCAAGTTTCTGATAAAAGGGCTTGGGTGGAACTTCGTACCCAGTTTTGAGACAATGGTCCCACATCTTCCGATTATCATAGGAGGAACTCTCGTTTTGGCCATTCTTTCGGGCGCATACCCTGCATTACTCCTTTCTAGGGTCAATTCAGTCAATGCGCTTAAGGGTACTACTAAGACAAGAGGAGGATTAAAGTTGAAGTATGGGCTTGTGGTAACACAATTCTTCATTTCCATTGGGTTAATCACTTCTACTTTGGTGATAATCAAACAGCTTAATCATGTGAGAAATCAAAACCTAGGTCTCGACAAGGAAAATGTGGTTCAAATCAGGCTTCTTCCGGAAGATATGACAGAGCATTTTGAACTATTTAAACAACGACTTCTACAAAACACCGGTATCCTTGGTGTCTCACGAAGTGAAAGACTAATTGGTGATCCCTGGCCGGCCAATAGTATCCGACTGGATGGACAAACCAGTGCAGAAGCCATAGAGGTCACCGGTAATTTAGTTGATTATGATTACTTCAAAACACTCGGCATTCCCCTAAAATCGGGAAGGGCATTCTCTAAGGAGTTCAAAACAGATACTCTAAATTCAATTATCCTAAACGAATCTGCAGTAGCCCATCTTGGACTAGAAGACCCAATCGGGGCCAAAGTGGAATTCTTCTCTATAAATGGACCAAGAACAATAATTGGAGTGATGGAAGACTTTAATTTTTCATCATTACATAAGGAGATAGGTCCTGCTGTGCTGGTAATACCATTTATTGACCTGGAATTTGCTATGGTGAGGCTTAGCCCGGGAAACATCCGGGAGCACCTTAATACAATTGAGTCCACCTGGAAATCCATCGCCCCTGAAATCCCGCTAGACATGAAATTCATGGATTCCCACCTGTATGAACTCTATGAATCTGAGGAGCAATTATCAAAACTTATCTCATCATTTTCAGTGTTAGGCATTCTGCTCGCTTGTCTTGGCCTATATGGGTTGATCAGCTTTTCAATTAATAGTAGACTTAAAGAGATTAGCATTCGAAAAGTACTTGGTGCTGGTGGTTATTCGATTCTGAAGTTGGTTTCGAGCGAGTATTTGATTCTAATAATCATAGGGTTCATGATCGCTTTGCCCAGTGCTTTTTATATTCTCAATGCTTGGCTCGATCAATTTGCTTACCGAATTGACATCAGCCTTATGAATTTCATTATTGCTGTATTGTTACTCACTTCAGTGTGTATTGTGGTAATTGGCAAAAAAGTGCTGACCACGTTAAAAACAAACCCGGCCACAATTCTCAGAAATGAATAAATAACCTCAGTGCTATCCAATTGGACTTCGTACTTTTACAGTGAATAGGCCGTCTTATCGTTCCGATTAATCGGGAAGGAAAGTCCGGGCACCATAGGGAAGCATAGCGGCTAACGGCCGTCATCCCGATAAATATCGGGAGAGGACTAGTGCAACAGAAAGAATGTACAGGTAATGCTGTAGTGAAATCAGGTAAACTCTATGCGGTGAAATGCCATGTAAGCTTGCACTTGAGGGTTCCCGCCCAAAGCAAGTGGGTAGGCAGATTGATTCTGACGGTAACGTCAGAGCCAGATAAATGATAAGAACCCGTTTATACGGGATACAGAACCCGGCTTACAGGCCTATTCTTTTTTATAAAAGGTCATGGCAAACTATTTGTTTAGCTTGTCATGACCTTTTAATATTGATGACATTTTGAGCAGAACACCATGGCAAAAATTTTGATCATAGATGACGAGCAAAGTATAAGAAGTACGCTAAGAGAAATTCTTGAGTACGAAAAATACACGATTGATGAGGCGAAGGACGGAGAAGAAGGCCTCAACAAGCTGATAAGTGACAACTACGATATTGCCTTATGTGATGTGAAAATGCCAAAAATGGATGGTATTGAGTTGTTGGAAAGAGTCCAAATGGCAGGTATCGACACACAGTTCATTATGATCTCCGCCCACGGCACCATTGAGACAGCAGTTGATGCTACCAAAATGGGTGCTTTTGACTTTGTACCTAAACCACCAGACTTAAATCGCTTATTACTTACAGTAAAGAACGCTTTGGAAAAGTCTTCTCTGGTTACAGAAACCAAGGTGCTCAAAAAAAAGCTCTCCAAGAAGTATGAAATGGTTGGCGAATCTGAGGCGCTGACGGAAGTCTTGGAAATGATGGACAAGGTGGGTCCGACTGATGCCAGGGTGTTGATCACAGGACCGAACGGAACGGGAAAAGAACTTGTCGCCAGGGGAATACATGAACGGAGTAATCGAGCCAAGGCACCATTTGTGGAAGTAAACTGTGCGGCCATTCCGGCTGAACTTATCGAAAGTGAACTATTCGGTCATGAAAAAGGCGCGTTCACCTCTGCAGTAAAGCAACGAATCGGAAAATTCGAACAGGCCAATGAGGGAACTCTCTTTCTTGATGAAATTGGGGATATGAGTCTCTCCGCTCAAGCTAAAGTACTAAGAGCTTTGCAAGAACATAAAATTACACGAGTCGGAGGAGATAAGGACATTAATGTAAATGTCCGGGTATTGGCCGCCACTAACAAAGACTTGAAGGCGGAAATATCAGAAAACAAGTTCCGAGAAGATCTTTATCACAGGTTAGGTGTCATTCTTATACAGGTGCCTGCACTAAAGGATAGAAAAGAGGACATTCCACTATTGGTAGATAAATTTCTGGGAGACATAGCCAATGAATATGGAACAATGAAAAAGTCATTCGATGACAAAGCCATTGTAAAACTACAAAAGTATGACTGGTCGGGTAATATTCGAGAATTAAGGAATGTTACTGAAAGACTTGTAATAATGTGCGATGATCAAATTACTGAGGCTGATGTAGCCAAGTACTTGATCTAAAGATTACCACCTACCCTGCTTTTGCTCTTTCTTCTCCGTATCTGCTTTGGTGTATGTCGGACATGGCTTCTGTAAACAAGAAGATAGTCCCAGCATAAACACCGCTAACAGCACTACTATAATCTTTACTTTCTTCATTGGGGCATTAAATCTAAAAAAAAATTCTGTTTTATAAATCTAATCAACTTCGCTTTCTGGAAAACGGGGGCAAAATGATATTATTATTATGTCAACATCAAATTACAGCCTCTAATATCACTGTTGTCCATTCTTCCCAGTACTTCAAAACTTCCGTCCTCATATACTTTCCCCAAATCCCTGGTTTCAATGAAAGCACACGAGTGAATATTTGCCATATCAATAACGTTTAACTGACCTATACGTCCAGGCTTGGCTGTCGACATTGGATCATTAATATCCCTGGCAATTACCCTCATAGTACGTGCAGGATAGAAAATACCCTCCTTCTTCGAATAGGCCTGTGAAAAAAGCTCGGTCATGCCGTATTCTGAGTGAATTACTGAAACCCCAAGACTTGCTTTGAGAATCTCATGAACCTCATCCCTGACTAATTCTTCACGTCTACCTTTCATTCCTCCTGTTTCCATTACAATCAACTCGGGAAAATTAGTCTGAACCATCTCGGCAAGGTCCAACAGAGCAAACGTGACTCCAATAAGAATCACCTTGTGACCAGAGTTCTTCAGTTTGTTTAATCGAGCTGTCAGCTCTCCAAGATTATCCAGATAGAATCCAGAATCCGTTGAATTACTCGATCGAATGAAGAAGTCGATCATAGAAACTAATCCCGAATTGGTCCTTTCCAGGTAGGATGGTAGTAATGCTAGCCAAGTATAGTCTTCAACCCGCCCATAGAACTCTTCAAAGCCTTTTTTGCTGTTAGAATAATACGTCTGAATAGTCGGAAAATAATGTTTGCTTGTAACTGACCCTGTAGTCCCACTACTTTCAAAAAAAGACTGACCCTCCCAATTTCCTGACTTAACCAGGTGGTTTTTGAAGAATTCAATTGGCATAAACGGTATCTGATCAATGGAGTGGATATCTGACACTTCGAGGCCCAAATGCGACAAGTATTTACCATAAAGTGGGTTTTTGGACCGTTGGAACTCAAATATTTGTAGTGCTAACGACTCAAATTCAGTCGTTTCAAATGAAAATACACGATCGGATAAACTTTTGAAATTAATCATTCGTTATTCACACGGGCCCCTCCCTGAGTTAGGGCAAATATTGTTATAATTGTACTCTTTATAAATACCTGTATGAGATTAGCTAAATCTCTTTTGTCAATTATCGCTATCTCGGTTCTGCTTTTGGCCTGCAATCGACCGCCTGATTTGTCCGTAGTTCCGGCAATTGCGTGGGAGGGAGTCGAATTCAGAGTGGAAAATCCAGGTGATCCGCTTCAGGAAAGAACAGTACTCAGAGTTTCAATACAAATAGAGGATGGTGATGGCGACCTGGGATTGAGTGCAGATGACGATGGATTTATCTATGCCCCATATCACGTTGTATTCAATAATGATGGTGAGCCGGTTCAATTTGGAGAACGACCAGAGGACCCTCCATTCTTCACATGCCTTGATTATGTGGATGAATCAAGGGAAAACATTGACTTGAATAATGACCAGGATCTTAACGATACTATACGAATAGAGTTCAATGACGATCAATACAATTTTCTAATCGATTTTTTCCGCAAACGAAACGGTGTATTTGAAGAAGTTGACATTAGAGCCCAACCTCCGGGAAGTGCCAACGTAACAACACTTTGCAATACTTCTTTTGACGGACGCTTTCCTTGCTTGTCTTCTAATGAAAACCCTTGCGAGTATATAGAGGGTGCCGATCGTCCAATACGTGGAGTTCTCAACTATGACATAGAGTCATTCCTATTCTTGCCAATATTCAGAACGGATACTTTGATGGTCAGAATTCATGTGAAAGACAGAGCACTCAACGAAAGCAATGTAATTGAGTCGCCAGAATTCACGCTCCAGGGAGTTCAGACGTTAATAGACGGAAACTAGTAGATCGAAGGATACTTCTGAGGATCAACCTCATTCATCAGTTCATAGATGGCATCGAAAATGGTCTCCGGATTAGGCTTGGAGAAATAATCACCATCCGAAGCATATGCCGGACGATGAGCCTTGGCCGAAATCGTAATTGGTTGAGAATCCAAATGGAAATAGGCATTCTGTTCTTCAACTACCTTTTGCATCATATAAGCGGAAGCTCCACCGGGAACGTCCTCGTCAGCAAATACCACTCGATTTGTCTTTTTAATGGACTCAATAATCTTGTGATTAACGTCAAAAGGAAGTAAGGTTTGCACATCAATAACCTCTATCGATATTCCTGCCTCTTCCAGGTCTCTCGCTGCTTCACCAACTACACGACACATTGATCCGTAGGTAACTACTGTCACATCCGTACCTTCTCGAATTACTTCCGGTACACCTAAAGGAACAGTGAACTCACCCACATTGTCAGGAATGCGCTCTTTCAAACGATACCCATTAAGGCATTCTATAATCAATGCCGGATCGTCTGATTTCAACATTGTGTTGTAAAAACCTGCAGCCTGAGTCATGTTGCGAGGTACCAAGACATGCATTCCTCTCAAGCTATTCAGGATCATGCCGATCGGAGACCCTGAGTGCCAGATTCCCTCTAGTCGATGACCTCTGGTTCTTACAATCAATGGAGCTTTTTGGCCTCCCGCAGTTCGATATTGTAATGTAGCCAGATCATCTGAAAGCACCTGAATTGCGTACAGTAGGTAATCCAGGTATTGAATTTCAGTAATAGGACGAAGCCCTCGTAAGGCCGCACCTATGCCCTGCCCAATGATGGTACACTCGCGAATCCCCGTATCAGTGACCCTCAACTCTCCATATTTTTCCTGGAGACCTGCAAAGGCCTGATTCACATCACCAATCTTACCCACATCTTCACCAATGGCAAAGACTCTTGGGTCTCTGTCTAAAGCAGCATCGAAGCACGATTGCAATACTTCCCTTCCATCCACCAATGGAGATTCTTCAGAAAATTGGGCTTTTATCTCTTCTACCTTAGTGGCCGCTTCCGGAAATTCGCTGGTCAGTTTTGAACTGTAGCGTTCCTCATTGAATTCCAGGTTTTCGTTCAGCCAGTTGATCAACTGAGTCTTGGCAGGAGTTTGTTCATTTCTGACAATTCGCAGTACTCTTTTTACTGCTTTAATTGTATCCAGACGAATTGGGTTAAGGGTCTTCTTTAGTTCAGCAACAAGTTGTAAAATGGTCCCGGCATGTTCACTCTCTCCCCCAAGTCTCTCCATCAGTTCAATTGCCTGCTCCTGATCCCTTTTAATGTCTGCGTTGAAGGCCTTCCAAGCCGCCTCTTTTGCTGTTTTTGCAGTAATTTTGGCCTCTTTTTCTAATGCTTCGAGTTCTTCCTCATTGGACAATCCTTCTTTCAGGATTAGTTCTCTGAGTTTCTTGATGCAATCAAAGTCAGCTTCCCATTGTAGCCTTTCTTTTGACTTGTATCTCTCGTGCGAACCTGAGGTAGAATGCCCCTGCGGCTGAGTCATTTCATCTACATGAACCATGACGGGTACATGTTCTTTTCTTGCAATGGATGCTGCATTAGCAAAGGCGTCAATCAGGCCCTTATAGTCCCAACCTTTAACCTTTATAATCTCATAACCAGGGCCCTTGCCTTTTCGCTGAAGCCCCGAAAGCATTTCAGAGATACTCCCTTTCGTAGTATGATATTCTTTAGGAACAGAAATTCCATAATCATCATCCCAGATTGCCATAACCATGGGTACCTTAAGTACACCCGCAGCATTTATCGCCTCGAAAAATGGTCCTTCTGAGGTGGAGGCGTTGCCGATAGTACCGAACGCAACTTCATTTCCATTAATCGAAAAATCAGTAAAATCCTTGAGTTCGGGATTTTCGCGGTAAAGCTTGGAAGCATATGCTAAGCCTACCAAGCGAGGCATTTGACCGGCAGTGGGAGAAATGTCAGCACTGGAGTTTTTCATTTCAGTTTGCTTCTTCCAACTACCATCATCATTCAACAATCGATTACCAAAGTGACCGTTCATTGAGCGCCCACCTGAAGCAGGTTCCGCTTTAATATCTGTGTGTGCGTAAAGTTGAGCAAAATACTCTTGAAGCGTCAGTTGGCCAATCGCCAACATAAAGGTCTGGTCTCTGTAATAGCCTGAACGAAAATCACCGTTCTCAAAAGCCCTTGCCATTGCAATCTGTGCGACTTCTTTCCCATCACCGAAAATGCCAAACTTGGCCTTGCCCATAAAGACTTCTTTACGCCCCATCAAGCTGGCTTCCCGACTCTCCAAAACAAGTCGATAATCATTCAACACATCTTCAGCATTTAGCTGATTCTTTTTAGCTGTCCTGGTAGCTCCCACAGTCTGTCAAATTTTAGATTGCACAATGCCTCGTATTACAAAGCAGGACAAAAATAAGATTTTTTCGATACGAATCAAATTTGGTTTAAGACAAATATTAGACTTATTTCGAAATTTTTTCTATTTTATAGAAATTTTACTGCATTATTATTCTGCATAATTTATTTTATCCAAATATTATTCTTTCCATTTTTAGAGATTAAGAACAATATTCGTGACATAAGAGAACACTCTTAATACCCAGCTACTCAATTAATTCCATTGTTTTTTATGTGGGTTGGATCGAATTTTCACCCTTGTTGCTATATTTGCCGCACATTTAATTAAACCTCACATATCATGATCATAGGTGTTCCCAAGGAAATTAAGAATAACGAAAACAGAGTGGCCGCTACCCCATCTGGCATAGCCGAATTGACCAAAAGAGGTCATACAGTTTATGTACAATCGACTGCTGGTGAAGGCAGCGGCTTTAGCGATGAGGACTACACCAAAGCAGGAGCACAAATCCTTCCAACCATTGAAGAAACCTATGCTATCGCTGAAATGATCATGAAAGTAAAGGAGCCAATTGAGCCTGAATACGGTTTGATCAAAGAAAATCAACTACTCTTTACTTATTTCCACTTCGCTTCTTATGAGCCGCTTACCAAGGCAATGATTGAGAACAAATCCGTTTGTCTTGCCTATGAAACGGTGGAAAAGGCAGACCGTAGTCTTCCTTTATTGGTACCTATGTCAGAGGTAGCTGGAAGAATGGCTACTCAAAAAGGTGCCAACTACCTGGAGAAGCCGCTTGGTGGTAGAGGAATATTGCTTGGGGGTGTTCCCGGAGTATTGCCGGCAAAAGTATTGGTTCTTGGAGGCGGAATTGTGGGTACCCAAGCGGCTAAGATGGCGGCAGGTATGGGTGCTGATGTTACCATTATGGACATTAACCTCAACCGACTTCGTGAGCTGGATGATATCATGCCTGCCAATGTGAAGACGATGATGTCGAACGAATACAATATCCGTGAACTTATCAAAGAGGCTGATCTTATTATTGGAGCGGTGCTAATTCCTGGTGCCAAAGCCCCGCATCTCATCACTCGCGATATGCTGAAGGATATGAAACAGGGAGTCGTTCTTGTGGATGTGGCCGTTGATCAGGGAGGATGTATCGAAACTTGTAAACCAACCACCCATGAAAATCCAACATTCGTAATCGATGGAGTGCTTCACTATTGTGTAGCAAATATGCCGGGAGCAGTACCTTATACTTCAACTTTGGCATTGACAAACGCCACGCTCCCATATGCATTGCAGCTCGCAAATAAAGGTTGGAAAAAGGCATGTCAGGACAATAAAGAGTTGGCTCTAGGGCTAAACGTGATCAATGGTGATGTAGTCTATGAGGCTGTTTCTGAAGCTTTTGATCTACCGTACACCCCAGTTGATAAATACCTGGACTGATCATAGAAGAAATGAATTTGAAGACCGGCTGGTAAGTCGGTCTTCTTGTTTACAGGCAATTTTTTAAAAGCTATATTTAACTGATAATGAGTAAAGTAGCATTAATCACAGGGGGAGCAAGTGGTATAGGGTTTGAGTTCGCAAAAATCGTGGCGGCAGATGGATATAATCTATTGCTCATAGACATCAACGAAAATGGATTGAAAGAGGCCTGTGATTCTCTTACTAGTGAATTTGAAGTTGAAGCGAATTATTTATTCGAAGATCTATCGAAAACTCAAGCAGCGGCAAACGTTCATTCGTTCATCAATCAGAAGAACCTGGCAATTCATATCATTTTCAACAATGCAGGTTTTGGCAATTTTGGCTATTTCAAGGAAACTAGCTTAGAGAAGGACAACGCTATGCTCAATGTTCACATGATCACTACAACCAACCTTATTAAGCTTCTTCTTCCTCAAATGATCAAACGAGGCGAAGGAAGAATCCTGAATAATGCCTCGGTTGCCGCCTTCGTTCCCGGCCCCCTAATGTCTACCTATCATGCATCAAAAGCCTATTTGCTGTATTTGTCTCTTGCATTGAATGATGAGCTTAAAGGCACTGGTATTACCGTTACCACGCTTTGCCCAGGTATGACCAGAACGGGTTTTCAAAAGGCTAATGGAAATGAAACCCCGGACATTAAGTTCAATATTGCAACCGCGAAGGACGTAGCTAAGTACGGTTACAAGATGATGATGAAGGGCAAACCAGTAGCCATTCCCGGGTTCTTCAATAAGCTAAGTGCCTTTCTTCCTCGATTCCTTCCACGAAAAAGAGTGGCAAGTATGGTGGGCAATATCCAACGAAAAAATCACGCCAAAAGAATGACTAACTAGCCTTATAAACGGCTCTCTCCCACTCTTCTAATTTTGGGTTCATGTATTTGAACCAAACAGGAGGCACTGCGGCCATCATAATCATTGCAGGATAGCCAGAAGGTAGTTGAGGTGATTCATCGTAATGCTTGAGCACCTGGTATCGCTTTATCGCATTCGCATGATGGTCGGAATGCCTTTGGAGCTGAAAGAGAAAAAAGTTGCTCAATCGGTGATTGGAGTTCCAGGAATGCATCGGGTTAACTCTTTCAAAGACTCCTGGCTTGATCTCCTTTCTCATTATTCCGTAATGCTCGATATAATTCACAAGCTCAAGCAAAGTGAAAGCTATTATACTTTGAGTAAAGAAGAAAGCAGCCACCTCCAAACTCCAAAACCCATTAACAAAGTATAGTACGACCAAGATTGTTGAACAAAACAGAATAGGTAGCATAGTAAACCAAATCATGCTATTGTTTACGCTATTGACCTTTACTCCCTTTCTTTGAAGTCGAGAAGCCTCAATATTCAGTGCACTTCGATAACTACCAACCACAGAACGCAGCCAAAAACGGTAAAAGTTTTCTCCCTTGTGTCCGGTAGCTGGATCTCTTGGTGTTGCCACGTGAACGTGATGACCTTTGTTATGCTCAATATAGAAATGCATATAACTGACAGTCATCAGGAGCAATTTGGAATAGAACCGTTCATGTGCTGCCTTCTTATGCCCAAGTTCGTGGGCTACAGTAATCCCGATCCCACCCGTCACCAATGCAAAACTCATTACGAATCCTATCCATTCATTGAGGACCAGCTCAGAGACTGAAATCACATAACAACCCCACATCACAAATGCAATTTGGAAGTAGGTCCAGATAAAGGTGATGAGCCGATAGTAGAACTTTTCCGAGACTATCATAGCGTTCGCATCATCCATATTTTCAGGGTCCTCTCCTATCAGATAATCTAAAAGGGGTATGATAATAAACACGAAACCTACAGTGAGGTAATTCCACCATCCACCCAGGTAAAAGCCAATTATGACCAAACTGGGGATAATGAAAGCAGTCAAAAAGCCGATTCTCTTGATCAGACTCATTCAGGAATTTAATTAAACTCTAATTCCTTTTCAACTCTTCATAGGTGGGAACCGTATTGAGGAACTCGAAGTCGTTACCTTCGATTTTACAAGCATAATGAGTCAGTCCATTTGTAGCTATTATGAATTTAGCCCCTAATGTCTTGTTGTACATTCCCAGTTGATCAAAAGTACCCTGGTCGACCTTGACCGATGATGATTTACACTCTACCAGGATCTCCGGACGAAGACTCGAATCATACACCACAATATCTGATCGCTTGGTCATTTTGTTATAACTTACTCCAGACTCCACTCTCATTCTCGACATAGGATAGCCTAAATGCTCCACCAGATAGTTGATAAAATGCTGCCGCACCCATTCTTCGGGAGTCAACACAATAAACTTCTTCCGTATAGGGTCGAAAATGACTAATTTGCCCTCCCTTCGTTCGATGCGCGGTTCATATTTCGGAAGGTTCAGTGACTCCATCGAGCAAATATAGACAATGCCCAAGTAGAGCCATTTTATGAAGACAAAAAAAGAAATCGTTGACAATTGGTTACCCAGATATACAGGTGTAGATCTTGAAGAGTTTGGAGAGTATATTCTGCTCACCAATTTTGGCAACTACGTTCACATGTTTGCCAAAAAATTTGGTGTTCCCGTGGACGGTCAGGATCGCCCCATGCAATCGGCCACGGCTGAAAACATCACCATTATTAATTTTGGAATGGGCAGTGCGATGGCTGCCACCATCATGGATCTACTTTCGGCCATAAAGCCAAAAGCCTTGTTATTTTTGGGCAAGTGTGGTGGACTTAAGAAAAAAACGGCACTTGGTGATTTGATACTCCCCATTGCAGCGATAAGAGGTGAAGGAACATCAAATGACTATATGCCTGCCGAAATTCCTGCGCTGCCCTCCTTCCGTTTGCAGCGTTCAGTCTCCTCCGTGATCAAAAGGTATGAGAGAGATTACTGGACGGGGACTTGTTACACGATGAACCGTAGAGTGTGGGAGCATGATGAGGAATTCAAGTCATACCTCGAGAGTACTCGAGCGATGGCTGTAGATATGGAAACCGCAACGATTTTTACCGTGGGTTTTGTTAACGAAATTCCGAGAGGTGCCCTATTATTGGTATCCGACAATCCCATGATCCCTGAGGGTGTCAAGACTGAAGAAAGTGACAAAAAAGTAACCGGAAATTTTGTAGACACACACCTTGAAATTGGAATTGATTCACTTCGTGAATTAAGAGATTCCGGTGATTCTGTTAAGCATATGAGATTTGAGTGATTGCCAATGGAATAGCTTCCTCTCCTGCCGATTTATATTTGCAGAATGTTCAAAAAACCGTCACCCTAATTCTCAATCTTCCAGACTTGGTCTATTGTTAATTACTACTCCCCGAAGCAAAATAAACCCTATTACGAAAAATACACCTAAGGCCAATACACTATTCCTCATACTACCTGTAAGGTGGTCAATCAGCCCATAAGCCAAGGTGCCCATAACAATGGACACATTGTAGGTAACATCGTAGAAGCTGAAGTATGAAGCGTGGTCAATCGTATCCTGAGGTATCAGCTTGGAATAGGTAGCTCTGGAGAGTGCCTGTATCCCCCCCATCACCATACCGACAACAAAGGCCAATGCATAGAACTGCATTGTAGAGTTCACGAAATAAGCCGCAAAACAGACTCCGATCCAAATGATGATCATTATAGACAATGACATCACATTCCCTTTGTTCTCAGAAACTCTTGCAAATAGATAAGACCCGCCAATAGCAACTATCTGAATGATTAATACAGTCATGATCAGATCACTGGTCTCCATCTGCAGCTCAGTTGTCCCAAACAATGTAGCCAGGTACATCACAGCCTGAACACCGGCATTGTAAAAGAAGAAGGCGACTAAATAGCGCTTCAGTTTAGGCAGATCCCTTAAGCTCTTATAGACTTTCCTTATCTCCTCGTACCCTTTGGACCAAATCTTTGAAGTGGTGGTTTTTCCATAGGGGTTGTTGGGAAGACGCCTAAAAGGGATTTGACTAAAGCCTGCCCACCAAATGGCCACCGTCAGGAAGGATATTTTTGCGGGCATTGAACCTTCCTCTAGTCCAAAAGCCTCAGGCATCTGGATCATGGCCAAATTCAGAATCAATAGAAGCACACTTCCGATATAGCCAAAGGAGTAGCCCCTGGCACTCAAACGATCATATCGATCTTCTGAGGCGATCTCCGGAAGAAACGCGTCATAGAACACTAAGCTTCCTGAGTACCCGATACTGGCCAAAACGGCCATAAGAATACCAAACTCAATATTCTCACCTTCAAAAAAGAACAAACCGGCACAAGCCAAGGCTCCCAAATAGGCGAATATCTTGAGGAAAAACTTTTTCTTTCCACCGTAATCGGCCATACCTGTCAGCAAAGGAAGAATTAAGGCCGTGAATAAAAAGGAAAACGATAAGGCATAAGAATAGAGCACTGTATTGGGAAGCTCCCAGCCAAAGAATGAAACAATACCTGATCCATCAACACCTTTTGTTACCTCCTCATAGTAAATAGGAAAAACCGCTGTTGTGATGGTAAGTGAGTAGACGGAGTTGGCCCAGTCGTACATGCACCAGGCATTGGTGATGCGCTTATTGTTAAGTTCTAGTTTGGTCATAAAAAAAAGAGGCGATTGATCGGCCGCCTCTTAATTTATGAAATAAAACTTTTAGTTGTCCTTAGATTTGGTTGGTGCGGCATACATGATTTTCCTCGCATTGGCCTTGCGTAGCTCTGTTTGAATATCAACAATGATGCCCATCTCGGTTTCCTTATCAACCTTCATTGATACTGTCAGTTGGTCCCGCTCAGATTCTGACAATTTATATTTTTCCTCATTTACCCATTGGGCAATTTGGTCCAGATCCACAAAGGCATCGGTGGCTTGAACCAATTCCTCCGTTCCCCAAATTTCCGATTTCGGGGCACCGACATAAATGTGTGCCACCAGGTCCTTCCTTTCAAGCTTAATTAATTGTTCAGCTCGTGGTATTCGTTGTTCTACTTTGATCTCGGTTTCCCTCAGTACGGTCGTTACCATAAAAAAGAAAAGCAACATGAAAATAATGTCGGGAAGTGCTGCGGTAGGGATATCTTGATTAGATTCGGTTTTCTTCTTGAATTTCATTATTAACTAATTATATAGTTAATAAACTAAAAATTAAGTTAATTTCCAAAAAAAGAAGGCCTCAAAATTTGAGGCCCCTTATATTTGATAAAGTTATTCCTTAATTATCACTTGTCTTAGTTGGTGCAGCGTACATGATCTTTCTCGCATTCGCTTCTCTCAATTCTGTCTGAACATCAACGATGATTCCCATTTTGGTTTCCTGGTCTACCTTCATTGAAACTGTGATCTGATCACGTTCTACTTCACTCAACTTATCTTTTTCCTGGTTGACCCACTGAACAATACCATCAATGCCTATAAACGCATCATTAGCCTGAATCAATGGCTCGTCTCCTAAAGAGGAATCTTTTGGTTTCCCTATATACAAGTAAGTTACCAACTTCTTTTTCTCCAGCTTCACCAACTGTTCTGCTCTAGGAATTTTCTGCTCCACTTTGATTTCGGTTTCCCTCAATACAGTAGTCACCATAAAGAAGAACAAAAGCATGAAAATAATATCCGGAAGTGCTGCGGTAGGTATATCCTGACTCGACTCACTTTTCTTTTTAAACTTTGACATATTATCCTCCTACTTTAGTTGGTTCTGCAATTGAAATCGCTTTCGGAATACCGGACCTTGCCTTATCGTAAAGTGCTTTATCTCTAGGGTCATTTTTGTTGAGTTTCCTGTACTCTTCGTCAGTCAGGCCTACTCTTTCTCCATAGATTCTGTTATAAGCCGCATTCAACTCATCAAGAATTTGAATGAAAATCTCATAACTACTTCCACGGTCGGCTTTTACAGAAACGATAGCTTCACTAGGTCCGTCAGAGGACTCCTTAGTACCCAAATTTCTGTTAATATAAGCTTTCATACTTGCCGGTAGTGAATTATAAGTCTCTTTGTCACTCACTTTAGCGGCTCCTCTTTTTACATCACTTGGAGCACCAAAGTTCAAAACAAAGTCATAGACCATACCTCTGATTTGACTTACATCATCCATAGGCTCTTCTTCCACCAACAATCTATCTGCAGAATTCACCTGAATCTTGAAGATGTTTCTCTGCTGTTGTTTGATCTCAATAGGCTTATCATCCTCTTGTTTTGGAGGAAGAAGCAGGGTAAGACCTTTGTTGGTGGCAATTTGTGTGGTTACGAGGAAGAATATCAAAAGAAGGAATGCGATGTCGGCCATTGAGCCGGCATTCACCTCTTGACTTCCTCTGCCTTTACTTCTTGCCATAGTCGATTAGTTAAAGATTCTTGCTACTGAAGAATATACCAGACCAACCACAGCGAGTACGAAGAGCACCAATGTGGTTGTCATTGCACCTCCAACCAATTTGTACAGGTTCCCGGTAGACTCTGCTGTTGGGTCGATTTCCGCGGCTTCAAAAGCAGCAGAAGTTACACTATCAAATTCAGTTGGTGCCATTGAGTAGCCGATAAAGAATATGACTACCAAAACAACAATTCCAATTCCGGACTTAATCAAGGATTTTGTATTACTCAATGAATTGATAAGATTCATCACAATTGCCGAAATCGCTGCAATTGCCAAGAGCGCAAAAGCTCCGTAAAGTCCTATATTAATTAACTGATCACTGTCCATATCTCAACAATTTTCAGTGATTACTTAGAAAGATTGTGCTTTACAAGGATGTCAACCAAGGAGATCGAAGCATCTTCCATTGAGTTAACAATTGAATCAATTTTTGATACACAGTAGTTGTAGAACAACTGAAGAATGATAGCCACAATTAGACCGGCAACAGTTGTCAAAAGTGCTACTTTAATACCTCCCGCAACAAGTGATGGAGAAATATCCCCAGCCGCTTGAATAGAGTCAAAGGCGCCAATCATACCGATTACCGTACCCATGAAACCAAGCATTGGTGCAAGAGAGATAAATAGTGAAATCCAAACCAGACCTCTCTCCAGTCGTCCCATTTCAACGGAACCGTAAGCGATCACGGATTTTTCTACCATCTCAATTCCCTCCGACATTCTCATTAAACCTTGAGTAAAGATAGAAGCCACAGGACCTCTGGTTCCTTTTGTAACATCTTTGGCCGCTTCAACACCCCCAGACTGCAATGCGTCTTCCACTTTGGTTAGAAGTTTCTGAGTGTTGGTAGTAGCAAGGTTCAAGCTAATGATTCTTTCAATGGCGATGGCCAATCCAAGAATCAAACAGATCAATACCGGTGACATAAAGGTTGGGTCACCTTCAATGAACTTTTGCTTAATGATTTGATCGAATGACTGATCTGCTTCCTCTGGCATTTCATCGGTATAATCTGCAGCCACAGGGATTGCCTCCTCAACAGCAGCTGTATCTGCAGCAGTTGTATCCTGATCATCCTGCGCAGCAGCATTAAATCCCAGCGACATAACAGCCAAGATCATCATCAATGAGAATAACTTTTTCATAGTCTAGTTTTGATTAATTAAGGTTAAAACAGTTTCTAAATTATTAATAAATCTTTTGAAAAGAAATTTATACTTAAGTTTTTAGTTGATAGTGCAGGGACTCGTGCAATTCCAGGGTTAAACCGAAACAGAACGCTCCTTATTCCCACTCCATACTTAGTTGCGGAGAGAGAGGGATTCGAACCCTCGATACCCTTTCGGGGTATACACACTTTCCAGGCGTGCTCCTTCAGCCACTCGGACACCTCTCCTCCCAATTTGCGCTTCTCGCAGCGTGGCAAATAAATCAATAAAAAAAGCCATATGCAAGCCCATTTCTGTTTTTTACATGAGCTTAACGATTAGGTCATTTCACCTGATACGGGCTTCTTTAAGAAGGATTTAAGTTCTTCCTGATTCTGAAAGTTGGCCAATCCATACATGAGTTTTGTAGTGGCTGCCTCGGTGGTCATATCATGTCCACTGATCACTCCAATTTTGTCAAGTGCACTACTCGCCTGGTACTTACCCTGCACCACTCTGCCTCCATTGCATTGTGAGACATTCAGAATCACTTTTCCGGAGTCAATAGCATCTCGCAGTTCTTTCAAAAACCATGGTTCGTTCGGAACGTTCCCTGAGCCATAACTTTCCAATACTATACCTTTAAGGTTCTTGGTGTTAAACAAACCATGAACAACATTCAGATTGATTCCGGGGAACAACTTAAGTACGACAATGGAATCGTCCATCATGGTATTGATTGATAGAGTGCTGGATGAATCAGCCAAACGGATTGCGGCTGAATTGTAGTCAATCGTGATTCCGGCTTCTGCCAAAACGGGATAATTCTCACTCTCAAACGCATCAAAATGATTCGATTCAACTTTTTTAGCCCGGTTTCCTCGAATCAATAAATGGTTAAAGAAAATACAGACTTCAGGGACAAGCGGTTTATCCGCCTTGTATGCAGAAGCTATTTCCAAAGCTCCTATGAAATTCTCTCTGGCATCGGACCTCGGAGATCCAATAGGCAACTGTGCCCCCGTAAAAATGACAGGCTTATTTAGGTTCCGCAACATAAAGCTCAAGGCTGATGCCGTATAAGCCATTGTATCCGTACCATGCAACACAATGAAGCCATCAAAACCTTCATAATGTTCAGCGATGATCTTAGCGATATCACCCCATTGATCAATTCTGATATTGGATGAATCTATGGGTGGATCAAACGAAATCACAGAGAGTCGAAGTCGCAACTCCTTGAGAATTGGTAATCGAGAAAGGACATGCCCAAACTCCATGGGGGTTAAAGCACCCTCTTCGTTATAGCCCATTCCCAATGTCCCCCCGGTATAAATGATCAATAACCGAGCTCTGGCTTCTCCTTCGAACTCAAGGTGTATATCTTCAATTTCAAACTTATTCATCTACCTTAAATAGTCTATTGGCGTTTTGATCTGTGATATCTTCGATTGTACGGATATTGGTTTGTCGCAAATCGGCAATACGCTGGGCAATCAGTTTTAAATAACTCGGTTCATTTCGCTTTCCTCGGTAAGGCACTGGAGCAAGATAAGGGCTATCTGTTTCCAGCACTACATTGTCCATTTCAATCAATGGCACGACCTTGTCCATCCCCGCGTTCTTGAAAGTGGTCACTCCTCCCAGCCCAATAAAGAAACCAAGCTTTCTAATTCGCTCGGCCTGTTGCACAGTTCCGTTAAAGCAATGAAAAACTCCGGTAAAATGATCTTCTTTCATTTCCTCTACCAAATCAATTGTTAGGTCGAGTGATTCCCGACAGTGGATTATAATTGGCAGGCTATGTTCCTTTGCCCAGCTACACTGAATTCTAAATGCCTCAATTTGCTCTTCTTTGTATGACTTATCCCAATACAAGTCTGTACCGATTTCTCCTATGGCTGGAAAGGTTCTTTTCGACAACCACTCTTCAACCATGTAAAGTTCTTTTTCAAAGTCCTTCTTTACGTAACAAGGATGCAATCCCATGGTAGCCATACAATAGTCGGGGTTCTTCATTTCAAGCTCCAACATGCCATCGATTGAAGTATGATCGATATTGGGCATATAAATCTTCCTGACCCCAACTTCCTGGCTTCTTTCCAGGATTTCCGAAATATCGGTCTTAAAGTCATCCAGATATATATGTGCGTGGGTCTCTATCATTTAATGTTTCCTTCCTTTCCAACTGACTTTGCCCACAAACATAAGACGAAGCAGCGCAATTGTATCAAGGAGGCTAATAATAATTGGTTCAAGGTAATAATAGACCGACAGCCTGGCACCAGATCTTAGTTCCATGAAATAAAATTTGAGTTGGGAAGAGGTCATTCCATAGATTATAATACCAATGGCCAAATCAACCTCCCGGAAGAGAGCCACTACTGCAAAAATGATCCACAATCGCGCAAAAACAGCTGGAATAGCAAGAAGCCAATGATGAACGAAGACCCCGTTCATCCATCTACACCTCTGAACAATAATATCATTGAAGCTTTGCTGTGGTTTAGTCTTAGCATAGCCCGTTCGAGTCACCATTTGACTGGTCTTAAAGCCCTCCCTCTGAAACAACTGAAGAAGCCCTAAATCCTCAACGTCCGTTGGTCCGAGCGTTCTAAAACCCCCAACTTCATCATATGACGATCTTTTAAACCCCATATTATTACCCAGAATAGAAATAGGCCGGTAAAGGTCGGCCATTGACTTCATTGAATGAAGTACTACCTGCCAGTCAAAGTATTGGATCCACGCCCACTTCCCAGGACGCAATATTTGAGTATATCCGCTGATCATGTCGTAACCAGCCATGAGTTCGGCAACCATACGTCTTAACCAATCTTTGGTCACCACCATGTCCGCATCAATAATCACCACATATTCTGTATCACTGGCATCCACCAACTGGTTCAATACATTTCCTTTTGCAATTAGCCCTTCTTTTTCGTGCTCAATATCCAAAGCTCTTATCATTGGATACTTATGTTCGCAACTCTTGATTATTTCTTTGGTATTATCATCCGAATTATCATTTCCTACCAGAATATTGAATTGACCTTCCGGATAATCGCTCTGCACTATTGACTTAAGGCAGTCTGAAATATTGTGCTCTTCATTCCTTGCACAAACAAGCACCGTGACTTTGGGCAGATCATCATGCACCGGATATTCGGTTACTTTGAAATCAATTATGAAGGAGAGAATGAGAACCAGCTCGAAAAGCACCAAAAGTGTATAAATTATGAATAGCACGGTCATCATAAGCGGGCAAATCCATAACCTTTTTCAAAAAAGAATTTTAGGTACCTGGGCAAAACGAATTTGAGATTCTCGAACGCTTTGATGTGATCATGGAAGACGACTATGCTTCCGGGAGTAGTACACTTCACAGACTTTTTGAGAATTACTTCCGGATCAAGAGTCTGAGAAAAATCACCGGTTAATACATCCCACATCACAAGTTGCTTTGTCTTTAATTCTTTGATCTGAGATCGAGTAATTCTTCCATAAGGTGGCCGAAACAAACTTGAGTTTAGATGTTTGCCAATTTCTTCATCAGCTAGTACAACATTCTCAATATATTCATCGGTCGATGTTTTCCAACCGTTGAGGTGATTGTAGGTATGGTTACCAACACTATGCCCCTGATTGATTATTTTATTAAAAATATCCCGATGTTTTCTAACATTGTCACCCACACAGAAAAAGGTAGCCTTAGCATTAAATATTGCCAGTTCATCGAGAACCCAAGGCGTCACCTCCGGTATTGGGCCATCGTCAAAAGTCAGATAGATTTTCTTCTGCGCAGTCGTTTTCCTCCAAACTAAAGAAGGATAAATTTTTTGTATGAGTTTGGGAGTTCTATGAAGAAACATTGTTGACCCTGCAAGATAAAAAAGTCAGGTCATCAGTAAACTCGTTTGCTGCTCGGAATTGGTTTAATACTGTCAACAAATTATGATGTGTAGCCGAGAGTGTTTCATCTACATGACTTTCTAGAAACAGTTCCAACCTTTCTGAGCCAAACTCCTCTTCATTTTCATTGAAGGTTTCAGTGACTCCGTCAGTAAATAAGAACAGAGAAAACTGTTCAATATCATCAATTACACCCATGTTAAAGAATGGAAGTGGTTCGAAGGCCCCCAACACGGTGGTTCCTTCTTCAAGTCGTTGGACTTTATTATTACCGTTGAGCAATATGGGTGGGTTATGGCCAGCGTTAACATAACGTAGTTGCTTGGTTCGAAAATCGTAGACAGCCATGAAAAAGGTGATAAAATTCTCCCCATTTGCATTTTGCACCAACTGATAGTTGAGTTCTTTGATTCCATCTTCGGGTGAAGGTGTATTGCGGGACAAAGTTCTTACTGCCGCCTGAAAGTTGGACATTAGAAGAGCAGCAGGAACACCCTTGCCTGAAACATCTGCTATGCAAACAAGAAACTGGTTTCCATCCTCTAAAGGTATGTAGTCATAATAATCTCCACCAACCGTCTGACAAGGTTGATAAAACGCTTTTACTTCAACCAAATCCGTATCAGGGAGGTCTTTAGGAAACAGATAGTTTTGAACATTGCTTGCAATCTCCATATCTCTGAGATATGCTTGCTGTTCAAGTTGCCTTCTCGCCAATCGTTTATTTTCGATTGCCACAAGCATAATATTACTCAAAGCCTGTATAAATGTAGTATCTGCCGAATCATCTACTTCTGAGGCTTCATGAACAAACACAAACGCCAGTAATCTCTCCTTGTGAAGAACCGGAATCACTATTTCAAATTCTGAAAATGGTGAATCACTAAGCTTAATATCGCGCAATCTTGAAATTTCCTTCACCTTCATTAACTCTGAAGCCATCGGAATTCCATCATACTTTTGCTTTGTTCCAAATTCGACTTTACACTCCCATCCCTCCTCCTGTACAAATAATGCCATTTTCCCGATTTGAAGATTGGCACGAAGCGTAAACTCATAAATTTTATAGAGGTCGTTCTCAGGCAAGTTATTGTTGATCGCCTGTGTGATCTCAAGGAGGGCATTGAGTTCCAACTCTTTTTTATAAAACTTCTTTCGTGTTTCTACAGGCATTTCCTAACGTCCATTATGGGCCAATAGCCCCGCCTTTGTGGCAAGATAAAGGTAAGTATTAAAGTTGCTTTCAAAATCTACTTCCTCCGGAACAAGTTCTTCATGCACACTTATAAAGCATTTTACCCAACCCTTCTCAATCAATTTACGAAGTACCCGCTTCAGGGAAGAATCACTCCAACTCAGCTCATTCTTTACATGAGTGAAAGAATGTACAAAGTAAAGTTCATCCAACACATCAAACTCTTCGTCACTCATATTATTGCATTAAACCTGGTAGCTCCTCCCTTTCCAATTGTACTTACCAAAATTAGCCACCACTCCGAAGAAGAGCGCATAAATAGGGTAAAAAATCTGGGAGGTGATAAACTCGATCAATCTGAATCTTGCGCCAATCTTCTGACTCACTAATGCTAAAAACACAAATTCCGTGATCAATTTCGATCCAAACAAAATAAATAGATAATCAATAGCTATGCGTCCGGAAAACCCAGCATAGAGCGTAAGGAGAATCACGAGATTGAAAAGAAAAATCAAAAAAGCTGTAGCTATGGTCCAAGGTCTTGGGTGCACCTTCCATTTACTCGCCCACCTTCTTCTTTGATGAATAAATTTCTTCCAGCTCCTCAGGGTATTAGTGCGAACTACTGCGTTTTTTTCCTGTAAAAAACGGATTGCATTTGGGTATTTAGCCCGAATCTTCTTCATCAAAAGTTCATCATCGCCAGATGGTGTATTTGTAATTCCTTCAAAACCGCCTACTTCATCAAACACTTCTTTTCGATAAGCAAGGTTGGCTCCATTTGACATCGTTGGAATACCAAGGTTGATCATCGCACCGCCACTCCCTATCAATGACGAAAACTCAAGCTCCTGCCAATTTTGAAAAAGTCCTCCTTTTGATTCGAGTACCACCGGAGCCGAGACCATTTTTATCTGTTCGGAATTAAAGGCAGCATTGATCCTTTCGAGCCATTTTGGTCCCATCCTGCAGTCCGCATCTGTGGTAACGATTATACCGTTCTTTGCTTGAACAATACCATTCGAAATGGCCTCTTTTTTGCCTAAACCCAACGAATTGATAACCTTATGTTTAAGGTCAGTTTCTCTTAAGGCATTTTTAATGATCACCTCGGATTGATCCTCAGAATTGTCATCTACAAAAATGACCTCAAAGTCAGGATAAGATTGCTGTGATAGACAGGTAATCAGATCCTGAAGATTTTCTTCCTCATCTTTGAAAGGAACTACCACTGTTAATGTATGTAAATGCGATGAACTCTTGACTTCCTTGTTAAACAACCAACCCAGAATCATCAATAGAACAAACAATAGATAAAAGCCCCAAATCACAAAAAGTACCAACTCCATGGTGTAATAAAGATTAATCTCATCAGATTACCAAGTCAGGTAAAATGTGAAATTGTATATTGCAAAATGCCCAAACAAACTGCAAAAGATGAGATTATTTTAGGGATAGATCCCGGGACCAGCATTATGGGCTATGGGTTGGTTCATGTTCATGGAAAAGACCTTATTCTGCTGCAATACGGTGTTATCCACTTAAGAAAATATGAAGGGCACGAGCTAAAACTCAAAAAAATATTCGAGCGTGTCACTTCATTAATTGAAGACTATAAGCCAGATGCAGTGGCCCTTGAAGCGCCATTCTATGGAAAGAACATTCAATCTATGCTTAAGCTTGGGAGAGCACAAGGTGTGGCTATGTCTGCTGCCCTGGCTCGTGAAATCCCGATAACTGAATATGCCCCTAAGAAAGTAAAGCAGTCGGTAACCGGAAATGGGAATGCCTCTAAAGAACAAGTAGCGGCCATGTTGCAAACCCTGTTGAAATTCGATGAAATTCCAAAACTACTTGATGCCACAGATGCGCTGGCCGTAGCAGTTTGTCATCATTTCCAAAAAGGATCTCAGCAGAGCGGACATAGGAGTTGGAAGTCATTTGTGACTGACAATCCGGGTCGGGTGAAATGATCTGATAGGGTACCGCTCACTTTTTTAGGCCATCAACCACCATTGAAGCTTTCAACTTTAGCTTGTCAAAAGCAGAAAGGTTCGACAGCAACTCTGACATCTTTTCTTTTACCTTCTCAATCGCCTTATTCGGCCTTATCATCACCTTGAATTCGTAAATTTTACCTTCATCATTCCATTTGATGATATCCACGCCATTAATCATGATCCCTTCTATCTCGCAAGTGAATTCAAGCATAGAATCAGAGTCGGAATGAATTTCACGAACATAGGTAAAGGACTCATTCCCATCCGAAAAGAACATTTTATAGGCATTCTTTAAATACATGGACGTAAGCCTGCGACCTTCCTGAGGTTTGAAAACAAGTGGTGAGTAAAACACCGCATGTTTGTCCAACAGATGCTCTAACCCATCGAGATTTCGACTTTCAAATAAATCATGCCAGGCTTTGATATTGTTCATCGCTCAAAAGTCATCAGTATAATGAACAAAAGATACTAAATCAAAGTGATGTGTCAGCAAAGCCTACAAGCAGACTAAAAGTACTTCGAAATTTTATGAGCAATTTCCTGGAATCTTTCGGGGCTTAACTGAAGCTTTGGCCGGCTAAAATCAATATCATGCATCCCATGAAGTGGAATGAGATGAATATGTGCATGAGGAACTTCAAGCCCAACTACAGCCACACCTACCCTTAAACAAGGAATGGACTTTTCAATAGCCTTAGCCACTTTATGGGTAAAGGATTGTAAGGACAAGTAGGTGGTCTTGTCAAGATCAAAGAGTTTGTCTACCTCCTGTTTTGGAATCACCAGTGTATGACCTTCATTTAGGGGGTTGATATCAAGAAACGCCAGGTTATTGTCATCCTCAGCGACTATATAACCTGGAATTTCTCTGTTTATAATTCGTGTAAAAATGCTAGGCATCTTACTCTAATGTAATGTCAAGTACTTCAAATTCCAGGATACCCGCTGGTGCTTTCACCTCCGCAATGTCACCAATCTTTTTGTTCAACAGTCCTTTGCCTATTGGAGATTCATAAGAAATTTTACCTGCCTTTAGATCGGCCTCGTTCTCTGCTACAAGCGTGTATTTCACTTCCATACCATTCTTTACATTCTTGATCTTCACAGTCGAAAGAATAGAAACCTTCGAAAGGTCAACATTCTCTTCCTTCATGATCCTGGCATTTCCAACAATCCCTTCCAGCTCGGCAATTCTCATTTCCATAAGACCCTGTGCATCCTTGGCTGCATCGTATTCTGCATTTTCACTTAAATCTCCTTTATCACGGGCTTCAGCGATCTGTTTCGCCATGTCGGCCCTACCTCGGGTTTTAAGGTCTTGAAGTTCGTCTTTGAGTTTCTGCAACCCTTCTTCCGTATAGTATGATACTCCTGCCATATCTCAAATTATTTAGTCCTACGCTATAAAAAACAAAAGCTCGGCTTCTCTTGAAACCGCAGCTCCTCTTAAACAGAAAATCGCCTTTTTGGCGATTCAGTTGTACAAAATTACAAAATTTCGACTTTCATCAAAAGCATAACGCTATCCAATACGATAGAGATTGGATATTTTCCCTACTAAAACCTCATTGATTCGCTTGTATGAAGCATAAGTCCAGCCACCCACATGCGGGGAAAGAATCACATTTTTACGCGAAAACAAGTCCTCAAAATCGTCTTTCTGGTCTTTAGTCAATGCATCAAATTTTTCTTTCTCCAACACGTCAAGTGCCGCTGCCTTGACTTTCCCTGAATCGAGAACATTGAGCAAATCTTTGACTGGTACGATTTCGCCCCTCGCTGTATTCAACAGGTAAATGTCTTTGGAAAAATTGTTGAAAAAATCTTCATTGATCCACCCTCTGGTTTCTTCGGTTAGAGGAACATGAAGACTTAGAATGTCTGTTTTGTCAAAGAGTTTCTCTAATGAAACTTCTTCAACTGTTTTGGTGCCAAAACCCTTTTTGTATCGGTCGTACACCACCACCCGACAATCAAATGCCCGTAGTCGCTGTACGAACGCCTGTCCCATATAGCCGAACCCAATTATACCCACCGTCTTATCACTTAACTCTATCCCACGGTTTTCTTCACGGTGCCATATCCAGTTCCTGACTTCCTTGTCGGCCGTAACAATATTGTTAAGCAAAGAAAGAAGCAGGCCCATTGCGTGTTCGGCTAAAGCATCTCGATTTCCTTCCGGAGCATTGAGCATTTCAATGCCTTTAGACTCCACATATTCTACATCAATTTGATCCAGCCCTGCTCCTGCTCGGGCGATAAATTCGAGATTGGCAGCGGCATCAACTACCTCTTTGTCTACCAGAGTCTTGCTCCTGATGATCAGGCCATGATACGGGCCAATTTGCTCAATGATCTCTTCACGAGTAATCCGAGGTCTATAACTTACAACTACCCCAAGGTCATCCAATAGCTTAAGGATGCTATCATGCATTTCGTCTACAATCAGGACTCCTTTTCTCATGGTCATAGTAATAGATTGGCAACCGCCAGATAAACAATAATTCCTAGAATATCATTGGTGGTGGTGATAAAAGGCCCTGAGGCCAATGCCGGATTAATGCCAAATTTGTCTAATACCAAAGGTGTGGATGTTCCCATAAATGAGGCCAGTAAAACTACTCCCTGGAGTGCCACGGCTACGACCAGTCCAAGCTGACTACTCCCATTCACAACGTATACCAGAAGAAAACTGAACGCACCAAGCACAACACCTGAAAGGATGGCTATCAGTATCATTTTCCCTAATCTTTTGAGAAAAGTATCTTCAAATACTGACTTATTAGCCAGACTCTGCACCACTAAGGTTGAAGATTGGATACCTACATTACCTCCCGTTGCCATCACGAGAGGAATGAACATTGCTAATGCAGCATTATCTCTAATATCGTTTTCAAAATAACCGATAGCCCAGGCTCCCAGCATCCCGCCAACAAGACCGATCAGGAGCCAAGGCAGCCTTGCCTTCGAAATGGCCCAAATACTATCATCCTCCTCAACATCCGAAGAAATACCAGCCATTAATTGCATGTCCTCCTCCGCCTGCTCGGTGATTACATCGACAACATCATCAATAGTAATGCGCCCAACAAGTTTACCCTGAAGGTTTACCACAGGAACCGCGTCCAAATCATACTTCTGCATGATATCAGCCACCTCCTCTTCATCCAAATAGGTTTCTACGGATATGATATCCTCATCAAAAATGTCTTGAATACGCGTATGATCGCTTGAAAGAATAATCTTCTTTACTGATACCTTTCCTTGAAGATTGTTGTGGTCATCAACAACATATATTGAATAAATCTTTTCGACATTCTCACGCTGCCTGCGTATTTCTTCAATGGTCTGAACCACCGTCCAATTGATATTGGCCACGATCATCTCCTTGGCCATCAGACCTCCGGCACAGTCATCATCATATCGCATAAGCTCCATGACATGTGCCGCGGTCTCCGGATCATTGATATGTGAAATTACCTGCTCCCTTTTCTTAACCGGTAACTGGTTGATTACATCGGCAGCATCATCGGATTCCATTTCAATGATATAACCGGCCAATTCTTTAGGTTCAAATTTTTCGAGGAACTTGTTTCGAGTATCATCTTCTAAATCCTCGAGAATGTCAGCGCCTAATTCATCATTGAGAATATCGATAACAAATTTGGCTGTATCAGAGTCTACTTCGTCCAACAGAGCCGAAATATCCGCTGAATTCACCCCTTCCATTGTATCACGAACGAATGCAACATCTCCTGTCTCAAAAGCAAGCTGTAGTGCTTCGAGATACTCTTTGGAGAGCTCAAATATCATTCTTTCTTCTGCCACAAGGAGATTTGATTAGTAAGGTCAACAAACTCATTTACAGATAATTGCTCTGCCCTTAAATCCAAAACTTTGAGGTCTCTTATCTGCTCGGGCAAATTTATCGGTTTTAATGCATTACGCAACGTTTTCCTTCTCATTTGAAAAGACTGTTTCACTACACGGAAAAAAAGGCGCTCGTCACAGTCCAATTCCTTGACCTCATTCCTCTTTAATCTTATCACTGCAGAATTCACCTTGGGAGGTGGGTTAAACACTCCAGGTTTGACGGTAAACAAATATTCAAGCTTATAATAGGCTTGTAGCAAAACGCTCAATATTCCATAAGTTTTGCTTCCCGGCCCAGCGACCAGTCGATCCGCCACCTCTTTCTGGATCATACAGACTACTTCAGGTATTTGATTTCTTTTCTCCAGAATCTTAAAGAATATTTGACTCGATATGTTGTATGGAAAGTTGCCGATTACACCATAAGTAGAGCCAGACAGTGCCTCGATTTTTTCCTTCAAAAAATCACCATGAGTAGTCCTTTCTCTGAGTTCTGCAAACTTCTCATTCAAGTATTCAATTGATTCACCATCAACGTCAATCAAAAAGATTCGATAGGGTGTTTGAACAATAAATTGAGTAAGCACCCCGGTTCCCGGTCCTATCTCAAGCAGATCGTTGTATTCCCGATGCCCGGTTAAGGAATCAGCAATCCGTCTGGCAACATTTAAATCTGTCAAA
>JANQKF010000027.1 GCA_028281285.1 Cyclobacteriaceae bacterium
ATAGTAGTAGCTGCCTCTGCCTATATCACCGCAATCGAAGGTGTCTCTGTCTAAGCTCAACGTGATGCACGCGGTATTGTCATAGCTACCGCCATCTACCTGGCTTGGGTCGATGGTTACTGTGCCATCGGCTCCTAAGCTCACCGTGATGTTCTGCGCGACTGCCGTTGGAGCGATCTCATCCAATACAGTCACTTCTACCGGTACCGTAGTTGTGTTTCCACTCTGGTCGGTCACGGTCAAATTCACCGTGGTCTGGCCTAAGTCATCGCAAGTGAAGACGTCCTGATCGAAACTGAAGTCTACAATCGTACAGTTATCACTGGTATATACCTGACCATCCGGAACCGGTACCAGGTCACAATCAGATACGTCTACTCTTAGTTCTGCTTTGCCCAGAGCGGTTCTGAACTTACCACGAACGCCTTCATTGCCATTCTCGGTATTGGCCCAGTCACCTAACTGGAAGCCTTCATTGTCCTTGTAGGCGGTGATGG
Source organism: Cyclobacteriaceae bacterium (assembly GCA_028281285.1). Lineage (GTDB taxonomy): Bacteria > Bacteroidota > Bacteroidia > Cytophagales > Cyclobacteriaceae > Roseivirga. The sequence continues at coordinate 498 of JANQKF010000027.1, forward strand.
CTTCGCTTACTCCTGCATTGTTGCCGGTCCCAGTCAAGGTTCCTCCGGCTACTGTATAGTAGGTCCAGCCTAAGTGGTAGTCCTGATACTTAATCTCCCAGACTTTACCGTCAAGATCTCTCCAGCTGTCATGATCATATCCTCCGACTAGTTCGATGCTGACATCATAGCTGTCATTGACATCCCCTCTGGCTACCAAACTTCCGGTCAGTAGTACACTACCATCCAATCGCTTCAGCAGCTTACCTCCCGCAAAATCATAGAATGCATACTTACCCTTGCCTTTACCATCGTCATCATCATCGTCCTTACCGCCTTTATCGTCATCATCATCGTCTTTCTTTCCTTTGGACTTGCCGCCTTTCGACTTGCCTCTCGAGCCCCAACGGGTGGTCTCGGCATTCTCAAGGTTGACTTTCATGTAATCATCATCGTCATCACTGTCATAGCTGCCATCTCCTCTTACTTTCATCACATATTTATCGGTAGCTGACGCTAGCATGCACTCGGTGTCTCTGCGCACGTCTTCTTCGCTGTAAACCACTACGTCACCGGGTACTATGCCGGCCTGACCGTTTTCATCCAAACTCACCGTTACTCCTTGTACACCAAGGGTTGGTGGAATGATGTCGATCACTTCTACGTTGACCGGTGCGGTGCTTACATTACCATTCACGTCAGTAGCGGTGATCGTAACGGTATTGTCGCCTAAGTCATCGCAATCAAAGTCAGTGATGTCGATCGTTACGGAGGCTACACCACAGTTATCATAGGTGCCGCCATCTACTTGTGAAGCTACTATACTCACATTGCCTTCCTCATCCAATTGAACCGTAATCGGGTTCGGTACAATCGTTGGATTGATCGCATCTACCACAGTCACTGTGGCTGTTGCACTACTTGTATTGCCAGAAGCATCGGTTGCCGTCAACGTTACCGTATTCTCACCAAGCGTATTGCAGTTGAAGCTGTTATTATCGATGCTCAAAGAGAAGGTACAGTTATCAAAAGTGCCATCATTCACATCTTCAGGTACTATACTCGCCTCTCCGTTCGCATCCAGGGCAATCGTGATGTTCTTGGTGATTACCGTTGGATCGATCACATCCACAACTGTCACGGTTACGGTATTGCTGCTCACGTTGCCATTCACGTCTGTTACCGTCAAGGTCACTGTATTGGCGCCTGTCTCTGTACAGTCAAAGCTGGTCTTATCCAATACCATGCTTGCTATACCGCAGGCATCGTTGCTTCCATTGTCTATATCACCGGTCGTAATCGTTGCCGATCCATTGGCATCCAATTCCACCGTAATGTCCTGAGTAATCACCTGAGCTGCAGTAACATCATTTACAGTTACCATGGCGGTCACCGCAGTAGTATTCCCACTTTGGTCTGTACCAGTTAGTGTAACTACATTATTACCTACATCAGCACAAGTGAAGCTGTCAATGTCTAGTGATAGCGTTAGTGTACAGTTATCACTAGATCCGTTGTCGACCATTTCAGGTGTGATACTGGCATTACCTGTTGCATCCAAATCCACTGAAATGTTTTGGGTAACAACTGTTGGAGCAATATTATCGACTACCGTTACCGTAAAACTGGCGGTTGTCGCATTGCCACTTTGATCTGTCACGGTAACAGTCACTGTATTGGCTCCCAGATGTGTACAATCAAATACACCTTGACTAAAGTTGATGGAAGCAATAGAACAGTTGTCATAGGTAGTTCCATCTAACACATCGACATACTTGATTGAAGTATACTTTCCTATTCCAGGCACTTCGTAGTTTTCTTCATCTTCCTCCTCGTCAAATTCTCCTTCTTCCTCAACAGTGGCATCCTGATACTGCTGGTATTCACTCACCAGATCATTCATATTTGATTCGGCTTCGCTGAATTCCTGCTCGTCCATACCCAATCCGGCACACCAATCGATGGTGATGGCCTGTCCGTTTTCATCCAATTCAACTATGAGGTCGTTGGGCACTACTATTGGTGCGGTTACATCAACAACTGTCACTGTAGCCAAGCTTGTGCTTGTATTGCCGCTGGCGTCAGTCGCAATCAGCGCCACCTGAACGTCACCAAGGTTGGAGCAATCGAAGGTCGACTGACCTAAAGTCAGTGTGAAGGAACAATTATCATAAGTACCTCCATCAATCTGGTCAGCTGTGATACTCGCATTCCCGTTTTCGTCCAGTTCTACCGTGATGTCTTGTGTGACTACGGTCGGTGCTTCATTGTCCTCCACTGTTATTGTAAACGTTCCGACAGAAGTACCAACAGGATTAGTAGCTGTGGCCGTCACAGTTGTAGTACCCAAAGTAAAGAAGCTTCCAGGCTGTATATCATAAGTTATCGTTGAGGCTGGAATACCCGTGGTCTCCGTAGCTTCAAAGTTCACAATAGCCCCACATTCACCTGCATCCGTATCAACAGTGATATTTGCAGGCACCACGATCTGTGGTGGCAAGCCTGTGACTGTCACATTAAATGATACTGAAGCAGAATTACCAGATGGATCGGTAGTCGTATAGGTCACCAATGTCGTTCCAATCGGGAAGGTAGCTCCGCTTGCCAGGCCGGCTGTGAGCTCGGTGATCACCGAACAGTTGTCTGTACCCACGGGCGTAGCATAATTAACAACCGCACCCGCTGCACTTGTAGCAAATACATCAATATCAGATGGTCCCGTTATCTCAGGAGCAATGTTATCCTCAACTGTTACATTAGCGATAGCTGTAGAAGTGTTTCCTGATACATCAGTAACTGTCAAAGTCACTTCATTCTGTGGACCAAATAATTTGATGCTTCTTGTTTCAATCCAACCACTAGACCCTAATGATCCATCATTCCAAGCATGGAACCTGATATACCTGGTTTGAACCGTATTAAAATTCAATACCAGAGGGTTCGAGACGATATTGCCGTTAATAGCTCCAGCTCCCACGGCTGAGTATGGGAAAAGTCCTACCCACCCTGGATCATTGTCTGCTGGAGCAGTTGCTCCTTGTTCGGGATGATACCAACCTTGTATATGCGTTGTCTTACCATCTGAGAACATTTGGAAGACAGATGCATTGTTAATGGAATTTGCAGATCCCAAATCTACCACCATAGAACCATATGAGCTTCCAGGTGTGGTATTTCTCCAAGTGACTCCAGCATTGTTATCAACTCTTGTACTTTGAAGCGGACCATCGTTAGCATCATCACATAATGTACCTCTAGGATACCAGGCTTCTGCACACTGTGAACCTAATGCTGATCCCCTATAGTTAGTTGCTCCATTGTAGGGAGTGACAGAAATCACATCGGCTGAGCCACCTGTGAAAGTACCATTCATTACATTGGTGCCCCCTGAACCAATATCATTACAATCGAATGAGGTTTGATCCAACGTAATACTTGCAATTTCACAGTTATCTGAAGAACCATTGTCGATCATTTCGGGAGTAATTGAAGCATTGCCATTCGCATCTAGTTGAACGGTAATGTCCTGTGTAATTACATTTGGTGCCTGACTATCTTCAACCGTTATATCAAAGCTCTCCGTTGCATTGCCACATGGGTTGGTCACGGTGAGTGTCACTGTGGTGGTACCCACATTAAATGTTGATCCTGCACCTGTTCCGGAACCGCTACCTGAAGTAGCACCGCTGAAGGCATAAGTCATATCCGGAACCGGATTCCCAACTGCGCTCACCTGGTAGTTTACCACTGCAGAACATGCATCCGCATCATTAGATACTGTCATACTTTGTGGAACATTGCTGAAACCTGCAGCTACACAGGTGATTTCTGCTGCCACATCGAAAGTGATATTAGCTTCGTCACAGTCATTGCTCAGAATAGTTACTGAGGCGCTATAGGTAGTGATATTTGGAGCATTAAACACCAAGTCAAACGTAGCAGAAGTCCCCGCGGCAATAGAAGCCGGAAGTCCCAGTCCTGCTATACTGAAGTATTGTGCATCGGCACCATTGATGAGAATGTCGGAAACATCCAATGGATTGAGTCCAGTATTAGAAATAGTGAATGTTTTCACATTGTCCACATCCGGGAATACGTCACCGTAATCACTTAAACTTCCGGTGGCTATAGGAGTAGCACCTTCAGTCACGTCAATCTCAGGGGGATTCACAGCAACCACCACATTATTTGATTCTGCCGAACAACCGAAAAGATCGATTACACGAACACTATAGTTGCCAGGAGTGGTAGCATTGTAAGTTTGCTGAGTAGCATTGGCAATATCGACACCATCCTTCATCCATTGGTAGATCGCGGATTGGGAAGCCGTCAGAGTGGCATTACCATCAGGACAGATATATGCTGTCCCGGCAGGGAATACATCCACAGTAGGGTTATCGTTTACTGTCAAGTTTGTTGGTAGCGAAGTGCCTGAACACCCTCCTGCATTAATCACAGTTACCGTATAAGCTCCTGACTCCGTAGCCACATAGGTTTGTTGAGTGGCTCCGGGAATGTCTACCCCGTCTTTCTGCCATTGCCAGGAATCTCCGTCATTGGCTGTCATCGGAATAGTCTCACCCTGACAGACGGTGGTTTGACCGGTTACAATAATGGCTGCAGGCTGTACGTTCACTATTGCCGGTGCTGAAGCGGAATTACCCGCGTTGTCGTACCCTGTCAGGGTCACAGTATTCTCACCTATATCAGCACAAGTGAAATCGGTAATGTCAAGCTCTAGTCTATCCAACCCGCAAGCATCACTTGACCCATTGTCCACATCAGCCGGCACAATTGACACTGTTCCGTCAGGGCTCAAGGCCACCGTAATATTTTGAGTGATGATGGTAGGTGGATCAAGGTCATCTTGAGAGCTATTATTTCGATGGAATCGAATAGCCCTGGAGCTGATACCACTTGTTCCTATATCCGGAACAAAATCGCCATCAAAATCTCCTACGACAATACCACTGACCTCTGCTCTTTCAGATGAGGTGTAATCTCTTCTTGGCGCGAAGGAAATATTGCCTGCACCGGTACTCGTGTTTTCATATACAGAGAACACATTAATACCCAGTGATTTTGTAATGATATCGGGGAAGCCATCTCCATTGGCATCTCCAACACCAATTCTATAGTTCCTATCCGGAGAAGGAAGGTTTACCGTTGTCGCAAATCTGATATCCCCTACAGTGGAGATATTTCTCCATACCGCAGTATTGGCCGGAGCGTTGAAGTTACAGGAGGTAAAGTCAATCTTACCGTCCTTATCAAAATCAGCGATTAAAGAACGATAAGGGAAGCTACCATTAGATGGCCAGTACTCAACACCTTCAAAGGTGAAAGTTGTTGCGCCTGTGGCAGTCGTATTTCTTAAGGTGGCTGCACGATTGGCACCACCCTGACTGGAAAGAAAATCGACTTTTCCATCGCCATCTACATCGGCCACCTGGATACCTGTACAACGGCTACCCACAGCTGCAACCCCTGCTGCAGCAAAAGATATGTTTCCTGGACCGGTACTGGTGTTTCTCCAAAATCTGGCCCAGTTACCACCTTCGACCACTATATCGACCTTACCATCTTTATTAAAGTCGCCTATACCAATTTGGTAGGCACCAACATTGGATCCTGGTAAAATTATGGCTCCACTAAAGCTAAAGTTGCCAGGCGTGCTGAGGTTTCTTACCACACTTACCCTATCCCAGCGGCTGGCAGCAATATCTACTTTGCCATCACCATCGAAGTCCGCTACTTCAACACCTTGAGATAACAATTGAGGTAATGCCAGGTGGGTAAAGTTCAAATTGCCGGGAGTACTATTATTAATGGCAATAGATGTACCTCCTCTATCGGCCGAGATGACATCCGGCTTACCATCCAAATCCAAGTCTTGAGAGATCATATTGTAAGCACCATAAGTAACAGGCAATCTCTGCTCTACTGAATTGTAGGTGTTATCCGTGATTGGGGTAGGACAGAATATACCATTAAATGGCACTGCCGAATAAGCTACCTTGTTACATTCATTTTCCACGGAAATCAGTTCCAAGGTTGCCCCTACGGGAACAATTACTTCCAATGTTCCAAATGATGCATTGATCACCTCTGCCTTTGTGGCTCCGAAGAAGACGATATTGGCATCCGGGTCAGTAGAGTTAAAGTTGGCTCCAAAAATGGTCACCGAACTCCCTATGAATCCTGTTTTGGGCTCGAAATCATTCACGATTGGTGCATCACATTGTGCATAAGACTGTACACTTACTCCCAAGCATACAATCATGGTTAAGGCTGATATTAACTTTCTCATGATTACTTGTTATAAGTGATTTCTATTGAAAGGCTCGCTGCGTCAAGTCCGTCAGGAACCGCAAACTTGAGATGCGCATTGTCATCAGAGTCGCAAGAAGCTATCTGCATGTCAGCAAATTCGATATCAAACTTCTCTATTATATGTTGTGCTGTATTCCCATTGCCATCCGTGAAGTCAAGTGTAAATCCAATGCTCGAAACATTACCTCCTTCATTAAAGGCATTCATCAGAATCATCGGCTGACTATCAGGATTGCATTTTACAACGGCATACATCACATCAAAGTGAAATTCCGCTTCTTCCAATGCCTTCCAGCCCTGAATAAATTCGGGCTCTTGATTTTCTGATTGGGCCTGTGAAGGTTGGGGCACAGAAATGAAAAATAGAGACAGGATAAGGGGTATATGAAGATACCTCCCCATTAGGGTAAACTTAGTTCGCATTACTATGTGTTTTGGTCGATTTAAAATGCCTTGGGGTGAAAAAGTAGTACCAAAGGCTTTTTCAAATTCGAAAAAATAATGGCCCGTCCCCCTACCCACATTGGGTAGTTTTTACCAAATTCTGTATTTAAAAGGCCGAAATTAGTATGTGAATGGAGAACACCTCTAGCTTTCACCAGCCATAAGTCGTAGTCTTTCAAGCACTTCAGAGCGACTAGCTACCCCAAGTTTTGAATAGAGATTTTTGATATGAAATTTCACCGTATTAGTAGAAACGAAGAGTTTATCAGCAATTTCCGAATTGCTTAATCGATCAATGAGGCATTGGATAACTTCGGTTTCCCTTCCGGACAGATCAAGCCGCGAAATGACATTATCCAAGTTATTTTTCCCTTTCGATGCCTGATGCATCATCGTCATTTCAATGGCAACCAAAATGTCATTGGGTGTGAATGGTTTTATAAGATAGGCTCCAGGCTTGACTTGCTTGGCAGCATTAATAGTTTCATAATCTGAATAAGAGGTTAGAAATAGAAATGGAATATTCAAACGCTCACATTCAGCCCCCAAAACAATGCCTTCATGCTCTCCTTCGAGGTTGATATCCAGAATCGCCAAATCAAATGACTTGACCTTTATCATTTCCAGACCATCTTTCTGGTTGTCGACAGCAATTTCACATTTGTGCCCCAAGTCAGCCAACATTTGCCTCAGCGTTTCAGCAATAATCATTTCGTCCTCAGCAATGAGGATATTGAGGGAAGAGGTTGCAGTCACATTCTGAATCTAAAGGGATGTATGCAGATTAAAAAATATGTGTTTATAGATTATAAAAAATTGATCAATTAGTCCTATTGACAAATTTGATATTCATCATGAAATCCCTCTACTTTAGTATTTGCGGATGAAATCTACCTTTAGCATATCATTATCTATTGCGGTTGGCATAGCGCTCTTATTTAGTCTGGAATGTGGTTTCTCTCAAGAGATTTTGGGGCCAAAGGACATAATGAGCTCACTTCAGGATTCTTTACAGAACAGACCTCTCAACTCGCAAGAAGCCTATAGAAATTATATCTCGGCAGCTCAACGACTCACCGAACGTGGGAATTATGCATTGGCCGACTCTCTGTACCGAATCGCAATGCCTTTGACGGTCTATGAGTCTGATTCGACCATAATTCTTGGCGCCATTGCCTCGAGAGCGTTTATGTATAAAATTCAGGGGAGATTCACCAAATCGCTGGAAGGCTATCTCCGGTTTTTAGATTTCTATTCTAGAAAGAGTGATCTGAATCAGCTTGTCCAAGCATACTCCTATTTGGCAGAGTATTATCGGGCTATTGTAGACGCAGCCATGTGTGCGAAGTATGTCTATCAAGCTCTAGACCTACTGGAGGAAAATGAAATCGATTTAAAAACCAAAGCTTATGCCTACAGTCGGGCTGCAGCTTTTCAAAGCCAATTCAGAGGAAATACCGATAGTACCATTTACTACTCAAATTTGGCGCTCAGTACTGCCATAGAGGCAGACGATAAATTCATAATGGCGCTAAGTCAAAATGAACTTGGATTTATCTATATGAACATGGACAAGTCGGATACAACGACAAACTTTGGTTTTTTTCGCTCAGCCATGGACAATTTTTTATCGGAACAACGCTATCGTGATTATATCTCAGTATTGGAAAATGTTGCTAGGAATTACTATGTGATAGGCATTCACGAAAAGACAATCCTAACTTTATCAAAGGCCATCTCTATTGCTGAAGCGAACAACTGGAAGACCTATCTTGATGGCTCTTACTTGCTCATTGCTGAAGCATATAATAAAGTCGGTGATCATGATTTGAGCCACGAATATATGGTAAAGGCCTATTATAATAAGATTGATAATCTTAGAGCAGAACATGCTATAGAAGCCAGCGAATTAACTGCCAATTTCGAGAAGGACATTGCTCAACAGAAGCTACGTGAGCAACAGGCTCAAACACAATTAGCACAGGAACAAGTACATGCCAATCGCAATGCTTTGATTATCACAATTATCCTTTCTACCGTCTTCCTTCTTATCGCCATTATAAGCGTCCAACTCTATATCCGCTTCAAAAGAAAAAATGCCCAATTAAGAACTCAGCAAGATACCATCAACAAAACGAACGCCAAGCTAAGTGATACACTCAATCAAAAGAACGTGCTTTATCGGGAACTTAATCATCGGGTTAAAAACAACCTGACAGTCTTATCGGGTTTGATCTACTTGCAGGAGTCCAACGAAACCAACCCAAGCCAAAAAGAAGTATATGAAACACTGCGTCAGCGTATACAATCTATGGCCTATGTTCATCAAAATCTTTACAAATTTAGTGACTCTGCCAAGATTAACTTTCAGGAGTATACCAGCCATCTTGTTCGTAATTTGGCAGGAGCCTACCAAGGAACACCAGTCGAATATTCTATTGACTGCTACGATTTCCAAGTGGAGATCAATGAGGCTGTGCCTTTGGCCATGGTCATCAATGAGCTCATCACCAACTCTTTTAAGCATGCGTTTCATCTTGGAACCAAAGGAACCATCAAACTCAGTTCAGAAACCACCTCAAAAGCCCGAATTATACATTATAGGGATAATGGACCAGGACTATCCGATTCAGAGCGCTTTGAAAACCCAATGTCACTTGGTATGCGACTCGTCAAATTAATGATTGCACAACTTAAAGGAAAACTCACTTATCAAGGGGATGAAAATGGAGTCTATTTCAAGATTCAACTGGCCTTAACTTAAGATTTCATCAATCTTCTCCGCTGCCTCAATCCTACTCTTAATATCAAGCTTTCCAAATAGATTCTTAATGTGATATTTGATGGTGTTTCGCGACACGAAAAGTTTTTCGGCTATTTCAGGGTTTGAATAACGTTTGGCCAATAACTGCATTACCTCTATTTCCCGCTCGGAAAGACCATATTTCTCCTCTAGTTTCTTGAAGTTCGACCCTCCGCTTTGACCGTTTATAGGGCTTACCAATCCCTTTAATTCCCTAATGATCTTGATTCTATTCTCCAGTATGTTTTTGATTCTTGCCAGAAATTCCGCAGCACTAAATGGCTTAGTGAGATAATCATCAATTCCTAGAGTCAGGGCATAGAGTTTATCTTCCTGATCAGCCCGTGCGGTCAACATTACAACCGATACTTCATGTAAATTTTCATTTTTTCTAATAGCCTCCAACAATTCGAAACCATCCATCTCTGGCATCATTACATCAGATATAATAATATCTACTTGTTCGGTGTTCAAAACATCCAATGCTACTTTACCGTTCTCTGCTTGCCTTATTTCAAAGTAAGGCGCAAGGGTTTTTGCCACAAAGGCCCTCATTTCAGGGTGATCCTCTGTAATTAATAGTACTGGCCGATCGACTTCAAACTTTTCTGAATACCTCTTGATTGTATTCTTCAAGACTTCTTCGAGATCATCATATACCTTTGGTAAGGGCACTACGGCTTCCTGGGTGACTTCTTCAGCCCTGAACTCAAATATGAACTTTGAACCTGTACCAGGTTGACTTTCTACTTTAAGATTTCCATCGTGCAATTGGGCTAATTCCTTTGCTAAAGCCAAACCAATGCCCGTACCCCCTTCTGCCTTGCTTTCAGGCTGTTCGGACTGATAATAACGATCGAAGATATAAGGAAGGTCATTGGGGTGAATCCCGATACCATTATCTTCCACTCTAATTTGAATTAACCCGTTCTTGCCTCTGCTAACCATGATGGCTATTTTATTATTAGTGAATTTTAATGCGTTTGAAAGCAGGTTGCGTACGACTTTCCCACACTTATTTTCATCCATGAGCAGGGTAAATTCTTGCTCTGATCCAAATTCAATCTCCCAATTAATCTCTTTCCGATGTGCTCCCGTTTGATACGCCTTTAAAATCTCATTAATGAATTCTCTCAGTCGAGTGGGGTTTTTGGTCAATCGAAGTTTTCCGGCATCTAATTTCCCGAGATCGAGTATCTCTTCGACCAGCGACAATAAGTCCTCTCCATTCTTTTGAGCTGTTCTGAGCGTGTGCAACACTTCCTCGTCCTGTATTTCTTCGTTCTCGATGAGGCTCTCCAACGGGGCATTAATCAAGGTCAATGGGGTGCGGAGCTCATGAGAAATATTGGCAAAAAATCGAGATTTTACTTTATCTAGCTTTTTCAGTCGATCTGCCTGTTGCTGAATAATCTCCTTGTCCTTTTCAGCTTTATTTTTCTGTTCCCGGATCTCTGTTGTTCTCTCCTCGACAGTTTGTTCCAGTACGGCCTTTTCCTTTTCTAGTCTTCTAGCATTGATTTTGACAATACCCCATATGAATACCACCACCAAAATCCCATATAGGATGTAGGCCCATGTGGTCAGATACCAAGGGGTAATGATCACAAAAGTGTACGCATCCGCTTCGCTCAACTGACCATAGAGGTTGCTCGCACGAACCTTGAAGGTATAAGTGCCATGTGATAGATTGGTATAATTGCGGCTTGCTTTTGACGACCATGGGGCCCAATCCTCCTCAGAACCTTCCAGGTAACTTTGGTATTGCAATGTTTCAGTTTCATCAAAAAAAGAAGCACTGAAACTGAAATTGAGTGCGTTTTCGTTAGCCGACAGGCGAACCTCTGGTTGCTTTCCCAAACCTGCAAAAAGCAATGAGTCTCCTTTGTTTGATACCTCAACAGAACGAATTTTTGCCTTGAAATTAGTAGAGGTAGGCATGGGAAAATTCCAGCTGTAGTGCTTTATCCCAGGACCAACGACCCATATGTCATTTCCCCCCATTCCGGTCACATATTCAGAGTTATGGTTTCGAATTTTCTGAAATGGGGTGCGGGTCAAACTATATGATCCATTCTCATATTTCAATAATCCTTTACCACTTGGACTTAGCGATAAATAAAAATCATCGTTTGGCATCCCTATAAATCGGAACACGTAATCTTTTTCGATGTGTTCATTAAACATCGGCACAGCCTCAAAACTATCTGTATCACCATTGTATTGATATATTCCAGCTGCAGTGGCAAAATAGAGCCTATCCTTATGCCTAAACACTCTGTTTCTGTCCGAAGAAGGCAGGCCATGTGATTCATTGTAGGTTTTAATCTTCAAAACGCTGTCCTTCTTGGCATTCAGTAGAATTTTATACACTCCCGACCCTGAATCTGTCATCCAAAGGTTGCCATCCTCGGTCTGTTCAAGGAAGTCCATAGGCTGATCAAAGCCCTTGATTTCATGTTTAAACTTCCATTCACCAGATTCCCGACTTAACAAAAGCAGCTCACCTTCAATGCTACCTATAACAAGGTATGGCGAGTTTTTCATAGCAACAGCTGCCCAAAACCTCTTGCCCCTGATCAGAGGTTTCAAACCCCTGTCCAATACCTGGACTATACCATCGTTGCCTGCGATGAAGAAATCACCATCTTTTCTTATCGAAATCCAATCTCGTTCCTTTGACGTTGAAATCGGCTTGAAAGGCTTATCCTCACCAATCTTGTGCCAAGGCTCATTTCCATCCTTTACTACCGTTCCTGTGGTGGTAGACGCATAGATTTTACCTTTATGATGGTTCAAATAAAGTACATATCCGGGAATACCATGCCTTTCATCAATTGTCGTGAAGGCCGAATTGGTGAGAATATGACTGATTATACCATGCTGGGCTACCCAAAGGTTATTATCCTTATCCAGGAAGATATCATGAATGTATTCGTCATTGCCCATCCCCATTGCCTTATTCAGTTTTTGAATGAGCCGACCTGTCTTATCAACGATTACCATCCCGCCTCGAATCGTTCCTATGGCAAAATATTCATCATGAATGCTCTCGGCTGCAAAGGATTCTTGTTGCTTCAAGAAGCCTGAGATACCAATTGACCACTCCTCTACTCTAGAATTACCCAAACGAAAAAGGCCATTTTTTTGGGTCACCAAAAGGAGTTCGTCTTTTGAATAACTCACAATCCGTCTGGTGGTCCTGGATCTCATAGGCTCCGATCCGGGCACCAATTGAAGTTCACCATCTTTTAATTCGAGGAGCCCTCTTCCATAGTCTATTACATAGTACCGGCCACCCACGACATCGGATCTGCCAAATCGCTTTTTTGGTTTTATCGATTGAACTGACTGATCTTCCGGATTATAAATGATGAGCTGAGAGGAACAGTTAAAGATCACCTGATTACCAGAAGCTTCCACTTGCCAGACGTTGTCCCAACTTCCGATCTGATCGGTAATAATATCATTGAGGCTGTGAAAACTCCTTCTCCCTACTGAATCTGGTTCAAAATAGCCAATCAATCCCTTGGTGGCAGCATAGACATACCCATCAGGACCAATCGCAACTCCTCGAAAAACGTCATCTGAAACGCTGAAGTCAACGTCCCAATTCAGTCCATCAAACTCTATGACACCAGAAACATTTGAAATATACAACAACCCGTCTTTCGACTGAGCAATTCCAGTAGATTGTGCATGAGCTCCAATTTCAGTACTTGAATAGCTGGTGATATAGGGAGTTCCGACTTCCTTGATTTTAAACTTATCTGATTTTTGAGCCAACGAGGTTAAGCAACTAAAAGTCAGGTAAAGTATCAGAAGATGCCCTACTATTTGAGATCTAAGTTTCAAGGGTTTTGGTCTTATTCTGAAGAATTCCTGACAATACAATTGTCAACTCCCCTTCATTCTTCAAAATAATGTGCTCAATCCACTCCACAAAATGGAAATACCTGTTGGGGACATAAAACAGGAAATATCATATCCAATCTCCTATCTATATAATTGCAGATTCCTGGAGTTACTTAAGGGTGCACAAGATATTGCATCAAAAAACCCTGACACTGAGATCAGGGCTTCTATTCAGCTAAACACTGAATGCAAGTTGACTTCAACGGACAATCAGGTATCTTTTGTTTGGAGAAAAGTTTGGGCCCCAACCGGTGGAAGTCGGGGCCCTGTTTAAAGCTGGCTTGGTTTATTTCCTCACCAGTAGTTTAAGCGTTTTTACCTTGCCTTGA
>JANQKF010000029.1 GCA_028281285.1 Cyclobacteriaceae bacterium
CAAGACATTGACCATCGTCACGCTAACAGAGAATATTTTCAATTTCACCTTCACCTTTGCAGGTACCGGTGGAATAGCAAATGGAATAGCAGGCAATTACAATATCACAGTCGTGAAATAGAAGGATTCAAAAGGTCTTCATAGACCATTGAAAATAGTTGACTTTTTTGAATAGAGGTGATACTTACTGTTTTTAAGTTATCACCTCTTTTCATTACAAAGTCATTCCATAGGTCACCCTGTCCTCCCTTTTTGTGAAAGTCGATGATTTCCTCCTGATCGAACTCATGGTGTTCATTTAACCAGGTGTCAAACCAACCTGCCCGTTGATCTGCAATTTCCTTCGGGTAGAGCGTAGACGATGACCAAATCTGGGGAATGTCGTTAGGGAATTCTTTAAAGGAAAGCTCTTTTTCATCCCATCGTATCTCAAAGATTCTTGTTCCAGGCGTAGAATCAAGTACGATCAATGTAAAGGGCTCAATCCCCTCAAAGTCGAATGAATCCCGGAATGAGTGAACATCATTCAATTCAAAAAAATCCAGGACCATTACACCTCTGCTCAAGCGGTAAGGTGGCAGATGTTTGTGTTTTTCAAAGGCTCCATTCAACAAACATAGAGTAAACCTTTTTTTATCGGTGGCGATCCATGTTCCTCCTGCCAAGGGATCTTTCGGAAAATAAATTGTCTTGCCGTGAATTTCATACCCTTTAGGATGAGCAGCAGCCCTTAATGGAGTTTCATCACGATTTGAAGTAAGGATGTAGCTACTTTCGCCTGTTGGCAGAAAGGTTACTGTGCACATTCTGAATCTCGCTGGTATTTAATGGTGGAATAAGCGATGCCAAAACCTTCAGGAACCGTAATTGTATTGAAGTCACTTAACAACGCTATTTTGATTATGGCCATATGATGTACCGCGTGTTCGATATTGTATTGAAGCTCACGATAGTATGTAGTGGTGAATGAAATTGGATCTTCCTTGTCAATACTGTAGTTGGCAGACATTTCAATTGGGCGGTCCGATTTAATATTCAGAATCTCGGTGCATAGTGCAGTCATCTTTTCTATGGACATCACCCGATTCTCCTCCAATACTTTATCATGAGATCGTTTGTCGTAGTTCACCGTACCAGTTTCATTACCTATCATCATCAAATCATAGAATTCGATGATGTGTCTAATATGCTTTCCAATGGAATTATCAGACAAAATACTCAAGGGACGACTAAAATTTTCGTCAGTCATCTGCTTGCAGACGCCTACCAGCTGGGTAAGAATATCAACGGAAATTTGCTGTAATTGCATTAATGGGGGCTTAGGTATACAGTTTTAAGGTAGAATAATAACCAAATGTACCAATTAATCCAATAAAAGGTTACTCTTCGGAGAACCAATCAAGTAAGATTGAAGCCAGATCAATGCTCAAGAGTATTCAAATCAGTTCAATACCTACTTTTTTATAATTGTTTTCCACTCGTTGTCGGCACTGGTCAGAAGCTTTACCTCATTCCTGTTCCATTTTTTCAACGTGTTCGTGAAGTTGAAATTGTAGAATAGAAAAAGCCGTCCATCCACAACTTTGAAGGTTTCAGGATCAATTCTCACCTTGTCGCCATCGGCCATTGCATAGGCACAATAACCTCCATATTCGGGCTCATATTTTCGAGGCTCTTTCTCGAAAAGAGCCTTATTCTTTTGACTGGAAAATCTATACGTGATACCATTATGCACTGATGTGATACTGGAAGAACCCTCAATAGCTTTATTCTCGGTAAAATAAGCAACCGGATCGTAGCCCTGAATGGCCAATCCATTTTTTAAGTTATAGTGAGATTTAGAATAGTCCTTTAGATTCTGCCCTTGTAGAGATAGGCTAAACGCACATGTAAGCATAATGGCAAAAACTGTTATCGCTCTCATTGTTTTGATTCTTTGTCTAAATATAACTGCAATACAAGACGTAAGTTGTCACGTTACTATCACGAAATTCTAAAAAATTATTCCTCACATCTCTGGTCATAATTTACGATATTTCGGGAATTAAGAATCTGATTCTATGCCCGAATTTGCCGACTCAAGCCAGGCAATGCTTTCTTATTTCACCGTGGAAAGAGCATTGGCTTCTATTTTTTGGATGGATAAATCAGGAATGATCCATCATGCAAATCAAACTGCATGCGACCACTATGGCTACTCAAAGGAAGAGTTTGCCGGGATGTCTTTATTTGACCTGAATAGGAATTTCAATCCAGATAATTTCCCGGTGATCTGGAATCGTATCGAAAAAGAAAAGCGGTTTTCATTGGAATCGACTCATTGGAAAAAGGATGGGACGGAGATTCCTGTAGAAATCTTCGTTAACTACATTGAATTTGAGGGAGTCGCTTACAATTGTAGTTTCGTTTTGAACATTTCTGAACGAAAAAGAAAAGAGAAATTATTGCATTCGGTTTCTCAGGGGACTGCTTCTGCTTTTGGACAAGATTTCTTCAAAGTTCTGGTTACTCAAATCGCCAATGCCCTCGATGTTAAATATGTCATTGTCACAGAGTGCGCAAATAACTTGAAAACACGGCTACGCACGCTCGCTTATGTTAAGGATATGGAAATAAGCGAGAATGTAGAGTATGATACAGAAGGCACTCCTTGTCGTGTAATCATGGAATCAGGTGAGGATTTCTACCAAAAACTTAGGGTCGAAGAAGATTTTGAAAAGGAAGAGGGTATTGAAGGGTATTATGGAGTACCAATTAAATCCAGTGAGGGGGATACAATCGGGCATATCGCTCTGCTAAATGATCATGAACTTAGCGTAACAGATGAGGAAAAGGACATTTTGAGCATATTTGCCGACAGGGCGGGCGTAGAAATCGAACGGAAAATTGCCAATGAGCGATTGGTGAATGCCTTGGATGAAGTAGAGCAGCTCAAGGATCGATTGGAAGCTGAGAATACGTATTTGCAGCAGGAGATAAAATTGGAGCATAATTTTGAGGAAATTATTAGTCAGAGTCCTCGATTTAAAAAAGTGCTTGGTCAAGTAGAACAGGTTGCCAGTACAGACGCGACAGTTCTGGTGTTGGGAGAATCAGGAACAGGAAAAGAGCTTCTGGCCAGGGCAATTCACAACATCAGCAATAGAAAGGAAAGGCCATTGGTAAAAGTAAATTGCGCTGCACTACCGGCCAACCTAATTGAAAGTGAGTTGTTTGGTCACGAAAAGGGCGCTTTTACTGGGGCTGTGGCTCGGAAAACCGGACGATTTGAGCTTGCGGATGGGGGAACACTTTTTCTTGATGAGGTAGGAGAGTTACCTCTTGAAGTACAATCAAAATTGTTGAGAGCCTTACAAGAAGGAGAAATTGAGCGTGTAGGAGGTAGCTCTACAATCAATGTCGATGTAAGGATTATTGCAGCGACCAACCGACATCTTGAAGGTGAAGTGGAGGAGGGAAACTTCCGGCCTGATCTCTTCTATAGACTTAATGTGTTCCCAATTCAGAGCATACCTCTCAGAGAACGTAAGGAAGATATTGGCCTGCTTGTGAGACATTTTGCGGATAAATTTGGTACCAAGATTGGTAAGCGAATCACAACTATTCCCAAGAGAGCGATCAATTCACTACGGGATTACAACTGGCCCGGAAATATTCGCGAATTGGAAAATGTGATAGAGAGAGCGGTAATTCTAAGTCCTTCAAATAAGCTTGAACTTGGAGATTGGATTCCCAAAAAAGTCATCAAAGAGAAGAAAGCGAGTTTCCAAACCTTGGAAAGCTATGAACGAGACTATATACTCACGGTACTTCAGGAAACGTCTTGGAGAGTTAGTGGGCCCAAAGGTGCAGCCAACATTCTTGGGATGAAACCTACCACATTGGAATCAAGAATGAAAAAGCTTGGAATCGAGAGGGGTTCAGAGCAATTTGCCTAAATCAGTTATTCACGATATTTCGTGAAACAGAAACTTTATTTGTCGCCCATCTTACGAATTTTATGTCATTCCGCATTCTAATCGAGGAATGTCAGTAGAATATCAAATGCAAAATCCAATATCCTGATATTTCATAAAATTCCCGATATATCAGGATATTTGAATGTGATAATTTCGTGATAATTTCAAAAATGAATTTTTAATCATTTGATTATCAGTAAGTTGAATTTTAAAATTCAAAACTGGCACAAGTCTTGTCTTTTAAAGGACAGTTTCGCAGACGGTGAGATGGAAAGTAGTAGCTGTTTAAATTCAATCTTCTTTTTGAGGGATTAAGCCAATAAGAAGATATCTTAGACGGTTATTGTTCTTTGAAACGATAATTATGAGGAAGAGAAAGAGATCGTTATTCTTTGTGAAGTTGTTCAATTATGAGTATTGGCCATTTTGGCTTTTCTTCTTGCCTTTAGTCCCATGGTGGGTTTATCTGGCAGTTAGAGCAAGATCGCTAACATACTTTACTGCAGCGAATCCGGGAATAGAACATGGCGGTGTATTTGGTGAGTCCAAAATTGATATACTCAATAAGATTGACCCCCAATATTTGCCTAAAACCGAATTCTTTACTTCTTCTGCCACAACCATGGAGGTGATGACTAAAATGTCGAGTATCAATCTCGAATTTCCAGTCATACTCAAACCTAATATTGGGGAGCGTGGTAATGACGTTGAAAAGATCGATGATCAAGCTCGACTCGAAGCCTATATTCAAAACAATCAGGGTGATTTTATTCTTCAGGAATATGTTGATTTTGGAATAGAGTTGGGTGTCCTCTACTATCGGTTTCCTGACAATGGTAAATCCGGAATTACCTCAATCGTAAAGAAGGAATTTCTAAGCGTGACAGGTGATGGTAAGTCAAGCTTAAAGGAACTGATTGATAAAAATGATAGAGGCAGACTACAGCTGGAAAGTCTTAGTGAGAAGTTTTCAATGGACATGGTATTAAAAGAAGGAGAATACCTCAACCTTGAGCCGATTGGCAATCATTGCAGAGGCACGAAGTTCTTGAGTGGCATGGACATGTTAAATGATCAACTGGTTCAGGTTTTTGATGAAGTATCTTCCGGAATTGATGGGTTCAACTTTGGAAGATTTGACATGAAGGTCAGATCCATTCCCGACTTGATGAATGGAGAAGGCATTAAGATCTTCGAGTTAAATGGAGCTACATCAGAACCCGGTCACATCTACGACCCTAAGTATTCGATCTTCAGGGCATATAGAGATGCGGCAAGTAACATGCTGATGATGATGAAAGTGAGCAAAGCCAATATGAAGAAAGGTGTTCCGGTAACTCCTTTTTTGAAAATGTGGCACTTGGTTAGAGAACATTTCAACAAGGAGAAATCTCCTGATCAAAGCTCACTCAAGCCTACATTGCAACAATGACATTTTGGCTAGTAATACAGGCGTTTGTCATCGCCACATTGATCAGCTTTGCAGGTTCGGTTCAACTAGGGCCTGTTAACTTTGGCACGATTCAGACAGCACTTAATAAGAATTTTAAAGCAGCATTACTTTTCGGTTTTGGGGGAAGTCTTCCCGAGTTATTGTACAGTGGACTCGCATTTGGTAGTTCGAGTTTGCTTGATCAATACTCAGGTTTAGAAGTGTACCTCAAGTATTTGACAACTGCGATTTTGTTGATTTTTGGAATCGTTCTTTGGTTCCAAAAAGCTTCATCAGGTAATGAAGAACGGTATCAGAAACCAGGGAAACAAATCTGGCTTGGAATGACTTTCGGTCTTTTCAATCCCCAGCTTTATCCCTTTTGGCTGATAGTGATCACAAACCTTCGAAGCTACAACATTGTGGTGGACGACAGCTTACCGGTTATAGTTGCCTTTGTGATAGGCACCGCAGCCGGAGCCTTCTTATTGCAGTACTTAGTAGCAGTGGTTACTACTCGCAAGAAGGAGTTTTTGTACACCAAGTTGACGAAAAACTATAACAAGGTGCTTGGCTCTATATTAATGGCCGTGGCGCTGATACAACTGATTATAAACTTGTAATGCTATGCAAAAGGAAATTAAATATTGGTACCTAAGAAATTACAACCTCTTTTCAAATCTTACTAAGGAGCAAATTCATGACCTGTCGGCCATCTCGAAATTCGTGAGGATGAAAAAGGGACAGACCATCTATTTCACAAATGATGATGTCAAAAGGATTTTCTTCCTGATCAATGGGAAAATCAAAATCTCTGAGATGGATGAGAATGGCAACGAAATGATCAAAGACATTATTCTTACCGGAGATTTGTTTGGAGAGGTGACTACCAATGCCATGAGTATGAGCCATGAATACGCTGAAATCTTATCAAGTGAGGTCATACTTTGTACGTTCACCCTCGATCAATTTGAAAAGCTAATGGAGAAGCATCCTGCACTTGCCTTGAATTTCACCAAGAAGATGGGTGACAAACTTCGTCAATTGGAACATAGATATGCCAATCTTGTCTTTAAGGATGTGAAAGCCAGACTTGTAGACTTCATCAAGACATGGGCGGTAAAAGAAGGGAAAGAAGAAACTGAAGGAGTGACCATCAGGAACTACCTTACACACAATGAGATCGCAAGTTTGATAAGCTCTTCTCGTCAAACGGTTACTACACTAATCAATGAGCTAAAGGAAGCAGGTGCACTGACCTATTCCAGAAGCAAAATTGTAATCCCTGACCTCAGGGCACTGAGTTAAGAAATTCTTCATAATAAAAATAGAATTGGCCGCTAATGCGGCTTTTTCTTTTTATATGCAACCTTCATATTTGGATGATTGTCTACTCTACAGAGAATAAAAGGTCATGGATATGAAAACACTCAAGAAAACAACTCTCATCATTATTTTACTATTGGTTAGCACACTCGTTTTTGGTCAGGACACGGAAACCAGAGACTTGAGGTCGTTTACAGATATAAAAGTATCTGAAGGCATCGAGCTTGTTGCAGAAAAAGGAACTGAAAACTCCATCACCATCGAGACCAGACGCCTTAATCCGGAGCGAGTACTTACTGAAGTCAGAGGTGATCAGCTAAACATTCACATTGATAATTCCTGGTATCGAAGAACCCCCCGTCACAATGTAAGGGTAACCCTTACTTATACTGAGGAACTTGAACGAATTCATGTCAATACTGCTGCTGATGCATTGTTCAAGAGCATTATAAAGAGCAAGCGATTGGACGTTTCTAGCTCGACATCCGGTACCATTGAGTTGCAAGCAGAAGTAGAAATTTTGGATCTCAGTGCTTCCACTTCTGGAAGAATAGAGATTGAAGGAACTGCAGAAGATTTGGAAGCGGGCGCAACCACCGGAGCTACCATATATGCCTATAATATGGAAGCTAAGGACGTTAGCGTCAGAGCAAATACAGGAGCCGATATAAGAGTTTCAGCTGAAGACTATCTGACAGGCAGAGCCGGAACAGGTGGTAGTATTTCCTATAGAGGTCGTCCGCGTACATCCATCCGAACTAATACCGGAGGAAGTATCAGAAGAGCGAATTAGCATTTCTGACATAGAGACCAAAATTCAGATTTATTTAATTTAGCTTCATTACATTACCGTTATGAAGCTGAATCATTTTTCCCGACTTTTTAGCATTTCGCTGATTATTATAGCATCCAGTCAAATCAACTTAGTTGCACAAACTGAAGAGGCCAACGTCAAATCAGTAATTATGACTCTGTTTGATGGAATGCGTGAAGCCGATAGTGCCAAAGTGCATTCTGTATTCATTGATGAGGTAAGTATGCAGACTATTGCTGCAAATCGTGAGGGTGAAATAATGCTTCGCACAGGTTCGCTTGAAGACTTTCTTAAATCGGTTGGCACCCCTCATGATCAGGTTTTTGATGAAAGAATCCTGGATTATCAAATCAAGATTGACGGAGCGATGGCCTCTGTCTGGACCCCTTACGAATTCTATTTTGGGGATAAATTCTCCCATTGCGGAGTCAACTCATTCCAACTAATGAAGAAAAAGGATCAATGGAAGATCATATATCTTGTCGATACAAGAAGAAGGCGGGGGTGTAAATAGGGGTTTTCTTGAGAAGATTATTTGGGTGCTTCTTTAAATAGCTATAGGTAATTCTGTACTATATTCACCTCCTTTTTTTCCATCCTAACTTTCACACCCTGTGTTGTGCTAGCGACAAACAATATCCTTTGCAATTTGTTGCTTTGAAAATTACCTCGACTCTCAAGTTGTTTATGAAAGTGGATAATTCTTGTCCTTAATTTGAGAGGGATTATATTGCTATGAACGGTCGAATCCCGTTAAGAGCGAAAAAATCTCGAAAATTGGATTAACCACTCACTGCAATTATTTACCGTCCTCGTTTGATGCAACCGTTTGCGGAATCTGTCTTGTTTGATGCTTGATTGCCTTCAACTAAGTTGCGTCAATGAGTTTTTACAATTATTAAACGGGATTTATGAAAAAACTTCTAACTAAAAGAGCATTACTGTCATTCCCAAAATTGGGGGCGGTGTTGGTCATGATGTTTATGACCTCCGCTGTCTTTGCACAGATTAATGTTAGTGGAGTTGTGACCGAGGCTGGAACCGGCCAGACGTTGCCTTCCGTAACAGTACTGATCAAAGGTACTACCAACGGAACCTTCACTAATGTTGATGGGCGCTATCAGATTTCGGCAAACAGCGGAGATACACTGGTATTCTCCTTTGTGGGTTTTGAAACTGTGGAGAGAGCGGTGACTGGCAGTACGATCAACGTAGAGATGGGCGTGAGTTCCCAGGCGTTGGGTGAAGTCGTGGTAATCGGATACGGTACCACAAGTGTAAAAGATGCGACCGGTTCAATCGCAGCTATTTCAACCGAGGATTTTAACAAGGGTAATATCGTTACGCCTGAAAACCTGTTAAATGGTCGGGTATCAGGAGTGCAGATCACTCAAGGTGGAGAACCTGGTGCAGGAGCTACTATTCGAATACGAGGTGGTGCTTCATTAGGTGCAAGTAATGATCCATTGATTGTAATTAATGGATTGCCAATTGATAATTCTACTGTAGGTGGAGGTCGTTCTATTCTTAGTACGTTGAACCCAAATGAGATTGAATCATTCACCGTATTGAAAGATGCCTCTGCAACAGCGATTTATGGATCAAGGGCTTCTAACGGTGTAATCATTATTACAACCAAGGAGGCCAGAAATGATTTTTCAGTTAATCTGGATATTCAGACCAATGTGAGTGAATTGGCAAATACTTACCCTGTATTTACTGCTGACGAACTCAGAGACGTTCTTCAACAACGTAGGCCTGATTTGGTCGGACAGCTGGGAACCGCTAATACGAATTGGCAAGAGGAAATATACAGAACCGGGGTTTCTTCTAACATCAACCTTTCTGCGGAAGGTTCTTTATTCGGAAAAGTACCTACCAGAGTATCAGTAGGAAGAACATTCCAGGAAGGGATTAGACTAACATCAGAATTTGATAGGACTGCTACTACTTTAAATGCAATGCCTTCCTTCTTTAAAGACGCTTTGAATGTTCAGGTAAACTTTAATTATACTAGAGAAGAGAATAGGTTTGCTAGTGGTCAGGAAGGTAATGCAATTTCCTTTGACCCAACTCAACCGGTTTATGACCCTAATTCACCTTTTGGTGGATTTTTCCAGTTCACGAATTTAGTAGATGATGGTGTGTTAAACGAAGACGACTTAATTCCTTTCGCTCCATTTAATCCAGTTGCAGAATTATTGCAGACACAAAATTTGGCTCAGGTAGACAGGGTCTTTGGTAATATCAAATTCGATTACCAGCTTCCGTGGGTTGAAGGTCTAACAGCAACGTTGAACTTGGGATATGATGAACAAAAGGGACAGGGAACATTTACCAAGTCTAACTTGAATCCGCAAAGTATTGATGATGGCTCAATTGTAGGTACTAGTTCTTCATTTACGAGTTACAGGGTTAACCGTCTTTTGGATGGATACTTCAGCTATGTCAAAGAGTTTACACCAGACTTGAATTTTGACGCCACGGCTGGTTATTCATATCAAAAGTTTGAAGCACATAGTAGCAATACCGGAAATACATTGGATCCTAATGCATTTGCAGTAAGTAATGCTGAGACTGATGTTGTTCTTATTGGCTACTTTGCCCGGGCTAATGTTGCTTTCAAGAACAAGTATTACTTGACAGCATCATTCAGACGTGATGGAAGTTCAAGATTTAGTGAAGACAACAGATGGGGCAATTTTCCTGCAGCGGCAATTTCATGGAAGTTAAATGAGGATTTATTTCCTAATAACAATACTGTTTCTACACTTAAGCTTCGTGTGGGTTGGGGTATTACCGGACAGCAAGACATTGGTTCAGCCTCAGGCCTATACCTGAATACTTATTCAGTGGGTCAAGACGATTCTCAATATCGATTTGGGAACCAGGTTATTCCAATTGGTCAGCCGCAATTTCGAAATGAAATAATCAAGTGGGAAGAAACTACAACCACTAACATTGGTGTAGATTTTGGTCTCTTTAATGATCGTTTGTACGGTTCGATCGAATATTTCAACAAAAACTCCGAAGATTTATTGGCGTTTGCTGCCATTTCGGATGGATCTAACTTCAGTAATGGTGGTTTCCAAAACATTGGTGATTTCACCACGCAAGGGGTTGAGTTCGCTATTAGCGGGGATATCATTCAATCTTCTGATTTTAGCTGGAGTGGTAACTTTAATGCAACATTCATAGGTCAGGAGATTAACGAGTTGGCACTTGGTGCAGATCAGCTCATTGGAGGTATTAGTGGTGGAGTCGGAAACACTGTTCAAATTCACAGAGTTGGATTCGCTCCATTTATGTTCCACCTATACAAGCAAGTGTATGGTGAGGACGGTAAGCCGATTGAAGGAGCTTATGCCGATTTGAATGGTGATAATGTGATTAATCTTGATGATCGCTATTTGCATAGAAATGGCATTCCGGATGTTACAATGGGTTTCCTTTCAAACTTCAACTATAAGAATTGGGATTTATCTTTCAACTTAAGAGCCTCACTTGGAAACTACGTTTACAACAATGTAGCATCGACAAGAGCTCAGTTTGCAAACTTCCAATTGAACAACACAGTATCAAACTTGCCAACCTCCGTATTGGACTCAGAATTCAACATTACAGAAGACGTAATCTTATCCGATTATTATCTAGAGAATGCATCTTTCCTGAGATTGGATAATGTTACTCTTGGGTACCGTTTCAATAAGATTCCGATTAAAGGAGTTAAGTCTTTGAGACTCTCGGGAGGTGCAATGAACCTTTTTGTGATTACCAACTATTCAGGAGTTGATCCGGAAGTATTTAATAATGGGATTGACAATACAATCTATCCCAGAGCGAGAACTTATTATCTATCACTAAACGTGGGATTCTAATAATTGAGAACTGATATGAAAAAGAATATTTTATATATAGCGTTGATTGGGGTCTTATCGGTTGCCTGTACAAGTGATCTTGATATTGAACCTAATGACCCATTATTGACATTGGGAGATGACTTTTTAGCGACTCCTACAGGGTATACGCAAGCACTTGCAGGAATTTATGCTAATCTTAGTTTAACAAGTACATCTGGTACCGGTAATTCGAATATTACTGGACTAGATGCAGGAACGAGCCAATATGGACGTGGATTGTGGAACTTGCAGGAGCTGGTTACAGATATGGCTATTTGGACTTGGGAGAATGACCCAGGGTTACGTCAATTGAATCGTGCTACCTGGAGTGCGAACAATCCGATTTTGAGAGGTATGTTTGGCAGATTAATGGCTTCCGTTGCCTTGTCCAATGAGTTTTTGCGTCAATCGACAGATGATCTTTTGAATGAAAGATCGGTGCCAGAGCAGATTCGTTCTGCTATGCCCACATATCGAGCTGAAGCGAGATTTTTGAGAGCATTGGCCTATTATCATATGATGGACTTGTTTAGCCAAGCTCCTTTTGTGACGGAAAATGATCCGGTAGGAGCTTATCAAGCACCAGCTTACAATAGAGCTCAATTATTCGATTATGTAGAATCAGAATTGCTTGAGATCATTCCTTCCATGACGGCTCCGTTGCAAAACGAATATGGTAGGGCAGATCAAGCTGCTGCAAGAATGGTCTTAGCCAAGATCTATATGAACGCGGAAGTTTACATTGGAGAGAATAAATATTCTGACGCGATTGCACAATTAGAAGCAGTGATTGGAGGTGGTTTTGAATTGACTCCGACTTATTTGCACAACTTCGCAGCAGATAACGATGTGAGCGCTGCCAGAAATGAAATTATTTTCGCTGTTCAGTCTGACGGTATCGTTACTAAAAACTTTGGTCCGACCACTGTTATGGCCAATGGACAAGTCGGCTCGCAGGAGTCAAACGGAGCAGACTTTGGTATCCAAGACGGAGGTTGGGGAGGAGCTCTTCGAGTGACTCAACAATTCTCAGAGATTTTCCAAAACGGTACCTATGGCACGGATGATCGAAATACCTTGATTACCGCCAACAGAACCATTGATATTCAGAATATAGGTTTCCGGGAGCAAGGTTATATCATAGGTAAATGGTCTAACATAAGCTCAACCGGACAGATTGGTCAGGCGAATGAAATCGTTGATATCGATTTTCCTATGTTTAGACTGGCCGATGCTTATTTAATGTATGCTGAAGCCCACCTCAGAGGAGGGGGAGGTTCTTTGACCACGGCCACAGGTTACTTTAATGACCTCAGAAATAGGTCAAATAACCCAAATACAATTGGGGAAGGAGATCTAACCTTGGATTTGATCCTTGAAGAAAGACTCGTGGAATTACACTGGGAAGCTCACAGAAGACAAGACTTGATCCGTTATGGAAGGTTCACGGGAGCTTCTTACAATTGGTCATGGAAAGGTAATGCTGCCAAGGGTATAGCCTTACCTGCTCACATGTCAGTTTATCCTATTCCGGAACAAAGCTTAGCGGCCAATCCGAACCTTACCCAAAATGCAGGTTACTAATATTTAAGACAAAAACTAATCATGAAAAATAAAGTATTATTATCGCTATTCATGGCCATGCTGATCGTCTTTTCGGCATGTGACCCTGACGATGGGCTCGTTTTTACAGCAAGTGAAAGCGAAGCTGAA
This sequence comes from Cyclobacteriaceae bacterium, assembly GCA_028281285.1. GTDB lineage: Bacteria > Bacteroidota > Bacteroidia > Cytophagales > Cyclobacteriaceae > Roseivirga. The sequence goes on from JANQKF010000029.1 coordinate 13,144, forward strand.
GTTACAATAAGCACATCACTATTAGCTAATTATTTGATTTCACAAGAAACAGCTGATAATGTAGCTGAAAGACTCGTTTGGAATCCGATTGATTTTGGAGCTCCTGTTAATGTTACTTATGAACTGTATGGATCAACAGATCCACAATTTGGTACAGAAGAGCTTATTGGTTCTACTTCTGAAACAAATATTGCAGTACTTGTAGACGATTTACTCGGGTTTGCCTCTGAACTGGGATTGGACAATGATCCAGCGACTACTGATGGAAACGGTGCACCAAACAATGAAGGTCAGGTGTTCTTGAGACTGCGAGCATTTGCAGGAACTACGGATGTTCTTGAGGAGTACTCTGATGGCATCAGAATGAACATTACTGTAATTGAACGTTCTGATGATGCTGGTTGCGCATCCTGGTGGGTAGTAGGTGAAGCTGCTGCCGATGCCGGTTGGGCTTGGGATACTCCTGTCGAGTTCACTTGTGATAACAATGTGTACAGTGCAAGAATCAATCTTGTTCAAGGCGCATTCCGATTCTTCACAACTGAAGGCGATTGGGGATCTGGACAGAACTTCCCTTTCTTTTCTGATGACGGCTATACGATTGACGCCAACTTTGAGAATGCTGGAGACGGAGACAGTAACTTCAGATTTACAGGAACTCCAGGTATTTATGATCTCGTTATAGATGCGGTCAATAAGACCATTACACTTACAGTTTCAGGACCATACTACCTAGTAGGAGAAGCAATTGCAGTGACTGGTTGGGATTGGGCGAACAGACCTGAGTTGACTCAGACTGCGCCTTATGTATACAGTGCAGATATCGAATTCGTGGCAGGTGCATTCCGAATCTTTACCGCTGATGGAGACTGGGGTTCTGGAAGAAACTTCCCTTACTACGAAGACGAAGGTTATACCATAGACGGTGACTTCGAAAATGCTGGTGATGGTGATAGCAACTTCCGATTTATTGGAACTCCGGGAACCTATACATTGACGGTGAACGAAGTGGATCAGACTATTACTCTTAACTAGTAGTTAGTTAGTTTTATAAATCGTTTTGAGAATGGCAGTTTCGTTGGAACTGCCATTCTTTTTTATCAATAGTCACAATACTTAAATTAGTAGGTAATGAAGAAGCTCGTTACTTTGTTGGTGTTTGGTTATTTGATGGCATGTTCTTCAAGTGATGCTGATCAGGCACAGATTGTTGATACTGGTGGAGATGATCCAGTATTTTACTTTGGGGCTGACCTTTCCTATGTAAATGAAATGGAGGATTGTGGAGCTGCCTATAAAAATCAGGAAGGATCAGAAATGGATCCTTATCAAATCTTCGAAAATGCCGGCACTAATCTGATTCGTTTGAGACTTTGGCATAATCCCACATGGACCAACTACTCCAACTACGAGGACGTTAAGAAGTCCATCAAAAGAGCAAAGGATCTGGGTATAGATGTCCTACTCGATTTTCATTACTCTGATAATTGGGCGGATCCCGGGAAGCAAAAAATTCCACAGGCCTGGTACGCCCATCTGAACAATACCAGTGTTCTGGTTGATTCAATATATAATTATACTTATGGCACGTTGGAAGGCCTTGCAGATGAAAATCTCCTACCTGACATGGTTCAGGTAGGGAATGAGATCAATGCAATGATCTTACAAGATGATGAGTTGCAATGGCCCATCGATTGGGCTAGAAATTCGGCCTTGATCAATAGCGGAATTCAAGCGGTGCGAGACATTGCTGAAGAACATAACAAGAATATTGATGTTATGCTCCATATTGCCCAACCGGAGAATGGGCTTTGGTGGTTTGAACAGGCATCTGCAAATGGTATCAATGACTTCGATTGGATTGGCCTGTCCTACTATCCTATTTGGTCTGAATACGACCTTGAGGATATTTCAACACCATTAAGAACGCTTAAAAACACTTATAAGAAAAGAGTAATGATTGTCGAGACGGCCTACCCTTATACTTTAGACAATGTTGATCCTGCCAACAATATTTTGACTAGCGCTGCTGCCATTTCAGGGTACCCAATTAGCCCGGAGGGTCAGTTGGCCTATCTCAACAAGCTCAAAGAGGAAATAGAGGAGGCTGGTGGCGAAGGTTTAGTCTATTGGGAACCTGCCTGGGTGTCCACCTCATGTTCTACACAATGGGGGCAAGGCTCTCATTGGGACAATGCCACACTTTTTGATCAGACGAATCAAGCTACCATTGCAATGACTTTTTACAACGGCTCTGATCAAGACTAGTCATTCTTACTTCGAGTCTTTTGAGCCAACCTGTAGGGTAGCCTGCTGAGACAAAAAAACACCGTCTCCAAGAAGCAGTGCTTTTTGCAATCCCTACCAGACCGGTATCGAACCAATTTCTGGAAGATTTGAAACGTCTTTACTCCCTCAAATACATTTACGAAGCGTACATTATGAACCGTAAATTTCCTTAAAATTTAAGCACCAATAAACTCCAGTAACATGAAAAAACAATAGAAACATCACTCTCAAAACTCAATCATTCAAGGTGAGAAAAGTCACTGGTTGCAATAACTGTGAAGCAGGCATTTGACCAAGCCAAAGACTGGTAAGACTTTAAAAACAGACTCGAGCAGCAAAGTCTGAAAATTGAATCAACCGGGAGTAATAAAACGATCAAGCGAGGCGATCAAACCTATAGGTTAGAAGACTTGGGAATCACATCGGCTCATAAGCAAACTTTGCTGCGGTTGGACGAGTTAGCAGAGCTATCGCAAAGGATTAATGGGTTTAAGCATGAATGGAGATGTTAACAAGATTGGACGTTAGCATCAGATGTCTTTGATAGCTATGAGATATACCCCTTGGTTTGAATATGGTCAAATAACAATTGATGGAGCAGATTTTCAGATGTCAAATTCTATGATTGACCAAAGTATCCATGAATCAATTGCAAGTCTGGTTTATAAGCCTCAATCTTACTTTTGCTATGGAGTTTAACCTTTAATATCTCAATAAAATGCGCAATGCTCATAATAATTAATTCAACAATAAAATTATATTAATAATGGGTATCGCAGCTAGTAAACTTGTAAATTGATTATATTATTATACGATAGTGGTGTACCATTTAAATCAAGGATATATGAAAATCTATTCAAAAGTTTTAAAAGGTAAGGCGAAACTATCATTCCATATTTTATTAATAGTCACTGCACTATTCAGTCTTGTCCATCAAGCATCCGGACAAGAGAAGGTAAATGCAACAATTGGATTTGGAGTTCCGGAATTGATAAATGCTGGAGTAAGATTTCAGTCCAATCAAACTCAAATAGGATTAAGTATTGGGTCAGTGCCACCTGGTTTAAGGGAAAATATAATTTCTATCTCAGGCGATGTTTATTTTCATTTTGGAGGATTCTCTGAATTATCGCAGAGGCGTCCTTGGTATGTTAGGGTTGGAATGAGTTATTGGCGAGATGAAACCAATTCTTCAATTCATAAACATCTAATTCTAAGTACGCGACTTGGCAGAGATTTCAATATTTCAAAGAAAATTGGAATTGGGATAGATTTTGGATTCGCGTTTGAATTATTTCATGATGAAACAAGAAAGCGACCACCATCAAGTAACCCTTTTGGTTTAGATTCCGATTCCGATTCTAGTGTGGCACCCACTTTAGGGATAGGATTGTTTTATAGATTTCTGTCAATAAAGTAAAGACTCAGCGATTGACTCATTAATACTCGTTAACAACGAGTATGCGTTTTCTAGAGAGACAAAAAAACACTACCTCTTAGAAACGAGCATTAATGCAGTCCCTAGGAGGACGTGAGGAAGAGTATTGATCCAGTGGATCAATACCCGAGCGGGCCAGCTTGCAGGGCAAGCCTGCCTTCGTGTTGCTGCGGTGGGTACGCCCCTGAGGACGAAATGCAGAAGGCCCAGCGTGAGCTGAGCCTTCAAATGCAGTCCCTAGGGGAATCGAACCCCTGTTTCCAGGATGAAAACCTGGCGTCCTAACCCCTAGACGAAGGGACCGTGACTTTCATCATTAAGTGCAGAGGCGGAGGGATTCGAACCCCCGGTACCTCGCGGTACAACGGTTTTCAAGACCGCCGCATTCGACCACTCTGCCACGCCTCTGTATTAATTCGTAAAGAACGTTTTCTTTACAGAACCGCATTTATTCAAGTCATTCTACTTGATTTGAAATCCCCTTGAGGCGCGCCTCTGTAGGGTCATCTTGCGATTCGGACTGCAAAGATAAGGGGAAATTTTTTTCTGCAAAAAGTAACTAAGAATTATTGATGTTCAGACTGTAGTTTGTCTGTTTTTACCGTGTCAATGGCGGCATTCATTTCAAACCCAACCAATAGAATTAAAGAAAGAATAAACAACCAAAGCATCAGCACAAGAAGGACTCCGATTGAGCCATAAAGTGTATTATAGGCACCAAAATTATTCACATAAAATGAAAGCCCGAAAGAGGCAAGAATGCATGACAGGCTAGCGAAAACGGAGCCAACACTGAAGAAATGCCATCTGGTGTGTACCGTGGGAGCAAAGTAATAAATGAAAGAAATTGCGATTTGAAAAACAGCGAAAAGAATTAAAAAGCGAAAGACGAAGATAAGGTCAATCGATATAATGTCTGCTACCGTATCACGAATCTCGGTATTATTTAAAAACTGTTGGCCAACTACCAATAAAGTGACAGCCACAATGACTGAGATAGAAAGAAGAAAAATTAGTCCGGTGGCAGTAACTCTCATCCTTAGATTGCCTCTAGTCTCTTTGGTTTTGTAGCAGGCGTTGAATGCCTTCATCAGGTTTACCATTCCATTGGTAGATAGAATGAGTGCTAAGACAAAACCAAATGAAAGCAAGCCTCCCCGTTTTCTGACAATAATGTCCTGAATAGTCACCTTGGCTTCCTGGTAAAGGTTGGTGGGCAGGATATCCTCTAAAAAACCTATTATCACATCATTAGTGATCTCAGGAAAGAAGTTTTGAATGAAGGGAACAAGCGTGAAAAGAAAGATTATGGCCGGAAAAATTGCTGTGGTAAAGCTGAATGCGACTGCATTGGCTCGAGTAATGATTTCATCATTGGATAGCTTCTTAATGAATATGACAATGCAATCATAAAGACCAATTTTGGTTTTGCCCAATTTGATTCTTTGCAGCAGCGCCACAAAGCGATGGTAAAATTCATTCTGAAAGACAAAGTTCAGGAACCTATCCTTCATCGAAATAGGGTTTTAGTACTTCCATGAGCCTCCCGGGAGGTCGGCAAGGTTTACGAGTCTGATTGTCTAAAAACGCCAGAGTTGTTTCTCCTTCATGAATCAACTCATTCTTCTCATTAAGAAACTCATAGTTGAAGGTGGTTCTCACTCCAGGGAGTTTTTTGATCATGACTTTTACGGTCAACAGTTCGTCATAAAGTCCCGGCTGGATGAACCTGGAATGATTTTCCAATACTGGCATAATCACGCCCTCTTCCTCCAATTCCCGGTACCTAAAACCAACCTGACGCAATGCTTCAACCCTGGCTACCTCGTAGTAGCTGGCATAATTGCCGTAGTAAACCATTCCCATTTGGTCGGTTTCACCATAGCGCACCCTGATGTGGACTGTTTGTGAGAACATTATTTAAAGATTAGACGCTCGTTCAACGCCTTTTGGAATAACCTGGCATTTCTATTGTGTTGCGTCAATGTTAAGGCAAAACGGTGGTACCCCGAAAAGTCCTCTTTGGCGCACATATAAATGTAATTATGCTCTTCATAGTCTAAGACAGCATCTAAAGTTCGAATAGTAGGCAAATTGATAGGTCCGGGTGGTAAACCTTTATGCTTATAGGTATTGTACGGGCTATCCACCAATTTATGCTCGTTAAGTACTCTTTGAATGGTGAAATCACCGACTGCATAGACAAGAGTAGGATCTGCCTGAAGAGCAATATTTCGCTTTAATCGATTTAAATATAGACCGGCAATCTTTGCGCTCTCCTCTGCCTTAATACTTTCAGCTTGGACTATACTGGCCAATACGGAAACTTCTACGGGTGAAAGATTGATTGCGGCCGCCTTGGCTTTTCTTTCCTCTGTCCAAAATTTCAGATTCTCATCATGCATTTTTTTGAAGAGATCTTCCGGAGTGATTGTCCAATATACTTCGTAGGTATTGGGTACAAACATGGTCATTACGTTGTCTGTATTTAGACCATAGCCTTCCAGGAAAGTGTCATCGGAGAGTAGATTGAGAAATTCCTCACGTTCGATCCCGGTATTGGTGGTAATTTTTTCCGCCAACTCAGATTTCAAGCGAACATTGTTGAAAGTGATTCGGACTGGCACTTGATCTCCAGCGCGCAGCATTCTCACTGCATTGAGATTCGTCATTCCGGATTGAAATTGATATACTCCGGGCTTAACCAGGTCTTGATACCCTAAAACTTTGGATACGAAACTGAATGAGACTACATCTTGAATAATGTCTTTTTCATACAGCTGATCACGCACATCGTCAAATATATGCTCCTTTTCAATCACAATTTGGGTTGATTCCTTGTCAACCAGAATATTCTGTCCATAAAACACTTGATAGAAGTAAAAGGAAAAGGAGGTCAGAAGAATTGAAAATACCACCAATCCAATCGCAAAAGTCTTTCTTTTCTTCATATAGGCGCAAAAATAAGCAATTTGTTCTAACTTCGGTCGGCATTAATAAATCGTCATGTCAGCTGAGTTAATCAGACTTTATTCAGACAATCCGGAGCAGAAGAAGCTGGATCATATTGTTAACGTTCTGAGGAATGGAGGTGTTGTAATTTACCCTACTGACACGGTCTATGGAATAGGCTGTGATTTTACAAATTCCAAGGCTGTTCAGCGCATTTGTCAGATCAAAAATGTGAAGCCAGACAAGCTGTCATTCATCTGCTATGACCTGAGTGAGATATCAGAGTATACCCGGAATCTTACCACGCCCGTATTCAAGATTATGAAAAAGGCACTTCCGGGTCCATTTACGTTTCTTCTGAATTCAAGTAGCAACGTGCCAAAAATTTTGAATGCTAAGAAGAAGACGGTGGGGATAAGAATCCCGGATAATAATATTCCAAGAGAACTGGTCAGGCAGCTTGGCAAGCCTATTATCACAGGATCAATTCATGATGAAGATGAAATAATTGAGTATTCGACAGATCCCGAATTAATTTATGAGAAGTATAAGAATTTGGTTGATGTGGTCATTGATGGGGGTTATGGAGGTAATGTTCCCTCTACACTTGTAGATTGTTCTGGTGACGAATTAGAGATTGTAAGGGAGGGACTGGGAGATTTGAACCAATTTATTTGATGACATCAATTCTCATCGAATCCCAATACATGCCTCCTGTGGCCTATTTCTCGGCAATCGCCAAGGCTGAAAAAGTTTGTCTTGAGAGCTATGAGCATTTTGAGAAACAGTCTTACAGAAACCGATGCCGGATTCTGACTTCCACCAAAGTCCTTGATTTAAGTGTTCCGGTACATCATCAGGGTAAGAAGATTCCAATTCAGAAGGTCATGATTGACTATCAGCAAAAGTGGCAAAGCCACCATTGGCGATCAATTGAAACGGCTTACAAGAACTCTCCATTTTTTGACTTTTATAGCGGAAAAATTAAAGCCGTCATTTTTAGTAACATATCTACACTTTTCGAGTTGAATTGTCAGTTGCTGACGCTTTGTTTGGAATACCTTCAAATCGACACACCAATTGTCAAAACTGACACGTATAAGAAACAATATGAAGATGTGACAGATTTACGATCTGCCATACATCCCAAAAAGGGGGAACCGATGTCATGGTTTGTGCCAAAAGAGTACATTCAAACATTTGGCAACAACTTTGTTGTAAATCTAAGTGTCTTAGATCTTTTGTTCAATGAAGGGCCCTCAGCAGCGACTGTTGTAAATGAGTCCTTTCGTTGAACGAATTGGTTTTTGGGCTTGTTTAGTTTAGATCGTACATAAAAATTACTACCTTGATTTATAGTGGATTTTGTACGTATCGAGTGTATAAAAAGATAAATGGAAGCAAAATTTTCAAATAGAGTAAAAGAGGTGATTTCGCTAAGTCGTGAGGAGGCGTTAAGGTTAGGTCATGACTATATAGGTACGGAACATCTATTGCTCGGAATGATAAGGGAAGGCGAAGGAGTAGCAGTGAGTATCCTTAAGAAATTGGGGACGTCATTAGAAGAACTCCGTGAAGCGGTGGAAAGAGCCACTAAGGGTACGGCTAACCACAATGTAAAAAATTTGGCGAACATACCTCTGACAAGACAGTCAGAGAAAGTATTGAAGATCACCTATCTGGAAGCCAAGATCTTTAAAAGTCAATTAATTGGAACAGAACATTTGTTACTCTCCATCTTACGGGACGAGGACAATATAGCAACTCAGATATTGGAGAAATTTGACGTGAACTACGAAGTAGTGAAAGAAATGCTGGAATACCAGACAGATAACCCAATTGCCTCTTCAGATACCAATGATGGTGATGAAGAAGAGTCTTCAAAGATGTTTGGTGGAGGAAGCAGCGGAGGCGGTGGTTCCGAAAAATCGAGCGGCAAAGGCTCTGAGAAATCCAGAACTCCGGTGTTGGATAACTTCGGTAGGGATTTGACCAAGTATGCCGAGGATGACAAACTGGACCCAATTGTTGGTCGGGAAAAAGAGATTGAGCGTGTGGCTCAAATCCTTAGTAGAAGAAAGAAAAATAATCCAATTCTAATTGGTGAGCCAGGTGTTGGTAAGAGTGCCATTGCTGAAGGTCTTGCCCTGAGAATCGTTCAGAAGAAAGTGTCAAGAGTACTCTTTGGAAAGAGAGTGGTTACGCTTGATTTGGCTTCACTTGTGGCAGGAACCAAGTACCGAGGTCAGTTTGAGGAGAGAATGAAAGCAGTGATGAACGAGCTCGAAAAATCGCCTGAGGTTATTCTGTTCATTGATGAGTTGCACACTATAGTGGGAGCCGGAGGTGCTTCAGGGTCGCTTGACGCATCCAATATGTTTAAGCCAGCGCTTGCTCGAGGCGAGATCCAATGCATTGGAGCCACTACACTTGATGAGTATAGACAATATATTGAGAAGGATGGCGCCTTGGCACGTAGATTCCAGCAGGTAATGGTGGATCCTACGACTCCGGAGGAAACAATTCAGATCCTTCAGAATATCAAGGAAAAATATGAGGAGCATCATCACGTGAATTACACTGATGAGGCAGTCGAAAACTGTGTGTCGCTCTCAGATCGATATATCTCGGACAGATTCTTACCGGATAAGGCGATTGACGTACTTGATGAAGCCGGTGCGCGCGTCCACATTAACAATATTCATGTTCCGGATGATATTGTGAAGTTGGAGGGTGAGATCGAAGAGATCAAGAAAGAGAAAAACCGAGTGGTTAAGAGCCAAAAATATGAAGAAGCGGCTCAATTAAGAGATAAGGAGAAAAAGCTGATAGATCAGCTGGATCGGGCGAAGAAGAAATGGGAAGAGGAGAGCAAGTCGACTCGATATACGGTAACAGAAGAAAATGTAGCAGAGGTGATCGCTATGATGACTGGAATTCCGACCAAACGAGTTGCTCAAAAAGAGCAAAACAAACTTGTTGGTATGGGTGATCAGTTGAAGGGTAAGGTAATAGGCCAGGATGAGGCTATCGCCAAACTAACTAAAGCGATTCAGCGTACACGTGTTGGCTTGAAAGATCCGACCAAACCGATTGGAACTTTTGTGTTCCTTGGACCGACCGGTGTGGGTAAAACAGAATTGGCTAAAGTTCTTTCCACTTACCTTTTTGATAAAGAAGATTCACTGGTGAGAATAGATATGAGTGAGTATATGGAGAAATTCTCTGTATCAAGACTCGTAGGAGCGCCTCCGGGATATGTGGGCTATGAAGAAGGTGGTCAGCTTACTGAAAAGGTGAGAAGAAAACCTTATTCTGTAGTCCTTCTTGATGAAATTGAAAAGGCGCATCCGGATGTGTTTAATATTCTTCTCCAAGTGTTGGACGATGGAATCCTGACTGATGGACTTGGAAGACGAGTAGATTTTAGGAATACGATCATCATTATGACTTCTAATATTGGGGTTCGCGACCTCAAGGATTTCGGGGCTGGTATTGGATTCAGTACGCAGTCCAAGAGAGACAGCATGGAGGACATGATGAAGGACACGATTCAGAAGGCGTTGAAGAAAACATTCAGTCCTGAATTCCTGAATAGGTTGGATGACGTTATCATTTTCAACTCTTTGAGCAGAGAAGATATCCATAAGATCATCGACATTACTTTGACCAAACTTCTTTCGAGAATTGAAGCGATGGGATACAAAGTGAAGTTGACTGATAAAGCAAAGGATTTCTTAGCGGAGAAAGGTTATGATCCACAATATGGTGCACGACCTTTGAATCGAGCTATTCAGAAATATCTCGAAGATCAGGTGGCTGAAGAAATCCTCAAGGGTGATATTAATGACGGAGATACTTTATTGGCAGATCATGATGGCGAATCGGAGCAAATGACCATCAAAATTCGAAAGAAACGAGCTGCGAAAAAGACTAAAGGAGAACCAAAGGAAGAATCAAAGGAGCAACAAGATTCTGAAGAATAAACGAAAGCCTCATCAATTTGATGAGGCTTTTTTAAGGCACTTCTTCAAGGCAATATCTACTGTTTAATTTGAGACTCCAGACTTTTTAGCCTTTCCAACACTTTTGAAAGCTGATCTTCTAACTTCTGACTTTTTGCTTCTAGTTGTTTTACTTCATAGCTCTTTACTTCCAGTCTCTTCCCTTGTTCAATTGTATAAAGAGTCAACTCTTCAATTTTCTCCAGAAGCTTGAGTTGCAATTCCCCCAAGTTTTGTCCATTGGATTCTATGGATTGAGCATTGGGAACATTAGGCAAATGTGAGTTCTTTTTGATAAAAGCTTCCAGCTCTTGAAGTGATTTTAGGTTATAGTTTGAAGCGAATACATAATCCGGTACCGATCCTGGTGTCGCAGAAACCTTTACTCTCTTAGATTCAATATCGTTGTCCACAATCAGTTTCCCACTAAAATCACCTGTTCCTGTTACATCAAAATTACCTCCAACCTTGGCATTCCCATTCAAAAGACTCGTTCCTTCAACCTGAAATTTCTCACCTGAATCGGTTGTTTTACCAACCAGAAGTGCAGCACTCGCTCCACCCAAAAACCAAGAAGCACCTGCAGAACCAAGTCTGAGAGTTTCATTTGTACCGGTAGCATCATACATTCTCATTGTGGCTGGGTTGCCACTTGACCCAACATCAAACGTAAATCTGTTTTCACTTCCTGCCGTTGATTTAAAATAAACATCACCTTCGGTGGTCAAATCATTACTAATAAATGCTGTTCCTGCTATGTCAAGTTTGGCACTAGGGTCTTTTTTCCCAATACCCACATTACCATTCGTATCAATAAAGAATCTTGAGCCGGCACCTGCCCTTATATTGAAAGGGTTACTGGCTGTATAAAAATAATTTTCGTCCCTGAAAGCAGGTGCCGTACCAGAGTTAGCGAAGCCTATTCCTCCTGCTAGTGTTCCTGCATCATCATGAAAATCCAGGGCTGAAAATCCTGCGGTATTTTCATTGGTTATTTTCAGCACCGGAGCACTAATGGCATCAACACTGAATATTCCTTTTCCCGTTACATCAAGATCATCTTCCAGATAAATTTTTCGAAGAAAATTCAGAGATGAGCCTGTATAGTTAAATACTTCAAGACCACTTCCCCAAAAGCTGGTAGTGTTGCTCACACGTCTGACAAAATCTTCATCTCCACTTGTCGTTCCGGAATCCCATAGGTGAATTTTTGCAAGAGCATCTGTACTATAAAATTGAGCCACCAGATTGGTGGTACCACTGTTAAAAACATGAGTTTGCGCGTAGCCGGTAACTGAGACAAAAAAAAGAACTAGCGCAAGTTTAATTTTTTTAGTACTAAAAATGCTATTCACATTTGTATAAGCCTCGCTTTTTACGTTTAACAAAGGGCTGATAACGAGAAGGTTGATGAGGGTAAGAAGTTTATTTTTCATGGCTATTGATTTAAGATGTTAAATGCGTAGCCATTCGTTCTCAGAATAACAAAAAGGTGAGCAGTAATCAGTTAAATTTTTTTAAACAAGCGTCATTCCGGTGAACCTGCCTGTCTCCGCCAGTGGGCATAGGCTGGGCAGATAGGAGAGGGAATCTCCGAAATAGGCATATACGTGATTAGAAGATTCCCATCTGCATGGGAATGACGTTTTTTATTTTTTCCTGAGAAATTCTGTTAAAGATTGAACTTCTTAAGAATTCCCCAAAACATCCTTACCCCGGTTTCAATCAATTCATCTGGAAAATCATAATCCGGGTTATGAAGTGCCGGCTGACTTTCTCCTGATCCAAGTCCAAACATTGCACCTTTCGATTGTTGAAGAAACAGTCCAAAGTCTTCCGACCATCTATTCGGGGAGCTCATCTCAATTAATTCCAGATCGTTCTCTAGTGCAATGGACTTTACCAATTTTGCTTCATCCGGATGGTTCATGGTGGCGTCAAACGCTTCGTGTTCAGAGAAGGAGATGACCAAATGTGATGTCTCATCTTTTACCGACTGCTGAATCTTGGATTCTAGCTTTTCCAAGTCCTTATCCAGATAGGCACGGATGGTCAGAAAGATTTCGGCTATAGCCGGACTTACCCCAAAAGTCCTTTCCCCAATGCTGGTATGCGTTAGTGTGCTCAATACGAAGTCTTCAAATTCATCTTGCTTGTGAATACCGAGTAGTTTCGGAATTAACGAGGCAACGACTAATGTCGGAGAAATACCTTTTTCTGGCTCACTGGCATGAGAGGTTATCCCTTCCAACCGGATTTTCAGGCCTTTTGAGGCGGCACAAAATGTACCTTCCTTTATGATGATACTGTGCTTGGGATATCCAGGCAGATTGTGCAATGCAAAACAATAATCAGGCTTAATTTTATCAAAAATTGGGTCTTGAAGAATCCATCTGGCTCCTTGTCCCGTTTCCTCTGCCGATTGAAAAAGCAGAACGACCTTACCTTTCTTAGGAGCACTTTTGTGAAGAAGATTAGCCAATCCTGATACTGTTGCCATATGCCCATCATGCCCGCATTTATGAGAAACCCCTTTGATCTTCGATTTGTAATTTAATTCTTCATTTGTTTCATGAATAGGAAGAGCATCTAACTCAGATCTGATCAACGTGGTAGGGCCATCATTGCCGCTTTCAAAAATCGCAGCCACACCATGACGCCCTAAGTCTGAGATTATTTTAGAAGGTGAAAATTGGTTTAGGTAGTGGACAATCCGAGTGGCAGTATTGACCTCTTCACCAGAGAGCTCCGGGTTTTGATGGAGTTGGTGTCTTAACTTCGTGAGTTCTGTTAAATGCTCGTTTGCTAGCATTCTTCAATATAATAAGCCCGTCCCGAAAATTTAGAAGGGAGCCCCGTCCGGGCTCCCTTCCTCAACCAAAATAGTATATGAAACTAAGAATTAATCTTCTCTAAATGGGTCCGAGAACTTCGGGTCAGTAAGGAACGAGTTGTCAGTCAGTGTATTCATGAACGCCACGAGCGCATCAATTTCCGTTTGATTCAGGTTCATTCGCCTTACACGCCCTCCCTGGACCCTCAGTCGATTGTCCAAACCAGGGTTGTCCTGAATTCCATTGTTGTAGAACACTACCACTTCTCGCAAAGTCTCGAATCGACCATCATGCATATAAGGACCGGTTAATGCCACGTTTCTGAGTGAACCGACCTTGAATTCTCCGAGGTCTTGGTTTCTGCCCGTTACGCCTTCTCTTCCCGTATCCGTGATTACGGCATCCAATCCATTGTTTCTGGCTTGATCTCCTGAGAATGTGGCTGTTTCATGGCAGTTTGAACATTGAGTTCTTCCGCTGAAGAAGAGCTGTTTACCCATATTTTCAAGTTCGGTGAACGAATTAAATGGTCGTCTTTCGTCTCCTCCCGCAGCGGCAAGGGCGATGTCATAGTCGGATTGATAGGAAACCATAGAGCGAACGAATTGAGCCAGGGCCCTGGATATTCGATCCGAAGTGACTTCTTCTGTGCCGAAGGCATCCTCAAATAAATTGCCGTAATAGTCTAGTCCCTGAAGTTTGGTGACCAGAACATCTAAGCTCATTCCCATTTCCACCGCATCCTGAATTGGCATCAATACCTGATCTTCGAGTGTCTCTGCTCTTTCATCCCAGAAGAATCTACCATTATCATAGTACCTTGCGTTGGAAAGTCCCATGGAATTTCTTCCGGTTCTTCCTCCTTCAAAACCTAAGCTAAACTGCTCTGGGTCTGTGAATCCATTCGCTTGAACATGACATGAAGCACATGAGATGGTATTGTTGGCAGACAAGTTCTTATCGTAGAATAAAACCCTACCAAGAGTGGCACCGGCATCCGTCACCGGGTTGCTTCCCGGAGTATTATCAATTTGAGCCACATCACCATTTCTAAAGTGATTAGGTAAATCCGGGCTTGCATAGTTGTAATAAGCCGCTGGTAAGTCCAGCACATCGGAATTGTCCTCATTTATTATTTCATCCAATTCCTCTACGGGATCATCCGGATCATTACCCTGGGTACATCCAAACACTATCATTCCCACCATTCCGATTAAAAAAATAGACCTTTTCATCATTCTTGTTTGTTGTAAGCTGGTTAAGCAGCTAAGTAATACTTAGGTTGTAGTATTACTGATGACTGTCGGGAGGAGGCCGGTCTCCACGAGGTCCCTGACCTCTTCGACCGTTAGGGCCATCCTGAGGAGGACCACCAGGCCCTCGATCTCCTCTCCGAAGCACATCGGTAACTATTTTGTCGAATTTGGCCTTTTGCCCATCATCCAGAATTTTTCGAATCGAAGAAAAATGTCTGAATATTTCGACTTCCAGTTCCTCTTGAAGGTCCCCGATTTGCTCGGCTATTTTTTTTGCTTCTTTTTCTGAATCTTCTTTTTTCCAAAGTACATGAAGCTGGTTTCGCAAATCGCGAGATCTCCTTCTGAGTCCTTCAGCACTATTGAAGTGCTGCTCTCGTAGATCTGTGATTTGCCTTTGTTGATTCTCATTTAGTCCCAGTTCTTCTTCCAACAGCTTTTCTCCACCTGGGTGGCCTTTCGGTCTCGGTAGGTCTTTGCCTAACCAAAGCATCGTTAGCGTGGCCAGATTGAACAAGACGAGTACGATAACCAGTCCATTCATGAGTTTATTTCTTCTCAGGTAATCCATGGCTAGTAGTCGTTTAAGTATTCGTAATCGTCACTCCCCGAAAAATATTCCTGGGCGAAGGAGGCAATTTGATCTTCTCTTTCCGATGTTTCAACTTCGCTACCATTTCCAATTGAAAAGAGCGTAATCAAATTGACCACCATGAATACTGTGAGCACCGCCATGCTCAACCTGAGATTGCCAACAAGGGCAAATCTACTCGGTGCCGAATCCAACTCGTTTTGCATCCTGGCTTCGAGCTTACGGTAGAAAAACGGACTGGCCTCTGCCTTACCCAACCCCTCCAGACTATTTAATGTCTCTTCTACTCTTTTTTCTATGGTTTTTTCAGGTATCATAATGGTCTTCCTGCTAGTTAGATGCCCCTTTATGGGTAAACTTGCGCTAATCCTTAAAATTTTTTTCGTAGTAATTTCTTAGACTTTTTTGCAGGTTTTTTCTCGCCCTGAACATTAGCGACTCGACTGACGAGATACTTGTTTTCAGTACATCGGCAATCTCCTGGTAGGGCAAGCCCTCTATCTTATGTAGGGTAAAGGCAACCTTTTGATTTTCAGGCAGGCCTTTGATGGCCTTAAAAAGAACCCGGGCGTTCTCCTTGTTTTCTAACTGAACTCCGGGATGGTCGAAGCTCGCTGGTGTCTGGGTGAATTCCTTGCCGTTACCAGATAATGATTGTAAAAAAGCAAAACGCTTCTGACGTTTTTGTTTTCTGATCAATTCCAGTGATTTGGTCGTTGCTATTCTGTAGATCCACGTAGACAGTTTCGCATCTCCGCGGAAAGATTTGATGGATCGATAAACTTCAATGAAAACATCTTGGGCAGTTTCTTCAGCATCTTCTTCATTTTGGAGATATCCAAGGCAGGTATTATAGACTTGATTTTGATATGATTCCACCAACTGCCGAAAGGCAGATTCGGAGCCTTTTTGAAGAGACAATATCAGTTCTCTATCACTCAAAACTTAGTTTCTTTTTTCAGTTGTAGCGAGATTCTTTGCCGAGAACTCTGCGCTGTGTTTCAAGAACGTATTGCCAAAGTTTTACCCAACCCCCATCTTTTTGGAGATCCATTAATTAAATAGCATTAAAAGAGAAAGGCGAATAGAGAAGAAATGAGTGACTTTGATGAAAAAGCCACCCATTGTTGATTAATAAACGAACTCAAACTAACTACACATTTATCTTCCACGACCTTGCTGCGGGCCCTTTCCTTTTCCTTGACCACCTTTCATTTTACCAATGTGGTTGTTGAAGAAAACAACCTGCTCATCGGTGAGTATTTTCTTGATTTCCTGGCCTGTAGCAACCTTTAGCTTCATCAGGCTTCCTTTCAATTCGCTGATTTCATCAATCACTGAATTAACCACCCTTTCATTGTATTCCTCAGAAGTGGTAAGTGTTCTAAGTCTTGCCTCTTTTTCAGCGACCTGATTCTTTAAAGGCAATGCTTCTTTTTCCTCATTGATATGAATAGTTTTCAACTGCTCCTTTTGCTCTTCAGTAAGATTTGGAATTCTCAGACCCTTCGGACCTTTTTGACCCTGTTCTCCTCGTTGATGCATTTCTGGCCCACCTTGTTGACCTCGCTGTGGATGATCAGGGCGTTGAGCGAATAGATTTGTACCGGAGATCAGAAGTAATATTATGACCGCGATTCCGGCAGATTTTAATTTTTGACTTTTCATGATTTCTAATTTTTGTTTCTCAATCTGTTTGGTGGTTTAGATGTAGGCGAGAATTAAAAACTTGCGGAAGGAAATGTTAAAAGACGTTAACAACTATCTTTACCAGATATGGCAGCGACACCTTCCAACATGCTCCCTCTACGGACACCGGCTCCTGATTTTGATCTATTGGATACCGTGTCAGGAGAAATGAAATCACTTGATAGTCTGAAATCTGATAAAGCAACCGTAGTAATGTTTATCTGCAATCATTGTCCGTTTGTCAAGCATGTGGATACAGAGATCGTGGCAATTGCTGGTGAATACTCTAAAAAAGGAATATCCTTCATTGCAATCAGTTCAAATGATGTAGAAAATTACCCACAGGACGCACCGCATTTGATGACGGAGGAAGCTAGGCGAGTGGGCTATACATTCCCTTATTTATATGATGAAACCCAGGAAGTGGCAAAGGCCTATCAAGCGGCTTGCACACCTGACTTTTATGTATTTGATTCTGAAATGAAATGTGCCTATAGAGGCCAATTGGATGATTCCAGGCCTGGAAATGGTAAAGCGCTAAACGGTCGAGATCTTCGAAATGCATTGGATGACATTTTAGAAGGAAATCCCGTAAGTGGTCCTCAATTCCCAAGTGTAGGGTGCAACATTAAGTGGAAGAGTTCTTAATTCTTTTGTTGAATCGCCTTGATAATCATCTCAGAATGAACCCTTGTATTCTCGATAAACAGGGTGCTAGTCCGGAGGCCGGCATTGATCACTCCGGCAACATAAACATTGGGCAAGGGAGTTTCTAAGGTTTCCGGATCGTGAATAGGTCTTTTGAATTCGTCATCACTGATCGGCAGGCCAAGAGAATCAAATAGGTCATAGTTTGGCTTGTAGCCGGTCATTGCCAAAACAAAGTCATTTTCAATTGTTAATTCTCCTTCCGGAGTGACTAGGTCCACTTCGTTTTCTCGAATTTCTTTAACTGTTGTATTGAAATAGGCTTTGATGGACCCTTCTTTTATTCGGTTTTCAATATTGGGCTTAATCCAGTATTTAACCTTAGGGTAGATTTCTGATTCCCTGATTGCCATGGTGACTTCTGCATTCTTGTAATAAGTTTCCAAGGCTACATCGCATGCGGAATTGGCCGCACCAATTACCAGCACCTTTCGATTGACATAGGGATGGGGATCATCGTAGTAGTGTTTGACCTTTGGTAATTCTTCTCCCGGAATATTCAGAAGTCGAGGAGTATCATAAAAGCCGGTAGCCACAATCACAGATTTGGCGGAGTAGCGGCCGCGATTTGTATCAATTTGATACTGCCCATGTTCACCCGAGCTCATTTTCTCAACTTCAGTGTACAATTCGATATTCAAGTCCCAGCTATCGAGTACTCTACGGAAATATTCGAGAGACTCTCTTCTCGTAGGTTTGTCTCCGTGTGCGATAAAGGGTACATCTCCGATTTCCAACAGACCTGATGTCGAAAAGAAGGTCATGTTTGTGGGGAAGTTATAGAGTGAGTTGACCAGAACACCTTTTTCGAGGATCACATAATTAATCCCTGCTTTTTTTGCTTCAATAGCACAGTTAAGTCCAATTGGTCCGCCTCCGATAATTACCAGATCATGGTGTTTTGACATGTAGGATAAACTTGTCTTTATTAAAGATGGTTCAATCTAGTGCAGAGAGAGCAACTTCTACAACTTCAGCCAGTTCTTTTTCGGAAATAGTACCCTTTCCAATTACCCTAATACCGCTTACGGTACTGTAAAGGAATCGTGCGAGTACTTCGCTATCAAACTTTCGTTGTATTTCTCCGGACTCCTGACCCTCACGGATGATTTCGGCTAATACACCTTCAAAGGTCTTTCGATGTTTGCTGGTCAGTTCATTTACAGAGTCATCACTGTTCGCTAATTCAGAAATGGAATTAATCATAAAGCAGCCCTTTTTTTCAGGGTCAAGGGCTGATTCCCGGGCATTGGATTTTAGAAACCCTTTCAGGATATCAAGGGCGGATTTATTCGATCGAATTTCATTCAATAGCTGGGAAGAAGCATTTTGACGATACCTTTCCAGAGATTTCATGTAGAGATTGTGTTTATCTCCCCATGTATCATACATACTGGCTCTGTTTATGCCAAGACCATCGACCAAATCCTGAATTGATGTGGCGTTAAAACCCTTGGTCCAGAAAATTTTCAGTGCCTTGTCTAGTACTTCAGATTCGTCAAAATTCTTCTTCCTGGCCATAACCGATTAGTTAAAAGTAACCGATCATTCAAGAATTATCAAATTAGATGGTGGCAATACCTCCATCAACAAGGATTTCTTCCCCTAAAACGTATGAAGAATCTTCAGAAGCAAGAAAAAGTACTGCTTTTGCGATTTCATCAGACGCTCCAAACCGCTTCATGGGTACCATTTGAGAAAATCCTTCGGCCATACCCTTCAATTCTTCTTCACTCATACCCATTTTACTGAAAAGAGGTGTTTCCACCGGACCAGGACTAACAACGTTTACTCTAATGCCCCTTGGGCTTAATTCGGTAGACAACGTTCTGGCAAAGTTTCTCACTGCTCCCTTGGTGGCTGAATATACCGAGCTGTTCTCAAATCCCTTATGCACTACTGCTGATGCAGTAAGGATGATAGACCCTCCATTGGTCATCAGAGGTGCAATTTTTTGAATGGTGAAAAACAAACCCTTTACATTAGTATTGAAATGGGCATCAAAGAAGGCTTCATCAGAATCAGCAAGTGGTGCAAACCAGGCGATTCCGGCATTTGCAAATAGGATATCTACTCTTCCATATTCTGCGTTGACCCTTTCCGCCAGATCGTTGATCTGATCGAGTTTCGAGGTGTCCGACTGGATTGCAGTCAATCGATCGCTATTGATTTCTGCAGCTGCTTTGTCTAGTGTTTCCTGAGTTCTTCCAGTGATAATCACCTGGGCACCTTCGTCAATAAATGTTTTTGCTGTGGCTAGGCCGATTCCGGTGCTACCTCCAGTAATCACCGCAATTTTGTTGGTAAGTTTTGTCATTTTTAATTTAATAGAATGATTGTTCCAAAATTATATCAATAAAAACAGAACAATCATTCCAAAATAAAGTTCCGAATGTGGATTATTTTTTTGTCTTACCCTTTCCCATGGGGCTGGGAAATTTTTGAAAGTGCTTGTAAATGGTATTGATGAAGGCAAATACTAATCCGATACCGATAGCGATGTAAACAATGGTAAAGGCTTTTCCTACATCAGTCTGTGGAGCGAAGTCTCCATAGCCAATGGTAGTCAGGGTTATCGTGGAGAAGTAGAGCGAATCAAGCCAACTCCATTTTTCAACATAGTGATACACAATAGTTCCCAGAACGAGAATACCAACAGATGCGAAGAGCAACGATCGATACTCACGGTCTTTCCAAAAAGAAAATAAGATTCTTAGAAATACCATTCTTAAAATTTAATCTCTGCTGCTTTTAGTTCGTCACCGCGCTTAAATTCAACGACCGTTCTATCTCCTGCCTTGAACGCACCTAATGCACGCATATAACTCATCATGTCGACAATAGTAGAGTCGCCAAGTTTGACAACAATATCTCCTTTTTGCATGCCTGCGGATTGGGCAGGTTTGCCGTCACTTACTCCATCAATTCTCATTCCTTTCCCATCATAAAGATAGTCAGGAACAACACCTAGCGAAACTGAGAAACTGGCACCTCGGTTGCTATTGTCTTGGGTTTTGGTAAAGGCAAGTTTTTCTTCATCTTCCAACTCCCCAACTAGTCGCTCGATAAAATGTACCACCTTCATGAGGCCATCATAGTTGATCTTATCAGCATCATCACTAGGCTTGTGATAATCTTCATGTTGACCTGTAAAGAAATGGAGTACCGGTAAATCCTGTAAATAGAAAGGAGTATGATCAGAGGGACCCACACCGGATTCGGAGGTGACTAACTTCAGGCTATCCGAGTTGACCGCATTAAGCTTTTCTAACCAAAGCGGACTGGTACCTACACCACTGATGGCTAACGTTTGCTCCTCGTTCATTCGTCCAACCATGTCCAGGTTGATCATATAGTTTACGGTGGCCAAATCAACCGTAGGATTTTTCGAGAAATAGTTCGAGCCCCATAGGCCATTCTCTTCGCCTGAAAATGCCAGGAACAAGTAATTATAATTGCTGGCATTATACTTTAAAACTCTCGCTAGTTGGATGATTGCCGCAGTGCCACTTGCATTATCATCAGCACCATTGTGAATTGCGCGTTCTCCCCTATGGAGAGATCCTTCGCTACCATACCCCAGGTGATCAAAATGAGCACCAATTACTACAGTATGCTGAGCATTATTATTGATAAACCCCGCGACATTTCTACCGGTGACACCTTCTCCATCAGTTCCAATCACTGCTTCTTTATGAGGGTTGGTCGCTTTTTTTACCGTGAATGGTTGAAAGTAACCCTCTGTTCCTTTGGGTTCCAAGCCATACTTTTCAAAAGCTGCTGCTATATATTCTGCCGCTTTTATCTCCCCCTGTGTTCCGATTGCTCGGCCTTCGAGTGCATCATCGGCCAAATAATTGATGTCTTCTTCCAATGAAGCCAGAATTTCCCGGTCTGTAGTGAAATCGGTACAGCTGTATAGAACTGCAAAAAATAGGATAAAAAGATAAAAGTTGACTTTTCTCATGTCGGATGATTTTAGGCCAAAGATAATTAATACTTATCTTCGCGGCATCAATAAAATACACTGCCCCATGAGGTACTTATTCTTACTTCTCATTGTCTTTACTTTCGCGTGTACCAGCAGTACTAAAGACACTTCATCTACTGAAGTCCGATCAGCTCAGGATTCATTGCTGCTTCATCCAGAAGAGATGAAATACTTTAGGAATATCAAGCAATTGACATTCGGTGGAAACAATGCTGAAGCGTATTGGAGTTTTGATGATAAGTATTTAGTGTTCCAATCCGATTACTCTGGATGGGGAGCAAGTTGTGATCAAATCTTTGTTACTGATTGGAGAAATGATGATCTAAAGAACAATAAGCCTCAATTGCTTAGTACAGGAATGGGCAGAACGACTTGTTCTTACTTTTTACCGGATAATACAATTCTGTATGGATCGACTCACCTTGGAGGAGAAAACTGTCCTCCGGTTCCGGGGCCAAGAACTGACGGTAAATACGTTTGGCCTATCTATCCCAGCTTTGACATTTTCACCGCTGATATGGAGGGTAATATCCTGAAACAATTGACTAATGAACCCGGCTATGATGCGGAAGGCACGGTTTCTCCCAAAGGTGATAAAATCGTCTTCACCTCGATGAGAACGGGTGATTTAGAGTTGTTTACTATGAATATTAATGGGAGTGATGTCAAGCAAATTACACATGAATTAGGCTATGACGGTGGAGCATTTTTCTCTCCTGATGGCACTAAGTTGATCTTCAGATCTTCCAGACCAAAGACAGAGGAAGAGATTAAAGAGTACCAGGACCTGTTGAAAGAAGGGTTGGTGAAACCAACAGACATGGAACTTTACATTTGCAACGCTGATGGTTCAGATCTCAGAAAACTTAGTGACTTGGGACAGGCCAACTGGGCACCATTCTTCCATCCATCCGGGGAGAAGGTGATATTTGCTTCCAATCATAAGGCAACTCGTGGTTTCCCTTTCAATCTGTATATGGTCAATGTAGATGGAACAGGGTTGACTCGAATTACCCATGATGAGACTTTCGATGCCTTTCCGGTTTTCTCCAATGATGGCAAGTACATCGTGTTCTCCTCGAATCGAAACAATGGAGGAACAAGAGATACTAATCTTTTTGTGGCAGAGTGGATAGGGGGGTGATTCGGACTACTTGGTTTCTATCTAGCCTTATCATTCGTTAGTCGAAATATAGTTTCACAGTAATCATACTTCGTAAATTGAAGTATGAAAAAGTTCTTACTTTCAACTCTCCTGTTCTGTTTCTCCCTTACAGTCAATGGCCAATCCTGGGAGCTCGTCTATGAAAATGATGAAAATGGAAATGTACTAAATGGATCAATCGAAGTACTTAAAAAAGCCGTTCGGGACGGCCTTCCGATCCGCGTAGGTTGGGGTACTCCTGGCCGAATTGAACACACTGCCGATGCCAAGTTCATGACCATCATGAAAAATAAGGTGGTTTTTGCCCAAATTGATCCCATATATGGTCAAACTCCCAATATGACCGATGAGCATATTGAGTTGAAAGAAGGGTTACAATGGGTGATGATTGCTGCTTCCAACGGAAAGTTTGATGCTATGATGTCCGAGATAGGGACGGGCAAAGTGGTTGGGCATAACAAGGGAGGCCGGGCCTTTAAATGGTATGTGAGAAAGCGGGATTGATAGGATCTAATTGTCAAGTTAGTCATTCCCGCGAGAGCGGGAATCTCATGAAGAATAAGTAGTTACAGAGAGGTTCCCCGATGAAGTCGGGGAATGACGAGTAACGGTAATTTAAATCTGAGTCAGATAATTACTTCGTCTCGAATTCTGCGGCTCTCCGATTCAGCTCCTCGTGACCTACGTCTTCAAAATGTGTGGCAATCCACCACGAATGTCCTGAGGGATCACGAATGCCGGCATTAATGTCTCCATAGTACTGCTCACCCGGAGGCATAAGCGGTGTGGCTCCATGCTTCAGCGCTTTCTCATAGGTCGCATGAGTGTTTTCTACATAGATGTACATCATACAGTCGTTTATCAAATCCGGGCCATGACCGAGCATGATCACGGAATCTCCAATTCGCATTTCAACATGTCTCACAGTTCCATCAGGCAATTCGATACGCTCTTGCTCAAGGGCATCAAATACATTTTTCATGAATTCAACTTCCTCGTTGATATCTGCTACCATAAGGAATGGACTGACTCTGGGGTAATTATCGTTAAGTGGATTGACTGCCATGATTATACTGTTTTCTTTGGACCAATTTAGGGAATCATTAGATGAATGAAATTAGCACAGTGTTTATTGATTCAATTCTTACCAATAGCGGAAGTTTTTTCAGATAAACGGAATTTTGAATCCCATCTTTTTCAATTTTGAATTTGTCCTTTCTAAACTTTTTCTTTCCTTTGACGTCCTAATAGAACAATGAGCAAAAACGCTTCGACATATTTTTCTTACATCGCTCCACTTTCTGTGGTAGTAGAAGCTGTTGTATATTCTCTTAGGATCAGGAGGCGCTAAGCGCCTATATCACTTTTCGACTGCCTACGTGGTGGTCATCTCTCGAATCCCTTATTGTTAATCAAAGAATTTAAAAAAGATGTCATTGCGATGAATCCAATGCAATTGGATGAAGAAGCAATCTCTTCGAAAAGATCATGAGATTGCTGCGATCGCTTCGCTCTCTCGCAATGACAGAAATGTTATGAAAACAACATTTATCATACGTGAAGCTACTCCATCGGATATTTCCTATGCCGATACCATTGTCCATGAAATTGCAGAATCTGCCAAGGTACGTGGAACGGGAATAGCCAAGCGAACCCCGGAATACGTGTCTTCCAAAATGAAAGAAGGCAAGGCTATCATAGCTACCACCAAAAACGGAGAGTGGGCCGGGTTCTGCTATATCGAAGCATGGGGGCATGCCCGGTTTGTGGCCAACTCCGGTTTGATTGTTTCAAACAAGTTCCGGGGAGAAGGATTGGCCAAGAAGATTAAGGCAGCTACTTTCCAATTATCACGAAAGAAGTTTCCAGAGGCTAAGATCTTCGGACTCACCACTGGGGCGGCAGTGATGAAGATTAACTCTGACTTGGGGTATAAGCCCGTGATCTATTCCGAACTCACGACAGATGAAAAATTCTGGGAGGGATGCCAGAGCTGCGTGAATTACGATATTCTAAAAAGTAAGGACCGTCAGGCCTGCATTTGTACCGCTATGCTCTATAATCCGGCCTGGGAGAAAAATCAAAAACCAAAACGGACACAATGGGTCGATCGGGAACTGGACAAGGACTTCGGTCTATTCCAACGATGGACCAATTTCAAGAAATCAGTGCTGCTAAAGCGCGAACTCAAAAAGCAGAAGAAAAATGGAAAATAAGAAAGTAGTCCTTGCCTTTAGCGGAGGGCTCGATACCTCTTACTGTGTAAAATACCTTTCTGAAGACAAGGGTCTGGAAGTCCACTCGGTATTGGTGAATACAGGTGGATTTAGTCCTGAGGAACTAAGAAATGTAGAAGCACGAGCTTACGAACTAGGAGTGAAGACCCATACTACGATTGAGGAGACAGAAAACTATTACCAGAAGGTGGTCAAGTATCTGATCTTCGGAAATGTGCTGAAGAATGGCACCTATCCTCTTTCTGTAAGTGCAGAAAGGATAAGCCAGGCTATGGCGATTGCCAGACATGCACAGAATCTTGATGCCGATTTTATTGCTCATGGAAGCACTGGAGCTGGAAACGATCAAGTTCGCTTCGATATGATTTTTCAAACGTTTCTTCCGAATGCGGAGATCATCACCCCGATTCGGGACATGAAACTATCTCGAGAAGAAGAGATAGAATATCTCAAATCCAAAGGAGTGGAAATGGACTTTGAAAAGGCAGCTTACTCTGTAAACCAAGGACTTTGGGGAACTTCTGTTGGTGGGAAAGAGACTTTGAGTTCAAATGGTTATCTACCGGAAGAAGCATTTCCAACTCAAGTTTCCAAAGATGTGCCGGAAGAAATTGAGCTCGGATATGAAAAAGGGGAATTAAAATCCGTAAATGATAAAGATTTCGAAAGTTCAGTAAAGGCGATTCAATATCTGGAGTCTTTGGCTGCTCCTTTTGGTATCGGCCGAGATATTCATGTGGGTGACACCATTATTGGTATCAAGGGCCGAGTGGGGTTTGAGGCAGCATCGGCCATTCTCACCATCAAAGCTCATCAAGCATTGGAGAAACATATACTCACCAAATGGCAAATTTATTGGAAAGATCAGATCGCTTCTTTCTATGGTAATTGGCTTCACGAAGGTCAGTTCATGGATCCGGTCATGCGAGACTTTGAGCAAATGTTGGAGAGTACCCAAAGGAATGTGACTGGAAGGGTATTCGTAAAACTTCATCCTTATCATTTCCAGATTCTGGGCATAGAGTCAAAACATGATTTGATGGCAGCCAAATTTGGGCACTATGGTGAAATGAATAATGCCTGGACCGGAGATGATGTGAAAGGCTTTGCCAAGATTTTTGGCAATCAGAATGCGATTTATCATCAAATCAATTCAGAACTATGATCAAGGCAGGAATAGTAGGCGGAGCAGGCTACACAGGAGGAGAATTAACTCGATTGCTTCTGAATCATCCCGAGGTGGAATTACATTTTGTTCAGAGCCGAAGTCAGGCAGGCAAGAAATTAAGCAGTTCCTTCCCTGATTTGGTTGGTGAAACCGAGTTGAATTTTGTTGAAAATCACCTGGTTGATGTTGATGTGATTTTCCTTTGCATGGGACATGGGGCCTCTACCGAATTTTTTGAGAAGAATGAACTTCCGGATTCAATCAAGGTGATTGACCTGAGTCAGGACTACCGTTTGGATGATGACAAGGTATACGGGCTTCCTGAGCTGAATAAAGAGGAAATCAAGGAGGCAGAATTTGTAGCCAATCCCGGTTGTTTTGCTACTGCAATCGAATTGGCACTTTTGCCACTTGCCTATAATGGTATGCTCAAGGAAGTGCACGTTTCGGGAATTACCGGTTCGACTGGAGCTGGTATTAAACCATCCGATACTACTCATTTCAGCTGGCGAAGCAGCAATATTTCGACCTACAAGGTATTCACCCATCAGCATTTGGCAGAAGTGACTAAGAGTTTGATGTTGCATCAACCTTGGTTCGATAAGCCCATCAACTTCATTCCGTATCGTGGAAATTTCACCCGGGGAATTTTGGTGACTGCTTATCAATATTGTGAGTGGTCGTTGGAAGAGGCGATTCGAGTATATCAAGAATACTATGAAGATGCTCCATTTACCTGGGTGGCCGATGAAGCATTGGACGTAAAGCAAGTAGTCAATACCAACAAGTGCCTGGTGCATTTAGAAATGCACAATGGCTATCTAATGGTTCAGTCAGCCATTGACAATTTGTTGAAGGGAGCATCCGGTCAGGCGGTTCAAAACATGAATTTGATGTTTGGCTTCGATGAAACTATGGGGTTAAAACTTAAAGCAAGCATATTCTAATGGAACTTTTTGATGTATATCCGCTCTATCCCATCGAGCCAGTCAAAGGCTTGGGTTCGAAGCTATGGGATACCGAAGGGACCGAATACCTTGATTTGTACGGAGGTCATGCCGTAATATCGATTGGTCACAGCCATCCTCACCATGTCCAAAAAATTTCTGAGCAACTTTCCAAGTTGGGTTTTTACTCCAATGCTGTGCTGAATTCACTTCAAAGCGAATTGGCAGACAAACTCGGCCAACTCTCCGGGTACCAAGACTATAAACTATTTCTGTGTAGCACTGGCGCTGAGGCCAATGAGAATGCACTAAAACTAGCTTCGTTTCATACCGGTAGAAAGAAAGTGGTGGCCTTAGAAAATGGATTCCATGGTCGAACTTCTGGTGCTGTGGCGATCACTGATAACCCAAAAATAGTTTCCCCTTTTAATTCCGATCATGAAGTAGAATTGATACCGCTCAATGATATGGATGCGCTTGAATTGGCTATTGATGAAGACACAGCAGCATTCATTGTTGAGGGGATACAGGGTATTGCCGGTATTTACATGCCTGACAATGAATTTCTTGTAAAAGCACAGGAACTCTGTGAAAAGCATGGTGTAGCTTTCATCTTGGACGAAGTCCAGTCTGGAGCTGGGAGAACAGGAAAGTTCTTCGCTCACCAACATGCTTCGGTCCGACCCGACATTATCACATTGGCAAAAGGGATTGGCAATGGGTTTCCGGTGGCTATGGTATTAATCTCTCCGGAAATAGAACCTTGGCATGGTATGCTGGGAACTACGTTTGGTGGAAACCACTTGGCCTGTTCAGCGGCTTTGGCAGTGTTGGAGGTGATTCAAAAAGAGAAATTGATGATCAATTCGAAGGAACTTGGGAACTACTTGAAGTCAGAATTAAGTGCCTTCAATCAAGTGAAGGTAGTACGTGGCGATGGGCTGATGATTGGGGCTGAATTCGATTTCCCTATTGCCGAATTAAGAAAGAAATTGCTTTTTGAACACAAGTGTTTCACAGGTTCGGCAGCCAATAAGAATACACTTCGTCTACTGCCTCCTTTGAATGTCTCTAAGGAAGAACTGGATCAGTTTTTATCAGCACTTAAAGAGGAACTAGTATGAAACATTTTACAAGTATATCGGATGTGGCTGATTTGGATCAGTTGGTGTCGGATGCTATGGCGTTTAAACAAAACCCTCAGTTATCTAACGCGGGAGACAAAAAGAAAGTGGGCCTTATTTTTCTCAATCCAAGCCTTCGGACACGATTGAGTTCCCAGATTGCGGCTCAAAACCTGGGAGCAGAGGCGATTATCCTCGACATTGGAAAAGATGGATGGGCACTGGAATTCGAAGATGGTGTCATTATGAATGGCAATAAGGCGGAACATATCAAAGAAGCTGCCGGTGTGATGGGAAGGTACTTTGATGTGCTTGGAGTACGTACCTTTCCCCTGCTCCAGAATAGAAATGAGGACTACTCGGAAAAACTATTGAATGCGTTTATTGAATATGCCGGAATTCCCATTGTTAGTCTTGAGAGTGCCACGAGACATCCACTTCAAAGTCTTGCCGATTTAATGACCATCAAAGAACATTGGTCAAAGCCTGAAAAACCCAGAGTGGTGTTGACCTGGGCGCCTCATATTAAGCCCTTGCCTCAAGCCGTGGCCAATTCATTTGTGGAATGGATGAATAAGGCAGAAGTGAATTTGACCATAACCAATCCAGAGGGATACGATTTGTCTCCTGAATTTACGGAAGGCGTTTCTATCACCCATGATCAAAAAGAGGCGCTCAAAGATGCTGACTTCGTGTATGTAAAAAACTGGTCTTCTTTTCAAGAATATGGAAAAGTACTATCTCAGGATTCCAGTTGGACCATTGGTAACAAGCATTTGTCACTCACCAATAATGCCAGGGTGATGCATTGTTTGCCTGTGCGAAGAGGGTTGGTGATCGAGAATGAGATTTTAGATGGACCGAATGCTATTCACCTCGATCAGTCTGAAAATAGAGTTTATGCTGCCCAGGCAGTGCTTAACGAATTGTTAAAATAATGACAGAACTGACCATTATAAAAATAGGAGGGAAAGTCATTGATGACGCTGAAGCATTGTCTCAGTTTTTGAGTGACTTTGCCAAAATCGAAGGAGACAAAATTCTTGTTCATGGTGGAGGTAAGATTGCTTCAAAAACCGGAGAAAAACTGGGTATTGCTCCTAAAATGGCCGATGGTAGAAGAATCACTGATAGCGAAACCCTTGATTTAGTCACCATGGTGTACGGAGGCCTTGTGAATAAGAAGATAGTAAGTGGACTTCAGTCCTATGGTGTGAACGCCTTGGGGCTTTCAGGTGCAGATGGTAATCTGCTAAGAGCAACCAAGCGCCCGGTGAAAGAAATCGATTACGGATATGCCGGTGATGTTGAAGTTGAGGGAGTGAATATCACATTCCTGGAAAAGCTGTTAAAGGCAAATATCACACCGGTTATTTGTTCTTTGACACATGATGGGGAAGGTTCTATGTTAAATACGAATGCGGACACCATCGCCTCAATTGTTGGGAGAGCAATGGCTGAAGGCTGCAAGGTGGACCTTATTTACTGCTTTGAGCAAAAAGGAGTTTTATGGGACTTGGAGAATGAAGAGGTGATTTCGGAAATGGACAAGGTTTATTATCATGAATTGAAGAATCAAGGCATTATCAATGAAGGAATGATTCCTAAGTTGGATAACGCATTTGATGCATTGAAGGCGGGGGTTTATACGGTGAAAATCGGTCATTTTGATCAAGTACTCGAATTGGTTCACGGACTCGGGCACGGCACTTTAATCAAGAATCGATGAGCAAATACGAAAAAGCCATAGAACTATTAAAGCAACTCATTGAAACTCCGTCTTTCAGTAGGGAAGAACACAAAACTGCTGATATAATCCAGCGATTTCTAATTTCGGAAGGAATTAAGACCGAACGTCTTGGCAACAATGTTTGGGCGAAGAACGCACATTTCGATTCTTCGAAGCCGACCATACTTCTCAATTCCCATCATGACACAGTTAAGCCAAATAGTGGCTATACGAACGATCCCTTTCAGGCTTTGGAAACAGATGGCCGACTTTATGGACTTGGAAGCAATGATGCAGGCGGACCTTTAGTGGCTTTGGTTGCCGCATTCCTACATTTCAATCAAGCAACCAAATTGGATTGTAACCTGATTATTGCAGCAACAGCTGAAGAAGAAATATCAGGTAAAGATGGAATAGAGTCATTGTTGCCCAAACTTCCTAAGATTGATTTCGCGATAGTAGGAGAACCGACATTGATGCAAATGGCAATAGCCGAAAAAGGGCTGATGGTGCTTGATTGTGTAGCTCGTGGAAAGGCGGGTCATGCCGCAAGAGAGGAGGGTGAAAATGCTATTTACAAAGCAATGAAAGACATTAATTGGTTTAATAAGTTCTCATTTCCTAAAGTCTCTGAAACGTTGGGGCCGGTGAAAATGAGCACTACTATGATCGAGGCGGGTAACCAACATAATGTGGTACCTCACGAATGTAGTTTCGTGGTCGATGTTCGCACGACTGATGCCTATTCGAACGAAGAAACTTTGGATATAATCCGCGAACATGTGAGTTCGGAGGTGAATCCAAGATCCACTCGCTTGAACCCTTCAGGGATTTCAAAGGATCACCCTATCGTTAAGGCAGGCTTGGAAATAGGAATTGAAACTTACGGTTCTCCCACTTTATCGGACCAGGCGTTGATACCCTATCCGTCTGTAAAAATTGGACCAGGAGACTCAGCGCGTTCGCATAGTGCTGACGAGTTCATTTGTTTGAGTGAAATAGAAGAGGGAATTGAATTGTATATAAAATTATTAAGTCATGTCATTACGAGGAATGAGTAAGACGATTGACGAAGTAATCGCTCAATCATTTCAACGGATTGCTTCTCCCATAACCATGGGATCGCAATGACAGTAAAAGAGAAAGAATATGAAACTCTGGGAAAAAGAAACGAAAGTTGCTGAGTTGGTGGAGCGATATACTGTAGGTCGCGACCTTGAATTCGATATCCATCTGGCTCCATATGATGTGTTGGGCTCATTGGCTCATACCGAAATGCTTGCTCAGATTGGTTTGCTTGAAGAATCTGAAAAGGAGCAGATTCACAAAGAGTTGAAGATCATTTACACTGACATTCAATCCGGTGAGTTCAGTATCAAAGAAGGAGTAGAAGACATCCATTCTCAAGTAGAATTACTCCTCACTCAGCGTCTGGGTGACGTTGGGAAGAAGATACATAGCGGCCGTTCAAGAAATGATCAGGTACTGGTTGATCTCAAACTCTTTATGCGGAATGAGATCAAGGAGATTACAAAGTTGACCGAGAACCTTTTCGATCGATTGGTTGACCTGAGCCAAACTCATAAGACAGTTTTGATGCCCGGCTATACCCATATGCAGGTGGCCATGCCTTCTTCATTCGGTCTTTGGTTTGGAGCCTATGCCGAAAGCCTGGTTGATGATCTTCATTTTTTATACGCAGCTTACAGAATCATCAACAAAAACCCCTTGGGTTCAGGAGCCGGGTTTGGTTCCTCTTTCCCACTTGATCGAAAAATGACTGCTCAATTATTGGGGTTCGAAGACCTGAATTATAACGTAGTCTACGCCATGATGGGGAGAGGTAAAGCAGAACGATCACTAGCAGTTGGAATGGCAGCGATAGGTGCGACTCTTGGAAAATTTGCGATGGACATCTGCCTATATATGGGTCAGGATTTTGGTTTCCTATCCTTCCCGGATGAGTTGACTACAGGCTCAAGCATTATGCCTCATAAGAAGAATCCGGATGTCTTCGAACTCATGCGCGGCAAGTGCAATCGAATTCAGGCATTGCCGAATGACATTGCCTTGATGACCGCAAATCTTCCGGTGGGCTACCATCGTGAAATGCAGTTGATTAAAGAAGTGTTGTTCCCGGCTATTCAGGATCTTAAGGATTCATTGGATATGGCTGATTATATGCTGGAGAAGATCAAGATTAATGATGATCTTATTGATCAGGAGAAATACAAATACCTCTTTAGCGTGGAGGAAACGAACAAACTGGTACTTCAGGGAGTACCTTTCAGGGATGCTTATAAGCAAGTTGGGCTTGCAATAGAGCATGGAGGTTTTGATCCTGTAAAGGAGGTGAATCATTCCCATGAAGGGAGTATCGGTAACTTGAACTTGGAGGAGATAAAAGGAATGATGGAAGAAGCTCTAGATCAGTTTGAATTCGCCAAATGGAATGCAGCGATCTATTCATTGACTAAAGAATAAACCCATAAACAAACAAACCCACGGTCAACAACATTATCAAGGTGCATTGGGCTCGTGTATTTTTCTTGATGGTCATGGAGCTAAGGAGTTTTGTGGAGTATCCCAAGGCCATAAGCATAGCGACCAGCCCCAAGCCTCCCACGAATCCGTTTAACCAATTGCTCAAATCGATCAGGTAATCGACCAATGTGGTGACAACTGTCACCGCAAAAAAGATCCAGGTCAGTCTCAATCGTTTCTCCTCACTCATGGCAACCAAAAATCAAAAATAATTTCATTCATACACTTGAAATGTCCTTTAGGGCATTTGTCATAACCGATTTTGGAGCATGGTCGGCATTTAAGACCTTTCTTTTCCAGGATGGTGAACTTGGTCTGGTAAGGATACATTCCAAATTCAGGAATCGTATTTCCCCAAATGGAAAACACATTCTTATTCAAAGCCGCTGCAATATGCATGAGGCCGGTATCATGAGAGAATACATAAGAGGCTCGTTTTATAATGGAGGCCGATTGGTTGAGATTGTATTTGCCACAGGCATTGTAGATGAGCGCCTTCTTACCAAGTTTATCCAACGAGTCGGCCATGTCTTCAGATTCACTCGCACGATCAAAGAACTCTTCGATTTTACGTCCGTTTTCCTCGTCCTCTTTACCACCTAAGAGCACTATGGGTTTGTTGATCTTGTCACAGAGCTCAATCATTCGATCGAGCGGTAGCTTTTTCGTTCCATGTTGCCCCCCAATTCCAAATGCCACGATATCACCTCGATGGGTTTCGGGAAGCCAATCTTCCTCAATCTCGTCTTTCTCGGGGATGAAGTAATCCAGTCCAAGGGCATCTTTTTTGATTCCAAGTGGCTCCAACGTTTCCATATAACGATCCACAATGTGGACGTTTGGAAGCTTGTCGATTTTTAAATTGACGATCAACCACTTTTCCCAATTGAGCTTTGGGAATGCCCTGGAAGGCTTTTTCAGTTTTGATTTGATCAGTCGGGTGCGCAGGTTATTATGCAGATCGACTACAAAGTCAAAGTTCTCCTTCTTGAGCCGGGCCACAAGGTCATCAAGTTTACCTTCAAGAAAATGAAGTCGGTCGATGTAAGGATTGGCCTCTAATATGCCAGCGAATTGCTTCTTGGTGCAATAATGGACTTCTGCATCATCCAATTGTGCCTTTAATACCCGCACCACAGGTGTGGTTAGCACAATATCCCCGATTGATGAAAACCGGATGACAAGGATTTTTTTAGGCATGCGAAGCTATTTTCTCTTTTCGCTCGCGAAAGTAGTTCCCAATTTCTTCAACACCTAGCGCGTTGAACGTCATTTCTGCGGTGAGCCCACCCTTTCTTCCGGCCAACAATCCATAATACATGTGATCATAGCCGGCCATTTCGTGGGCATCCGGATTGATAGAGAGTTTAACTCCTTGCTCAATGGCATAATGCACCCATCTCCAGTCGAGGTCCAGTCGCCATGGGTTGGCGTTGATTTCAATGACCACATTGTGCCTAGCACAGTGGTCGATTACTGCCCTGTGATCTATGGGATAACCCTCTCTTCTTAGCAATAATCTCCCCGTTGGATGACCCAGGATAGTAGTGTATGGGTTCTCCACTGCCGCTAACAATCTTGACGTGGCCTTGGCCCGATTCATATTAAGAATTGAGTGGACTGACGAAACGATAAAATCAAAACTCGAAAGGACTTCATCATCATAATCGAGCTTCCCGTCATAAAGGATATCCGATTCAATTCCTTTAAAAATTTTGAAGGGAGCCAGTTTTTTATTCAATTCATCGATTTCCGCATGTTGTTGAATGACTCGATCTTCATCCAGACCGTTGGCATAAAACGCTGATTTACTATGATCGCAAATACCTAAGTATTCGTAGCCTAAATCTTTGCAATGCTGAGCCATTTGTTCCAGACTGTGCTTCCCATCACTATACGTAGAGTGATTATGGAGAATGCCTTTTAAATCAGACATCTCTACCAACTTGGGGAGTGCGTTGTTTTTGGCGGCCTCGAATTCGAAAGTGCCTTCGCGCAGTTCCGGTTCTATATAATCCATTCCAGCGACCATATAGATGTCCTTTTCTTCTTTAAACGGACCCGAGAGTGCGATATCCCTGAAATTCTCTTTTTCTTTTACCGGTGTCCCAAGGTGACCCGGGCTTCCGCTTCGGATGAAAAGATGATTTATGAAATTTGATTTCTCGGCAAAGTTCAATTCAAGCGGAACCAGTGATTCTTTGTAAAGCCCTCTCCACACTACTGGGCCCGAATTGACATCGTCTTGAGCAAAGTCAGGACTAGCGTTTATTTTTTCTTCGGCCTGGTCAAAGTTGTCAGAACCAATTAGAATCTCGATCTTTTCAATAACCTCTATTCGTCTTCTTAGAGCCCCAATCTCATGGATAAGGGAATCTCCGAGTAGAGTATTCAACGACTCAATAACTTCCTTGGTAAGCCCTTCTGCTTCTGCATAGTGTAATTTGTTGGCGTTGGCCTCCTTAAACTCCAATGCCTTAATAATGGTATCTTGAGTCTTTTCACCAAAGCCTTTTAGTTGCGCTACTTTCCCTGTGTTGGCAGCCTCTTTGAGTTCATGACCACTTTCAATTCCGAGCTCTTTCCAAAGGACTTTGATCTTCTTGGGTCCAATACCTTTGATGTCTAATAGCTCAATTATTCCCTCGGGAGTTTCTTCCAGGTATTTAGAGAGTTGATCAGAGGTGCCGGTTTGTATAATTTCATTAATGGTCCCTGCAATTCCCTTGCCTACACCATCCAATCCCTGAAGTTCGTCAAGTGACATTCCCCCTAGTTCAATATCTGCTTTGTCAAGGTTATAAATGGCACTCTGGTACCCTCTGATTTTGAAACTGTTTTCATCATGCAACTCCATCAGGGCTGCCGTAAGTTTCAGTTGTTTAAGTATTGATTTGTTATCCAAGGTTTACCGTTTTAAGGTTTCTTTTGAAAGAATCTTCGTTCTTTTTTCAATGCGTGGAACATTTCCTAAATTCCCAAAAGGTACACTAAATATAATGCTTTATGAACTATTGGCTGATGAAATCAGAGCCTGGAGATTATTCCTGGGACGACCTTGAAAAAGATGGTAGAACCTATTGGGATGGGGTAAGAAATTATGCCGCCAGAATGCATATGAAGAATATGAAAGTGGGAGATTTGGCGTTCTTCTATCATAGTGTGAATGAAAGGAATGTAATTGGTATTGCCGAAATCGTTAAAGAGCATTATCAAGATCCCACAACCGATGATGACCGATGGGTGGCTGTGGATATAATTCCAAAGGAAAAGCTCAAAAATCCGGTTAATCTCGATCAAATAAAGGCTGATGATCGTTTAAGTGAAATGGCGCTGGTTAGAATCGGACGTCTTTCTGTTCAACCGGTTACAAAAGAAGAATTCGATATAGTTGTTGAAATGTCTAATGCGTAAGAAAAACGCAACATATTATTGTTTGATACTTTGTGGCCTATTGGTGACTTCCTTGAATGCTCAAATAGTTCATGATCACCGCTTTGAAATAGACTATGAATGGCAATATGAGAATCACCTTGTAGTATCCAATGAAGAGAGGGGTGTTACTCTGATCAGGACCAACCGGGACAATGCCGGCAGAACCTATCCGGTAAAATTCACCCACCTTGATAAGCAACTGGAGGAGGTTTGGAAGGATTCTATTGAAGTCTCAAGCAGAATGTATTTAAGAGGATATCATTATCTGAAAGATAAGCTCTTTGTTCTTTTTCAAGACTACCCGGTAAGAAAGCAAATTGATGTTGTCAGCATAGATTTTAAAACCCAAAAAACTACTCATCATGAAACTTCTCAGATCGCCCAATTGAATCTGACAGAGTTTGAAGTAATTCAGAATACAGCGGTCCTTGGAGGTTATTTTGAACAACGGCCCGTGGTATTTGCCTATGACCTGGAAAATGACCGTGTAAAGGCTGTTCAAGGTGTCTATAAGAATAACTCCAAACTTCTGGAGGTGAGGATTAATAAAGACAGTGTGACATTTAATGTTTTGGTTGCTGAACTTAATGATGAAAAGGATCAGACCATCATTGTGAATACCTATGACTATGAAGGCAATCCGGTGCGTGATTATACCTTGAATACTAAAAAGGACTATTCTCTTATCGATGGCGTTTCTTCATCCATTAATGATATTACCCAGCTAGTGGTAGGGAATTACGGATACCGATCCCAAACGCTACCCAGTGGAATTTTCATCAACTTCATCAACCGTAGGGGAGAGCAAAAGATGAACTACATCAACTATGGTGATCTTCCGAGGTTTCTTGATTATTTAAATCCCAACCGTGCATCCAAGGTAAAGGCCAAAGCTGCCGAGTTCAAAGAAAAGGGTAGAGAGCAGCGATATAAGCTTCAGTCATTGGCAAGAGAATTGGTTGAGCGCGGTGATGATCTGATCTTACAGATCGAATATTTCAAACCGGCAGGAAATGCCAGGGCGGTATCGGCAAGAAGTTTCCGAGATTTCGACAGAAATTTCAACAACGGCTACGGAATACCCGATGAACGATCGGCACAAGGCATTAACAGAACACCCATAAGCGATTATGATTTCACGCACGCCTATACTGTTGTTTTGGACAAAGAAGGTAACCTGAAATGGGACGATAGTTTTGCGATGGACTACGTGCTGGAGGGAGCACTTGATCAGCACGGTAGGTTCCAGTGGATAGATGATCGTAAAAGGGTAGTTTTTATGTACTATGATGATAAAGAAGTATTTGCCAAAACCTTGGATGGTACTGGTGAGACAGAGGTACATTCTATAAAACTGGAAGTTGGTGAGGACTACAACAAACGAGATGAAATAGAATCATCCATCCAAATGACACGATGGTATGGAGATTATTTTCTAGCTCACGGTATTCAAAATGTCAAGTCCAAAGATGGTTCAGAACCTGCTAAGCGTGTATTCTTTATCAATGCGATTCGTCTGGAAAGAGATTAAAGTTCTATTCGTTTTAATAACTGAAAATCCTTTTACTATATTTGTAACCTAGAATGCAGCGCAGACTTCTTCTAGGTCACCCACAACTTGCCATAACCATCGGCAGGCTCTGTCAGGAACTGATAGAAAACCACGGTAATTTTCAGGATTCAGTGATTATTGGCCTTCAGCCAAGAGGTATTTTTCTGGCTGAAAGAATAAAGGCGCGTCTAGGTGAGTTTACGGATCAGGATATAAAGTTGGGTCATCTCGACTCGACATTTTACCGTGATGATTTTCGAAGAAGAGAATCCCCCAAAAGAGCAAACGAAACCACCATCGATTTTCTCATCGAGGACAAGAAGGTTATACTAATCGATGACGTATTCTACACTGGAAGATCAGTCAGAGCAGCCTTGGATGCCATGATTGCTTTTGGAAGACCGGAAAAAGTAGAACTCCTAGTGCTGGTCGAAAGAAAATATTCGCGCCATGTTCCGATAAAGCCAGATTATGTAGGTCGACATGTCAATACGATCGATACTCAAAAGGTGCTGGTGGAATGGAAAGAGCAAGGGCTGGACGATGACAATATTTGGCTAATTAATAAAGAAGATTGATGCAGAAACAATTGAGCACCAACCATCTCCTGGGAATCAAAGATCTGACTTCTGACGATATCAATCTCATTTTTGAAACAGCTGAAGAATTTAAAGACGTTATCAACCGCCCCATTAAAAAGGTGCCCTCGTTGAGGGATATCACAATAGCTAATGTATTCTTCGAAAATTCGACACGGACAAAGCTGTCTTTTGAGTTAGCAGAGAAAAGACTTTCCGCTGATGTGATCAATTTCTCGTCAAGTGGCAGCTCTGTTAAAAAGGGTGAAACACTCCTGGATACAGTGAACAATATTCTCGCCATGAAAGTGGATATGGTTGTGATGCGACATTCAAGTCCTGGAGCGCCTCATTTTCTATCCAATCATATCGAAGCAAATATTGTGAATGCCGGTGATGGTACTCACGAGCATCCAACGCAGGCCTTATTAGATACCTTCTCAATCAAAGAACGCCTGGGAGAGGTAGCAGGAAAGAAAGTAGTAATTGTGGGGGATATTCTCCACTCCAGAGTAGCACTGTCAAACATTTTTGCGCTTCAAAAATTGGGTGCGGAGGTCATGGTTTGCGGACCAATTACACTATTGCCAAAATACATAGAGAGTTTGGGAGTGAAGGTCGAATTGGATATTCGAAAGGCGCTTGAATGGTGTGATGTAGCCAATATTTTGAGAATCCAGCTGGAAAGGCAGCAAATCAAGTACTTCCCTTCTTTAAGAGAATATTCGCTCTACTATGGAGTCAATAAGGTGATGCTCGAAAATCTTGACAAGGAGATCACAATTATGCATCCTGGTCCAATTAATCGAGGTGTTGAATTAAGTAGTGATGTAGCTGATTCAGAACACGCAATTATTCTCGATCAAGTGGAGAATGGGGTTGCAATCCGAATGGCAGTTTTATACCTTTTAGCTTCGGTTTCCTCCTGATCAAACCATGAAAAAGAATCTAATTCGAGGGCTTGTTGTAGTCCTCATTCTTGTAGGGGTTTTCTACTTGATTGTCGTGCCTAATGTGGTCAGCATGGTCACAGATTATCCCCGCTACACTTTTGAATATGTTACTGAAAATCCTGATTTACTCGAGGGCTACTACATTGGTGATAATCGTGACCCGGGGGATTATGGATTTGATAACTTTCAAGAACTGGAGTATACAACACTGTATGATGGTTTGAATCTCAGTGGTTGGTACATTCCGTCTTCAAAAGATAGTATCTCCAAGACTTTGATAATCAATCATGGTCGAACTTCAAACCGATTGAAGACCATGAAGTATCTTGAAATCATTGATGATTACGGGTTGGATTCGATTTACAACATCTTTATTCCTGATTTGAGAAATTCTGGCAAATCGGACGAGGCGAAAACAGGAATGGGATATGAATTCGCAGAAGATATTGCAGCCAGTATGAGAATGCTCCAAATTCGTTTTGGGCAAAGTGATTTTGTTCTTTGGGGTTTTTCAATGGGAGCCATCGGTTCTGCAACGGCCATTAACAGACCTGACTTGAGAGAAGCCCTCACCGAAAATGGAATCACTGTTGACAAACTCATCTTAGGAAGCCCTGTAAGCAACGTTGAAAAAACCCTAAGGTATGCAAGTCAGAATATGAGTATTCCCGGGTTTGTTTTTGACCAGACTTTTAATCGTTTTGCCAAGCAATCCGATGGATACGTTCGTAATATGAAACTGAGTTATTTACTGGTCAATAATCCGGTACCTACTCTTGTTTTATACGGTACCAGTGATGATGAAACTCCTCATGAGATACTGGAAGAAGAATTGAAGGGGTTGAATAACGTTTGGGCTGAGCGATTTGAAGAAGCCGAGCATGTCAGACTATATACACGCCCTGAATATAAAGAGCGCTATGCTCAGGCGGTGAACAACTTTTTACGAAAATAGGCATTTCACATAGTCTTAATAAGGGACTGTTTCACTTGACATTTATTAGTAGTAGCTTTGCAGAAAATTTCGGCAAATGAACTATTATAACTCAATTATTGAAACCATCGGAGATACTCCGCTAGTGAAGTTGAATTCTGTGAATAAGGGGATACCCGGTACTATATTGGTAAAGGTTGAGTACTTCAACCCTGGCAATTCGATGAAGGATAGAATGGCGCTGAAAATGATCGAGGATGCCGAAAAGAGAGGTGATATTAAACCTGGAGGGACCATCATTGAAGGTACGTCTGGTAATACTGGTATGGGTCTGGCTTTGGGGGCAATTGCAAAAGGATATAAGTGCATATTTACGCTTGCAGACAAACAATCCCAGGAAAAAATTGATATTCTGAAAGCCGTAGGAGCAGAGGTGATAGTTTGTCCGACAAACGTGGAGCCGGAAGATCCTCGATCATACTACTCTGTAGCTGCCAAGTTGAACAAAGAAATACCAAACTCTTTCTATCCCAACCAATACGACAATGAATCGAACTCACTTGCTCATTACGAGACCACTGGGCCTGAGATATGGAGAGATACAGAGGGTAAGATAACTCATTGGGCGGCAGGAGTAGGTACGGGAGGTTCTATGTGTGGAACTTCAAAATACCTGAAAGAGCAGAATCCGAATATCGTATCAGTGGGTATTGACACTTACGGATCTGTATTCAAAAAGTATAAAGAAACTGGTGTATTTGACGAGAAAGAGATTTATCCATACCTCACAGAAGGCATTGGCGAAGATATTCTTCCGAAGAACGTTGATTTCGATCTGATCGATGAGTTTGTCAAAGTAACAGACAAAGATGGTGCAATCATGACAAGAAGGTTGGCCAGGGAAGAAGGTATGTTTTGCGGATGGTCATGTGGATCAGCGGTTGCAGGTGCGCTGGAGTATGCTAAAGAAAATTTGACTGACGATAACGTAATGGTCATCATTCTTCCAGACCATGGCACGCGATATCTGGGAAAAATCTACAATGATGATTGGATGCAGGCTCGCGGTTTTGTAGAAGAGCGAGACTTTGAAACAGCCGCGGATATTTTGGCAAGCCAACATGGAAACGGTACACTGACCACAATTGATAAAACTGCTACCGTTGGAGAGGCCATTAAGTTAATGACATCAAATAGTATCTCTCAGTTACCGGTTACTGATGGTGAAGATTTTGTAGGAAGCTTGATAGACTCGAAACTGTTGGCTCAGATGATTCAGGATGGGGACCTTCAGAGCAAACCTGTCTCCGAGGTAATGGACAAGCCATTTCAATTTGTGCCTTTAGATAACACGCTTGATGTGTTGTCGTCAGTAATTGATAAGGATAATCCGGCTGTTATGGTAAGAGACGAGAATCTGGATGTCCATATCATCACACAGCACGATATTCTGAAGGCGATGACTTCTCACTAGAAGCATTCAATACATTTCGAAGCATATAAAAAGGATAAAGGCAGCTCACTTATTGAACTGCCTTCCCGGAACTTAGACTACGGATCGCTTAAACCCGATTTCTATTGAGGAATTCTGTAGACGTTGATCTACTACTAACTTTCCTTGATACTTTATTTATTTCTTTTCTTAATAGACTTCTTTCATTAAAAGGCCTGAATAATTGCTAAATACAATGGCATACCGATGGTTATATTTAGAGGGAAAGTAATTCCCAAAGCCATAGGTAGATAAATGCCAGGATTAGCCCTTGGTGCAGCCAACTTCATGGCAGCTGGTACTGCGATGTAAGAAGCACTTGCTGCGAGAATACTAAAGAGAAGCCGATTACCAATACTATCTGTTATTCCCGAACTCAGGAAAGCAACGATCGAACCATTGATTAATGGCGTCACGATAGCGAATATGAGCGTTGGACGTCCTTTATCGAGTAATGCTTTGACCTTCTTACCGCTGGTAATTCCCATATCGAGAAGGAAAACTGCGAGAAACCCTTTGAAAATGTCGGTAGTAAAAGGTTTTATGCCTGCGGCTTGAGAATCAGTGACCAAGAAACCAATCACCAAACTTCCTAGAATTAATAATACACTTCCATTGGTAAAGGCGTGTTTTACCATAGTTGACAGCGAACCAACTGATGCCGATTTGCTGCTGAAGAAAGCAATTAGCAATACTCCAATGATGATGGAGGGAGCTTCCATGAGGGCCATTACTGCCACCATATGTCCTCCGAACTCAATGGATTGCATTTCCAAAAACGACACGGCTG
Organism: Cyclobacteriaceae bacterium; assembly: GCA_028281285.1. GTDB lineage: Bacteria > Bacteroidota > Bacteroidia > Cytophagales > Cyclobacteriaceae > Roseivirga. Next base: position 55,545 of record JANQKF010000029.1, read on the forward strand.
TGACGAAAGTAACTGCGCTGACAGAACCATATGCCGCTGCAATCGCACCGGCATTGGATACCCCGACCTTCTTTTTAAGTAAGAAAAAAGAGTAAACCGGAATAGTGACGGCCAAGAAGATTCCAAACAATAAGGACCAGAGTATCTCCATGCTTAGGCTGCTGTGAGCCAACTCCTGTCCTCCTTTAAACCCGATGGAAAATAGTAGGTAGAGCGCAATGAACTTGGAAGAATTGCTTGGAATCTCCAGGTCGCTTTTTACCTGGACCGCTACCAGCCCAAGGAAAAAGAATAATAGGGCTGGATTGGTTAAGTTATCTATCAGTAATTGTGTGTCCATCTGACTTCCGAGCAGAACTCAGTCTTCTGATTACTTTAAGATTTCGAGATTGAAGGTTCCGTTGATATACACAGTGCTACCTGAAGACTTTGCATCTGAGATGGTGTCCTTCAACTGTGCCTTCATTGCCTTCAACTCGGCTACTTTTTTATTCAGTGAGTCGGCAGTAACCATATGATTTTTCTCCCATGCGCTCAAGTACTGTAGCTTGTGCATATTGATGTTGTTTTCAATCAACGAGGAAATCAAATCATAAGCATTGGTTGGACTGAAATTGCCGTTAATCAATTCCAATTTTTCCGATTGGGATTCGACTAGCATTGCTTGGGTTTCCATAATTCTTTGATTTTGAGTGTTAATGAGTTTGTTTAGATGATTCTTTCTGTTTTCGAGCAACTGCATCAGGGTTGCCCGTAAACTTCATGATTAGGAGGAACAAAATGATGACAGATGATAAAATGATCTCTTTGATCATTAGTCCTTCATTCATGTAGGCCCAACTGATCCACGCTGTCGCTACAACAAAGAATAAGACGATGGCGTAAATCCAATTTGCGAATAGACTATTTCTTCTTTTTCTACGCTTCAGAACCTTTTCACGTCTCACCTGAGTGCTCATCGTGGGCATGGTCGGAAGCCATTGATCTGTTATTTGCATTGCGTTTAATTTTTTTATTTACAATGCAAAGATGAGTCGCGATGTTCATAAATTTTTATTTATATTTATTATAGTTTACATAAACAAAATTTATGAATTATACTTTACACCAACTGCGTGTATTCCTTAAGATATCTGAGGTTCAGAGCATTACGAAGGCTTCAGAAGAGCTCTATCTTACCCAACCAGCCGTTTCAATCCAGCTAAAAAAATTTCAGGATCAATTTTCTGTACCCTTAACGGAAGTGATCGGAAGGCAATTATTTCTTACTGATTTTGGTAAGGAGATTGCAGTTGCTGCTGAGAAGATCCTTCAAGAGGTTGATGCGATCAATTACAAAACGCTCACCTATCAAAACCAGCTGGCAGGTAAACTTAAGATTTCGGTCGCTTCTACAGGAAAGTATGTGATGCCCTATTTTTTGTCGGGATTTATGAGACAGAATAAAGGAGTGGAATTGGCTATGGATGTTACCAATAAGATGTTGGTGGTAAACAGTCTTGAGAAAAATGAAGTAGACTTTGCATTGGTATCCGTAATACCTGATCAACTAAACACTAACCGCGTAGAACTTTTACAAAACAAGCTGTACTTGGTGGGCAGTGAGCAATTGGGACACAGCCGAACTGAATTTAAGGCTAAAAATTTCCAATCGTTTCCCTTGATCTATAGAGAGCCAGGTTCTGCCACTAGAAATGCCATGGAGGAATTCATCAAGACAAAAAAGATTGAAAGCAACAAGAAGATTGAATTGACATCCAATGAGGCAGTAAAACAAGCGGTGGTTGCCGGGCTTGGCTATTCGATCATGCCTTTGATAGGACTAAAAAATGTGCTCAAAAGTGGAGAGTTGGAAATCATTCCGTTCAAAGGACTTCCGATAACAACGAATTGGAATTTGATATGGCTCAAAGCCAAGAATTTGAGTCCGGTGGCTGAGGCATTTCTGGAATATATTCAATCCGAAAAAGAGAATATCACAGAGGAGCATTTTGATTGGTACGAACAGTACTGAAGAGTTATTATGATTCAACTGGTAACAAAAATGGGGCTTAGCCCCATTTTTTTACATCTCTGAATTCCGATAGAAGTTGCGAACGTTTTGTGTGATTTGATCATAAATTCTTTCCACAAAACTTACGAATAAGGTCTGTGGAGGAGGAGGAGGTCCCTCTCTGCGCTTCGACATTTGGATTTCCCTTTTTGTCAGAGCACGCTCATCACCGTTGAAAGATCCCCATTCATAACTCCATATATCTTCACTAGGGAGCTTACGCTGTACCAAAATCCGGTCGGAATAGGCATCTCTGATTTCAAAGTTGAGCACCCCAGCCGATCGCAAAGTCTTCCGGTATGTAGTCACTTCGGCTTTGACGGTGTTATAAACATCATGCTTTATGCCTTCATCATCAGTATACTGCCCAACTACCACACTATCTCTTGAAACTTCTTTTGTTTTGGACTCGATCAATGTTTGACCGATCACAAAATCATCAAACATCATCGATAGTACCTGATCGGCCTGAAGATCAATCTGTCGGGCTTCATCCGTGGTGAAAAACTGCACAAAGCGATTGACCGAGTAACGATCCATATATTCTAGAATCTGATTCTCAAAGAATTCATTGGACAGCGCCAAAGCTCTGGAATGAATAGGGATAGCCTCCACAACCACTTTTATAGTTCCCATATTCCGTGATACAGAAAGTAGGCTGTCAATATCATTGATTTGATTATCAAATTTCAGGGCATGGTCAAAGTGATAGTAAGCCTCTCGACCACCTTCGATAGTGTTCAATGCCAAGGCCTCATTGCCAAGTTGTACTTGGTATGATGCGGCTTCATCGCCTGCCGCCTCGAGTTCGCTTCGGTATACTCTCGGATTAACCAGCTTTAAACAGGCAGGACATCTTCTGATCTTGTCATAATAGCTATTAAGCTGTCGGTATTGATAAAAGATAGCCTCGTATCGAAAAGGATCGCCACTGCTTTCTAATTCTTCAATGTAATCCTGATGATAGGCCGAAGCTAATCGGTAACCCTCAACGAGAACAGCCTTTGATTTCTTGTTATCCGGGTTGGATTGCAACCTGTTAATTGCTCTATTGATGGCGGTTTCATAGTTGCCTTTTTCAAACGCATTCTTACCGGTTGCACAGCTTATGACCGACAAACCGAGGAATGCCAATAGGATGTGTACATGTCTTTTCATAAGCTTAATGTTTTGATTGTTCTGTAGGGTATTCCAAAATGGATGCCAAAAATATCTTATCCTAATTTATCGAGCTCCTCAATCTTTTGCTTCATCATTTGAAAAACTTTTTCTTTCAGCTCGGGGAGATCATCTTCAGTAAGCCCATTCACTGAGACTTCGGGTAAAAAATAAGTGTGAACTGTACCAGGTTTGAGGCTTCTATTGTTCTTCGGTAAAAGCCGGTTTGCTCTATAAATAATTGTTGGAAGGATGGGAATTTGAGTTTCAATTGCTAATCGAAAAGGGCCATTGAAAAAGGGAAGCAGTGGTTCATCGGTATCGTTGCGTGTACCCTCCGGAGCTACCATCATCGAGATTCCATTGCTCAGAACATTTTTCATCTTTTCGATGCTCTTTTTGCGGCTTTCCTGATCGGATCGATCCACCCAAATAGCAAAGCGACTCGCTATAAACCCAAAAATCGGGATTTTGGCCAGTTCCTTTTTTCCTAATCCTCTCAACTGACCAGGCATTGACATAGGTATTGCGGGAGCATCCAGAAACGAGGTGTGAGTTATGGTGTAGATATAACTTTTCTTTCGATCAATTATCTCACGATTGTGCGCTTTGAAAAAGACGAATGAAAAGATTGAAAAGATCCATACCCAGACTCGAATAAAAAAGAAGCTGACTCCACCCAGCCTTGGTGAGATGATTAGAGGAATCATTACAAAAGGCATAGTGACAATCATTGCCACAACGAACCAGAAAGCGCTCCAGATTGAGTATATACCGTTGAAGAATCGTAACAAATTGAAATAAATGTCCGAAAAAATTTTTTGGTCTCAAGACCAATAGTACATTTGAAGCGGAAATTTAATGAAAACAAACTCTTTGCTTGTAGCCCTGTCTTTACGGACGGGGCTTTTGCTTTGATAGCAATTTACAGGGCAATTAATACTCATGTAGGCGTTAGAAAGGTGATGGAGAAAAACAGACCGGTTGGGATTTTTGATAGTGGTCTTGGAGGATTGACAGTTGCCAAAGCAGTTAAGGATTTATTGCCTGGTGAACGCTTGGTCTACTTTGGAGACAGTGCTCACCTTCCTTATGGTGACAAATCAGCCGCAACCATACAAGCCTATTCTGTCAAGATTTGTGACGTTTTACTTCAACATGATTGTAAGGTGATCCTGATTGCGTGCAATTCTGCTTCTTCGGCAGCCTTTGAACTTGTTAAAGCTTATGTAGGAAGCAAAGCTTTAGTTCTCAACGTAATTGATCCAGTGATTAGCTATCTCATAGCTTTCTTTCAGGGGAAAACTGTTGGACTCATTGGTACAAAACAAACAGTTGGTTCCAACGTCTATCGAAACAAACTGGATTTGTATGACAGAAACATTCAGTTGAGGTCACTTGCGACACCCTTGCTAGCGCCCATGATTGAGGAGAGCTTTCACAAAAAGGCATTGTCAGAAAAGATCATTGCAGAATATTTGAGTAATTCAGGCCTTAATGGAATTGAGGCACTTGTCCTTGGCTGCACCCATTATCCGCTTATAAGGAAACAAATTGAAAACTACTTTGAAGGACAGGTAGAAGTGATAGATTCCTCTGAAATAGTAGCCCAGTCTCTAAAGGAGCTCCTGTCGGATAATGACCTAATGTCATCGAAGAAGAGTGCTGTAGATGAGTTTTTGGTATCTGATTTTACCGAGTCATTTCAAGCCGCTACCTCCTTGTTCTTTGGACGAAATGTCAAGCTCGAAAAACATGTCTTGTGGGAGTGAGGTTAAGCAATTATTGACTTAATTTGTAGCAAATAGATGCCCCTAACGCGTGTACGCATTTATCTTCTTTCTTACTTTCCTGCTTATATATACCATTTTTGCGGTCTATGCTGAAAGAAAAATTTCAGCATTCATTCAAGATCGCTATGGCCCCATGGAAGTCGGGTATTATGGTCTTCTTCAGACTGTTGCTGATTTACTAAAACTTATTCAGAAAGAAGATATCGTTCCTGCAGCTGCTGATCGGAAGCTTTTCAAGCCGGGTCCCATCGTGGTATTTGTAGCTGTATTTGCAGGTTTCGCGGTATTACCATTGACTTCGGGGTTTCAGGGCGCAGAAGTGCAGATCGGACTTTTCTATTTACTCGCGATAATCTCTCTTGATGTGGTTGGAATCTTGCTTTCTGGTTGGGGGTCGAATAGCAAATATGCTCTTTTCGGGGCCATGCGATCAGTAGCCCAGATCATAAGCTATGAAATTCCACTAGGTTTGTCGATTCTTTGTGTGATCATGATTTCACAGACGCTTAGCCTGCAAGAGATCATATATCAACAAGGTATATATGCTCAAAACATTGATCAAGAAGCCGTGAACTATTTGTTCGGTATCAAGGCGCTTGGAGTCGAGACCACAAATGTTGGTGGCTTTTTGACCTGGAATATTTTTCGGGCACCCATCTTTTTTGTTGCTTACTTAATTTTCTTCATTGCCTCATTGGCTGAGTGCAACAGAGCTCCTTTTGATATTCCTGAGGCAGAATCAGAGTTGGTAGCAGGATTTCATGTGGAATACTCCGGGTTTCGATGGGCCTTGATTATGTTATCAGAGTACGGCCTGATGCTTTTGGTCTCATTCTTAGGAGCCATTTTGTTTCTTGGAGGCTGGAATTCTCCATTGCCAAATATTGGGTCAGTTGCTTTGGCTGATTGGACAACAGGAGAACCTGGTACTGTAGCCGGCCACCTTTGGGGTGCATTTTGGTTAATTGGCAAAGCGTTGCTGACCGTGGCCGTACAAATGTGGATCCGTTGGACCTACCCGAGATTGCGTTTGGATCAATTAATGAACTTGAGCTGGAAGTATTTGACACCTGCAGCCATAATTTTGGTGCTTCTGAGTGCTTTGTGGAGACTATTGATGATTTAGTTGTGATGAGGTAAAAAGTTAGTAAGTGATGAGGCCACATAAAAAACTGGAAGTTTGGAAGGAAGGCATGACCTTGGTAAAAAAGATTTATGAGATGGTGGCCCAATTCCCGGATGACGAAAAATTTGGTCTTGTTTCTCAATTGAAAAGGGCCAGTGTCTCGGTTCCAACCAATATAGCCGAAGGTGCGGCAAGAAATACCGAAAAAGAATTCTTAAGGTTCCTCTACATTGCTCGAGGATCTTTAAGTGAAGTGGATACCCTTCTTCAATTGAGCGAAGAACTTGATTTCATGAGAAAAGATCAATTTGACCTATTGATTCAACAAGTAAATAGGATTAATGCAATGTTGAATGGTTTGATAAAGAAACTCTCTTCCTAACTTCATGACTGATAACTTCATCACTTGAACGACTACTGGAAAAACATAAGGACCACACATAAGACCCTGAAAACAGGGCTCAAAATTACTGCACGTCATCTTAAAGCAGCCAGGAACTCCAGGAATCCTATGTCGCCCAAAAATGAGAATTACTTCGACCAACAGAACGGGATCATGACCACCCAATATCCCAAGGAAGTAATTCCAGTACCACATCATGGTAGATACAAATTGCATAATGAAATTGATGATTGTATTGTCTGCGATAAATGCGCCAAGATCTGCCCCGTGGATTGCATCGATATTGAACCCATAAGATCACCTGAAGAATTTGGCAAGACCTCGGACGGGACCCCAAAACGGATTTATGCGGCCAGGTTCGATATTGACATGGCTAAATGCTGCTTCTGTGGATTGTGCACCACGGTTTGTCCTACGGAGTGTCTCACCATGACCGATGAATATGATTTCAGCGAATTCGATTATAAAGAACACAACTTTGAATTTGGGGAAATGACACCGCTTGAGATCCTGGAAAAGAAAAAAGCATTTGAGGAGTACACCGCTAAAAAGGAAGCTGAGAAAAAGACAAAAGTTGAAAGTTCGCCTAAATCAAAGATTCCGATCAAACCAAAAATTGGTGGAGGTCCGGCAAAGCCTGCGATGAAGCCTAAAATATCAGGTGCTTCTGCGTCAAAACCTAAGATTCCAATCCGACCTCGAATTCCAAAGAAGGATGACGGTGAATCAAATCAAAACCTGGACAAAGACTAATGGAGTGGGGAACTACCATATTCTATGTTTTTGGAGCGATAACCCTATTATCTGCCTTATTTATCCTATTCACCAGGAACATACTTTATGCAGCGTTTTCGCTAATACTGACCTTTGTTGGAGTGGCAGGCATCTTTGTCCTATCAGGGGCTGAATTTATTGGTGTTACTCAGTTACTGGTCTATGTGGGTGGTATACTGGTGTTAATCGTGTTTGGAGTGATGCTCACCAACCGCGTTAAAGGACAGAAAGTAGTCAGTCCTGTATATCAAAAGTTTGTGGGTTCCATTGTTGGTATAGGGCTTTTTATGTTGCTGATGAAGGGCATTCTTGAGGCAAATTTTGGAGCCATGCAATGGATGAAAACCAACGAGCAGCAGACAAGCCTGAAAAGGTTTGGTATGACTTTGATGACTGATTATGTGGTTGTCTTCGAGGTGATCGGTATACTTTTGCTGGTGGCACTTATTGGAGCGGTGTATATGGCTGGAAAAAGAAAGGGGGTCAATGATGCCAGTTGATCACTTGCTAATCCTTGGAGCTGGGCTGTTTGTGATAGGATTCATTGTTGTCACCACAAGAAAAAACGCAATCGCTGTTTTGATTGGAATCGAATTAATGCTCAATGCTGCGAACATCAACTTGGTGGTCTTCAGTCGTTTTGATCCTGACTTCCTTCAAGGACAGGTGTTTGCACTATTTGTGATCACCGTGGCGGCAGCTGAGACTGCCGTTGCTCTGGCCATTGTGTTAAAAGTATACCGACATTTCAAAACGGCCGACCTGGATAAAATTAGCGAATTGAGAGGATGATAGAGTTACAAGACCTCATATCACCAACTGATTATGATCCGATGATCAATTGGATTCTCTTACTCCTGGGGATTCCGCTTCTTTCATTTATATCGAGTCTATTCATTAAGAAAAATGCTCCTATCTGGTCGACATTTCTACTATTAGTCAATACCGGAATCGCCATATTTATGGCATTCAGTTTTTGGTATGGGGACTCGGTATCCATTAAAGGAGTCTGGTTCACATTAGGCGACACTGTAATGAGCTACAGTTTCTATCTGGATCGACTAGCACTCTTGATGATTGCTTTAGTCAATCTAATCAGCTTTTTGGTCCATGTTTTCTCTATGGAGTACATGAAATCTGACCGGAACAAGCCTAGATATTTCGCCTATCTCGGGCTATTTACCTTCTCCATGTTGGGCATTGTCCTTTTCCATAACCTTCTCCTGATGTTTATTTTTTGGGAACTGGTGGGCTTTACGTCCTACTTGCTGATCGGCTTTTGGTTTGAGAAGAAAACGGCATCCCTTGCCGCCAACAAGGCCTTTATCATGAATAGAATAGGTGATGCCGGTATGTTGACCGGGTTGATGATATTGTTTGCACAGTTCAGTACGTTTGACCTTGAAGCGGTGAAAGCATTGATGATTTTCAGTGAGATTGAGGATGGGAACTGGGTGGCTCATTTTACGAACAACGGGCAAGAGGTCATGAATTCCTTGGATGGACGATGGCTCAGTGCAGCTGGGATAGCCTTGTTTTGTGGGGCAGTCGGTAAGTCGGCTCAATTCCCTTTGCAAGTTTGGTTACCAGATGCCATGGAAGGTCCCACACCGGTTTCTGCTTTAATTCATGCGGCAACAATGGTCGCAGCAGGAGTTTTCCTTCTGGCTAGGGTATTTGTTTTATTAGATGCTCAAGCACTGGAAGTGGTGGCAATAGTAGGCGCAATCACAGCATTTATGGCAGCTATAGCGGCACTATCACAGTTTGATATTAAAAAGGTCCTCGCCTATTCGACTATCTCCCAACTCGGTTATATGGTAATGGCGATAGGAGTGGGGGCTTATTCAGCGGGTCTGTTTCATCTGGTGACGCATGCCTTCTTCAAGGCCGGGCTTTTCTTATGTGCAGGAATCATTATTCATCAACTACATAAGCTTCACTCAGACGAGATTAAGTTCAATGAACAGGATATTAGGGTGATGGGTGGTCTTCGGTTGAAAATGCCAGTTACGTTTCTTTGCTTTCTTATCTGCTCCCTGGCCCTGGCTGGCTTGCCAGGTTTCTCAGGCTTTCTTTCGAAAGACGCAATCCTGCTAAATGCAACAGCATGGGCTGAGATAAAAGGAGGAGGATACTACATTGTTATCGGACTCGCTTATGCCTCTGTTATTCTTACCGCCATTTATATTTTTCGCTTGGTCTTTCTCGTGTTTACCAGAGGATTCAGGCTAGAGAGTATTTTGAATAAACCGGGATTAATGGATAAGGTTAAGGAAGGTAACCTGATCTTATTGATTCCTGCAATCCTATTGGCAGTCGGGTCCATTAGTATTGTGTTTGGTGCAAATGTCAAAGCAGAAAACACATGGTTTATGCAGTTCATCACTAACCCAATTTATTTGGTTCCTGAATCTTATGCTGCATTTAGCTTGGTGGATTTATCTGAAGCGACCATTAAATCTCTACACGGTTGGGTGGCTATTGTAAGTATTTCATTGGCAGTTGGAGGATTGGTGATCTCGTATTTCTTATATCGACCTATTTCGAAAAAGGCGCTTATATTTCAGGATGCTCCTGAACCCAGAGGGGCTTTGGGCAGGATATCATTTAATCACTGGTATCAAGATGTTTTGTATGAGAAAGCAATCGTCAAATTCATAGTTATCAAGGGGAAAGCTTTGGCTTGGTTTGATGAGAAAATCCTGGATGGATTTGTGAACGGGCTCGCAAAAACTCAGGTGGTGCTTGCGCACATAGTCAGATGGTTCGATAAATATATTATTGATGGTTTTGTACATTTGACCGTCTCTACATCCGGTAGAATTGGACAGGCAACTCGTTCGATTCAGTCAGGTAATGTTCAGACCTACATTTTGTCGGCCATGATTTTGTTAATTCTGTTGTTGCTTTGGTTGATGATTTGAAGTTTTAATGATTCAGGGAATTCTATCATACATTATTTTTCTTCCGCTCATAGCTGCGGCTGTGGTGCTCTGCCTTCCAAAACGACTGGAGTCATCTTACCGAATAGTTACTGTGGTAGCAACGGGGTTGACACTATTGCTTACGATCATCGCAGTTTACAGCTTTGATGGAGGTATTGCCGAGAATATTAACTCGGAGGAGAATCTTCAGCTCCTGGAAAAATCGGAATGGTTTTCCTTGGACTTAGGTTCATTAGGTTCCTTTTCAGTCGATTATTTCCTGGCGGTGGATGGTATCAGCATCCCGATGCTTCTGTTAGCTTCTATTGTTCTCTTCATTGGAGCTATATCCTCCTGGAATATCAGACAAAAGAAGAAAGGTTACTTTGCCCTTTATCTATTATTGTCCGGTTCAGTTTTGGGTTGTTTTGTGGCACTCGATTTCTTCCTGTTCTATCTCTTCTTCGAATTTATGTTGCTGCCGATGTATTTCCTGATTGGTATTTGGGGAGGGCCGCGTAAGGAGTATGCCGCAATCAAATTCTTTATCTACACCCTGATTGGATCAATACTCATTTTGATTGTAATGATCGGGTTGTACAACTCGGTATATGATCCGGTCCGAACAGGTGCAGAAATCGGTGTGACTTCAATAGAGCAGGTACAAACAATGGTTCAAAGCGGAGAAGTTGCCAGAGAAGATATTATCAAATCATTCAATATGATCTATATGGCTGACCAGGCCAATTATATCCCCGGATCATTGTTGAGTCAGATGAGCGGAGGTGAGATTATTGGTAAGTCTGCTCGTTGGATTGCATTTTTGGCCTTATTGATAGGATTTGCTATCAAACTTCCTTCTTTCCCTTTTCATACCTGGCTGCCTGATGCTCACGTGGAGGCTCCCACGCCAATATCGGTTGTATTGGCCGGTATACTGCTGAAAATAGGGGGGTATGGTCTGATTAGAACAGCCTTTAGCTTCTTTCCGGATAGTGCCTTTCACTATTCCTGGATGATTGGCTTCTTTGGAGTGTTTTCTATTCTCTATGGTGCCCTGAATGCATTGGCACAAAAAGACATTAAGAAGTTAATCGCTTATTCCTCGGTGTCCCATATGGGTTTTGTACTCTTAGGGCTTGCAGCCATGACAGTAGAAGGAATCAGTGGAGCGATCTATCAGATGTTCAGTCATGGTTTGATTACTTCCATGTTATTCCTTATTGCAGGTGTGCTTTATGATCGAACGCAGGATCGGCTTATTGAGAATTATGGAGGATTGGCGAATCGGTTGCCAAGGTTCACCATTGTAGTGGGCATTGCATTCTTTGCTTCTTTAGGATTACCAGGTTTCTCAGGGTTCATTGCCGAACTTATGGTCTTCCTTGGAGCTTTCAAGTCGTCTGCTGTAATCGGTGCTATACCACAATGGATGCCGGTAGTAGCGACTATCGGGTTAATCCTGGGTGCCGGATATTATCTCTGGACACTTCAGAGAATGTTTATGGGAAAATACTGGGTAAAGAAAGCCGAGTGGACGGAACGCTTAAAAGATTTGAATTCCAGAGAGTATCTCATGCTAGTCCCGTTGGCAGTTCTTGTTTTCTGGTTCGGAATTTTCCCCGACACACTAATGAGCTTGATCAACAGCTCTGTCGAGGGATTCACTGATTTACTTAATCAAGCAATCAGGTAATTGAAAGAGCAGTCAAATATCGTTGACGGGCTAGGTGAAAAACTCTCCGAGATCGCAGGTGATCTATTTTATTTAGGCCCTGAAGTAACATTGGCAATTACAATCATTCTGGTCCTGGTCTATGACCTTCTTTTTAAGGACAAAAAGGAGGTAGGGATTTTCTCCATTGGATTTGTAGGATTGGTCTTTGCACTGGTCATAAGCTCTTTTATCAATGCAGGAACTCCTTTCGGAGGTATGTTCAGCTTGAATATGTGGAATCTGACCATCAAATTCCTTTTGATTCTGGGAGGGGTATTAATGCTAATTATGGCCTCCAGGGACCAAAAAAACATCAATCGATTTGGTAAATCCGGTGAATTGATGATCGCCTCGTTGACGGTGATCATGGGAGCAAGCCTGATGAGCTCATCAACCAACTTATTGATGATTTATGTGGCCATAGAGCTAACCTCGATTGGTTCTTACATTCTGACAGGAATAGTTAGAGGTAGAAAACGATCAGAAGCTGCACTTAAGTATGTTTTATTCGGTGGGGTATCGTCAGCAATCATGATCTATGGGATGTCATGGTTATATGGGTTTACGGGTACATTGAATATTTCAGATCCCACTTTTTTTAGCGGTTTGTCTAACGTTCCGATTCTTCCATTATCCATTGCCTTGGTGATGACTATCGGTGGGTTCTTGTTTAAACTTAGTGCATTTCCATTGCATATCTGGTCGCCCGATGTATATCAGGCAGCTCCAACTCCGGTTGTGGCATTATTCTCTTTTGTGCCGAAGGTAGCTGCTATTGCGCTCTTGATTCAGTTTGTAGGTGCTATTAATACAATTGACTTCGATTGGCAGCTATGGTTGGGTATTGTTGCTATTGCTAGTATGACCGTGGGGAATTTCTCAGCACTCTGGCAAAAAAATGCCAAGCGGATGATGGCCTATTCGTCTATTGCTCATGCAGGTTTTTTGTTGGTAGGTGTAATCGCCTTTTCGGAATCAGGAAATCTTGCGCTGCTGTTTTATGCGGCTGTTTACCTTCTAATGAATTATGGAGCGTTCCTGTTAATCAGTTATTTCGAAAAACAAACGGGGAGTGCAAATATCAATAAACTAAGAGGTATTGGGCTTGATGTACCATGGCTTGGAGTCCTTGTAGTTATTGTGATGATTGCCCTGACGGGTCTTCCTCCCACGGCCGGATTCAATGCCAAGCTATTGATATTCTCCAGTATTTGGGAAAGCTGGCAGGGCAGTGGTGCCCAAGTATTGCTTTGGGTGTTTATTATTGGCCTATTAAATACGGTTGTTGCGTTGTTCTACTATTTGAGAATACCGTATTATTTGTTCTTTAAGCGACCAGAGAAAGAAATTGACAAGGCCAAATTGACTTCAATAGACATTGTATGGGGCACTATTTTCGTTATCCCGTTGTTAGTCTTATTCTTTAAGTCCGATTGGTTGGTTGACTTTCTGAATAATATTAATTTTGTCCTTTGAACTTGATACATGAGTGACCAAATCAAACACGAGTGTGGTATCGCCAAGATCCGGCTCAGGAAACCTCTACAGTATTACATCGACAAATACGGTTCACCTCTCTACGCTGTAAATAAACTTTATGTAATGATGCAAAAGCAATCCAACCGTGGACAGGACGGTGTTGGGGTTGCGAACATAAAGATTGATGTAGAACCGGGAACTCGATATATCAGTCGATATAGGACCATCAAACCACAGCCGGTACAGGACGTGTTTGAGAAAATTGGTCGGAAGTTTGAAAAAGCAAAAAAGAAGGATGGAGCCAATCTCAAAGATGCTCGATGGCTTCAGAACAATTCAGGGTTCACCGGTGAGCTGTGGCTAGGACATCTAAGATATGGCACTCATGGGAAGAACAGCATTGAAAGCTGTCACCCTTTTCTAAGACAGAATAACTGGAGGAGTAGAAACCTGGTGATGGCCGGCAACTTCAATATGACAAATGTTGATGAGCTATTCGATCTTTTGATTGGTTTAGGGCAACATCCAAAAGAAAAAACCGATACAGTGACCGTCATGGAAAAGATAGGTCACTTTATTGATGAGGAAAACCAGAGAGTATTCGATAAGTATAAAAAGAAACTCACCAATGAGGCGATCACTGAAAAGATTGCCAATGAATTGAACATTCAGCGTATTCTAAAACGGTCTTTCAAAGACTTTGACGGAGGTTATGCAATGGTGGGACTCATGGGACATGGGTCCTCTTTTGTTGTAAGAGACCCCAATGGAATCCGACCGGCTTTCAAATACATTGATGACGAAGTGATTGTTGTTGCCTCTGAAAAGCAGGCCATCAAAGCGGCTTTCAATGTTAACTATGAAGAGATTTCTGAAGTTGAACCAGGCCATGCGTTGATTGTGCACAAGAATGGTGAATACGATGAAGTGCCGATTATGAAAAAAGGCGAACAGAAATCCTGTTCTTTCGAGCGCATTTACTTCTCGCGCGGCACAGACCCCGATATTTATAAGGAGCGAAAGGAACTGGGTCGATTAGTCATCCCTCAAATTCTCAAGGCGGTCAATTTCGATTTAAAGAATACGGTTTTCTCCTACATTCCGAATACCGCGGAAATTTCATTTTTAGGAATGATGCAAGGATTAGACGAGTACCTTTTGAAACGCAGGAAAGAGGTAATCATAGATGGTAAACCGCATATTGATGATCTGGAGCAGATTCTGAGTTTTCAGCCAAGGGTGGAAAAGCTGGTAATTAAGGATGCCAAACTTCGAACGTTTATTGCAGACGATGAAAGTCGTGATGAACTCGTGGCCAATGTATATGACACCACTTATGAGGTGATCCGAAAAGGCGTAGATACACTCGTGGTAATTGATGACTCTATTGTAAGGGGCACTACCCTGGAAAAGAGCATCTTGAAGATGCTGGATAAGCTTGAACCAAAGAAAATCGTCATCGTTTCCTCGGCACCTCAGATCAGATACCCGGATTGTTATGGGATTGATATGTCGAAGGTGAAAGAATTTGTGGCTTTCCGCGCTATGCTTGCCTTATTGAAAGAAAGGCATCTGGACAATCAACTGGAGGATACCTATCACAGTATTTTGGCAAATCTGGCCTCCAAGGATCAACCCAATTATGTTCAGGCATTATATGATCAGTTCACTGACGATGAAATTTCGGAGAAGATCACCGAAATCGTTCGACCGGATGACATGAAGGCTGAATTGCAGGTGATTTATCAGACCGTGGATAATCTGCATAAAGCTTGTCCTTATAATCTAGGAGATTGGTATTTTACTGGAGACTATCCGACTCCAGGTGGAAATAGAGTGGTCAACAAGGCCTTTGCCAACTTCATGGAGGGTAAGGAGATTAGGGCCTACTAACAAAAGAAGCAGCCAACGGCTGCTTCTTTATTTCAATATATATTGTTCAATATCCTAGACTGCAAAACTCTCCCCACATCCGCAGGTTCGAGAGGCATTCGGGTTGATGAACTGGAATCCCTTTCCATTCAGTCCATCCGAGAAGTCCAGAGTGGTTCCGAGCAGATATAAGAGGCTCTTACGATCAACCAAAATTTTGATTCCTTTATCTTCAAAGACTTCATCTTTTTCTTTCACTTCAGGGTCAAAGTTCAAATCATACATCAAACCAGAGCAACCACCACCTTCAACCGAAACTCGGATGTTGTGATTGTCATCTTTTCCTTCTTGCTGTCTTAACTCGACAATCTTATTCTTGGCCGTATCAGTTACTGTTATCATCAGGCTACTGGGTTTAATACTACACTAAATACTGTAATGGTATTGATGTCTCTACTGTAATAAAGTTTATCCAAAGCATCGTACATGTTGCTTGCCGTAAAATAGGAAGTATGTAACTCACTATCATCTTTGGCAATCCATTGGATGGTGTATGAATTATACTTGTCCCGGTAAGACTTCACATAATCCAACATCTTGCGCAGAGCATCCAACTTGTCAATCCCAATCTCAGAATGGAATAAGAATGATTGATTATGACGAGGGTTTATGGTAATCAAATCCAATTTCGTCTTTCCTTCAGTGGCTTGAAACTCAAAGCTCAGCTCACTGCCTTTAATACCTAAATGGCTCTCAATCTTCTTCTGAAGTTTGACACTTTCCACATGGACATCAGTACCCGAACCAGTCATATTCATAATTATTGAATTAACATTCTCTTCCTTAACTTGGAATTGGTTAATGAAACAATCAACAATGGCTGAAAGTTTCGTGTGAATGCAAAGATAATTATTCAGTAAGAATTATTCTAAATAGTCTAGATGCAGAAAATTGAACATATCGGAATAGCCGTCAAGAGCCTGGAAACGTCCAATGAGGTATTCCAAAAGCTTTTTGGAGAGGCACATTACAAGGTTGAAGAGGTAGAATCAGAGGGAGTAAGCACCTCGTTCTTCCAGGTTGGACCCAACAAGATCGAGCTTTTAGAAGCTACGAACCCGGACAGCCCGATTTCAAAATTTATCGAAAAAAGGGGGGAGGGTATCCATCATATTGCCTTTGATGTGGTGGACATTGAAGCTGAAATGGAACGCCTACGCGGAGAAGGGTTTATACTTCTAAATGAAAAGCCTAAGAAGGGAGCTGACAATAAGCTGGTTTGCTTTGTCCATCCTAAATCATCAAATGGAGTACTGATAGAACTCTGCCAGGAGATCAGGTAAGTCAAAACTTGCAACTTGAAGCTTGAAACTTGAAACTCACCTTTTTACATTTGCACCGCTAACGGGATAGGGAGTAATGGCAGAAGACAGAACAGAATTATCGGAACTAGGAGAATTTGGACTAATTGAACGGCTATCACAGGGCATAGTGGTTCAGAACGACACGTCAAAGATGGGAATCGGAGATGATGCAGCGGTAATCGATTCTGGTGATCATCTCACCTTACTTTCAACCGATATGTTGTTGGAAGGTGTTCATTTTGATTTATCCTATGTGCCGTTGCCCCACCTTGGTTATAAGTCTATTGCGGTGAATGTCTCAGACATCGCTGCCATGAATGGAACACCAAAGCAGGTCACTGTTTCCGTAGGGCTTAGCAATCGATTTTCTTTAGAGGCAATTGAAGCTTTGTACCAGGGAATCAATGCTGCAGCCAAGGATTTTAAAGTCGATGTAGTTGGTGGAGATACCACCTCATCCAATTCTGGCCTGGTGATTTCAGTATCGGTATTGGGTACTGCTGAAAAGGAAAAAGAGGTCTATCGAAACGGAGCCAAAGCAAATGATATTATTTGTGCTACCGGTGATTTGGGTGCCGCTTTTGTGGGGCTCCAGGTGCTTGAAAGAGAAAAGCAGACATTTCTGGCCAATCCGGAGATGCAGCCACAGCTCGATAAATATCAATATATTGTACAAAGGCAATTGAAACCGATTGCTCGTATGGATATTATTCATGAGTTGGCATCCCTTGATGTTCAACCTACCTCAATGATTGATATTTCCGATGGTCTGGCGTCTGAGCTTCTGCATTTAACTGGTCAATCTTCTTTGGGTGCTACCATTTATGAGGATAAACTGCCCATCGACAAACAAACCTACGATACCGCAGTGGAGTTTGGGTTGGACCCAATTACTTGTGTTTTAAACGGGGGAGAGGACTATGAGCTGCTCTTTACTATTGATCAGGAACATCATGCCAAGCTTGAGAAACATCCTGACATTCACTTCATCGGCCATATGCAATCAGCAGATAAAGGAGTGAACCTACTCACAAAGCAAGAAAACGTGGTGGCGATCACTGCGCAAGGCTGGAATCATTTGAAATAAAGAAGGCCGGACACCAACACCCGGCCTCCCCCCCATACACTACACCTCCCTCAGCTCGTTGTAGCAGGCTTGTGCCATTGTACTAAGGGCCATATCGTTCCAAAAATGGCACTCATCTGCTCGGTTCATGTATGAGGTATAAATGTTTAGCCAATCATCGGAAGGAGATTTGGAAGAAATCATCAGCCTCGCAACGATGCTGACAATGTCCAGAGCATGATCATGTGATAGTTTCAATGGCTTCAAAGCGATTGTCATTTGGTGAAATTTCAGGTCCTCTACTAGCAATTTGATGATCAATTCTTCCTTCTTCATACATTTGAATGACTTGAATTTTGATATAAAAATATATCAAAATATAATATTATACAATATAAATATCTATTGTGATTCACTATAGAAATCACAGATATTATTCCCTCAAAAGAATGTTTAGATAATTTGAAGTTCTCTCAATTGAGAAAACTATTGTTGAATCAAACCCAATGTTGGCTTGAATTTGATCATGTGGTTATTTTTATGCAGATTTATCCTTAGCAATGATAAATTTGCTCTTTCTTCAAAAATAAAGATATACTCATTTGAGTAAAAATACAATCAAATGAGAAAATAAGTTACTCATATGAGTATTAATGATCGAATAGCTGAACTGATTGAAGAATTAAAAGAAAATGAAAACTCCTTTTCCAAGCGTCTTGGGGTATCTTCTTCTGCCATATTCAACATTGTAAACCCGAAAGGGCGGAGGAGCTATCCTAGTGGTGTTGTTTTGGATAAAATATTATCAATTGAGGAAGAAGGGAGTCAGGTATCTGCAGAGTGGTTAATGCGCGGTACCGGATCAATCTTCATGGGAAATGATGAAAAAGATTCAGAACCTAATGTCTATTCGAAGATTGAAGATTTGGCTAGTAAATTTTCAAAATTGGAGGAAGAATTCGAACAATTAAAAAGAAGGTCGTCCTGATATGAAGAGAGTCACGAAATTTAATCGAATTAAAGTCTTGCTCAAGAGGCAGGGTCGAACCCAGGCCTGGTTGGCAGAAGAAATTGGTAAAAGCTATGTGGTTACCACCAACTACGTGAACAATAAACATCAACCTAGCATACCTGTACTTTATAAAATTGCCGAGGCTATGGATGTGGATGTTAGGGAATTACTCCATTCTTCGAAAAAGAAAGAAGAAAACTCGTAGATTTGCATCGAAATTTTTTTGATATGAAGAAGACGATAGCATTGGTATTGTGCGTTTTTGCTTTCTCTTGCGGACAAGGTGCGAAGGAGAAGCTGGTAGGAAATTATGGAGAACTCATCTCCACTTCAGGGGCGATTTCTACAACCGATATGATTGCTAAACTTGGTGAGCAGGATTCAATGCTTGTCAAAGTAAAATCAGAGATTGTGACCACCTGTTCAATGAAAGGTTGTTGGATGAACCTGGTGTTGGCTGATGGGGAAGAAATGCGAGTTACATTTAAAGATTATGGCTTTTTTGTTCCCAAAGAAGGAATGACCGGTAATATTGCTGTGATCGAAGGTACCGTTAAGCGAGAGCTGACTGATGTAGAGACCTTGCGTCATTTTGCTGAGGATGCAGGTAAGTCAGAAATGGAAATTGCCGGAATCACTGAAGCTAAGGAAGAACTGACTTTCGTTGCTACAGGAGTGGTTATACTTGAAGCCGAGGGAGAGGAGTAGATTACTTCTTTTCAATCAGTTCACAGATGTTTCCAAAAGGATCTTTGAAAGCGGCCCAATCGGCCGCTTCTTTTATGAACTTCAACTTCCTGGCCTTTGAGTTCGCAACGGCCTTGTTTAAATCTCGTGTAGAAAAAAGCAAATTGATCTCACTGTCCTTGGTAAATTCCCGATCATGATGGCTCAGATCTGGCTTATAATGAAGCATAAAGGCAAAGCTGTTATCTGAATGTTTTAAGGGTAAAGCTTGAGGTAGATAGTCTCGCGACCATTCCAGAAAGCCAAGCTTCCCTATGTAGAAATCCATAGCTTCCTCCATATTACCGGAAGTAATTCCTGTATTGTAAATCTTGAATCCTTCGAACAGGGGGACGTCTCTGACCTGGACTTCCATTAGGCTAAGAAGGTTGCCAAAAGGATCCCTGAAGGGGATAGAAATCCCGACACCGTTTCGTTGGAGCTGATCTTCAATTAAATGAACACCGGAAGCCCTCAGTTGATCAATTTTGGGAAGAAGCTTGTACACCTGTAGTGTCAATCCGGTACGAGCATGCCTTTTGTACTCGGTAGTGTTCTCCCTGACTGATTTGGCAAGCAGAATGGGCCAGGTTCCTGTTTCCAGCTTCGCTGTATTATCAGAGGTAAGCTTGAATTCGAAACCCAGAATATCGGAGTAAAACTTTTTGGCTGTGTCCAAGTCGGTCACCCAAATTCGCAATCCTTCAAATCGAAGTTCCGGGCTTTGTGAAATTGCTGAATGACTAAAAAGACCAACGGATATTAGTAAGAGAATGCTCCTCATTTGATTAAGGAAGAAGCTCTTTTCATATGAAATACCTCGGTTTCAATTTTGCCACTCCTATTAAGCCTCAGGGAAATTTCCATTTCGGTATCGGACTTCCTCTCGAATACCAATCCCTTGAATGTCAATTTGTCTGGTGTTGCTTCAACAAAGGCGAATGAGACGAACTTCTCTTTGGTCTCCCAGCCGGTCATATCCGGGTTGAAGTGTTTGAGTCTCATTCCCTCTTTGTCCAGAGTCAGAAACTCATAGAAGACTAGCTTTCCATCCGCTCCATGGTGACGGTACATTCCCATCATGACACCATTTTCAGGCATGGTCCATACCTCTTCGGAAGTACCCCCAAAGCCATCACCTGTCCAATGACCTGCCAACCACGTGTAATTGTTGATGTCGAATTCGTTGGGTACAGTGCTGGTTTTGGCCAGGCTGGTTTGAAGTAATACTGCTGCCGCAACCACTCCAATCGCAATAATTATAGATCTTCTTTTCATAGCATTATCTGACTACATAAGGTTTCAATTCGATTGTTCCCCCATACTTCACGTGTGGGTTTTTTCGAGCTATTTCCAAGGCTTCCTCACGACTTTCGGCTTCAACAATGAAATAGCCGGATGTACGTTCGGTTGCTTCTTCTCCAAAATGAGTTTCAGAGGAGGCCTTTACCATCACCGCTTCGTTGTCCAATTCATGACCGGTAATTTTGATTCCACGATCAATAATGTCCTGCATCCAATTACCGTATTCCTCAAACATGGCCATGGGGTCCCCTGGTCTGAAACTTTCGTCTTCGTGCAAAATGAGCATATAAGCGAGGTTTGGGTCGATATCTGAATTTTCGATGGACTGTTTTCCCCAATAAGATCCAGCAAAGAAAATTAGTACCGAAGCTGCCACTGAAGCGGTCCATTTTAAATAAATATTCATAGTCTTTTGTTTTTCGATTAAACCTTGGTTTTTCAATTCGTTAATTACCCTTGCTTCCAATGAGGCAGGAGGTAATTTAAAATTTGACAATTCATCAAATGCCGCCCGTTCTTCAGGTGTCAATTCCTCGTGATTCATCTTACTCTTCATTTGAATTATCGGTCAACCAATTACGGAGTGCTTTTCTGGCCTGGAAAAGCTGACTCTTACTTGTACCTTCTTCAATACCCAGGATTGCGCCAATTTCCTTGTGTTGGTATCCTTCGATATCATGAAGTATGATCACCCTTCTATACCCTATAGGTAATTGGATGAGCCCTTGTTCAATATCGTATCCTGAAACAGTACCTGACTTTGAAATCATCGTGTCTTCGCGTACTTGTTCAGTTTCTTTTTTTTTCTGTTCCTTGTGAATCTGTTCACGATTGACATTAATCAGTATACCGATCAACCATGTTTTGAGGGTCGACTTCCATTCAAATGATTCAAGGCGTCTTACTGCGGTGATCCAGGTAGACTGGATTAAATCCTGTGCCATTACCTCATCATAGCCTGTCAATCGCAACGCCATTTGATACAGATGTGGTGTTTTATCCCGGTATAGTGATTGAAATGATCGCTCACTGCGGGTTTTTAAAAAATTATTTACCAATATCTGATCGCTCAAAATTCCTGCGTTTGATAATGAGTGGTTTCAAAATCCAAAAGGGTTGTATGACTCGAAAATTTTTTAAGTCCTATTCCCTTTTTGCAAACTAAGGAATTAAACCGACTGGAGGCTTTGCGAAGATTTGACTTACCGCTGGTATGAATTGAACCTTTTCATGATATGATTTTACTTAGTTTAGGGCAAGAATGACCTACATTATGAAAAAGTTATCTTGTACAATCATTGCCCTTTCCCTCTTTTTTTCGATTTCCTTAAAAGAGTCAACAGCTCAGGGCACAATGCTCCTACGGCAACCTGACATTTCAAATTCACACGTTGTCTTTGTTTATGCCAATGATCTTTGGATAGTGGACAAAGAAGGAGGTAGTGCAAAACGCCTTACTTCAAATATTGGAGGGGAAACAAGGCCCCATTTTTCACCTGATGGCAGCATGATTGCGTTTTCTGGTCAGTATGATGGTAATGCAGATGTTTATGTTATTCCATCAGAAGGAGGAGAACCGAAGCGATTGACCTGGCACCCTTCAGCCGATAACGTCACAGGGTGGACCCCCAAGGGAGAAGTGCTATTCACTTCTGGGCGTGAGGGGCACCCTACTCAGGAATCAAAGTTTTTTACGATACATCCTGATGGAGGAA
Organism: Cyclobacteriaceae bacterium; assembly: GCA_028281285.1. Classification (GTDB taxonomy): domain Bacteria; phylum Bacteroidota; class Bacteroidia; order Cytophagales; family Cyclobacteriaceae; genus Roseivirga. Next base: position 78,035 of record JANQKF010000029.1, read on the forward strand.
ATCCTAAGGAACTTGCTATCCCGCGGGCTGTGGATGGTCAGATTTCAAACGATGGAAGAACAATTGCTTATCAACAAATCTCCTTTTGGGATCCTGAATGGAGAAATCACAGAGGGGGCCAAGCCAAACCGATTTGGATTGTTGACACCCGAAATTATAATCTAAAAATGACTCCCAGAACAGATGGAGAGAGGCATACAAGTCCGGTATGGTTGGATGGAGTGGTTTACTACTTGTCAGAAAGAGATTTTGCCAATAATATCTGGAGTTTCGATCCCAAAAGTAATCAGGAAAGGCAAATCACATTTCATGCTGATTTTGATGTGAAGAATATTGAGTCCGGTGGTGGTTTGCTTGTCTATGAGCAAGGGGGACATCTTCATACATTAAACCCCGCCACAGGCAATAGCCAGCAACTCGAGATTAATGTAGCGGGTGATATGAATTGGGGCAGGCCGCGTTGGGTCAACGCTTCTCCATTCCAACTTCTAAATGCTCATATTTCTCCTACTGGCAAGAGAGCCATTTTCGAATTCCGAGGAGATATCATTACAGTTCCCAAAAAGGAAGGTAACTGGCGAAATCTTACCAGCACCAGCCGGTATGCAGATAGGTCTCCCGTTTGGTCACCGAAGGGGGATAAAGTGGCATGGTTCTCAGACCAATCTGGGGAATACGAATTGATGATAACAGACCAAATGGGGCTGGAAGAGCCAAAAGTGATCACACTTCCAAATCAAACATTCTATTTCAGGCCACAATGGTCACCAGATGGGAATTACATTGCATATACCGACACGGATTATAGTATGTGGTATGTTAATGTCGAATCGGGTGAGGCAAAAAAGGTAGACACCGATCGTTTTGCTCATCCCAACAGATCCCTAAACCCTGAATGGTCACCTGATAGTAAATGGATTGCCTATGTACAACAACAACCTAATCAGTTTAAAGCAGTCAAAGTTCATAACGTAGAAACCGGCCAGACACTTCAGCTCACCGACCACATGGCTGATGCCATTTCACCGGTTTGGGATGAAAGCGGTGATTACCTCTATTTCCTTGCAAGTACCAACTACGGTATGGCGAGCGGATGGTTAGACATGAGTTCGTTTAATATGCCTGTTACCCGGACCCCGTATGTAATCGTATTGTCTAAGAATGGGAAATCTCCTTTTTTGCCTCAAAGTGATGACGAGCCTGTGGATGAAGACAAAAAAGAGGAGAAGAAAGATGTTGAAGTAGTGATTGATGTTGATGGTATTGCTGAAAGAACGGTAGCTGTCCGGGTTCCTTCCAGGAATTATACCCAAATGATGCCGGGCCCAAAAGGCCATTTCTTTTACACTGAAGCTGTACAAAATCAAGGCACAAAACTGCATCGATACAGTCTGAAGGACAGAAAGTCGGTGGCCTATCTGCCATCAATTTCATTTGGTGTGGTATCGGCTGACAGAAATAATTTACTCTATAGATCAGGGAATAGTTGGGGGATTATTTCGACTAAGGGAGGACCAAAAAAGTCAGGAGATGGCAGACTCAATGTTTCCGGAATCAGGGTCAAAGTAGACCCGACAGAGGAGGCCAAACAAATTCTAAAGGAAGGATGGCGGTACATGCGTGACTTCCTATATGTCGATAATACTCACGGAGCCCCATGGGATGACGTATGGAGTTGGTATTCGCCATGGGTGGAACATGTCAGACATCGATCGGACCTCAATTATATTGTAGATATTATCAGTGGGGAGATTGCCGTTGGGCATTCCTACGTATCCGGTGGGGACTATCCCAGTATCACGAATGATCGTGTTGGACTTTTGGGGGCCGATTATGCTATGGAGCGAAACGGGGTAAGAATAGAAAAGATATACGATGGTGAAAGTTGGAACCCGAATCTGACTGCGCCTTTGGCAATTCCGGGAATTGGTATTAATGAAGGCGATTATATTCTCGAGGTGGACGGACAGGAAGTCTCTGTGAATCAGAATTTCTACAGCTACTTTCAAGGTACTTCCAACAGGCAGGTTACACTTTTAGTCAATGACAGACCTCGGAAAGAGGGTGCCCGAAAGGTGACGGTGTCAACAATAACCAACGAGGCAGGTCTTAGAAGATTTGATTGGATTGAAGGTAACAGGAAGAAGGTCGATGATCTTTCAGGAGGTAAGTTGGCTTATGTCTATGTGCCTAATACCGGTGGTGCCGGTTATTCTTATTTTAATCGCTACTACTTTGCTCAACAACATAAAAAAGGAGCTGTAATAGATGAGAGGAATAACGGAGGGGGGTCTGCAGCAGATCACATGGTGGATGTTATGGCCAGAAAGCTGCACGGTTATTTTAATAGCCGGGTAGAGGGGAATACTGCTTTCCCGTCTCCCAGTGCAGGAATCTGGGGTCCGAAAGTAATGATTATCAACGAAAGAGCTGGTTCTGGTGGAGATCTGTTGCCTTTTATGTTCCGTCAAATGGAAATTGGACCCTTGATCGGGACATTAACCTGGGGAGGCCTTGTAGGCACATGGGATACCCCTCGATTCATAGATAATGGAAGAATGGTGGCTCCTCGTGGAGGCTTTTATAATGTCGATGGAGAATGGGATGTTGAGGGTATAGGTATTGCCCCTGATATAGAAGTTGAGCAATTGCCAAAATTGGTGATTAACGGAGGTGACCCACAGTTGGAAGCCGCAGTGAAAGAAGCCATGAGATTACTGGAAACCGAAGAAGTAACTTTGAAGCCTGAACCACCTGCCCCAATCCGTTACAAAAGGCCGGTGAAAAAAGGGAATTAGAATTTAAGTCTAAGGCTGATATTGGGAGTAATACCTAAAAGATATTTTTCCCTTTGGATCAAAGTGATATTGTCATTCTCATCAAAGTCGAAGTCGATTGTTCGGTTCAGTACATTTCGCCTATTGAGGACATTCAAAATGGACAAGCCCACTTCTCCTCTGATCTTTGAGGACTTGATTCTTGGGAATTTATACCACACGGATAAATCCACTCGATGATACCAGCTGAGTCTTGAGGTGTTCGACTCTCCATATTCAATAATATAGTAGGGTTCAAATTCTTCCGGATCTTCATCCTCTTCAGGTTCGGTAACCAGAATCAGGTTGGTTGCTCCGGTAAAAGGTAATCCTGATTTGGCCGTATAGCCGAGCGAAAACTCAAACTGATTCATATTCAGCGTTTGAGAAAATTGGAGTTGATGGCGAATATTCAGGCCTGAGGTAAAATTTTCAGCCTCCAGTATCGGAAACCCATCTTCTTCATAAATGAATAGATTGGCCCTTGAATCCTGAAAACCGTAGCTCAACCATGCCCTGTAGTTTTTCCATTTCTTCTTAAGTATCAAATCAATTCCCAAGATGCCTTCATCACCGGGTTCGTTCCCTTCACCAACATTGAAACTTGGCCCGAAGTTTTGGGCCATAATGCCGTCCACGAATTTGTAGTAGACATCAAAATCCACTAACCAACCATTTTTGTCATAAAGGAATCCGAGAACAGTCTGGAAGTTTGTAATCAATGGGACGGTTTCTTCTTCATCGGCAAGCACCCAATGTTGTTCGACAGTATTGGAGAATGTAAAGTCCGCATCCTGAATCGCGCTCAGATATTGTGTGTACTTTCCGATGCTGGATTTCAATAACCAATTTTTATTGACTTCATAAGTCAGTCGAAGTTGGGGATCAAACACGGTAGTGGCTGCCGTTTCATAATAGTTGGCTCTCATTCCAAGCCCTATCTGAAATTTAGGACTGAATTTACCCGTGTAATCGACAAATGCTCCGTGAATGAATCCACGAGAAGCAATATTGTCCGTTTCATCTTCTTCAAAAAACAAGTCTTCATCGATCAATAGTGTAGCATCCATTAAATTCATTTGATAGCCAAAATTCAAGACATGATCTTTGGCAATCGCATAGTCGTTTGACAAACGAATTTCCAGGTTTCGTAATTCGTTTGTTCTGGATTCACGATCATCGTCATCTTCTCCGACCTCTCTGAATTCGACTAAAGAGTAATCCATGTTATATGCACTATATGACGCGCTTAAATTTGTCTGGAGCCTTTCTCCCCATCTATGATCCCATTGGATGTTCAAGCCAAAATTGGTGACCTCATGATTTTGTACCGATTCAAACACTTCAAATTCATCTACTGAGTTGTAATCGAGGACACTGCCTGACCTGATTGCACTCAGGCTAAAACGATTCTTTCCTGAGGGCTCATAGATCCATTTCAGGTTGAAATCCGAAAAAGTGAGTTTACTGTTGTAGCGAAATTCCTCATCAATGCTTTGCTGGATATCCTGGGTGATACTTCCTTCAAACAGTTTATTACTCAGAGCAGTGAATGTAGGTGTTTCAATAAGATCATTGAATGACCTGCGTGCTCCAAACATGATACTTCCCTGATCCTTAAGAAATGGGACTTTACCGTAAAAGTCTAAATGGGTAAGGTTAAGGTTAGTCTCAAATTCGGGTTTTTCTACACGCTCTCTTCCTGATTTTACAAGGACCAAGGCCGAACTTGCACCGCTATATTTCACAGGGATATGATTTTTGTAGATGTCTACCTCTCTGACGGTAGAAGGTATGAAAGCAGATATATTGCCGAAATAATGTGCGGGTTGATAAATAGGTATGTTATTCCAATAAATAAAAGTGTTGTCTCTGGAGCTTCCTCTTACATTCATACCTGATGCCGATTCATCGTTTGAATTGATTCCAGCCAGAATCTGAGCACTCAGCAGAATATCTCTTTCGGATAGCCCTGGAAGTATCTCCATCTCCTGAGGCTTAATCGTGATTTTTGAAGCACGATCGTCTGTAGTAATGCCGTTGTTGAGATATTCACGGATCACATATTCTTGTAACTCTTGGGTCTCAGGGGAAAGCTCAATCTTGATTCGATCTTTGTTCTCATAACCTTCCATATTCATTTCAAAGGTCTCATACCCTATAAAGGAGAATTGAAGAACGGCACCTAAAGGTTCATCGATGACTAAATTTAGATTACCATCGACATCAGCTACGGATCCATTATAAGTATCCTTTAAACGAACTGAAGCAAAAGGTAGTGATTCACCTGACTCTCCGTCCACAATTTGTGCACGTAGGAATACAGATTCAGGTGTTGTCACTGAAATAAATTCTGTTTCAACCCGTGTATGTTCCAATTGAAGTGGTCGGAGCATCTGTCTTAGAAATTCATCCAAATCCTGGTTTTGTGCTTCGATGGTAACACGCTTTCCCTTCAACTGCTTTGGTGAAAACGCAAAATGTACATTGTGGTCTTTTTCCAGGTCCTTCAGAACTTGTATTAGCGCGCGATCTGTAGCTTGATAATTAACGCGAATGTCCTGACCGATTAGGTCAAGACAATTGAGTATGAGGAGGAATAGAACTACTTGTTTCCTAATCATCAGTTCACGCCCTGAATCTCGAGGCGTTTGGTGTTCTTATCAAAGGTATAACGAAGATCAAGCGTTTCTAATACCAATTCCAAGGCAGATTCAATACTGTCATTAGGGAATGCAGCATTAATAATTAGACTGTCTAGCGCTTGATCATATTGAACATCCAGTCCAAAAACATTTTCCAGCTCCATTAGGGCTTCTCCAAGAGGAACATCTTCAAGGTTAGTAATACCATCGATCCAGGATGGTCCTGACTCTACTTCCTTGGTTATCAATTTGTCAAGTTGCCCGCTTCTTACTCTAATGGCCATTCCAGGAGTGATATCTTCATCTACATTGGTGCTGTTCACATTAACCTTACCTGTAAAACATACAACATCGAGAAGCTTACCCCTACTTTTGACATTAAAACTTGTTCCAAGAACTTTCACTGAACCCCCTGTAGTATTGACCACAAAGTCACTTCCGCGTTTCACTTCGAAGAAGGCTTCCCCTTTTAATTCAATTTCTCGAGATTCGTTCCAGGTGTCCGGATCATAGGAAATGGAAGAGCTTGAATTCAATCGAACCTCAGAACCGTCTGGCAGGAATGCGATTTCTTGCTCTCCGAAGCTTGTTTTAATAGTGGTTAGTGATGGTTGTGCCAAATAGGCCACCACCGCTATAACGACTACTGCTGCTGCAACCGCCATTCGAAAAGCCGGTCTCATCCAAATCACTTTAGTCTCAGCCTGTTCAGCGGTGTTTATTCTCGCTTTTAGTTTGGCTAATTCTCCCCTGGTATCATAGGAGGGTGCCTTAATATTCTCAGCCGCGCGAATCATAGAGACATACTCTTTCCCTTCAGCCGAATTTTCGAATTCGGCTTTTTCGTCAGCGCTGAGTTCATCATTCAGCCACCGACTTAAGAAAGTATCATCTTCTTCCCAGCGGTTCATTTTTTCTTCTTATGCTCTTAAATACGGCAGTTTTTCATTCACCCTACCCCTTCAATAAAATTTTATCAAACTTTCTTCGTTCAAATTCCTTTACAGATCTTTCTTAGCTTGACCAAGGCCTTGTGCATACGCTTTTCTACTGCCTTGACACTTACTTCCAACATTTCTGCAATTTCCACATAGGTCTTTTTGTCTACCCTGTTCAACAAAAAGACCTCGCGCTGACCATCAGGCAACTGCTCTATGGCTGATTCCAGTGTCGCACTGAATTCGTTATACTCCATTTGAAATTCTCCATCCTCCTTGTTCACCATATCGGTCTGTAGACTCAGGTGCTTTTGACGAACTTTGTCCCTATCCAATAATTTTAGAAACTGATTTTGTCCAACCTTAAAAAGGTAGGACTTAGCCAGACCGGGAGTTACCTTCTTGCAATTTTGCCAAAGAATGACAAATGCCTCTTGCACAATATCATCAGCTCTTTCGAGGTCTCTAAACTTATAGAGAAGGAAATTTCTCAAAGTCGGGGCAAGGGTTACAAAAAGGTTTTCATAAACCGATTCCTTACAAACGTCTTGTTCTTCGATGGTAGTCAAGGAGATTAGATCAAAACTCTAAAATACAATTATTAACCTGTTGAGCAACCTGTGCTGTGAGATGCAAAATAAATTTTAGGCCTGAGGGGTGGGGTATTGGAAAATTATCCGGTTGTAGGATCAAAGCTTACAGCCATGAACCAGAATGTAACATTACGAATTGTTTCGCTTTTTCTGATCATTGCACCTCTTTTGGTGATCGGTATTCGACTACAGAAAAATGAAGGAACTTTTGATATTAACCCGGAACATAAGTACATCGTCAATTATCGATTTGGTGTTGGAGGAAACGCGGATTATAAAATTCGAACCTTTCTACCAACGAATAACCAACGGCAAGAGGTAAGCTTTGCGAATTCTTCTCTTAACGGAAATATTTCGCTTGAGGGAAATAATAAGCTCATCCGCTGGTATGGCCGATTTGATGAGGCTGACACGATTGACTATGCTTTTGAACACAAAGGAAGAGATATTTCGTATTCCATCGACCCCAAGCTGCCATTTAAGGCAGAACTTGATCCGGAATATTTTGACTACCTCATGGCCACCGAATACATCCAGGCCGATGATGAAAAAATTAAATCACTCGCCAATGAATTGGCTGGTAAGAGCGCGGGTCTTCGGGATGTAATTCAAAGCTATTTTGACTTTGTTCATGCCATACCCTCTGTAGCCACTAGTGAATTGACTGATGCAGTCACCGCACTCGAGAATTTTGAAGCATCATGTAATGGTAAAAGCCGACTGTTTGTAGCCCTTTGTAGAAGTGCTCAAATCCCAGCCAGGGTAACAGGCGGGCTTATTCTGGAGGATACGCGAAAGAAAACTTCACACCTTTGGGCGGAGGTGCTCGTTGGAGACAAGTGGGTACCCTTTGATGCCTTGAATGGTCACTTTGCTTCCTTACCAGGTCATTATCTGGAGTTATACAAAGGAGATGAGTTTTTGATCACTCATAACAGTGGAATCGAGTTTGATTATATCTACGACATTAAAAAGGAGCGTGTTAATGACTACCCTTTTTTGGCGGCACTTAACCTTTGGGAGATTATCGATGAGGCTAGTATACCAGTTGATATGTTTCAAATGCTTTTGCTCCTTCCACTTGGGGCCTTCTTAGTAGCAATTTTCAAAAATGTAATTGGTTTAAAGACATACGGAGTATTCTTACCGGTATTGATTAGCCTCGCCTTACTCGAGACTGGTTTAGTGTCAGGACTGGTTCTATTCAGCTCTATAGTTTTAGTTGTAGCACTCGTCAATTTTCCTTTGGAAAAATGGGGTATTCAATACACCTCTAAAATTGCCATGATGTTAATAGCGGTGGTAATAACTGCACTATTTGCAGTCAAATTGCTCCATGAAACCAATTGGTTAAGTGCTTCTGCACCACTCTTCTTCCCGATTATAATCCTAACGATCATAAGTGAACGATTTGCAAAGAAAGCTGAGGAGGAAGGTGTTAAGAGTGCCATAGGTCTTTATACCTCGACACTGGTAGTGACTTTATTCATCTACTTCATTTTGAGCTCAAGTCTCATTCAAAATTTCGTATTGACCTTCCCGGAGATCATTCTGTCGGTAGCAGGTTTGAACCTAATGTTGGGTAAATGGATTGGATTACGACTTACAGAGTATCACAGATTTCACAAAGTAATTAATGCTTAAGACAATGAGGTTACTAAAGCACATGCAAAAAATTCGTAGTTCGGTGATGGGTATGAACCAGCGGAATCTGGGCTTGATTTACCCAAACAATGCAAAAAAGAATTATAAATACGCGGATGATAAGTATTTGGCGAAATCCATCATGGAGGAGAACGGAATCGCCTGTCCGCGGACCTATGCAGTAGTGGGAAAGATTGGGGAGATTGAGGCTGCATGGAATGCTGTGAAAGAATGGAATAAATTGGTGATCAAGCCTGCCAAAGGAGCAGGGGGGAATGGGATCATGATCTTGAAAAAGGTGAATGATCAGTGGATGAAAGGCGGTAAGGTCATTGACGAATTCCACATCTTTTCACACATCGCAAATATTATCTTTGGCATTTTTTCATTTGGTGATTCGGATGTTGCGTTGATCGAAGAGTACGTGCAACCGCATCCCTTCTTCCATAAAATTTATCCTGAAGGGGTACCAGACTTTAGAATTATCCTGCTCAAAGGTATCCCCTTGATGGGGATGCTGAGAATGCCCACGGATAAGTCCAACGGGAAAGCCAACCTCCACCAGGGTGGTTTGGGAATAGGAGTCGCTATGGACACAGGTCGGCTGAAACAAGCCTACGATGGACGTAAGCATTTTGATCTTCATCCAGACAGCAAGCACCAAATACTGAATAAGCGAATTCCTCACTGGGAGGAACTGGTAGCACTGTCAGTTCAAACTGCAAAACACTTCCCTCTTGACTATTTAGGTGTGGATTTGGTGATCGATGAGCACAAGGGCCCAATGATTATGGAAGTGAATGTCAGACCAGGTTTGGGCATCCAGTTGGCCAACAAACAAGGACTTAAGGAAGTGATTGAAAACGTAAAACTCGACTAAAATGAAATTCAAGAAATCAAAAGCAATCTATCTCTGTGCCCTGCTCATGTTGGCAGGCACCTCACTGATTGATAAAATAAATCCAAGACAAGAAAAAATAGAAGTAGTGATAACTGCTGCCGATTTTCCGCAGGTGAACAGTACAGAGTATGCTTCTTTATCAACCAACCAAAACGACAATCAAAATGAAAAAGTTAACGACTCTGATCTTACTGATCTTGATTAGCAGCCCGACAATTGCTCAGTGGGAAAGATCCTCAAAAGTGGGAATAACAGGTGGGTATGAATGGAATGTATTTCTCAATCCACAGACATTAGAGCGCAACGGTGAGTTTCTAAATCGATCCAACCTCTGGGATAATGCCACCTATCAATCTCTTTTTATGAACAACTCATTCAAGCGTGAATTTGCCAATAGCCGCATCAGGTTGGATGCGAATATTAGTGGAGGTCTTTACCAGACGAACATGAAGGCCAATCGCTATTCATATGAGCTTGGGGCGTCCTACAGAACCAAGTATGCCAAAAGAAAGTATTTTGAGTTTGCCCCTACATTGACAAGGATCAAACGAGATGGGGTGAACGAAGCCGATGCAATATTGCGCACTCCCTTTTCCTATACACAACTACTCATTCCTATACATCTTGACTTCTATTTGGGGAACAAAGCATGGTTAAAGACAGAATCGGGATATCTCTATAAGAATTACGATAGACAACCCGGGCAAGAGCTTTTTTATCATGCCCCTTTCACCAACGTGAGCATTAGCAAAAAATGGGAGGGTAAAAACCTGGTCAAGAAACTTACTTTCCGTACCGGAATCCAGTTAAGGAGGTACACGGATATCGATGGCCCGATTGACGAGGAGGTTGATGACGAAGACAACTCAAGAAGCTGGAATTATTTCCGGAATAACATTGAATACGATATTACTTCAGCAGACAAGTCTCGAAGCTTCACCTTTGGAATTTATCACGTGAAAAGAGTCGATGCGGATGAGACCAACAGTTATTCAGAGATATCTCCAGGATTCAGATTCACCAGAAAATTCGGGACACTAAGACTTTCAGGTGGATTGAAATACTCGGTAAGAAATTATCCGGAATTGACACCTGGTGAAGGCAATGACGATGAGCCGTTGAGATATCAATATCTAAGGGGAAACATTAAAGCCACTTTAAAAATGAATAAGAGTACAGATTTATTCCTTAAGGGCAATTTGGTGAATCGAGTATCGAGCAACACAGACATCAATTCCATTGGATTCAGAGGCTATTTCAATAGTGTGATTGAGACAGGACTTGTGATAAAACTTTAGTGATACATTTTGGTTGAGTCGGAGAGGGCTGCGGGAATTTCCCAAGGCCCTTTTTACATTTTGGCAAAATAATTGCCCAAGTGGTTAGGGTATTCTGTTTTTGAAGAGTACTTAATGAACTTAAAGGAATTTCAACCTTAACGACAGATCCTATGGCAAATAATCAACCAAAGGGATCGGAGACCGATTCGACCAAAATACAACAGGTGAAGCTTCGCAGACGCCTTGCATTCTTTCTGAATATCCTATTCTGGATAATCTTCACGGCTACCTTTATTTTGGACTATCAGGAAAATAAAAAAAGGGAGATTTCTGAAGATGTTCTTTCTGGCACTTGGGAAGAAGTTACCATTGAAATGACGAATTGATCATACCGAATTCTCTCATTGGAGATTTCATTTTTTAAACCAACATATCTCAATTAACTTGTAGACGCTTCTTTGGCCTTTGGAGCTAATCGTGTGAAATCTATTAGACTAGTTCGGAATGTGCGTTTGTTGGTCCTCCGAATGGGGAGCTCTTCTCCTTATTCTGGTAGGCTACCCTCCTTTAAAAAAACATCCTCAACTGGAAATTTGAGAAATTTTCAAGTTAAATTCTTGATGATACTCATTCACCTGAGCATTCTCATTCACCCTTTTACTTCAAATGGTCAATCTTATAGTTATCGGCTATCCCCTCAAACGGACTCGCTTGTTCAGTTGCTTTCAAAGGGATGGAATGTACCAGATCAGGTCAAGGTGCTGGAGATCATTGAAAATCACAAGCCTGTAAAGAAAATCATCGCACTACAAAATCAGCTAGACCAGGTCACGGAAAATGAGCGGTTGGAAATGGAGCTTAACGAGCGATTGGGAAGAGCATATAAATGGGCGGATGACATTATGGGCTCCTATCAATATTATACAAGGACCCTCTATTTGGCCGAAAAGCTGAAAGATGATAGAACAATTGCTTTCGCATGCATGGAAATCGGAAACAATATTCGGCTTGGGAACCTAATTGAGAGAGAGTATGCGTCTTATTTTAATCGAGCCATTGCAATATTTGAGACCTTTAATGATCCGCTCAGTCAAGCTTATATGTTCTATGCAAAACTGTTACTAGAACCCGACAATGAGCAAGTGCTGGGTTATGCTGATCAGGCTATTGACATGATAAGATCGAATTATGATGCTTCAGATACATTGTTGATGGAGTCTCTGGCGAGACACTTGAATGTTGCGGGGATCTATCGATCAGGCGAACAGAAGATGAAATTCCTTAGGGAAGGACTTGCTGTGGCCAGAGCATCCAGAAACTACATCATGCAGGCCCATATACTGAATAATGTGGGGTTTGACTTTTTGGCTAAACAGCAGTTTGATGAAGCGATTCCGTATCACCTGGAAGCACTGGATGTTTCCATTAAAAATGGGTTAAAAGGGCTTGCTTCCAATGCATTTAACAATTTATCTCGATGCTATCTGGGTAAGGGCATGTACAAGGAAGCGCTGGAATATTTCCGTTGTCATATGAGTATGGTGTTCGATATCAACAATGACCGTTATTTCGAAAATATGGCTGAAATGGAGGTAAAGCATGAGACAGATCGCGTTGAACTACAAAATGATCTGCTCCTTAGCGAGCAAAAACTCCAGGGCAGGCAGCGATTGATTTTGATCATTATTTCTTTGTTGCTATTGCTGGTTGCCGGTTTCATTTTCTGGAGTCGGAGACGGGTGACCAAAACGAATGAAAAACTGAAAGCTCTAGATAAGACCAAGTCGCGTTTTTTTGCAAACATTTCCCACGAGCTAAGAACACCTCTGACCTTAATCAATGCACCTCTGGAGTCGTTGATTCACGAAGGCAAGATCGATGATCCGGAGGTGCGAAAGACCTTAGAGACCGCCACCAGAAATGGGGTTAGCCTGCTTTCTTTGGTTGAGGAGATCCTGGACTTGGCCAAACTGGATGGGGGCAAACTCGAATTGGTGGAAAATCCGGTCTGGCTACATGATTATCTGCAATTGATTATCTCCGGATTTGAATCAGGGTTTAAAAACAAGGGGATCAATTTCGAATATGATTTTCGACTGCCGGAGAACATGACGATTCTGCTCGATGAAAATCGATGCGGTAAAATCATCAAGAACCTGCTTTCCAATGCCATGAAGTTCACCCGGGAAGGAGGCCATATCACACTGAGGGCAATGGAAGGCAAGGAGAATATGATTCAAATCCAAGTGGAGGATACCGGAAGAGGTATTCATGAAAAGGACCTTCCCCATATCTTCGACCGCTATTACCAGTCGGAGCAACCAGGCACCAAGGCTGAAGGAGGCACCGGAATTGGATTGGCCCTGGCGAAAGAATTGGCCACCTTGCATGAAGGAACACTGACGGCTGAAAGCACATTGGGCAAGGGCAGTACCTTTACTCTCGAATTACCGGCTAAGCTTGTCAGGGAAGAAACCATCGTACAGATTACCACGCCCGAAAGCCACGATTTGGAAGAAGTATTGAAAGAAACCGTTGTGCGGTATTCTACCAAATTCAATATTGAACAGCCAAGGCTATTGATCACAGAGGACCATCCGGAAATGCGAGCCTTTGTCGCACAGACATTGGAACCCTATTTTGAAATCAAACAGGCGGAGAATGGAAAAGTCGCCCTTGAAATACTTAACAAGGAAACGATTGATATTGTCATCTCTGATGTGATGATGCCGGTTATGGATGGCTTTGAGTTGTTGGAGGAGATCAGGAAGAATGACGCGCTTCATCAAGTGTCGGTGGTAATGCTCACTGCCCGGGCCGATAATGAGGATAAACTATTTGCTCTTACGCTGGGCATTGATGATTACCTGACCAAACCATTCAGCGCCTCGGTATTCTTGGCCCGAATCAAGAACATTCTGGAAAACCGAATCAAGATCATTCGGGAGCTCAGAAGTCTATCGAATGAGGAGGCCATTTCCAATGAAAATTTACAAGCCTTTATTGAGGCCCATGACCTCTCGGATAGAGAGTTGGAGATTATGAGACTCATGGCCAAGCGGTATAGTAATAAACAGATTGGTGAGAAGCTCTTTCTTTCTACTAATACCGTTAAATACCACCTCAAAAAACTCTATTTCAAGCTGGATATCACCAGTCGGGATGAGATGACCGAACGGGCTGAGGAGGTCTTGAATTAGCCCCTGAGAGTCACAATTTTTAGTCAAGACTGCTTGATAGAATAGGACAATTTCAATTCTTGATTTCTTCTATCCATGAAGGTGGCAGGATAAAGAACCGGCTCTTGCTTTGAATTGCTTGATTAATTTTTTGTTGTTCAAACCCTCTTTTTTGAGCTTCAAACGCAGATTTTTGCACAACTACCCGCTTCGGGTAGTCAACTCAATTCATGCTTTTGTAAGATTATGATGTCTTGATACTACTCGACTTCACCCAAGGCAAGATTATTCGACCAAAACACGAATTGTATGGAAACCTTTCAACATTTGGGAGCAGTGCCTGCTGTTTTCCCACAAGACATTGATGCGCGCGCAATAAAGCTTTCGAAAGTCACTCGAAACCTTTTCGCGTTTATTTTTCTATTGTTTTTACTGTCTCCTGTCATGGGTCAGGTGGATGCCAATACGGTGGGCTATTGGAGCATGAATGAAGGCTCTGGTACAACAGTAGGAGATCAATCTGCAAACGGGCTCAACGGGACCTTCGTAGGGCCTCTATCTTTTGTGGCTTCATCGGCCTATTCAGGGGCGGGAACGGCACTCAATTTTCCCGGTAGTGGATATGTCAGAGTTCCCCATAATGCGACTATGAATACCATGAAAAACTCAATGACTATTGAGGCCTGGGTATATCAGACCGATAATGTAAACAACGCCATTGTGGACAGAGGGAATTACAACTTCCTTTTCATGTCCAACCCCAATGGTCAACCTGGGTTAGGTTTCTATAATCCATGGGGAGGATGGTCTTACAGTACTTCCAGCACACCGGTGAATCAATGGTTTCATGCAGCCATGACCTGGGATGGAAATACAAGAACACTGAAACTCTATACCAATGGGGTGTTGACCGATACCTTTGTACGGCCATCAGGACTTTTCTTCAATAACTCTGAACTAAATATAGGCCGCCAACAACCCGATGGTTGCCGATGTAACCTAATGAATGGTCTACTGGATGATGTAAGACTGTCAAATGTGGTGAGAACTCCGTCTGAAATTCAAGACGCTGCAAATGGAACAGCTCCGGACACGACACCACCAACCGCAATTGCACAAGACATCACCGTACAATTGGATGCTAATGGCAATGCCTCAATTATTCCTGAAGATATTGATAACGGCTCTTCCGATGATTCGGGAACGGTGTTTTTGAGCTTGGATCAAACCACTTTTGACTGTGATGATCTTGCGTTGGAAGGTGGTACTTCGGCCCAAGGCTTTTTTTATTATCGTGCAGGGAGTCAACAATTTTCTGAAGGAGATATTTCAAATGGCAGCATATCAAACTTATTTAATCCAAATGCATCAACTTGGAGTGTAGATTATGATGAAGTCAATGATAAAGTGTTTTATGTTGACGGTAATGCACATACCTTAATTAAAGCCAACAAGGATGGGACAAACAAAACCGTGATCGCCAGTGGTTTAGGAATTGCCTATGGTTTAACCTTAGATGTAGATAATCAATTGGTTTATTTAGTTGAGGCCTCGGGTGCTAAGAGAGTGCTTAAAATATCTTATGATGGCACTACCCAAACTACCATAGCGACAAATTCTTATGGTTCAAGTAGTATTGTTTTAGATAAGGTCAACAACGACTTATATTTTGCCAATTGGGCAGGTAATGGTAAAATCGGGACTGTCAAAACCGATGGTACTGGCCATAATGAATCTTATGTAGATACAGGTACCTCATCTCTATTTGGTGGGGTTTATTATGTGTCTAGTACGAATACGCTGTACTGGTCTGTATTCAATAGTACAAATGCAGGATCATTAATGAAAAAGGTTGGATCAAATCCACCAACTGTGGCTTTTTCAGGTTATTCCTCTCTCTTTGGTTTTGATATTGATGAAGCTAATTCACAAGTTTATTTTGTTAACTATGGTTCACAGCAAATTGTCCGTAGCGATTTAGATGGTACTAATGCTACAGTATTGGCGAGTGGTTTAGGAGGTTTTACTTATCAAATCTCACTAAGCCATACTTCAGCTGGCAGTTCGGGAACTTCAGTTACCTTAACTGTGACAGACGCAAGTGGCAACACCTCAACAGCAATTGCCAATGTTATGATCGAGGACAATATTGCTCCGTCCATTACTTTGAATGGAGCTGCATCACTTGACGTTGAAGCCAACGGAACATTTAGCGACCCAGGAGCAACTGCCAATGATAATTGTTCGGCAACCGTTGAAACGACTGGAACTGTAACCCTTTCAACTCCAGGAAGCTATACACTCAGCTATAAAGCCGTGGATGGTTCAGGAAATGAATCCGAGACCATTACAAGAACGGTCAATGTAATTGCTCCTACCATTTCAGTGTCTGGAGATCCATGCCCACCATCCGATTTGATTGCCACAGTTTCAGCAGATGTGACTTCGGTGGTTTGGAAGAAAGATGGGACTCAGGTAGGAACGGGCACCACTTTCACGGCAACAGAGCCAGGTTCATATACTGCCGAAGCTTCAAACGCAGGTGGTTATACCGTGACTTCCAATGCTTTTGTAGTGAACCTTAATACTATTGAAGCACCTGCTGAGTGGACGGCCACTGGAAGTATCAGTGTCGAGAGAAATTCTGTAGTAGGTACCAAACTTCAGGATGGAAGAGTATTGCTCACAGGTGGGTATTCATTCGGAAATAATGGCGAAAAGACCACGGAAATCTATGATCCTGCCACCGGCCAATGGACCGCTACGGGTGACATGACAGTCGGAAGAGCAGAGCACAATGCCGTGTTGCTACAAAATGGAAAAGTTCTTGTTACCACTGGGTTTAATGGGACTATTGGTTATACCCAGAGTTCAGATTTGTATGATCCGAATACAGGTACTTGGTCTCCAACAGGAAATATGATGGAGCCTACTTTGAGGGCCACGGCTACTTTACTGAATAATGGCAATGTATTGGTAACCGGAGGATTCGGACCAACACTGACCAAGGATGAGACCCAGATTTACGATGTGGCTTCAGGAACCTGGAGTTATGGTCCTAATCTGGCGAAAGACCGGAACAACCATACCGCCACCTTATTGGCAGATGGACGTGTATTGATTGTTGGTGGAGCTAATGCCTATGGCCAACTACCTTATGAAGTAGAAATCTATGATCCAGCAACTAATACGATTTCGGCTGCTGCTCCTATCAACAATAGAAGATATTACCACTCCGCTACCTTGTTGAATGATGGTAGAGTACTGGTAGTAGGAGGTGTTGGTTCTAACACTACGGCAGAACTTTACGACCCGATAGCGGACACCTGGACTTTTGCAGCACCAATGAACCGTGCGAGGCAAATACATACAGCCAACTTATTGGCCAATGGTAAGGTACTTCTTGTTGGTGGCAACTCTTCTAACAATGCTATTTCAGAGGTGTATGACCCGGTGACCAATACCTGGGACGATTCAGCTCAGATGTTGGCCCAAAGAAATAACCATGCTTCTTTCCTTCTCAATGATGGAAGAGTCTTACTCTCAGGAGGTTTCCGAACTACGACTTCAGAAATTTATAGCTCAAGCGTGACCATATCCGGTGATGCTGAGATTTGTATTGATGGAAGTACTCAATTGACAGCCAATGTAGCTGGTGGAGTATGGGCCAGTGACGCTGACGGAATTGCCTCAGTGGATGCCAACGGAAATGTAACAGCCGTTTCGGTCGGTAGTACGAATATTACCTACACTTTGGTCAACACCTTCGGATGTACTGTGATATTCAATCATGCCATAACAGTGAATCCACTACCAACGGCCACTGTGGTATCTCAAGGATTCGTTTGTATTGGAGACAATACAGGAAGTATCACAGTAACAGCGACCAGTGGAACTGCACCTTATGAATACTCGATCAATGGAGGAATCAACTATCAGGCTTCCAACGAATTCACCGGACTTGCTGCAGGCAGCTATGCTGTGCATATCAGAGACGCAAATGGTTGTTCCAATTCGGTTGAGGTAGTCGATATAATTCAAGAAGATAACATCAGTCCAACGGTGATTACGCAGGACATCACGGTTCAACTGGATGCCAATGGCAATGCGAGCATTACCCCTCAGGATATTGATAATGGATCTTTCGACAATTGTGAGATTGCAAGCATCACCTTGGATCAAACCACTTTTGATTGTGGTGATGTTGCAGTTCCAAGTTCGAGCTATGCCTTGGATTTTGATGGAATCAACGATTTTGCATCTGTTCCGCTTGATGGAAGGAATTTGTCTGGATTCACCTTTGAAGCCAACTTAAGATTTACGAAACGACAAGATGGATCAATTGCACAATGGGGCAATTCGGTAACCAATAATAATCCCTACATGTTGTTCTATTATCAGTCTGCTGGTAACCTGGTATTAAAGGTCGATCGCAACTTTTACGTAATGCCCGGTGTTGTGCCCGATCTAGATACCTGGTACCATGTAGCTGTGATCCACAATGGCACAAATTGGAGCCTTTATGTTGATGGAGACCTAAAACGTACATTCTCTGCAGGTGCATGGGAACAATATAATGCCACTTCGATCTTCTTTGGTAGTAGTCATGCAGGCTATTTCACTGGTCAAATGGACGAAATCAGGGTTTGGGATGATATTCGAACTCAGACCGAGATAACTGACAATGCCGCAACTACAATTGCCCCTGGTTCGGCTAATCTGATTGGCTATTACAGATTTGATGAAGGTACAGGAACTACATTTGCCAACCTCGTAGGAGGAAGTGATGGTACGCTTTTCTCAGGAACAGCTTGGACCACAGAAACCGCTATTGGAGGTGCAGTTTCAGGAACTCAGGTAACATTAACCGTAACAGACGTCAACGGCAATGTATCAACAGGTACAGCGAATGTGACTGTCGAAGACAACATTGCTCCGGAAATTACCGGTCCATCTGATATCGATGTATTTGCTACTAGCGCAGCGGGAGCTGTTGTGAACTATACAGCTCCAGTTGGAATAGATAATTGCTCAGTAACTACCGAATTAACCGCAGGCTTAATCACAGGAGAAACCTTCCCAATTGGTACTACGCTGGTCACATTTACAGCTACGGATGGATCAGGTAATACAGCCTCCCATTCCTTTAATGTGACGGTGACAGGTATACCGCCACAAATCGTGGTGCCAGCGAATATCACGGTAAGCAATGATGCAGGCGAATGTGGAGCAATTGTAAACTTTGAAGCTACAGAAACCACCGGGATTCCAGCTTCAACGATTACTTACGATATCCAGCCGGGAACGTTCTTCCCTGTTGGGACCACAACGGTAACCGCTATAGCAACCAACGCTGTGGGTACTTCTTCGGCATCATTTACTGTGACGGTTGAAGATACTGAAGCTCCGATTATCACTTCAGGGGGAGGTACCCCAGAATATGTGGATTGGACGTCTAATTCAACGGGTACGCTGACCAGCGCTGGTATTACGGTGACTTTGGGTGCTCCAGGTACCACAGCCGTGATAGGCAATGGGCGCTTTAGTGATAACAGCACCATCTTTAGCAATGCCACTTTCTTCAACCCGGCTATTCCGCTTGGAGAAAATGCACGAGCAGAATTTAAGGAAGAGGGAGACGTGATGGTGATCGGATTCTCCAGCCCTGTTACTGATCCGATATTCTACTTCAGCAATATGCAGGGAGATTATACCTTTAATGGCCCTGTCACCCTACTAAGTGGTGGAGGAAATGGGTTCGAAGGCATCACCGGCAATACGATTTTTGGTAATCCTGCTTCAGTAGAGGGTACATTCCGTATCTCGGGAACCTTTACTGAGATTATGATGACCGGAAATGATTTTATCAATGCCGGTATCGGAGGAGATGGCGTACAGATTCAGATTCTGGCAGCAGCAGGCGGTGCATCCGTGTTGAATGATGTCACTGTGTTCCTGGATGAAAACGGTAATGCTAGCATCTCTGTAGATGATATTGATGGCGGAGTGACGGATAACTGTGGAATTGATACCAGAGTATTGGATGTCACTTCTTTCGATTGTTCGAATGTTGGAGACAATACGGTGACCTTGACAGTTACTGATATTCACGGCAACTCATCAAGCGGAACGGCTACTGTTACGGTAATTGACAACATCATTCCGGAAATCACCGCTCCAGCCGACATTAATGTGTTTGCCACCAGCGCTGCGGGTGCCGAGGTGAATTATGCCACTCCAGTTGGAACTGACAATTGCCCGGTAACCACTACATTGACAGCGGGCTTGGCCAGCGGAGCTACCTTCCCAATTGGAACAACAACGGTGACCCATACCGCTACCGATGCTTCTGGTAATACAGCTTCGACCTCCTTCAACGTAACAGTGACCGGTATTCCACCACAAATTGTAGTGCCGGCCAATATTACGGTCAATACTGATGTAGGAGAATGCGGAGCTATTGTAAACTTTGAGGCCTCCGAGACTACAGCGATACCGGCATCAACGATTACTTATGATATTCAGCCAGGCAGTTTCTTTGCGGTAGGTACCACTACGGTTACCGCAACCGCCACTAATCCAGTGGGGACTTCTTCCGCTTCTTTCATGGTGACTGTAGAGGACAATGAAGCGTCAAACGTGGTGACCCAGGATATCACGATTGCTTTGGATGAAAATGGTAAAGCCACGATCGCAGCTGGCGATATTGACAATGGCTCAACTGACGCTTGTGGTATTCAGAGCATTGCGTTGGATAAAAGCAGCTTTGATTGTTCGAGTTTAGGCGCTAATACGGTGACCTTGACAGTGACTGACGTGAATGGCAATGAAAGCAGTGGTACAGCTACGATCACCGTAGTCGATACTGCCGGTCCTATGATTATCACCAATCCAATCACTATTCAGTTGGATGAAAACGGTAGTGCAAGTATTACCACTCAGGATGTAGACGGAGGCACATATGATAACTGTGGAGTAGCCAGTGTTACTATAGATATCACCAGCTTTAATTGTGAGAACCTTGGAAACAACACCGTAACCATCACCGCCACCGATGTAAATGACAATGTCTCTACCGCAGAAGTAACAGTAATAGTGGAAGATATCCTTCCGCCAGTTGTCGGCACAAAAGATATCTCTGTAGAGCTTGATGAAAACGGTCAGGCCACTATAAATCCGGAAGATGTACTGATCTTAAGCGAAGAGGATATCGTAACAGGTCAGGAGTGTGAGGTAAGCAAAGCCTCCTACCATGCGATGTGGTTGAGCAAGTATGTGAAGACCAAGTCCAGAAAAGGATGGGGTTGGTGGAGATACCGTCAATATCCTCAAAACACGCGTTTTGTCTTTGATGCTGAAGGAGGAAGTCTGGTAAAAAACACCGATGGTTCCGCTTCAGTATCCGGAACACTAAAAAGCACCTCGGACGCTACTGATCAGTGGGCTGTGACGCTAATCCTTGTTAATGGCAGAAACTGGAGTGAATGGAGTGGATTAGGTAGAAGTTATAAGGATGAAAAAGGATTAGCCGGAGATAATTATTTAGACTGGACCTACTATGAGATGGGGGGAGGCAGTAAGCTGACCGGCCTGGGCAGAAATGCCGGAGACGAAGTGGAACTAAGCCACGCTCCATCCGATTACAGGTACGGATTCCAGGTAGGAGAAGCCGCTAATAGCAAGAACGGTAACTACGGCATGAGTGGTTGGTTCTTCTACACCAACAGAGCCGGCAAAGAAGTCCAAGGCGACTTTAACTTAGATATTACGAACTGTGTAGATCAGCCCGTACCAGAAGGTACAGTGATCACCTCTGACAACTGCTCTATTGTAAACACTAGTCTTGATCAAAGCACCTTTACCTGCAATGATTTAGGCCAGACCACGGTGAATTTGACCGTGACCGACCAGAGTGGAAACACAACAACGGTAGCGGTAGAAGTGACTGTATTGGATGAGATTGCACCGACCGCAGTCGCGCAGAACATCACGGTGAGCTTAGGAGCCGATGGTACAGTAACCATCGACCCAAGCCATGTAGATGGCGGTAGCTATGACAATACCGCGTGCATCACGTTGAGCTTAGACAGAGACACCTTCGATTGCGGTGATATAGGCAGAGGCAGCTACTACTAT